>JAJZTH010000002.1:0-100606 GCA_021849075.1 Pseudomonadota bacterium | reverse complement strand
GCTGTAGGCGGCGATATGGACCGTTTCCATGTTGCTGAACGCGGTCAGCATCATCTTGATTTCGGTCGGCTTGAACACGCGGCCATATTTTTCGTGGTAGCAATCCTGCACTTCCACGTCGGCCTGGGTGAAGAAGCGGAAAATCTGGGTCAGCAGGTTGCGCTCATGGTCGGAGAGCTTCTGCGCCCAGTCGCGGCAATCCTCGCCCAGCGGCACCTCTTCGGGCAGCCAGTGCAGCTGCTGCTGACGCTTCCAGAATTCATAGGCCCAGGGATATTCGAAGGGCTTGTAGACCTTGCTGGCTTGAAGAAGGGGCATGTGTCGAACTCCTCAGTTCGCAAAATAGGTGAACGAAGCGGCAGCGATCAGTCCGATCATGCCGATAATGATTTCTCTGCGACCCCTCTTACGGACGGTCGCGCTATCCGAGGGTGGAGTGGTACCGTAGGCTTTCCACTCACGCCGCTGTTCGAAGTAGCTTTCCTTGCCACTGGCTATGAAAGCCTGGTTCTGCTCGGCTACTCGATCGGCCCGCACCATGGCATAAATACCGTAACCGATCGACCAAAGTGACATGGTAGCGACAAACCACATAGCTAATGACCCTACCGGAGAGCATAGCAGCGCTCCTCTCCCACAAGGGGAGAGGAGGTTACATCACTGACAGGCGAGGCACTCGTCATAGTCGGTGGTCTCGCCGATTTCGAACTTGGGGGCGTCGATCGTGTTGTCGGCCTCCACGCCGCCGCTGCCCGCAAAGCCGGCGCGCTGGACCGACTTGGACCGCAGATAATAGAGCGACTTGATGCCCAGTTCCCAGGCGCGGAAGTGGAGCATCAGCAGATCCCATTTTTCCACGTCGGCCGGGATGAACAGGTTCAGCGACTGGGCCTGATCGATATAGGGCGTGCGGTCGGCCGCGAGTTCGAGCAGCCAGCGCTGGTCGATTTCGAAGCTGGTCTTGTACACATCCTTTTCTTCCTGGGTCAGGAAGTCGAGATGCTGGACCGAGCCGCCGCGCTCCAGGATCGAGTTCCACACGGCGCTGCTGTCCTTGGCCTTGGCCACCAGCAGCTTTTCGAGATACGGATTCTTGACCGCGAAGCTGCCCGACAGGGTCTTGTGCGTGTAGATGTTCGCCGGGATCGGTTCGATACAGGCCGATGCGCCGCCGCAGATGATGGAGATCGACGCGGTGGGCGCGATCGCCATCTTGCAGCTGAAGCGTTCCATCACGCCCATGTCGGCGGCGTCGGGGCACGGCCCGCGTTCCTGCGCCAGCAGCATCGACGCCTCGTTCACCTTGGCGTTGATATGCTTGAAGATGCGCAGGTTCCACGATTTGGCCATGGCGCCTTCGAACGGGATGGAGCGGGCCTGCAGGAAGCTGTGGAAGCCCATGACGCCTAGTCCCACCGATCGTTCGCGGGTGGCGCTGTATTTGGCGCGGGCCATTTCCGGCGGCGCGCGGTCGATATAATCCTGAAGCACATTGTCGAGGAAGCGCATAATGTCTTCCGCGAAGGTCGGATGATCCTTCCACTCGTCCCAGGTTTCCAGGTTCATCGACGACAGGCAGCAGACGGCCGTGCGGTCGTTGCCCAGATGGTCGAAGCCGGTCGGCAGGGTGATTTCCGAGCAGAGGTTCGAGGTCGACACCTTCAGGCCCAGATCGCGGTGATGCTTGGGCATCATGCGGTTCACCGTGTCGTTGAACACGATATAGGGTTCGCCAGTGCGCAGGCGGGTTTCCACGATTTTCTGGAACAGCGAACGGGCGTTGACCGTGGCGCGGACGGAGCCGTCCTTGGGCGAGGTCAGGTTCCATTCATCATTGGCGCGCACCGCCTCCATGAAGGCGTCGGTGATCAGCACGCCATGATGGAGGTTCAGCGCCTTGCGGTTGAAGTCGCCGGTGGTGTTGCGGACTTCCAGGAATTCCTCGATCTCCGGGTGGGAGATGTCGAGATAGCAGGCGGCCGAGCCGCGACGCAGGCTGCCCTGGCTGATCGCGAGGGTCAGGCTGTCCATCACGCGGACGAAGGGGATGATGCCGCTGGTCTTGCCATTGAGGCCGACCGGTTCGCCGATGCCGCGCACATTGCCCCAATAGGTGCCGATGCCGCCACCGCGCGAGGCGAGCCAGACATTTTCGTTCCAGGTGTTGACGATGCCTTCCAGACTGTCGTCCACCGAGTTCAGATAGCAGGAAATGGGCAGGCCGCGACCGGTGCCGCCGTTCGACAGGACCGGCGTGGACGGCATGAACCACAGGCGCGAGATATAGTCATAGACGCGCTGGGCATGGTTCGCATCGTCGGCATAGGCGGCCGCGACGCGGGCGAACATGTCCTGATAGGATTCGCCGGGCAGCAGGTAGCGATCCTTCAGCGTTTCCTTGCCAAAATCCGTCAGCAGCACATCGCGCGACGCATCGGTCGTGACCGGAAAACGGCGCGCCAGCACGGTCGAGGAGGTCATGGGTTCAGCCTTGTCCTGCGCGGGTTCGGGCTGAGCCTGCATGCTCGCCTTCGCCTCTTCCAACAGATCGTCCATCACAGTCGCCACGTCGCCACCTTCACTATCTCTAAAATCCATGCCAGCCCCCGAATGTTCCCGTTCCGTTCGATTCGGTCAAGCGGGTCGCGGGAAAGCCGCGCATCCTGCTCATGAACCGGACCGTGCCGGGGACGGGAAAGGGTCCAACCGAACGGATCACAGGGGCAAAAGCGCCCTTGCGCCGGAAAATAGTCCGGCGATGCGATCACAATCTGTTGGGTGTCCCCCCGTTAACCCGATACCATAGATAGTGCCATAGCGTCGTTCAGGCGCAAGAGGGTAAATGACAATCTGAGGACTCCATTCGTCGCTGACCGGACCCCGCTGGACGCGACCAACCCGAGCGACGCGCGGACTTTCCTTGCCCCCGCAAAAGGCAAGAGGGCATGCGCAAAGAAAAAATAAATAGAGGCTTGTCACGCAAAACCGTGGGTGGCTGATTCCGGCGGGACACTACAGGTTGCGGGTCCATGGGAGAGCGCCATGATTCTCTACTATCATCCCCTTTCCTCCTATTGCTGGAAGGTGCTGATCGCGCTGTATGAAAATGGCATTCCGTTCGAACGACGGATGCTGGAAGAGCCAGAGACGGCCGCGGAATGGGCGCAACTCTGGCCGATCGCCCGCTTCCCCCTGCTGCATGACCGGGCGCGCAACGCCACGGTCGGGGAAGCGAGCATCATCATCGAATATCTGGCGCTGCACGAGCCGGGCACGTTCCGCCCAATTCCCGCCGATCCCGACGCGGCGCTGGAGGTGCGGCTGATCGACCGGTTGTTCGACAATTATGTGATGACGCCGATGCAGACGATGGTGGCCGACCGGTTACGACCGCACGACGCACGCGATCCCCATGGCGTCAGCGCCGCGCGCGACATGCTGGCGCGGGCCTATGCGCTGCTCGACGCGCGGCTGGCGGGACGGCGCTGGGCGGCGGGGGACAGCCTGACCCTGGCCGACTGCGCCGCCGCGCCCGCATTGTTCTACGCTGACAAGATCATGCCGCTGCGCGCCGACTATCGGGTGCTGGGCGCCTATCTCGACCGGATCGAGGCGCGGCCCAGCTTTGCCCGGGTGCTGACGGAAAAGGCGCCCTGGTGGCATATGTTTCCCTTTGCCGAGGATGGGACGCCCGGACGCTGACGGCTGGACTCATCGCTTCAAAAGCCTATAGCCCGGCCGTGCAGGGACCCGTCACAGGCGGGCCGCAACTATAGGGACCAGGGTAGATGACCGTCATCAAGACCGCCGACCTCATCGAGAGCGTCGCCGACGCGCTCCAGTTCATCAGCTATTATCATCCGATGGATTATATCCGGGCATTGGGCACCGCCTATGAGGCCGAAGCCAATCCGGCGGCCAAGGACGCCATCGCCCAGATCCTGACCAACAGCCGCATGTGCGCCGAAGGGCATCGCCCGATCTGTCAGGACACCGGCATCGTCAATGTCTTCGTGAAGTGGGGCATGGAGTGCCGACTGGACGATAATAGCCGGTCGATGCAGGACATCATCGATGACGGCGTGCGCAAAGCCTATCTGAACCCCGAAAACCGCCTGCGCGCGTCGATCCTGAAAGATCCCGCCTTTTCGCGCCAGAACACCAAGGACAACACGCCCTGCGTGCTGAACGTGGAAATGGTGCCGGGCAGCAAGGTGATCATCGACGTCGCGGCCAAGGGCGGCGGCAGCGAAAACAAGACCAAGTTCAAGATGATGAACCCCAGCGATTCGATCGTCGACTGGGTGCTGGAAATGGTGCCGCAGATGGGCGCCGGCTGGTGCCCGCCCGGCATGCTGGGCATCGGCATTGGCGGGACGGCGGAAAAGGCCGTTGCGCTGGCCAAGGAAAGCCTGATGGACCCGATCGACATGGGAGAACTCAAGGCGCGCGGCCCGCAGAACAAGATCGAGGAACTGCGCATCGAATTGTTCGACAAGGTCAATGCGCTGGGCATCGGCGCGCAGGGTTTGGGCGGGCTGGCCACCGTACTCGACATCAAGATCCACGACTATCCCTGCCATGCGGCGGGCAAGCCGGTGGCGATGATCCCCAATTGCGCCGCGACGCGCCACGCGCATTTCACGCTGGACGGTTCCGGCCCGGCCTATCTGGAAACACCCAAGCTGTCCGAATGGCCGCAGGTCGACTGGAAGCCGAGCAAGGAAGCGATCCGCGTCGATCTGGACGCGCTGACCCCGGAAATGGTGCAGGGCTGGAAGCATGGCGACCGCCTGCTGCTGAACGGCAAGATGCTGACCGGGCGCGACGCCGCGCACAAGCGCATCGCCGACATGCTGGCCAAGGGCGAGGAACTGCCGGTCGATTTCAAGGGTCGCGTGATTTACTATGTCGGCCCGGTCGATCCGGTGCGCGACGAAGTGGTCGGCCCGGCTGGCCCGACGACCGCCACGCGCATGGACAAGTTCATGGACATGATGCTGGAACAGGGTCTGGCTGCCTGCGTCGGCAAGGCCGAGCGTGGTCCGGCCGCCACCGATAGCATCGCCAAGCACAAGAGCGCCTATCTGATGGCGGTCGGCGGCGCAGCCTACCTCGTCGCGCGCGCGATCAAGGAAGCCAAGGTCGTGGGCTTTGAGGATCTGGGCATGGAAGCCATCTACGAATTCACCGTGGAGGACATGCCCGTCACCGTCGCGGTCGACAGCGAAGGGCAGAATGTCCATCGCCTCGCCCCGCTGGTGTGGCAGGAAAAGATCAAACGGGAAAAGCTGCTCGAAGGCGCATGATCGTCACGCCCTCCCCATCGCACGGTGGGGAGGGTGCATCCTTGAAGATGCGCCAGATCGCGTGGAGCGCCGCGCTATAAAGCGGGTGACAGCGATTGATTCGAAACGAACGGATCAAAATAAAGTCATTTGAATCGCGCGCGGCATAGCGCCTATCCCTGATCGCGATAGGCCATTTGCAGGATGCCCCAGTGGCGGCCCTTCACATGAATCGACGCGATTACCTGTTTCAGCAGAATGACCTCCCCCTCGGCCGTCAGGCGGCGATACGCCTTGATGCAGAAGGGTTTGGTAATCTTCGCCTGTTCGCGCGTGTCGGGAAAGTCGAAGATCACGCCCTGACGGGCATGTTCCAGATTCCAGTTGACGTCGCCGGGCCGCTGCGGCTGGGCGCGTTCGGGCATGGCGATCGCGCCAAAGGCATTGCGGTCGGTGAAGGTCATGCCGAACAGGCCGGCATAGCCGCGCGCCTTTTCCTGCTGCGCGCGCGCAGCGGGCAGCATCGCGGCCTGCACCGGATGGGTGAAGAGCGGCGGATTGGAGCCGGGGACCGGCGCATAATATTCGCCGAACACGTCCGCTTCGCTGATATCGCCGGCATCGATCGCCCGTTCGATCGCACGACTTACCCGCTCGGCGCTGTCCAGGCTGAAGCGGATATAGGGCGAATCGGGAATGTCGACGCCGCTTTCCGCCAGATATTGCAGCAGTTCATTGGCGTCTTCGCTGGCGGTGGTGACGCGGCCGGACAGGCGTTGCAGGCCGTCGGCATTATCGGTGGAGGTATTGGCCAGCGCCGACAGGCCGGTGCGGATTTCGCCGGCCGATCCGACCATGGAAGCGATCCGGGACGCCACCGCTTCGCTATTGCCCGACAGGCCGTGCATCAGGGCGCTCAGCCGGTCGACCAGCGCTTCGATATTCTTGGTGTCGTTAAGCGCGGTGCGTGCGGTCTGCGCGCCATGGGTGATGCTGTCCAACATGCCGCCCGCCTCGCCCGTGAGCGCGCCGATCGACTGTTCGATCGTGTGGGTGGCGGCGGCCGTTTCCTGCGCCAGCTTCTTCACTTCGGATGCGACGACGGCAAAGCCGCGCCCGGCGTCGCCTGCGCGCGCCGCCTCGATCGTGGCGTTGAGCGCGAGCAGGTTGGTCTGACTGGCGATGCCGCTAATGACGCTGGTGACATGGGCGACGGTCTTGAGCGCTTCGCCAAAGCCATCGAGCCGCGCATGGATGCGGCTGACCTGTTCGATCAGATCTACGAAATTGCTGTTGGCGGCGGAAAGCTGACGCCCCGAATCATCGATGATGGCGCGGGCGGCTACCGCCTTTTCACGCGCCTCCTGCCCGGCCTGCGATACGCTGTCGCCATCGCGCGACAATTGCGCCGCAGCGCCGCTGATCGCTTCGATCGTACGCGCCTGTTGCGTGACGCGATCGGCCAGTTCGCTGATGTCGGCTTGCAGATCGAGCGTTCGGATGCCCAGGTCGCCAGACAATCTGGCAACCTTCATGACCGCTCTTTCGACGGATTGCGATGTCGCTTCGTTTCCCACGAATCCCATGGCTATCGCGCCATGGTAAAGGAAGAGTTAGCGTTGCGGTGGCCCGAAAATCGGGGGAGGATTAGAGCGCGCCCAGCAGCGCCAGGGCGACGCCGCTGACCACCAGCATCAGCCCCGCCGCTTCGCTGCGCCGCATCCGTTCCTTCAGGTAAAAATGGCCGAACGCCATGGTGAAGGCGACTTCGATCTGGCCGACGATCCGCACCAAGGCGACTGGCGCGGTGGCAAAGCCGGTGAACCAGCAGGCGGAACCCAGCGCAGACAGCAGCCCAACCTGTCCCGACACGCGCCAGCTGGCCAGCACGGCGCGCATCTGCCCCGGTTCGCGCGCGATCAGCCAGGCGCCCTGAATCAGGCTCTGCAACAGCACCGTCGTCGCCAGCACGATGAGCGCAGCCACGATGCGGTCGTCACCCCCGACCTCCTGCGTCGCGCGACGAATGCCAATCGCTGTCAGCGCGAAGAAGAAACCCGACGCAATGCCAGTGATCGCGGCGGGCTGCGCCAGCGCGCGCAGGAAATCGGCCGGTCCCATCCTTTTGCCGCCGGTCGACAGGATCATGACGCCCATGACGCCGCAGCCGATCCCGGCCCAGGCCAGCGGGGAGAGCCGTTCCCCCAGCAGCAGGAAGGAGAGGACAGCGCCCTGCACTGCCTCCGTCTTGGAATAGGCGGTGCCGACCACGAAATTGCGGTGCTGGAACGCCATGATCAACAGGTTGGTGGCGATGATCTGGGCCAGGCCACCCGCCAGACAGAAGAGCAGGAAGCGCGATCCGATGCCGGGCATCGGCGCAGGGAAGAGAAGGTGGTAGCCGCCGAGCAGCAGCAGCGCGAAAGGGATGCCGTAAAGATAGCGGACCAGTCCGGCGGCATTGATCGACAGGCTATGGCTGACCCGGCGCTGAATGGCGGTGCGCCATGCCTGGGTTGCGCCGGCCATCAGCGTGGCGGGCAACCAGAGGGGAGAGGTGATCATGCCCACCCTCATACAGGGCGGACCCGCCGCGTCACCCCATCATCACCAGGAAAGTGAAGAAGAGCGAAAGCGACACGCAGGCAAAGCCATAGAGCAAGGGCAGGCGCAGCAGCGCACTGGCCCGCGACAGAGCATAGGCATCCTTGAACTGGCGATACATGTGCCAGGCGGCGAACAGCAGCAGCGCCAGCGTCACCAGTCCGCTGGTGACATGCACGGCGGTCAGCAGCATCGAGAGCGAGAAAAGCAGCGACATGAAGGCGATCGAGTAAGTGACGTAGATCGCATGGTCGTACATTTTGTAGCGGCGGCTGAAGGGAAAGAGCAGCCACAGGAAGGGCAGCGAGATGAGGATCAGCGCCCAGGAGAATTTATAGGCGTTGGCCTTGAGCTTATAATAAGCGAACTCCGGATTTTCCGCCGCCGCGCTCACCGCCTTGCCCACCGTTTTGGCGATGCCGCCATTCACCCCTTCGCCCACCAGCGAGTCGGTGAGGTCGCCGGCCAGCGTCAGCGCCTTGCGCTCCGCGCGGGCGTCGGTCAGATTTTCGGTCAGCGCCTCCTTGCGCGCCGCCGACAGGCCGGGCGCTTTAAGTTGCGCCTCAATCTCGCGAATATGGGCGTCGGCCTTGTCCTGTTCCTTGCGCAGTTCGGCCTGCGCGCCCACATCCATCCTCACCCCCCTGACCGCATCGCTCGTGCCGCTATGGCTGGTGAGCGAGAAGATCGCGTACATGAGGAAGGCGGAGAAGAGGAACAGGGCGAAGGGAGACACGAATTTCGCCCGCTCGCCATGGATATAGCGCCGCGTCAGTGTGCCTGGCCGGATCGCCAGTTCGGGCAGGGTCGTCCAGATCTTGCCTTCGAAATGCAGCACGCCATGCGCCAGATCATGGCCGATGGCGGCGAAGCTGCGATGGATGTGCGCGGCCTGCCCGCAATGGCCGCAATAATTGTCCGTCACCGCCGCGCCGCAATTGAGGCAGGCGCCATGCCCTGCATCATGCGATTCGCCATGGCCCGGCTCAACCGCGCGCGCCAGCATCGCTCCCGTGATGGCGTCTCCCGCCGCGTCCAGTTCCCCCGTCATGGGAGGCAGGATAACAAAGCTGTATGATGCTTGCCAGACAGCTTCGCAGCGCATCGGGCAATTGCCCTGCGGCGTCAGGCGCCGCCGGCCAGCCGCATCATCCGTTCGGGCATGTCGGGTGCCGCCTTGCGGCCCATGGTCCAGTTATTTTCCAGCCGCACCAACGGATTGGGCGCGCACCAGATTTCTCCCGAATCGCTAAGCCCCGTCACCCAGATCAGATTATGTTCCTGGCCATAGTCGATGACGGCAAAGGCATAGCCCTTCCCTTTTCCTTCGACATGGATGGGCAGAGGCGGATCGAGCTGGGTGAAGGACATGGAGCGGCTCCGGCATGAGGATGCGCTGAACAATGCCAGGCGCGAAGAGCGGTTCCGGTCTTGGGCGCGCGCTTGATCGAGATCAGGCAGTTTTATCCGCCCCTTGCCGCCGCGCCATTGCGCGCTATGTCGCAGGAACCGTCGCCTTGGGGAGCAACATGGGTCGTCTTGTCAGCATCGCCAGAGGCGCAGGGGTCGCGCTGCTGTTCCTGATCGTTGCGCTCTGTCTGGCGGTCACGATCATTCCGCCCTTTCTGGACCGCGTCTATTATCAGGGACCGGTGAGCCGCCATTATGACGGCGCGCATTTCTTCAATCCCGACGGCGTGATCGATCTGCCAGCCCCGCCGGGCGCCAGTCGGCAGGGCTTCATCGCCCGCTGGCTGCTGGGCCATGACGACCGGCCGCCATGGCCCGAGGCGATCGCGGTCAAGCCTGCGCGCCCCGCCCCCTTCGCCGCGCCGCGTGGCATGGTGGCGACCTGGGTCGGCCATGCGACCGTGCTGGTGCAGGCGGCGGGCCTCAACATCCTGACCGATCCGATCTGGTCCGATTATGCCAGCCCGTTCCCGCCGCTGGGACCAAAGCGGGTGGCGCAGCCGGGCATTAGGTTTGACGACCTGCCCAAGATCGACCTGATCCTGCTGAGCCACAATCATTATGACCATATGGACCTGCCCACGCTGAAACGACTGTGGGACCGGGACCGGCCGAAGATCGTCACCAGCTTGGGCAATGACGCGATATTGAAGGCGCAGGGGATTCCCGCCACCGCATTGGACTGGGGCCAGTCGGTCAGCGGCGCGGCCTTGAGCGGCCTGGCCCCTCATGCCGTGATCCAGTGCGGCAATTATGAACATTGCCCCGATTATCAGGTCCATGTGACCCGCAACCATCATTGGGGCAGCCGCTGGGGCACCGACCGCAACCGCGCCCTGTGGTCCAGCTTCGTAATCGAAACGCGGGCGGGCAACATCTTCTTCGCCGGAGACACCGGGGCGGGCGACATGGGCTGGCCGATCGAGGCGCGGCGCTATGGCCCGATCCGGCTGGCGCTGATCCCGATCGGCGCCTTTCGCTTCTGGAAGGGGCAGATGCAGTCGGACGCGCATATAGGCCCGGTGCAGGCGGTGGAGGTGTTCCGGCGGCTGGGCGCTTCGACCGCCATTCCCATCCATTGGGGGACATTCCGCCTGTCCTACGAACAATGGGACACGCCACCCCGGATGCTGGAGCTGGCGCTGCGCTGCGCAGGGATAGAGCGCAAGCGCTTCGCCCCGTTGCGGATCGGCCAGTCGCTGCTGGTGCCGACGGTCAGCCCCGTCTCCATCGGCCGCAAGCAGTGCGACGACCGGGCGATGCGCGCGCTGGAATAAGGGGGATCAGCCCGCGGGCTTGGCCCCCGCCGGGCAATCGCCGGTGCGCGTACCGGTCAGATCATGGGTGGTGCGCAAGACGGGCTTGCCCCCTTCCGTCTTCGTCATGGTGGTGCCCAGGGTCAGCGTATCGGCGGTATAATTGCCCTCTACCGTGATTTCCGATGTGCCCGCGCCCGCCGTGCAGGCCAGCGTGGCGATCAGCCGTCCCTTGCGCGCCATCTTGTCCTTATAGGTGCAGGCCGTTCCTTCCGCGCCCGCCAGCGCATCGGCATCGGGCAGGCCGTCCTTGTCGATCGCGATGCACAGCCTGTCCTCGCCCACTTGCTTGAGCGCCGCCTGATATTCGGCCGGCGTAACGGTGGGGGTGTTGAAGCCGGTGGTCTTGCGAGTCAGCGTCCATTGGCCGGCCTGCATCGCGACCGGCGCTTCCTGCGCCTCCGGCGCGGGCGCCGGATCGCTGCCGCACGCAGTCAGGACCAGAGTCGCCACGAGCGGAACCGCCGCACGCACAGTCTTTCGCATATCCTCTTCCCTGTTTCTTGTCGTCCAGCCGCGACGCTCTACCGGCCGGCAGCAAAGCGCAAGCGGAAATCAGCGGCGACGGCGGGTGGGCGCATGGAAGTCCGGCGGCTTGTCCGCGATCCAGCCGAGGAAGCGCGCCAAATCGGGCTGGGCGCGCAGCGCGGCGGCCTCGGTGTAGGCGCGCGCCAGCTGTGCGTTGGTCAGCGTCGCATGGATGGTGCGGTGGCAGATCGGATGGAGCGGCTCCACCGCGCGGCCGCCCCGGCTTTTGGGCAGCGGATGATGCCATTCCACCCGCCGCCCCAATGGCCGACCGCACAGCCAGCAGGATGCCGGCGGATCAGTCAAGGGCGATCACTTATCCGTCACACACTCCGACCCGATCCATGTGCCTTCCGAGCGGGCGGTCATGGCCATGGTCATGCCATTGGGGCCGCCCGCCATCTTCATGTCCATATCCATGGCATAATGTTCAGGCGCATAAGTGCCCGACATGACGGCGTTCATCGTGCCGCCTTGCGACTTGCACGACACCTGCCCCTTCACCGCGCCGCCCTTCGCCTCGAACCCGCCATAGGTGCAGTTCTTATTCTCCTGCCCGGCGAACATTTCGCCGCTGGGATTGGCGGCCTGTTCAGGCGTCACGCAATATTTGAGCGAGGTCTGGCTCATCATGCTCTTCATCTGATCCTTCATGCCAGCCGATGCCTGGGGCATGTCGATATCCTGCACGGTGAAGCGTCCTTCCCACTGACCGGGCTTCAACTGCACCTTGTCGACCTGCGCCTTCACCTCTGCCTTGCTCATGGCGTCGGTCGCGGCAATGTTGCCGACCTTGTCGCCGGGCTTCTCATTGCAGGCGGCAAGTCCCGCCGTAAGAAGCGCCAGCATCAGCATTGTCGCGCGCATGATCATCCTCCCTGTTTTCCTGCCCTGTTCCAAACATAACAAGGCCGCGCGCCGGTTCAATGACATGGGCTTTGTTTAATTTGTTCTTGCTTTGTTCCAAGGCCCGTGATAGGCAGAGAATGGGATTTGGGGGGGACAGCGGATGCAGCAATCTGGAGAAAGAGCCGCTTTCACGCTTTATCTGCGTACCGGACGCCGGATCGCGCCGGCCGACATAGAAGTGAAATATAATCCCTGGCATGACGAGGAGGATGGCCGCTTCACCTTTGCGGGACAGGGGCGCTATGTCCCGGGAGGGGATGGCCAATCGAATGCTGCGAGGATGGCCCGCCCGGCCAGAACACCCATCCCGCCCGCGCCCGGCGGTAAAGCCGACGCGCCGGACCGCAGCCGTAATCGCGCCGATCATCCCGACAATTATGCGCTCTATACCGTGCAATCGGGAGATTCGCTTGCGCGGGTCGCGGCGCGGCGCAAAGGATTGACCGCACGCGATCTGGCCTGGCTCAACGGGCAGTCGGTCGATCAGCCGCTCAGGGTGGGCCAACAGATCAAGCTGCCGCACCAAGCCTATCTGGATGCAGGGCGAACAGCCAAGAACAAGTTCGTCGCGCTGGCCCATTATATGGACACACATGGCGGATTGCCGCCGAATGTCGCCAATCCGCCATCACTCGACAGCCAGACGCTCAACACGAACTGGAAGCGGGAGACGAAGAATGGCTATGATTTCCATATCGATGTCATTGCGCGCAATCGGAAGACATTTGGTCAATTGTCTCTGGCGGAGAAGGCCGTGCGCTCACGCCGCAATCAGGCCGAGGCGGGAAAGCCCGATCGGCTGGCCAGCGACGATGGCGGCCATTACATTGCTGCTCGCTTCAACGGCCCCCGCGACAGCTTCAACCATTTCGCTCAGGATGCAAGTTTCAACCGCGGTGCCTATCGTGTCATGGAAGATAAATGGGCCGGGGAATTACGCGCCGGGCACAAGGTCTTTGTGGTTATCGAACCGCTTTACCACGGAGAGTCGAAACGTCCTTATCACCTCATCGTCGCCTGGTATGTCGATGGCCGAAAGTCCTTCAAAGAATTCCAGAACGAAGCGAAAGGCGCCAAAGATGGCAAAAGATAAGTTCGATATTTTGGGGCCGCTCTTCAACGAGATTGGCGTGGAACTGGTCGAGATCGTCGGCGGCAACCCCGATGGCATTTTTCTCTATGTCGAGATCGGCGACAGGTGGATCAGCCCCAATGTCTTCAAGGATGAAGGCCAGCAGATCAGAAATCTCGATGGGAGCAGGCTTCTGTCCGATCTTCTTTGGGAAGCCTGGTATACCGAGTCCGAGGAAGGCGGAATCAAGCGCTGGTCAATTCTGGAATATGAGATCAAGGGCGGAAAGTTCGAGGTCAGCTTCCGATATCCCGACGAGGTGGACGTGGAAGTCATTGATGAAGAAAGGCGCCAGACCGCCCTGCGCGCCCGTTTCGGCGACAAGCCTATCGTCTATCCGCCCATGCCCAAGACCGCATTCGAATTGAAACCCTGACCATAAGCGCCGCCAATTGCGTCGCAGCCCAAAGCCCCCATATTGCGCCCATGTCGATTCAGATCCGCACCACGCTCGATGAACCGGAAACCGGCGCAGGCTTTGTGCCGCATCGCCCCGCACGCCCCGAAAAGAGCGAGGGGGGTCGGCCGTTCACGCTGGTCAGCGATTATGAGCCATCGGGCGACCAGCGCACGGCGATCCCCGAACTGGTCGAACAGGCGCTGGCCGGCGAGAAGGATCAGGTGCTGCTGGGCGTCACCGGCTCTGGCAAGACCTTCACCATGGCCAAGGTGATCGAGGCGTTGCAGCGGCCCGCGCTGATCCTGGCCCCGAACAAGATATTGGCGGCGCAGCTCTATGGGGAGTTCAAGAGCTTCTTCCCGGACAATGCGGTCGAATATTTCGTCAGCTATTATGACTATTATCAGCCCGAAGCCTATGTCGCGCGGTCGGACACCTATATCGAAAAGGAATCGAGCGTAAACGAGAGCATCGACCGGATGCGCCATTCAGCCACCCGCGCGCTGCTGGAGCGGGACGATGTGATCATCGTGGCGTCCGTATCCTGCCTTTATGGCATTGGCTCCGTCGAAACCTATTCGGCGATGACCTTTTCGATGAAGAAGGGCGGGATCGAGGATCAGCGCGAGATCATCCGCAAGCTGGTGGCGCTCCAGTATAAGCGCAATGATGCGGGCTTTGCGCGCGGCAATTTCCGCGTGAAGGGCGACAATCTGGAGATTTTCCCGTCGCATTATGAGGACACGGCCTGGCGCATCAGCTTCTTCGGCAACGAGATTGAGGAAATTGTCGAGTTCGATCCGCTTTCGGGCAAGAAGGTCGCGAGCCTCGATTATGTGAAGGTCTTTCCAAACAGCCACCACGTTACCCCCGGGCCGACGCTGAAGCAGGCGATGGAGGCGATCCGCTTCGAACTGGCCGAGCGGCTGAAGGAGCTGGAGGGGGAAGGCAAGCTGCTGGAGGCGCAGCGGCTGGAGCAGCGGACCAATTTCGATCTGGAGATGATCGCGGCGACCGGCAGCTGTGCGGGGATCGAAAATTACAGTCGCTTCCTGACCGGGCGTCTGCCGGGTGAGCCGCCGCCTACCGTGTTCGAATATCTGCCCGAAAACGCGATGCTGTTTGTAGACGAAAGCCACCAGACCGTGCCGCAGATCGGCGCGATGGCGCGGGGCGACCATCGCCGCAAGATCACGCTGGCCGAATATGGTTTTCGTTTGCCCAGTTGCATCGATAACCGGCCGCTGCGTTTCAACGAATGGGACGCGATGCGGCCGCAGACGGTGTCGGTGTCCGCGACGCCGGGGCCGTGGGAGATGGAGCAGACCGGCGGCGTGTTCAGCGAACAGGTGATCCGCCCGACCGGCCTGATCGACCCGCCGGTCGAAATCAAGCCGGTGGAGGATCAGGTCGACGATCTGATCAACGAATGCCGCAAGGTGGCAGCGCAGGGTTATCGCACGCTCGTCACCACGCTGACCAAGCGGATGGCCGAGGATCTGACCGAGTTCATGCATGAGGCGGGGATCAAGGTCCGTTACATGCATAGCGACGTCGAAACGCTGGAGCGTATCGAGCTGATCCGGGATTTGCGGCTGGGCGTCTATGATGTGCTGATCGGCATCAACCTGCTGCGCGAGGGGCTGGATATTCCCGAATGCGGGCTGGTGGCGATATTGGACGCGGACAAGGAAGGGTTCCTGCGATCCGAAACATCGCTGATCCAGACGATCGGCCGCGCGGCGCGCAATGTGGAAGGGCGCGTGATCCTCTATGCCGACCGGATTACCGGGTCGATGGAGCGGGCTCTCAACGAGACGTCGCGGCGGCGCGAGAAGCAGCAAGCCTATAATGACGAGCATGGCATCACGCCCTTCACCGTGAAGAAGAATATCGGCGACATCATAGCCCATGTCGCCAGCAAGGATCAGGTCACGGTCGAGACGGGGCTGGAGGACCGGCCGCATCTGGTGGGCCATAATCTGCGCGCCTATATCGAGGATCTGGAAAAGAAGATGCGCGCCGCGGCGGCGGACCTGGAGTTCGAAGAGGCCGGGCGCATCCGCGACGAAATCCGCAAGCTGGAGGCGGAGGAACTGGGCCTGCCACATGAGCAGCAGGTCGCGGCGCCGCGTGGGCGTGCGACCGAGGGCAAGCCGGGCACGCGGAAAGGGCGGTTCGGGAAGACGACGCGGAAATTTGGGCGGTAGGACGGGCTGTTACCGGGCTACGCCTTGGACGGCTGGCCTGCCATGACGGTAAACGTCGATTCAAATCTGCTGCAAGTTGCGCCAGATTAGATTGTCGTCCTGTGGGAATATGCCGTTATGATCCGCTCCTTCGCCGATCCCGAAACCGAAAAGGTCTGGCTTGGCCAACGCAGCCGCAAGCTGCCGCCCGACATTCAGCAAACGGCGCGACGGAAGATGCGGCAGATACATCGCACCCTTAATCTGTATGATCTGCGCGTGCCGACGGGAAATCGGTTCGAGCAGTTGAAAGGCTTCACACCTTCACGATATAGTCTGCGGATCAACGACCAGTGGCGCATCACGTTCAACTGGTCTGACGGAGGCGCAGAAAATGTCCGAATCGAGGACTATCACTGAGGATGAGGACCGGTTGGACAATGTCCATCCCGGCGCGATCTTGCGTGAGGATTTTCTGATTGGCAGCGACATTCCGACAAATGAGGTGGTCGATGGCGCGGGTATCGAGCATCACCGGCTGGAGGCCATCCTTGCCGAAACCGCACCGATCGACGCCAATAGCGACCTGCGGCTGGCCCGCTATTTCGGGATGAGCGAAGGCTTTTTCCTTGGCCTTCAGATCGATTATGATCTGGAGGAGGAACGGCGCGCCCATGGCGAAGAACTGGCGCGGATCAATCGCCGCGCCGCCTGATTTCCCTTCAATAAGTCCGGCTCGTCACCTTGGCGGTGCCGTCGGGCAGGATTTCGATCAGGTGGGCGCTGTCATTATTGCATTGCGCCTTCCAGCCCTTCACCCCCGGCCGGATTTCGGCGCGCTCTGATCCCGTGATCGAGGGACAGGCCCCGCCCGACGCCTTGATCGCCTTTTCCAGCACGCCGTTACGCAGGTCAGGGTCGAGCTTCGCGACCTGAGCGGCGGCGCCAGTGTCGGGCTGATCGACGCGGGGTGCGGGCGTTTCGCTTTCACCGCCGCCGCAGGAGGCCAGCACCAGCACCGGGGCCAGCATGAGGAAAGTCCGCATTCTCATTCTCCTGCAAATCCATCCGTCGCGCGGATAAGCGCGTCCAATATGCCCGGTTCATTATAGGCGTGGCCTGCGCCCTCGATCATCTCGAACCGCGCCTGCGGCCATGAACGATGCAGCGCCCATGCGGTTTCAGCGGGGCAGGCCATGTCATAACGGCCCTGCACGATGACGCCGGGAATGCCCGCCAACTTCCCCGCGTCGCGGATCAGTTGCCCGTCCTCCATCCAGCCGCCATGGACGAAATAATGATTTTCGATTCTAGCGAAGGCGAGCGCGAAATCATCCGCATCATGGGTGGCGGACAGCGCAGGATCGGGCAGCAGGCGGATCGTTTCCCCTTCCCACACGCTCCAGGCGCGGGCGGCGGCGATCTGCGCGGCACGATCCTGCCCGGTCAGGATATGGCGATAGGCGGCCACCATGTCGCTGCGCTCGGCCTCCGGAATGGGCGCGACGAAGCGTTCCCATTTGTCGGGATAGATGCGGCTGGCGCCCTGTTGATAATACCAGTCGATCTCCTGCTTGCGGATGGTGAAGATGCCGCGCAGCACCAGTTCCGTCACCCGGTCCACATGGGTTTGGGCATAGGCCAGCGCCAGCGTCGATCCCCAGCTGCCGCCGAAGACCAGCCACTTATCCACAGCCATCATGTCGCGCAGCCGCTCGATATCGGCGACGAGATGCCATGTGGTGTTGGCGTCCAGATGGGCATGCGGGGTCGATCGGCCGCAACCGCGCTGGTCGAACAGCAGCACATCATAGCGCGCGGGATCGAACAGCCGGCGATGATCGGGCGAAATCCCCCCGCCCGGCCCGCCATGCAGGAAAACGGCGGGCTTCGCGCCGGGCGTGCCGGCACGTTCCCAATAGAGGCTGTGGCCATCGCCTACGTCAAGATGACCAGTGGCGTAGGGCGTGATCGGCGGATAGAGGCTGCGCATGGTCCCGTCCTAACAGGCGGCGGCACGAAGCGAAATGGGGGTGCGCGGACATGCGATGGATGATGGCGATATTGGGCGCACTGACGTTGGTGACGGGCGTGCAGGATGTGGACGCGAAGCCGGCCGCGCCGGTGGCGGCGAAGCGGCTGGTGATTGTCGACGATGACATGATCGGCCTTAACGGTGTGCCGTTGTTGCTGCTGCAAAGCCCGGATGTGGAGGTGCTGGGCATCACCACGACCAGCGGATCGGTGTGGCGCGATACGGCGACCGCCTATGCGCTGCGCACGCTGGAGATATTGGGGCGGACCGATGTGCCGGTGGTGCCGGGCGCGACCTTCCCCCTGCTCAACAGCGCGGAGGCGACGAAGCGCTGGGAAGGGCAATATGGCCGGCTGGTGTTCAAGGGGCCGTGGACCGATTACTGGCCGGGCGACACGATTCAGGATCATCCCGGATCGACCGACCCGACCAAGGTGCCGAACCTGCCGATCGGCAATCCGACCAGCAAGCCCAGTGCGGAGATCGCGGCCGCCTTCATGGTGCGGATGGTGAAGGCGCATCCGGGGCAGATCACCCTGTTCGCAACCGGCCCCATGACCAATGTCGCCATCGCCCAGAGCCTGGACCCCAGCTTTGCCGCCAATGTGAAGGAAATCGTCTATATGGGCGGCAGCCTGGCGCCGCATCAGACGTTGCAGGGCGCGTCGGCCGAGCAGTTTGCGCGCGAATTCGTCAATTCGCCGCGGCGCGAATTCAATATCCGCTGGGATCCGGAAGCGGCGAAGATCTTCGCCCATGCGCCCTGGAAGAAAATCACCATGATCCCGGTCGACCCGTCCACCGGCACGCAATGGACGCGGGAATTTCTGGATGGGCTGAAGCCCGCACATACGCCGCTGACCGACCTGTTCCAGACCGGCATCGCCCCCGGATTTCCGATGTGGGACGAAATCGTCGCGATGGTGTGGCTGAACCCCGAAATCGTGACGAAGGATGAGACATTGTGGATCGATTTCGAAACGAGCCAGACGGCGGCCTATGGCGACACGCTATCCTGGACGCAAGCCTATCGCCCGCATCTGGGCGAGCAGGCGCAGCGGGTGATCCTGTCGGTCGACCGGGCGAAGATGGAGGCAGCGATGGCGGCGCTGTACAAGCGGCCGATCAATGCTTCGACCAACGGTAAAAGGGCATCGACCGACGCCAGATCGCGCCGTTGAACCGGCGCTGCGGCAGGCGCATGGTCGCCCTCTTTGCAGGAGGGGTTCATGCGCCTGATCGTCGCACTTTCAGTTACGGGACTGGCGATCGCCAACCCGATCGTCGCTTTCGCCAAAGCCGACTTCGCCGCCGCGATCGCCGACCCCAAGCGCCCGGCCGAGGCCCGGGAACTGGACGCCAGCCGCAAGCCGGCCGAGACGCTGACGTTTCTGGGCCTGAAGCCCGGCATGAAGGCGGCCGACATCATGACCGGATCGGGCTATTGGGCGGAAATCATGGCCGATGCGGTGGGACCGAAGGGCAAGGTCACGGGCTTTGAACCCAGCCAATTTTACGCCAGCGAGGAGGAAAAGCCCAAATGGGCGGCGCTGCTCGCACGGTGGCCGCAGGTCGATTGGGTGCGCTATCCATTCGAAGCGTTCAGCGCGCCTGCGAACAGCTTCGACTTCAGCATCATCAACATGAGCTATCACGACCTGTACTGGCAGTCGGCCAAATATGGCATCCCGCGCACCGATCCGGCCGCTTTCGTGAAGACGCTCTATGCCGCGACCAGGCCGGGCGGGATCGTGGGGATCATCGACCATGTCGGCGCGCCGGGCGATACCCGGGCGATCGTGGACAAGCTGCACCGGATCGACCCGGCGGTGGTGAAGGCGGATTTTGCTGCGGCCGGCTTTGTGCTGGAAGCGCAAAGCCCGCTGCTCGCCAACCCGGCAGACGATCACACGAAACTGGTGTTCGACCCGGCGGTGCGCGGCAAGACCGACCGCTTCCTGTTTCGGTTCAGAAAACCAAAATAATCCTCCCCGGCCTGGGAAGGATTTGACCGCAAGGCGCGGGATGACGGCGGCGCCACCGCTCGTCATCCTTCCGCCCCATGGACCTGACCGATCTCGACCGCCATGGCGCCGCGCGCCTACCCGCCCTTTTGTCGCCCGCGCAATGCGCCGCCATCATCGCGCTGTGGGATGATCCCGCCGCTTTCCGCAAGGAGGTGGTGATGGCGCGCCATGGCTATGACAGCGGGCGCTATCGTTATTTCGCCTATCCGCTGCCCCAGCCGGTTGCGGCGCTGCGGGAAGCGCTGTGGCCCGCGCTGGCGGCGCAGGCCAATCGCTGGGCGGCGATGCTGGGGACGGGCGACATCTATCCCGCGCGGCACGCCGATTTCCTCAATCGCTGCGCGCTGGGTGGGCAGGACAAGGCGACGCCGTTGCTGCTGCGATATGAAGCGGGCGACTGGAACGCGCTGCATCAGGATGTCTATGGCCCGCATATCTTTCCGCTGCAGACGGCGGTGCTGCTGTCTCAACCGGAATGCGACTTTACCGGCGGCGCATTCGTGCTGACCGAACAACGTCCGCGCATGCAGTCCCGCCCCGAAGTCGTGCCATTGGCGCGGGGCGACGCCGTGGTCTTCCCGGTGCGCGACCGGCCGGTCATGGGTGCGCGCGGCGTGTATCGGGTGCAGATGCGCCATGGCGTCAGTCGGCTATTGTCGGGCGTGCGCTATACGCTGGGCATCATTTTTCACGACGCTGCGTAACACCAGCCAGCCCCCGTTCAGCCGAACCATTACATTTTGCGACAAATTTGTCCGGTACATGCCAGATTCTTGCGACAAGTGGCGGCTAGACGAATAGGGGTTCCGGTCTGTCCTGGGGGGTTTTTCGTGCGCCGATCCGCATCCGTTTTCCTGTTGCCGTTGATGATGGGCGTCGCGCCCGGCGCGCTGTTGGCGCAGGAGCAGCCGCGCGGGCCTGCAACGCCGCAGGTGGACGAGGGCGAGGAGATTATCGTCACCGGCCAGCCGCAGCGCGGATCGGTGATCGGCGATGTGAAACCCGAACAGCAATTGTCGCCGGGCGATGTGCGCGCGCTGGGCGTCGCCTCCATTTCCGAACTGGTCAGCGAATTGTCGCCCCAGACCAATGGCACGCCGGTCATCCTGTTGAACGGCAAGCGCATTTCCAGCTTCTCGGAAATTCAGGACCTGCCGACCGAGGCAATCCAGCGGGTCGACATATTGCCGGAACAGGTCGCCCTGTCCTATGGCTATGCGCCCACGCAGAAGGTGATGAACATCGTCCTGCGCGAACGGTTTCGCGCTGAAACCGGCCAGGCGCGGGTCGGCACGACGACACAGGGCGGGCGCGACAATGGCGAGGTGGAAGCCGGGCTGCTGCGCATTCAGGGCGACAATCGCTTTACGTTGAACCTGGAATATAGCCGCGCGGCGCATCTGCTGGAAAGCCAGCGCGGCATCGTGTCGGCCGCCCCCGGCCGCCCCTATTCGACGCTGGGCAATATCACAGCGACGACGCAGGGCGCAGAGGTCGACCCGGCTCTGTCCGCGATGGCGGGCCAGAACGTGACGGTCGCCACCGTGCCCGGCAACGCCGCGACCGCTGTGCCGACACTGGGCGATTTCGCCGCCGGGGCAAACGCCACCGACGTCAGCGATGTCAGCCGCTATCGCACGCTCAGCCCGTCGACCGAGAATTTTTCCGCCAACGCCACGCTGGCGCGCGCGCTGGGCGGGGTATCGGCCACGATCAACGGCCGGCTGGAGCTGTCCGACAGCGATTCGCTTCAGGGCCTGTCGCAGGCGGCGCTGAATCTGCCGGCGGGCAGCCCCTTCTCCCCCTTTTCCAATGATGTGACGCTGTATCGCTATCTGGCGCAGGCAGGCGCGCTGGGGCAGCAGGTGCGCGGCACCACCGGCCATGTCGGCGTGACGCTGAACGGGCGGCTGGGCGGCAGCTGGCAATGGTCCTTCACTGGCAATGGCGACCTGTCGATCACCCGCACCCGCACCGATCGCGGCGTCGATACCGGCGCGATCCAGAACGCGATCGATGCGGGCGACGCCGGCGTCAATCCCTATGGCAGCTTTTCGGCCGACCTGCTGTCCACCCATCGCACAGACCGGGCGCGGGCGGAAAGCCGCGCGGTGCAGGGCGACCTGTTGCTGAGCGGCGGGCTGTTCGAACTGCCTGCCGGCAAGGTGATGTCGTCGATCCGCATCGGCGCATCCGCCAATGGCTTTGAAAGCCAGTCGCTGCGATCGGGCGTGGAAAGCGGCAATGATTACAGCCGTGAAATCACCAGCGGTCAGATCAGCCTGGACCTGCCGATCACCAGCCGGTCGCGCGGCGTGCTGGGCGGCGTGGGCGACATTGGCGTCAACCTGAACGCCGCGGCGCAACATTATTCGGATTTCGGCACGCTTTCGACGCTGGGTTACGGGCTGCGCTGGCAGCCGGTGAGCGCGGTGCAAATCCTTGTTTCCGCCAATCAGGATCGCGCCGCGCCGACCGGCACGCAGCTGACCGATCCGCTGATTTCCACGCCCAACGTATCGGTATTCGACTATGCGACTGGGCAGACGGTGTTCGTCACCCAATTGTCGGGCGGCAACGCCAGCCTGCGGGAAAGCGTGCGCGACCAGTTTCGCCTGAGCGCCAGGGTCAAGCCGTTCGAAAAGCCCAATCTGACGTTGACCGCCACCTATCTGAACAGTCGGACGAGCAACCCCATATCCGCCTTCCCTTCGCCCACGCCGGCGATCGAGGCGGCCTTCCCGCAGCGCTTCATGCGCGACGAAGACGGCAATCTGCTCCAGATCGATTCCCGGCCGATCAATTTCCTGCGGTCGCAGAGCGAACAGCTGCGCTGGGGCTTCGACCTGTCCATCACGCTGAAATCGCACATTCAGAAGGTGATCGAAGCCTGGCGCGCGGGCGGATCGAAGCCGGAAGAGCGGCCCAAGGAACTGGACGAAATGCGGGCGGCCTTTCAACGCAACCGGCCGCAGGGGCAGGAAGGCGGCCCACCGCCGAGCGGCGCACAGGGCGGCGGCAACAATGCCGGTGCCGGCGGCCCCGGTGGCGGCCCCCGGGGGCCGGGCGGACCGGGTGGCGGCGCATTCCGCAGCGGTCCCGCCGGACAGGGCGGCGGACGACTGAGCTTCAGCCTTTATCACACATGGCATTTTGCCGAAAATATCCTGATCGCGCCGGGCGTTGCGCCATTGAACCTGCTGGATGGCGACGCGACCGGATCGTCGGGCGGCCAGCCCCGCCATGAGGTGGAGGCGCGGATCGGCTATATGAACAATGGCATTGGTGGGCGGCTGGCAATCGACTGGGAAAGCGGCACCCATGTCGATGGTGCGCTGACCGGCACGGGGGCGGGCAGCTCGCGCCTCAATTTCGGCAGCCTGGCCACCGCGAACCTGCGCATTTTCGCCAATCTGGGGCAGATGCCCAAATTGGTAAAGGACGTGCCTTTCCTGCGCGGATCGCGGCTGTCGATCGGCATCGACAATATCTTCAACGAACGCCGCACGGTGACGGACGCCACGGGCGCGACGCCGCTGCGCTATCAGCCGGGCTATCTCGATCCGCTGGGCCGCACCGTGTCGATCAGCTTCCGCAAGCTCTTCTTCCCCAACTTTGCCCCGGGGGCCAATCGCCCGCGTGGTTAAACAGGCGTTAGTCACGCCTAAACTTGTGCATTCCCCGACCGTTATGATCGACGTAACGGTTGGGGACGACGAAGATGAAGCCTGTCAGAATTGTGGTGGTCGATGATTCGCTGACCATTCGCGCGATGATCGAAACGCTGCTGGAGCGCGATTGCCGGGTCGAGGTGGTCGGCATCGCCAGCAATGGCGAGGAAGCACTGGACATGATCCGGCTGGAAAAGCCCGATGTCGTGACGCTGGACATCGCCATGCCCGGCAAGGACGGCATGACCATATTGGACGAGATCATGGCGATCGACCCCTGTCCCGTCATCATGCTGTCCAGCCTGGTGCGTGACGGCGCGCCGATCACGGCCGAAGCGATGGACCGGGGCGCGGCCGCCTGTTTCAACAAGGCGATGATAGTGCGCGAAGCCCGGCGCTTCGTCACCTTGATCCGCGAGGTCGGCCGCGGCCTGATGCCGGCCGTCGAACAGGCGGACACCGCCATCGCCGCCTGATCGCGGGGTCGGCGAACCTGCAGGGCAGCACGGCGTTTGGCGGCGTGACGGGTGATGGCATGGCGGGTGACGGGCATCGGCGAAAATTCCCTAACTTCTCGCGTATCGCATATGGAAAGTCAGGCCATAGAAGCGTGCGGGCGTGTAGGACAGGGAGGCGTGAGGCGCCGGGTCAGACATGGCATGGCGGAAAAGGAATGACCGTTGACGGCCAGAATCGGACCTTCTTTCTCCCCTCCCTTTCAGGGAGGGGGCGGGGGTGGGTTTGCCGCGCAGCGGCATTTCATCCTCGATCAGGCAGGAGTTCGCTTCGCTCACTACCCACCCCAACCCCTCCCTGAAAGGGAGGGGCTTATGTCGTGTTTCCACCATCACCCCTCGACGGCCGCATCCTCCCGCCGCTTGGCTGCGCGCACGCCAGAGCGGCCATTGTCGGCCAGTTGGCGTTTCAGGTCGGTGGGATGCGGGGCGATCAGGAAGCCGAAGCTGACGGTGCCATGCTTGGTTTCGACCGCATGGTGCAGGCGGTGGGCCTGAACGATGCGCTTCATATAGCGGGAGCGGGCGACATAGCGGTGGCGAACCCGCTGGTGCACGATGATGTCGTGAAAGCCCAGATAAATGGCGCCATAGGCGGCGACACCCGCGCCCATTGCGGTGGCCCAGTCGCCCCAGCCCCATTGCACCCCGCCCAGCAGCAGCAGGATGGAGGGCATGGCGAAGATCACGAAATAAAGGTCGTTCGCTTCGAAGAAACCGGTGCGGGGCCGATGATGGCTGGCGTGCAGAAACCAGCCGGGACCATGCATCACCCAGCGGTGCATGACATAGGCAAAGCCCTCCATCGCGGCCACGGTGGCGAGGAAGATCAGCACAAGCGAAAGAAACGGCATGGCGCCATTATAGGCGCGGCGGGCAAGAGTGGCGACCCTGTAATATTGCGGGGGAGAAGACGCGCCGCCTTTCTGGTCGTTTCCCGGCCAGGTTCGCACCCCAAGGACCAGCTTAGCATATAAAAAGGCCGCGATCCCGTATCGGAATCGCGGCCCTCTCCTCCCCCCGAAGGACGATCGATCAGAAAGCGGCGGTGATCGAACCCATGACGCCGGCCTTGCTGACATTATGGCCAGCCGGCGAATAGAGCGACTTGTCGGTGTCGACATAGGATACGCCGAAGGTCAGGTGACTCCAGGTATAGGTCGCGCCGATATTCCAGTCGGTATATTCGTCGCCGATCGTCAGATAGCTGGGACCAAAGCTGTGGCCCAGATGCGCCGACACGCCCAGCGGGGTGTTGGGGATCGAGGCGGACAGATCGCCCGCGACGTACAGATTGTCTTCCTTGCCATTGCCCACGGTCAGCGCCTTCGCCTTGGGGGCGTAGTTGACGGTCAGCTTGGCGGTGGCGGGGCCGAAGGTGCCCTTCACCGATGCATAGGGTTCGACGAAATCGGTGTTCGCATCGGCATTGCCGGGATAGTAATAATAGAGGACGCCGACGTCGATCGTGGCCGCGCCGATCGTGGTGGTGTAGCCGCCGATCAGGTCAAGTTCCTGGTCCGATCCGGCCGCGACATAATCGTCGATCGAGCTGCCCCAGGTCGACACATAGAAGCCCGAGCTGTGGCTGACGGTGATGCCGCCCTGCAACGCGATCTTCTTGTTGGTCTGTGAAATGCCACGGAAGCGATAGTCGGAAACAACCGCTGCATTGCCGGTGACGGTCAGCGCGGGAGTTGGCTCGTCCTGGGCCATGGCCGGCGTCGAAACGGCAGCGAGGGCGCTAGCAAGAGCGATGGCCGAGAGGCCGATGATGGACTTACGCATGGGGATTCCCCTTGATGATGGTTCTGCGATCGTCCCGCCTGCGTTCAGGCGCCTGCCTCTATGCTCCCCCGCTCGGGATGGGTCGGCTGCCTCAACGAGTGTGGAAATGCCCGTCCGCGCTGCGGCGCACAAGAATTTATTGCCTACTCATGTCTTTTACTGCTGTAATGTTGCTGGACTGCAACAAAATTAGACACACTCCGTCAGCCGCCATCGACCGGAATCGATCTGACGCTACGGTTTTCGTGAAGAAATCGATTAGAGCGGTTTTCTCATATCGACGCTCCAAGCTCCTTGTTTACCGCGATTTCTTAACCAGCGATCGATACCGATCGCTTGGAAATCGCTCTAGGGCTGGTCTGTTTCCGGAGGGCGGTGGATGACGCGCTGCGGATAGGGGATGGTGACGCCATGGTCGCGGAACAGCTGCCAGACGCGGCCCAGCACGTCGGACTTCACATTGCCGACGCCGCCTTCGGGATCGCTGATCCACACCAATATATCATGTTCGATGCGGCTTTCGCCAAAGGCGGTCAGCCAGACATTGGGCTTTGGATTGCGCAGCACGCGCGGACTTTCCTGCGCGGCCTGGAGCATCAATTTCTGGGCGAGCGGCAGATCGCTGTCGAAGGCGATGCCTACGGGGATGCGGACGCGGACGTTGCGGTCGGAATAGGACCAGTTCTCCACCTCCTGCGTCATCAGATTCTCGTTGGGAATCAGATGTTCCTTGCCATCGCGGGTCAGGACGCTGACAGCGCGCACGCCGATCTTGTTCACCCAGCCGAAACTGTCGCCCACGACGATGACGTCGCCCGGCTTGATCGACCGGTCCATCAACAGGATGATGCCGGCAATCAGATTGCCGAAGGTCTTTTGCAGGCCGAAACCGATGGCCAGACCCAGCGCGCCGGAAAAGACGGCGAAGGCGGTCAGGTCGATCGAGAGCAGGTCGACGCCGATGAAGAAGGCGGCGACCAGCACGGCGATGGCGGCCAGCTTCTGCGCCAGCAGCTTTTGCGTGGGGTCGAAACCGTCCGCCTTCTGGATCGACCGGCCGATGATCCGGTTGGCAAGGCGCACGGCGGCGAACAGCGCGACGCAGGTGGCGGCGATCGACAGGATGCCGAGCAAGGTGAGGCGTCGCTTGCCCAGCGTCACGCCGACCCGGTCCAGCATCTCGCCCACCGGGGCGATGCCGCCGCCGCTGCCCGACACGATCAGGATGAAGAGGATCAGCGCCAGCGGCGTCACCGCCCAGCGCGGTATGGCAAGACCGCGCAGCACATGGGCGGCCAGCAGCGCGACCGCGCCGCCCAGCACGATGCCCATCACCAGATGGCCGAGCGATCCTTCCGGAAAGAAGATGAGGCCCAGCACCAGCAGGCCGGCGGCCAGTCCGTGACGGGTGATGGCGCGGACATGGCCCGCCAGCGCATCGCCCAGCGGCGGCAGACGGCGGCGCAGGCGCGGCGCGGCCAGCCGGGCAAGGCCCCAGGCCGCGGCATAAAGGAGGATGGCCAGCGCCAGCGCGATCAGCGGCTGGATCAGATCCGGGTCGCCGGGCAGCCGGTCGATCAGATCGGTCAGGCCCGGCGTCATCGCATCACCCCGCGTCGCGGATCGCGCGGAAACGGGCGAGGCCCGCGGCGAGATCGGCGATCAGATCGGCCGGGTCTTCCAGACCGATATGCAGGCGGACGGCCGGCCCTTCCGCCGCCCATGTCGTGGCGCTGCGGTAACGGGCGGGATCGACCGGCAGGGCCAGGCTTTCAAACCCGCCCCAGCTATAGCCGATGCCGAAATGGGCGAGGCCATCGATCAGGGCGGCGCGGGCTTTTTCGTCTCCCCCCTTCAGGATGAAGCTGAACAGGCCGGTGGAGCCGCTGAAATCGCGTTGCCACAGCGCATGGCCAGGGCAGTCGGGCAGAGCGGGGTGGAGCACGCGGGCGACGTCGGGCTGATCCTTCAGCCAGTGGGCGATGGCGACCGCGCTGTCCTGATGCTGTTTCAGCCGCACGCCCAGCGTGCGCAGCCCCCGCGCCGCCAGCCAGGCATCGTCTGGGCTGACCATCTGGCCGAACAGATAGGCGGTCTGACGCAGCGGGGCGAACCAGTCGGCATTGGCGGTCGCGCTGCCCATCATCACGTCCGAATGGCCGACGATATATTTGGTGCAGGCGAGCAGGGAAATATCCACGCCATGGGCCATCGCCGGGAAGTAGAGCGGCGTCGCCCAGGTATTGTCGAGCAGGGTGACGACCCCGTTCGCCTTGGCCCAGCGGATCATCGCCGGAATATCCTGCACTTCGAAAGTGAGGCTTCCGGGGCTTTCGAGGAAAATCGCGCGGATCGGCCCGTTTGCCAGATGGGCGTCGAGCGCGGCGACGTCGGTCGGATCATAATAGATCGTCTCGATGCCCTGGGGGCGCAGCATCTGTTCACAGAAATTGCGGGTCGGGTCATAGGCGCTGTCAACCATCAGCAAGCGGTCGCCCGGCCTGAGCACCGCCATCAGCGCGCAGGCGATCGCCGCCACGCCCGAGGGATAGAGCATCGTCCCTTCCGCGCCCGGCTCCATTTCGGTGAGCGCGTCGGCGAGGCTCCAGGCGGTCGGCGTGCCCTTTCGCCCATAGAAGAGCCGCTCATGCGTGCTGCTGCCCGCCGCTTTGCGCAGATGAGCGACATCATCATAGAGGATGGTGGACGCGCGCCAGACTGGCGGGCTGACGATGCCGCCGGGCTGGCCGGGCATGCCCGTCCATTCGGGCCGACGCCCGGCCTGCGCCAGCTGGGTCAGCGGTTTGCGATCGTTGGGAATGCTCATGCTGCGCCTGTCGCCTTGGGGGTCGCGGGATCAAGGCCCCATTCGGCCCAACTGCCGTCATAGAGGCTGACATGGCGGTTGCCGAGCGTTTCGAGGCCCGCGAGCAGGATCGCGGCGGTGACGCCGCTGCCGCAGGTGGTGATGACCGGGCGACCGAGGTCGATGCCCGCCTCTTCATAAAGCGCGCGCAGTTCATCGGGCGATTTCATGCTGTTGTCGGCGGCGAACAGGGCGGAATAAGGCAGGTTGCGCGATCCGGGAATATGGCCCGACGCCATGCCGGGGCGCGGTTCCGCCTCCGTGCCGGTGAAGCGGCCAGCGCCGCGCGCATCCAGCACTTGGGCTGCGCCATTATCCAGATTGGCGTGCATGTCCGCCTTGCTGCGCACCTGCGCCCGGTCGATCCGGGCGATGGCGGCGCCAGGCGCAGGCGTCACCGCGCCGCTTTCCGTCGCGCGCCCCTCCGCCAGCCATTTTGGCAGGCCGCCGTCCAGGATCGCGGCCGAAGCCCCCACGCCATAGAGGCGCATCATCCACCAGGCGCGCGCGGCGCTGCGGATCGGGCTGTTGTCATAGAGGATGATGCGGCTGTCGGCATCGATGCCCAGCACCTGCATCCGCTGGGTCATGAAATCATCGGTCGGCAAGCTGTGCGGCGCGGGATCATCGGGATCGGCCAGCGTATCGAGATCGAGGAAGGCCGCGCCGGGAATATGGGCGGCCTCAAATTCCGCGCGCGCGTCGCGCGGGGTGCCGGGCAGGAACAGAGTCGCGTCGAGGATGCGCAGCGTCGGCGTACCGAGTTCGGCCGCGAGGTCTGCGGTGGACAGGAAAATGGTCATGCGGCTCCCTTTGGCCCTTTTACAGGCAGAGTCTTAGTGCCTGCCGGCAAGGGATAAAAGGGCCTCTTATGTTAAGCCGGCGTCAGTTCCGCCGCTGCGCGGGCGGCCGGGCGGCGATATTGCCGTGGTCCCTGATCCAGACGCAGCGGCGCGAGCCGTTCGGCCGGCGGTTCCTGTTCCTGCCCGACGATGAAGGCGCGGGCGGTGCGCCCCTGATCCAGCGCGTCGCCCTGCGCCGCCCAGCGATAGGCCATGTCGAAGGCGGCCAGCGGGATCAGCAGGCTGCGCTGGCCCATCGTCACCGGTGCGATCTCATCGGGCGACAGGCGCAGCTCGCCGCCCAGCTGGATCGTTTCGCCCGGGGCGATCGACACCGCGCTGTGCAACGGCAGGCCAGCGTCGCCGGCAAAGAAGCTCTGGAGCAACGCCGCCTGCTCCGCGCCGGCATTGCCCATGATGCCGCGGATCAGGATGTCCTGCGCCGGCTTGTCGCCGCGATTGTGCAGGATGAGGCTGTAGGCCACGGTCAGGCCCATCAGCGAATAGCGCGCCTGGCTGACGGCCATGTTCATGTCGATCCACGGGCGATCGGCGGACGCGGGAACCGGGGCTTTCGCGACCGGCGGCGGCGCGACGGGCTGGGGCGCCGGTTCGGCCGGCGCAGGCTTTGCCGGCTGGGGGGCGGGACGCGGAGCCGCTGCGGTTTCGACCACTGATGCGGGCGCGCGGCGACGGCGCAGCAGCAGGAAGGCGGCCAGCATGACCAGCGCAACCACGCCGCCGATGATCCATGGCAGGCTTAACCCTTCTTCGGCGGCTGGAGCCAGGGCGGGCGGCAGCGCAGGCGGCGTGACGGGCGCAGGCGTCTGCACCGCATTGGCGGCGGGTGCGGGCGCGGGTGCGGCCTCGGCGGGCGCGCTTTGATTGACGGCTTCGGCCGGAGCGACCGCCGGAGTCGCCGCCGGGGCCGGGCGCTCCGCCGGGCGCGGTGTGCGGGTTTCGGGCGTGCGGGCTTCAGGCGCAGCCGGGCGTGGCGCTGCGGGCGTGGTGCGGGTCGCCGCAGCCGGGCGCGACGGCGTCGTCTGCCTTGGCGTGGGCTGAACCGTTGCCGCCGGCGGCGTCACAGTAGGCACGACCACTGGCGGCGTGACGGGCTGGGCCGCGCGCGGCGTCACCGGATCGCGAAAGACGTTGAGTTCCGGTCCCTGCCGGCTGGGATCGGGCGCTGGCGCAGTGGTTGTGGGCGGGGTCGGCAGGCCGGTCGCCGGCGTCTCCGTCTGCTGGGCATGAAGAGGCGCAGCCAGCATCAGCGGCGCGGCGAAAAGCAACGGACGAACAAGGAACCCCATGGCCCTGCCAAGGCACAAGAATGGCTGAACCGCAAGTGAACAATGCGAAAGGCTGACATCAGCCGTGCAATGGCGTAGACGGCGCGGCATGACTGACCTTCCCACACAACCGCTGCATCTGGGCCAGACCAGCGCCCTGCCCGCCTCTCCCGAAGAAGCCGTGCTGGACTATGTGCCCAATCCCCGTCCCGGCAAACCCTATCTGGTGCGCTTCACCGCGCCCGAATTCACCTCGCTCTGCCCGGTGACGGGCCAGCCCGACTTCGCCCATCTGGTGATCGATTATGCGCCGGGCGAAACGATCGTCGAATCGAAATCGCTCAAGCTGTTTCTGGGCGCGTTCCGCAACCATGCTGCCTTCCATGAGGATTGCACGGTGGGCATCGGCCAGCGCCTGTTCGATGAGATGAAGCCGGTCTGGCTGCGCATCGGCGGCTATTGGTATCCGCGCGGCGGCATTCCGATCGACGTCTTCTGGCAATCCGATGCGCCGCCCGCCGGCCTGTGGCTGCCCGCGCAGGATGTGCCGGGCTATCGCGGCCGGGGCTGAGGTCACTCGTCATTCCGCTCATGCGGGCCTGACCCGGCATCCCGCTTTTTTATGCGCGAACGGCGTAAAATAAGAAGCGGGACCCCGGATCAGGTCCGGGGTGACGGAAGCTATATGATTTCAGCATCGCTCTTTGTTGGACGAACGCGCAACGGGCTTCGACCAACGACATTTTCTTGCGGATAGTTCACTTGACCCGTGCAGCCAAAGGGGCGATCCGGCGTTCATCGCTGCGCGTGACACTATCTCATCGCGCTCTGCAAGACGTGTCGGAGTCTGAAATCCTATGTCGCTCAAGAATATCCTGCCGCTGCTGATCGCGGCCGCCCCGGTCGCATTGGCCGCGCCTGCGCTGGCCCAGACCGCGCCCGCCGGTCCCGCTGCCGGCGTCACCACCCAGTTGCCGCGCGGCGCGGCGCCCAGCCATTATGCGATCGAAGTGACGCCCGATGCAGCGAACCTCACATTCACCGGCAAGGTGGCGATCGACGTCACCGTCGCGAACGCCCTGCCCGCTCTGGTGCTGAATGCGGCCGACCTGAGCATTGCATCCGTCACGCTGACCCCTGCGAAGGGCAAGGCGATCACCGGCACGGCGAAGGTCGATGCCAACGCCCAGACCGTTACGTTCGATTTCGGCAAGCCGGTTCAGCCCGGCAGCTACACGCTGTCCATCGCCTATGCCGGCATCATCAACCAGCAGGCGAACGGCCTGTTCGCGCTCGACTATACCGACAATGCGGGCGCGGCCAAGCGCGCGCTCTTCACCCAGTTCGAAGCGCCCGACGCCCGCCGCTTCGTGCCGAGCTTTGACGAGCCGAGCTACAAGGCGACGTTCGACCTGTCGGCGATCGTCCCGGCGGACCAGCTGGCGGTCGGCAACATGCCGGTCAAGTCGAGCAAGGACATTGGCGGGGCCAAGAAGCTGGTGACGTTCGGCACGTCCCCAAAAATGTCCTCCTACCTGCTGTTCTTTGGCCTGGGCGAACTGGACCGCGCCACCAAGATGGCCGGCAATACCGAAGTCGGCGTCATCACCGGCAAGGGCAATACCGGCAAGGCGCAGCTGGCGCTCGATGCGTCGGCGGACATCCTGCCCTATTATAATGATTATTTCGGCGTGCCCTTCCCCCTGCCCAAGCTCGACAATGTCGCAGGCCCGGGACAGAGCCAGTTCTTCAGCGCGATGGAGAATTGGGGTGCGATCTTCACCTTCGAACGCACTTTGCTGGTCGATCCACGCTTCACGTCGGAAGAAACCAAGCGCACCATCTTTGAAGTCGCGGCGCATGAAATGGCGCATCAGTGGTTCGGCGATCTCGTCACCATGGCCTGGTGGGACGATCTGTGGCTGAACGAAGGCTTCGCCAGCTGGATGGCGACCAAGGTGACGGACAAGCTGAACCCCGATTGGGAAGCCCTGCTGTCGCGCGTCGACGGGCGCGAGCGGGCGATGAGCCTGGATGCGCTTAAGACCACCCATCCGGTCGTGCAGAAGATCCATACGGTGGATGAGGTCAATCAGGCGTTCGACGCGATCACCTATCAAAAGGGTGAAGCGGTCATCACCATGCTGGAAGGCTATGCCGGCGAGGATGCGTGGAAGGCCGGCATCCAGTCCTATATGAAGGCCCATGCCTACGGCAACACCGTGACCGACGACCTGTGGAAGGCGGTCGAGGGGGCTGGCGCGACGGGTCTGGTCAGCATCGCCCATGATTTCACCAGCCAGCCGGGCATCCCGCTGGTCAAGGTGGACAGCGCGCAATGCCAGGGCGGCAACACGCTGCTGACGCTGAGCCAGGGCGAGTTCAGCCGCGACGCCAAGGACAAGACGCCGCTCAGCTGGAATGTGCCGGTCAAGGCGCAGGTGCTGGGTGGGCAGGCCCAGCGCCTGATCCTGTCGGGCGGCAAGGGCCAGCTGACGCTGCCGGGCTGCGGCGCCTATGTCATCAATGCGGGCCAGACGGGCTATTATCGCTCGCTCTATCCGGCCGAGAATATGAAGGCGCTGGCCAAGGGCTTTGGCCAGCTGTCCAGCATGGACCAGACCGGCCTGATGGCGGATAATTTCCAGCTGGCGCTGGGCGGATATCAGCCGGTCGGGCTGGCGCTGGACCTGATCGACGCGGTGCCGGCCAGTGGCAGCCCGGCCGTGCTGGCCGAAGTGCCCCCCTATCTGAAAAGCAGCTATGACCTGATGGAGGGCGATGCCGCCGCGCAGGCGAAGATTGCCGCCTATGCTGCGCGCAAGCTGACCCCGGCGCTGGCCGCGATCGGTTATGACGCCAAGGCCGGTGAAGGCGCGCAGGTGCCGGTGCTGCGCACCAGCCTGGTGTCGACGCTGGGCAGCATGGGCGACAAGGCGGTGGTGGCCGAAGCCAACAAGCGCTTTGCCGCGCTGGCGACCAACCCGGCCGCGCTGGACGGGCCGCTGCGCAATGTGTGGCTGGGCATCATCGCGCAGAACGCCGATCAGGCGACCTGGGACCAGTTGCGCGTGATGGCCAAGGGCGCGCAGAGCGATCTGGACAAGAGCACGCTTTATGCGCTGCTGGGCCGGGCGAAGGACGAGAAATTGGGTGCGCAGGCGCTGGACCTTGCCCTGACCGACGAGCCGGGCAAGACCACCAGCGCGGCGATCATCGGTCAGGTGGGCGCGGCCCATCCGATGCAGGCGGTCGATTATGTGCTGGCACACAAGGCGCAATATGAGGCGCTGATCGACGTATCGGCGCGCAGCCAGGCGCTTGCAAGACTCGGCGGCGGATCGGCTGATCCGGCGATGGTGACGAAGCTGGACACCTATGCCACCCAATATCTGACGCCTGAATCGCGCAAGGTGGTGGATCGCTCCATCGCCGCGATCAAGACGCGGATCGAAACCCGCAACCGGCTGAAAGCGCCGACCGCAGCCTGGTTCGCGGCCAAGAAGTGAGAATAGAGGGCGGCGGCGCGATCCGCCGCCCTTTTTCATTCACACCATTATGCGCCGTTCATGGGCGGCGCGCTCCAGCCCTTCGCGAAAATCGGGATGGGCGATGGCGATGAGAGCGCGGGCGCGTTCGGCCAGCGATTTGCCCTTCATGTCGGCCCAGCCAAATTCGGTGACGACGATATGCGTGTCGGTGCGCGGGGTCGTCACCGGCCCGTCGAGCCAGGGGACGATGCGCGACACCGTCCCCTTCGCCGCCGTGGAATGGCAGGCGATGATCGACCGGCCGCCTTTCGACGCATAAGCGCCGCGCACGAAATCCAGCTGCCCGCCGGTGCCGCTATATTGGCGACCGTTCATATGTTCCGAATTGCAGGCCCCGCTCAGGTCCATCTGAATCGTCGCGTTGACGGACAGCACCCGGTCATTCTGCGCGATGATATGCGGCGCATTCACATAGTCGACAGGATGGGCGGCGACGGCGGGATTGTCGTGGATGAAATCATAGAGCGGCTGGTCCCCCATCGCAAAGGTGAAGACCGACTGCCCCGGATGCAGCGCCTTTGCGCTGTTGTCGACCACACCGGCCTGTATCAGGCTGACGAGGCCGGGGGTCAGTAATTCGGTGTGAATGCCCAGATGCCGGTGGTCCATCAGCGCGGCGCAAACCGCGTCAGGCACGGCGCCAATGCCCATTTGCAGACAGGCGCCATCCTCCACCATGTCCGCGATGATCGCCCCGATCGCATCGTCGGTGGCGTTGCGGGGCAGCGCGGGCACCTGACAGAGCGGAACATGATTTTCGATGAGCGCCGTGACGTCCGACACATGGATCATGCAGTCGCCATGGACATAGGGCATGGCCGGATTCACCTCCACGATCAGCCCGGCCCCGCTGCGTGCGACGGCCAGCGCATAATCGGCGTCCGTGCCCAGGCTGAAACAGCCATTGGCGTCCATCGGCGAGACGGTGGTGATGAAGCTGTCGACACCGATATGATCGGTCAGCGTGCGGGGTATCTGGTGAAACTGGACCGGCAGCAGATCGATGCGTGGGCCGTCGCCCCGCGCCGCATCGGCTGCGCGTTCGATGCCGCCATGGAACAGGCTGATCTGCCTTATGCGGTCGGCAAGGTCGGGGGAGAGGATCGGCGCAGCCAGTGCGGCGGGCGGCAGCATGGTGTAGATGCTGGCGTTGCGCAGTCCGCCAGAACGGACCCGATCCGCCAGAGCGGCGGCCAGCGCAGGTGGAAAGCTGACGGCAAGGCCGGTGGCGATCTTTGCGCCGTCGGGGATCAGGGCGACGGCCTGATCCGCCGTCATCCTGCGGGCGTCATAGAGGTGCTGGATGGTCATGCGCTCTCCCGGACTGTTTCCAGCCTTGTCGCCCGCAGACGGGGAGAGCGCAATCGATCCTTGGTCGAAAGGGACGCCTTTAGAGCGGCAGGCCGAGCGCCCTGACGATGTCATCCCAGGCGACCAGCTTGAAATTCTGCGCCGCCGCCGCATTATGGCCATCCTGCGCGATGAACAGCCCGCCGGGCCAGGCCGGACCGAAATCGCCCAGCATCAGCTCTATGCCGTCGGTTTCTTCCGATCCGCCAATCGCGCCGTCGACCACGCGGAAGCGGCCGACATAGGAGTCGTCGCGCATATTATAGACGACATAGGCATTGTCGCCTTGCGACGAGACGAGGACATAGCCGTCTTTCTCGCCGATGGGCGCGATTGCGACACCTTCAGCGTCCATCACCAGATTCTTGCCATCCGCCACCGCGATTTTGGTGGGGGTGGTAGATCCGGTCGCGCGCGCGTCAAACCGCCACAGGCCGACATCTTCCTCCGCGACATAGAGGATGCCGGTGCGGTCATCGACGGCGCAGCCTTCCGACTGGGTGCCCAGCTTCATCGTGCGCACGATCCGGCCGGTCGGCGTCGCGCCCGATGCATCGAGCGCGACCTGATGAATGGTGCCGTCCTTCAAAACGATGAAGGCGTAGGTCGCTTCCGGGGCCTTATACATGCAGACGCCATAGGCTTCACCCGCGCCGGCATCGACCTTGCCCAGAGCTGTCACTTTCGCTGTCGCACTGTCGAGACGAAACAGCGCCAGCTTTGCGTTCGCCACATCATTGCGGTCGGACGCGACGACCAGAATGCCGCTCTGACCGCCGATCGCCACGCCATCGCGCAGGTCGACATTATTGACCCGGCCCGCATCCAGAAAGTCGCGGGTCTTGCCATCAAGACCATAGACGTAAAGCCCGGCCTTCTTGTCGGTGCCCACGATCAGGCTGGCGGTCGGGTTGACGGCATTGCGCCAGATCGCCGGATCGTCGGCCGCATCGGCATTGGGGGTGCCGACGGGCGTGGTTTCGCCGCGCGCGGTGACGGTCACGGCCGGCGTCGCATTGGCGATGCGGATGGCGACAGGCACTTCCTTTTCGGCAGTGGTGCAGGCGGCCAGCGCGAGCAGGCTGGCCAGCGGAATGGCAAAATGCTTCATCTTGGTCATCCTCACTTGCCGCGTGCGATGCATTTGCCGCCGTCCGGGCCGATATTTCCGGTGCAGGTGCGCACCGCAATTGTGGGTTCGCTCGTGTCGGTCAGGTGATTGCCGTCGGCCCGCTTTTGCAGGTCGAAGCCGTCATAGAGCTTGCCCGACGCAGTATAGGTGCGGAATTTCAGCCGGTCGCCGTCTACATCAACGATCTGATAGAGTTCGGTCGCTTCGGCCGTCTTGTCCGGCTGGGTGCGGGCGCGGTCGTTGAGACCGTACATTTTGGCGCCCGTGACCGAAACCAGATAGACCGGTCCCTGAATTGCGCCATTCTTGCGCGCCTGGGCAGAGGCTTCGCGTCCGGCTTCGGAGGTCAAGCGGCTGTAGCAATGGTCATGGCCCTGAAGCACCAGATCAACCTTGCGCTTGTCAAAGACGGGCTTCCATGCGGCCTTCACCTCCGCCGTGTCCTGCGGCCGGGCGCAGGTGAAAACGGGCTGGTGGAACAACACGACATTCCATTTCGCCTTGCTGGATGCGAGGGTGGCGTCCAGCCATTGGGTCTGCTGCGTCATGGTGCCAAGGTCGATGGCCGAAGTGCCGTCCAGCACGATGAAGCGCACGCCCTGATAATCGACATAATAGGTCGTCTTGAGGCCCGGCACGCCATTGTCGGGCAGCGCGAACTGGAGCGGGAAATAGGGGCCAAGCTGACGGCTTTTCTGGCCGTTGGGCAGTGTCACATCGACATATTCATGATTGCCGGTCGCAGGCAATTGCGGGACGATGGACCAGTTGTAACCGGCCGCCTGATTGAATTCGCCCCATTCATCATCATGGTCGAGGTCGTCGCGCTGCGCCGCCAGATCGCCGGCATGGGCGACCAGTTCGATCCCGCCATTGGCATGGAACGCCTGACGGATCACGCGGCTGGCATAGGTTAATATGCCATTCTGGATATCGCCCAGATAGAGGAAGCGGAACGGCTTGGCCTCAACCGATGCCGTACGGAACTGCAACCACTCGCTCCAGCCCGCGCTGCCCTTCAGCCGATAAGCATAGACGGTGTCGGGCGTCAGATTGTCGAAGCGGATCTGGTGGTAGAGGGCCGGGCCGTTGGCGCTGTTCTTCGCCGTGCCGGCCGGGCCTGTGACGGTGGCGGCCTTTTCCTCCAGCGTCGGACCATCGACGGAGATGGCGATCTGCGCCTCACTCGAGGTCTGGGCGGCGTCCGTGCGGTACGCGACGGCCATGCCGCGTGACGGATCGGCGGCCGGCGTCAGCATGATGCGATCAGGCAGGTTCCGTGCGGCATAGGGCGTTCCAGCCGAACGGGGAACGGGCGGCGGGGCGGCGGGTTGGGCCGCCAGCGGCGGGGCGCTGGCCATCAACAGCGCGGCAAGGGGACGTCGAAGCATCATGGTCTCCTGAAACGGGACTTGCCGGCCACGCAAGGGACGTGACCGGCAAGCAGGGGAATAGGGATGGATCAGAAGCTGGCGGTGATGCCGAACTTGGCCGTCCAGTTATATTCCTCGAACTGGAGCAGGCGCTTGCCGCCGGCATAGTTCTGATAGGCGAAATAGGGTTCGTTGCCGACGTTGATCCATTCGGCAAACACCCGCACGCCCGGCGCAACGCGATATTTGGCGCTCAGGTCGAGCTGGAAATGATCGGCGACATAGCGGTCATCCTCGGCCTTGCCGCCCACTTCGTCCAAATATTTGTCGCGATAGGTGCCGGCTGCGCGCAGCGAGATCGGCCCCTTTTCGTAACCCAGCACGATGTTAAACGTGTTCTTGGACGAGGACATGAGCGGGATGATGCGCGGATCGGCGATGTCGCCATCCGTCAGCACCGTGCCCTTGGCGTCGGTATAGGTGTAGTTGGCGTTCAGCAGCAGGCCGTCGAACGGCGCAGGCAGGAAGCTCATCACCTGGCTGTAGGACAGTTCGAAGCCCTTGATCTTCGCCTTGTCGCCATTGATGTAGGTGGTCAGCTGATCATAGTTGACGCCATAGATGACGCCCGATTCCTCAATCGTTTGTTCGACCACGAAATCCTTGATCGACTTCCAGAAGAAGCCGCCGGTCAGCGCCGCGTTGGTGCCGAAATACCATTCGGCCGACGCATCGATGTTCCAGGCGCTGTAGGGCTTGAGGTTCGGGTTGCCGAGCGTGGCTTCGCGGTCCTCGTTGATGTCGAAGCGCGGCGCCAGGTTCGACAGCTTGGGACGCACCAGGCTCTTATAGCCGCCAAAGCGGAAGACGAGGTTGCGCACCGGCTCATAACGCACCGTCAGGCTGGGCAGCCAGTTGGTGTAGTTGCGGATGAAACGGGTCGGCGTGATCGTGATATCTTCGACATCGCCGCCCGTCGCCAGCGTCTGGAAAGCGCGAATGTCGTTGCGGGTCTGCTCCATACGGACGCCGGTGATGACGCGCAGCGTATCGCTATCCCAACGGCCCATCAGGTAGCTGGAGAGGATATCCTCCGTCACCGAATAGTCCGAGGTGGTCGAATTGAGCAGCGAGTCGAAGTCGTTGCGCTCGAAACTGGACAGATTGTCGTAGAAGAAATTGCTGGGGCCGGTGTGGCTCGCCTGCGGCAATATGTCCTGAATGCGGTAGGTCTGGCCGCCCAGCACATCGGCCAGCGTATAATCGCCATCATAGCCATCATAGACGTCCGACTGAAGGTCGTAGCTCTTCTTGCGCCAGCGCGCCTTCATGCCGGTCTGGACGGTGAAGGTGCCGCTATCCATCGCAAAGGCGCGGCTGATGTCGCCCTTGACCGTATATTCGCGGTCCTTGGAATTGGAGAGAGTCGTGCGCTCCAGCTCGTCAAACTCATAGTTGGATGCGTCATAGAAGGCTTCGGTGTTGCCGGTGACGGTGTAGACCGGCTTCATCGGGTTGGAATAGTCGAAGCCGACATTCACGCCATCCCGGCGGAAATCCGCCTGGAAACGGGTAGGGTCGATCGATCCATTCTCCCGCTCGCTGGCTTCCGACCAGCTGCCGGCATAGGTCAGCTTCCACGGACCGGTGTTGGTTTCACCGCCCAGCGTCAGCGACTTGATGCGCTGCTTTTCGAACCGGTCCTTCATGCGGCGGCGCACGCGGATGCGGCCGTCTTCGTCGGAGAATTGGGCGCTGGTGGCGTCGCCCGATTCCGGCTCTTCGCTCATCTGGAAAATCACGTCGCCGCGATATTCCTGATCCTCGAACTGGCTGTAGAGGCCGCGGGCGTACAGCTTGGTCGTGTCGGTCGCCAGCCAGTCGAGGCTGAGCGAACCGCCGATGCGCTTACGCTCCACATCATAGTCGCGATACTGGAGTTCTTCGGCATAGGCGACGCCATCTTCGCTCTCCGTCCAGTCGGCCGCCTCGATATTGTCGCTTTCGAACTTGCGCTTGTAGTAGCTGAGGCCACCGGCGATGCCGAAGCGGTCGGACAGGCGGGTCGAGAAATCGAAGCTGCCCTTGGGCGTCAGCGCATCGGCGAACTCATTATAGCTGCCTTCCAGCTTGACCGAATAGAGATCCTTCTTGCGGTCGAAGGCGCTGGTGGTGTTGATTTCGATCGAAGCGCCGATGGTGTCGCCATCCATGTCCGGCGTCAGCGATTTCTTGATCTCGATCGATTCGATCAGTTCGGACGGGATGACGTCCAGCGCGACCGAACGGACGTCGCTTTCCGGCGCGGGGATGCGGGTGCCATTGACCGACGCGGCGTTGAGTTCCGGGTCAAGGCCGCGCACCGATACGAAGCGGCCTTCGCCCTGATCGTTCAATATGTTGACGCCGGGCAGGCGACGGATCGATTCGGCGACATTCTGGTCAGGGAACTGGCCGATGGCGTCGCGGGTCAGGACGCTTTCGACGCCGTCCGCCGCACGCTGACGCGACAGGGTCGACGCCTGATTGGCGACCTGGCCAACGACGATGATGGAGCTGTCGACGTCGGACCCGATGCGAATGTCGGCATCAATGTCGCCCGAAGCGGGAACGACTACGGTGGTGCGGACCGGATCAGCGCCGACATAGCGGGCCTCGATCGTGTAGGTGCCCGGCGCGACATCGGGGAAACGATAGTTACCGTCACGGCCGGCTTCCGCGACGCGGCCATTTTCAACGATGCGCAGCTGGGTCGACTGAAGCGCGCGGGTGCCGGTGCCGTCCGACACCGTGCCGGTGATGGTGCCAGCAAAGGCGGCGGCTGGCGTCGCGAGCGCAATGATAATGGCGGCGCGGCTCGCGCCACGGAAAAGACGGTTCATAATGGAATCTCCCTGTCCGTGGCGGTGCGGAGTGGTCCGCCCGCCGATCGGTTGGCCGCCCATTGGGAGATTTATGTTACATGCTGATTGGAGAGCCGTGACAGTTTGATGAAGTTGTCAGGCATGTTTGTCACAGGATCGTAAGAGATTACGCGCCTGCGCCGGGTGGGTCAGCGATCGGTATTGAGGTAGGCGGCAACCGCCGCGACACTGTCGCCGACGATGTCGACCGCTTCTTCCAGTGCGTCGCGGTCGATGCCGAAACGATCCGTCCAGTAGAGGATCGCCGCTTCGCTGTTCAGCATGACGTTGCCGGCATCCTGCTCATCTGACATCGCGTTGCTCCTACACTGACCAGCAGGAGGAACGCATAAAAACCGGTCCTTTTCCGCTTCCCTTTAGGACAGGGGCGCGCTCGCCCAGTTTTTAAGCTTGGCGTAAAGGCCCGCGATCACGCCGGCGAATACCAGCACGGCCAGCGGGACCGCCCAATGGCTTTCACCCACCAGCGCCAGCGGCGCGTCACTGTCGGTGCCCGCAACGATGCCGGCAAAGGCGACGCCGAACAGGCTTTCGCCCACGATGAAGCCGGTGGCCATCAGCACGCCCATGCGCTCGGCAAATTCCGGATTGCTCTGACGCAGCGCCCAGCGGTTGTAGACATGGCCGATGACCGCGCCGACGGGGATCAGCAGCGTCAGCGCCATCGGCAGATAGATGCCCATGCCAACCGCGAGCGGCGGCAGGCGCAGCTTGCCGGCTTTGCCCAGAAACTCATCGATCGCGATCACGACGACGCCGATGCCGGCGCCGATGCCGATCAGGTTCCAGTCGAGATCGCCGCCCAGCACGCCCTTGGCCAGGGCAGAGATCAAGGCGGCCTGCGGGGCGGGCAGCGCGCTCGCCTTGGCGCCCGGCGCACCGGCAAAGCCGAAGGCGCTGTTCAACAGGTCCAGCACCGGCGGGATCACCAGCGCGCCGAAGATGACGCCCAGCACCAGCGCAACCTGCTGCTTCCACGGCGTCGCGCCGACCAGCTGGCCGGTTTTGAGGTCTTGCAGATTGTCGTTGGAAATGGTGGCGATGCCAAAGACGATCGCGGTGGTGAACAGCGCATAGGCGATCAACGCCTGCGTCTGCGACGCATCGGCATGGCCTGAACCATAAATGGCGGCGAGCAGCAGCGAAGCGCCCAGCACCGCCAGGATGCCGACGCCCGAAATCGGGCTGTTCGACGCGCCGATCAGGCCCGCCATATAGCCGCAGACCGATGCGATGACGATGCCGGCGACCAGCACATAGGCCAGGGTCAGCGCGATCACCGGAATGGGATTGGCCGCGATCGGCCCGCCCTGCGCAAAGATCCACAGCAAGATGCCGATCGGCAGCAAAGCGGCCAATATGGTGCCGCCGACGATGGAAATGGGCAGGTCACGCTCGGTAATGTCGAGGCTGGCGGCATTGCCCGCCTTGCGTGTGGCATTGGCCACCAGCGCAGAGCGGATGCCGCTGACGATCGGGCCAAGAATCTTGAGCAGGGTCCAGATCGCGGCGACGCCGATCGTGCCCGCGCCGATGAAGCGCGCCTTCATGCGGAATGCGGTGCCGACCACATCGGACAGCTCCGCTCCGGCGGGCAGCGGGGCGGTCAGATAGGGGACCAGGCCGGTCCAGCTGATCAGCAGGCCGATGAACATGGCGACGCCCACCGACAGGCCGACCAGATGGCCGACGCCGATCAGCGCCATCGAGAAGCTGGTCGATACCGATGTCGCGCCGGCGCCGAATTTGAAGAAGGTGGCGGCTTCCTCCGCAATGATCCGCGTCTTGGCGATGATCGAGAAGCTGGCGGCGGAAATGGCGCTGGCGACGATGGCGGCCAGGCCGCGCTTATTTTCCTCCAGCCCCTCGCGCGAGCCTGCGCCGACCTTCAGCACTTCGGCCGCCGCGACGCCTTCGGGATAGGGGAGGTCGGAACCGGTGACGAGCGCGCGGCGCAGCGGCACCGAATACATAACCCCCAATATGCCGCCTGTCGCGATGGTGAAGGCGGACAGCCAGTAGGGGAAGCCCTGCCACCAGCCGATGATGACGAGGCCCGGCAGCACGAAGATGATGGCGGACAAAGTGCCTGCGGCCGAGGCGATGGTCTGCACGATGTTGTTTTCCAGGATCGTGCCGGTCGCGAACAGCCGCAGCACCGCCATGGAGATGACCGCCGCAGGAATGGAGGTCGCGAAGGTCAGGCCGATCTTCAGGCCAAGATAGACGTTGGCGGCGGTGAAGACGAGGGTGATGAGCGCGCCGAGGATGACCCCGCGCAGCGTCAGTTCGGCCATCGGCTGGCCGCCTGTCTTGTCCGTTGTCACCTTATCGTCCCCTTGGCTCGCTTGTCTCGATCGGCTGGTAATAATGTTGCTTGAGCGTGGATCAATCGGAAAGTGGATCAGGACGCCTTTTCGGTCGCAGCGTGGGGCGGCGCGACCCGATCCAGCCAGGCGTCGACCAGACCGGTCCAGCGCTGATAGCCGCGCGCATTCATGTGCAGCCCGTCCGGGCGGAAGAGCGAGGCGTCCGGCAGACCGTCTCGCGCCAGCAGCACGGTGCCGACGTCGAGATAGACGAAGCCGTCCGCCTGCGCCCGGCTGGCGACGGCGGCGTTGACCTGCGCCATCTTGGGGCGCAGCGTCCAGCGGATCGGACTGGGTTTCAGCGACAGCCAGGCGATCGGCGCGCGCGGATAATCGGCGCGCAACTTTCTGAGCAGCGTCAATATGTCGCGCGTCACCACATCGGGCGCGGCGCCGGCGGCCAGATCATTCTCCCCGACATAAACGACCACCGATCGCGGCGGGACAGCGGGCAACAACCGCTTGTAATAATGAAGCACATGCGCCGTCGTCGCGCCGCCAAAGCCGCGATTGACCGTGCCGATATCGTGAAAGCTGCCCGCTATGTCCCACAAGCGGATGCTGGAACTGCCGAGGAACAGGGTCGCGTCGCGCACCGGCGGTCCGGCGACATTGGCGCGCGCGAACGCCTCTATCTCGTTGGAGAAAGGGAAGACCGGATCGGCATTCAGTGGCGCGATCGGCTTTGCGAGCGGCGGCGGCGCGGCCACCGCTGCCCCAATCCCGATAGATGCGGCGCAGGCAAGCAGCAGCGCATACACCAATGGCGCGCGCAGCCGGATCGGGCGCTTAGTGGCGATGGAGCGGGCGCAGGCGATATTTGCCGTCCGCGTAACTGCCGAACATGCCGGTGATGGCGGGGTGATCAACCGGCTCGTCGCTGTCGTCGGCCACCAGATTCTGCTGGCTGACATAGGCGACATAGCTGGATTCGCCATTTTCGGCGAGCAGGTGGTAAAAAGGCTGATGCTTGTCGGGCCGTGCCCCTTCGGGGATCGCTTCATACCATTCCTCGCTATTGGCGAAGACCGGATCAATGTCGAACACGACGCCGCGGAAACCGAACATGCGATGCTTCACCACATCGCCGATACTGAAGCGGGCATGGACGATCGGCGGAGCAGTGACGCCAGCGCCGAAATTCTGAATCGTGTCTTTCATCGCACCAATTTAGGAGGCTATTGCGCGGACACAAGAAAAATACCGGAATGAGCGCTTGGCAAGTGTGAATTCATTCGCTAATGGCCGCCCCTCGACCGGGAATGCAGCGCCTTTACAGCCTGCTGAACCTTCTGCGGAGAGGTGGCAGAGTGGTCGAATGTACCGCACTCGAAATGCGGCGTGCCTTTACGGGTACCGTGGGTTCGAATCCCACCCTCTCCGCCACTTATTCCCAGAAATCGTCAGCTTTTCGGATTATTCCGGAGCATCGCGCCATGCGCCGGCATCATGGCCCGACGCCTGTCTTTTTTAGCAACGTCACACGCAATACCGGGGTTCAATCCGTTGGGATCGCCGTCTCATATTTGGCGATCCGCAACGCCAGATGGGAGGAAGCGCTGGCGACCGAAGGATGTTTGAGCAGCCTGTGCATCAGGAACTGCTCATAATCGGCCACGTCCGACGCAATGACGCGGAGCAGATAGTCCCATTCGCCCGACATGGAAAAACATTCCATAACGCGCGTCTCGTCCGCAATGAAGCGTTCGAAGGCGGCGATGCTTTCAGCCTCGAACGTGCGCATCCGCACGCTGCATATCATGTTCACGCTCTTGCCCAGCAGCGCCTGATTGGCGAGCCGCACGGTACGGCCCAGCACGCCCGCTTCCTCCAACTGACGAATGCGGCGCCAGCAGGAGGGGCCGCTGCTTCCCACCCGTTCGGCCAGTTCCGCATTGCTGAGGGAAGCGTCCTTTTGCAATTCGCCAAGGATTCGTTTGTCCAGTCGGTCCAACATGACTATTTCTCTCATAATATTGATCAAAGTTGGCATAATTTTTCATATCATAGCTGATATGAAAGAAATTTGAAAAGAAGCATCGGTGCGGGCGGCATATGCTCGCCCTATGGAAGAGGCATCGCTGAAGCGCCCGGAAGGGGCCGCATCGGACTGGACAATCGATCAGAGCTGGGACAGCTATACGCCCCAGGAACATGCCGTGTGGGACGAGCTGTTCGCCCGTCAGGCGCGCATGCTGCCCGACCGGGTCGTGCCCGAGTTCATGCAGGGGCTGGATATGCTGCGCATGACCCGGCCCGGCATTCCCAATTTCGAGGAATTGTCCGACCGGTTGATGGCCGCGACCGGCTGGCAGGTCGTCGCCGTTCCCGGGCTGGTGCCCGATGATCTGTTCTTCGACCATCTGGCCAATCGCCGCTTTGTCGCGGGGCGTTTCATCCGCACCCATGACCAGATCGATTATCTGGAAGAACCCGATGTCTTCCATGATATTTTCGGCCATGTCCCCCTGCTCGCCCACCCCGTCTTCGCCGATTATATGCAAGCCTATGGCGAAGGCGGCCGACGCGCAGGCGCGCTGGGCGCGATCCAGCGGCTGGCCCGCCTCTATTGGTACACCGTCGAATTCGGCCTTATCCGGCAGCCGGCCGGCGATCTGAAACTCTATGGCGCCGGCATCGTCTCTTCCTATGGCGAATCCGTCTTTGCGCTGGAGGATTCCTCGCCGCATCGGCTGGGATTCGACATGGAACGGCTGATGCGGACGCCCTATCGCATCGATGATTATCAGCAGAGCTATTTCGTGATCGACAGTTTCGAGGATCTGCTGCGCCAGACGGTGGAGACGGATTTCGCGCCGATCTATGCAAAGCTGGCCAATCAGCCCGATCTGCCGATCGACACCATCCTGCCGACGGATCGGATCTATACGCGCGGCACCCAGATGCGCGCCGGCGTGACGCCGGCATGATCCTGATCCCCGCCCCCCTCCACTCTACCGCACTCCATCCGCCACTTTTGAAGGGACATTGATCATGGCCGTATCGACCGACAATCCGCTGGGCCTCAATGGCTTTGAATTTGTGGAGTTCACCTCCCCCGATCCCGATAGCATGGCGCGCCATTTCGATCAGCTTGGCTTTGTGCCGACCCACCGGCACCCCACCAAGAATATCACCCGTTACAAGCAGGGCCGCATCAATTTGATGCTCAATCGCGATGATGCCGGCCGCGCCGCCGCCTTTCGCGGCGAACATGGCCCCTCCGCCAGCGCCATGGCGTTTCGCGTTGCCGATCCGCAGGCGGCGATGCGCTGGGCGATCGACCATGGCGCAAAGCCGACAGAGGAGGATGACACCGTCATTCTGGGGATTGGCGGTTCCTACCTCTATTTCATGCAGGACGGGGTCGATCCCTATGCCGACTGGGCCGAATATCCCGGCTGGCGCGCGGCGGAGACGGCGAACAGCGTCGGCCTCGACCTGCTGGACCATCTGACCCACAATGTTCGCCGGGGCCAGATGCGGGTCTGGAGCGCCTTCTACCAGACGCTGTTCAACTTTTCGGAGCAGAAATATTTCGACATCAAGGGGCAGGCGACCGGCCTGTTCAGCCAGGCGATGATTGCCCCCGACAGCGCCATTCGCATTCCCCTGAACGAAAGTCAGGATGACAAAAGCCAGATTGAGGAGTTCATCCGCCAATATCATGGCGAAGGCATCCAGCATCTGGCCCTGACCACCGGTGATATCTACGCCACGGTCGAAAAGCTGCGCGCGCGCGGCGTGCGCCTGCAGGATACGATCGAAACCTATTATGAGCTGGTCGACAAACGCGTGCCGGGACATGGCGAGGATCTGGAGCGCCTGCGGCGCAACCGCATCCTGATCGACGGCGATGTCGCCAATGGCGAAGGGCTGCTGCTCCAGATATTCACCGAGCCGATGTTCGGCCCGATCTTCTTTGAGATCATCCAGCGCAAGGGCAATGAAGGTTTTGGCAACGGCAATTTTCAGGCGCTGTTCGAATCGATCGAACTGGACCAGATTCGCCGCGGCGTGATCACTGTCGACGCATAAGAATGGCAGGAGAGGAGCATGGCGGATATGTCCGTTCACCCGACACCGTCGACGCCTGCGCAGAGCGGGGCGGCTGACGGCTGCCCGCCCATGCTGACCGGTTTTGGCAATCATCACGCGACCGAAGCCATTGCCGGCGCCCTGCCTGAAGGGCGCAATTCCCCGCAACATGCGCCCTTTGGCCTCTATGCCGAGCAATTGTCCGGCACTGCCTTTACCGCGCCGCGCGCAGACAATCGCCGTAGCTGGCTGTATCGTGTGCGGCCCAGCGCTGCGCATCCGGCCTTCATGCCTTATGACAAGGGTGAGCGATTACGGTCCGGGCCGTTCACGCAGGTTCCACCCACACCCAACCGGCTACGCTGGGACGCACCCTCGCTTGCCGGCGAACCATGCGACTTTGTCGATGGACTGACCACCTATGCCGGCAATGGCGACCCGGCCGACGCCATGGGCTGCGCCATGCATAGCTATGCGATCAGCCTGTCGATGGTCGACCGCGCCTTTTTCAATGCCGATGGCGAAATGCTGATCCTGCCCCAACGGGGCGCCGTGCGGATCGTCACCGAAATGGGCATATTGGACGTAGCGCCATTGCAGGTGGCGCTCATCCCGCGCGGCGTGCGGTTTCGGGTGGAGTTGCTGGAAAATAGCGCGCAGGGCTATGTCTGCGAAAATTACGGCGCGCCCTTTCGCCTGCCCGACCTTGGTCCGATCGGATCGAATGGCCTTGCCAATGCCCGCGATTTCGAAGCCCCATCCGCCGCATTCGAGGATGTGGAAAAGCCCTGCGAGATCATCCAGAAGTTCCAGGGTGGGCTGTGGCGCACGCGGATCGATCACAGCCCGTTCGACGTCGTCGCCTGGCACGGCAATCTCTGCCCCGTGCGTTATGACCTGCGCCGCTTCAACACGATCGGGTCGATCAGTTTCGACCATCCCGATCCGTCCATCTTCACCGTGCTGACCAGCCCGAGCGACACGGCCGGAACGGCGAATATCGATTTCGTTATCTTTCCGCCCCGCTGGCTGGTGGCGGAAGACAGTTTCCGTCCGCCCTGGTTTCACCGCAACGTCATGAGCGAATTTATGGGCCTGATCCACGGCGTCTATGACGCCAAAGCGGGCGGCTTTTCCCCCGGCGGCGTAAGCCTGCACAATTGCATGTCGGCCCATGGTCCCGACGCAGCCACCTACCGACAGGCCGTCGACGCCACATTATCGCCCCACAAGATTGAGGACAGCATGGCCTTCATGATCGAAAGCCGTCACATTTTCCGCCCCACGCGCTGGGCGATGGAGACGCCTTCATTGCAGCAGGATTATGATAATTGCTGGTCGGGTTTCCACAAAGCCATCCTCCCCGACGCGGCGGGGGACGCGGCATGACGCGCTGGTGGACCACCGATGAGACGCATGATCCCGCCCGCACCAGCTGGGTGGACAGCGCCAATGGCCATGCCGATTTTCCGATCCAGAATCTGCCCTATGGCGTGTTTTCACCGGGCGACGCGCCAGCACGCATCGGCGTCGCGATCGGCGACCATGTGCTGGACCTCGCCGCCTGCGCACAATCCGGGCTGTTGCCGGCTGATGCCGCTACATTATGTGGCGAACCCGCGCTCAACAGCCTGATGGCGGCACCGGGGGCATTGCGCCGGGCGCTGCGTCGACAGCTCTCCGATTTGTTGTCGGCACCGGATGCGCGTGCGCAGGTCGAAGGCAAGCTCCACACCCTGAAGGACTGCGTCCTGCATCTGCCCGCGCGCATCGGCGACTATACCGACTTTTACGTCGGCATTCATCATGCGACCAATGTCGGCCGGCTGTTCCGACCGGATAATCCGCTGCTGCCCAATTATAAATATGTGCCGATCGGCTATCATGGCCGCGCCTCCTCGATCCGGCCATCCGGTGTCCCGATGGTGCGCTCCCGGGGTCAGCGCAAGATGCCCGATGCCGACGCACCTGTGTTCGCGCCCTGCGCACGGCTGGATTATGAGCTGGAAATGGGCGTGTGGATCGGGCCGGGCAACGCCCTGGGCACGCCCATCCCGATCACGCAGGCCAGCGACCATATTGCCGGTCTCAGCCTGCTCAACGACTGGTCAGCCCGCGATATGCAGGCGTGGGAATATCAGCCGCTCGGCCCGTTCCTCGCCAAGAATTTCCATAGCAGCATATCGCCCTGGATCGTGACCAGCGAAGCGCTGGCGCCTTTCCGCATCGCCCAGCCACCACGACCGCAAGGCGACCCAGCCATCCTGCCCTATCTTCTCGATCCGCAGGATCAGGCGCATGGCGCATTCGCGATCACGCTGGAGGTGCATTTGTCCACCGCCGCCATGCGGGATCAGGGCATCGCGCCGGTGCGGCTGAGTTCCGGCCCCGCCAGCAACATGTACTGGACGATCGCGCAGATCGTGACCCATCATGCGTCGAACGGGTGCAATCTCAATCCCGGCGATCTTCTGGGCACCGGCACGATTTCGGCGCCAACGCCCGATGGCTATGGCAGTCTGCTGGAGTTGACGGACGGCGGCAGGACGCCGGTGATGCTGCCCAATGGCGAACAGCGCAGCTTCCTGTGCGATGGAGACGAAATCACGTTGAGCGCACGCGCTTTGGCCGACGGCTTCACACCGATCGGCTTTGGCGAGTGCCGCGCCCGGGTGCTGCCGTCGCCATGACGGCGGCAACGGAGCGCTGTCCCAAGACCATGCACCCCGCCCCGCCAATCATTCCGTCTCCAAAGACTGTCTTATTCCGTCATCGCCAGCAATTTTTCGCGCAGCTTTTCCAGACGGGATTCAAACTGGTCCGGTGAAACATCTCCCGCCCCGGCCAATAACTCTCCAGCCGCAATTACGAATATATCCGATGATGAAATCGTCATCCCGCCCGACACCAATTCATCTGCCTTGGCCATCGACCGGGCAATGATCTGCGCATCCGCAATGTCGACAGATCCGACAACCGCCCTCTTTCGGCATACCAGCACAGCGTCCAGACTGATCGGGTCTTTCGCTGCCGATTTCGGACTCGCCCCTCTCAACTCGGAATGAAGCGGGTGAGAGGCCACAACCGAGAAGCCCGCTTGACGGAGCGCCTCATAAATCGCCCGCCACCCCTCGCTTCGGGAATGGTGGAAACTAAAGCAAAGGGGGCCGTCATCCTTCAGGACACGGCAGCTTTCAGCGAGCACCCTTCCCAGATTATGAGCGAAAATATCAGCCTCCTTATGCTGAACTTCGCCCGGGTCGCTCGAATTGGGTCTGTCAAAAAATGCGTGATCGGATGACAATATGGGCGAAAGCCATGCAAAGAAGAAATCGCTCAGCTCGCTATAGTGGATGAAATCGAAATAGGGCGGATCGGTCACGACCGCATCGACGCAGCGATCGGGCAACGGCAGCGTCGCGCTGTCCCCGTTCAAGATCATGGCTGTTTGCGCCTGATCGACCGGCGGCCATTGATCGACCAAAGCGGGAGCGATGGGTGCGCTCGCTACAACCTTCTGACTGCGCGCCGGCTGCTTCTCGAAAAGAGAATCCTGCGTCCCGACTTCGAATGGTGCTGCGAGATAGCGTTTTGCCGGCAGCAATCGCGATTCAAAGAGCATAGAGAAGGTGCCACTGCCCCGCCCGGTGCCCCAGACGCTATTTTCCAATGGGGTCCGTTCAGGCTTCAGGATATGATTTGAAAACATGTGCCGAACAGCACCTGTGCCTTCCCCCTTGAAGCTGCAAAATCGATTGTTGAATTCCAGCGTGCTGGAGAAGAGGCATAGCATCTGCTCCCGCACCGGTGCGTCCGCGATCGCAAGAATTTCGCGCAGAAGCAGGCCAAGACAGAGCTTGTGCCTGTCATTGAAGAAATCGGACCATTTGGTGAAGCCATATCCTCTGGCCTGGTTCGTGTTATGACCAGCCCGCACAGCCAGAGTGGGTATGGGAAGCTGCTCATATTTCAGCCGTTCGGACGCTTCACGATAGAGAGCGAAGTCATAGTCCTGCGGCGCGAGGTAGATTTTTGTTCCGTCCTTGCGCACAGCCATCAAAGCATAGAGGCGCTCCGATGGGGGGGAGCCGTCGGCGGGGAGCAAGTCCTTCACCCGATAGACATTCCCTGCCCTATCGGTCACTCGCTGTCCCGAAGCCGGGCCGATCTGGGGATTAAACGTGCTTCCGCACGACGGGCAATCCACGCTGGTCGCGTCATAGCGGTCGGCAAACACCGCTGCGCATTCCGGGCAGAGAATTTGCGCTCTCGGCTTCTTCCTGGGATAAGCATCACGGGAAAAAATATAGTTTGAGAAGAGAGGGATAGCTTCACCGGACGGCGTGTGAACCTCTTTGACCCAAAAGGCGTACAGGACGGGGATTTCCTCGCCGGTCTGGGGATCTCGAGTCATGTAATAGCGCCTGATCTCGGCGCTTATCTTGTCCTCAAGCAACTGGAACGCCGCCCGCAAGTCAGTCTCGCTCACAGGCGTCAGGGCTTGGCGGACGAGAAAGGTGCTGACCGGATTGATGTCGCAACCGATCACGGAACATCCCAGCTTCAAGGCTTCGCCAAGGCTGGTTCCGCTGCCCATGAACGGATCAAGCACGACCTTCTCCCGAAAATCGTGCCGGTTATAAAATGCCTGCCAAATGTCGGTCGCTTCATCGGCAACGGCGCCCAAAACAATCGCCCTGAACACCGATCCCAGGCGGGTCGCCCACCATTTGTGGATATGATAGATTGGGCGCCCAAGCTCTTTGCGCCAGCTTTCTCGTTCTGCGATTTGGCTGATGGGGACGACCGGGAAACATCCCTCTATCGCGCGCGCCCTGTCTGCAGCCTTTCCCTCGTCCCGCATATCAAGCGTCAGGCTCATGCCTCACCATGGTGATGCGGGATGTCCAAAGGCTGCACAACATCGCTTATCATCGTAACCGGCACAGGCGCATCAGTGCGCACCCGATAAGCCCGAAAATCATGATATATTCCGGCGCGCGGGTTCGGTATCTTTTGCGCCGTGATCTCGTTGGTCCTGAGATCGAACGCATAGCCAACGACAAGTTCGTCAGCCGCTGTTCGACGCAATTCGCCGACCAGCTGGAAGCGATCATCCACAGGCCAGTCAGCCGGCAAGATCAGCGTTCTCAAACCTGTTGTTCCGACCGTGAGCGCAAAGGGAGTCGGCGCCACATACATTTTCCGGTCCCGAATCATGATGTCGCCGTGGCTGCCGAAGCCTTTTACATTCCTGTTTTTGTGGATGTAATCATGATCGGAATTGAGAAAATCGCCGTGACACATGACCAAGTCGACAATCGGATACTGCTTGACCCCGTCGACCGCGCCATATGGTTTGAGGTCGGCTGGATAGCGCCCAAACACATAAAAGATATGCCCGTCCATTATGCAGCCCCGAGGGAAGCTGGCTGTTGCAATCATAGTCGCGCTCACGCCCGGGCCAGGCGAGAGCCTTTAGTTCAAAACCTTCAGGCGAATGCACAAGTGCATAATCCGGATAGGCGTTACGACCGCCCTGATCGAAATTCAGCCGCGCATCATTCAGCCGCTTCTCGAACCAATTTTGAAAATGAAACTCCTTGTCCTTGCTGCTGACCGACTCAATCAGTTCGCCATTGTTGATGGCCTGGACCAGTTGTTCGAATATGCTGAGGCAAAGGAGCTTTTCGGGGTAGGTCATACTGGGCGTCTCTTATCATCGTTCGAACGAGAATTTCATATGTTCCGGTTGATTGCACACCAAGGCCGCGCCCCCCCCCATCCACGCGCCCAGATCAGCGCGCGTTGGAAACCAGGCGTTGCCCCGGATTTCGAAACCCATGATAGCCTCGACCGGCAACCTTGTGCAGGATGTCGGTTCATCGAGCAATGAAGCCCAGATTTTTGAGTTTTACGTGATGGCGCACATGCGCGTCGTTGAGAAAATTGGAGCGGGCGAAGGGAATTGTGCGTTACCATACTTCCTGAAAGCGGCGGTATAGTGCGGAAAATCACGCCTTCGAAGATCAGCCCATGGGAAGGGACGCCCGTGGGAGGCTCACCCTATACCCGGCAACAGCTCGACGTGCTGAAGCGCGAGCGCCCGACCTGGACCCGGTTCAGGGACCGACCTGTCACCCTTTCAGCCCAGCCGCGCTACGCATGGGAACCCCCGGAACAGATCGTCGTCATGTGCCCGATCATTGCCTGGACGAAGGATCGCGTCCGCGTCCTGATCATCGCCCCGGCGGGGGACAAGATTTGGATCGCCGCCCAGCCGGAAACAAAAAAGGGGCGCACGCCGTAGCGCCGCCCCTTTTCGCTTTCCTACAGGCATCGGACCCGTTCATTTCAGCGGCATGGAAAGTCACCTTTCACAGATCGAACGGCTGAAGGCCGTCCGCGCGACGGCGCGGCGTCAGCTCGATCAGGTCAATTGCGAACTGCGATCCGCGTTCGTGGCGGCGCACAAGGCGGGCGTGCGGGTCAATCTATTGGACTGGATCGAAGCGCATCTTTGCGCGACCGGGACCGCCGCCAGCGGGTTCGGAAAGGACTTGCTGGGCGACCCCGGCTTCGTCCAGAACTTGCGCGAAGGGCGGAAGGCCCGCCCCCGAACGGACGAACTGGTCCGTCGTCACCTTTCCGCCTGATCTAATCAGGCCAGCCGTCTATCGCCGCCTTCCGCTTCGCTTCGCATAACGCCAGATCGGCGTCGCGGTCGCGAAGGGCGCCTTCAGCCTGGGCGCTGGACAGCGATCCGTCTGCGCTACGGCGGATCGGCGTCCGGGTGCAATGTTGCGTCGCCACCGTCGGCGGCGGGGGCGGGCTGTAGGCCAAGGGCGGCGGCGTTCGCGTCGATCCCATGCACGCGGTCAGAAGCAAGGCACTGGACAGCGCCAGAAGGTGTTGCCGCATATTCCCGGACCCTTTCCTTCGATTGGACAATGATCGGCTGAAGCTGTTCGCGCGTCTCGACATAGCGTGTCGTCGCCTGGGCGACCTTGCGTTCGTTCGCGACGCGAAGGTCCGCGATCTGGGCGGACTGTTCGTCCACCCGCTTTTGCCACTTCCCCGCTTCAGCCAGCGTTCCGGCGGACTTCCCGGCATCATATCGCGCGTTACCGTAAAGCCATGCCAGGGCAAGGGCGAGCGCCAGAACGCCCGCCCCGCCCAGAATGCGGCCCCAATTCACCCGGCCGCCTTGTCGGTCAACAGCATGGCGACGACGCCAGCGATCCCGGCGACGGCCGTGGAAATGGTCGCCCATTCGGTAGCCGTCAGGCCCAGGGCAAGCGCCAGACCGGCGAAGCCCGCATAGGTGGACGGCTCGCGAAGCCGCTTCAGGATATAGTCGATCATGGTCTTCCTTTCGCGTGAAGCGCCAGCCGCCAGCCCGGCCGCGCGCGGTTCGATCCTTCAGGCTGGGGATAGGGGTTGCCGATCAGGCAAGTTCGAAGTGCGGGCTGTCCGTTTCGCCGCGTTCGCGCGGCTTGCCGTCGCGGTCCCAGTCCGCGCCCCAGCGGATCGCGACGCCTTCGGCCGCCGCCGCGCGGAAGATCAGCTTCGCCAGCCGGTCGAACCGGCCGTGATCGTTCCAGTCAATCGGGAACGGCGCCAGATCGACGGCATGGCCGAAGCCGGTCCGCGCATTGCGGAAGTGATTGGACTTCAGCGTCCAGGTGACGATCTTCCCCGGCTTCGTCCGGCCCTGGGCGTAAAGTTCGCGCTGGCGTTCGGGGGTGCGGACGCCTTCCAGGACGGTGAAGTCTTCTTCGGCGGTCGCCAGCGCGGCCGCGCGCTTCACGACGCGGACAAGATCAGGGTGAACGCCGTCCAGCCGGGACAGCGACCGCTGTCCAAGTGTGATTGCCATGGCAATGTCTCCGATGATGTAGGTTGTTAGTCGGGGGGTTGCGCCGCGCCGGGCGTCACGCCTTCAGATCGGTCGATCTGGGCAAAGAAGCGGTCCGTGTAGAGCTTGACCAGCCGGTCAGCGCCGACGGTTCCCAGGGCAGTCAGCAACGCCGACGCTTCGCCGGACGCGCCGAATTGATGGACCAGAGAATAGGCGATCAGGGCGACCATGGGGAGCAACAGGACGTCGGCGAAGATCAGGATCGGCCGAACCCGGACGCCCCGCTTGATCAGCAAGGCATATTTCGCGGCAAGCCCGAACGTCAGTCCGATCCAAATCCATCCGTATTTTGCGACGGCGGTTTCAATCCATGGCGACACTGTGTTTTCCCCCGCCGGTTGTTCAGAATGTGCCGGTTCCATGGCCGTCACGCTGCAATGAAAGAAATGCCCGAAAGCGAGCTGAAGACGGCGTTCGATCCCGTCAGGATCACTTCGCCGTTTGCGAGAATGTCCACGCGATAGGCGCCGCCCCCGGACCAGCACGCGAACATAAGCCGATCCGGCGGCCGATAGCCGGGAAGCAAGGTGAAGACCGTCCCGTCGGTCCCGGCTTGCATAAGCCCTTCCAGCGTCACCCGGCCGTCGGGCGTCTTGAAATAGCGGGGACTTCCATAGCCGCCGCCGTAACCGATCCAGGACAGCCCCAGCGTCGGCGTTTCGACCGCCGGGCGATCATCGCCCCAGCTCGTGCCGTTGAACGTGATCTGGCGACCCCGCGCGGCGTCCCAGACGGTCCAGCCGTCGGCGGGCGGGAAGAACTGCCAGCCGTCAAACCATGCCGCGATCTGCCCTTCCTTGCCCGCCCAGGCGCCGGTCGCCGCCGCCGCGACGATCCAGGCTTGCCCGTTCGTCGGGGCGCCGGGCGGCGCGGCCGTCGTGCTGTTGACGACGGCGGGCTGGATCATGACGTCCAGCCGGTTCAGGGCTTCGTTGTGCGTGACTTCCTTTTGCGCCTGTCCGGTCGCAAGGTATGGAAGCGCGATCTTCGGCGTGTCGGTCAAAGCGTCTTCTCCGTTGGCAAGCCGCGCCCGACGCGGGCGCTGATCTGATAGACCCGCACGCGGATCGCGGACTGGGCGCTTCCGAAGTCCGTGATCTGGTCCGCCGCCGGATAGGTCGCCGTAGGCGTTGCGCTGGACAGCGTGCGCTTCACGACGCCGCCGCTGTCCAGAATGTCGATTTCATAGGCTTCGGCCGCTTCGCCCAAGGGCGCGTCGATCCCGTCGGTCCACGGGTCTTCCAGGCGGGTTCGCCTGATCCATGACAGGGCAAGGTCGCCGGTCCCGTTCCGGGCGCCGCGAAGGTGCGCTGGCGCATAGGGCTTCGCCCAGCGCCCGGAATGCGTGAAGGTGAACGGCGCGGCATCGGACAGGTTCGTTCCGACAGACGCCGCCTTATAGGATCGTTCGACGCCGACTTCGCCCGCTTCCAGTTCGGGGCGGTAAATGCCGCCGCCGGTCAACAGGACGAAGCGGTCGCCCGCCGCGTGCCCGGCAATCTGGTCTTCGGTCCCCTTGCGGCCGCGAAGCAAGCCGTCCAGCCGATAGCGACTTGGCGCGATCAGCGTGGCGTTCCGGAACTGGAAGACTTCCCCGCCGATCACGGCCGCATTCGACCCGTTCAGAACCTGAAGCGCCGTGACGCTTTCCAGCGTGTCCGCCGGGTTCGTCAGGGTGACGGTGACGCTGTTTGCTTCGTCCCAGAATTCCGGCGAACCTTCCCCCAGGGCGTCGTCCGCTGTTCCGATCACGGCGCCGTCGATCATCTCGGCGAAGCTGTCATAGTTCACGCCGCCGTCGCGCGACCGATAGAGGATCGCGCCGCGCCAGCCGGTCGAAGCGCCGGTCCCGGCCGTATAGAAGCCGGACACGTCGTCGGCGTTGCGAAGGATCGGCAAGTCCAGAATGTGCGCCGTAGTGACGCCGGGAAGGGCGACCGATTGCGTCGGAACGATTGCGGGCGCCGCGGTCGCGCCCTTGGACAGCACGGCCGCGCCGTCGGTCTTGCATTCGACCAGCAAGGAACCGGGAAGCCGAAGTTCGCGGCGGGTGACGCGGACGACGCGTTCCTTCCCGTCGGCGTGCCCGACGACGATCTTGTTCCCCGGTTCGACGTGAAGATAGGTGATCGGAAGCTGATAGGTGAAGCCGTCGCGGCCGATCCACGCCATGGACGCCATGCGCTCGGCAATCGCCTTCGCGTCGTCGGCGGACAGGACTATCGGCAATTCGACGGACAGGTCCGCGTCGCTTTTCGTCGTGCTTCGCCGGGCGCGCTGGCTGTTCGCCTGATAGTCGCGCGCCGGGTCCATGTGCTGGACGACGATCTGGCGGGGAAGTTCAATGTCGGCGGTCCGCGTCGCTTCATAATCCGCCGGGCGGTCCGTGCCGAATTCATGCGCGCCCAGTTCGTCGCGGGGAACCTTGGCGACGGGCGTCCCGTCGGACGGGAAGAACTGCAATTCGCCTTCGATCTCGGACGCGTCGAAGAAGAAGGCGGTGCGCAGCGGGTCAAGCACGCTGCGAATGGTCGCCGCCCGCGCGATGTTATAGCCGCGAAGGTCCAGATAGTCGGCGCGCGCCGCGTCCAGGAAAGGCACGTTCGCCGCGCCGCATAGTTCTTCGATCACGGTTGCGACGGTCGCCGACGAATGCGCTTCGATTTCGAAGGTGAAGTTCGGAATGCGGTTGCCGAAGTCCCCCAGCTCCAGGCGGTCGAAGACGACATAGGCAAGCCCACGGTGCGCCGGGGAATTCCCCGCGCCCAGGGCGGCTTCCATTGTCGGGTCCGGCATCTGGCTTTCCGTGCCGGTATAGACCCGGACCGCGTTCGCCTGTTTCTGGGCGCCGCTTTCGTCGCGGAACAGCTTCCCGTCCGCCCAAATGCGCTTCACGCTGGCAATCGGTCCCCGGCAAAGGGCAATCGCGCAATCGACGTGATAGGTGTAGGACGTCGTTTCCGACTTGGCGCCGCCGCCCTTGCCGCCTTGCTTCTTCGTCGTCTTCGTTTCGATCAGGCCCGTGGACCAGATCACGTTCCCTGACACGCGGTTTTCCGGCCCGAATATGCGGGGGATAGGGTTTCCATAGGATGACGCCTGGACCGTCAGATCGCCCAGCCGTGGCCCTTCCGAACGGAACGTCGGGGCGAATAGCTGCTGATCAATTTGCGACCCGATGAACGATCCGATGGACGCTCCAAGGGGACCGCCCAGCGCGAAGCCGACGGCCGAAAGAACGATTGTTGCCACTATTCGACCCCCGGCATGACGAACGCGGCGACGATCCGGTCCGTCCAGTCCTGATCCATTCCATGTTCGACGACGCGCCGGGCGGGCGCGTAGGCGTGAAGCATTCCCCGGCCGCCATGAAGGCCCGTCAGGATCGCCAAATGCTGGGGAGCGCCGTCGATCATGATCAGCGCCACGTCGCCCGGTTGCGCCTGGGCGACCGGAACCGCCGTCATGTGTTCATGGCAAAGCCGTTCAAGTTCCCGGCTGTCCGGGCGGTGCCCATAGCCGCGAAGGTCCACGTCCGCGACGCCTAGTTCCCGCGCGACTTCAGCGATCACGCCAGCGCAATCGACGCCGACGCCCTTCAGCCGCCCTTGATGATGAAAGGGCGTCCCCAGCCAGCCGCGCGCGGCCGCGACGATCTGTCCGCGCGTCGTCATGCTTTCGGGTCCGGATAGCGAAGCATGGCGTCATTGCCTGGGACGTGCGGTTCACCCCGGAAGTTCAGGCCATTGGCGAACTTCGCCTTGCATGTGGCGAACGCCTTGTCGCAACCGGCATGGATCGCGAACGTGTCGCCGACGGCAATGTCCAGCCCCATCGGCTCCCATAGTTCGATCCGGCCGCCCCGGAAGTCGCGGACTTCGGTCTTCCGGCCCGCGTTCGCGCCGCCGGTCCACCATATTTCGCCATAGTCAAACCAGCCGTCGGGCTGTCCCAGGGACGAAGCGAAGAAGACGCGATTGTCGGACGCCGCGCCCAGCGATCCGTCCGTCAGGGCGGTGACGGTCGCCGACACGGCGAAGGCCGCGCGGTTCACGCCGCACGGCGCGGAATACAGATCGACGCGGCATTCCGCCGAATAGGTGTCGATCACGGGTTGCTGAATGCGCTGTCCCAGCCCGCGAAGTTCGGCGCGGAAGGCAATCCCCGCTTGGCTGATCGTCCCGATCCAGCCGCGACGGACGACGGTCCGGGGAAGCGACAGGTCGCCCCAGTCCACTAGGAACAGTTCGACTTCGGCGTGATCATAGACGCCCGCCAACAGGTCCGAAGCCTGAATGTCTTCGCTGTCCAGCGCGCCCAGCAATTCGACGTCGGCGACCGACATATCCGTGTCCGACGCCAGTTGCGAGGCGCTGAAGCTGTTCGCGGGCTGATAGGTGATCCCGTCCACGATCAGCGGCTTGTCGAACGACGTGAAGGCTTGCGTCACCCCGTCGGTCCGGTCGATCCGCCAGCATTGCGCAAGACGGGTGACGGCGGGATAGACCTTCCACGCCTGTTCGTCGAACAGCCAGCCGTCGCGCATGACCTGTTCGCGCGACCAGACATAGACGTCTTTCGGCGCTTCATTGAACGCCCGCCAGATCGCCTTGTCCGTGTTGAACCAAATCCAGGTCGTATCGGGCAACAGATTGAAGCCCGCGAAATAGTCGATCTGGTCCTTCGGATATTGAAGGACCGTCGTCGCCAGCTCCCAAGTCAGGTCCGTGAACGCATAGTCGCCTTCGACGATCTTGTCATAGTCTTCGATCTGAAGAACGTCGAACGCCGGGTGTTTCCAGGCGGCTTCCGGGAAGTTCAGCGTGCGCAACATGGGCGCGTCGCCGCGAAGGATTTGCGGCGTGAAGACCAGCAAATAGGTTATCGCCGACGCGTGGACCGCCTTGACCTGGGCGACCAGCCAGTTCGTCGCGACGCCAAGCTGATCCCTGCACCATTGCAGATAGGGCAGTTGCGGCGCTGGGGGTTGCCCATAGACGGACGTCAGGCGCGGCGTCGGGACCGCTTGCCCGGTCGCGGCGACATAGGCGGCTTCCGTCGTCGCGTCATAGATATGCGGGGCGTTCGTCCCATAGCTGCCGTCCCACCACCACGGTTCGCCGATCTGGAAATGGACGTCGGCGCCGCCGGGAAGAAGCGCCAGCGTGTCCAGGAAGACGTCGCGAAGATAGGCAAGCCCGGCCGTGTTCGTCGGCGCGATCAGCGACGACGGGGGTTCCCAGCCGGTTTGCGCCTCATTGCCGTTCGCGTCCCGCTGTTTCCAGGGCGACGGCATGAACTGGGCGAGGATTTCGAACGACACGGAAACGATGATCGTGAAGCCCTTGGCGTGAAGCCGGGCGAAGAAGTCCTGAAGCCATTGGACCGTCGGGGCGTTCAGCTTCGGCTTCGCGGGATCGACGACATAGCGGCTTTCGCCCGCGTGCCAGGAAAGCGAATGGAACTTGCTGATCCCCATATAGAGGACATACGGACCCCGATAGCCCAGGGCGTGGACCTGATCGACCAGCCGCTGGGGCGTGAACGGATAGGCGTTGTCATAGCCGTCCGTCATGCGCAGCGCGTGCGCCGGTTGCGGCGTCGTCAGCATGGGAAGCGTGCTGTTCGGCCCGGTGACGGACACGTTCGTTATGTCCACTTGCGCCGGGCTTTCGCCGATCTGTTCGTCCGTCGCCGTCTGGACGAATGCTTCCGATCCGGCGGGGATGCTGAAGCCGCCCGTCGTGCTGATCGGCGGCGTGATCGTCACCGTCTGGACCGCGCCGGACGTCGTGGAAGTCACGGTGTAGGCGGGGACGTCGAAGCTGGACCCCAGGATATAGACCTGGGCGCCGGGCGTGATCGGACCGCCGTCGCCGACGTTCAGCGTGATCGACGTCGCCCCGTTCGCGGCCGCCGTGACAAGCGAGCAATCGCCGCGCCCAGCCGCCAGCGGCTGAAGCGAAATGAACATGCGCCGGACGTCTTCCCAGGGGACGAACGTGTCCGCGTAGAAGCCGGATCGCGTCGATTGATCGAAGACCATCCGGATATGACAGGCGTCGGGCGTGCCCGACGTCTTATAGTTCCAAATCCGAATGAAGTGCGTGCCGTGCGTGAATGTCTCGACCGTCAGGGTGACGGACTGAAGCCGGTCGATCTGGCGAATTCCCGACGACGCCCAGTCGAATTCCAGGACGCAACCGCGATAGTCCTTCCGGCGCGGATAGGCATAGGCGCCATGATCGTCGCGATCTTCGACTTCCCAGATCAGCCCCATAAGGTCGCGGTTCGTGCGGAACAGCGCCTTCAGCCGAAGCGAATTCGGCCCCGTCGTCACAACGGTCGCCATCATCGCAATCGGGAAATCGACCGTCCAATAGGCGGGTTCGAACCGGCGGATCGTGCCAGTCGCGCCGGGCTTGGGATAGGTGACGAACCGGCTCATTCGCGGACTTCCACGACGGGCAGTTCGGGGAGCTGGACGGCGCCCCGGAACAGGTGGATCGGTTCCAGCCGGTCAATGTCGAACCGCGCCGGAATGTCGAATTCGAACCCGGCGGACACGGCGATCCCGGCCGCTGGGGGAGTGGCGAAGGTGATCAGGCCCGTCGCGTGATTGATCGTCCAGCCGCCGGGCTGATTGATCCCGCCCAGTCCGACCTTCACCGTTCCGACGACGGGGCGGGTGATCTTCCGGACATAGGTGACAGGCCCGGACACATAGGACTTTTGAAGCTGGAAGAACTGTTTCGCGCCGTCGCCGACGTCCAGAACCTGATCGTCATGGGCGGGCGTGTCGTCGATCCCGCACGACTTGAAATCGGACCAGTCCTGGAAGCGGAAGGCGCGCGCGCGACCGGCCCGGCCATAGAAGAACGCCAGGACGGCTTCATAGTCCGCTTCCGTCCGGACGCCGGTCGCGACGTTGAACCGCAACCGCGCGCCGGACCAGTTCTGATTACGCTTTTCGAAGCCCCCGGCTGTTTCGGTGACGTCAGTCGAAAATTCAGGCCCGGCAACGCTGTTCAGCGAAATCTTGCCGGGGAACTGAATGTCGTCGAAGTCCATGACTTCAAATCCCCCGCTTGCCGGTCGCGGACATGCGCAACAGTTGCGCGCCAGCCTGGGCGGCGGACCGGCGGACCTGTTCCGGGTTCGTGACCGGACCATAGAAATTGAACTGAAGCGATCCCGGCCCGGTCGCCGATCCTTCGGCGTCGCCGTCCGTAATCGTCACCTTCTCCCCGCGCGTGGCGCGGAACGCGACAAGGTTGGCGTCGCGGCCCGGCCGCCCGCCGACGGTGAAGCTACCCCCCAGGGCGAAGCCGGGCGTCCCGCCGAATATGCTGGACAGCGCGCCGCCCAGGATGCTTCCCAGCCCGCCGCCGCCCGATCCGCTGGAACCGAACAGGCCGGACAACAGCTTCCCGAATTCGTCGGCGACGGAATTCAGGATGTTTTCGAAGGCGCGGTTGCCGATGCTTTCAAACCAGTTCTGGAAGAAGCCCTTCAGATCGCCGTCCAGCGCCGCACGCACGCCGTCGCTGAACGTCCGGCGGAAGCTCTCCCGCATGTCGTCTTCGGCGCTGGAAGACGGTTCCCCATCAGGGTTCGGTTCGTCGCCGGGCGTCGGGATCGACGGGTCCAGCGGCGGCATATTGAAATCCAGCCCTTCGAAGGCTTGCGCAACCGTGTCGATCCCGGCCGTCAGGGGCGTGACGAATTCCGGAACAAAGCGCGCGGCTTCGCTTTGAATGCCGTCGAACAGATCGGGAATGTAGCTGTGCCCGACAACAACGTCCCAAAGCCATTTGAACTTGTCGCCCAGCGACTGGATTTTTTCCTTCGCGGCTTCCCAGATCGCGGACAGGCGGCGGCCGATCCATTCCTGGACGCCCGTCACAAGCGCGCTGATCGCCTTCACGGCGCCGGGCGCCAGGTCTTCCAGAACCGCCAGCCAGCCGGTGACGACATTCGACACAAGCGACTTGACCGCGTTCCATGCCCCGCTGAAGTCGCCGGTCAAAAGGTTGGCGACGATCTTGACGGCATCGACGATCACTTTGAAGGCGGTCCCGACGGCATCAGCCAGCGCCGCCAGAATGCGGATCAGGGTTTCGCCCAGGATCGACGTATAGGCCGCGCCGAACTCTCCCAGGACGCCGATCACAACGCGGATCGCTTCGCCGAAGGGACCGTTCCAAAGTTCGACCAGCGCCGACTTCACCGTGTCGAAGATCGCCGTCAGCTTCGGCCCCAGCGTATCGACCAGCTTGTCCTTCAGCGCCGTCAGGACCGGCCCGATCTTGTCGCCGAACAGCGCCCAGCCAGCCGCCAGCGCAGCGGCGGCGGCGATGAACGGCGCGGCGGCGGTCGCGGCGGCGGCAAGCGCAGCGCCCAGCCCGGCCGAACCGATCAGCGCGACGACGGGCGCGAAGACCGGCGCCAGCGACCCGACAATGGAAATGAGGCTTCCGACGGCGAACAGGACCGGCCCTATCGCGGCCGCAATGGCGGCGGCGCCGATGATGAAGGATTGCGTCCCGTCGGACAGCCCGGAAAAGGCGTCCAATAGGCCCGCCAGCTTGCCGATCAGCGGCGTCAGGATCGGAAGCAATTTCGTTCCGACGGTGACTTGCAGTTCCTGGAAGGCCGCTTGCGCCGCCCTGATCTGATTTGCCGTCCCGCCACTGGTCCGCGCGACGTCGCCCTGGGCGTTCTTCGTGCTTTCGAGGATCAGGGCATAGCGCGCCATGATCTTGTCTTGTTCGCTGATTTCGCCGGACAGGTCGCCCAGCCCCAGTTCCAGCGCCTTCGCCTTCACATTGGCTTCCGTCAGGAACACGCCGAAGTCGCGAAGCGGTTCACTCTCCCCGGACAGGCCGGACCGCAGTTTCTGAAGGGCGTCGCTTTCCGCGACGTTGTAAAACGACGACAGGTCTTGCGCCAGAACGGCAAATGTCTTCGACATTTCCGCCGCTTCTTTTCGCGTCGGCGCCGCCTGATTGAAGAAAATTCCGAAGGTGTTTGCCGCTTGCTGAATGGACTGGGTTGACCGCCCCATGGCGTCGCCGGTCGCCGTCGCCCAGGCCGTCATTTCCTTCGCCATGTCGCCGAAGGTTTGATCAAAGGCGCTTTGCAGCTCGGCCGCGTCCGACGCGGCATTGACAGCGGACACGCCGAACGCCGCCAGCGGGGCGGTGATCCCGATAGAAAGCGTCTGTCCCAGCCCGCTAAGGCGGTCCCCCATTTGCTGAAGGTTCTTCCCGGCCGCGTTCAGGCGCTTTTGAGCGATCCCCAGCCCTTCTTCGAACGCGGCCGTGTCGATCCCCAGGGTGACGCGAAGCGCGCCGATCAAGGCTCCGGCCATTGGCTGTTACTCCGCTTTGCCCCTGCCGTTCGTCGCGGCGACAAGCTGGCGCATGATCGCCAGAACTTCGGCGCCAGACTGGGGATTGTCTGGCGTCGCGCCCGCGCGCTTCCGCAGATCGGGCACGCGGCGGGGGAACTTCTTCATTCGGATGAACGCGGCGGTGTGCCACGCTTGCGACATTGCCAGTTCATACCGGCGCAACCGGGCTTCGGCGCGACCGGAAAGGATGACGTCCAGCGTTCGGGGCGTCTGTGTCCAGAACGCGTCCGGCGCCATCCCTTCCGCCGTCCACTCGGCTAGAAGCTCTAGCCAGTTCCAGCCGCCGGTTTCGGCGGGTTTGGGCGGGCGTTTCCCTTCGGGTCCGGGAAGGCCGCCTGGATCGTTTCCGTGATCATCGCGATCACGGCGTCCATGCCCAGTTCCTGCATGATTTCGCCCGCCTGATCTTCGGTCGCGACCGGCGACAGGCCGCAACAGAACAGGGTCCGCAGCTTCCGGAACGAAAGGCTTTTCTGAAGCGCGCGCTGGAAGTCCTGGGCGCTTTCGATCCCCAGCCGATCTTCAATGCGGCAAAGCGCGTTGACGTCAAAGGCAAGGGTCCAGTTCGCGCCCAGGGCTTCGAACAGCTTCTTTCCGTTCGCGGCCATGATCAGCTTTCCGCCGCTTCAGTGACCGCCCCGGCGACCTTCAGCGTCGCGACGGCCGTCAGACGGTCTTCCAGCGGGATCGCGCGTTCATAGCCCTTCACATAGGCGTTGAACGTGAAGCCCCAGCCGTTGGCGTTCGTGGACGTCGGGACGACGATCTTCGCGGCGCGGACCTGTCCCGACGCTTTCGCGGCGGACAGCAACAGATCGGTCGCCGATCCGGCGATGTAGTTCATTTCGAGCTGGATTTCTCCATTCTCGATCAGGCCCGCGATATATTCGCGCTGGCGGTTCGGCGACTTGTAATGCGTCACTTCCACGTCGTCGGTTTGCGGGTTCGGAAGCGTCATGTTGAACACGCCGACCAGTTCGACCAGCGCGCCGGGCGAACCGCCGTCGTGCAATGACGCTTCGGCTCCCCAGCCGATGCTTTCTCCGGACATAAGTCTTTCTCCTTGGGAATAGCCGCGCCCCTGGGCGGATCACGCGGCGGCTGAAAACCAGACGAACAAGTCCAGCGAAATGCGGTGGACCTTCCGTCCGCCGCCCAGGTCTTCGATCAGCGGCCCCCGCTCTTGATCCAAGAAGGCGCCGTGAAATTTTACGCCCGCGACCGTGGCGGGGTTTTCGACTGTGGCGATGACAGCACGCGCCAGCGCCTTCGCGGCGGCGAAGTCCGACGCCCAGCAATCGAATTGAACGCGCGGTCCGGACAGCCCGGCCGCGCCCTTGTAGGTGTAGGATCGGCCCGGCGACGCGTTGAACAGCGTCAGGGCGGGAAGCCCTTCACCCTGAACCCGGAAGCCCCAGTTCACCCGGCGGGCGACGATCCCCTGGATCGCGGTCGCGGCGATCAGGCGGGCGACAAGGGCTTCTTCCATGCTTTACCCCCCTCTTGCCGCGCGGGCGGCTTTGCGCGCCAGCCGGGCGGCCGCCTTGTCGATTTCGCCGCCCAGATCGGTCGCGATCGTGTTCAGCGCGCCTTCCTTGTTCTGGTCCCATGCGGGGCGAAGCCAGGGTTCGGCGGTCTGATTTACGTTGCCGAATTCCGTCTGAATGCCCGCCGGATCGGCGGTCCCGACATGGATTTCAGCCGACGACTTGCTGTCCGCTTTGCGGACCATCTGGGCTTGCCGCCGCGTCAGGCGGGTTCCCATATTGATGTTGCGTTCCAGCGTGCCCGTCAGGTGCGGCGCCAGGGCTTCGGCCGTGCTTTCGATTGGCGCGGCCGCCTTCTTCAGCACGCGGCGAAGGACGTTCTTTCCGGTCGCCCTGGGAAGATCAGCCAGCGCGGCTTCCAGCTCGCGCAAGCCTTCGATCTTAACCTTCCGCGCCATTGCCGGACTTGCCCGGCGCCTTGTCGGCGGGCTTCGCTTCGGCGACCAGCTTGGACGTGATCAGCGGCGCGGCGTCCACGTCGGGCAAGGAATAGGTCGCACCCTTGTCCTTCCAATAGGCGTCCCCGAACGGGTTGCCGTGCGGCTTCAGTGCTTTGACGTGCATAGGTGCTTCCTTCAGCGGTGACGGTTCAGGCGGCGGCGCCCTTTTCGGAAAAGGCGATCCCGACGATTTCCACCCCGGCCCGGCGGCCCATTTCCGACGCGGCGGTGATTTCGAATTCGCGGCCGTCGCAGATCAGCCGGTCCAGCGGCGAAATCGTCGCCGTGCGGGCGGTCCAGCGGACACGCCAGACGCGTTCGGACTGGGCGGCCGTCTGTCCGGCTTTCCAGCTTTCCGTCGGGCGTTGCTGGACCTGTTCGGCCATAAACGATCCGAAGTCGGTCCAGACTTCGACGGGTTCGTTCATTGCGTTGCGCGTCGGCGCGGCCGCGCGGCGGATCGTGATCCGCTTGTTCAGTCTCCCCAGGCGCATGTCCGCCCCCCCTATGCGACGAAGGGGACGCGGAACTGGAACAGCAAGTCGTCCAGCGCGATTTGCACTTCCGACGAAATGGTCCCGATCACGACGGCTTCGCGGTTCTGGTCCCAGTGCCCGACCAGCAATTTCATTGCATGGATCAGGTCTTCCGGCACGTCCGACGGCTTGTCCCAGCCAGCGCGCCATTCGATCACGACGGCGCCGGGCGTGCATAGCGTGGAAGGCCATGTCGCCGACGGCGCCGGATAGACCTGGGCGACCCGTGAAACGGCGTCCAGGGCATAGGCGGAAGCGTCCAGCGTCTGAAGGACGTTCAGCCGGTCGCGGTAGCGGATCGACAGGATCGACAGGTTGTCGCCGCCGCCCAGCCAGATCGGCCCGCGCGGGAAGCCGGACAGGTGCGTTTCCCGTGTCTGAACAAGGATCGGATAGCCCAGTTCCCTTTCGATCTTCCTATGGGCGGCGGCGCACAATTCCGCGATATGATCGTCCTGATCCGTGTCTTGCGGTTCGATCCGAAGCTGGCGCTTGGCGTCCAGGACGGACAGGGCGAACCCGTCCGATTTGACGGTGACGATAGTTCCTTGGCGCATGGCGTGCCGCCCCTCAATTCAGGCTGGGCGCGACGTTCGCGCGGCCATAGAAGATCGCGGATCGCGCGCCGGACGCGTCCACGATCTGGCATTCGTGGACATATTCGCCGTCAAGCGGATCGCTGTCCGCGCTTTCGATCACGACGTCCAGGCGGCCGCAATTCGCCCCGCCTTCAGCCGCGTCGTCGGCGATCACTGTCACCCCGGCCCCTATGGTCTTCGTCAGGACCGGCACGCTTCGCGCGGTCCGTGCCAGCCGCCATGTGACAGCCTGGACGCCAGCCAAGGGGATCGGATCGCCTTCTTCGTTAAAGACCGTCACCTTCAGCGTCTTCGCGTCGCCAGCGAACAGGGAAAAGTTCTGGGGCGTCGGGAAGTCTCGGTTCGGGTTGCCGGTGATCAGCGTCGAAACGACAATAGACGGCAAGACCAGATCGTCGAACCCGGCCGCGATCCCCGTCATGGGCGCGAAGGACAGCGACGCGGCCGCCGCCAGCGCAAGGTCCGCCGCCGCCGCGCCCGTCATGGCGCTGAAGGTGATCACGGAAGCGCCGGTCGCCGATCCCGGATTGGCGAGGTTGCCAGCCGACAGGGACGTCAAGGGCGCGAAGCCCGGCGCCGCGACGCCCGCCAGCGCCAGCGCGCCAGCCGACGACGACGACAGCGGCGCCAGCGTCACCGTGACAGTCCCGGTCCCCGCTCCCGGCGCGGCAAGGTTGCCAGCCGATAGCGACGTCATGGGCGCGAAGGCGAGCGATCCCGCCGCCGCCAGCGCCAGCGCGGCCGCGCTGATCGTCGTGAACGCGGCGAAGGTGGCGCTTGCGTTTCCAGACACGGGCGGCGGATCGGTGCGTTCAAAGGCGCCGACAGCTCCCGATCCGTCAGTCCGCCGGGCGTCGCCCGAAAGATCGAAGGTCCGGGCTTGCCAGACAGCCATGTTCAGCGCGTGCGCACCCGCCGCCGGATGATAGTCGCCTTCGACGTTGGACGGCGATGATGAAAGGCCGGTTTTGTCGTCGGCAAACTGGGCGGAAAACTGGGCGCTAGACGTTAGCATGTTCCATTTGCTGGCAATTCCAGCGCGCAATCCTGAATAGCCATTCGGAACAAAGTTTGTTCCGTTCTCGCTGCCAATTAGGTTCAGGTTCGCACGATACCCGACGCGATAAACGCCCCAATAGTTTTGACAGCGAACGCCGTCGGGATTGTTTCCACTATGTCCAGTGGTGTCATAAATGACGTTATCCGACGTCGATATGTTGAAGCCTTCGAACCATTGCGCCTTATACTGGACGCTGCTGTCATTATATGGCCCGTTTTTGCGCTGCCCGACAAAGCTGTTGTAGCTGATCACTATGTTCGTGATCGTCCGCGTCACGCCGTCGGCGCTGATCTGGGCGCACTTGTCACCGCTATAGCTGGCGGACTTCACAAGGTTGCCGCTGATCGAATAGCCAAGGCGGGGATAGCCCAGCGTCCCGCTATCAGACAGCACGGAAATCAGCGACCCGCCCGTTGTGCCTGTAAGGCCCAGGACTTTATTGTCCTGGATCATGTTGAACATGGCTGGAATGATCGGGACGTCCGTGTCGGCGATCACATTCTTGCCGATGATCGTGTTGCCGATCAGGTGAACCGTCTTCCCGGTTGCAGACAGGTTGCCGTCCAGGCGGTTGCCCGCGACAAGCGCAAGGTGCCAGCGCGTGTTGCTATCCCGAACCACAAAGTAGTTCGTGAAGCTGTTGTTGAGATACCAAACGAGGCCCGCGCGGAAGGCGAAAGGCTGTGAAGCATCGAACGGACGAATGTCGCCGCCGCTGATCACAAGTTCGCTGTCAATCTGGCCTATGGTGCCGGTCGCGCCCTTGACCGGATCAATGAAGATATTGCCGGTTCCGGTCGCGGTCGCGGTGAACTTGATCCCGTCGCCGATCCACAAGCGGGAATTGACCGCTTTCACCGCACCGACAAGGAATTCGACCGTCCCCGCCGCCGCCGAAGGATCGGCTTGAACGAATAGCCAGACGCTGGGGCGTGCCAGCGAAGTCATTGAAGCGCCGAACCCGCTATGGGAACCCGCCTTCAGATAGATACGTCCATTGCCGCAATCATTATGGATCGTGGAAACGCCGTCCACCGTGTTGTTATAGGTGACAAGCGCAGTCGCGGCCGCCGCAATTGTCGGATAGCAATTCGACAGCGTTCCCTTCGCCGCATCGGCGGCGGCGAAAGTAGAAAAGACCCCCGCCACGCCGGTCGCCGTTCCCGCTGGATCGACGAAGCAATAGCCCGTCTTATAGACGTTGGCCGGATCGTTGTAGAAGTGCCAGCGGGCCGGAATGTTACGGCTGTTCTGGACGTCTGGAAGGTTCCCGACATAGCTCCAGACGCAAGAACCGTCGGCGATCCCGGTTCCGGTCCCAGTAGGACCGCCAGACGCGGCGGACGTCCCCGCCGTGGTCAACTGGTAAAGGTTGGCGCCGTTGCGGACGACGATCCCAGCATAGGCATAGGCGCGCGATCCCTGCCAATCGGCGCCTTCGCCGTCAAATCGAGTCCGGAACGGGACGCCCAGCCAAGGGAAGATTTCGACTTCGACAAAGCAATCGCCCGCCGCGATCCCGGACGTGTTTAGTGTTGCAGCAAGACATTCGACCGCGCAACCGCCAGGGGACGACGTGTCATAGTCGGTCGATAGTGTTGGCGTGGAAACCGAAACGACGGGCGAAGCCGTCGTTCGCGCATTATTCCAAGCGGTAAACCTTGCCCCAGCGACCGGCGATCCGCCGCCAATGTGCATCCCCCAGCTATGGTCCGTCTTCAGTTCGACATAAGCCGATCCTTCGAACTTCTTATGGGGGGGCGTCAGGAAGACGGACTGAACCGGCTCATATTGAAGGGCACTGGCATTGGTCAGGGTGATCCCGGCGGACCGTGCGCCGTTCGAAGTCCCGCCGACGGTATAGGCGCCCGCCTCAATAGAAGCGGACACAATCGTCGATCCGGCATAGATCGGCATATCTAGCATGACGTGGACGATGACGTCCCCGCCTGAAACCTGTTCGACGAACCCGGTCAACTGATCAGCGGCGATCCGCGTCCAGCTCACCCCGCCGTCGGAAACTGTTCCGCTTGCGTGGGTCGGCGCCGTCGCCCCCTTGGTCCCGCCCGCTTCGGTGTAATAGGCGATATTATTGTTCGCGCAGTAGGAACGCGGGGGGACAGTCGAAGGGAACGCGGACCAGAGCTTAGGGAACGGCTCCTTCAGCGGTAGCGTGCCCCGCACTGTCCGGGTGCGCGTGATCGGGTTCAGGCTCGCGTCGAAGCCTGGGTCTTGAACGACGATTGAAAGTTTCGTGGCATCGGTGACGGGATCGTTCAGCGGGTGACGCTTGTTCAGCCCTTCGAACCGAAGTGCCGCGCACGCCCCGTTGACGTTCGGCGAATAGCCGCTGTCCGTGACAACGCCGCCGCCGACAATAGTGATTTCGATCAGGTCGCCGATTGCCACGATCTTTCCCCGGATTGCTGATTATGCGTTCGGTTCGTTCAGCGTGAACGACGTCACGGTGAACGCCTGTCCGGCCGCGAAAATGGTGTTGTTCACTTCCATGTCGCCGCCGCCGCCGGTCGCGGTGATCGTGCCCTGAAGGTGACAGGTCGTTCCGTCGCTGGCGTAAATCCGCCAGTGACCGGCGGTCCCGGCCGCGTCGGCGGACGCGTCGTCCCAGGTGCCCGACTTCGCCTTTTGCCCGCTGGCGGCGGCCGCCATGTAATCGGCGGGAAGGTTCAGCGTCGCCAGGACGGTTCCGCTGTTCGCGGCGGCGCAGTTCGCGGGCGGGGCGCCCGTGAATACCCGCATGATTGCGCTGGCGCCGATTGCGGTTTCCACCGCGTCCAGACGCGCGTTGCGCACGGTGACGCTTGCTTGGATAGCCATTTGGCAATCTCCTATTGAACGGCTGAAAAAGGCGCCGCCGGACCGTGAAGACCGGCGGCGTCAGTCCAGGGAGGGAGGGGAAGGCGGGCGGTTACTTCTTCCGCGCCGCCAGAACCGCTTCGATCTTCGCGGCGCGATCCGCGCCGTCGGCGACCTTGACCTTTTCGGCCGCGATCAGGGCGTCCAGCGCCGCGTCGTCCAGCGTCGCCGGATCGACGGGATCGGCGGGCTTTGCCTTGCCGCCGGTCTTGACGGCTTCGGCGATCTTGCGTTCGATCAGATCGTCCGCAACGGCGTCTTCGAAGCCAGCGACTTCGCCTTCGTTGTAGAGCGCCCCGACGGTCCAGGGCATCAGGAACTTGACTGCTTTCATGGGATTTCCCCTGATTGGATTGAAGCCAGCGACGGGACCGGGGATCACTCCCCAGCCCCGCCCGCGACGGATCACATGGTCCAGGTGACGGCCGTCAGGACCGCAAAGGCGGTGTCATAGCGGACCTGGGTGTCATGCTCGGCGATCAGGCGAACGACGGTTTCGTCATTGCTGAACGCCGCGCGGATCGTGCCGCCGTCGTCATAGGCGGCGACGTCGGAAGCCGCGATTGCGATCTGTTCCGTGTCGCCGATCATGAACTGGGCGAAGTCGCCGAAGTAGATTTCCGACTGATTGGTCCCGGCGCCCAGGTTGTCGGGAACCGACGTGGTGACGCCAATCGGATAGATACCCAGGCGACCTTCCGCGACTTCCGGGAAAGCCTTGTTGCCGTTCGCGTCGCGAAGGTTTTCCAGGAAAAGAAGCGAACGCGGCGATATGATATAGCCGCATTGCGTCATCGGAATGTTCGCGTTCAGGACCGCCAGTCGCAGCTTGCCCAGGTCGTTCGTGACGTTCACCAGATTGACCGTCGCGTTCGCGGGGATCACGTTCCCGGCGGCGATCAGGTTCCGAAGACCCGTCGGGGCGGTCGCCGATCCGGTCCCGCGAAGGAACTGCTGATCTTCCTTCCGCGAAACGCCTTCGACCAGATCGTCCCGGATCATCATCTGGACGTTCATGGACGCCCGGCGGATAAGCTGATTGGTGATCGGCACAAGCGCCGTCAGCCGCTTCGCGGACATGGTGATCTGTCCGACGGTGACGTCAGTCGTCGGCGCCGGGACGCGTTCGCCGACATAGCTGGCGGTCGTTCCGGCGGTCTTCTTCCGCGTCGTCAGGTTGCCGTCAGGCATCGGAACCGTGCGGGCGCCCATCTGGCGGATAACGACGCGCGGCCGCAAAATGTCGATGAAGTCCGACGAATAGGCGGTGTCCACAAGGAACCCGCCCTTTGCGTTGGTAGCCTGTTCCATGTTCGCGACGATCTGGCCCATTTCCGAACCGTAGAGCTGTTCGGCCGCGTTTGCGGTCGCACGCTGATCGCCGCCGCCAAGGGCGACAGCCTGGGCGATCCGGGCGACCATGATCCCCGGCTTCACTTCGGCCCTGGGCTGGGCGGGAACGGTGACGCCGGGCTGCGACGGATTGCCGCCGGGCACGATCACGGGCGAAGCCGCCGACGCCTTCAGCGCCAGCATTTCTTCTTCCCGGCGGATCGAAGCCTGAAGGCCGGTCGCCTTCGCCTTCAGGGCGTCATATTGCCCCTGTTCTTCCGCCGTCAGATCGCGCGGTTCTTCCGGCGCTTCGGCCGTCGCGGGCGTCACGGCGCCAGCGACGATAGTTTCCATGCTGGCAAGGACGGCCGCCAGCGATTGCTTCAATGCTGCAATGCGCATTGTCATTTCTCCTTAGAGGTTTGAAGCGGCGCGGATTTGCGCGACTTCGAGGGAAAGCGCCGCAGCGGCCCGCCGTGGCGTTGCTGAACGGACAGGCTTCGAAAGCCGGGCAATGACCGCAGCGAGGCCGCCAGCCTCAACGCGGTCGATCATCCCGGCTTCCTTGGCTTGCCGCGCAGACTTCGTTCCGCCGCGTCCGAAGTCCTGTTTCACCTTGGAAACCGGGACTTTCCGGCCGCGCGCGACGTCTTGCAGAAAGACTTCTTCGATCCCGTCGATCATTTCCCGGACCTTCGCCTGTCCTTCGTCCGTGGACAGGTCCAGGCGCTTGTCAGGGGCGTTCGAACTGACGACGTGGACCGCGCGGGCGCCATTGCTGTCCGGCGCTTCCTGGACGCTTCCGGACATCATGACGCCGATTGAACCGACCAGCGCGAACGGATCGGCGACGACTTCAGCCGCTTGGCTGCAAATGTGATAGGCGGCCGAACAGCAAAGGCCGGACACGAAGACCGTCACCGGCTTCGACGAACCCGCGATCAGCGACGCGAAGGCGCGGACGTCCGTGATCACGCCGCCAGGGCTGTCCGCCACGATCAGAATGTTCCGGACGTCAGGGCTGGCTTCGACCTTGCGGAAGTCGGCGGCAAGGCTTGCCAGCGACGTCGCGCCCGACATTTCCGTCATCATGTTCGCGCGCGGGAAGACCGGCCCGAACAGCGGAAGGCTTGCCACGCCGTCCCGGATCGCGGCGGATCGGGCGCCAGGGAACGGGGCGCCCATTTCCGCAATCGCTTCGGCCATGCGCTCGACGTGCCCGTCCAGCTCGACGCCGATCACGGCGGGATTGTCGAAGGCCCGCAAAGCAATCGCTTCGATTGCTTCCATGTATTCGGGCAGGATCGCCCAGGGCTGCGAACGGATCGCCGCCAGAATGCGGTTGTGCATGTCAGTCCCCTTGCGGTTGCGGCGGCGGCGCTGAAGCTGGGTTCGGTTCGCCGGACACGGCCATGTTCGCCGGGCGCCAGTATTCTTCGCCCGCGCGGCCCCCTATCGGTTGCATGTTTTCGCGGCGGCGGATTTCGTCGGCGTTCATCGCGCCGCTTTCGCGCGCCGCCTTGTATGCTTCCCAGCGGGTCTTCACGTCGCCCTTCAGCAACGCGTCGGGCAGGAATTCGAAGAAGTGTCCGGGTTCGGCGAAGTAATGCGTCGCGGCGCTGGCGACCCGCTCATAGTGCGGCATCATGGAATACATGATGAATTCCAGCGACTGTTGTTCGATGTTCGAAAACGTCGCGCGGGACAGCTCATAGAGCAGGTGCGGCGGGACGCCGAAGGCGCGGGCGACTTCGACGACGTTGAAGGCCCGGACTTCGACGAACTGGCTGTCCCGGTTCGTCGCGCCCAGTGTCGTCGCGTCCATTTCCTGATCCAGAACCGCGACGTCGCCAGCCTTGCGGGCGCCGCTGAACATGCGCTTCCAGTCGAACTTGATCCGCGCCTTGTCTTCCGGATTGACCTTGCCCTTCGCCTTCAACAGCGTCGCGGGCTGGGCGTTGTTTTCCCAGAAATGCCGCGCATACTCCCCGGCGGCGACCGCCGATCCCAGCATGTCGTCCAGCAATTTGACCCGGTTCACCCCCAGCAAGCCGTCGCGGCTGAAGCCGGGGACGTGCCAAATGTCGGTCCGGGTGAAGCGACCCGTCGAACCGTCGGGAAGGCGGGCGTCATAGAACAGTTCCAGCCCGTCTTGCCGGTCCCAGAATTCGCACGGTTGCACCATGCGCGGGTCCAGCCTGGACAGGGCTTTCGGGCGGAACATGCCGTCACGGTGGACGAAGTTCGCGAACCCGCCCGCCATAAGCATGTCGCCCAGCAAAACTTCTTTGAACAGGAAGATCGACTGGGCTTCGTTCGGCCGATCATGGAACAGCGCGAACAGCGGCGAATTGTCGGCGCGTGCCTTCGCGTCGCCTTCCCGCCGATAGTAGATCATGGGCGTCATGGCGAAGACGCCCGTCAGGATTTCCAGCGCGTGAAGGACCGCCGGAAGCGACATGGCGGACCGCTCGGTTATGGACACGCGGCTTCCGCCCTTCGTGCCCGTCATGATCCAGAACGTGTCACTGTCCAGATCGGTCAGTTCGGACGAAGCCGAAGGTCCGCTGGACGCGGCATCGCCCGCGCTGGGAAGCCAGCGCGACAGAATTGTCCGAATGTCCATTATAGCCCCGTATATTCTAGGGTTCCCGGACCCGTGTCCGGTTCGACCATGACAAGCGGCGCAATCGCGTTGATCATGGCGTCCACCCCGTCGATCTTGTTTGCGCTTTCCGGGCTTTCCTTCTTCGGGATGATCGTCCCGTTGACGTGCCGGGTGACAACGGCGTTCGAAACCATCCACGTCATGACGGGATTTCCGTCGTGCCCTATGTGCTTCGACGGGTCTTTTGCGCGGACCCGCGCTTCCAGCTCCTTCGCCGGGTTGGTGACGTTCGCCGCCGACTTGTGCAGCACGGCGGCAATCGGTTCGTCCGGCGATCCCAGGTCTTCGTTCAGGCGCGAAGCCATAAGCTGGGCGGCCGCGAACTGGTCGAAGGTGATCTTCCGGACCGATTGCGTCGCGACCAGCCAGCGGACGAACATTTCGACCGTGTTGTGATCGACGAAATCGCCGGGCGTTGTCAGCAAGTCACCTTGCCATTCCGGCGGCAATTCCTTCAGCGGCTTGTCCCAGATCGGCTTTCCGTCGGCGTCCAGATCGAACAGCGGCGGCAAGCCTTCCAGCTCGTCTTCGTCCAGCGGCGGACCGCCATTGTGTCCCGCCCAGACGCCATAGGTCGATTGACCTGTGTCGCTTTGGGTTTCCCGGATCAGCGCCGCCGAAGGAATGAAGAACTTCGGCTTGACGACGATCTTCCCGTCTTCGTGTTGCCCGATCAGGACGACGGCGGTTATGTCATCCTTGTCCGCAAGGTCCGCGCCGACGGTGCATTCCAAGCCGTGGAAGTCGTCCCAGCCCAGCCCGGCAATCGTCGCCTTCTTCCACTGATCGACCGAAAGCCATGCACTGGCGGCGTTCAGCCAGACGTTCAGGCGCTTCGTCAGGAATTCGCCCAGGCTTTCGGGGCTGGCTTTCGCTTCGATTGCGTAGCCCCGGAACTCGGACAGATCGACGGCCGCGCCCAGCAATGGGTTCGCCTTCCGCCAGTTCGCTTCGTCGAAGGGATCGTCGCCCTGGTCGATTGTGAAGATGATCCCGAAATAGTGATCGGCTTCGACCGCGCCGTTCAATATCTTCGCCAGCAAGGTCCGCTGTTCGTAACAGACGCCCCGGACGTTATAGCCCGCCGTCGTGATCATCCACATAAGCGGCTGTTTCCGCGCGCCGAATGCGGACCGGATCACGTCGAACAGGCCGCGATCTTTATGCGCGTGAAGTTCGTCCAGGACGCCGACATAGGGGTTCCAGCCGTCTTGCGTGGACGACTTCGAATTGATCGGCTGAACCGATCCGCCGTTCTCCCCGCAAGTGATCGACCGCGCCCAAGCCTTCAGGGCGAAGGCATCGCGAAGCGCGGACGTCCGGTCCACCATTTGCTTCGCGGGCTTGAAAACCTTGTCCGCCTGGGCGCCAGTCGTCGCGCCGACAACAATGTCCGGCCCCAGCTCGCCTTCGCACGTCAGGCAATAAAGGACGATCCCGGCCGTCAGTGTGGACTTCGCGTTCTTTCGGGCGACTTCGATATAGGCGCGGGTGAAGCGGCGGCGATCATCGGACTTGCGACGGAAGCCGAAGACATTGACCAGAATGAAGATTTGCGCCGGTTCCAGCGTCAGCGTCGGCGTGTCCCAGGAACCTTGAACGTGCGGCAACTTTTCGATGAAATCGCAAACGTCGTGCCCGTGCCACTCGCTGAAATAGAATTCGCAGTCGCGGCGCCGGGTGCGCTTCAGATCGTCCAGGAACCGCTTCGCCGCCAGCCGGACGAATTCGCAATGATCCTTCCGCTTCCGGTCCGCGAATGCCGCCGACGCATAGTCGAAGGCGATCTGGACGAACTCGCTTTCAAACCTTTCGGCCGTTGCGCGCGAACGGGTTTTCGGTTTGCGTGACGCCATTCTTCGCCCCTTGGCGCACGCGCGGCCCCGCTATGCCCAGCAATTCGCGCATCCGGCGAAGTTCCGTCAGGTAGGCGGCGGGGGGCGGCTCGCCAGCAATGAAGGCCGCGCGGACCAGTGCTTCAGTCGAACAATAGGTCGCGAACAGCGAACTATCCCGTTCCGTCACCCCGGCCAGCATGACGCGGCTGATTTCTTCCAGCCAGATTTCTTGCGCCGCTGGCGAAAGGTAGCTGGGGACAATCGGCGGATCGCCCGCCGCGATAAGCTGGACCGGACCGTCACCGTCCCGATCCGGTCGAAGGGTTCCGCGCTTCGCTTTCGTGACGGGCGTCTGTGGCTTAGGTCCGCGCTTCATGATCGAAGCCCAAAGCAATTTCGCCAATGTCAAGAGAAATCGACGACATGGACGGACCCCCCTGTCTGAAAATTTAATAGAACCCGAAAGTTCTATTTGACCGCGCAAAAATTTGACTGGGGCGCCGGTCCGGAAGGCGCGCACTGCCAGAGATTGGACCGCCCCCCTGGGCGGTGTCTCCGACGGCGCGCGCCGCGATGATTTCGGTTCGTTCAATGGATCGCGGCGGCGTGCGTGCCAGCTCGCGATCTGTTCGCGCTTCGCCTTCAGCGTCGCGCCTTGTGCCCTTCCCGTGCCGTCTTCGCCTTATGGCAAGGCTCGCAAAGCGGCTGAAGATTGCCTTCGTCGTCCGTCCCGCCCAAGTGCTTCGGAAGTATGTGATCGACCGTCGTGGCGACGACTGATCGACCGTCCTTCCGGCATGATCGGCAAAGCGGTTCGCGCTTCAGTATGCGGGCGCGAAGCTGATCCCATGCCCAGCCATAACCACGTTGCTTCCGCGTCCCGCGCGTAGTGGCGGACCAGCCGCGCCGTGCGCGGGGGGTGCCGGTTTTCAAATTGGGGGGGCGTTTTGCCATGAATGTCAGGGGTTTAAGCAATGCTTCGCACAACCGCAAAAGCGGCGGACGGGCGATCTATCTTCCAGGGTGCGAACACTTCTTGTCCGGTAGATAGCGCCGTCGGCGAACAGAGCCTTGAAGCCAAGGCTATACGTTGCGTATCGCCAAATTGTCAAGCTGCGTCCAATAGCAAGTGACTGGAAACCTTCACCGGAATTTTGAAGCCCGCGAAGGCGACGATAGCGAACCGGCCGTCGAAGCCTTCCACGATCCCAGTCATTCCGTCGAAGCCCGCGCCTGGATAGCGAACAGCGCGCCCCAGCTCTATCGGTGTCGGTCGCGAAGACTTTGACGCGGCCCGTTCCGCAAGGCGAAGCGGGTCCAGATCGTGGTCGCGGATCGTCGGAACCGCTCCCTGGTATCGGAAGACGGAATAGACCGCCCCAGGCTTTCGACTGATAGCGACCAGTTCGGGAATGTGTTCGCACTTGGCGAACACAATTCCTTCGATCACGGGGACTTCGCGCTGAATGCGCTGGCGCGTGCGACCGGCGCGACTGACTATCGTCACCTTCGGCGTCCAGGCTTCGATCCCGGCTTCGTTCAGCGACGTCGCAACCGGAATTGTCCGGCCGGGTGACGTCCGGATGATGCACCATTCAACCATTTCAGTTTTCCCCCCTGTTTTCGCGTTCGACAATGAAGCGGACCCAACGCACGCCAGACCCCAGCACGGCGCGCGCGGCCGCCATGATCTTTCTTTCGAAGTGACTTTCGACCCATGATCGGATGAACTCGCTTCCGACGATCACGGTGACGCCGGGTGCTTCGTGGATCAGTGCCGCCGCCGCGATCCATGTGTCATAGATTGGAACGCCAATTTCGCGGCGAAGGGCGGCGTGAAGGGCTTGCGACCGTTCGTCTTCCTTCGCTTTCGCAGCGACCGGACGCGTGATCCGCCGCTCGGCCGCATCGCCAGCCGGGCGTTCAGGTGCAAGGTGCGCGAAACTGACGCCAGCCTTCGCGTCGCGCATGATCTTCGAATGATCATTGATCAGCCATTTCGCCAGGGCGGCGTCCCAGTCGCGCTTGCAACCGATGGATCGGGTTTCCGAATGCCAGTGACAGCGGAATGTCTCGCAAACCGCCTGATAGGCTCCGGACGGCCACTGTTCGACCAACTTGCGCGCCATTGGCTGAAGCTGATCGACCGGCGGCGGCGCCCAGTCTTCCGGAAGCCGTGTCCCGCGCGATCCCCGCCTTCCAGCCGGACCGGACTTCGCCGCTTCATCCCCTTCCGATCCATTATCGAAATCAGGGGCGGGGGTCTTAACAGCGTTAGCTGTTAAGGGGGGAAGAAGGTTAGAAACAGGTTCCGTGTCCCGTTTTTGGGACTGTTTCGATCCAGAACCGGAACTGTTCCGCTTTTGGAACTGTTCCGCTTTAGGGACTGTTTCCGACGCGGGATCGCTGGACGCGCCAGCCGACGCCGCCGCCAGCCGATAGACCTTGACCTGTCCGGTCCGGCCGCGCCGGTCGCCAGTGTCTTCGATCAGCGGGAACATGCCGTCTTCCAGCCGCTGAAGGGCGGCGATCACGGTCTTCCGGTTCAAGTCGCTAAAGTCGCAAAGCCATTGGATCGACGGGAAGGCGCAATGATTGGCGTCGGCGCATGACGCCAGCCCTAGAAGGACCAGCTTCGCGGAAGCCGATCCGGGACGTTGTTTCGCTGCCCAGCTTTGGGTTTCCCAACTCATGCGCGCCACCGCGCGAAAATGCCTTCAGCTTCGCGGCTGATTTCCACTTCGGCGCATCCGGGAAGCATAGACCCGATGAACTGGGCAAGCGGTCCACCCCATGCCAAGCCGTCGGAAAGCTCAGTATGGTCAAGGCTCGCCAGGACGCGTTGCAGCGCCGCGCGAAGATCAAGCGCGTCTTCCCCGTTGTCGGGAAACCATGCGCGGACGGTCCATGTGTGTCCGTGGAAGTGATCCTGTCCAGGCGCGCGGTGCGCAGCGCTGAAGTGACCCGAAACGCCGTTTTGGATCATGCCGCTTTCCTCGCCAGGTAGCCTTCCAAGTCGATTTGCTGGCGTGCCAGTTCCAGCGGTCGAAGGGTGATTGCGAAGCGGGACGCACTGGTCCCGTCAAAGCTGTCCACCCCGGCCGCTTCGCAAATCCTGATCCGCCGGGCGGTGTTGACCCTGCCCACGTGACAGATCGCGCCCCGCGAATGTGCCAGCCGCGCCCAGATCGGCATTGTCGCCAATTTCCAATCCGTATCGCCGCCGACGAAGACGCCGCACTTCGGCCCCAGCCAGCGCGCGATCCGCCGCATGACTTTCGGGTCTTCCATGCCGTTCTGAACCGCGATCAGGAAGGTTGCTTCGCGAAGGGCTTTCCGCCGCCGAACGCGGCGAAGCCAGGACAGCGACAGTTCCAGGGAAGGCAATCCGCCCATGACAATATCAGGAAGGACTATCCAATCCGCGCCCGCGCCAAGCTGTTTCAGCGCCTTTTCAAAAGCGGCGACGTCGAAAGGTTCGTCGCGCTGGAACGCGGTCCAGGCGCCATTGTCCAGCGCATAGCCGAAGCCTTCATTGCGAAGGACGCCGCGCGCCGACACAAGCAAGCGCCAGCCAGCCGCACGAAGGGCGTCTAGGTTGCGCTTCGTGCCTGTTCGGGAAGCATAAGCGATCATTTCATTCCCTGCCCGGCCGCTTCTTCGGCGGCCCCATTGTGTGATTGTTCGATTTCGGCGGCGCCCGCCTGAAGGCGTGCGGACTGGGGAAGGACGCCGGTCGCGGCGTATCGCGCCAGATCGGCCGCGATCATGTCTTCCACCATGCGGCGGGCTTCCGGCGCGCGGATCAGCTTCGTCCGCACAAGGCGGCGATATTCGTCCCGATACTCGACCGGGCACCATGCCAGGACGGTTTCGGTCCGCTTCCGCCCAGCCTTCACGCGCGCGGGCGATCCGGCCGCGTTCTTTTCCTTGCCCAGCCCCAGCAAGCCGACGCGGCGGCCCTGTTCGGCGCGCATGGCCCGGAATTCGGGATTGTCCTTCAGCGCCCGGCGCGTGCCGGCCGTGCAACGGGCGACGTGCTGTTGCTTATAGCCGGGTTCGTCGAACCGGCGCTTCATGGCGACCCGGCACTTTTCCCGCTTCACCGGGCTTTGCGCCATCGCCCGCGCGCTGCACGGCTTGCAGCGCGTGCCCAGGCGGCGCGGGTTCGGGTTCAGCGTCTTCCCGCAATCGGAACAGATCAGGGCGCCCGTCATTTGCTGCCCGTGAATTTTTCGGACAGATCGACGAAGACAAGCCGGACAGTTTCAAAGTCCAGCGTCACCCCGGCTGTTTTCTTCAGAGATTGCATTGTCGTGCGGATCGAGTCGCCGCGCATCCAACAGCGGACCAGCCGTTCTTCGTTGCTTCGCTGGCTGTTCACGCGTCACCCCCGTCGATCAGGGTGACGACGACGCACGAACGCGGTTCGTCATGAAGGACGTTCGTCGTCTGAAACCGGGCGTCGTCGCACTTCAGCGCGTCGGCGATCCCGTCGCGCCCAGCCTTGAAGCTGGCGGGAACATTGTCGTCGTCGCGGCTGTTCCGATCTGGCGGGAAGAAGTCCAGCCGCACGGCGATCTTGCCGCCGCCAGCCGCATAGGCCGGAACCTTCAGCTTCGCTTCCAGCGCCAGCGCCCAGCATAGGCGGCGATAGGTCTTCGCGACCGGGGACTTCTTCGACCAGTGCCCGCGCCAGTTCGGCGACAGTTCGACCGGCGGGAACGGGACGATCACGCGCGGACCGGCCGGAAGGCCCGAAATGTCGTCCACTGGCTTCGGATCGGGACGCGGCTTCGGCTCGCGCTTCGCCTTCTTCGGCTTGCCCTGGTCGCCAGCCGCCAACGCCGACGCCCAGTTCTTTCCACCCCGACGCGCGCCACGGTTTTCGCCGAAGGGGGATCGGGGAACCTTCGCCACGGCCGTCATTCTTCACCCCCAAAGGGCGAAAGCCATTGGCTGGGGGGAAGTCCTAAGTCTTCGCGTAGCTTCCGCGCCCCAGCCAAAACCTTCAGGCGCTGGGCGGAATATCGGACACGCACGAACCGGCCGCGCGCATCGCGCGGTTGCGCTCGCTTCGCGGTTGCCCGGAACAGCCCCAGTTCGCGCGTGCCCGGCTCGGTTGTCATGCGGCGCGTTCCGGCGGCCATGGCAGATCAGCCAGATCGCGAAGGCATTGACGCGGTTCGCGCCATAGCAGCGGTTCCGGCATTCCTTCCGACGCGGCGGCGCTGGCGGCGAAGCGTTCAATGATCGACGGAAGATCAGTCGCCAGCTTCATTCGCGGCCCCAGGACAAGGGATCGCTTGATCGCTTCGCATCCTTCCCGGATCAGCGCCGGGGACGCATCTTCGAAGATCGCCGCCAGCGCCGCGATCACTTCGTCCTGAAGCTGGAACGGCGCCATGTAGAGGCGGACGATTGCAAAGCGTTCGGCCGCGCCTGGGAAGCCTATTTCGATCTGAAGCTGAAACCGCCGCCAGATCGCCGGATCAATGTCCTTCGTGACGTTCGTCGCCGCAAACAGCAAGCCGTCGTAGCGGTCGAACTCTTGCAACAGGGTGATAGTGATGTTCGAACGCTCATTGTCGGCGCCTTCGCTGCCAAGCCCGGCGCGGGACTTCGCCAAGGCGTCAAATTCGTCGAAGAACAGCGCAATGTCATAGCGATTGCGCCGCGCGGCGCGGAACGTCTTCGAGAGGTTACGGGCGCTTTCGCCCAAATACTTCCCGATAATTTCCGACGATTGCATGACAAGCATGGGCACGCCCAGCCGGGCGCTTATATGGTGCGCCAGCGTCGTCTTGCCGCAACCGGGCGGACCGGAAAGAAGACAACGGGATCGCGGCTTCAGACCGACCGCCTTCAGGTCTTCGTCCGAATTCATTTCGAACAGCCATTGGTGAAGGGCGCCACGGACGGGCGGCGTCAGGATAGGGGCTTCAGCTTCGCCGGGCATGACGATCACGCCCAGCGAACCGAATTCCTTTTCCAGATCAGACCGGGCTGAACCCGGATCGCCCTTCAGTTCGTCCAGGGTCTTCGGCGTCAGGTGAACGTCTTTCCTCATGCGTCACCTTCGCCGCCAGCCGCGTCGGGCTTCTTCGATCCAGCGCGCTTCGCCTTGCCGGTCGCGGGGGCGGCTTCCGGCTCCGGATCGGCGGCGGGTTCTTCAGGCGGCGCAGCTTCGCCAGCCGCTTCGGCGGACTTCTTCGCGGGCTTGGGCGAAGGCTTCAGCGCGTCCGGAATGTCCATTCCGTCCGATCCCAGCTCTTGGCACCATGCTTCGTCCCATGCGGCCCGGCGGACGTCGCGCGCCGGGAAGGGGTTCGCCGTGATCGACTTGCCTTCGCGGGCGGCTTCACGTCCCGCGATCCGGGCGTCTTCGACCGTCGGTTCCGGTTCGGCAGGTTCCGCCGGTTCGGTCGCGCCGTCGGCGCCTTCCGTCGGCGCTTCTTCGCCTTCGCCGGGCGCGGGCGGTTCGTCTTCCTTTTCGAGCTTTTCCAGCGCCCAGCGGCCCAAGGGCGTCCCGTCCAACATGCCCAGGGCGCCTTTGTAAAGGTCCAGCATCGCTTCCATTTCGCGACGATCATCTGGCTTCAGCTTGCGAAGCGCGACGATCCGCTTCATGGTCTTCGTGCAAAAACCCTTGGACTTATATTCGGAATATACGTCCTTAATGTCGTCGGCGATCCCGCGCTTTTCTTCTTCCAGCCGTTCGATCCGCTCGATCCCCAGCCGCAAGTCTTCGGATGATATTGGCCCATTAGCCATTTGATTGTCTCCCTATGGACTGCCCCGCCAGCCGGGCGGGTGCGGGTCCATCGCGGGGAAATGACGCTGCCCAGCCGGTCCCCCGGTTGCTGTTCAGTGCGTCGAACCGTTCCCCGCGATGGATTGCAGAACTGGAAGAAGCGCGGACGCACGTTCGGCGAGCTGGGCGCGCTCGCGTGGCGTCAGCTTGCCGTCTTCCAGAAATTCGTTCCCGTCGGCGACCAGCCGGGCGGATTGCGACAGCGCGCGAAGGACCGTGGCGTCCGGACAGACGTCCAGAGGTTCGGCGCCGAAGCCCATGTGTCGCGCAACGCGGGCGAAGGCTTCAGGCGGAAGGACCGCGAAGACACGCATGAACACGTCCAGCGGCATTTCCGAACCGTCAGCTTCGACATAGGATCGCAGCTTGCGTTCCTTGTCGCCCGTGGCGTCTGCCAAGTCCGCCCAGGACACGCGGCGGCCGTGTCCGACGAACATGCGCAGCGTGTCGCCGATCAACGTCTTGACGTTGGGGACGGAAAAATCGGGCATCATTTCCATGTTCAGCGCCCCTTGATCGGCGCAGGGTGCGCGCATGAAGACGGAAGCAAAGCGTTTGCCCGGCGGGGCGTGGAGGAAGGGCGTCCGCCCCGCCGGACGTGCGACCCGACGCGCGCGTTCGGCGCGCTGGCGGGAACTGAAGAAAGGCGCCCCGTCATGCCGCGATCCTTTGGGCATGTGGGCAATCGACGAAGGTGCAAGCGTTCGGGATCACGCCGTCCACGCGGCGTTCGCAGACGTCGCAGACGATCACGCGGCCGTCGTCGGGGATCGCCGCCAGATCCTGTTCGGACAGTTCCCAGCCCGGTCGATCAGCGGGCGCGGGAAGGAACTGGGACAGCTTCAGCGTCGCGCCCTTCTTCTTCGCGGCCGCGTCGATGATCCGTTGCCAGTAGATCGGGGGAATGTTCCCGCGATTGCGCCACTGGCGGACTTTCACGCCGGGTTCGCCAATGTCGGAAGCCATGGCTTCGGCGTTATGGTCCCAGACGGCATAGATTGGGGCAAGGTGCGACATGCCCCTTCAATACATTGCGTATCGCCTAAGTCAATACCCGCTGTATCGCGCCAGACTGTATCGTCCGGCCATGAATGACATTATGCCAGCTCGGCTTAGGGAAGCCCGGATCAAAGCCGGATATGACAGCGCCGCCGACGCCGCGCGCGCCTTTGGCTGGGAAATCCCCGCCTATCGGCATCACGAAAACGGGACGCGGGCGTTCGACGTCGAAGCGGCGAAGCGGTATGCCAGGGCGTTCCGCGTCAATCCGGGCTGGCTATTGGCGCTGGACAGGGTGGAAATCGCCCCAGCCGAAGCCAGCCGGGAAAGGATCGTGGAAGTGACGGGATCGGTTGCCGCTGGCGTATGGCGGGAAACGACAGAATGGCCCCAGTCGGATCGCTTCGAAATCGTCGTGGAACCGACGCCTTTCCCCCGCGCAAGGCGCTTCGGCTTGCGGGTGGACGGGCATTCCATGGACCTGATCTTCGCGCCGGGGACGTTGCTGGACTGCCTTTCGATCTTCGACCTGGGCATTGAACCGGCGAACGGGGACTATGTGATCGTCGAACGTCACCGCGCCGACGGAATGCGGGAACTGACGGTGAAGGAATTCCAGCGGGACGACGACGGCCGTTGCTGGCTGATCCCGCGTTCGACGAAGCCCGAATTCCAGGCGCCTATCGAAGTCGGAAAGCCCGATCCGGATCACGACGACGACGGGTTCGTCCAGGTGATCGCTTTCGTGATAGGCTCCTATCAGCCGCACGCGTCGCGGCTTCTTCGCATGGCACGGACAAACGGCTTCGAATGATGATCTGGGCGACCATTCTGTTCAGCGGACTATCGCTGTTCGTCCTGGTCGCAATGGCGGCCGAAGAAGTCCGTTGCCGCTTCACCCGGCCGCGCGCGCCGGGACCACTGGCTGGAATGACGCGCGGCGATGTTATCATGCTTTTGTTATACTTCGTCCCGATGATTGCGGCGGGCGTCAACGCGATACGTTTTGTATTGACTTAGGCGATACGCATGGTATTGCTTCCCCATTGCCGGGCGTCCCGGCGGTGGAGAAATTGCCATGCTGGACCTTCTTCGGATCGGCGAACTGACGGACGTTGAACGCCGGGCGCTTGTCGCCCGACTGGACCGTCTAACCGCCCGCTTCGCCTATGCGGTGATCGCCGCGACCGTGATCATGTTCGTCGCCCAGGGCGCCCGCTACCTGATCCAGTCGGGGGCGCTGTCATGATCAGGATCAGCCTGTTCGTTCGCGATCCTTTCAAGGGGCGCAACGCCAAGGGTGAAGCCCGCCTTCGCTTCAATCCTTATGTTCGGATCGCCGGGTTCGAACTGTGCATGGATAGGGATGGAATAGCGATCCACACGCCCCGCCGGTCCTTCGGCTTCATTCGCGGCGCCGGTTTCTGGAAGGCGGCGGCATGACCGAAGATCGCGAAATGATTGCCGCGCCCTCACATACTCCCGGCCCGTGGGCGTGGTTCGGCACGCCCAATAATATGTATCTAGCGACGACGCATTCCGGCCGCCGCTACGTCATGGGCTTCCGCCGCGTGGGAATGCAAGGCGCGGGCCCGGTCTTTCAGGTCAATGGCCGCATGGTGAAGGCGTCGGAACTATGTCGGTTCGCCGTTGGCGATAATGACGTGATCGGTATGACGGCGGCTAAGTCCGACGAAACGGTCTATCGTTATGACATTTGCGGGATCGCCCACGCCGACGCCTGCCTGATCGCCGCCGCCCCCGATCTTCTCGAAGCCGCGCGACATTTGATCGAAGTCGGGGAATTCTGCCGCACGGACGACACGGAAAGCGCATTGCGGGAATTACGTGCGGCCATTCTTAAAGCCGAGGTTCGACCATGAGCGCGCCCAATCACGCGGTCAATCTGATCACGTTTTCCACCCTGCTAGACGGGCAAGTCACGGAAACGGCCGAACAGGCTTATTCCACGGCGGTCGATCTGGCGGTCCATGCCTTGGACGTCGCCGACGCCCGCCCGCAAGACGCGGCCGAACCGATGCACGACGCCCTTGCGCGGTTCGACGCCCTGTCCGCCGCCGGTTTGCTGAAGCGCGTGTCGTGAGCTTCCCGGCGGACATTCTGACGCTTCGCGTCGCCGATCTGACGCTGGACCTGATTTCCCGGCGCGTCACGCGTGCGGGCGTCGAATTGCAGCTTCGGCCCCGCGAAATCGACGTTCTGGCCTATATGATCTGGCATCGGAACCGGCCGATCCCGGCCGTCGAATTGCGCGAACGCGTCTGGTCGCTCCGCTTCGACCCGGAAACCAATCGGGTCCAGGTCCATATCAGCCGCCTTCGCGACGCGATGGACCGGCACTTCGACCAGCGGCTGATCCACACGATCAGCCCGGCGCCCGGCCGCCGCGCTTACTTCTTCACGGAAGACCCGAACACGCTTCACGCATGGGGGAACGCATGACTGAACAGGAAAACCGCCTTTACGCGGTCAATTTGATGAACCGCGCGGACGTCGCCTTCGACGTGCGTGACATTGCCGTCGTCGGGAAGCTGATCGAACTGATCGAAGGGGACGTCGCCGACTGGCTGTCCACCCGCCTTCGCGGAACCGTGTCGCGCGAACAGATCGTCGCCGCCGTCCGCGCCGGGACGCATCGCCCCGAATTGCCGCCGGTCAAACCGGCCGCCGTCTCACTGGAAGGGAACCTGAAATGACGGACACGCGGATCATGTTGGCGTCGGGCGCGCTGTTCGACATTCTGGACCCGGAAGGATCGGACTTCACCCTGGGCGACGTCGCGCATGGGCTGGGGCGGGTTTGCCGCTTTGCCGGACAGACGAACCGCTTCTATTCGGTCGCGGAACATTGCTTTCACGTCGCCCGCCTTGTGCCGGTCGAACACGCGCGCGCCGCGTTGCTTCACGACGCCAGCGAAGCGTTCATCGGCGACGTGACGCGGCCGCTGAAGGCGCTTCTTCCCGACTATCGGGCGATTGAAGCCCGCGTCGAAGAAGCTATCGCCGCGCGGTTCCTGTCCCCGGCCGAACGCGCCCTGGGCGGGCTGAAGGCGCCGCCGATCAAGGGGGCGGACCTTGCCATGTGCCTTGTCGAAGCGCGCGAACTCATGCCGACGGCGCCGGGTTACTGGTCCGGGCTTCCGGTCGATCCGGCGCACTGGGAACGGGCGAAGACGACGCGCCTGAATTGCGACCGGCCCGAATATGCGACCGCCGCATGGCTTCGCGCCTGGAACCGCTATGGGCACTGGCTGGAAGACCTTCAGGGCGAAAGGGCGGCGGCATGACGGACCATCGCTGTTTCACCGTGGACGCGACCGCCTATCTTCGCAATCTTGACCGCGACGATCTGAAGGCGCGTTGCGTCGCGATCCATTATCAATCGCCGCCGACGAAGACGGAAAGGGGGACGTCCTTCGGGCTTCGCTTCCCCATGCTGATCGTCGCGGGCTATCTGGAAGACCCGGACGCCGTGGCGGCGAAGGTCGCCGACATTCTGGAACGCCACTGGGACGCGGGCGACCAGCCGTCCGCCGACGACGAACGCGCGGGGATCGTCCGCTATATGCGCCACATGGCGACCTTGCGCCCAGCCGACGCGCATGGGCTTCGCGTGATCGCGTCCGACGTCGAAGCCCTGTTCCACCGCGATCCCGAACTGAACCCGGAAGGTGGCAAAAATGGCTGAAAACAGCGGTATCGAATGGACGACGCACACGTTCAATCCGTGGATCGGATGCACGAAGATCAGCCCGGCTTGCGACCATTGCTATGCAGAGGCTTGGGACGCGCGCGGACTTCAGGGCGGGGCAACCCGCTGGGGACCGCACGCCAGCCGAACGCGGACGAAGACCTGGGGGAACCCGGTCAAATGGAACCGCGAAGCTGAAGGCGCCGCCAGCCGTCCACGCGTCTTTTGCGCCAGCCTTGCCGACGTCGGCGACAATCATTCGTCGATCCTGCCACAATGGCGGGACGATCTTTGGGCGCTGATCCGGGCGACGCCGAACCTGGACTGGCTGTTGCTTACGAAGCGGCCGCAGAACCTTGCAAAGTATCTGCCGGGCGACTGGGGGAACGGCTATCCGAACGTCTGGATCGGTTGCACGGCTGAAAATCAGGCTGAATATGATCGCCGCAAAGCGCATCTTGTCACGATCCCGGCCGTCGTTCGGTTCCTGTCTATGGAACCGTTGCTTGGGCGTGTCGATCTGGGCGACCTGTCTGCAATTCACTGGATCATAACTGGCGGCGAAAGCGGCCGCGCGTTTCGTCACGCCGATCCGGATTGGTTTCGGTTCCTTCGCGACCAGTGCGCCGAAGCGGGCGTCCCCTTCCTGTTCAAGCAATGGGAAGGCGCAAATCAGAAAGCGATCAAGGCGCTAGGTCGCCAGCTCGACGGCGTAATCCACGACGGCTATCCGCTGGGGATCAAGGCATGACGCCCGCACTCGACGCCCTGGGCGCCATGCTGGACGGCTTGAAGCGGGCGGACGTCAGGATCGCCGACGGGATCGCCGGGGACGCTGGCGCGGTCTTCAGCCCGTGCGAAGGCTTCCGCTATCTGCTTTGGCGTGTCTGGAACCCGGCCCGGCCGTTCTGGTCGTTCGGGATGCTGAACCCGTCCACGGCCGATCATTTGCAGTTGGACCCGACTGTCACCCGTTGCCAGACGCGGGCGACCGCTGGCGGCGCTGGCGGGCTGATCGTCTGGAACCTGTTCGCATGGCGCGCGACCGATCCGGCCGCCATGAAGCGCCAGCGCGATCCCGTCGGTCCTTTCAATGACGAAGCGATCCGACTGGCGGTCGCCGCGTCCGCGCTCAATATCGCCGCATGGGGCGCGCATGGCGTCCACCGCGAACGGGAACATAGGGTCCGGGCGATGCTGGGCGCCGCGAAGGTGCCGCTTCATGCGCTGGCGTTCACGGCGACCGGGCTTCCCCGCCATCCCCTCTATCTGTCCCTTGGGCTTCAGCCCCAGCCGTGGAAATTCTGGGGGTGAAGCCCGTCCGTCGCCTTGTCCAGCCGCCAGCCGAACGGCCGCCGCTGCCCCAGTGTAGCGTCCAGGTCGCCGATCCGACGCACGCGCCGGGCTGGCGGGCGAAGCGATATGGTCCGGGCGCGACGCGACGGTCTTCCTATCACGAAGCGACCGGGCAAATGCTGGACGTCGATCCGAAGCGTTGCGTCCGTCAAGCGACGGTCGAAATCGACGGGAAGCCCTATTGCAATGCGCACGGCGGACAAGTCGCGCTGAAGATATTGCTGGGGGAAGCATGAAGCCCCCGGTTGACCCTTCAGTCGTGGACTTCGTGAAGGCGCTTGCGCGGGCGAACGCGGCGCGCGATATTGCGCGTTTGAAAGAAAAGGATGGAAGACAGCATGAAGTCGCTGGAAGATCGCGCATGGCTGGAACTGGCTGAAGAACTTGCTTTGCCAGCCGCCGCGCGTCCGCGACTGGAACGAACAGGTCTATTCCAGCGGCGTGTCGCCAATATCGCCTTGCGGGATTTCATCGCAACATTGCGCACCGCGCCGCCCTTTACTTGGATCCACTGGCTGTTGAAACGGCTTGATCCATGAAGACGGTTATCTATGCCCGCTTCAGTTCGACGCTTCAGAACGCCCGGTCCATTGAAGATCAGGTCGCACTTTGCCGCGACCGCGCGGATCGGGAAGGCTGGGACGTCGTGGACGTCTTCACGGACTTCGCGATCAGCGGCGCCGCCGGGATCGACGAAGGGGCACGCCCTGGGCTGAACGCCATGCTGGCGCGCGTCGAAGCGGGCGGCGTCGATCAGGTTCTGGCGGAAGCGACGGACCGGATCGCCCGTCACCAGGGCGACGCCTTCACAATCCGGGAACGCCTCACCTTCGCGGGCGCGCGGCTGTTCACCCTGTCCGACGGCGAAGTGACCGAAATCACGGCGACCTTCCGGGGATTGATGGACGCCCAGTTCCGGAAAGACCTTGCCGCCAAGGTGAAGCGCGGACAGCGCGGGACCATATCGCAAAAGCGCAGCGCCGCCGGGATCGCCTATGGCTATCGCAAGGCGAACAAGCTGGACGAACGCGGCGAGCTGATCAGGGGCTTGCGCGAAATCGACGACGATCAGGCCGAAGTCGTCCGGCGCATCTTCCGGGAATATGCGGCGGGCGTCAGTCCGCGCATGATCGCGGATCGCCTGAACGCTGAAGGCGTGCCAGCCGTCCAGCCGCGATCCGGCGGGAACAGTTTCTGGCGCGCGTCCACCCTATACGGGGACCGGAAGCGGAAGAACGGCATATTGCAAAACCAGCTCTATGTCGGGAAGCTGATCTTCAACCGGACGCGGAAAATGGTCGATCCCCGGACCCGCAAGGCGCTGATCCGGGCGAACCCGGAAAGCGAATGGCTGATCGAAGACGTCCCTGAACTTCGGATCGTGGACGATCAGCTATGGCAAGCGGTGCAAGACATGCTGGGGAAGGTCCAGACGCGGCGCCCTGAACAGTCCAGGCGGCCGAAGCACATGCTTTCGGGGATCGTGCGCTGTGGCGTCTGTGACGGCGCCTGGACGATCATCGGGACCGAACGCTGGGGCTGTTCGCGCCACCGCGAAGGCGGACCGGCCGCGTGCGACAACAACCGGACGATTTCGACCGCGCAAATGGAAGCCCGCGTCCTGTCCGGGCTTCAGGAACACATGCTGGACCCGGACCTGATCGAAATCTATGTCCGCGAATATCATCTGGAACATGCCCGCCGGGCGAAGGAATTGGCGCGCGAAAGCGAACGGCTGAAGAAGCGCCACCGCGAAGCCGTCGCCAAGGTCGAACGCCTTGTCATGGCGGTCGCCGACGGGGCGGACGAATTTGTCGAAATCCGGGAAGTTCTGGGGAAGGCGCGGGCGGAACGCGACACGCTGGCGGCCGAACTGGAACAGCTTGAACAGCTCCCCGTCGTCGCCCTTCACCCGACTATCGTGGCGGACTATCGCGCCCAGGTCGCCAAGCTGAACGCGGCGCTGGCGGAAAACCCTGAAGCCCGACTGGAAGCGATCCCGAAATTGCGCGCGCTGATCAATAGCGTCCACGTCCGGCCGAAGGCGACCAGCGCGAAGGGCGTGACGATTGAAGTTACGGGGCGCCTGAATTCCATGCTGGCGCTTGCGACCGGGACGGACGCGCCCCAGGCGGGGGGAATTTCAATGTATGGTAACGATGGAGCGGGCGAAGGGATTCGAACCCTCGACCCCAACCTTGGCAACGTTAGGGTCAGCCTTTTCGGCAGTATCCGGTTCTTGTAGATACTACGATAAAACAACGGTTTAAGAGTTTTTATGCCGAAGCGCATTTCCGTCTCTTGGCCTCGAAACGATAAAATCCTATTACGTTACTGTTACTTTTGCCCTCCGGCAGGGTCCGCGTAATATGATTTGGAGGTCTGAATGGCACTGGCGAAGCTAAACAAGCGGAATATCGACGCTTTATCGATTCCGGCATCCGGACAGAGCTTCCTTTGGGACACCGAGATCAAAGGGTTCGGAATTAGGGTTGGAGCGAGCGGCGTGAAGTCGTTCGTCATCCAATATGTGAACCAGGAAGGGCGTATCCGCCGGGTCAAAATCGGGCGTTTTGGTTTGATCACCGTCGAGCAGGCCCGCGATCTGGCCAAGATCAAACTGGGTGAAGTTGCGGCGGGCCTGGACCCTGCAGAAGAGGTAATCGCGGCGCGCGCAGAGATGACGGTCACGGCGATGTGCGACTGGTATCTGAAGGAGGCTCGCGCCGGAAATCTGCTCGGCCGCCGGAATCGTCCGATCAAGACGTCTTCCCTGAACATGGATGAGAGCCGCATTGAGACGCACATCAAGCCGCTGCTGGGTAATCGCAAAGCGCGGCACCTGACGATTGCCGATGTCGAGAAGATGCAGACCGACGTTCTGCACGGCAAAACCGCGAAGCTGCGATCTGGCGGTCGCGGCGGGAAAGCCACCGGTGGCCCCGGCGTAGCAGGCCGCTGCGTCGGCACATTGCAGGCGATCCTTGGCCACGCCAAGCACAAGGGCCTGATTGATCAGCATCCTACCAAGGGCGCTAAAAAGCTTGCGACCCAGAAGCGGACCCGGCGCCTGAGCTCGAAAGAGATCGAAATGCTTGGCAAGGGCCTGGCCTACGCCGAACGCAGAGGAGACAGTCCGACAGGCCTTGCGGTCATCCGCACCCTTATTCTTACCGGCTACCGGCGAGAGGAGGCGCAGGCGATGCAGCGCGCCTGGGTCAATGCACATGGCCTTTATGTGGCCTTCCCTGACACGAAAAGCGATGCGCAGATCCGCGCGCTAGGACCCGAAGCCGCCAAAGTCGTTATGACGCAGCCAGAGGTGGCGGGCAGCCCTTATGTGTTCCCGTCCATGTCATCAGACGGACCGTTTACCGCCGTCGGCTCGGTGCTCCAGCGTGTTTGTCAGCTCGTCGAATTGAAAGGCGTTACGCCTCATACATTGCGGCACACATTCGGCAGTATGGCCGGCGAACTCGGGTTCTCCGAACTGACGATCCGCGCCATGTTGGGCCATGCCTCGCAGAATGTGACGCAGGATTACATCCACATTGACGACGCACTCAAGCTTGCCGTCCAGCGGACATCCGATGAAATCGCCCGGTTGCTCGAAATGGGTGCAAAGCGATTGGAAAAGCTGCCTCAAGCCTAATCCATAGCGAAAGCTAGCGGATATGCCCGGGTCGTGTCCCGGCGCGTGGTGTAGGTTTTGAGGGTAGCGAAGCTGACCGGACGCGCGCTCATCGATAAAGCGCTGTAGCGGCCGGTCAGTTTCGCGGGTGGTCACCGGCGAACTTCGGATAAGTTTGGGTTGCGAAGCTCAACTTACGGAGACCTCCGATGACCAATGACAAGATGGACCTGCACGCTCTGGTTGGGAAGACAGCCGACGGCGATTTTCTACGCGACATGATCGGCTTTGCCGCGCAGCGGCTGATGGAACTGGAAGTGGGCGGTGCGACCGGCGCTGCCTATGGTGAGAAAGATCCTGAGCGCCTCGCGCAGCGCAACGGCTATCGGGATCGGGACTGGGAGACGCGGGCAGGCACGGTCGAGCTGCGGATCCCCAAGCTGCGCAAGGGAACATATTTTCCAGGGTTTCTGGAGCCCCGCCGTATGGCAGAGAAGGCACTGACGGCCGTCATCCAGGAAGCTTATATCCAGGGGATCTCGACCCGCTCTGTGGACGATCTGGTCAAAGCCATGGGCATGAGTGGGATCTCAAAGAGCCAGGTCAGCCGACTGTGCGTGGAGATCGACGAGCGGGTGAAGGCCTTTCTCGATCGTCCGATCGAAGGCGACTGGCCCTATCTCTGGATGGACGCGACCTACATCAAAGTGCGGCGAGCCGGTCGCATCGTCTCTGTCGCGGTCATCATTGCCGTTGGCGTTAACAGCGATGGCCGGCGCGAAGTGCTCGGCATGGCGATCGGTCATTCCGAAGCGGAGGTCTTCTGGACCGAGTTTCTACGCAGCCTTGCTCGTCGCGGTCTGCGCGGCGTGAAGCTGGTGATCTCAGATTCCCATGAAGGCATAAAAGCCTCCGTCGCCAAAGTGTTCAGCGCCACCTGGCAGCGATGCCGGGTTCATTTTATGCGCAATGCGCTGGCCCATGCCGGCAAGAGTGGACGCCGGGTCGTGTCGGCATTCATCGCCACCGCTTTCGCCCAGGAAACTCCAGAGGCCGCAAAGGCCCAATGGCGTAGCGTCGCCGATCAATTGCGCCCTACCGTGCCAAAACTCGCTACTCTGATGGACAGCGCCGAGGAGGATGTGCTGGCCTACATGACCTTCCCAGCCCAACACCGCACGAAGTTGCACAGCAACAATCCGATCGAGCGGCTCAATGGCGAGATCAAGCGGCGCACCGATGTTGTCGGTATCTTCCCCAACGAAGAGGCGATTACCCGTCTCGTCGGCGCTATCCTTCTGGAACAGAACGACGAATGGGCCGTCCAACGCTGCCGCTACATGACACTTGAGAGCGTCTCAGGTTTAAGCGATAATCCCATCATCACGTTGCCTGCCATGGCAGCATGATCAATCCGGCTTAGCCGGAGGTCGCTGTGGCTATCCCAGCGAACCTACACCACGCTGTGGGACACGATCATATGCCCGCGGCGCTGGCGTGATGATCTTGTAACCAATGCTGCGCCGCCGTCACCCATATGGGACCGCATGACCACGACAGGTCCGCAAAGCTATTTGTCCATCATATGTGAATTATAGTGGCATTTTATCTTTCAAATATGGCGTTATAGTGTGAGTGCTATTGCCATCTGATCGTTTGCAAAGGCTGGTTCATACGCCCGTGCAAGAGCCCCAGAAACACCTTCCTCTCGTAAGGCAACGCGCCAACTTTGCGATATCTGCTCTGCTGTTTGCCGAATAATCGTTCGAGCAACAGGTTCTTCGATTTCGAAAAATGCGCAGGCTTCGAGCGCCATTGCGATTGAGCGCTCGTGCGTACCGCCTTCCAGGATGGCAGTTTCAAGATGCGGGTTCCGGTCCGGCGCTGGGTTCACGTCAAACATTGGCGACAGGCGCCAACGGTTGTTGCCCACATACAGAAACCCATGATTTTTTAGGTGGTCATCTTTGTTGGATACGAGGATCGTGAATACCAAGCGGAGGAAAAGTTCGCGGAAATCAGCGGCAGGATCCGCCGAGTTGGCTCGCATGAAGTCTATGATTTCAGTGTATGACCCAAGTTCGGTTCCAGTCTTGCCCAAAGCAGTGCGCGCCGAGATGTAGGGTATACGGGCTGTGCCTCGGCGATCGAAGCGCTGGACCAAGGCGACCGGAAAAGGGGTGTCTCCTAGTTCCAGCCGCACATCAGGCGTTCTGATACCGCAGGCCTTCGCCAGTTTGATTGTTGCCACCTCTACCCGTTCGATCGGCTGCTGGTCGTGGACTGAGGTGAATTTCGCCAGCCAGAGATCTTCTCCATCCCTCACATTGGCCTTGGGCCTCGCTCCCCCTGACCCGCCGGCTCCGGCCAGCGCCCGCATTTCCTCGTGGCTGATATCATGGCCTTGCTCATAAGCACGGGCAATGGTGGTGATCGTTTCAAGATCGATGACCCTGGGCACGGCATCAACAGCGGCTCCGCGAATGATGGCACCATTGTCATCCAGAAAACGAAGCGCGCCCTGGCGGCAGTGATCATCGGTTAGTGTCAGATACTCAAACTCGGACAAGCCCTTGCCATAGGCCAATTCAAGAAGGCGTCGCCCCCAACTATCGGGTGCAGCATCCGCAAAAACGCCAGCAAGGGCGTCGCGGGACAAACCCGCCTGCCCGGAAGTGTGGAATGGTCCGCTATCAAGCGAGTAGCCGGGTTGGATTTCAAAAGCTCGTGGATCGTCGACCCATGATTTGTCATACATGAAGGCTGAAAATTGACGCGGACCTGCTTGGGTAAAGCGCAATTGGCCGACGGGCGCCAAGGACTCGCCAAGTGCGACGCGGGCATGAAACTGAGCCATCAGAACCCAATGCCTTCGGGATCAGAGTCCGTATTGCCATTGCTATCGCTCTGCGACTTCTGTTTGCGCATTGAAGACGCAAAGGTCTTGCCCCGTTTGGGCAGTTGCTGCGTTGCCAGCGCCAAGCCCAAATCGTCTTTGCGGATATCCACGAGATCGGCGAGCCTTTCGATGAGGCCAAGTGCGACAAGAACGTCAGCCAGTGTGCCGATCCCGACACCTGAATCCCCCTTTTCCAAGCGCGCGATGGAACTCGGCGATGTTCCGGACCTTACTGCGAGATCGGCAATGGCTATGCCGCGTCTGAGACGAGCGCCACGAATGTCCTGTCCCAGCCGCTCCAAGGCCAACTTCGATTTCGGAGAACCCATAAACCACCCATATATGAACTTCTAAAAGATTATAATATCCGTATATGACATACTGTGATCTGTCGCAAGTCGGGATGCAATGGTGCAAACTGAGGCAACACGGCACTTCGATTTCCAATGGCCGAAACAACCTTGAAGGTGTATTTGTAACGCATGGCCCAAACGCGGATTCACCCTGATACCGGCAAACTCCTGCGCCGCGATGCCCGCGCACAAACGGTTTGCGTGGGATCTTTGTCGCGAGATGTCGATGTCCACGGCTGGTATCCGGAGGACGATAGCGATTCGGTCCACTCCGGCGAAGATTTGCAAGCTGTAGAATGCGCTTACCGTGAACTGCGCATGGATTATGCGGCGCGGATCAAGGCCGTTCGGAAGAAGCTGGGTCTGACCCAGGAGGAAGCTGGCCGGATCATCGGCGGTGGGCGCCGAGCGTTCCAAAAGTATGAGCGTGGTACAATGCAGCCCAGCGTAGCTGCCGTCGGCTTGATCGAGATTCTTGATCGCCATCCGGAAGAGGTGACAACTCTCCGCAACATCCGGCGGTAGGCCGACAGGACGCGCTTCCAGGGCGCTGTCCGAAAAACGTACACGTATTTCGGACGTGCAGCGGGACCAAGCAGAGATGGTCTCGCCCGAAGGCGGGGCAGATGCCCCAGCTCGGTACGCTCCAGATTTCGGAATTATCGCGCATGTGAGATGCGAGATAATTCCGCGACCATACATCTGGCTGGCGAGGCGATCAGTGCCAAGCGCGCGCAAGCCGACGAGCTCGTCCAATTCGCGGGAGACCTATATGTCGATGGGGACGCCGTCATGGTGGCCATTCGATCTGCGTCGCCCACTATTTCCAGGCAATGCGCGTGGCGTCGAACATGCTGCTTTTCTTGCACTGGCGTGAGTTCGGCCCCGCCCGAAGGCGGGGCCGACGCTGGCGCCTTAGCTCGGCGGGTTCCAGATGATGACCTTCTTCGAAGGATCATCGCCTGGCGCGTTGGCAATGTTGCCATAGATGGTTCCGAATTCGGGAGCCGAGAGCGAGACCGAGACATATTCGGCGCCGGTGTTCTGCGAAAAGCGCTTCCAGCCTGCGCCCAGTTCGAAGCCGTTCTTGCGGCTGACGATGCGGTAGTCGGGTTCGCTGTCCTTGGTCTTGCGGTTGTTGGGGATGATCGCGATCGGCGCGGAGACGGTCAGCGTTGCGAGGTTGCCTTCGAAGCTGTCGTCGGACTTCACGGTGAGGTTTGCGATGGTAGCCATGTCGTTTCTCCTAAAGGTGGTCGGGGACCATCCCCGATGGCGCCAAAAGAAGGGGCCGGGAGCCGCCGTCACCGCAGCGTCAGCGAAGGGTGAACCCCGCACGGGGTTGACGGCATTAGGCGTGACGAGACCCGCAGACAGGCGACAAGGAGGGGTGGTTTTCGCTCCGCCCGAGAACGAATGTCGCTCGGCAATCTCCGCTTTCATCGACCAGAAGTCGGTGGCTTCCGCCCCACCGGATCACTGGATGGAGCGCGGCAGCAATCATCCCTCACACGCAGCCACTAGCTGATCGAGAGGCGTCGTCGCCTTGGATACCGGATGGGCAACAGCAGAAGGTCTCGCTGCATTACGCAGGTCGTAATGTGCAATATCAGGTCTCATATTGACTTCTGTGCAGAATATGAGCATATGAAGCCATGAAAGGACGTGCCTACATGGGTATCCAAGCTGCAGCCAAAGCGCCTGCAAAGGGACTTGCCAAGAGTCTCGACCGCAAGGATCTGACGGGGCCAGCCCTGCGCACGTTCTTCCGCATTGCCGATGCCTGGGGCCTGAAAGAGCAGGAGCAAATGCGTTTGCTCGGTCTGGAGAGCCGTTCGACCTTCCAATCCTGGAAGCGCGGTGTGGTCGCGGCTTTGCCCAAGGATGCGCTGGAGCGGATTTCCTATGTCATGGGAATCTACAAAGGCCTGCAGATCCTGTTGCCCAAGACAGCCGATGAGTGGGTGCGCAAGCCCAACAAAGCGCAGGTTTTCGGCGGCGCCTCGGCGCTTGACCGGATGATGTCGGGCAATGTCGCCGATCTCTATGTCGTGCGTCAGTATGTTGACGGGCAGCGCGGCTGACCTGTGGACATTCCCACGTCTGAAGTCCGCTGGACGCCCTGCTACCGCATCATCCCGAGCCGATTTCCGCCGATCTCGATATTCGAAACGGTGGCCGATCCTGCCGATCTCGAAGCGGTCTATGCCATCGAGGCGATGACGAACGACCGCCTGCGCGACGAGGCAGGCGAGCTGTCGCTTGTGCCGCCTGAGGACCGCGTCTCCGGCCCCGGCACGTCGGCGATCATGGCGGCGTTCACCCATCTCAATCCAGTCGGCGACCGCTTCACCGACGGTAGCTACGGTGTCTTCTATGCTGGACTGACACTGGCCACCGCAATCGCCGAGACCCGCCATCATCGCACGCATTTCCTTGAGGCTACCGACGAGCCGGCCCAGGAACTAGACATGCGGGTCTATGCCGTCGATCTCGACGCGAGCCTTCACGACATCCGCGGGCAGCGGGAGGCGTTGCCAGCTCTGTACCATCCGAGCAGCTATGCCGTATCGCAGGAAACCGCGCGGACCTTGCGCGATGCAGGGTCGGACGGGATTGTCTATGAAAGCGTCCGCGATCCCGGTGGCGAATGTGCTGCTGTTTTCCGGCCCAGACTTTTGTCGAATTGTCGGCAGGAACGGCACCTTTGCTATGTGTGGGATGGCATCGTAATTGGCACAGTCTACGAGAAACGGTTGCTGGATAGTTGAAGGGCTGCCAGTATTTCACCCCAGATCAATCGCTCCGCCGCCGAAAACTTTCCCAGAGGCTATCGTAAACGGAGTCGGTTTTCGGCTCCGCCGGAAGGACAGAGTCTGGGACAATGCTGCCGTTCGACGTGCGCCGCTCAAACGGCAGGCTTCGCCGCAACCCGCCTTAGCTAGCGTGAGATGGGGCGGATGGGGGTCTGGGGCAAAAGGTTTCCGGCTCAGGTGTCAACACC
>JAJZTH010000065.1 GCA_021849075.1 Pseudomonadota bacterium | reverse complement strand
CTTCTTGGCCATTTCCTCGATATTTTCCGGCGGCCAGCCGGGGATGTCCATGCCCAGGCGCAGGCCCATGGACGACAGCACTTCCTTGATTTCGTTCAGCGACTTGCGGCCGAAATTGGGGGTGCGCAGCATCTCGGCTTCGGTCTTCTGGACCAGATCGCCAATATAGATGATGTTGTCGTTCTTGAGGCAGTTGGCCGAGCGGACCGACAGTTCCAGTTCGTCCACCTTCTTGAGAAGGTAACGGTTGATCTGGTTGGTGTCGCTTTCGCCTTCCGAAGCAGCGGCAGCGGCATGACCGGCAGCCGGAGCAGCGGCGGGCAGCGCGTCTTCGAAGTGGACGAACAGCTGAAGCTGGTCCTGCAGGATGCGGGCGGCATAGGCCACCGCGTCTTCCGGCGCGACCGTGCCGTCGGTTTCGACGGTCAGCGACAGCTTGTCATAGTCCAGTTCCTGGCCGACGCGGGTGTTGTCCACCTTGTACGCGACCTGACGGACCGGCGAATAGAGCGCATCGACCGGGATCAGACCGATGGGGGCATCGGCCGGACGGTTGGCGACGGCGGGGACATAGCCCTTGCCGACGTCGGCGGTCAGTTCCATGTTCAGGGTCGCGCCCTGGTCCAGATGGCAGATCACCAGATCGGGGTTCATCACTTCGATGTCGCCCACGACGCTGATGTCGCCAGCCTTCACCACGGCCGGGCCGGTGGCGGACAGCTGCAGCCGCTTGGGGCCTTCGCCTTCCATGCGCAGCGCGACCTGCTTGATGTTGAGGACGATGTCGGTGACGTCCTCACGCACGCCGGCCAGCGACGAGAATTCGTGCAGGACATTCTCGATCTTGATCGAGGTGACCGCCGCGCCCTGAAGCGAGGACAGAAGAACCCGGCGCAGCGCGTTGCCAAGCGTCAGGCCGAACCCGCGCTCCAGCGGCTCGGCAACGAAGGTCGCCTTGCGCTTGCCGTCACCCGACGCCTTGATCTCAAGGCTGTTGGGCTTCTTCAATTCCTGCCAGTTCTTCATGTTGACAGTCATGTATTTCCCCTGGGGATGGGCCGAAACGCTTCATAATCCTGAACCCGGCAGGACGTTCCGGCGATGCAAACGGGTAAACGGGCGGCGCGTCCGCCGCCCGCATATCATGCAGCGCTGCGTTTAGACGCGGCGACGCTTGGACGGACGAACGCCGTTGTGCGGGATCGGCGTAACGTCACGGATCGAGGTGATGTGGAAGCCCACGGCCTGCAGCGCGCGCAGGGCCGATTCACGACCCGAACCGGGACCCTTGACTTCGACTTCGAGGGTGCGGACGCCATGTTCGGCGGCCTTGCGGCCGGCGTCTTCGGCGCACACCTGAGCGGCGTACGGGGTCGACTTGCGGCTGCCCTTGAAGCCCATCATGCCGGCCGAGGACCACGAAATCGCGTTGCCCTGGGCGTCGGTGATGGTCACCATGGTATTGTTGAAGCTGGCGTTGACGTGCGCGACGCCGGCCGAGATGTTCTTGCGTTCGCGGCGCTTAATGCGCTGGGGTTCGCGTGCCATTTTGCTCTAATCCTACAAAAATCTGGTTGCGCAGGAGGCGTCTTCCCTTGGGGGAGAGCTGCCTCCGGCGGAGTAATTCATCCCCCGGACGAATTACTTCTTCTTGCCGGCGATCGGCTTCGCCTTGCCCTTGCGGGTGCGCGCATTGGTGTGCGTGCGCTGACCGCGGACCGGCAGACCCTTGCGATGACGCAGGCCGCGATAGCAGGCCAGATCCATCAGGCGCTTGATGTTCATCGCGGTTTCGCGACGCAGATCGCCTTCGACGGTCAGGTCGGCGTCGATGGCTTCGCGGATCTGCAGGACTTCGGCGTCCGACAGGTCCTGAACGCGGCGGCTGTGATCGATGCCCAGCTTGTCGGCGAGGTCGACGGCGGTCTTGCGACCGATGCCGTGAATGTAGGTGAGCGCGATGATCACGCGCTTGTTGGTCGGGATGTTGACACCCGCAATACGTGCCATGTTAGTATAATCTCCTGCTCCACAGGACGACTTTCGCCATCCTATCTCAAAGCGTCAGACCGGATTTCCCTGGCGAGGAAAGGCGGCCAATTACATGCCCCCAGACGCAAAAAAGACGGCAGGTGCATGAAGCACCGCCGCTCACCAGCATTTGGGGAGGACGGCCCTTACCGATTCGGGCATAAACTGTCAATTGCCGTGCGGCCGGCCGCGCATGGTCGGCGGCTCGCCCCTTTTCGGGTTGAGCGGGGCGGACGGCTCCGGCATGGAGGGGCGATGCGCCCTATTCCGTCCTTCGCCGCTTTCGCGCCCTCGCTGGCGCTTCTCGCCTCCTGCGTCGGCCCTGCGCCGCAGCGACCGGCGCCGACGCCAGCACCCCAGCCGACCCGGCCTGCGCCACCGCCGCCCGCTCCTGCACCGGCTGCGCCGACAACGGTCGAATGGCAATATCGGCCTGCCACGCCGGGTAACTGGAGCTATCGCGCAGAAGCGGCGGGATCGGCCGCCTTTTATGGCCCCACCGCCGCCGATGCGCGACTGACCCTGCGCTGCGATCGCGCCAGCCGGCGGATCAGCCTGATCCGCGCGGGTGGCGGCCAGACCGGGATCATTGTGCGTACCAGCTATGGCGCGACCAGCTGGCCGGCGACGCCGTCGGCCGGCGCAACGCCGCAGATCGTCGCTGTCCGCGCCGCGTCGGACCCGGTGCTCGACCAGATCGCCTATAGCCGGGGCAAGATTGCGGTGGAAACGGTCGGAGCGGAAACGCTGATCATCCCCGCCTGGGCGGAAGCGGCGCGCGTGATCGAGGATTGCCGGGGCTGACGGGATTCGCCCCCGAAGCGGGGACGCGAAATTATGATTCCAAAAAAGAATAATACAAGTCTTGATCCTGTAACCCGTCTGATTCACAGTCCATCTCGTGGCCGGTCAAGAGGGTAGATCAAAGCCGGTCACGCGGGCTTCAACATAGCGAAAGGAGGTGATCCGATGTCTCATGGTTCAGCAATGGGGTCGGTCAAGTCCATTCGGGGAATGCGCCGCTGAGCGACGCCGCTGCGTCGGTTCCTGCTGAAATCCTGCCGAATTTGCGCGCCAACACACAGGCCGTTCGCAGGATCGCACAGGAATAGCGCGAACACACATTCCCCTTGGGCGGCGCTTCCGGCCGCTGACCATGTCAATGATGGGCCGTCGGGCATCGACCCGGCGGCCCCTCTCATGTCTGGGGTGGTTTATTTGATACGCTGGCTGGGGCCGGCGACCGATATGGGTGGTTTCCTGCCATAAGCCCCTCCCCTTCAGGGGAGGGGTTGGGGTGGGGAGCGTCGCGTCAGCGACGCTTTACACCGATAGATTGTAAGCTCGCTGCGCTCGCACCCACC
>JAJZTH010000014.1 GCA_021849075.1 Pseudomonadota bacterium | reverse complement strand
CCGGAAACGGCGACACCGCCATATCCGGCCTCCGGTTCCGCTTCGCTCCACCTCCGTCCGGATATGGCGGCGATGCGCTTAATGCACTAACAAACCAATCGGTCCACTCGGTGGGGGCAGACCACGAAGGCGACCTGATCCTGCCTGCGCAGATGGTGACGCCCGAAGCCGTCAATTTCATGGCGCGTCATTGCCGGGGACTAATCTGTCTGGCGATGACGCAGGCCCGCGTCGACGAACTGGGTCTACCTGCGATGACCGGGCGTGAGGGCAGGGCAGGGCCGCTGGCCTTCACGCTGTCGATCGAGGCGAGGCATGGTGTCACGACCGGCATTTCCGCAGGAGATCGCGCGCGCACCATTCAGGTCGCGATCGATCCTGCGCAGGAACGCGACGCGATCGTATCGCCGGGCCATGTCTTTCCCTTGGTCGCCCACCCTGGCGGCGTGCTGATGCGCGCCGGCCGGACGGAGGGCGCGGTCGATATCGCGCGGCTGGCGGGGCTGAACCCCTCCGGCGTCATCTGTCGCATTCTGCGTGCGGACGGACAGGTGGCGCGGCTGGATGATCTGCGCCGCTTTGCGCGGGATCATGATATCAGGATCGGCACCATCCGCGATCTGATCGCCTATCGGCGGCGACATGATTATCTGGTCGAACGGGAGGCGGAACGGGATATCGTCGTGGGCGATGGCGGTGTTTGGCGGGCGATGACCTATCGCAACCGTATCGACAATGTGCGGCATGACGTCCTGGTCAAGGGCCATATCGGTGCGGGCGAACCGACTCTGGTGCGGATGCACTGGCTGTCGCTGTTCGACGATGTGCTGGGTTGTGCGGGGCCGCGCAGCCGGTTGCTGCAACAGTCGATGGCGGAGATTGATGCGGCCGGGCGTGGCGTGATCGTGTTGTTCCAGCCTTTCGTTGAACCGCGTTTCGCTTATGGCCGACAAAGTGTTGCCAGCGGCGACATGGATCTGCGTTCTTATGGATTGGGCGCGCAGATATTGGCCGACCTGGGGGTCGACCAGATGATCCTGCTGACCAATGCGCGCAGCAATATGGTGGCGATCGACGGGTGGGGCATGCAAATCGTCGAAGAGCGCGCCTTCGCCTGATCGGCGGAGTAGACACGCAAAAAAAAGGCTGGGGCAGCTACTACTGCCCCGGCCTTTTTTTGTCCGCTCCTCCCTTGGGTGGAAGGAGCGGGCGATGGGGGTCAGCGATAGGTTTCGACACCCAGATGATCGCGCAGCTGCGTGCCGTCATATTCGGTGCGGAATACGCCGCGCCGTTGCAGTTCCGGCACGACGAGATGGACGAAATCCTCCACGCCGGCGGGGAAATAGGGCGGCGACACGGCAAAGCCGTCGCACGCGCCCCCTTCGAACCACTCCTGCATCAGATCGGCGATCGTGGAGGGGGAGCCGATCAGTCGCTGTGCTGGCGTTTCGCCGAAATAGCGCGCTGTTTCCCGGATGGACAGATTGTCGCGGCGCGCAATGTTCATGATGTTGGCCTGCATCGTCTTGCCCGCATTGGTTTCCGGCAGATCGGGCATCGGTCCGTCCAGATCATAGTCGCGGAAGTCGAGGCCGCCGGCATTCTGCATCAGCCAGCCAAGCGCCAGATCATCGGGCACCAGCGCGCGCATGCGGGCGTGCAAATCCTTTGCCTCCTGATCCGTCTTGCCCACGATCGGCATGAAGTTGGGCAGGATTTTGATCTTGTTGGGGTCACGGCCGAAGCTGGCGGCGCGCCTGCGAATATCGTCGCGAAATTCGCGGCAGGCGGCAAGGCTGGGCTGTTCGGTGAACACGACATCCGCTGTGCGCGCGGCCAGCTGACGCCCCGGTTCGGAAGAGCCGGCCTGAAAGATCACGGGACGAACCTGGGGGCTGCGATCCATGGTCAATGGCCCGCGCACCTTGAAGAACTTCCCTTCATGCTGAAGGAAATGCATTTTCGTCGTGTCGAAATAGACGCCGCTTTCCTTGTCGCGAGTCAGCGCGCCTTCTTCCCAGCCTTCCCACAGGCCAGCAACCACATCGAAAAATTCACCCGCCCGCTCATAGCGCGTGCCATGGTCGGTCAGGGCGTCCATGCCGAAATTCTGCGCTTCATTTTCGTTGAAGGACGTCACCAGATTCCATCCTGCGCGCCCCTTGCTGATGAAGTCGATCGATGAAAAGCGGCGCGCCAGATTATAAGGTTCGTTGAAGGTCGTGCTGGATGTCGCGACCAGACCGATATGCGTGGTCTTCATCGCCAGCGCAGGCAGCAGCATGCTTGGATCATAATGGATCGCGCGTGGCGACGCGCCGCCGAAATGGTCGCCCTTCATGATGTTATTGCTACGTGGAACCGCAGCCTGATCTTCAAAGAAGATCGCGTCAAACTTGCCTTGCTCGGCCAGTTGCGCGGCGCGCACATAATGGTCGATGTTCAGGTCGACGTCCGGGATCGCCTCTGGCAGGCGCCAGGCCCCGAAATGATATCCGGGGAACAGGAACATGGCCAGGCGCATCATATTGTCGGTCATCGAGCACTCCGTTGTATCAGGGAATTAGGCGTTCACGATCGGTATTCTGCAATAATGTCTTTGGCCGGCGCAGCCGCCGGGTCATGCATCCTCCAGCAATTCGGCAATGGCTGTTTCGAAAAAGGCGATATCGGCCGCGTCGCTGCCGGGAGATCCGCCGCGATGGCCCCAGATGGAAGGCATCACGCGCAATTCGGCATTGGGCATATGAGCCTGTTCGATGGCGCTGTCTTCCGGCGGGAAATAAAGGTCGGTGCCTGAGGGCATGATGATGGTGCGTGCGGTGATCGCGCGCAGCGCCGCTTGGAAGTCCTTGTTGAAGCGCGCATTGTCGCTGATGTCGGCGCTTTCCCAGGACCGTATCTGCGCCAGCAGGTCGTTGGTGTCGCCGAAGGGGTAGGGGCCTGGCCGATCCAGATAATCCTGAGTGCTGTCAAAGCCCATGTCGAGATGCAGGCCCTCACGATAGAAGCTTTGCGAAAAGCCCCAGGCGTCGGCCGTCAGGCGGAAACGGCGCATGGACTGTTCGGGATTGACGGCATAGTCGCCTCCTTCCCATTCGACCGGGGATTGCAGCGCCAGCTTCAGCGCAGCCAGAAAAACATAATTGTGCGGCGACGTGCGGGCAGAACCGGCCAGCGCCAATATGGCGTCCACCATGTCGGGATAATAGGCGCCCCACTGAAACGCCTGCTGCGCGCCCATCGACCGTCCGACCACCAGCCGAATATGGTCGATACCGAAATATTCGTGCAGCAGGCGACGTTGCAACCGGACATTGTCGAGCAGACTGATATGCGGGAAGCGCATTCGGTCGAAAGGCGCCGGCGTGTTGCTGGGTGAAGAGGACATGCCGTTGCCGAAAATATCGACCACGATAATGAAATAGCGTGCCGGATCGAGTGCGCGCCCCTTGCCGATGACATAACGGGGGCCTTCATGATTGCCGGCGCACCAGGTCGGGAACAGGACGACATTGTTCTTCGCCGCATTGAGCGTGCCGTGGGTTTCGAAGCAGATGCGGGCGCCGGGAAGCGTGCCGCCATATTGCAGCGGCACGTCCCCCAGATCATAGCTTTGCGCGACCATGTGGGCTATTCTCCGGAGTGTGCCATCATGCGGCCGTGGCCTGTTGGCCAGCGGCGACCTGGCGTGCGGGGCTTACCAGCGGAACAGTCATCGCATTATAGCCGTAGCACCAGGTCGGATCGGTCGGATACCGCATCCAGATATTGCGATTCGACAGAGCCTGTACGCGCGACGTCCGCTCGAACCGGTTTGCGCGATACAGGTCGAAGGCGCCGCTATAGTCGCCAGCGGCCGTGTCGATGCAACGGAATAGCACGGCAGCATCCTCGATCGCCATGCCCGCGCCCTGGCCCATATGCGGCTTCATCGGATGGCAGGCGTCACCCAGCAGCACGATCCGGCCGCGGCTCCACAGCGACAGCGGCTTGCGGACCAGAAGCGGCCATTTGCTGATATGTGGCGCGGCTTTGATCAGGCGGATCACATCTTCATGAAAGCCTTCATAATGTTCCAGCATTTCGGCATGGTCGACATCAACGGGGCTTAACCCTTCGAAATTCGGATCGGGCGAGCCAGTGACGAAATAGATTTCGTCACGCGCCTTCGTCAGATAATACATGATCAGGTGCCGATCTTCCTTCGCCGGATGGCGATCGTCAGACCAGAATTTCGCGCCATCCGATCCCACCTTATAATCGCCCAGCAGCTTCGTGGGATATTGGGCGCGGTAGGCGACGGTCCCGGAGTAGGTCGGCAGTTCGGGGCCAAGCAGAATGTCGCGCACCACCGAATTGACGCCGTCGGCGCCGATGACGATGTCCGCATCGGCGGTCGATCCATCGGTAAAGGTCAGGCGGGTCATGCCGCCCTTTTCATCCAGACCCGCCAGGCATTTGCCGAACTGGACGCGATGCGCGGGCACCGCGTTGCTGAGGATGGATTGCAGGTCGCCGCGGTGCAAGTGAAGGTGAGGGGCGCCAAACTGCTCTTCCCATTCATCCTCCAACTGAGCGAAATAGACGCGGCCCGTATCCCATTCGCGATTGAGCCAGCTTTCCGGGCGATTGCCCACGGCCAGCATCTGGTCGAGCAGGCCGATCGCCTTCATCACCTGGGTCGTATTGGGATAGAGGTTGATGCCTGCGCCCAGACGGGTGAGTTGCGGCGCCTGTTCATAGACCGTGTAGTTATAGCCTGCCTTTTCAAGCAGAATAGCCAGCGTCAGCCCGCCAAGTCCTGCGCCGACGACTGCGATTTTAAGCTTTTCTTTCATGCTGTGACGGTCCCCTGTCGAGACGTGAATGGAAGGAATCTGATAAATATGGTGTGTACACCATAAAATTGCAGTTAGAAAGGGGGAACATGTCGCCCGACAGCATTTCCCTGCGGGCATCAAAGGCTGCGTTCAGGAAGACTTTGACACCCTCGTCAAACGCAGAAAAAACGCGAATTTATGATGTATTGTAAGCGCCTTTGGCGATTTGCCGAGGCGGTCAGGGTGACTGGATACGCCGCCATTGCGGACAGTCCATCGATCTGTCGTTCAAAGCAGATAATGGCGTCTGCCTTGATAATTATGCGGTCGAAGCTTGCCAATCGACCTTGGTGTGATAAGAACGGCACGATCAAAAAGTCACAGGCAGTGAGCAAGCATGACAAAATCAACCCGACGTCAACGGATGCCGGAGAAGTCTCCGTCACTTGACAAGAATATTGGGTATCTGCTGCGCAAGGCTTACCAAAGAAATATGGTCCTTTATCAGCAATATTCGCCGCATCCTGAGTTGACGGCCGTTCAGGCGGCGGCGTTGATTGCGCTTAAGGATCACAGCCCTTGTTCCTTCGCCGAATTGGGACGGATGGCGGCAATGGATCCGGCGACAACACGGGGCGTCGTGGATCGTATGCGCAAGCGCAAGCTTGTGAAGACGGAGCCGGGTCTTGAAGACAAGCGCGAAGTGATCATTCACCTGGAGGCAGAGGGGCAAAGGCTCGTCGATCTGCTCGGGCCGGCCAGCGCGCAGATATGCGATGCGACGATGGAAGGGTTGAGCAGCGCGGAAAAAGTCGCGTTGGAGTTTCTGTTGCGGAAGATTTGCGGGGACGAGTCAGCCTGACGCGCTGGATTGATCCTGCATGCATGGATATAAAGGGGCGCTTCTTGGCATTGAAGAAGCGCCCCTTGTCATTCAGTCTGCTCCATTCGCGCTGATTGCGGCGATATAGGCCATTGTTTCCGCTTCGCTGACGACGTCGCCATATTTGGCGTCGATATCGAACAGATTGGCTTCATGCGGCTGAGCATGACGATCGCCCACCGCTTCCCGCACGACCATCGGCCGGAAACCCAGCGAGCAGGTGTCGACGGCGGTCGCCCGCACGCAACCGCTGGTCGATACGCCGCCGATCAGCAGCGTGTCGATGCCGCGTGCCGCCAGCATCGCCGCGAGCGGCGTGCCGCAAAAGGAACTGGCATACTTTTTGGTAATCGTGACTTCGCCTGGCTGCGGCACGATGCTGGGTGGAAAGTCGCCCAGTGGATTGCCCTGTTCGAAGCACAGCAGGGGGAGACGGCATTTTTCGAAGAAGACGCCGCCGTCCAGTCCGCCCTTGCTATATTCCACATTGGTCAGGATGACCGGGATGCCGGCCTTGCGCGCCGCTTCGAGCAGGCGAACCGATGAGTCCAGCGCCGGCGCGAAATTGGCGTGATAGAGCGGCGACCCTTCCCGAAAATAGGCTTCGACCAGATCGATGAGCAACAAAGCTGGCTTTTTGCCAAAGCCCAGCCTGCGGCCGAAGCCGGTGGTGCCATAATTGTTCGAAAGCAGTTCGCTAATGTCAGGCTCCATCGAGTCTTTCTCCAATATGCTGCAAAATCAGGGAGCGGACCGGCGTCCGCACGAACGGGTCTTCAATCGAAGGGGGATTGATAACCGGGAATGGCCTGGTCTTCGGGAATGACGATGCCCCGTGTCACCATCGCTTCTCCATCGAGCTGGATTGAGCAGCGGCGCAGGGGGATATCCATGTGACAGGCGGTATTGCGGCTGCCGCCGGCTTCGGTATTGGGACCGGTCGAAAACAGGAAATTGCCATAGAAGGCGCGACCGTCGATCGCATCGGATTCGCCGCGGTCGTACAGGCCCAGCGCCGTCCATTGCGCCCGGTCCTGCAAACCCCAGCCCAGATGCGAGATCGCGAATACTTCCGGGTCGCGGAACGTCATCATGTAGGTTTTGAGATGTTCCGCATCGAAGCCGCCGGAAAATTTGCGAATATAGCCATCTTCTATGTCCAGCGTGATCGGCGACTGGGCATAGCGTTTGAAGGGCAGGATGATGTCGCCGGTGTCGATGACGATCCGGCCTTGCGTCGTGCCTTCATTGGCCCAGGTGAACAGGAAGCCGCTCGGCCAATGGTCCCAGCGGCCTGGCTCGTCGGCAAAGCCATATTCTGCGACGCAGGGATATTGACCCAGATCGCACCGCAGGTCGGTGCCCGCATCCGATTGCACCGTCATGCTGCGCGCCTGCTCCAGCCTTCGCACACCAGCCATGACACGGCGCTTGTCATCTTCCGTCGGCAGCATGCGCGCCAGGATTTCAGGCGGCTCTATGACAAGCAGCATGCGCGATCCCGCATTCAGCATTTCACCCTGTTCGGGCGAATGGAGCAGCAGCATCGTGTCGATGATGAGGTCGGCCGCGCCCAGCGCTTTCTTGGCTGCTTCATGGCCGGTCAGCGCCGTTTCGCCGACATAGCCGGTGGGATCGAAACTGGTGTAGCTGCGATAATTATGGCTGGGCAATTCCACGCCATACACCTTTGCCTTCAGCCGCTGCGCCGCCTCCATCGCCGCCCATACCAGACGCGGATTGGAGTTGGCGCTTTTGAGTACTGCGACTGACTGCGTTTCGTCGACACGCGACAGGCGCAGCACATGATCGAACATTTCGAGCAATTCATTATCGCCGACCAGCATGGTGAACGCCTCCTTCGATGGGCTTGAAATGTGAGAAAGGGCAGGCGTCGGGTACGCCGCACGCAATGACCGGCGTCATTTGACGCTTTCGGGCGAGAGATATTTCTTCTCGAACGCCCATATGTCCTCGAACCCCATCAGGCGGTGAAATTCGGGGAAATCGTGCATCGGCGTATCGCCCGTGGAAATGCCATGGTCACGCAGTTCGGCATAGGCGCTCTGCAACGCAGCGCCGGTCGCAAGGAAACCGGTGGCCGGAAAGATGCTGATCTGAAAGCCCAGTGCCGCCAGCTTGTTAGCGGGCAGAAGCGGAGTCTTGCCGCCGTTGACCATATTGGCCAGCAGGGGCGCGTCGATCTTTGCGCCGATCAGCTCCAGTTCCTCCTCCGTTTCCGGGGATTCGATGAAGATGACGTCCGCGCCGGCCGCCGCATATGCCTGACCGCGCCTGATCGCTTCATCGATGCCATAGCCGGTGCGGGCATCGGTTCGCGCAACGATCAGAAAATCCTCGCTGGACCGGCTGTCGCTGGCCACGCGAATTTTCTGCACCATTTCCTCGATTGGGACGACCTCGCGAAAGGGTGTGTGGCCGCATTTTTTCGGCGCGACCTGATCTTCAAGCTGGATCGCGGTGACGCCGGCTGCTTCATAGCCCCGAACGGTGTGACGAATGTTGATCAGGCCGCCATAGCCGGTATCGGCATCCGCAATGATCGGCGTTTTAGTCATGGTCGCAATCTGCGACACGCGCGCGAGCATGTCGGTATAGGTGGCGAGGCCCGCATCGGGCAGGCCCAGATAGGACGCCACCGTGCCATAGCCGGTGACATAGAGCGCCCTGAACCCCATGCGATCGGCGATCAGCGCGGAAATCAGATCGTAAACGCCCGGCGCGACGATGACTTTTCCGGTGTTCAATGCCGCTTTCAGGGCTGGATCGGCCATGACGAATTCTCCAATTGCAAAGTTTATCTGGACAGAAATCCAGGGCTGTCGTTGCGCATCGCGATCAGGTCGATCAGGAACCGGTCGCGTTCGCGGCTAAGGCTGTCGATGGATGCACCGCTCATTTCTTTCCGTGCGCTGTCGTGCAGCATATCGCGCAGTTCTTCGGTCAGATGCGGGGCAGGGGTCTGCGCCCACAATTCCTGAAGCGTGTCGCCGAACTGGTTGAGGAAATGGGCGATGCCGCCTTCGCCGCCGCCCAGATGATAGAGCATGTGCGGACCCATGCCGCCCCAGCGCAGGCCCGGACCCCAGGATACGGCACGGTCGGCGTCGCCCGCGCTGACATAGCCCTGCTCTACCAGCCAAAGCGCTTCGCGATAGAGCGCCCAGGCGATCCGGTTTGCGACATGGCCCCGGATTTCCTTGTTGAGCCGGATGCACTTTTTGCCGAGACTTTCGAAAAAGCTCTGCGCGGCGTCGAGCGCCTGTGCGCTCGTGGCGCGTCCGCCCACAATCTCTACAAGCGGCAGAATATGAGGCGGGTTGAAGGGGTGAGCGATCACGCAGCGTTCGGGGTGGCGGGTGCAATTTTGCTGGATGTCACTCATCATCAGGGCGGAGCTGCTGGATGCGATCAGGGCGGACGGAGGCAGAATGGCATCCATGCGTGCATAGATGTCCTGCTTGAGCGGCAGGCGCTCCGGGCCGTTCTCCTGCACGAAATCAACCGGCGCGACCGCTTCTTCCAGGCTGACATGGAAGCTTAACCGGTCGAGCGACGCGCCGGGGTTCAGGCCGATCCGCTCCAGGTCCGGCCACATCCGGTCAATCTGTGCGCGCAGGTTCCGTTCCGCTTCGACCGCAGGATCGGTGGCGCGAACGTCAAATCCCCTGGAAAGGAAGAAGGCGGCCCAACTCGCGCCGATCAGACCGGTTCCGACAATGGCGACGCTGTTGATTGGCACGAGTCCCGCTCTCAAATCTGTGGCCGCATGGCGCGCGGCAGGCATCGATATAGGCGAATGCCTCCTTCATCCGGAGGGAAGGGGCTTGATCAAAAAACTAATGTATACATCATAATTGTGCAACCGGAATTTTCCTGAGTGAAAGAATTTTCCATATAAAATCGGCGATCAATGATTGCTCAATCTCGTGATCCTATTGTGTGTGCATAGGAAATATGGTGTCGATCAGCGTTTGATCCTGATCGGCTGGCTGACAGCGCCATTGGCGGCGATATCCCAGGCGGCAATGCGGACCCATTTCGCGTTGCGTGCGCGGAAGGGGATTTCGATATGTTGGGCGCCGTTTGCGGACAAATCTGTCATCGACATGATTTTGCGGTCGATCGTGTGGCCATCGCCCCAGACGAGTTCGACAAAGTCGAGCGGAAATGTCCAGTCGAGATCGGCCGTCACGACGCGGCTGGCGCCTTCGCCGGAAACGCCGAAGCCCGAAAGCAGCACTTCGCCCGTCGTCCAGAAACTGTCGCCGGCCCGCAGCGCGTCGATAACTGAAGAGGCGTCGTCCGGGCCGGGCAGGGTGGGCAGCTTCACATAAGTTACCGGCTGGCTGCCATAGATGTCGTCGCCGGATCGCACCGCCATCACTTCGGAAATGGCCATGATGTGCTTGAGCGGCTCCGGCTTGTCGGCCAACCAGTTGCTCATTTCGTCGAGCAGTGGCCAGCAACGATAGTCGCACAGCCGCCGTTCCGACCCGTCCAGCCCCATGCCCCATCGCATACCCATGCCGTCATAGCGCGGATTGAGGAAATAGGGCTTGTCCCGGATGGCGTCGGGATAGCCGGCCGATCCTTTCGTTCGGGGGTGCGGCATGGAAATGATGCCGTTTTCCGCCGACATCATGGCCAGCAGATCGTCTGCACTGCCGATATGATAGAGTTTGCCATGGGGCGCATCGTCCTGCGCCAGCGGCTCGCCCGGCTTGCGTTCAGTCCAATATAGGGGGTGGCTGGTTATCAGGTCGGTATGGCCGCCCATCGGTCCGCCGAACCATTCCTGGCTGGGCATGATGAGGAAATCATGGTCGGAATGAAGCCGTGCGGCGGTTGCGGCGGTTTCCATGATCCTGACCGGATCGGGACCAGCCATGGGCGGGATCACCGATCCAAAGCTGTGCAAGACGAAGGAATCGACGGGGCTGACGATGTTGATGCCCAGCGCCTTGAGCGCGATCAGATCGGGCAATTTTTCAGCCGGCGTGCCCGCGGCCAGATAACGGCGCCCCATTTCCATATGATAATGATGCGCCATGACCTGATAGCCGGGCAGGGGCTTGTACCGGTCGCCATGAGTGAAGCGCAATGCCGCGTCGATCGTCGCCTCACCCGTGCCGATGCTGGGGTAGAGGAACATCGCCATGCTCTGCTGCGTGCCGGGGCGAGCGCTGTAAAGCGCCCAGTTGGCGGGGTCCTCGCTCTCATCCTCGCGATCATTCTGGCGAATGCCGATCGCGACATGCCCATCGGCGTCCCGGCGATACCAGCTATATCGCATGTTGATCGCCGTTTCGCGCGCCCAGAAGAATTTATGCGGTTCCGGGAAGACCGAAATGGCGGCGTCGCCACCTTCCAGCGCCAGGATGCGGTTGGCGGTCGCGACCGGCACGGCCTGTTCGGTTGGCGGCCCCGACAGCGTGTCGCTCCGCCAGGCGCCGCTGGTATCACGCCAGCGTAAACGCATGGGCTGATTGCGGCCCAGCCCCGTAAGGCCGGCGGAAAATTTATAGGCGACCCATGGCTGCTCGGTCGCCACAACCACTTCCTGACGGATCAGATTGGTGCCGCGAAACAGGCTATATTGCAGCCGCCCGGCAAAGCTGCCCAGGGTCACGCCTGGAAAACGGATGATGAGACGCGCGCCATCGGTGCGGATGGTACAACCGGTTACGGCAAACTGCGCCGAGGCATGGCCGATCTCCGCCGGATTGCGTGGCAGGCCGGGCTGGCCGGCTTGCGGCAATCCCTCGTCGGGCGGCGGCATACGCTGGTAGCGGCCGCGTCCGCTGGTCGCCGACAGGTCGAGCGGGGCATCCCAGAAGGGGTCCCAGCGATTGCGATCGACCACGTCCTGCGTAAGCGGGATGCCCAGTTCGCGCAGCGGCTCCATCTGCTGTTTGCTCAGGCGGCGCAGCCCGGTGTCGATGCTATAGACCGGTGCGGCATTGCGCAGCACCTTTGTCCATTCTTCCGCATCCCGGCGAATGTCCAGGGCTGCGATCACGGGAATGCCGTTCGCCAATGCAAAGCGTAGCCGCAGGGTCTGGCCGGCGTCGCCCTTCCATTCGATGGTCGGGCCATCTGTTCGGTTTTCTGCGATCAGCCCTTCTTGCGGGCGATAATCGTCCATGGCGCACGCCAGCTGTGCGGCGGCGGCAAGGGCAAGGAGCGGTAATGGCATAGGCGGTCAGGGCCTGTATGGAAGGGGCGAATGATCGCGTAACAAGGCGTCGCGATAGGAGAGAAGGGGGGAGGCTCGAGCGAACCTCCCCGGCTTCCATCAGAGTTCGAAGCGCACGCCCGCCCGGAACAAGCGCCCGAGAAACTCGTAGCTGCCCGGATAATAGCCGATGATGGGCACGCCGCCGAGTTCCTTGTCGGCAAGGTTGTTGACGGTGAAATAGATGTCCGCCTTCGCCTCTCCCCCGACCTTGAGATGGTAGGTCAGGTTGAAGTCCATGTAGAAGGCGCTTGGCAGCCGGTTGTTGTCGACGGTGCGATTTTCGACCGTCGATGTGGGGCAGCCCGACGTACATTCCACCCAACTGTTGTTCTGGACGCCTTTGCCGAAGCCACGCCCGGTCCAGGCGGCCGAAATACGGTCGTCGTCATAGGCGAGGGTGACATTATAGGACCATTTGGGAGCAATCAGCAGCGACCCGGCATTGACGCCCGCGCCCTCCACCGTCAGTCCGCTGGGGAGCTGCTGCGTCAGATGGAGCCGATGGCTAGCCAGCCCGCGAATGGAGATCGCTCCGCCCATGTTGGCAAAGATATCCGACAACGGCTTTTGATAACTCGCCTCCATATCGAAGCCGTCGGTGCGCAGGAACGCCGTATTTTGCGGTGTCTGATATACGGTCAGCGATCCATCGGCGGCGCGCGATATGAAGGCGCACTGCGCCTGATTGCCTGAGAAGCAACCGTCGATACTGTCCTGCGCGCTGGTGTTGTTGATCATATCCTTCATGTTGATCTTGAAATAGTCGAAGGAGGCGTTGAAGCCGGGCAGGAAGGACGGCTGCACGATCACGCCGGCCGTCGTCGTGTCTGCGACTTCGGGACGGAGCGCAGGGTTGCCGATGGCGACATTGATGTAGGGAACGGTGGTGTTGCCATTGAATGGGTCGCGGATATTGGCGGTGCCGGATTGACCCGCTGCAAATAATTCGCCCAGATTGGGCGCGCGGATGTCGCGCGATCGTGTGGCGCGGAAGGTCAGATCGTCGATCGGGCGATAGGTGCCGCCGACTTTCCACGTTGTGACGGTGCCGGACGTGTTGTAATCCGTTCTGCGCACGGCGCCGTTCAGGCTCAATTCCCTGGCCCATGCTTCATCCTTGGCCAGCGGCACCAGAATTTCGGCAAATTGTTCGGTCGAATGCACCGATCCCTGCGTCGGCGTAAAGTTGCCGACGTAGAAGGATCGGCTCATGTCGAACGGGCTGGACACACCGCTGACAGACAATTTGCGATATTCCAGCCCGACCGCCATGGATACAGGGCCAGCCCAGGTTGATACGGGCGAACCGCGCAGGAGCAAGGACGCTTCATTCTGTGCCAGTTTCTGGTCAAGGCGGCTGGTGCCACTGATATAGTCGATTGCCGTCTGGCTGTTCATGCCAGTGCCCATGGGATTATAGGGGATGCACCCATTCCCCGGATCGGTCAGCGTCGACCGGCAGATCGGAGCGCCGGTCGTCGGGCTGGTAACGACGTCGATGGCGCGCAGGAAATTTGGACGGATCAGATTTTGCGCCGCGCGGATATGGGATTCCGATGTGCTGCGGGTAAAAAAGCCTTCCCACTTCCATTCGCTTCCCAATGCCTGGAAATGCCCGTTCAGCCCCCCGACAAACTGATAGAAATCGCGTGATGTGCTGGCCGCATTCAGCCCCAGATCGGACGACATGTCTTTGGACATAGTGAAGGATGATAGGCCCAGCGCCGTCATCTGCGATTGCACGGATGCGGGAATGAAGGGATTGTCCGCATTGATGGTGAAATTTGCGGCCGTACTGGCGGAGGAATAGTTGAAGCTCTTGGTGTTGGCATAAATGAACTGCCCATAGGCTTCGATATTGTCGGTGACGTCGAAACTGGCGCGTGCGAACAGATTCTTGCGCGTGATTTCGGGATTGAGCGACGTGTTGCGGCCGACATAGCCCTGAAACGCTCCTGCGGTTTCGCGCCAGTCGCCACCCGACATTAGGGAGCCATCATTGATGGACCCATAGTTGAACATTCGCGTCGATCCGCCCGGTCCGAAATCGATCCCGCGCAGCGGCCCGCTGGCGATCAGGCCGCCGGGCGTATAGCGCGAACTGCCTACATTCTGGAGCAGCAGGTAAAAAGGCTGGCCATTGGTGGCGGTATAGTTTGGATTGGTGATCTGGGCATAGAAATCCGGGCCATACAGCCAGTCGCGCTTGCGATTGGATATTACGCCATCATTATGGGTGTAGCTGCCGCTGACGAGCAGATGGCCGCGGCCATCGGCAAAGCCTGTTCCCGCAGACAGGGAGATGCGATAGCTGGCGTCATCGCCATAATCGGAAATGCCGCCGCGAACATCGCCCTTTATGCCGGTGTATTCCTTGTCGAGCACAAAGTTGACGACGCCCGAAATGGCGTCCGATCCATAGGCCGCCGAAGCGCCGCCGGTCACGACATCCACCTGTTTGATGAGCGCGTCGGGAAAGGGGTTGATATCGACCGAACCGCCATTGAAGTTGAAGCCGGTAATGGCGGAGGGAACGATGCGCACGCCATCCAGAAGGACCAGGGTTCGGTTGGGACCGATGCCGCGCAGGTTCAGGTTGTTCACGCCGGCATTGCCGTCGCTGACGTTGTTCGCCGTATTCTGGCTGGTGGAGCTGCTGGCGAATTGCGGCAACTTATTGACGAAGTCGGCAATGTTGTTTGGGGTTTCCCGCTCGATCGCCTTTTCGCCAAGAACGGTCAGCGGCGTCGGTGCTGAAAAGCCGTTGGTGGCGACGCGCGATCCGGTGACGACGATATCGTCGCCGGTCTGGGGCGGCGTATTGGCCTGAGCATGCGCCGCGCCGGTGCAAAGGGGGGCGGTCAAGGCCAATAGAGAAAGAGTAGCGAGATAGGTCGAATGAAGTCGCTCTATGCCCGGTTTATTGTTCGATTTTCCGATGAATTGAAAATGCATTGCTAGCTTCCCCTAGAAGTTATGTTCCTGCTGAAACAATGTCATTTTATTATTTTAGATAAAAATCAGCCTTTTATTCCAAGGCTTTGTGTTGTTTATTTTTTGTTTGAACTGGAAAATTTCTTCGGCATGGCGAAGGCTGTTGTCGATATCGTCCATGCCGGAGAGTAGTTTTTCACGCTTCGCCGGATCGATGTCGAAGGCGATGCTGGAGCCATCGGGCGCCGTGATGGTGCGCATATTCAGATCTACGTTGAATATCGGTGCCGGCGCCTCGCTCGGCTCGGCCAGAAGGGTGAGGCGTTCCACCACGGCCGGCGGCAGCGCGATGCAGAGTATCCCGTTCTTGAAGCAGTTATGAAAGAAGATGTCGGCAAAGCCGGGCGCGATGATGCAGCGGATGCCCAGGTCCGCCAGCGCCCAGGGCGCATGTTCGCGTGAGGAGCCGCAGCCGAAGTTTGCGCCGGCGATGAGGATCGGCGCGCCGCGATAGCCCGGCCGGTTCAGTATGAAATCGGGCCGCTCGGCGCCCTGCGCGTCGTAGCGCATGGTTTCAAAAGCGAACTTGCCCAATCCATTGCGGTGAATGGTTTTGAGATATCGGGCCGGCAGGATCGCGTCCGTGTTGATATTGGCGATGGGCAGCGGCGCGGCGACGGCCCGGATGGTCTGGAATCGTTCCATGGCTTGCCCCTTCAGATCAGCGTGCGCACATCGGTCAGGAAGCCGGTGACTGCGGCGGCCGCCGCCATTGCCGGACTGAGCAGATGCGTGCGGCCGCCCGGACCCTGACGCCCGACGAAATTGCGGTTCGATGTCGAAGCACAGCGTTCGCCCGGTTCCAGCCGATCCGGGTTCATGCCCAGGCACAGCGAACAGCCAGGCTCGCGCCACTGCGCGCCAGCTTCGATGAAGATGTGGTGCAGTCCTTCCGCTTCGGCCTGGCGTTTGACCAGGCCGGATCCGGGCACGATCAATGCGCCGACGCCGGGCGCCACCTTGCGCCCTTTCAATATGGTTGCAGCGGCCCGCATATCTTCTATCCGGCTGTTGGTGCAGGATCCGATGAAGATCTTGTCGATGCGGACATCTTCCAGCCTCATGCCGGGGGTCAGGCCCATATAATCGAGGGATCGCGCTGCCGAGGCGCGCCGGGCGGAATCTTCGAACATGGCCGGATCAGGCACCCGCCCGGTGATGGGCATAGCATCTTCAGGGCTGGTGCCCCAGGTGACATGCGGCGCCAGATTGCGCACATCAATATGGACGACCCGGTCGAAATGGGCGCCTTCGTCGGTTCGCAACGTGCGCCAATAGGCGATCGCAGCGTCGAGATCGGCGCCGGTGGGGGCATAGGGCCGACCCCGAATATAGTCGATCGTCTTGTCGTCCGGCGGGATCAGGCCCGCCCGCGCGCCCGCTTCGATCGTCATGTTGCAGAGCGTCATGCGCCCTTCCATCGACAGGTCCGTGAAGGCCCGGCCGCGATATTCGATGACGTGACCTGTGCCGCCGGCGGTGCCCAGCGCGGCGATGATCGCCAGGATCAGGTCCTTGCCGGTGATCCCGGGCGGCAGTGGATCGTCGGCGACCACTGCCATATTGCGGTCCTTCTTCATCACCAGCGCCTGGGTGGCGAGGACATGCTCGACCTCCGATGTGCCGATGCCGAAGGCCAGCGCCCCCAGAGCGCCATGGGTCGAGCTATGCGAATCGCCGCAGACGATCGTCATACCCGGCAGGCTGAGGCCCTGTTCAGGTCCGATGACATGGACAATGCCCTGCCGCACATCCGCCATCGGGATGAGCGGAATGCCAAATGTCCGGCAATTGTCGGTCAGCGTTTCAAGCTGTAACCGGCCCTCCGCGTCGTGGATGATGTCCAGACGGTCAGGCGTTGTGGGCACATTATGATCCGGCACGGCGACGGTCTGGCGAGGCGAGAACACGGCGCGGCCGGACGCCCGCAAAGCTTCAAAAGCCTGAGGCGAACTGACCTCATGTACCAGATGCAGGTCGATATAGAGCAGGGCGTCGCCATGCTCGTCGAGCCGCATCACATGGTCGTCCCATAATTTGTCGTAGAGCGTCCGCGGGCTGGTCATGCTGGCTCCGGTGCTGGTGGCGGCGGGCAGGCGCTGAAAGATCGGCTAGGCTCCGCAATTATTACAATGTGTACATCATAGTTTTGCGATGTACACATGAATCTGGGTGCATGCGTCATAATTGTGGCGATCGCGCCAAATTTTGCCGATAAATCCTATAATTGCTGCCGATTTAGGTCCGATATTAGATTTTTCGATGCCGGTCAGTGAAATGCTGTTGATTTTAAAAACAATGTATGCACCATATTTGGAACGGATGTTCCCTGCGCTGCCGGCTGACTTTGGGCTGGTGCTGGCGCCCCGGTGAACATCGGCCTCTAGAATAGGGACAGCTAGGCCCATGGTTGCCTCCAGCACGCTCTTGGACATGGAATTTGGCGACCGCGCGCGCGCTGCGCCCCGCATGCTTTCGCCCGGCAATGGCGGGCGCTGGATCGCAATCGGCCTGATAGGGCTGGCGGTGGCCTGGGTCGTCTATCAGATCCTGGTCAATCCGGGTTTCCAATGGCCCGTCGTTGCCGATTTCATGCTCGATCCCACGGTGCTGGAGGGGGTGGGTATGACCATCAAGCTCACCATCCTCGTCATGATGATCGGCATGGTGATCGGCGTGCCGATCGCGGTGATGAATGTGTCGCAGTCCCGCTTGCTGAAATTATGCGGGGGTGCCTTCATCTGGTTCTTCCGGGGCGTGCCGCCGCTCGTCCAGCTTGTCTTCTGGTACAATCTGGCCAGTCTGTTTCCTGATTTGATGCTGGGGATCCCTTTTGGAGGTCCCAAATTCTTTTCTGTATCGTCGACCGACGCCATTTCCTCGTTTGGCGCGGCCATGCTGGGGCTAGGGCTGGTCGAAGCGGCCTATATGGCGGAAATCGTGCGCGGTGGACTGGTGGCGGTGGACCCGGGCCAGGTGGAGGCGTCCAAGGCGCTGGGGCACGGGCCTTTCCAGACGCTGCGCATGGTGATCCTGCCGCAGGCGATGAAGGTTATCATCCCGCCGACAGGCAACCAGTTCATCGGCGCGCTGAAATTCACGTCGCTCGCCAGCGTGGTGGCGCTGGGCGAACTGATGCATTCGGTCGAACTGGTCTACAGCAATAATTTCCAGATCGTGCCGCTGCTTATCGTCGCTGCCCTCTGGTACGTCATCATGGTCAGCATATTGACCGTCGGCCAGCACTTTCTGGAGCGCCATTATTCGCGCGGCTTTCGGCAGAAGACGATGGGAGCAGGCGCATGAACCACATCGAATCCATCGCCGTGCCAACCATGAACATTCGGGAAAAAACGCTGCTGCGGGTGGACAATGTATGGAAAGTGCGCGGCAGCAACGTCGTATTGAAAGGCGTGGACCTGACCGTGCGCGAGGGCGAGGCGCTATGCCTGCTGGGTCCGTCGGGCGCGGGCAAGAGTACGCTGCTGCGCTGCATGAACGCGATAGAGATGGCTGATCGCGGCGTCGTCTATGTTGATGACGTGCCGATCGGTTGTCGAGAGAAAAACGGCCATTTTTACCGGCTGAACGAACGGGAGTTGAGCCACCAGCGCGCTGGCATCGGCATGGTGTTCCAGAATTTCAACCTGTTCCCGCATATGTCAGTGCTTCAGAATATCATCAACGCGCCCATGCGTGTGCGCGGTCTGCGCAAGGCGGATGCCGTGGAACAGGCGCATGCCCTGCTTGCCAGCGTGGGGCTGGCCGACAAGGCCAACCATTATCCACGCCATCTGTCGGGCGGGCAGCAACAGCGCGTCGCGATTGCCCGGGCATTGGCCATGGACCCGCAGATCATGCTGTTTGACGAGCCGACGTCAGCGCTCGATCCGCACCTGACCCATGAAGTGCTGGATGTGATCCGCAGCCTGCGCGAGCGGGGGATGACGATGGTCATTGTGACGCATGAAATCCCCTTCGCACGCGATCTGGGCGGGGCCGTCGCGGTGATGGCGGACGGCTTCATCATTGAAGAAGGGCCGGCCAGCACGGTGCTGACCAAGCCTGTTCATGAACGCACCCGGGCATTTCTGGCGCACGCACTTTAGGCGCGCGACCGGACCGGAATTACCGATCGTCAGCCAATATTGCGCCGGGACGATCATGTGGAAAAGGGAAAGACGCCGTGACGAAGATGATGCATCTGGGAACGATCTTGCTGGGAACAGGCAGCCATGTGGGCGGATGGCGGCTGCCTGAAGCGCAGTTCGGCTCGCAGAATTTCGCGCATCTGCGTCAGGTGGTCGGGATCGCGGAGCGCGGCAAGCTGGACTTTGTTTTCTTCGCAGACGCCGTCAATTCGGGACTGGATGCGCATCCCGGCATGATGCTGCGTTTCGAACCGCTGACACTGCTGGGCGCGTTGGCCGCGTCCAGTTCGCACATTGGCCTGGTGGCCACGGTTTCGACCACCTATTCGCAGCCTTATAATGTCGCCCGCGCCTTCGCGTCGATCGACCATATCAGCCAGGGGCGCTCTGGGTGGAATGTGGTGACTAGCGCTAGTGAGGATGCCGCGCTGAATTTCGGCCTCGACAGTCATCCCGAACCCAATGTCCGCTACGACATGGCGGAGGAATATGTCGAAGTGACAAAGGGGCTGTGGGACAGTTGGGAAGAGGATGCGCTGGTCGGCGACAAGGAAACGGGACGCTTCGTCGATCCTGCCAAAATGCATGTGCTTGGCCATGCCGGCGCGCATTATCGGGTGCGCGGCCCGCTCAACATCACCCGTCCGCCTCAGGGCTATCCGGTGATTTTCCAGGCCGGCGCGTCGAAACGCGGCATCGCCTTTGCCGGCGCGACCGCCGAGGTCGTATTCACGGCCCAGCAGATCCCGGATGAGGCGCGCGCCTTTGGCGACAAGATTCGTGATGCGGCGGAGGCGGCCGGCCGGTCCCGCGATGCGGTCAAAATCATGTGCGGCATTGCGCCGATCGTGGCCGACAGCAAGGCGGAAGCGCGGGAGATCATCGCGCGGCTGGGCACGCTGGGCGATCCCCAGGCGGCAATGCGGGTGCTGAATGATCGTATGGGCTATGACATGAACCAGTTTCCGCTGGACGAGCCGGTGCCCGACCTGCCGCTGACCACTGCGGGGACGCAGGGCCATGCGACGCAGTTGTTTTCGCTTGCGCGGCGCGAAAAACTGACCGTGCGCCAATTGCGCGATTTCGCAGCGGCCAGTTCGGGCCACCGGCTGGTCTTGGGCACGGCGGAGGAGATTGCCGACGACATGGAATCCTGGTTCCGCAGCGGCGCGACGGACGGATTTGCACTTATGTCGCCCTATCTGCCCGGCCCGTTTGAGGCTTTTGTCGACAAGGTTATCCCGATCCTGGTGAAGCGCGGCCTGTTTCGTGCGGACTATCAGGCGACCACGCTGCGCGGGCATCTTGGCTTGGACAAGCCGGCGCATCCAGCCACGGCCGCATCGGCGTGACGCAGCGCCTCATCGGCGGGGCATGTTCTTACGGTCCGGCCACGAATGCTCATTTGTGGATAGGGGATTAGCGGATGGCCCGTTCGCTCTTTGGTTGGAATATTGCCGGTGCGGTGATGGCGTTGGTCAGTCCGTGGAATGTGGCGACGACGCCTGCTTATGCGCAGGCCGTCGTTCCCGAAGCCCGCGCTGCTCTGCCGGAATCCGTGCGGCAATCAGGCGTGTTGAAAGTCGCTGGCGGCATGGTGTGGGCGCCGTTCAACTGGATCGATCATGGCCGGATCACCGGGATGGAGATCGACCTTATCACCCTGTTGTCCCGCAAGCTGGGGGTGAGGCCGCAGATTTCAGATATCAAATTCGCCACGCTTATCCCATCCATCCGCAACCGGCGTTTCGACGTCGCGCTTGGGCAGCTTGGCATCACGCCCAAAAGGGAGAAAGTGCTGCGTTATGTCCCGAATTTTCGGACGGATTATGCGTTGCTGGTGCGCAAGGGGACGACCGATGTCGATATCAACAATCTGTGCGGGCGCAAGCTTGCCGCGACCGTAGGCAGCGGCCAGCTTCCGGTCATTCAGTCCATCAGCGACGCATGTGTCCAGTCGGGACGCAAGCCTGTTGGCATCGACGTTTATGGCGATCCGCTCAATACCTATCTGGCGCTGTCCAATGGACGGGGCGACGGCTATATGGTGGCCAAGGGGCCGGGCATCTACATTACGCGGCGCAATCCCAAGCTGGCGCTGTCGCCCGGCATATTACGGGGGCAGGAAATGCGGTCCGGCTTCGTCGTTTCCAGGGACCGGCCGGATCTGCAAAGGGCCTTGTCGCTGGCTCTGGACAGTGCCCGACGGGACGGCAGCTATCTGGCGATATTGAAGAAATATGCACTGCAGGACGGAGCGATTGCCGATTAAGCGGCCTTCCGTCCTCGATAAACGGGCTGGATCAAGTTAGGCTAAGCCTGCAAGCATGACCGTCCTCTCATCCTCTCCGTCGGTCATTTCCCGTCTTCCATATTCTGGAGCCTTGAACCCATGACCTATCCCGATACCCGGCTTTTCATCGACAATATGTGGCAGGATGCAGCCGACGGCCGCTCGATCGCGGTGGTGAACCCTGCAACGGGCGAAGAGATAGGCCGTGTTGCGCATGCGGGAATTGCCGATCTCGACCGTGCGCTCGTCGCGGCGCAACGGGGGTTTGAGACGTGGCGCGATTTTACCCCCGCCGCACGCAGCAAGATCATGCGCAAGGCTGCCGATCTGCTGCGCGATCGGGCCGACGCCATTGCGCGTATCCTGACCCTGGAACAGGGCAAGCCTCTTGTGGAGGCGAAAACGGAGGTGATGGCCGGCGCCGACATCATCGACTGGTTCGCGGAGGAAGGGTTTCGCGTCTATGGGCGCATCGTGCCGCACCGCACCAGCCTGTCCACCCGCCAGATGGTGGTGAAAGATCCGGTCGGCCCGGTCGCGGCGTTCACCCCCTGGAATTTCCCGATCAATCAGGTGGTGCGCAAATTGGGGGCAGGGCTGGCCACCGGATGCTCCATGATCGTCAAGGCGCCTGAAGAAACGCCGGCCAGTCCGGCGGCGCTGGTTCGCGCCTTTCAGGACGCCGGACTGCCCGACGGCGTGCTGGGGCTGGTTTTTGGCGACCCGGCGGAAATCTCCGAATATCTGATCGCCAGTCCGATCATCCGCAAAATCACCTTCACCGGGTCGACACCGGTGGGCAAGTTGCTGGCTGCGCAAGCCGGCCGGCACATGAAGCGCGTGTCGATGGAACTGGGCGGCCACGCGCCGGTGATCGTGTGCGACGATGCCGATGTCGAACTGGCGGTTAAAAGCGTGGGCACCGCCAAATTCCGCAATGCTGGGCAGGTTTGCATCTCTCCCACCCGTTTCCTCGTCCACAATAGCGTCAAGGATGCGTTTGCAAGGGCTTTGGTCGACTATGCCGACAGCCTTCAGGTCGGCGACGGCTTGGCGGATGGGACGCAGATGGGGCCTTTGGCCAATGACCGTCGTCTAACCGCTATGGCAGAATTTGTTCAGGATGCCGTCGATGGCGGAGCCGGGCTGCTGGCCGGCGGGCATCGTATCGGCAGTGTCGGCAATTTCTGGCAGCCCACCATATTGGCGGACGTGCCCACCCATGCCCGCCTGTTCAACGACGAACCTTTTGGCCCAGTCGTGGGGCTGCGGGGTTTCGACACGCTGGAGGAGGCGATAGCGGAAGCCAACCGGCTGTCTTTTGGTCTGGCTGGTTACGCCTTCACCCGATCGCTCGCCCATGCCGATCTGCTCGCCCGACGGGTAGAGGTCGGTATGTTGTGGGTTAATACGCCGGCGATGGGGACGGCGGAATTGCCCTTTGGCGGCATCAAGGACTCCGGTTACGGGACCGAAGGCGGGCCAGAGGCACTGGACGCCTATCTCAACACTCGCGCCGTTGTTGTGGCGAACCTGTAGGTGGCGATGCACGCCCGGTCTTCCCAAGACCGTTTTGGCGCGCAGGCAATTATCACCAGACAGACATATCGCAAAAAGGACTATCAGCGCGGTTCATGGAATTTTCATCCCGCTCAGGTCTCAAAGGTGGGGGCAGCATATTGCATGAAACATAATATGTCCCTCCATCCCCGCCCATATTTCCAATGTCGCAGTGAACGACATCTGCGCACCGAAAATTCGGATCATCGGGTGAAGGCATAGGCAAATAGAGCGGCGATCCAAATCATGGGGGGACATTCCCCCCATGATTTGATCACCCAAGTCGCGACATCGCAATGGCCAGAATGCGCTCCGCTTCTTTGTCGGCCTTATGGTTTCAATTCGACCGATAGCGGCAAGGCGTCGGATGAACCGCCGACCAGAATTCTATGGGTGCCCGGCGCAACCGTCCAGGACCTGGTGGCGTCATCCCAATAGGAGAAATCCTTGCGCGTGAGGTGGAAGCGCACTTCCTTGCTGGCGCCGGGTGCAAGCTCGATCCGTTCGAAGCGCTTGAGTTGGCGGGGCGGCTCGCCTGCGCTGGCTGGCTGGCTGACATAAAGTTGCGCCACTTCCGCACCTGACCGCTTGCCGGTGTTGCGCAAATGGAAGCGCACCGACCAACCATCCGCTTCCGGCTTCACCTTGAGGTTGCGGAAGGCAAAATCGGTGTAGGACAGGCCATAACCGAACGGGAATAATGGCTTGATGCCCTTGGCGTCATACCAGCGATAGCCGACCAGCAACTCTTCGCCATAATGGGCCTGCAGATCCTTGCCGGGATAATAGGCGTAGGTCGGATTATCTTCCAATTTCTTGGGGAAGGTCATCGGCAGCTTGCCCGAAGGGTTGCTGTTGCCGGTCAGCACATTGGCGATGGCATTGCCCTGTTCGCTGCCCAGGAACCAGTCTTCCACGATCGCGGCAACCTTGTCCTTCCACGGCATTTCCACCGGGCCGCCGCTGTTGACGACGACGATGGTGCGCGGATTGACTGCGGCAACCGCTTCGACCAGCGCATCCTGTTCGCCATACAGCTTGATGTTGGGCCGGTCGGCCTCTTCGCTTTCCGACGTCACCGAACTGCCGACGAAGACGACCGCAGCATCTGCGCCGCGCGCGGCTTCCACGGCCTGTTCGATCGATCCGGTCGGCACATGAATGCCCAGCCGATAGGCGAGATTCCAGTGCTTGGCAGGGGCGAAGTCCATGCGGAAGGCATAGGCGCGGCCGCCCTCCAGATGTACGCTGGTCTTGCGTTCCTTCCAGCCGAAGCCGCCGAACATGGGGGAGGGCGTCGCGGGGAGTGAGCCATCGATCACCGCCTTGCCATCCAGCATCACCGTCACATTGCCCCGGTCGATCATGCTGAAATCATAGTCGCCGGTGGTGGGCGGCCAGAAATAGCCGGTCCATTGCAACACGACGTCGTTCTGCGGGTCCTTGGCCAGATCGGGACCGAAGTAGAAGCGCATGAACACATCGTCGGTCATGGTCCGGGTCGGTTCGCCCGTCATGCTGCCATGGGTCCACAAACGCTGGGTCAGGCCCTGCTCATGGCGGTCGGCCGTGGTCGAGAACATGCGTGGATCGGCCATGGCGGCGAAACGATCATTGGTGACGCCACGGGCATGATCGATCTTCACATTGGCGGGCAGGACGGACTTAAGCCCTTCCAGCGGGGTGACGGCGCGGATGGCGGTCACTTCCGAACTGCCGCCGCCCTGGATCATCCGTGCATCGGCATTGGGACCGATCACCGCAATGCGCTTCAGCTTGGCGGGGAGGAGGGGCAGGGCGTTGCCGTCATTCTTCAGCAGCGTGACCGCATGTTCGGCCGCCTTGAGCGCGATCGCGCGATGGGCGGGGGAGTCCACCACATCATCAGGACCTTTGGTCCAGCCGTCCATGCGGCCGCTGCGGATCACCATGGCCAATATGTGGCCGGCCGCGCGATCGATGGTGGCCTGACTGACATCGCCCTTGTTCACGGCCGCAAGCAGATCAGCGCCGAAATATTTGGCGGGCGCGGGCATTTCAAAGTCGAGGCCGGCATTGATGGCGGGCGCTGTCGAATGGGTTGCGCCCCAATCGGACACGACCACGCCCTTAAAGCCCCATTCGTTGCGCAGCACATCGGTCAGCAGCCATTTATTCTCGGTCGAATGGGCGCCGTTAATCTTGTTATAGGCGGCCATCACCATCGCCGGATTGGCCTCTTTCACGACGTCTTCGAAGCCGGGGAAATAAATTTCGCGCAGCGTCCGTTCGGAAATGATGGCGTCGACCTTCAGCCTGTCCTGTTCCTGATTATTGGCGGCAAAATGCTTGGCCGTAGCGAGGACCCCGGTCGATTGCAGCCCCTGCGTCCAGTTCACCGCCATGCGGCCGCTCAGATAGGGGTCTTCCGAATAATATTCGAAATTGCGCCCGCCGACCGGCACGCGCTGGATGTTGAGGCCCGGTCCCTGCACGATCGAATAATCCAGCGCGCGGGCTTCCTGCCCGATCGCCATACCGACCTGACGCGCGGCGTCGATGTCCCATGTCGCCGCCATGGCGACGCTGGCTGGAAATGACGTCGCCTTGAAGGTTTCGTTGGCGCGAATGCCATTGGGACCGTCCGCCATCTTGACCGCAGGAATGCTCAATCGCGGGATCGCGGCGGTGGCAAAGCGCGTGCCGCCCGACAACAGGGAGATTTTCTCGGCCAGCGTCATTTGCGCCAGCAGCCCCTGAACCCGCGCATCGACGGCCTGTGCACTTGCCTCAGCCGGCGCCGATGCGCTTTGCGCTCTGGCGCGGTCCGCAAGCGGCGAAATAAGGACGGACGAAGCCATCAGCGCAGCGATGGCCGTGGCCCTGACGCGGCGGAAGCATTGGCTGGATGCGCGGATAGAATATTGGGTCATGGAAATTCCAGTCTTCAGGAAGCGTCAGATGCGGATCGGGCCATCAGCGGGGCAAGATAATCATGGTTACGGCGTAAAATGTGCAGCGGGTCTTCGCTATAGGGCGGGTCCTGCTCGATATAGAGATTGCAGACGCTGTTCGTGCGGGCGGCGTCCAGCAATGCGCGCCAGTCTATGGCACCATTGTCGAGTGGCGCACTCGTCTGGCGGAAGGCGAAATTGGACTGCATGGCGCGCGCGACATTCTTGACATGCATCTGCCTGAAACGGCCGGGATGGCTGCGCAGCAGGGTGATGGGGTCTTTGCCCGCAGCTGCCACCCAGCCGGCGTCCATCTCAAATTCCACAAGCGCCGGGTCCGTTTCGCGCAGCAATATGTCCATGCCGGTGCCGCCATCGGCCAGAGGCGCGAATTCGGCATTATGATTATGATATCCGATATGGATGTCCGCTCGCGCCAATTGCGCGCCCAGCCTGTTCAGCCGATCGGCATTGCGACGCCAGGCATTGGCGTCCATCACATTGCCGATGCGCGCGACATAAGCGGCCAGCCTTTCGTTGGGCGCGCGTGTTGGCGCATCGTCAGGGAAGAGGAAGGACGCCAGAACGATCCTGGCGGCGCCCAGATCATGGGCGTCCTCGATCAGCGCCTGGACCGGTCGATCCAGATGCGGCGCATCATCGCCCCGATCGCGTCCCTGCATATGGACGCTGGTGCAAACAAGTCCTGCCCGGCGGATCGCCTGGCCCAGAGCGGCGGGGGTCTGGCCGCAAAAGCCCGCAACCTCGACCGTGGTGAAGCCGATCTGCGCGATACTGTCGAGCGTGGCGTCGAGATCGCGTCTTGCCTGCTCCTCGGCCATGAACAACTGCACGCCCAGCGAAGGCGCGGCCGGTTTCCGGCTTCCCCTATGCGGGGATGCCATGGCCGAACCGCCGATCGCCGAAGCGATTGCGGCCTTCATCCATTGGCGTCTGTCGAGCAGCATCCCGGATTGCCTGTCCGAAAAATGGCGACAGCGCCCGGTCATGATGACCGGGCGCTGAAGCAGATCAGAACTTCACGCCGGCACGGATGCCGTAGAGGCGGGGTTCCGACACATAGATGCGCCCGCTGGCATAGCCAGAGAAGGTGATCGTATTTTCGATATTCTTCACGAAGGCGCCCACCGAATAACGCCCGTCTGGCGTCGTATAGGTGATGTTGGCGTTGCTCTTGGTATAGCTGGGATAGCGGAACTGCACCCCGTTGCCGAAGTTGGTGTTCACATAGTCCGAATTGAGCTGGCTATCCACATGGGCCGCGATGTCGCCACCATTGGCCAACGGGAAGGTGTGGGTATAGCCCGTCTGGACGGTGAATTTCGGCGAGTTGTCGAGCGGCTTTCCGGCGAAGTCGATCACCAGCGTCGGCCTGTACTGCGTGTAATAGGCGTCCAGATAGTTGAACGACAGGTCGATCCGGTCGCGCTTGGTCGGCGTGATGACGGCTTGTGCTTCGATGCCCTTCACCCGCGCCTTGCCGGCGTTGAGCGTCAGCTGGCCCGGAGGGGCCGGCGGTTCCTGCACGCTGCTGAGCTGAAGGTTCGAATAATCATACCAGAAGCCGGTCAGGTTCAGGGTCAGAGCATTGTCCATGAACCGGCCGCGCATGCCCGCTTCATAGGCGGTCAGCGTTTCGGGGCGGTAATAGAGGCGGTCCTCGCTGATCGGCGAATTGCAGATCGAGGTGGAGGTGGTCGAACAGCCGTCATTGAAGCCGCCCGCCTTGTAGCCGGTGGAGACGTTGGCATAGAGCATGACCTTGTCGGTCAGGTCATAGTCGACGCCGGCCTTCCACGTCACCTTCGAGAAGGAGCGTTCCGCATCGTTGATCTGCGTCACGGTGTAGAGCGAAGGATCGAGAATGGTCGAGGTCCGCTGGGTCACGACCCGGCCGACGCGGGACTTCTTGTCCTTGGAGTAGCGGATACCGCCGGTCACGCGCAGCTTGTCGGTCACGCTATAGGTCGCCTGACCGAAAGCGGCCTTGGATTCACCGATGGTCGGGTCCTGAAGGAAGGCGAACAGGCTGTAGCCGGCATAGTTGGGCAGCAGCGTGACGAGGTTCTCGGTCTTTTCCTTGAAATAGTACAGACCGGCAACCGCCTTCAGCGGACCGTCGCCAGTGGTGGCGATGCGCGCTTCATGTGACTGGGAATAGGTTTTGCCGGAGATTTCCTGGTCGGGATAGGCGCCCGAATTGGGGAATGCCTGCGGGGCGAGATTGTAACGGTCAAAGACGCGATAGCCGCCCAGATAGGTGATGCCCACGCCGCCGAAATCATAGTTCAGCTCGCCGGTCACGCCGTAATTCTTGTTGTCCTGGCGCAGGTTGCTGGGGAAATTATAATTGACGGTGCGCTGGTCGGCCGATGAACTATTGTAGAAGGTCGGGTTGGTGCTGGTCGGGTTGCGGAAGAAATTACCGATCTGCAGCTGCTGCGGGCCGGCCCCGCCCTGATGGGCATAGTCGCCGATGATAAGGATGCTGCCCTGATCTTCGGCACCGAACTTCTGCTCGGCGCTCAGGCGGAATGCATATTCGTCCTGATCATTACCCAGCTTGCGGGTTTCGCCTTCGCGCTGGACCAGATAGCTGTCATGCTTGTTATAAGCGCCGGCCGCGCGGATGGCCAGCTTCTCGGTCACGGGCAGGTTCACCATCGCATCGACGCGATAGGTGTCGTAATTGCTGATCTCACCATTGACGGCCGCTTCGAACTTGTCGGTCGGGCTGTTGGTGATGATGTTGACGACGCCGGCGGTGGCGTTGCGGCCATAAAGCGTGCCCTGGGGACCACGCAGCACTTCGATCCGGCTGACGTCGAAGAATGCGCCGGAAAGCGACTGCTGGCGAGCGAGGTAGACGCCGTTCAGCATGAAGGCGGCCGACGGATCGCCCTTTTCACTGCCGTCCGCGCTCGATACGCCGCGGATGGTGACGCGCAGGCCGTTGGCCTGTTCGATGCGCACGGTCGGAACCGCAACGGCAAGCGACATGGCGTCGTTCACCGCATTGGTCTTGAGCGCGTCGCCCGTGACCGCGGAAATGGACAGCGGCGTCTTGGACAGCAGTTCCGGCCGCTTCTGGGCGGTCACGATGATCTCGCCGCCCGATGCGTCGTCGGCTGCCGCCGTTGCGGCGGTCTGCGCCGATGCCGGCAGGGTGAGCATGACAGCGGATGCGAGAATGGATCCCCGTAGGTAAAAAGCGACCTTCGCCATAATTAACCCCTTAGTTCGATTGATGTCGGTGCGCGCGCGGCTCCTTACCGTCGCGACGCCGTCGTTCCTGCAGCGATGATTGGGATCGAATTTAAATTAGCCCCTCGATCGTCAGGGCTGGCTCCTCGATCAGCCGTTGCCACCAATGTTGGGGCAGCGGCGCGATGAAGAGATTTTCGGTTCGATAATGCGCGATCAGCCATTGGCCGTCAGTCAGGGCAAATTGCACATGAAGCCTGCTGGAGCGCAGAAGGGACTGCCCCTCTGCGTCGACCCAGGGTTGAAACTGTACCCAATGGCCTTCCGCCTTGTCCGCGCTGGCGGTCAGGCTTTCGGTACACAGATAATGGGTGTTGAATATCTGCGGCGGGCTGGCCTGCGTGTAGAAGCGTTCGAAATGCGCGGCGATGGCGTCACGGCCGATCATTTGGCCGAACTGCGCGCCATGTGCTCCGCCCACGCCTTCCCAGATCGCATCGGGCGTGAAAAGATTGGCGATCGCGCGGCAACGCTCGCTCTCGGCTATGCCGGAGAGCAGGCGGGGCACATCGCATAGCCGCATATATTGGCCCAACACCCTGCGAGCGCCGGCTTCCGCCAGCAGGACCGCCATGTCCGATCGCAATGCAGCGATATCGCGCGCGAGCGCTTCCAGCGTCAGCGTCTCAGTCATGCTGATTGTCTCCCGACAGGCGTTGGGCGCGACGGATTGGTAAATAGGCAAGCAGCAGCGCCAGCAGGCAGACAAGAGCGAGCGAGAGATGCGCCATGGCCGGGTCGTCAAAAGCCTTGTCCGTCAGCAGCGCGACGAGGCTGACCCCGCCCGTCTGGCCGATCAGGTTGGCGATCAGCAGGAAAAGCGCCGTAACCTGCGCCCGCAACCGGGGCGGAACGGCGGTCTGCAACGTCATGGTTGCGTGAACGAGCGGCCAGGGCGCAACGAAAAGCGCAAGGCCCAACCCGAAGATCAGCCATGGTCCCGATCCTGCAAGAATGACGATCAGCATCGCCGGCGCCATGACCGCCATGCCCAACAGGGCTGCGCGGAAAGGACCTTGCCGGCCATGGGTGGTCGAAAGGCGATCGGCAATCCATCCTGCGCTCAGGGTGCCGAGCGGACAGCAGAACAGAACCAGCAGACCAGCGGTCCAGCCCAGATGGCTGGGGTCAAGGCCCAGGCGACGGCCAAGCACCGCCGGCAGCCACGCCATGATGGAAAAGAAGGTGGCGGCCAGCGCCGTAAAGCCAGCATAATGGCTGAACAGAAAATGGCGCTGATTGCCCAGTGAACGCCAGGCCGTTCCAAGCGATATCCGGCCTGCGCGCGGCGCTTGGCGCGGGTCACGGACAAAGAATAGAACGGCGGGCGCCAGGATCAGGCCGGGCAGGCCGACGATGACGAAAAGCTGTTTCCACACCGCCATGCCGTCCATCAACGGCACATGCACGCCGTTACGGGACAGAGTCGCGATAAGGGCGCCGCCTAGCAAATAGGCGGTGGCGGCACCAAATTGCGATCCCATTGAAAAGACGGCGATCGCGCGGCCCAACATGGCCGGCGCTATGACATCGGCCAGCAGCGAATAGGCGGCGGGCGTCAGCGCCGCTTCGCCCACGCCGACGAGAATGCGGGCAAGAAAAATATGCCCGTAACTGTCAGCAAGGCCAGACCCGATGGTGGCTATGCTCCAGCATAATATGCCCGCGCCGATGACGCGATTGCGCCGAAACGTGTCGGACGCCCATCCCAGCGGCAGGCCGGCAATCGCGAAAAATACGGAAAAGGCCAGGCCGGTCAGAAAACTGAAGCGCAGATCGTCGATCGCAAGGTCGGCTTTGATCGGTTCGATCAGGAGGGCCAGTATCTGCCGATCAACGAAGGAGAGCAGATAGGCCAGCGTCAGCAAGCCAATGATCATCCAACCCCGCGCACTATGGTGCGATGCATCCTGGTCGGCCGGAAATGAACCTGGTTCCCCGCGAGCCATCTAATTTGCAACTCCAATATGTAAGGAAGAGGCTGCGCCCAGGAGCTGTCTTCCGATCATAATGGCCGCACCGAGTGTTTTCACTCTGACGCAACCCTGTCTCCAAGCCAGCTGCGCGATGCCGAAGGCTCATGGAAATGATCGGGCGACTCGAAAGGAGCGTCTCTTTCTGTATACAGTTATTGGCTATTTTTGATCGGTGTCAAACGCAAAGCGTAATTTTTGCGTAATAATTAGATAAAACTCTCGACATGCTTCATCAAAACAGTATTCAGTTTGATGGAAGGGATGAATCGCCGATGAGCAAATCAGACGAAGTTCCAGACAAGGGTAGCAACGCGGACGAAGCCTATGAGGCGATCGTCCAGCGACTGCGCCTTGGCAAGATCGGTCGCGGGGACCGGATTGTCGACACGGTGATCGCGGCCGAATTGAACATGTCGCGCATGCCAGCGCGCGAGGCGTTGCTGCGTCTGGTGAATGAGGGGTATCTTGTCGGTTCCACCCGTGGTTTCAGGCTGCCTGAACTGACGCAGGCCGATGTGCTGGAAATCTTCGAAATCCGCAAGATTCTGGAGCCGCGCGCTGCCGCACTGGCGGCGGTGGCGCTCACTCCCGACCAACTAGAACAGCTCGAATCCGCATTTTTCGAAGCGCGGGCAGGCTTTGAGACTGGCAATGCGCAAATGATGTTCGATGCCAATGTTCGTTTTCGCAATGCATGGCTCAATGCCGTCCCCAATCGCCGGCTGGTGGCGATGATCGAACGGTTTTTCGATCAGGTGAACGCTGTTCGTATCGCCACGCTGCACGATGCGGAATCGCGGCAATTGTCCATCGCCATTGGCGAAACGCTTCTTGCCGGCTTCCGTCGCGGCGATTCGCTCTATGTTTTTGAACAAATGTATAGTTTCGTGGAGGCGGCCCGGGCGAAGTTCGTGGCGCTCAATTCCTCCGGCGCGACCAAGAAGGCGAGAGCGGTCAAATGATCGATCCGCACAATGTTCTTTCGCAAAAACTTTCGCTTGGCAGCGGTCCCACGACGATATTGGTGAAGGATTGCATCGATATCGCCGGGACGCCGACGTGCCAGGGCAGCGGCGTGCTGGCGGATATTGCGCCGGCTGATCGTAATGCAGAGGTTATCGACCGGCTTCTTGCCGATGGCGGATGGACGATCACCGGCAAGGCCAACATGCACGAATTCGCCTTCGGCGTGACGGGCGTGAATGGCTGGGCCGGAACAGTGGTCAATCCGCGCTGGCCCGACCGCATTGCCGGTGGTTCTTCCAGCGGCTCCGCCGCGGGTGTCGCGTCGGGACTGGCCGATGCCGCCATAGGCAGCGACACGGGCGGATCGGTCCGCATGCCGGCGGCATGCTGCGGCGTGGCGGGCCTGAAGCCGAGTTTCGGGCGAGTCAGCCGCAAGGGGGCCTATCCTACGGAAACATCCCTTGACTGCATCGGCGTCTTTGCCCGGTCGATGGACCTGATCGAAGATGTCATGGCGGCGATCGCACCGGACTGGAAAGCGGTTCAAGTGCCGGCGTCGTTACGGATCGGTTTGGTGGCGGCGACGGCCGCTACGCCCGTGCAGGCGGCGTTGGCGGATGGGGTGGCGCGGCTCCATGTCTGTCCCGAAGCATGCGACCTGCCGTTGATGGATGCGGCGTTCGATGCCGGTGTGACGATCATGGGCGCGGAAAGCTGGGCAGCGCTTGGCCAATATGCTGACCATCCCGCCATGGGCGAGGATGTTCGCGGGCGGGTGAAGGCGGGCGCCGCTTATGGTCCTGACGATCTGGCGAAAGCCGAAGCGGTAAGAGCGGATTTTCGTGCGCAGGTGGACGCCCTGCTCACGCGATATGACGTCTTGCTGCTGCCGACATTGCCCGATGTTCCTCCCACTTTGGAAGAAGCCCGGGATGCGCGCAAATGCGTGCCGCTGACGCGGCTGGTGCGGCCGTTCAATCTTTCGGGTCATCCGGCCGTATCGCTTCCCATATTGACGCCGGACGGGCTGCCGGCGGGACTTCAGATTGTCGGCCGGCGCGGCGGGGATGAGGCGCTGTGTGCGGCCGCACGCTGGATCGAACAGGCGCTTGCCCGTTCCGAATGATTTTCGGTGGCGGAACGGATCAGCGGATTGACGCCGCCGATCCACTCCGCCGCCATCGTTAAAAGGAAAAGACATGGAAACGACGACCATCGATGGCGCCGTCGTGTCGGACTATGCCGATTTGGTCCGCGACGACAGGGGCCATACATCGCTCTACAAGGACGCCAAAATCTTTGACGAGGAGATGCAGCGCATCTTCCGAAACACTTGGGTCTGGGTGGCCCATGCGAGTGATGTGCCGACCAAGAATACGTTCAAGACGTCGTGGGTCGGCGATCAGCCGGTCATCGTGACGCGCGACAAGGCGGGCCAGGTGCATGTCCTGCTCAACCGCTGCCGTCACCGCGCGGCGAGCGTGTGCGAAAAGAAGAAGGGCAAGGCCAGCGTGTTCGTCTGTCCCTATCATGGCTGGAGCTATGATGTGGATGGCAAGCTGCGCAAGGTGCCGCACGCCAAAGGCTATGAGGAAGGTTTCGACACCGCCGACTATCCGCTGGTGTCGCTGCGGGTCGAGGAATATAACGGCCTCATCTTCGCGACGTTCAAGCAGGATATCGAACCGCTGGAAGAGTTTCTGGGGGCGGCGCGCAAATGGATCGACCTGTTCATGAAGCAGGGCGCCGGGTTCGGCGTGAAGACGCTGGGCGAACATAAGTTCCGCTTCCCCGGCAACTGGAAGATCCAGCTGGAAAATACGACCGACGCCTATCATTTCCCGATCGTGCACAAGACTTTCCTCGACAGCCTGGACGAGGAAACGGAAAATGTGTTCGACGTTCTGGGGCAGGGTGGTTGGGTAGAAGACCTGGGCAACGGCCACAGCGTCATGGTGATGATCCCCGACCTCATCGACCTGGACGACAATCTCGACGCCCCGATCCCGGATCGCTTTGCCGATCTGGCCCGCGAACTGGCGGAGGAAGGGCATTGCGACGCGGATGTGCGCCGCATCGTGCGCGCGGTCGGCGGCACGGGTTTCAACCTGAACCTCTTTCCCAACGTCGCCTGTTCGATGGCGTTTTTCCGGGTCTTGCGGCCGGTATCGGTCGATGAGACGGAAATCACCCATGTTGCGATCGGCATGGACGGTGGCCCGGTTGCGGGCAACCGGGCGCGGCTGCGCCTTCACGAACATTTTCAGGGTCCGATGGGCTTTGGCACGCCGGACGATGCGGAAGGATGGGAACGGGTCCAGCGCGGCGCGCAGGCCGGCGATGATCTCTGGATATTGCTCAACCGCGGCGTCGATGCGCCCGAGGGCGTTGCGGAACCTGGCCATAATGCCGGCGACGTCAGCGCCGAAACCGGCATGCGGGCTGCCTATCAGATGTGGAAAAGGATGATGGCGGCATGAGCACCGACATTGCGGAGAAGAGCGAAGTGACCAGCGCACCGACTTTCGAGGAGGCGATCGCCTTCGTGTGGGCCGAAGCCGATCTGCTCGATCGGCTCGACTACCGGCCATGGCTCAAATTATGGACGGACAGCGGCAAATATATCGTTCCGGTCGAACGGGATGTCGACTATGTCGACGCGCTCAATATCGTCTATGACGATCAGGAAATGCGTGAGGCGCGCGTGAAGCGCCTCCTGTCCGGCTTTTCCATGTCGTCCGCGCCGCCCGCCCGCACGGTTCGCACCGTTTCGCGCTTTGTGGTGACGGAACAGGATGAGCGGTCGATCACGCTGCGCGGCGCGCAGATGCTGGCTGAATATAAATATCAGCATATGCGCTTCCTGCCCGCCGACATCAGCTATCGCATCGTGCGGGGGCCGGATGGAAATCTGCTCCTCGACGAAAAGATCGTGACGCTCATCAATGCGGAGGATTTCCAGTTCGGCATCGGATATCTGCTGTGAGCCAGGCGATGGAGGCGGCAGCGTTCAGCGCGGACGCCTTTGCGCGCGCACGGCGGGCCAGTGAACCGCTTGGCGCATTTCCTGGCCTGCTCCCGGACGATCTGGAACAAGCCTATGCCATTCAGTCGGCAGCAATAGAAGGGTGGGGCGATCAGGTCGCCGGCTGGAAGGTCGGCCGAATTACAGGCGATCTGGAGCAGCGCTTTGGCGTCAACCGCTTCATCGGTCCGATTTTCGGTGAAACGATCTGCGCGGCCCAGCCCGATCGGGAGATGGATTTCCCGGTCATCGTCGGCGGCTTCGCAGCGCTTGAGGTCGAACTGATCGCCGTCGTGCAGGACGACAGTCCGATTGGCGACAGGCCCTTGACCCCGACGGAGGCGCGCGCCCGGATTGGCAGTCTTCACATCGGCATCGAAATGGCCGGTAGTCCGCTGCATTCGATCCATGCCTTGGGAGCGCTCGCTTCGATTGCGGGATTTGGCAATAATCTGGGCCTCTTGCTGGGGCCGGAAATCCCTGATTTCCGCACCCGCCCAATCCAGCTGATGAACGCCTGCACCCATCTTGACGATGTGCAGATCGGGCAATCGGACGCGGCTAGCCTGCCGGGTGGCATCTGGACCGCCGTGGCTTTCGCCTTTGAACAGGCTGCGCGCATCGGGCGGCCGCTGTGCAAGAGCGACCTGATCTCAACCGGCGCCCTGACCGGCGTGCATCCCGTGCAGGCCGGGCAGCATATCGTCGCTGATTTCGGCAAAGACGGCGTCCTTCGGTGCGTCACGGTGCCGGTGGGCCGCGGCTGAGCGGACCAACTCGCCCCGTTGACGGGCATCCTATCATATCAAGAGGTTCCCATGGTTCATCTGAACATTACCGACCGTGCCGGCGTGGAGCATGTCGTGGAGGCGCAGACGGGTCTTTCCCTGATGGAAGCGATCCGCGAAGCAGGTTTCGACGATCTGATGGCGCTGTGTGGCGGCTGCTGCTCCTGCGCCACCTGTCATGTCTATGTCGATGATGGCGACGGAGCGTTCAAAGCCGTGAGCGAGGACGAGAATGATCTTCTCGACAGTTCCGACCACAGGCAGGCGAACAGCCGGCTGTCGTGCCAGCTTGTGCTGACGGCCGCCGCCGACGGCCTGCGCGCGACGATCGCGCCGGAGGACTGATTGCATGGCGCAGGAGGATATTTTCTACGACGTCCTGATCGTCGGGGGCGGGCATGCGGGCGCGCAACTGGCGATCACGCTGCGGCAGATGGGCTTTGCCGGTTCGGTGGCGATCGTTGGCGCGGAACATGTGCCGCCCTATGAGCGGCCGCCGCTTTCGAAGGAATATCTTTCCGGCGCCAAATCGTTTGAGCGGATATTGATCCGGCCCGAAAGCTTCTGGGGCGAACGGAACGTCGCGATGATCCTGGGCGAACGGGTCATGTCCGTCGATCCCGGGAAGAAGCGGATCGTCACCGCATCGGGACGATCGATGGGCTATGGTAGCCTCGTCTGGGCCGCAGGTGGCTCGCCACGCCGGCTTGCATGCGCGGGCAGCGATGCGTCGAACATTCATGTCGTGCGCAACCTTGCCGATGTCGATGCGATCGCCGCTGCTTTGCCGCAGGTCACCCATGTCACCATCGTCGGCGGGGGCTATATCGGCCTGGAAGCGGCGGCCGTGATGCGCAAGATGGACAAGGCCGTCACCTTGCTGGAGGTCGGGCCGCGTCTGCTTGGCCGGGTGACGGGGGAGGCGCTCTCCGCTTTCGTCGATGAATTTCATCGCGCCAAAGGCGTGGATGTCCGCACGGCGACGGGTCTGGCTAGTTTCGAAACGCAGGACGGCCGTGTCGTTGCGGCGGTCCTCGATAATGGACAGCGCATTGCGACCGACATGGTCATTGCCGGTATCGGTATCGTGCCGGAGGTCGGGGCCTTGCAGGACGCGGGCGCTTCGGTCGCCAACGGGGTGATGGTCGACGCCTGTTGCCGCACAAGCTTGCCCGATATTTTCGCGATCGGCGATTGCGCAGCCAGCCCCAATCCCTGGGCGGATGGCGCACATATCCGGGTGGAGTCGGTCCAGAACGCCAATGATCAGGCAAAGATCGTCGCGAACCTGCTGATGGACGTCGACAAGCCTGTGGACGCCATGCCCTGGTTCTGGTCCAACCAATATGACCTCAAGCTGCAAAGCGTGGGCCTGTCCATGGGGCATGATCTGCAACTCGTGCGGGGCGATCGTGCAACCGCCAGCTTTTCGATCCTCTATCTGCGCGAAGGGCGCCTGATCGCGGTCGATACCGTGAACAGGGTGAAGGACTATGTTCAGGCGCGCGCGCTCGTCGCCGCTGGCGCGCGACTGGACGCCAGTCTTGCGGTCGATCCCGATATCGCTCTCAAGGATGTCGTCGCCGCGGCGGCATGATGTGATTTTGCCATAGGTTCATCGCGTCGCCGACTGCCTGGTCCGGTCGGTCGGCAACGCGATGATGCATATATCTCAGCCGATGTTGCCGAGCAGGCTGTTCACCGCGACCTTTGCGTCGCCATAGAACATCCGCGTATTATCCTTGTAGAAAAGCGGATTTTCGATCCCGGAATAGCCGGTGCCCTGACCGCGCTTCGACACGAAGACCTGCTTGGCCTTCCACACTTCCAGCACGGGCATGCCGGCGATGGGCGAATTGGGATCGTCCTGCGCGGCCGGATTGACGATATCGTTCGATCCGATGACGATCACCACGTCGGTCGTGGGGAAATCCTCGTTGATCTCGTCCATTTCCAGCACGATGTCATAGGGCACCTTCGCTTCGGCCAGCAGCACGTTCATGTGGCCGGGCAGGCGGCCTGCGACCGGGTGGATCGCAAAGCGCACAGTCTTGCCGGCGGCGCGCAGCTTGCGCGTCAGTTCGCTCACCGCCTGCTGCGCCTGCGCCACCGCCATGCCATATCCCGGCACGATGATGATGCTGTCGGCTTCGTTCAGGGCAGCGGCCACGCCATCGGCGTCGATCGCGACCTGTTCGCCCTCAATCTCCGCCGCCGGGCCGGTGGTGCCGCCAAAGCCGCCCAGGATCACCGAGATGAAGCTCCGGTTCATCGCCTTGCACATGATGTAGCTCAGGATCGCGCCCGAAGAGCCGACCAGCGCGCCGGTCACGATCAGCAGGTCGTTGCCCAGGGTGAAGCCGATCGCCGCTGCCGCCCAGCCGGAATAGCTGTTCAGCATCGACACGACCACCGGCATGTCTGCGCCGCCGATGCCCATCACGAGATGGAAACCGATGAACAGCGCCAGCACCGCCATGGCGATCAGCACGGTCAGTTCGCGCCCTTCGACGCCGATATTGCCGACATACATTATCAGCAGAACCAGCGATGCGATCGCCGCCGTGGCGTTGAGCAGATGACCGCCCGGCAGCTTTTTAGCCTTGCCGTCCAGCTTCCCCGCCAGCTTGCCAAAGGCGACGATCGACCCGGTGAAAGTCACCGCGCCGATGAAGATGCCCAGAAATTCCTCGACCTTGAGGATATTGATTTCGACGGGCGTCTTGTGCGCCAGCACGCCGGCAAACCCAGTCAGCGCATCGCGCGCGGCCGGATCGAGCGCGTGCACGCTTTCCAGTTCGAAATGCGCGTTGAAACCGATGAAGACCGCCGCAAGCCCCACGAAGCTGTGGAGCGCGGCGACCAACTGGGGCATTTCGGTCATCTGGACCCGCATGGCGACGATCCAGCCGACGACCGCCGCGACGGCAAAGCTGCCCGCCACGATCGGCAGATTGGCTGCGCCAGGGCCAAAGAGCGTGGCCAGAACGGCCAGCGCCATACCGGCAATGCCATACCAGACGGCGCGTTTGGCGCTTTCCTGATTGGACAGGCCGCCCAGCGACAGAATGAAAAGAACTGCGGCCGCAATATAGGCGGCGGATACAACACCAACATCAAACATGGATCGCCCCCTTTACGACCGCTGGAACATGGCCAGCATCCGGCGCGTGACCAGGAAGCCGCCAACGATATTGATCGATGCGATCAGGATGGAAATGGTCGCCAACGCCAGCACGATGCTGTTGGAGGACCCCACCTGCAGCATCGCCCCCACGACGATGATGCCCGAAATCGCGTTCGTCACCGCCATCAGCGGGGTGTGCAGCGCGTGGCTGACATTCCAGATAACCTGAAAGCCCACGAAGCAGGCCAGCACGAAGACCGTGAAATGCGCCATGAAGCTGGCCGGCGCCACCGCGCCCACCGTCATCAGCAGCACGGCGCCCGCGATCAGCGTCGTCACCTGCGACCGGGTCTGCGCCTTGAACGCCGCAATATCCTGCGCCCGCTTCTGTTCGGGCGTCAGTTCTTCTGCCTTGGGCTTGGGCTTCTGGGCCGCGATCGCCTTGATCTTGGGCGGTGGCGGCGGGAAGCTGACCTGCCCTTCAAAGGCGATGGTTGCGCCCCGGATCACGTCATCCTCCATATTATGGACGATCACGCCATCCTTGCCCGGCGTCAGGTCGGCCAGCATGTGGCGGATGTTGCTGGCATAGAGTGAACTGGACTGGGCCGCCATGCGGCTGGGAAAATCGGTATAGCCGATGATGGTGACGCCATTGTCGGTCACGATCTTTTCGTCAGGAACCGTCAGTTCGCAATTGCCGCCACGTTCGGCCGCCAGATCGACGATGACCGATCCGGGCTTCATCGCATCGACCATGTCCTTCGTCCACAACACGGGCGCATCGCGCCCGGGAATGAGCGCAGTGGAAATGACGATGTCTACGTCCGGCGCCAGTTCGCGAAATTTCTTCAGTTGCGCGGCGCGAAATTCAGGGCTGGACGGCGCGGCATAGCCGCCGGTCGCTGCTCCATCCTGCTGTTCCTCGGCAAAGTCGAGATAGACGAACTGCGCGCCCATCGATTCGATCTGCTCGGCCACTTCGGGCCGCACGTCGAACGCCAGTGTGATCGCCCCCAGCGATGTCGCCGCGCCGATCGCCGCCAGACCGGCGACCCCCGCGCCGATGACCAGCACCTTGGCCGGCGGCACTTTGCCTGCAGCCGTCACCTGTCCTGTGAAGAAGCGTCCGAAATTGGCACCCGCCTCGATCACGGCGCGATAGCCGGCGATATTGGCCATGGAGGACAGTGCGTCCATTTTCTGCGCGCGCGAAATGCGCGGCACCATGTCCATCGCCATAACATTGGCGCCGGTCGCGCTGACCGCTTCCAGCGCTTCGCCGCGCTGACCGGGGTAAAAGAAGGAAATAAGCGTCTTTCCCGGCGAGAGGCGGGCGACTTCGCTGTCTTCCGGCGGCCGCACCTTGGCGATGACGTCCGCTGTGGACCACAGGCTTTCTGCGGTGGGAACAACCGTCACGCCAGCAGCGCGATAGGCGTCGTCGCCAAAGCCCGCATCCTGCCCTGCGCCGCTTTCCACCAGGCAGTCATGACCCAATTTCTGCAACTGCAAAGCGCTGTCCGGCGTCAGCGCAACCCGCGCTTCGCCACCAGCAACCTCTCTGGGTACTCCTATTTTCACTCGACCTTCCTCCCCGTTTCCAGCGCAAAGCCCATTTCTTCGGTGCGCTGCTAACCGTTTCGGCTAGGCTGGCCTATACTGAAAGACTTGCCGGCATAGAAGGCTAAGTTTAGCGACTTTTGGGCAACGCATCGACTGGCGCCGCATTCCTGACTAGACCTTGCATGCCTCCGACATCTGGCGGCACTTCAAGGGGAAGGTGAATATGATCCGTCGGGTCGGGATGTATGTCGTGGCTTCAGCGCTGGCGTTGGCGACCTGTTTGGCGTCGCCTGGCGTGCTGGCGGATGCGCCAGCGGCTCGGACGCTGATACCGACCGAAAGATTCGTGCTGCCCAATGGCCTGCGGGTCGTCATGAACATTGATCGGTCCGATCCCGTCGCCGCCGTGGCGCTGGTCGCCCATGTCGGATCGGCGCGGGAAGTCAAAGGCCGCACCGGTTTCGCTCATATGTTCGAACATCTTTTCTTCCTCAATTCGGAAAATCTTGGTCCGGGCGGGCTGGACAAGCTGACCGCGCGCGTGGGCGGCAGCGGCGCCAATGGCTACACCAATCTCGATCATACGGTCTATCTTCAGACCGTGCCCAAAGACGCGCTCGAAAAGATGCTCTGGGCGGAGGCCGACAAGCTGGGCTTCTTCATCAATACGGTGACGCCGGCGGTGGTCGCCAAGGAAATTGAAGTCGTCAAGAATGAGAAGCGGCAGAGCTACGACAATCAGCCCTATGGCCAGCTCACTCCAATTCTTCAGGAAGCGCTCTATCCTGCCGACCATCCCTATAGCTGGACGACCATCGGTTCGCTGGCTGATCTGAGCGCGGCGACGATCGACGATGTCAGGCAATTCTACCAGCGCTGGTATGTGCCCAACAATGCGACGTTGGTGATTTCGGGCGATATCGATCCCGCGCAGACCCGCCTGTGGGTCGAGAAATATTTTGGCGAAATCGCGCGTGGTCCCGATGTGGACATTCCCCGGCCGCGTCCTGCTCGCCTGTCCGCAACCAGGAAGCTGATGCATCTCGACAGCTTCGCCAGCCTTCCGCAACTCACGCTGGTCTGGCCGACCGCGCCGGAGGGCGATCCCGACGATGCAGCGTCCGAACTTTTGTTCGATGCGCTGGGCAATGGTCCCGATGGCCCCGTCTATCGCGCGGTGGTGGAGGATGCGAAGCTGAGCGATGCGGTCGAGGCCGATATCTGGGACGAGCAGATGGCCGGTGTCGCCACGCTCCAGGTGCGCGGCTTCGATGGGGTCACGCTCGACAGCGTGGCGAATGCGATCGACAAGGGGCTGGCGCAATTTGGCGCGACGGGCATCACCGCCGAACGACTGGAGCGGCTGAAGGCGGTACGGGAGGCGCAGCTTTATGCCGAACTGGGCAGCGTGCTGGGCAAGGTTCAGGTGATCGCTGAATCCGAAACGGTCAGGCGCAAACCCGATCAGGCCGATGTCATGCTGGCGCAGCTGCGCAACGTGACCGTTGACGATATCATGCGGGTCTATCGCAAATATGTGGCGTCGCACCCGCGCCTGGAAATCGGCTTCGTGCCCAAGGATCAGCCGCAACTCGCCCTGACCGGCGCGGCGACGGCCCATGTCGTCGAAGAACCCATCGTGCAGGGCGCGGAACAGCCGGTCGATCAGAATGCCGGCCGCGTTGCGGTCGCGCGGACGCCGTCCAGGATCGATCGCAGCATAGAGCCGCCCGCCGGCGCACCTCCGCTGGTCAAGGCGCCGCCTGTCTGGACCAGCAGCCTGGCCAATGGTCTGGCCCTGTCGGGGATCGAGGATCGCGAACTGCCCGTGGCAAAGTTTGAGATCGCCATCGACGGCGGACAATTGCGTGACGATGCCGCGCGGCCCGGCGCCGCCCATCTGGCTGCGGCGATGCTGACCCGTGGCACCCGCACCAAAACGCGCGAGCAGTTCGCCAATGCGCTCAAGGCGCTCGGCGCGGACATTGATGTCACCGTCGATCAGGAACGCACACTGATCAGCGGCACCACCCTGTCGCGCAACTTTGCCCAGACCCTCGCGCTGGTGGAGGAAATGTTGACCGCGCCGCGCTGGGATGCGGGCGAACTGGCGCTCGCCAAGGCGGCAAGCACGGCCGAATTGCAGGGGTTGATGGCCGAACCTGATTATCTGGCGGACATGGTCGCCCGCCGCGCCCTTTATGGCGATACGGTCCTGGCCAATGATCCGCGTGGCACGGTTCAGTCGATCGCTGCGCTGACGATGGATGATCTCAAAGCCTTTATGGCTAAGGCATATTCGCCCAAGGCTGCGCGGGTGCGGGTTGCAGGGGCGATCGGGGCAGGGGAGGCGCAGTCCGCCTTTGCCGGTCTGGCCCAGCGATGGACCGGCGCAGACCTGTCAAAGGCCGGCGGCGTTGCCTTTGCGGCGCCGACGAAGACCAAAGTCTATTTCTACGACGTTTCCGGCGCAAAGCAGTCTGCGATCCTGTTCGTGCATCCCGGGCCTGCGCGCAGCGCGCCCGACTGGTTTGACGCGCGCGCCGCCAACTTCATTCTGGGCGGGGGCGGTTTCGCTTCTCGCTTGACGCAGGAAGTGCGCGAAGGAAAAGGCTATACCTATGGCGTGCGATCGGCCTTCTCTGTGCAGGGCAGCGGTGGCCGCTTCACCGTCGCCAGCCCGGTCCGCGCCAATGTGACTCTGGAAGCCGCCACATTGATGCGCGACATCGTTCGCGATTATGGCGCGACTTATAGCGACGCGGATCTGGCGTTGACCAAGACCAGCCTTGCCAAGGCGCGCGCCCGCGAATTCGAAACGCTCGACGCCAAATTGAGGCTGCTTGGCAGCATCGGCGATTATGGCCTGCCCACCGATATTGTCGATCGCGAAGGACAGGCGCTTGCTGGTCTCGACAAGCTGACGGTCCAGACGATCGCGCGCAGCTATATGGACACCGATCATATGGTGATCGTCGTCGTTGGCGATGCCGCGACGCAGGCGAAGCGGTTGGAGGCGCTGGGTTATGGCGCACCGGTCATGGTGCCGCCGATCAAGTAGCGGGCGGTTTCATTGGATAGGCAGATGCCAAAATGGGTTTGCATGAGCAGCCGGTCGCGACCGTCAAGCAAAACTCATAAGGCGGCCGCCGCCGACATCTATATCCTCCACTATATGGAGATCATGCTCCACTTGCATAAGGAGGCTTTGCGATGACCACGGACGAACGGTTGCAGACGCTCAAAAGCAAAGTGAAATCCATCTCGAACGATGACGCCCGCTATGCCGTGGCGGCGGAAATCCGGGACCTTGGCTATATCGACGTCCATGATTTCATCCATGCGCGCCCTGCGGCGGCTCATGTCGCCATCGTGGAGCGGGTGCTGGGCATGCACTGACCGGTTTTGTCAGGGATCGAAGCGTGCGTCCCGCTACAGGATCGCACGCTTGGGCCGGGTATCAGACCCGCTCGACCGCCAGCGCCAGCCCCATGCCAACGCCGATGCACAGCGTCGCAATGCCGCGCCGGCCGCCGGTCTTTTCCAGTTGATGCACCAAAGTCATGGCGATGCGCGCGCCTGACATGCCCAGCGGATGGCCCAGCGCGATCGTGCCGCCATTGGCGTTCACATGGCTCGCATCATCAGGCAGGCCCAGCCCGCGCATCACCGCAATGCCCTGACTGGCAAAGGCTTCGTTGAGTTCGATCGCATCGAAATCGCCGATCGTCAGGCCCAACCGCGCCAGCAGCTTCTGCGTCGCGGGCAGGGGACCGATCCCCATGACGCGCGGCTCCACGCCGATCGACGCCATGCCCAATATGCGCGCACGCGGGGTAAGGCCGTGCGCCTTGGCCGCCGCCTCGCTCGCCACGATCATCGCGGCGGCGCCATCATTGATGCCCGACGCATTGCCCGCCGTCACCGTGCCGGTCGGCCCGAACAGGGGTTTCAGCTTTTGCAACGTCTCGATCGTCGTGTCCGCGCGGGGATGCTCATCCACCGAAACATCGATGGTTTCGCCGCGCTTTTTGCCCGAAACGGTGACGGGCGTGATTTCCTCGGCGAAAAATCCGCTCGCCTGCGCGGCGGCGGCGCGCTGCTGGCTCCGCAGGGCGAAGGCGTCCTGATCGTCCCGGCTCACGCCATAGTCTTCCGCGACATTCTCGCCGGTGCGCGGCATGGTTTCCGTGCCATAGAGGGCATCGAGCGCCGGGTTGACGAAGCGCCATCCCATGGTCGTATCCTCGATCTTCTGATTGCGACCAAAGGCGCTATCGGCCTTGCCCATCACGAAGGGCGCACGGGTCATGCTTTCGACACCACCCGCCAAAGCCAGCGCCATCTCGCCCGATCGGATCGCCCGCGCCGCTGCGCCGACCGCCTCCAGTCCCGATGCGCAAAGCCGGTTCAGCGTCACGCCCGGCGTGGTGTAGGGCAGGCCGGCGAGCAGCAGGCTCATCCGCGCGACATTGCGATTATCCTCGCCCGACTGGTTGGCGCAGCCATAGAAGACTTCCTCGATCGCCGCCGGATCAAGGCCGGGATTGCGCGCCAGCAGCGCCTTCATCGGCACCGCGCCCAGATCGTCGGCGCGGACATTGGCCAATATGCCGCCATAGCGGCCGATGGGCGTGCGAATGGCGTCGCAAATGAAGGCGTCAGCCATGAAATTTCCTCTCTTTTAAAATGCTGTGGCGTTCAGGCGACTTGCGGCTGCGCGGCATAAGCGAGCGGCACGCCCGTCAGCCGGCGCAATTCCTCGATCGACAGCCCATCGACCATTTCGATCACGCTGGCGCCCTGCGCGCCGACATCGAACACGGCGACGTCGGTATAGACCCGCGATACGCAGCCAAGCCCGGTCAACGGATAGGTGCAGGCTTCCACCAGCTTGCTCTCGCCCTGCTTGGTCAGCAGGTCCATCATGACGAAGGTCTGCTTGGCCCCGATGGCCAAATCCATCGCGCCGCCGACCGCCGGGATCGCGCCCGGCTCGCCGGTGTGCCAGTTGGCCAGATCGCCGCCTACCGACACCTGAAATGCACCCAGCACGCAGATATCAAGATGGCCGCCGCGCATCATCGCGAAACTGTCGGCATGGTGAAAGAAGCAGCCGCCTGCCAGCAGCGTCACCGCCTGCTTGCCGGCGTTGATCAGTTCCCAATCTTCCTCGCCGGGTGCGGGGGCCGGTCCCATGCCCAGCAGGCCATTTTCGCTTTGCAGGAAAATGTCGCGTTCGACCGGCAGATAATTGGCGACCTTGGTGGGCAGGCCGATGCCCAGGTTGACATAAGCGCCTTCGGGAATGTCCTTGGCGACGCGGGCGGCCATCTGGTCGCGGGTCATGCGGTTCATGTCGATGTCTCCGATCAGGCGGCGAGAGCGTGGTTGGTGGTGGACGCGATCTGGACGACGCGCTGGACGAAGATGCCCGGCGTGACGACGATTTCCGGGTCGATTGCGCCCAGATCCACGACATGGCTGACCTGCGCGATGGTGGTCGTCGCCGCCATCGCCATGATCGGGCCGAAATTGCGGGCGGTCTTGCGATAGATCAGGTTGCCCCAGCGGTCGCCGCTTTGCGCCTTGATCAGCGCGAAATCGGCCTTGATCGGATATTCCAGTACATAATCGACGCCGTCGATCGTCCGCGTTTCCTTCCCCTCGGCCAGCAATGTGCCAAAGCCGGTGGGGGTGAAGATCGCGCCCAGACCCGCGCCCGCCGCCTGAATGCGCGCGGCCAGATTGCCCTGCGGCACCAGTTCCAGTTCGATCTGCCCGGCGCGATAGGCCGCGTCGAAATGATGGGAATCCGACTGGCGCGGGAAGGAACAGATGATCTTTTTCACCCGTCCGGCCTTGATCAGCGCCGCAACGCCCGTTTCGCCATTGCCGGCATTGTTGTTGATGATGGTCAGGTCGCCGACGCCGCGGTCGATCAGCGCGTCGATCAGTTGGTCGGGCATGCCTGCGGTGCCAAAACCGCCGATCATCACCGACGCGCCGTCCTGTATGTCGGCCACGGCCGCGGCGGCGCTTTCCACTATCTTGTCGATCATCGCGACTCTCCTGAAGGCGTCAATATTTTCGCTTCCCTCCGCCACATGCTGCTAGGCGTCAACCGATAAACATGATATTGTCCGATTATCGGTTGATTTGGAGACGTTATGCAGGATTTCGGGCGGCTGGATGCGGATGGCGATCCGGAATTCATGACGTCGCTGGCGCGCGGGCTGGCGGTGCTGCGCTGCTTTGCCGATCAGCAGCAGCCGATGACGATCGCGCAGGCCAGCCGTCATACGGGGTTGAGCCGTCCCGCCGTAAAGCGCTGCCTGCATACGCTGGTGCGGCTGGGCTATGCCGCGCAGGATGGCGTCAACTATGCTCTGCGGCCGAAAGTGCTGGCGTTGGGCTTTGCCTATTTGTCGTCCAGTTCGCTGGCGATGCGCGCCCAGCCGCTGCTGGATCAGTTGCGTGACGATCTGCACGAATCCTGCTCGCTCGGCGTGCTGGAGGAGGATGAAGTCTATTATGTCGCCCGGGCGGAAGTGTCGCGGATCATGTCCATTGCCCTGCGCGCGGGCAGTCGGCTGCCGCTCTACTGCACCTCGATGGGGCGGGTGCTGCTCGCCGGTCAGCCCCGCGCCCTGCAACAGGATTATCTGCGCCGCACCCCGCTGGAGGCGCGCACGGCGAAGACGGTGACGACGCCGTCCGCCCTGCTGTCCCTGTTCGATCATGTCGCGGAGGAAGGCTATGCGATCGTCGATCAAGAACTGGAGATCGGCCTGCGATCGCTCGCCGTACCCGTGACGGTCAACGGCCGGGTGATCGCGGCGCTCAATATCGGAACCCAGGTCGATCGGGTGTCGGTGGTCGAATTGCGATCCCGCTTCCTGCCCGCGCTCCGGCGGGTCGCGCGCGATCTGGCCGCCATGAATCCGCGCTGATAGGGCCTTAATTATCCGTCAGTGCATCGGGAACGGCATAGCCCCAGTCGCGATATTTGCGGGCGATGATCTGCATGAAGCCTACGATCTCTGGCGAGAAGTCGCCCACCCGATGGCTCATGATGATTGGAGAAAAGGCTGGTTCGGCCAGGTCCAGATAGCGCACATCGTCCGGCCGGGACCGGCGCACCGATTCCGGGATGATTGCGATCCCCTCTTCCGCCGCGACCAGGCCGATCGCGATCTGCAATTCGCGCGCTTCATAGGTGATGCGCGGTTCCAGACCATTGTCATGGAACAGCGACAGCACATCGTCGGCATAGCTTGGTCGCGGCTGGCTGGGATAGATGATCAGCTTTTCGCGGGCGAGGTCGGCAAGCGAGATAGTTTGGGAGTCCCGGCCCAGTTCGCTGGCCAGCGGTACGGCGGCGACCAGCTGTTCGTTGCGCAATATGGTGCGGCGCACCGCCGGGTCCTCAAAGCGCACCCGGCCAAAGCCAACGTCGATCCGGCCATCCTTCAACGCCGCAATCTGCTCCAGCGTCACGCTTTCCACCAGATTGAGTTCGACGTCGGGAAATTCGGCGCGAAATTCTCGAATTAGCGCGGGCAGGCGCGCATAGATGGTCGATGCGACGAAGCCGATGGTGAAACGCCGTCGCTCGGACGCGATGGCGGATCGCATCATGCCGCGCATATCCTCCATCCGGCGCAATATCTGAAGCGCCTGTGCATGGAACAGCTGTCCCATCGGCGTCAGCGTCAGCGGGCGGCTGGTGCGGTCGATCAGGTCGGCGCCCAGTTCCGCCTCCAGCTGCTGGATCGATCGGCTAAGTGGCGGCTGGGCCATGTTCAGCCGCTCTGCCGCCTTGTTGAAATTTCGTTCCGACGCGACCGTCACGAAGTAGCGAAGCTGGCGCAGATCCACAAAAATACCCTGTAAGTATGAGGTCAAGACCGCAATGGTCTTTGAGAAACTTCGATCGAAAGCATAGCTTCCTTAATAACGAAGGGAAAGTAAGGATGATCCGAGGCAATGATCGCACTGTCTGAAATCGATACCTTCATCGTCGATGTGCCGACAATTCGTCCGCATGTCCTGGCGATGGCGACCATGCGCAGCCAGTCGATCGTGATCGTCCGCATCCGCGACGAAGATGGCGTGGAGGGCATTGGCGAAGGCACCACCATCGGCGGTCTGAGCTATTGCGAGGAAAGCCCGGAAACGATCAAGGTCGCGATCGACGCCTATATTGCGCCGCTGCTGCGTCACTGCGACCTTGGCCGGGTGGCGGATACGATGCGGCGCATCGGTCAGAATGTGGCGGGATGTCATATCGCCAAATGCGCGGTCGAAACCGCTTTGCTCGACATGATGGGCAAAAGGCTGGGCGTGCCCGTGTCCGAACTGATCGGTGGCGGCCGCGTGCGCGATCGCTTCCCGGTGGCCTGGACGCTGGCCAGCGGCGACACCGGCCGGGATATCGAGGAAGCCGAGCGCGTCATGGGCGAGCGGCGGCATAATATCTTCAAGCTGAAGATCGGCAAGCGCGCGGTGCGCGACGATGTGGCGCATGTCGCCGCGATCCGCCGGGCCGTGGGCGACCGGGGCAGCGTGCGCGTCGACGTCAACCAGCATTGGGATGAAGCGCAGGCGGATCTGGGCATGAAGCTGCTGGAGGATGCCGGCTGCGATCTGGTCGAACAGCCGGTGGCAAAGGGCAATGTGGCGGCGATGGCGCGACTGTCGGCCAAGCATGTCATCCCGATCATGGCGGATGAAGCGCTGCACGGCCCGGCCGACGCCTTCACCATCGCGGCGGCTGGCGCGGCGCGCGTGTTCGCGGTCAAGATTGCGCAGTCGGGCGGCATCATGCCCGCCTATCACTTGTCGGCCATCGCCGACGCGGCGGGCGTGGGCCTCTATGGCGGCACCATGCTGGAGGCTGGCGTCGGCACGGCGGCGACGGCGCATCTGTGCGCGTCCATGCCCTCGCTCGCATGGGGCACCGAATTGTTCGGCCCGCTGCTGCTGACCGAGGAGATATTGGCCGAGCCGCTGCGCTACGCCGATTTCCAGATGGAGGTGCCGACCGGGCCGGGTCTGGGCATCGCGCTGGATGAGGACAAGATCAATTTCCATCGCAGGGATCGTGTGACGCCGCGCCTGCATGTCGTGGCGGAAGGGGCCTGAAGATGCTGTTCAAGGTTGAAATGGACGTCAACATTCCGCTGGGCTTCGACCCGCAGGAAGCGGCGCGGCTGAAGGCGGAGGAAAAGGCCCGCTTTCAGGAACTGCAACTGGCCGGCACATGGCGGCACATTTGGCGTGTGGTTGGGCAATATGCCAATGTCAGCATCTTCGATGTGCCGTCGAACGCAGAGCTGCATGACATCCTCATGAGCCTGCCGCTCTATCCCTTCATGACCGTGCGTGTGACCGCTTTGTGCCGTCATCCATCCTCCGCTTACGAGGATGATCGCTGACAAGAACACAAGAAGAAGCGACTGCAATATTCAATTCTGAGGAGAGGTACATTGGACGCGACATTCGTACAGACACCCGAAATCCAGGCTCTGCTGGATCGCGTGGCCGGGGTGGAAAGCACCGGCGGCGACCAGCGCATGAAGGGCATCATACGCGACCTGATCGAAGGTCTGATGGTGGTGATCGCCCGCTATGACGTCAGCGAGGATGAGGTCTGGAACGCCGTCACCTATTTGCAGGGTGCGGCCGCGGCCGGCGAACTGGGCCTGTTGATGCCGGGCGTGGGCCTGGAGCATTTCCTCGACCTGTTCATGGACGCCAAGGATGCCGAAGCGGGCCTCGTCCCCGGCACCCCCCGCACGATCGAAGGGCCGCTCTATGTTGAAGGCGCGCCGATCGTGAACAGCGGCGCGAACCTCACCAGCGACGCCGACGATACCGACACGCTGTACATGACCGGCCGCCTGATCGGCCCGGACGGCGAAGCGGTGACGGACGGTCTGGTCCATGTCTGGCATGCGGATTCGCGCGGTTTCTATTCGCATTTCGATCCGACCCACGAACAGACGCCGTTCAACAATCGCCGTCGTCTGAAGATCGCGGCGGATGGCACCTATGCCTTCCAGTCGAAGATGCCGAGCGGCTACAGCGTGCCGCCGGGCGGCGCGTCGGATCGTCTGATGAAGGCGCTGGGCCGCCACGGCAATCGCCCCGCCCATGTGCATTTCTTCATCGAAGCGCCCGGCTATCGCCAGCTTACCACCCAGATCAATTTCGGTGATGATCCCTTCGCGGCCGACGATTTCGCCTTCGGCACGCGCGAAGGATTGCTGCCTGTCCCCAACCGTCAGGGCGACAGCGCGCATATCGCGTTCGATTTCCACCTCCAGCGCTCGGGCGATGAAGGCGACGAGCAGTTTTCGACCCGCAAGCGGCTGGCCGTGGAGCCCGCGCCCGAAAAAGAACCCGCCTGAAACTGAAAGGAGCTAGGATCATGACGAGCCTGCGTGAGCGCCTGGAAACGGCGGTGGTCGATGACAAGGAAGCGGGTGTGTTCCGCTGCCGTCGCGACGTCTTTACCGACCCGGACCTGTTCGAACTGGAAATGACCCATTTGTTCGAAAAGAACTGGGTCTTCCTGGCCCATGAAAGCCAGATCCCGGCGGTGAACGATTATTTCACCACCTATATCGGCCGTCAGCCCATCATCATCACCCGCGACAAGACGGGCGAACTCAACGCCGTCGTCAACGCCTGCGCCCATCGCGGCGCGATGCTGTGCCGGCGCAAACATGGCAACAAGGGCAGCTTCACCTGTCCCTTCCATGGCTGGACCTTCAACAATGGCGGCAAGCTGCTGAAGGTGAAGGATGGCAAATATGGCGACTATCCCGAAGCGTTCAACACGGACGGATCGCATGACCTGACCCGCGTGGCGCGGTTCGAAAATTATCGCGGCTTCCTGTTCGGCAGCCTTAATCCCGACGCCATGTCACTGGAAGATTATCTGGGCACGACCCGCGTCATCATCGACCAAATCGTCGATCAGGCGCCCGAGGGCCTGGAAGTGCTGCGTGGCAATTCCAGCTACATCTATGACGGCAACTGGAAGTTGCAGATGGAAAATGGCGCGGACGGCTATCATGTCAGTTCGGTCCACTGGAACTATTCCGCCACCATGGGCCGCCGCAATTATGAGGCGGAAGGGACGCGCACGGTCGACGCCAATGGCTGGTCGAAAAGCGTGGGCGGCGTCTATGGCTTTGAAAACGGCCATATCCTGTTGTGGACCAACCTGCTGAACCCCGAAGTGCGCCCCAATGCTGGCCAGCGCGCGGACATGGAAGAACGGCTGGGCAAGACGAAGACGGACCATATATTGGGCCAGACGCGCAACCTGTGCCTCTATCCCAACGTCTATCTGATGGACCAGTTTTCCACTCAGATCCGCGTCGTCCGCCCGATCAGCGTCAACCGCACAGAAGTCACCATCTACTGCTTCGCGCCCAAGGGCGAGGCGGCGGCCGAACGCGCGCTGCGCATCCGGCAATATGAGGATTTCTTCAACGTGTCGGGCATGGGCACGCCCGACGATCTGGAGGAATTTCGCGCCTGCCAGACCGCCTATGAAGGCGCGGGCGAATTGTGGAACGATCTGTCGCGCGGCGCCGTCCGCTGGATCGAGGGCGCTGACGACAATGCCCGCTCGCAGGGGCTGGAGCCGATATTGAGCGGCGAACGCAGCGAGGATGAAGGGCTGTTCGTGCGCCAGCATGAATATTGGGCGAAGGCGCTGATCGCGGCGCTGGACCAGGATGGCGGCAATGATGGCGGCTCGTCCGCGACGCCCGCCGATACTTTGAGGGCCGTGGCATGACCATGCACTATCAGGAGGTCGTGGATTTCCTGCACCGCGAAGCGCGGCTGCTGGACGACCGTCAGTTCGAGGAATGGCTGACCTGCTATTCGCCCAAGGCCGTCTACTGGATGCCGGCCTGGGACGATGACGATGAACTGACCGAAGATCCTCAGAAGGAAATCTCGCTCATCTATTATCCCAATCGGGACGGGCTGGAGGATCGGGTGTTCCGCATCCGCACCGAACGGTCGAGCGCCTCCATGCCCGAACCGCGCACCAGCCATAATATCGCCAATGTCGAAATTACCGGCGAAAAGGATGGCGTGATCGATGTGCGCTTCAACTGGCACACGCTGGCGCATCGCTACAAGGAAACGATGAGCTTCTTCGGCACGTCCTTCTACCAGATCGACGCGACCGGCGAGCAGCCGCTGATCACCAACAAGAAGGTCGTTCTGAAGAACGACTATATCCGCCAGGTCATCGACGTTTATCATATCTGACCGGCGGGCCGGAGAGGCTTGAACCACCATGGCATTTCAAATTGCGCTGAATTTCGAGGACGGGGCCACCCGCTTCATCGACTGTAATCCGGGCGAGAAGGTGCTGGACGCCGCCTATCGCAATAAGGTCAACCTGCCGATGGACTGTTCCGACGGCGTGTGCGGCACGTGCAAATGCCGGGCCGAACAGGGCGACTATGAGATGGGCGAGGATTATATCGATGACGCCCTGACCGCGCAGGAAGCCGAAGAAGGACTGGTCCTCACCTGCCAGATGGTGCCGTCGAGCGACTGCATCATCGCGGTGCCGGTGCCGTCGAGCGCATGCAAGCTCAAGCCCGCCGAACATGGCGCGACGCTGACGTCGGTGGAGATGGTGTCGGACAGCACGATCATCGTGACGATGAATGTGGACAAGCCCGAAGCGCTCCACTTTCTGCCCGGTCAATATGTGAACATCACCGTGCCCGGCGCCGGCGAACATCGTTCCTACAGCTTCAGTTCGAAGCCCGGCGCGGCGCAGGCCAGCTTCCTCATGCGCAACGTGCCAGGCGGCCTGATGAGCGGCTGGCTGGCGGACAAGGCCGAACCCGGCGCGAAGATGCAGTTCGTGGGACCGCAGGGCAGCTTCTTCCTGCGGGGCATCGACCGGCCGGTGGTCATGCTGGCGGGCGGCACGGGCCTCGCCCCGCTGCTCTCGATGCTGGAAGTGCTGGCGGACGAAGGCACGGCGCAGCCCATTCACCTGATCTATGGCGTTACCAAGGATGGCGATCTGGTCGAAATGGACCGGATAGAGGCGCTGGCCGACCGGCTGCCGACCTTCACCTGGGCTTGCTGCGTGGCCGACCCGGACAGCGCGCAACCGCTCAAAGGCTATGTCACCCAGCATCTGAAGGATGAACATCTCAACGCGGGCGATTGCGATGTCTATCTGTGCGGCCCGCCGCCCATGGTGGAGGCGGTGCGGACATTCTTCACCGAAAAGGGCGTCAGCCCCGCCCATTTCCATTATGAAAAATTCGCGTCGAGCGAGCCGGTGCCGGCATGAATTTCGACGGCAGGTTTGCGGGCAAGGTCATCGTCGTCACCGGCGCGGCGCAGGGCATCGGGCGCGGCGTGGCGCTGCGCGCGGCCGCCGAAGGGGCAAAGGTGCTGCTGGTCGACCGCGCCGATTTCGTGAGTGAAGTCGCTGCGGAAGGCGGGGAGAATTGCCGCGCCTATAGCTGCGACCTTGAAACCTATGATGGCGCGGCCGGCGCCATGGCGGAGGCGATTGCCCAGTTCGACCGCATCGACATCCTCATCAACAATGTCGGCGGCGCCATTCGCATGCGGCCCTATGCGGAGTTCGCGCCAGACCAGATAGAGGCGGAAATCCGCCGCACGCTGATGCCCACGCTCTGGTGCTGCCACGCAGCGCTGCCGTCCATGCTGCGCCAAGGCGCTGGGACGATCGTCAATGTCTCGTCCAATGCGACGCGCGGCATTCGCCGCGTACCCTATTCGGCGGCGAAGGGCGGGGTCAATGGCCTGACCATGAGCCTGGCGATGGAATATGGCGAAGCCGGCATTCGCGTCGTCGCCACCGCGCCGGGCGGCACACAGGCGCCCGCGCGCCGGGTGCCACGCAACGCAGCGGGCGACAATGCGCAGGAACAGGCATGGATGGGCGAAGCGGTGGAGCAGGTGACGACCTCCACCTTCTTGAAACGCTATGGCACGCTGGATGAACAGATTGCCCCGATTTTGTTTTTGGCTTCGGACGAAGCTTCCTACATCACCGGATCGGTGCTGCCCGTGGCGGGCGGCGATCTGGGCTGAAGGAACTTCCTCTTGAAAACTGCAATCGTGACCGGCGCGACATCGGGCATTGGCGAAGCGACCGCACGGGCGCTGGCCGGGGCCGGGTGGCAGGTGGTTGTCACCGGCCGTCGCGCTGATCGGCTGGAGGCGCTGGCCAGCGACATCGGGCAGGCTGCGCATGCGGCGGCGTTCGATATCCGGGACGAAGCGGCGATGCGCGCCGCCATCGCCAAATTGCCCGAAGCGTTCAAGGGCATCGATTTGCTGGTCAACAATGCCGGTCTGGCGCTGGGCACGGCCCCCGCGCAACAGGTGGACCTCAACCAGTGGCGCACGATGATCGACACCAATGTCTCTGCGCTGGTAGCGATCACGCATGAACTGCTGCCCACGCTGATCGAACGCAAGGGCGCGATCGTCAACATGGCGTCGGTGGCCGGCACCTATCCCTATAGCGGCGGCAACGTCTATGGCGGGACCAAAGCGTTCGTGCAGCAATTTTCGCTTGGCCTGCGATCGGATCTGCATGGGACGGGCGTGCGCGTCAGCGTCATCGATCCGGGTATGGTGGAAACTGAATTCACGCTGATCCGCACCGGGGGCGATCAGGCGGCGTCCGATACGCTCTATGGCGGCGCAACGCCGATGACGGCAGACGATATTGCCCAGACGATCCTGTGGATCGCGACCCTGCCGCCGCATCTTAACATCAACCGGCTGGAACTCATGCCGGTCAGCCAGTCCTTCGCCGGGTTCCAGGTGGCGCGGGCATGACACAGAAATGAGGAATTAATGCCCTTCGTCCAATCATCGGGTGCCGCCATCTACTGGAAGCTGGAGGGGGCGGAGGGCGCCCTCGCTCTGGTTCTGCTCAACAGCATCGGCACCGACATGGACCTGTGGGATGCGGCATTGCCCGCCCTGCGCGCGCGGTTCAGACTGTTGCGGATCGATACGCGCGGGCATGGTGCTTCCGCCGCGCCCGATGGCGACTATAGCCTGCCGATGCTGGCGGGCGATGTGTTCGCGGTCATGGATGCCGCTGGCGTGGCGCAGGCGGCCGTCGCGGGCGTATCGCTGGGCGGCATGATCGCGATGCAGATGACGCTGGATGCGCCCGATCGGGTCAGCGCGCTGGTGCCGGTCTGCACATCGGCCACCATGGACAGCGCCGCCTGGGACGCCCGCATCGCCAAGGTGCGGGGCGAAGGCATGGCGAGCATCGCCGATCTTGCCATGGGCCGTTTCCTGTCGCCCGAATATATGGATGCGCAACCCGCGATGGCGACCACCGTGCGGCGGGCGCTGATCGGCATGGCGGCGGCGGGCTATGCCGGTTGCGGCGCGGCCATTCGCGACATGGCGATCGCGGCGCGCCTCGGTGAAATCAGGGTGCCCACGCTGGTTGTCATCGGCACGCGCGACACCTCCACCCCCTATGAAGGCCATGGCGAACATCTGATCGGCGGCATTGCGGGGGCGCAGCATGTGGCGCTGGAGGCGGCGCATCTCGTCCCGATCGAAGCGCCGGAACTGCTGGCCAGCGCGATCGCGAACTTCCTCCACGGCTGATCCGTCCGCTGTCCTACGCCTGCTGGCGCGGGCATAATGGCGTCGGGCGAGGCTTTGGGGAAGAAGCGCCACTTTCCGATAATGTCGGGAATTTGGAATAAAAAGACAAATTCGGCGGGAAATATGCGAAGTTAAGCGTATTTCTCCGGGCGGCGATCAGGCCACATCACATCCGCGACGGACTGTCATTTCGCACCGGCACCAGCAGGTTGAGCACGACCGCGATCAGTGCGGCAGGCAGCACGCCCGACGACAGGATGATGCGCGCAGCCTCTGGCAGGTGGGACAGGGCGGCCGGTTCCAGTTCCAGCCCAATGCCCGTCGATAGCGCCAGGCCGAAGACCATCATGTTGCGCTGGCTCCATTCCACCGCCTGCAACATCGACAGAGCGGCGGAAGCGACCATGCCGAACATCAGGATGACGCCGCCGCCCAATACTTCGATCGGTACGGTGGTGATCGCTGCGCCGACCTTGGGCAGCAGGCCGCACAGGATCAGGAACAGCGCGCCGATCGTCACGACATGGCGGCTGACGACGCCGGTCATGGCGATCAGGCCGACATTCTGGCTGAAACTGGTGTTGGGCATCGCCCCGAACAGCGCGCCAAAGGCCGTGCCGACCCCGTCCGCCGCCGTCGCGCCGATCAGTTCGCCGTCGCGCGCCGGGCGACCGATATTGCCTTCGCAGATGGCGGACACATCGGCGATGGATTCGATCGCGGAGATGAATCCCATCAGGCAAAAGCCGAATATGGCGGAGGCGGAGAGGGCAAAGCCAAAATGGAACGGATCGGGCAGCATGACCAGATTGGCCGACGCGATCGGCGTCATCGATACGCGCCCCATGGCGATCGCCACGGCATAGCCGGCGAGCAGGCCCAAAAGCACCGATGCCGTCGACCACAGGCCACGCCCGAAGAAGCTGAGGCCCAGCGTCGTGACGATGACCACGCCGGCCAGCAGCCAGCTTGCGCCCGCGCCATAGGCAGGGGTTCCCTGCACAGCGACGCCGCCAGCGGCATATTGGATACCGACCCGCATCAGAGACAGGGCGATCATCAACACGACCAGTCCCGTCACCATCGGCGGCAGGGCGAAACGGATGCGGCCGACGAACATGCTGAGGACGCTGTGGAACAGCCCGCCGCACAGCGCGGCCGCCGTGAGTTCCGCCATCGCTTCCACTCCGCGCCCGGCGCAGATGGGGATGATGACCGGCAGGAAGGCGAAGCTGGTGCCCTGCACCAGCGGCAATCGCGCCCCGACAGGACCGATGCCCACCGTCTGGAGCAGGGTGGCGACGCCTGCAAACAGCATCGCCATCTGGATCATGTAGATGAGGGCGCTCGGGTCGGCCGAGCCATAGCCAAAGCCCGCCGCGCCCGCGATGATGATGGCCGGGGTGATGTTGCTGACGAACATCGCCAGCACATGCTGAATGCCCAGCGGGATGGCGACGGCGAAGCCGGGGAAATGATCGGGATCGCGCGCCTGCGCTGCCGTGATGCCGGCCGGCGGGGCAGGCGAGATATCAGTGGCGGCGATCGGCGCGGTGGTCATTGTGGCGGCGCCTTCTCGTAACGGTCCCAGTGGCCCAGCAGTTCGTCGACCACCTTCGATCCCACCAGATAGAGGCTTTCGAGCGATGCGCGCATGCCCGAATAGCCTTCATTTTCGCGCATCAGATTGTCGGCGGCGGATACGCCGTCGGGCGGCATCGAATAATTGCTGCCCGAACGCAGCACCATCACCCGGTCCACCTTCGCCCGGCCGACCCGGTCCAGATAGGTCATGGCCTGAAGCGTGCCGGTTTCCTCCATCGCGGAGGTGACGAACTCGCCCTTGCCGCTGGTGGCATAGCGGGCATAGTCATTCGCCCATTGGTTCATCAGCTTGCCATGCCAGAAGGTCATGGCGGAAAACTGGTCGCCGATCAGGACGAAGGGCGGCTTTTGCGCATTGGGATAGCCGATGTAGCGCGCACGCTCCTTCTGGATGCCCGCGTCGTCGGGAATGGGCGTGTCCTTCGTCAGGGCAAAGGCCCAGTCGACCAGCCTAGGATTGAGCGCAAAGACCCGACCTTCGGTGATGGGCGGGCTTTTGTCATGCGGCCCGTTCTTGTCGAGCGGGAAGAAGCCCGACGGCCAATCTTTAGGAACTTCTCGCGCATCGACTTCATGGACCAGATCGCCATCCACGCTGTAGCGTGCCCAGGCGGCCGATCCGATCGACGCATCTTCCGGGTCGATGCCGGCTATGCCCGCCACCAGCCAATAGGATTTCGACAGGTCGAACCGAGGGTCAAGGCCCAACGCCATGGTTGCGGTAGCGGACCGGGCGGTGCCCACGCCCGTCACCATCGCCAATATCTGGCTGTCCGGGTTATAATAGAGATCGTGATAGCCCTGTGGGAAAGGAATGCGCGTGTCGAGCTTGCGCCTTTCCTTCCACAGCTGGAATTCGCCGGGCGCATCGCCGCTGTCCGCGCCAATTTCGAACATGGTGACGATCACCATGCGCACGGGCAGGGGGCTGGCGCAAGGCGCTGTCGGCGCGCAAGCCAGCGCCGCTTCGACATTGGGGACGGCGGCGGATGCCGCGCCGATGCCGGCCAGAGGGGCGCAGGCGATCAGGAGCAGGCGGCGGAGCGAGGAGAGGAACAAGAAGCAACCTTCCGATAGAAAGAAAAGGGGGAGCGCCGCGATGCAGCGCTCCCCCCAAACAGGTCAGAATTTATAGACGACCGACGCCTGGAAGCTGCGGGGCCGTTCCGGCAGGACGATGGTGCTGCCGAACAATTCGGTGAAGTTGGCGCGGAAATATTTCTCGTTGGTGGCGTTCTTGACCACCAGCCGGAACAGCATCGGCCCGGTTTCGAACGAGGCGCTGATGTCCGCCGTGGTGTAGGCGGGCAACTTCACCGCCTGGCTCTGGCCCGAATAGACAGAGTCGACATGAACGATGCTGCCAGACAGAGCGAGGCCAAAGTCGAAGGCGTAGGTTGCGGTCGCCGAGAACATGTTTTCGGGGATGCCCGCACGCTTGGAATCGCTCTTGCTGTTGATTGGCACCAGACCGATTGGCTGGCCGCCCAGATAAAGGGTCGGGTCGGACACGTTGACCAGATCCTCGATGCCGAAGAAGCTGAATAGCGAACCTTCCGTCAGTGCGGTCAGATTGTAGACATTGGTGTGGGTGTAGGCGCCGGTGATCAGCAGATGCTTGTCCACCGCCCAACGCATTTCGGCTTCCAGACCCTTGGTTTCGACGGACTGGTTCACCGTGATCGACTGGACATTATAGTCGGTGCGCTTCTGCTTATAGACCGACACGGCGGCATAGAGCGTGTTGTCGAGCCAGCTGCCCTTCAGACCCGCTTCATAGAGTTTGGAGGCGGAGATGAAGGTTCCCGCAACGACATCCGTCGGATAGATTTCCGCGCCCTGACCCGCAATGACGGTCGATTGCTTGGCGATCGTGCCATAGGGGACGAGGCCGAGCGGCAATTTGTAATTGGCGCTGGCCGACCAGGACCAGGCGCCCTTGCTGCCGCTGGCATTGTTGACGTCGGGAACCTGTGACGCTTCCATCTTGGATACCAGGTTGGTCGCCTTGACGTCCAGATGGTCGTAGCGCGCACCCAGCGTCACATCCAGGCCGAAGGCGAAGTCGAGATCGGCCAGACCTGCAAAGGCAAGGTCGGTATAATGGCCGACGACATTGTTGGTGTAACCGCAATCGCATTCGGTCGACAGCAGACGGTCGGACAAGGCGTCATAGCCGACGGTCAGGTCGACGCGGTGGAAATATTCATAGTTGAAGTCGTCGCCATGCTTGAAGCTGGTGTAACGGACGGAGGGTGAAAGCTGGAAGGCGAATTTACCAGCATTGCTTTCGAACGTCTTGGACGCGACGATCTTGTCCTCAATCACCCAGCTGTCGTGGAATTGCGAGAAGCCATAGGCGTTTTCGTTGAGGTTCTTGTAGCTGTCATAGAACCACTGGTTCTTCAGTTCAAAGCCGCTGTCGGCTGTGTAGATGGCGTCGAAGTAGAGCGTTGTGCCTTTGTTGTTGAGCTTGTCATTCTTTCCGGTCAGCGTATCGCGACGGCTCAGCTTGGCAGTGCCTGTGTTGACCAGATTGAGCGGGCCGCCGGTATAGCAGGCGTCGGTGATCGATGCGGCGAAGGGGCTGCCGCCGCAGGCGAATCCGCCGAAGATCGACAGACCGCCGGGCGACACGACGTTGATTTCCTGCTGCGAAATCTGGCCGTCGCCATTGGTGTCGATCGGCTGGGCCTGGCCGGTGATATAGGTGCCATTGTCGACCAGATCCTGCGTCAGGCGGTTCCAGCCGCCATTTTGCTGGCCCTTGAAATTCTGATACTGGCCGCCCCATTCGATGCGGACATGATCGGACAGGTCGGTGTCGAACGCCCCCTGCAACACATATTGCTTGGTGTCCATGTTGCGATAATAGCTGCCGTCATCTTCATATTGGCCGAACAGGCTGTAGCCAAATTCCTGTTCGCCGATCTTGAGCGGGCCGGACACTTCGCCCTTGAAGATGTTCATGTCCCAGCTGCCACGGGTGTAGCTGAGTTCGCCCGATGCCTTGTCGCGCAATTTGCCGTCGGCGACGCGCGCCGATTTGGGTACGAAGTTCATATAGCCGCCGGTCTTGGACGGGCCATAAATGGGCGATGCGGGGCCACGCACGATGTCGATGCGGTCCGACGCGGCGATCGGGGTGGGATAGTTGCCCGGATTGTCGAGCCGGCGCATGCCGCGGAAATAGACTTCGCCGGGCGTGCCGCGAATGTCGAGCGCGCCGCCGACGCCGAAGAAGCTGTTGGTGAAGGTGCCGGGCGCCTGCGCCACCAGATCATAAATGTCGGTGATGCCGAAGCGTTCGATCTGCTCCTTGGAAATGGTCGAGGCCGAGCGTGGCGTTTCCAGGATCGTCTTGTCGAAGCCGAAGATGGAGCCGACATTCTTGACCGGCAGCGCGTCCAGCGCGCCAGTGACGACGATATCGGCGGGCGCGTCAACCGCATCGACGGGTTCGGGCGCCTGCGCCTGTGCGACGGAGCTTAGCGCCGTGCAGGACAGAAGCGCCAGTCCGAGCGCGATGCCCCGCTTATGCTGCGCTGCAACTTCATGTGAACGACGATGAAAAGGCAGATAATTCGCCATCTTATAACCCCCACTTTAAAGGCGGCGAAGCGCAAAACCCCACAGCTCCGCCAGCCGGTTGTCCCTGCTGTCTGCCTCTCCCATGACAAATTGAAATGCTGCGATGCGTCATGCTAATATTCTCGACGCATCGCCGCAAAGAAAATGTCTTATTCTTTTCGACTATCTTTTACGGGCGCGCCATTCCTGCTCAGGGTCTTGCCATATTGTTCAGGGATGGAGCGATAACATCTTCAAAATGCTTATAATCTTCTTCCAGTTTCAGCTGGAGCGCGGCCTTCGGGCTGCGTTTCGCCAATGCGCGGCAGGCAGGTGCAGTGAATGCGGCGGCGCAGGGCGCTACGGCGCTGCTGATCCGCCCGTTGGTCCACAGGCTTTCGCCTGCGATGAACGCCTGCTCCAGGCTGACGCGCGCCATCTGTTTAAGGTCAGCGTAGGACATGGCCTGCTCGCGCGCGGCGCGCAGATATTCGTTGGTCATGTCAGTGCGCAATATGCCCTGATCGTCGGTCGACAGCATCACCGGCACGCCCATGCGCCGATATAGGCGCAACGGGTGGGCGTCGCCCTTGACGCCCAATATGACGTCATTGCTGCTCAGGTTGATTTCCACGCCGATATGGTCTCGCGCCATGCGCTGCATCGTTGCGGCGGCCTGATCCTCATAGGCGATGGCGGTGCCATGGCCGATCCGTTCGGCGCCGGCGTCGATCGCCTTGGCAATATGGTCGCGCAGTGCGGCGGGCGGCACCAGTCCGAACGCCAGTTCGCCGGCATGCAGCGTGCGGTGGACGCGGGGATGGCGCTGCCCAAGGAAGCGGATCATCGCCATATGCAGATCATAATCGCGCCGCGCGATCACCCAGTCTTCGGGCTGGACGATGTTGATGCCGACATAGCGTGGATCGCGATCGGCCAGCGCAAAGGCCAGGATCAGCGAGGTGAAGGCTTGCGCCGGCGGCAGGTCGCGCCAGCCCCAGGCGAGATAGCGGATGGTGACGTTGCAACCCGGGTCGGGCTGCGCGCCTTCGCAGGCCAATGTCTTGCGCGCCGCCGCCTCATTGGCGTCCAGTTCGGCGATGGCGCGATCGATGATCGGTTTGGCGTCGCGCATCGTGCGATCGTAAAAGGCGGAAAGGCCGCTGGCGTCGAGCGGCTTGGTGGCCGCGCCCAGCGTCGCGGCGATCAGCGCGGCGGGATTGTGAGTCAGTTCGACATAGGCGACCCGATCCCCTGCCGCGACCTGCCGCGCGACGACCATGCTGCCCGCTTCGGTGTCTGGCGCCTCTGGCCCGAACCGTTCGAAGCTGGAGAAGAATTGCGTGTGGCCGGATACATCATTGGCGCCTACGCCATGTTGCAGTCCGCGCGTCGACATGGCGTCGATCAGCTTGCCAAAGGCAAAGGGTGCGCGCTCGCCCAAATATTTTAGCCGCCGATCATCGGGGCAGGGCGCGGCGACGATCGCCGTGCCGCCTTCATCGACGCACAGGTCGGCATCAGCCGCCCAACGCAAATAGTCCTCGGCATAGGGGGTGCCGCCCAGATGATTATGCAAGTCGCCGCCCTTGGGCATGGCCTTCAGGAAGACGCGCAGCGCCGGCGGATTGTCCAGCAGCCTGTCGAACAGGGCGGACGCCGCTGCTTCGCCCGACTGTGCTTGCGCAACGGCAGGCGATGCGACGGCAGGCGACAGGGCGGCCAGAGAAGTGAAGAGGGCAAGGCCGGGTTTCACTTGGGATCGGCTCCCGGCACCTGGTCCTTATAGACGTCCCAGTGGCTCAGCAGTTCATGCACCACCGGCACGCCGACGCGATAATTGGCTTCGAACGCGGCGATCTGGCCAGCACCTTCGTCTGCAACGCTTTCCACGGCGGAGCGGCCCGGCGGGGGCATGGACGGGTTGCTGCCGGTGCGCAGCACCAGCACGCGGGCGGGATCGACCAGTCCCTGTTTTGCCGCGATCGCCATCGCGCCGGCCAGCGACTGGCTTTCCATATTGGTCATGGCGAAGCGGCCCTTGCCCCCGGTCCACAATTTGACCCAGTCGCGCGCCCATTGGGTGCGGCCCGGCCCATGCCAGTAGCGCACCGATCCCAGCGTTTCGCCCATCAGCACGAAAGGGGGCTTTTGCGCGTTGGGATAGCCTTTCCACGCAGCGCGCGCCCTTTGCAGGGCCGGGCTGTCGGGAATGACCACATCCTTGGTCCGGTCATAGGCCCATTGCGCCAGGCTCTGGTTCAGCTTGACCGACATGGCCAGCTTGCCCGTATCGGTGAAGCCGGCGAAGCTTTCGGTATTGGCGGGCAGTTTGTTGGGGGCGTCCGCGCCGATGGCGAACAGGCCATAGGGCCAGTCTTTCGCCACTTCGCGATCGTCAAATTCGCGCAGCGTGTCGCCCTGCACCACCCAGCGCGACCAGGCCGCGCTGCCGACCGAAGCCAGTTCGGGGTCGACGCCGGAAATGCCGGTGAACAGCCAGTAGGTCTTGCTGAAATCGAACCGCGGATCGAGCAGCAGGCTCATCAACTGTTCGGCCACGCCGCCCAGCATCGTGTCCGGACTGCCCCAGCACATGCCGTAAAGCCCATCGGCATTGCGCCGCAACGGATGCAGCGCACCCTTGATGGGGATCACCTCGTCCAGCTTCTCGCGCTCGGCCCAGAATTGAAATTCGCCCGGCGCGTCGCCCTTGTCTTCGCCCGGTTCGAAATTGGCGACGACGATGACCTTCACCGGGATCGGTGTGACAGCAGGCAGGGCGGGGACGGGCGGTTCAGCGGCAAAGCTGCCGATCGGAGCCAGAAGCGCGCTCGTGGCAATGGCGGCCAGCACTGCGCTCGTCCGAAACCCTCTGCCCATCGATGCCCGCGCCCCCAAATTTCCTAGCGGTGCGAGTAAGGACTTGACCTGTTGCGATCAAACGCAATGAATTAGACAGAGCGTTGCAAAAAATAGAGAGCGTCCATGCCGGCATTTTCGCGGTTCCTGCGTTACTTCATGGCGGTCGGTCGGCTGGGTTCCATCCGCAAGGCGGCGGATGAACTGAATATCTCGGCTTCCGCGATCGACCGGCAGATTTTGAATGTCGAGGCGGACATCGGCATGCCGCTGTTCGAACGGCTGCCGACCGGCCTGCGGTTGACCGCCGCGGGGGAAATCATGATGGCGGCCGGCACGCGCTGGCAGAAAAATCTGACCGATGTGCGCGCCCAGATCGAGGATTTGCGGGGGCTGAAGCGCGGTCATGTCGACATTGCGATCATCGACGCGCTGGCCAAAGGCTATATCCCCAACGCCATTCGCGCGATCCAGAGCCGCTATCCGGGCATTACGATTGGTGTGCGCGTGCTGGAAAATGACAAGGTGCGACAAGCGATCGCTGACGGGGAAGTCGATTTCGGCATATTGTTCGAACCGCAATCCTATCGCGACCTGACCGTCCGTTCCTTTGTCGAGGTGGTGCTGGGCTTCCTCACGCCTGCCGGCCATCCCTTTGGAGACAGGCGCGAGGCGCGCTTTTCCGCCTGTGCAGGATCGCCGCTGATCGTGCCGGCCGAACCGCTGGCGGTGTGTCAGCAGATCGCCGTGCTGGAAGGAACGACCGGGCTTCAGATCGATCGCACTGTGACGTCGGACAATATCCAGATGATCACGTCGCTGGTGTTGCAGGGGGTGGGGATCGGCATCCTGACTTCGCTGGACGTCATTACCGAAGTACAGCGCGGCCTTTTGTCCTTCACCCGTATTTCCGACGCAGTACTGCGGCCGATGACGCTGGCGCTGTGCACCGCGACGGCGCGCACATCCTCCTACGCGGCCGGCATCGTGCTGGGCGAAATTGAGAGCGGCTTTGCGCAACTCAGCTATCCCGCGTCGATCGAGCGGAACGATATCTGATCTCACATTGCTGCCGATTGCCCCCTTGGCCCGGGCAGGATAATCGGCATGTTTATCTCTATTCCCGCCAACTGGATTCGCTTTTCATGAGCAGCACCGCAGAACCTGAACTTTTCTATATCGCCTATGACGCCTTCCTCGCCGATGTGCAGGCGGTCGCGCGGCAGGTCGGCAGCGGCGACTGGACGCCCGACTTCATCATCGGCATCGGGCGCGGCGGGCTGGTGCCGGCGGTCTATATCTCGCATCAATTGAAGCTGCCCATGCTTTCGATCGATCATAGCAGCAAGGTGCCCGGCTTTGCCGACGAATTGCTGGGCAAGGTCGCGGCCAAGAGCGCGGCAGGCGTGAAGCTGCTGTTTGTGGACGATATCAACGATAGCGGCGGCACGATCGACTATATTCGCCGTCTGCTGGGCGACAATGGTTGCGATCATGGCAATTTGCGCTTCGCGGTGCTGATGAACAACAGCCGGTCGCGCCAGACGGTGGATTATTGGGCGAGCATGATCGACCGCGACAGCGACAAGCGCTGGTTCGTCTTCCCCTGGGAATCGGTCGGGACCAATGACGATATCGTCGAAGAAGCCCTGTCCGTGCCCGAGAGGCTGTCCTGACCATGGAGGCTCTTGGTCGCGACGGGCGGATGCGGATTTGTGTGTTCCTTGGCTCCTCGCCGGGCCGTTCGCCCGTCTATCGCGAGGCGGCGGAAGCGTTCGGCACCTTGCTGGCGAAGCGCGGCATCGGCCTTGTCTATGGTGGCGGCACGGTTGGCCTGATGGGCGTGGTGGCCGACGCGGCCTGCGCGGCGGGCGGAGAGGTGATCGGCGTGATCCCCGAAGCGCTGCGCGCGCGCGAGCATGATCATCAGGGGATCAGCGAACTCCATGTCGTGCAGACCATGCATGAACGCAAGGCGCTGATGGCGAAGTTGGCCGACGGCTTCGTCACCCTGCCGGGCGGCATCGGCACATTTGAGGAAATGTTCGAAGCCTGGTGCTGGTCGCAGCTTGGCTATCACGCCAAGCCGGTCGGCATGCTGGACGTCAATGGTTTCTACAGCGGCATGTCGGGTTTCATCGACCATGTCGTGGCCGAAGGTTTTCTGAAGCCAGAGCATCGCGCGATGCTGCTGGTGGAAAAAGACCCGGAGGTGATGCTGGACCGGATCGCCCAATATTTGCCGCCGCGCACCGAACATTGGCTGGGCGACAACGACGTCTGATTCAGGCGATTGACCGAACCCATTCGGGCAGATCGCCCAGCCGGTCGAGCAGGCGGAAATGGGTATGGCCTTCGGGCACATGGCCCATTTCATGCGCCCACGCGCCTTCCTGCGGGATATAGGCGGCCCAGGCGCCGGCCTCCAGCGCGGGATTGATGTCCGAACGCAGGGAATCGCCCGCCATCACCGCCTCCTGCGCCGCGACGCCATATTGGGCGAAGATGCGGGTGAAGGTTTCGGGCTTCTTGTCGCTGACGATTTCGATCCCGCTGAACAGATCGCCCAGCCCTGATGCGGCCAGCTTGCTTTCCTGATGCAGCAGGTCGCCCTTCGTCACCAGCACCAGCCGGCCGAGATCGGACAGGGTTTCGAGCGTTTCATATACGTCGTCGAACAGCTCGACCGGGTGGGCGAGCAGGGTCCGCCCGGCGGCCAGAATGTCCGCGATCAGCGATTTGGACAGATGATCGCCCGCCAGTTCCACGGCCGTCTCGATCATCGACAGGGTGAAACCTTTCGCGCCATAGCCATAGAGTTTCAGGTTGCGCGTTTCGCAGGTGATCAGCCGTTCGCGCGTGACATGATCGTCGGCGAAGGGCTGGAGCATCGCCACCAGCGCTTCTTCGGTCGCGTTGAAATGGCGCATATTGTGCCAGAGCGTATCGTCGGCATCCAGGCAGATGAGCTTGATCGTCATAGTCTTTCCATCATCAACACGCCGCCCGTTCGCCCATGACATAAGTGTCCGCGATCGCCCGGTCGTCACCCAATATCTGCAACGCAAAAAGCCGTTCGGCAAGGTCCGCGCCGGCAGTTCGGCGCGCCAGCAGCGGCGTAGCGGCAGGGTCCAGCACAACGAAATCGGCTTCCTGCCCCGGCATCAGCCCACCCACCTTGTCTTCGATATGCAGCAGCGCCGCGCTGCCTGCGGTGGCGAGGTAGAGCGCCCGGAACGGATCAAGCCGATGGCCGCGCATCAGCCCCGCCTGATAGGCGACACCAGCGGTATGCAGCATCGAAAAACTGGTGCCTGCGCCGACGTCTGTGCCCAGGCCCAGCTTCAGGCCATGCCGCGCCGCCTGCGTAAAATCGAAGAAGCCTGATCCGAGGAACAGGTTGGACGTCGGGCAGACCGCGATCCCTGCGCCGCTTTCGTGCATGCGGGCGCAGGCGCGATCGGACAGATGGATGCCATGGGCAAAGACGGATCGGTCGCCGACCAGGCCAAAGCGATCATAGGCGTCGAGATAGTCGGCGGCGTCCGGGAAGCGCGCGGCGACCTCCGCGCATTCCCGCTCATTTTCCGCCAGATGGGTGTGCATCAGCACGTCGGGATGATCGGTCAGCAATTGTCCCGCGACCTGCAATTGCTCGTCCGACGATGTCAGCGCAAAGCGCGGCGTCACGGCATAGCCCAGACGCCCCTTGCCGCGCCAATGTCGGATCAGCGCGTCGCTCTCGGCGCGCGCGCTTTCGGCCGTATCGGCCAGACCATCGGGACCAAGGTCCATCAGCACCTTGCCCGAAATGATCCGCATGTTGCGGTCCAGTGCCGCCTCGAACAGCGCGTCGACCGAATGGGCGTGGACGGTCGGAAAGACCAACGCGCTGGTGGTGCCGTTGCGCAGCAATTCGTCCAGAAACAGCCCGGCGACATGATCGGCATGGGAGCGATCGGCGAACGCCTTTTCCGCCGGGAAGATATGCCGGTCCAGCCAGTCGAGCAACTGTTCGCCATGGGAGGCGATCCGGTCCATCTGCGGATAATGGACATGGGCGTCGATGAAGCCCGGCACGATCAGTCCCGGCAGCGTGTCGACCGGAATATCGCCATAGCGCGGCGCGAGGTCGGCATAAGCGCCGCGATCGATGATGATGCCATCTTCGACCACCAGCATCCCGTCCGGGTCGTGGCGCACCGCCTGCGGGTCGGTCAACGGATCATGGGGGACGGACAATATTTCACCGCGAAAGGCCCGGACGGTCATGGGCGCTCCAGTTGCAAGAGTTGGGCGAGGGCGGCGATGGCGATGACGTCAGGCTCCTTGCCGGTGACGCCGGCGACGCCGATCGGACAAGTCAGGCGCATGCGCGCCGCTTCGGACAGGCCGTCGCGCTCCAGCCGGCTGTGAAAGCGGGCGCGCTTGGTTTGCGATCCGATCAGGCCCACGAAGGCGATGGGGCCACGCGCCAGCGCCGCGCGGGTCAGTTGATAGTCGAGCGCATGATCATGGGTCAGGATGAGCATCGCCGCATCATCGGGCGCTTCGGCGACGCATTGGGTGATCGCATCCTCCGGCACGATGGCGACGCCGTCGATCGTTTCGAACAATGGCCGAGTGTCGAACCAGGCAAGGCGGAAGGGCAGCGGTTGGGTGTGCCGGGCGATGGCCTGTCCGACATGGCCTGCGCCGAACAGATAGAGTGGGCGGCGGCGCTGGCCGATGATTTCGGCAAAGATCATGCCTTCGCGGGGTCGGTCGCCCCGCGCCGACAGGGTGGTCGGTGCGGCCTGTGTGCTGACATGCCGATCGATACGGCTGGCGGTCAGGGTAGACACCAGCATCCGTTCTTCGGCCGCATCGGCCAGCCAGTCGAGCGAAGCCGGATCGACATGTTCGATCAGCAGCCGCACCCGTCCACCGCAACATTGGCCAAGCAACGGGCCGAGCGGATAATCCTGCACCCGCCAATGGCCCGGCGGCAAATCCAATATGGCGCGCGCCTGCTCTATCGCGCGATGCTCCAACTGGCCGCCGCCGATGGTGCCGAACAGCCGGTCGGCGCTGACCAGCATGCGAGTGCCCGCGCCGCGCGGGGCCGATCCCTCGCTCGCCAGCACGCTGACCAGCGCGGCGGGTTGCTGCGTCGCGACCTCCTGCATCCATGTCAGCCATTCGCTCATGCGGCGCGGTGGCTCGCAATCGCGCGCAGGATGCGCTCTGGCGTGGCCGGCGCGTCGAGTGCCGGCAGTGTGCGCTTGTCCGGCGCGGTCGCGGCAATCGCCTGATTGAGCGCAGAAAAGACCGAATTGGCCAGCATGAAAGGCGGCTCTCCCACCGCCTTGGACCGGTTGATGGTCGGCTGCACATTCTCTCCATCCCACAGGCGGATGGACAGATGGCGGGGCCGGTCCGACGCGGTCGGAATCTTGTAGGTGGCGGGGGAGTGGGTCAGCAGCCGGCCCTTGTCGTCCCACACCAGTTCTTCGGTGGTCAGCCAACCCTGCCCCTGCAGGAAGCCGCCCTCGATCTGGCCAATGTCGATGACGGGGTTCAGCGATTTGCCGACATCATGCAATATATCGACCGCCAGCACCTTATGCTCGCCGGTCAGCGTATCGATCGCGACTTCCGCCACCGCCGCGCCATAGGCGAAATAATAGAATGGTCGCCCCTTATGCGTGGCGCGGTCATAAGCGATATCGGGCGTCGCATAATAGCCGGTCGACGATAGCGAGATGCGCCCCATATGGGCCTTGCGCGCGAGCGTGCCGAAGTCGATCCGGTCCGGGCCGATCTGTACGCCATGCGGGGTGAAATGGACGGCTCCTTCCTCACGGCCGAAACTGCGCGCGGCAAAGGCGGTCAGTCGCTCGCGGATCGTCATCGCCGCATTATAGGCCGCCATGCCATTGAGGTCCGCGCCCGATGATGCTGCCGTTGCGGAGGTGTTGGGCACCTTGTCGGTGCGGGTGGCGGTGATCCGCACCTGACCGACCGGCACGGCGAACACATCGGCTACCACCTGCGCCACCTTGATATACAGGCCCTGGCCCATTTCGGTGCCGCCATGATTGATCTGGATGCTGCCGTCGGCATAGACATGGACAAGAGCGCCCGCCTGATTGAGGTGGGTGGTGGTGAAGCTGATGCCGAAACGCACCGGGGTCAGCGCGATGCCCTTCTTCAGCACCGGATTGGCTGCGTTAAAGGCGGCGATGGCCTCTCGCCGTGCATCATATCGGGCATCGGCGCGCAGCCGCGCGATCAGTTGCGGCGCAATATTGTCCGTAATCGTCATGCCATAGGGGGTGACGTCACGGCCGGGGCCATAGAGATTGGCGATGCGCACGCGCAGCGGATCGACGCCCAGATGCGCGGCGACATCGTCCATGATCCGCTCGATCGCCAGCATCCCCTGCGGCCCGCCAAACCCACGAAAAGCGGTAGCGGACACCATATGGGTCTTCAGCCGTTCCGACGCGATCGTGATATCGGGCAGATAATAGCAATTATCGGCATGGAACATCGCCCGGTCGTTGATCGCGGGGGATAGGTCCACGGTCGCGCCACAGCGCGAGGCAAGGCGCAATTTGAGCGCCAGAACATGCCCCTCTGTATCGAAGCCGGCCTCATAATCGACACGGAAGTCATGGCGCTTGCCGGTCATCACCATGTCGTCGTCGCGATCGCAGCGGAATTTTGCGGGGCGGCCCGTCTTGTGCGCCACCAGAGCGGCGGCGGCGGCGAAGAGGGCGGCCTGTGTTTCCTTGCCGCCGAACGCGCCACCCATGCGCCGCACCTCTACCGTCACATCGGCGGAGCTGAGATGGAGCATATGGGCGACCAGATGCTGCACTTCGCTGGGATGCTGGGTGGAGGAGAGGACATGCATTTGCCCATCCTCGCCCGGTGTCGCGACCGCGACCTGCCCTTCCAGGTAGAAATGATCCTGCCCGCCCATGTCGAAACCGCCGGTCAGACGCAGCGGTGCGGCGTCCAGCGCCGCATCGGCATCGCCACGCGCCATATGTTGGGTCGGTTCGATTAGCGAAGCGGCGGCGCGGGCCTGTCCGACGGTCAGATGCGCGGGGAGGGGATCATAGTCGATCTTGCCCAGCCGTGCCGCCTGCCGCGCGGCGCGCTGGCTAGTGGCCGCGACGAGGAAAATGGGTTGTCCCACGAACAGCACCTCGCCGTCGGCCAGCAGCCGGTCATCGCCCGCGACCGGACTGACGTCATTGGCGCCGGGAATGTCGGCGGCGGTATAGACCGCCACTACGCCCGGCGCGGCGCGCACGGCCGACAGGTCGACCGCAGTGATGCGCGCATGGGCATGGCTGCTTTGACCAAAGGCGAGGTGGAGCATTGCCGCCGGTTCGGGCAGATCGTCGGCATAGCGGGCAAGGCCGCTGACATGCAGCGGCGCGCTGTCATGCGGATTGGATGGCTTGGCCAGCACTGGCCAGACGGGATCGCGCTCAGCCATGTTCCGCCTCCAGCGCCAGCAGCGACACGGCCGCGCCGGCTTCCCGGTGCCACAGTCGCCGGAACAGGCTGGCCGCCGCTTCGATCCGGTAGGCGGCGCTGCCGCGCACATCGCTCAGCGGACTATAATCCTCGTTCAGGGCTGCAATGGCGCTGTCGATGGCGGCTTCGTTGAAAGGCTGGCCGATCAGCACAGCTTCGCACGTTGCAGCACGGCGGGGCGTGGCCGCCATGCCGCCAAAGGCGATGCGCGCGTCCGCGATCCGATCATCGTCCATGCGCAGCATGATCGCGCCGCACACCGCCGAAATATCGCTGTCGAACCGCCGCGACAGCTTGCCGATCAGGATGATGTCGGTCGGTGCCGGGCGGGGCACATGGATGCTTTCGACAAATTCGAACGGGCGGCGATCCTGCTGACCATAGGCAAGGAAATAGTCCTCCAGCGGCATCGTCCGCCGCCCCATGGCGCTGCGCAGGGTCAGCGTCGCGCCCAGTGCGATCAGCGCTGGCGGTCCATCCCCGATTGGGGAGCCGTTGGCGATGTTGCCGCCTACCGTTCCGGCATTGCGCACCTGCAAACCGCCGATCCGCCGCACCAGTTCGCCCATGTCCGGGTGCAGACGGGCAAAGGCGGCATGGGCGTCGGCGTAACGCACCCCGGCGCCAATGGTCAGGCCATCGCCGCTCTCGGCCATCTGCTGCAATTCGGGGATGCCGCCGATGAAGATCAGCGTGTCCAGCGTGCGCAGCCCCTTCGTCACCCACAGGCCGACGTCGGTGGCGCCCGCCACCAGCCGCGCATCGGGATGTTTCGCGAGCAAATCGGCCAGCGCCTCAACGCTGCGGGGGATGAACCAGCGCCGGTCGCCGTACTGGCCCGACACCGTTTCATCTGATGCCAGTCCTTCCAATGCTGCGATCGTTGCGGCATCGTTCTGCGACAGCGACGGCACCGTTTCCGCCGCTTCCAGGATCGGGCCATATCCGGTGCAACGGCACAAATTGCCTGCCAGCACATCGCCAACCGGCAAATCATGCCCGCGCGCGCCGATGCAGCGGCCGTGCAGCGACATGACGAAACCGGGCGTGCAGAAACCGCATTGCGAACTGCCATTCGCCGCCATGCAGGATTGCAGCGGGTTGAGCGCGCTGTCCGTACCCAGACTTTCGACCGTCATCAGCGCCTTGCCATGCAGCATCGGCAGGAAGAGGATGCAGGCATTGACCGCGCGCCAGTCGATCGCATCGCCGGTCAGTTCGCCGACCAGCACGGTGCAAGCGCCGCAATCGCCCTCGGCGCAGCCTTCCTTGGTGCCGGTGCGCCCCATGCGGTAGCGCAGATGGTCCACCAGCGTGGCGGTCGGATCGACATCCGCAATCTCGACGATCGCGCCATCCAGCAGAAAATGAACGCTGCTCATCTCAACTGCCCCGATAGGTGGAATAGCCATAGGGCGATACCAGCAGTGGGACATGATAATGGCCTTCGTCCGCGACACCGAAGTCGACAGTGACGATGTCCAGAAAGGGCGGGTCGGCCAGCATCGTGCCGCGCGCCCGATAATAAGCGGCGACCGCGAAACTTATCCGATAGCGGCCCGGTTCGATCAGCGGGATGCCGGGGCAGCGGCCGTCCGCATTGGTCGTTCCGGCAAAGAGCAATGCTCCGGTGTCGGACAGCAGTTGCAGCGACACGCCTTCGGCCGGGCAGCCATGGGCCGTATCGAGAACATGGGTGGACAGGCTGGTCATTCCGCCGCCTCCTGACGCGGCCATTGGCCCAGAAATTCATTTTCGTCATAGGCGATCAGGTCGGCGATCAGCGCGTCCCGGTCGTCCAGAAACAGCTGATCGGTCACACCCCTGATCAGGCGTGGCAGCGCGGTCTGAAGCCCCGACAAGGCGGAGGCGGAAAGGCCCAGGCTGATCAGCGCCGAATAGTTGAAGGCGAACAGGCCATGAAGCTGCGTCGCATCGCCTTCTTCCCGCGGCGTCAGTTCGAAACCGGGGCCAAGATAGGGATGCGCGTCGATCAGGGCATTGGCCTCGCCTGCAGGCGGCGTGAAGCGATCGGCCCAGCGCGCAATATGCGGCGCGACCTGAGACAGTTCCGGGCGCAGGCCGGGATCGCTGATCAGTCCGGTCGAAAGCACCACAAAATCAAAATCATGATTGCCCTGCGGCGTTGTGACACACACCTGTCCATTTCGTTGTTCAACCGCGATCCAGGGCGATCCCAGATGCAGGTCGAAACCGGGCCAACTGGCCGCACGTTCGAACGTGTCGTTGGTCGGCGGCTGGTTGTGGCCAAGGAAGCTCGCCATCACCGCATATTTTTCCGTATCCGACAAAGCAGGATAGCGTCCGGTGAAGCCGACCCGCTCCATGAAACGGATGGGGTTGATGCGCGGCAATATCGGGCGGCGGATGAAGACATGCGCCTGCGCCACGCCCAGCGCCAGCGCATGGTTTGCATTGTCGAAAGCGGATGCGCCGCCGCCCAATATGCCAATGCGCTTTCCCGCCAGCGCGGCATAGTCGATCGCCTCGCTGGTATGGGCATAAAGGCTGCGGGGCAGGGCGTCGCGGATCATGGCGGGCGTATGCCATTCGCCCCCCCCCTGGATGCCGGTCGCCAATATCACCTTGCGCGCCAGCAGAGGTTCCTGTCCATCCAGATGCAGACGGTGCAGGCCGTTCCCCAGCGGTTCGATCAGGGTCAGGCGGGTCTCGTTACGCACCGGCAGGGCCAGCACCCGGCGATACCAGCGCAGATACTCCATCCAGTCGCCGCGCGTGATCTTGTCCACCGCGTCCCAGCCGGTTGCGCCATGCTGTGCCTCCCACCAGGCGCGATAGGTAAGTGCAGGCACGCCGAAGTCGATGGGATTGAGCGTCTTGGGCGTGCGCAGCGTGATCATCCGCGCATAGCTTTCCCACGGCCCCTCCAGACCCTCGGGGCTTTCGTCGATAATCAATATGTTGGACACGCGCTCGCGCAACAGGCCGAAGGCGGCGGCCAGCCCGCTCTGTCCTCCGCCGACGATGATGACGTCATGGACATGGCCTTGCGGATGCGCGCGCGCCCGCGTCCAGTCCGCGCCGCCAAAGCCGATCAAGCTTAGTTGCCGGGCGAGGTCCGTCTCCAGCGCAGCAAGACCGCTCATGCCGCCATGTCCTTCAGGCGCAGGCGCACGATTTCGCCAATCTGTTCGATGGCGGTCGCGATCTCGGCGTCGCGGTCATGGCGCAGCCGCTGTTCCATGGCCGCCAATATACCCGCCTTGTCGGTCAGTCGCACGCAGATGATGAAGGGAAAATCGAAGCGATTCCGATAGGCGGCGTTGAGATCGTGAAAGCGCGCATATTCTTGCGGCGTCAGGCGATCCAGCCCGGCGCTCGCCTGTTCGGCCGCCGATGCTTCGGTCAGCGTCTTGTCGATCGCCGCCTTGCCGGCCAGTTCGGGGTGGGCGCGGATCAGCGCCAGTTGCTCCTCGCCGCTGGCGCTGTGGACCACCGCCATCAGATCCGCCCAGCGATCGCCAGAGGATGGACGCGCATCGGCCCGCGCCTCGATCCAGGGACTATGCTCGAACAGCGCGCTCAATGTGTATTTCCCTCCAGGCTTACATGTGCTGAGACGACTTTCCATCCATCGGGGAATTTGACCCAGCTTTGGGTTTGCCTGCCGCGTTTGTCGCTGTTGTTGCGGAAGAATTCGGCGTCG
>JAJZTH010000064.1 GCA_021849075.1 Pseudomonadota bacterium | reverse complement strand
CCCATTTCCACACTCAATCTCGCCCACCTGATCCCCCTGTCAGCGGTATGGGCGGGAGCGGAACGGGACGAGCATTTCGGTGACGCCCCCTTGCTTTACGGCAAGACCGAAGGCTCGACCCCGTTCCGCCTTTCCCTTCATGTCGGCGATGTCGGTCACAGTCTGATCGTCGGCCCGACAGGGGCGGGCAAATCCGTGCTGCTGGCGCTGATGGCGCTGCAGTTCCGGCGCTACAAAGGCAGCCAGATCTTCGCCTTCGATTTTGGTGGATCGATCCGCGCTGCCGCGCTCGGCATGGGCGGCGACTGGCAGGATCTCGGCGGCGCGCTGCATGCCGAGGAAGGCGACAGCGCTGCCGTCGCCCTGCAGCCGCTTGCACGGATCGACAACGCCGGCGAACGCGCGTGGGCCGCTGAATGGCTGGCGGCGATGCTGGCCGGCGAAGGCATGGTGATTGACCCTGCTGCCAAAGAGCATCTTTGGTCGGCCCTGACGTCGCTTGCGTCCGCACCACCTGCCGAGCGCACACTCACCGGTCTCGCGGTCCTCCTGCAATCCCAGGAATTGAAGCAGGCACTCGCCCCGTATCTCATCGGCGGTCCGTGGGGACGGCTGCTTGATGCCGAACAGGAACGTCTGGGTGAGGCGTCCGTGCAGGCTTTCGAAACGGAAGGTCTGATCGGCGCGTCATCGGCCGCAGCTGTGCTCGCCTATCTGTTCCACCGGATCGAGGGGCGGCTCGACGGCTCGCCGACCATGATCATCATCGATGAAGGCTGGCTTGTTCTCGACAGCCCGGCCTTCGCCGCACAGCTGCGCGAATGGCTGAAGACGCTGCGCAAGAAGAATGCGAGCGTCATCTTCGCGACCCAGAGCCTTGCCGACATCGAGACGTCGGCCATCGCGCCTGCCATCATCGAAAGCTGCCCGACGCGCATCTTTCTGCCCAACGAGCGCGCGGCCGAACCGCAGATCGCACGGGTCTATGAGCGGTTCGGCCTCAATGATCGCCAGATCGAAATCCTGAGCCGGGCTACCCCGAAACGCGATTATTACTGTCAATCGCGGCGCGGCAACCGGCTATTCGAGCTGGGCCTGGGCGATGTCGCACTCGCCTTCAGCGCCGCCTCTTCCAAAACCGATCAGATCCGCATCGCCGAGCTTGTCGCAGCCCATGGCCGCGAAGGCTTTGCAGCGGCCTGGCTCCAGAACCGCAGCCTCGAATGGGCGGCCGAGCTGCTTCCTCCCCCGTCGCCCGCACTAACGGACAAGGAAAACCGCCCATGAAAATACCCGTCCTCCGCCGCGCTCTCATGGCGACGGCGATCGCCACTTCGCTGGTATCAGGCACCATGACCGCCGCGCCGGCGCAGGCCCAGTTTGGCGGGATCGTCTATGACCCCAGCAACTATGCGCAGAACGTGCTGACCGCCGCCCGGACGCTGCAGCAGATCAACAACCAGATCCAGCAGATCCAGAACCAGGCGACCAGCCTCATTAACGAGGCCCGCAATCTTGCCAGTCTGCCGGTCTCGACGATCCAGACGCTGCAGCAACAGGTCGACCAGACCCGCCAGTTGCTGAACCAGGCCCAGCGCATCGCCTATGATGTGACGGACGTGCAGGAAGTGTTCAACGGCCGTTACAAGGGGGCGGCACTGACCGGCGGGCAGGCCCAGATGGTCGCTAACGCCAACGCGCGATGGCAGGACAGCGTCGGCGCCTTCGAAGACGCAATGAAGGTTCAGGCCGGGATCGTCGGCAATCTGGGTGCGACCCGCAGCTCGATCACGACACTGGTCGGCGCCAGCCAATCAGCGACCGGGGCTCTGCAGGCGGCACAGGCCGGCAATCAGCTACTGGCTTTGCAAACCCAGCAACTGGCCGATCTGACCGCCGCCATTGCGGCGCAGGGCCGCGCGCAGTCGATCGAGGCCGCGCGCAATGCCGCAACCGAGGCCGAGGGCCGCGAGCGTTTCCGCCGCTTCCGGACCCGGAACTGACATGAGCCGGTCGGTCAAGCTGGCGGCAGCCGCCGCTTTTGCCGGATTGCTGATCGCGGTCGCGGTTGTTTCGGCAACGCGGCCGCCGGCTCGGCACGACACGACGACCTATGTCGCGGACGAGACAGGATCTCCGAACCCTCACGCCGCAGAACTCAAGCGCTGCAGCACGATCACCATGCCGGAATCGGGATGCGATACGGTCTGGGAAGCTGAGCGCCGCCGATTTTTCCATGGAAGGGACCGGCAGCCATGAATGATACCGGCGTCATCGACCAGTTTCTGACGGTCTTCACCCAGTATATCGACAGCGGCTTCGGCCTGCTCGGCGGCGAGGTCGGCTTCCTGTCGACCACTCTCATCGTCATCGACGTGACCATAGCTGCCTTGTTCTGGGCCTGGGGCACCGATGAGGATGTGCTGCAGCGCCTGATCAAGAAGACGCTCTACATCGGCACTTTCGCCTTCATCATCGGCAACTTCTCGAATCTCGCTGGCATCATGCTCCAGAGCTTTGCCGGGCTTGGCCTGCAGGCCAGTGGCAGCGGCATGGCCATTGGCGATTTCATGCGCCCCGGCGTTGTCGCCGCGACCGGTCTTGATGCCGGGCAACCGCTGCTCGACGCCACCGCCGATCTTGTCGGGCCGGTGGGTCTGTTCACCAATTTCGTGCAGATCCTGATCTTGCTGATATCCTGGCTGATCGTCGTCATCGCCTTCTTCGTGCTGGCGATCCAGGTCTTCGTCACCATCATCGAGTTCAAACTGGTAACGCTCGCCGGCTTCGTGCTGCTGCCGTTCGCCTTTTTCGGGCGCACCGCCTTCATGGCCGAGCGCGTCCTTGGCCATATCATTTCCTCCGGCATCAAGGTCCTGGTGCTTGCCGTCATCACTGGCATTGGCACGACCCTGTTCACACAGTTCATCAATGCCGGACTCGGGGTCGAACCCGACATCCAGCAGGTCATGGCGATTGCGCTCGCAGCGCTGACTTTGCTTGGCCTTGGTATCTTTGGTCCCAGCATCGCCAACGGCATTGTCTCGGGCGGACCGCAACTTGGCGCAGGGGCGGCGGCAGGCACGGCGATCGCTGCTGGCGCGACGATTGCGGGCGGTATCGCAGGTGCCAAGCTCGCCGCAGGTGCCGCTGGCTCGGCCATGGCGGGCGCGGCCACGGGCGTTGCCCGCGCGGCAGGCGGCGCGTCGGGTGCCTATGCAGCCGGAGCCGCTGGCAAAACTGGACGGGCTGCGGCTGCTTCGGGTCTCGCCAATGTCGCAAAATCAGCCGCAAGCAGCGCGGCGTCACCGCTTCGCCGGGCCGCGGACAGCCTCAAGGCGAACTATGCCGCTGGCAAGGCCGGGACGCCCGCCAATGCGGCAGCGACCGGCGCCGCCGATGGCCCTCCTGCATGGGCCACCGCGATGAAGCGGCGTCAGGCGATGACGCAGGGCGCCAATATGGCCTCGCATACCCTCAAGGGCGGTGACAGCCACGGCGGCGGCTCTGGCCCCGACATCTCCGACAAAAGCTGAAACTTCCGAAAAGGATCCGACATGTTTCGACGCCCCTCTATCCGCTACGGGACCAGTCCCGAGCCCGTCACGCCCTATCAACGCGCCGCACAGGTCTGGGACGACCGCATCGGTTCAGCCCGGGTGCAGGCGAAAAACTGGCGGCTCGCCTTCTTCGGTTGCCTTGCGCTTTCGGGTGGGCTGGCAGGCGGTCTCGTCTG
>JAJZTH010000063.1 GCA_021849075.1 Pseudomonadota bacterium | reverse complement strand
GTGGCCTGTGGCATTTTCTGCCCTGCGGCAGGTTCGGCTTAGACACCCAGTTCCTAATTCAGATCAGAGGCTTACGCCACTCCCGCCAACCCTTCAGGACACTTTTGGTGAATAAGGCGGGCTAGCTCCATCTTCATAGAGCGAATATGATCGCAGAATGGTATAATCTACGGGGGCTTTCGTTGGCAGATTTGGTGAATCAATCCGCTGTTGCGAAGCAAGAGGCCGTGTCTGCCGGCAAGCTGCAAACCGATTCCGAGGCCCCTGTAGCTGTAAACATCTTTACAGCAGTGCCGCCGACGGAAACAATTTCGCACGTTGATATGCGACCAATAATTGTTACTTCCGTAGCTTCCGTACTGTCCAGCGCAGCATAGCCGCTCGGAATGATTGTCATAGTCATTCTTTTCCAGAAGCAAATTGGCGCTCTTATCGGTCCGATCAGAACGGTTAAAGGGCCAGGTGGAATTGAAATTTCGACTGAAGATCTAATCGAAGAACTACCTCCAACACCGAACCAAAATGACCCAGAAATTGAAGAGACAGCGAAATTAGCTCCGATAGATGCTGTTGTAACCTCTTGGGTTTCTGTCGAACGTGCAATCAAAGATCTTTATGCCCGGGTTCAATTGGTGACGACAGGAGACAGGGAGCCGACAGTTCGTCGTAAGCTCGATTTCCTAATGAGCGCCGGCACCATTGATCCGAATACAGGTCGGGAGATACGCATACTAAGTGAAGTACGAAATCGCGTCGTTCATGATCCTAGCCAAGCTTTGAGCGAGGAAGCACTGCGCGCCTACGTAGCGAACGCAAAGCAAGTCGTTTCCGTGATTGAAGCGATACCGGCTTACCCTTAACCCCGCCCCTTCTTCCAATATTGCACCTGCGCCCGCGTCATGCCCAGCGCAGTTGCCGCGGCGCTCACATTACCCCCGCTCCGCTCCAGCGCGGCGGCGATCAGCTGGTCGGTCAAGGCTTGCTGGCTCAGGCCCGTGTCCAGCAGGTAGGCGCCAATGTCCGCGCCACCACCCGCACCCTTGCGCCCCTCCCGGAAGCGCCGGGCCACGAAGTCGCGGAAGGGATCGGGCAGGAAGCCGCCTTCGCCGCCCGGCGCCGTCGCGCCCATGCCCAGCGTAAGATGGTGCAGGCCGATCGGCTCGCCCTCGCCCGCCAGAATCACGCCTCGCTCGATCAGGTTCTCCATCTCGCGGATATTGCCCGGCCAGCCATAGTCGTGGAAGGCGCGCACCGCCTCCGCGTCGAAGCGCAGCGCGCCGCGACCGTGCCGTTTGCTGAGGCGCCCCAGGAAATGATTGGCGAGGACGGGGATGTCCGCGCGTCGCTCCCGCAGCGGCGGAATGTAGACGGGAAAGGGGCTGAGGCGGTGGTACAGGTCGGCGCGGAAGCGGCCCGCCTCCACCTCCGCGCGCAGGTCCGCATTGGTCGCGGCGATCAGGCGGATGTCGGCGGCCAGCGTCTTCGTGCCGCCGACCCGCTCATAGTCGCCCTCCTGCAGCACGCGCAGCAGCTTGCTCTGCGCGGCCAGCGACAGCGTGCCGATCTCGTCGAGGAACAGCGTGCCGCCCGCCGCCCGCTCGAACCGGCCGGGCCGGGTCGCGACCGCGCCGGTGAAGGCGCCCTTCTCCACGCCGAACAGCTCCGCCTCCACCAAAGTTTCGGGGATGGCGGCGCAGTTGACGGCAATGAGGGGTTTTTCGGCACGGCGGCTGCGCTTGTGCAGTTCGCGGGCGAAGACTTCCTTGCCGACACCGCTTTCGCCCAGGAACAGGACGGGGGCGTGCGTCGGCGCGACCTTGTCCACCATGTGCAGCACGGTGTTGAAGCCGGCCGATGCGCCGACGATGGCACGCGCGCCGATATGGAGGTCTGCGTCCACGGGCGGGGCGGCTTGCTCGGGCACTGGGCGGCGACTGTAGGAGTCGGCGCGGAACCAGCGCAGTTCGGCGTCAGCATCCGGCCATTCGTCCGCCGGGCGGCCGACGAGGTAGCAGCGGGCATTCCCCATGGCGATGCACTCCAGCTCGCGGAACACCATCGGTCGGCCGAAGAAGGTGGAGGCATAGCCCGACGCATAGCCCGCCTGCTGCCACCCCGCCGGATGCGCGCCGATGCCCATTTCATGCAGGTGCGACTGGCATTCGGCCGAGTTGTGCCAAACATATTCGCCGTAGAAATGTCCGGCCTCGAAATCCGCCTCGAACGCGAGCTCCTCGACCCGGACGACGCCTTTCAAGGCATGGAATTGCGGGCCGGCGCGATAGACCTGATCGATGCCGGCATCCTTGCGCAGTGGCTGCGCCAGTTCCGCGTCCGCCGCGCCGATGCCGTAGCCGATGCGCGACATGGCGCCGCGTGCGCGTTCGTAGCCCAGCGCGTGGATAAGCTCGCGACGCAGGATGCCGAAGCCGATATCGTCGACCAGCAGCATGCGGCGGTCGCCAAGGCGGATTTCGGCGCGGGCGGGATCGAAGCGGAAGCTGTCGAGCAGGTCGGCGAGGTCGCTGGGCTCGACAAGGCTGGCCGCGCCTTCATGGAAAGCGTTGGCAAGGCCGGTGGGTTTGGGGGGCATGGCCGCTCCGGGATGTGGATTATTCTACAATCATGAGTGAAGGTCAGATATAATTCAACACCCGCTTTGCGTCTTTGAATGTCATCCGTTCGGGCTGAGCCTGTCGGAACCATCCCCTTCCCCTTGAAATCGAAGAAAGTGCGGTCCTTCGACAAGCGCAGGACGAACGGAGATAGAGGGTTGGCACGCCCCTTGCTGATCCCCTTTCCGCACGTCGCCAACGGTGCGGCTTCACGGGAAAGGATGAGGATCATCATGCAGTATCTCAAGCGCGCCTGGTATGTCGCCGCCTTGTCGAGCGAGGTGGACGCGACGGAACTATTCCACCGCCGCATCCTGGACACATCCGTCCTGCTCTATCGCAACGCAGCGGGCGAGCCCGTCGCCCTGCAGGATCGCTGCCCCCACCGCTTCGCGCCGCTTTCCATGGGCAGCCGCGTCGGCGACACGATCGCCTGCCCCTATCACGGCCTGCGTTTCGATGCCGGCGGCCATTGCATCCATAATCCCCACGGTCGCGGCCAGCTGCCCAAGGGACCGGTCGTCCGCACCTTCCCGCTGATCGAGCGCTACGGCTTCCTGTGGATCTGGATGGCGGAAGAAGCCGCCGATCCCGCCCTGCTCCCGGATTTCTCGCCCTTGGATGAGGGCCATCCGAACGGCGTGGGCCACACCTATATGAAGCTGCCGGTCGATTATCGCATGATTCTCGACAATGTCATGGACCTCAGCCATGTCGACTATGTCCATGGCGAGATCATCACGACGCGCGGCCAGGTCTCCCCCATGATCCCGCAGGTGGAGGAAAGCGCGTCCAGTGTCTCGGCCAGTTGGGATTACAGCCAGACTCCGCCAATCATGATCTTCGCCCCCTTCCTGCCCCGGCCGGAGGAGAGCGCCCGCCATCATATCCGCGTTACCTGGACCGCGCCGGGCAATATCCAGTTGTCGATCGCGGCCGCCCAGGACGACACCCCCTGCGAAGACGGCATCAGCCAGTATGACCTGCACAGCTGCACGCCGGGCGACGACAACGAAACCCATTATTTCTTCGCCACGCGCCGCAACCATATCGAGGAGGATGGCGACGGCTCTGTTGCAAAGATTGGCGGCAGTCAGAGGTAGGCTGTCGCTCTGCGCCGATCAGGCGGCTGCTGCGAAATGGTGGTTGAGCATGCCCATGGCCTCCGTCAGCGC
>JAJZTH010000045.1 GCA_021849075.1 Pseudomonadota bacterium | reverse complement strand
ATCTCGCCCCACGCCCCCGAAGACCCTTATTTATACATATGTACAACTGTCTGTCGACAAAGTCGATATATGTGTCGCACTCCCTGTCTCACTATTCGTCTATCTGCGCGCCATAGCGTCGCGCCAGGAATGCGCAGGCCATCAGCTGGATCTGGTGAAAGATCATGATCGGTAACAGGATCGGACCCACCGCCGCCGCCGGGAACAGCACGCCGGCAATCGGCACGCCCGACGCCAGACTCTTCTTCGACCCGCAAAATTGCAGCACGATCGCGTCTTCGCGCGACAGGCCCAGCATCCGCCCCAGCAGCAGGGTGAAGAGCAGGATGATCGTCAATATCGCGATGCAAAGCCCCGCCAGCGCCAGCAATTCCGCGCCCGACACCTTCGACCACAGCCCCTCAACCACTGCGGCGGAGAAGGCGGCATAGACCACCAGCAATATCGACCCGCGATCGACGCGGCCCAGCATCGCCTTGTGCCGGGTCACGAAACCGCCGATCCACGGCCGCAGCAAATGGCCGACGATGAAGGGCAGCAGCAATTGCAGCACGATCCCCTCGATCGAGGACAGCGAAATCAGGCTCCCGCTGCCGCTCCGCTGCATCAGCAGCGCCACCAGCAGCGGCGTCAGGAAAATGCCTAGCAGGTTGGAGAAGGACGCGCTGACCACCGCCGCCGCCACATTGCCCCGCGCGATCGCGGTGAAGGCGATGGAGGATTGAACGGTGGAGGGCAGCAGCGTCAGGAACAGCAGACCCGCCCGCATATCCTGCGGCGCCAGCCCGAATCGGGCGATCGCCAGCCCCACCAACGGGAAGGCGGCAAAGGTCGTGCCCAGCGTGGCGAGGTGCAGCTTCCATGCTTTTGCCCCGCTCCAGATCGCTTCGCGCGACAATTTTGCCCCATGCAGGAAAAAAAGCAGCACGATGCCGGCGTCGGCGATCGCATCGGCAATCCGCGCGCCATCGCCACGCGCGGGCAGGATGGACGCTAGGGCGACGGTGGCGATCAGCAGCAGCAGAAACGGGTCGAGGGCTTGGCGCAGGCGGTTCATCGGCACTCCCGGCGGGGTGTTGGATGGGACTTCGGACTGGGCGGGGGGATAGACGCGGCGCGCGGACTGCGCCAACAATTTCCCCTTGGATCAGGAAAAGGAGAGGCTGCGCGTGAGCGAACATGTCGCGATCAGCGAAAATCAGGGCGTCATCGAAATTCGGATCGACCGCCCGGACAAGAAAAACGCCCTGACCGGCGCCATGTATCGCGCGATGACCGCCGCGCTGGCGGACGCCTCATCCCGGCCGGAAATCGGCGTGGTGCTGTTCGCGGGCGAGGGCGACGCCTTTTGCGCGGGCAATGACCTCAAAGACTTCATGGCCGGGCCGGAGGGCGGGGCCGCCGCCTTCGACTTCATCCGTGCTCTTGCCGTCTTCGACAAGCCGATCGTGGCGGCGGTGCAGGGGCTGGCCGTGGGCGTCGGCACGACCATGCTGCTCCACTGCGATCTCGTCTATGCCGCGCCCGACGCGCGCTTCGTCATGCCCTTCGTCAACCTCGGCATCGTGCCCGAAGCCGGCTCCAGCCTGCTCGCGCCCGCGACGCTGGGTCATGCGAAGGCGGCGGCGATGCTGTTGCTGGGCGAACCGATGGATGCGGACGCCGCCGATCGGGCGGGCCTCGTAACCGCAATCCTTCCGGCCGAGGGCCTCCTCGCCCATGCCCGCGCAAAAGCGGCGGCGCTGATGGCCAAGCCGCCACAGGCGCTGATGACGACCCGACGTCTGATGAAGGGCGATCCCGCGCCGCTGGTCGCCCGGATCGAGGAGGAAGCCGCCCTGTTCCGCGCCGCGCTCGCCTCACCCGAAGCGCAGGAAGCCTTCGCCGCCTTCTTCGAAAAACGCGCGCCGGTGTTCCGGCGGGGTTAGGTGGCGTGGATGAATTTCAGCGCCGTTAAATGACGGATTTGGGTGGTTTCCTGCCATTAGCCCCTCCCGCAGGCGGGAGGGGCGGCGAGACTTAATGAGCGTAGCGAATTTAGTCGCAGCGGGGTGGGCCAGCGCAACGTCAAGCCCACCCCCTAACCCCCTCCCGTTTACGGGAGGGGGAACTTGGCCGCTTACCGCATCCCGAACATGTCCTCGCCGCCTAGCTCTTCTTTTGCTTGAACTCGATTTCGCTGACGATCACGGCGGCCACCACCAACAGGCCGCCGACCAGCGCGGTCGAGGGCAGTCTTTCCCCCGCAATCCGGCCGATGATCCCCGCCCATACCGGCTCGCCAGCATAGATTAGCGTGGCGCGGGTGGGGGATACGCTGCGCTGCGCCCAGTTCATCACGAACTGGATGAGCGCCGTCATCGCGCCAAGCCCGCATGCGCTCAGCACTACCGTCCAGTTGAACGGCGGCACGGCTTCGCCCGCCGGCGCCATGCAGGCGAAGGCGAGCAAAGATGTCGCCGCCAACTGCACCAGCGTAACCCGCGCGACATTCACCTTGCCCGCCCACAGGCTGATGAAGATGATTTCCAGCGCGATCGCCACTGTGCTGATCAGGGTCAGCGCTTCGCCCTTGCCCAGCGCAAATCCCTGTTCCGGCGCGGCGATCAGCACCAACCCGGCAAAGGCCAGCGCCACCCCGATCCAGCTGGCCAGCCTTGGCCGCCGCCGCAACACGATCCATTGCAGGATCGGCACCAGCGGCACATAGGCGGCGGTGATGAAGGCCGATGTGCTGCTGCTGATCGTCTGGAGGCCCCAGGTCTGGAGCGAATAGCCGATGAAGATGCCCAGCCCGATCATCAGCCCCGCCAGCATTTCCCGCATCGTCAGTCCGCGCAGCACGGGCAGGGCGAAGGGCAGGGCCAGCAACGCCGCCGTGCCGAAACGCAGCCCGACGAAGAAGAAAGGCCCGGTCGCTTGCACCGCATGATGCACGATCAGGAAGGTGCCGCCCCACAGGACCGTCACGCCGATCAGCGCGAGTTCCGGGCGGCCGATCATCAGCCGGGGCTGGGCGGGCTTGTCGAGAGCGGAATTGTGCAACATAATGCACATCGCCCTATGAGCAATATATTGCACAGTCAAGACGCCGCGATTCACGACCGGCCAGATGTCCTCGCCCATGTCGCGGGCAATGTCCGCGCCCTGCGTGCCGAACGCGGCCTCAGTCAGGATGGGCTGGCGGCGCAGGCCGGGGTCAGCCGCCGGATGATTTCCGGCATCGAAAGCGGGGAGGCGAATGTCAGCCTGTCGACGCTCGATCGGCTGGCGCAGGCGCTGGACGTTAGCTTCTCGCGTCTCGTGCGTCCGCCCGACATGCGCGACAACAGCCGGATCGACAGCCTCGCCTGGCGCGGGACCAGCCCGGATAGCCGCGCGACGCTGCTCGGCACCGTACCTGCCGCGCGGGAAGCGGAATTATGGACCTGGTCGCTGGGCGCGGGGGAAGTCTATCCGGCCGAAGCCGACGCCGCCAACTGGCATGAAATGCTCTATGTCGTGGAGGGCGTGCTGACCGTGGAGCGGGACGATGCGGCACCCGCGCGGGTGGCCGCTGGCGATTTTCTCATCTTCACCAGCGACCGTCCCTATCTGTTCGCGAATCGCGAAACCGTTCCGGTCCGCTTCGTCCGCAACGTCGTCTTTTAGCTTATTCGTTGCGCAGATCCTTGCCGGCCTTTTCCAGCGACGCGCCGACATCCTGCTTGGCTTCGCCCGCCTCGCGCTTCGCGTCGGCGGCGGCATTGTCGGTCGCCGCGCCAATCTTGTCCACGCCCTTGTCGATCGCATGGCCGGCATGATCCAGCCCATTGTCGATCTTCGCGCCCGCGCTGTCCACGGCATTGCTCACATCATTGCCGATCGCCGATCCGGCATTGTCCAGATTATCCTGCGCCTTTTCAGAGCAGGCGGACAGGCTGACGGCGGCCAGCATGGCCAGTCCGGCGATAAGGGGTTTACGCATATCTTGCTCCTTTTGCGCATCTATGGAGCGGTCTAAGCGCAGAAGCGGGCAGAAGGTTTCGCAACCTTAACCTTTTCCGCCGCGCAGGCCGAACACCATCGACCGGTCGCCTTCGGGGATCAGCCCCTCCAGCACGCGCCAGAAACCCGTCACCGATCCCTGTCCCGCCTGGGCATAGGCGGTCGCCATCTTCTCGCGCAGCGCCCGGAATAGTTCGGCCTCCAGCGCCTTGCCGGCCGGGCTTAGCCGCAACAGCTTCTGTCGCCGGTCGCTGGCTCCGGTGCGCGTCTCGATATAGCCGCGCTCGGTCAGTTCGCCCAGCACGCGCCCCAGCGACTGTTTGGTGATCGCCAGCAACCGCAGCAATTCCTTCACCGTCAGATCGGGCTGGCGCGAGATGAAATAGAGCGCGCGATGATGCGCCCGGCCCAGACCCTGCGCGGCCAGCCCATCGTCGATCGACCGGGTCAGGGCGGAATAGCCGAAATAGAGCATCTCGATCCCGCGCCTGATTTCATCCTCACGCAGGAACAGGGGGGATGCAGGCGCGATCTGGGCAGAGGACATGATGGGGACCGAGATGAAGGCGGATGATCCGCGATTGGAGCAAAACGCATATTGGCGTCATCAAACTATCATGACTAGGCTTTCCTTTCGCCAATCACACGTTATATGGCGTCCCCGCGCCGGCCAAGATGTCGGCGCTGCTGGGGCGTCGCCAAGCGGTAAGGCAGCGGCTTTTGATGCCGCCATGCGCAGGTTCGAATCCTGCCGCCCCAGCCAGTTTTCTTTAGCTTCCTGAATTTCCTGACCATGGGGCCGCACATTGCGCTTGATGGACGCGAAGGGGTGCGCGGATCAGGCGCTGCCTTTTCCTGCGACATTGAACGGATCAGTCGGGGGCGTCTTCGCGGAAGCGATCGATCTGATGCATGCGCGCATGCAGGATTGTGACGATACCGACGGCGCCATCGGACAACATGCGCCAATAGATATAGTGATGTTCATATCGGCAGTAAAAGCCGTCTACGCCGAACTCTATGGGCACATTGCGCCAGGCGATCCGGTGTCCGACAATATCGTCGAAGCGCGCGAACAGGCTGCGAATATAGGCTTCGGCCTGATCCTGCCCCCATTTTTCGCGCGTATAAATGAAAATATCGTCGATCCGCCGACCGGCGGCCTGCTGTACGCGATATTGAGACATAAGGCTTAGCCGCGCGCGTTGCGGGCTATGATGGTATCGGCATCGAGCGGCTGATACTCGCTTTCGGGCGCTGCGAAGGCATGGGCCAATTCCGCCTTCAATAGCGCAAGGCGTTCGCCCTCGACCCGCTCCTTGTCTCGCCGGATCAAGTCGCGAACATATTCGCTGACATTTTCATATGTGCCGACATCGCCGACATTGGCGCTGACGAAATCGCTGAGCGCGCCGCTGACACGGACATTCAGGGTCATGGCTTTGGACATGGCATCCCCTTTCTGTCCACAAAATAAGGAATATTGAGGACGCAGGCAAGGCGTCCGTATAATGCGCCGCTGTTTACTAGATGGCCCCGGACAGATAGTCCGCGTCCAGACCGCCACTTGCCGCCATGTCCGCCGCCGAACCCTTTTTCGTGATATGCCCCTGATGGAGCAGATAGGCGCGGCTGGAGAGGGACAGGGCCAGATCCGCCATCTGGTCCACGATCAGCATCGCCATGCCCTCATCCCGAATGGCGGCGAGCTGGTCGAACAGGTCCGACGTCGCCTGCGGCGACAGGCCCAGCGACGGTTCGTCCAGCAACAGGATGCGCGGTTGCGCCATCAGCGCGCGGCCCACCGCCAGCATCTGCTGCTCGCCGCCCGACAGCAGGCCGGCACGCCGCTCCAGCATCGCGGTCAGGCGGGGGAATCGCGCCAATATCGCGTCCAGCCGCGTCGCCATCCCGGCCCGGCACGTATAAGCCCCCAGCCGCAAATTGTCGCGCACCGACAGTTCGGGGAACACCTGTCGCCCCTCTGGCACCAGCACGAGGCCCGCGCGCACCCGCGCAACGACGGACAGGTCGGTGATCTGTTTCCCCTCCAGCCGCAAATGCCCGTCACCCGCCGGCATCAGGCCGGACAGGATGCGCATCAACGTCGATTTGCCCGCGCCGTTCGCGCCCAGCAGCGCCACGGATTCGCCCTTGCGCACCTCCACATCGATGCCGTGCAGCACATCGCCCGCGCCATAGCCGGCATGGATGGCATAGGCGCCCAGCGCCGGCTCGCCGCCTTTTTCGATCGCGGGCGGGCTTTTCCGCACGGACCGTTCGCCCAGATAGGCTTCGCGCACCAGCGGATCGGCCTGCACCTGCGCGGGCGTGCCCGTGGCGATCAGCGCGCCGGTGCGCAGCACCACGACCCGGTCGGCCACGCCCATCACCAGCCCCATGTCATGTTCCACCAGCGCGACGCCGATGCCCGCCGCGGCGATCGACCGCAGCAGATCGCCCAGCACCCGCTTTTCGCCCTGCGACAAACCGGCGGCCGGTTCGTCCAGCAACATGATGTCGGGATCGATCGCCAGCGCGCGGGCGATCTCCACCAGCCGGCGATCGACATGCGCCAGCGCGCCGGCGGGGGTGGAGGGCGCGCCAGCATAGCCGCAGGCGCGCAGCAGGCCATGGGCCTGATGCTTCATGGCCGCGCGGTCCGCGCCGGCCCCGCCCAGCAAAGGGCCGGGCCGCCCCTTGCGCAGGGCCAGCAAGATATTCTCCTCCACGCTCATGCTGTCGAACAAAGCGGAGCTTTGATAGGTGCGGGCGATGCCGGCCCGCGCCGCGATGAAGGATCGTCCGGGCGGCAGGGGCGTGTCGCCAATCATGCGCGTGCCTTCATCGGGGCGATAAAAGCCGCTCAGCATGTTGATGACGGTCGATTTGCCGGCCCCGTTGGGACCGATCAGCGCCGTCACGGCGCCGGGCGGAATGTCGATGTCCAGCGCGTCGATCGCCCGTACGCCGCCGAAATGGATGGCCAGCGCCCGGCCATGCAGGCCGGCGCGCGCCCTTCGGCTCAATCGGTCGGCCAGAGGCGTGGGGTCCATGTCGGGCGCGGCCTCTGCCTGCGCGATGCGCAGCAGGCCGGCCATGCCGCCCGGCGCGATCCACAGCACCACCAGGACGAGCGCCGCATAAGCGAGCACGCGATAGGCTTCCAGCGAAGACAGGAGTTCGGGCAACAGGCCGATGACGATCGCGCCCAGCACCGGGCCGGATCGCGCACCCGCGCCGCCGATCACGACCACCAGCACCAGCAGGATGGAGAAGCTGAGGCCAAAGGATTGCGGCGTCACGAAGCTGTTGAGCGGTGCTGACAGGCCGCCGGCCAGCGCGCAACAGGCGGCCGACGCCATGAAGGCGACGATGCGGACATATAGCGGATTGATGCCGATGGACGCGGCGGCATGGTCGCTGTCGCGCACGGCGCGCATGGCCGCGCCCCAGCCATTGCGGGACAGGCGGTGATAGGCGGCCATGACCAGCGCGGCCGTCAATATCGCCACGATGGCCATCGCCCGATCGCCCAGCGCGATCCCGCCGATCGAGAGCGGCGTGATTTGCAAAATGCCGCTCTGTCCGCCGGTCAGGCTTTCGGCCTCGACCAATGTCTGTTCGACGATCAGGCCGAAGGCGATCGTCACCATGGCCAGATAGGGTCCCTTCACGCGCAGGGCGGGCAGGGCGAGCAACGCGCCGATCCCGGTCGCCACGACGACGCCGATCGGCCAGGCGATCCAGAAGGGCAGCCATCCGCGCGATGTGCAGATCGCGACCATGTACGCGCCAATGGCGTAGAAGGCGGCATGGCCGAAGCTGAACTGGCCCGACAGGCCGATCAGGATATTGAGGCCGATGCCGGCGATGATCAGCAGGGCGATCTGCCCGATGACGAACGCATAATAGCCGTTGAGCAGCAAGGCCCCGGCAATGCCGCCGGTCAGGCACAGCGCCCAGAACAGCGCTTGGGCCGGGCGGGAGGCGGAAAGAGCGATCATACCTTGCGTACCTGAGCGCGGCCGAGCAGCCCGTCCGGGCGCAGGGCGAGGGTGACGATGACCAGCAGGAAGGTCACGATCTGGGTATATCCCGACCCGAGGCCGAGCGTGACGAGCGCTTCCACCAGGCCGAACAATATGGCGGCGGCGACGATGCCCCAAGCATTGCCCAGGCCGCCCAATATGGCGACGGCAAAGGCTTTGAGGCCCAGCACCACGCCCATGCTGGTTTCGACATGGGCCAGCGGCGCGATCAGCATGCCCGCCACGCCGGCAAGGGCGGAGGACAGGGCGAAGGCGGCGGCGATGACGCGCGGCACCGCTATGCCCATGATGCGCGCGGCATCCCGGTTCTGCGCCACCGCCAGCATGGCGATGCCGTGCAGCGTGCGGCGGCGAAACAGATCGATCCCGCCAGCCAGCAGCAGCATTGCGATCGGGATCAGCAAATGCAGCGGATAGACGCCCAGATCGGTCTGCCCCAGCCGCACCGATGACTGGGCGAGCGCGGAGGGGAGCGATCGCGGCTCCGCGCCAAAGACCAGCATCATGCCATTGTCGCACACCAGCCCCAGCGCCACGGTGGCCATCAGCCATGCGTCCGATCGCCGCGCCAGAAACGGCCGAATGGCGACCCGCTCCACCAGCAGGCCATAAAGGCCGCATAGCGCGATGGCGGCGATCGCCGCGACCGGCACGGGCCATCCGGCTTGCGCCAGCATCCATAATATGACCGCGCCCAGCATCGCGCTGGACCCTTGCGCGAAATTGACCGCGCCGCAGACCGACGATGTGATGTGAAAGCCCAGCGCGATCAGCCCATATACAGAGCCGAGCGCCAGGCCGGTGAGGAGGGCGGGAACCATGTCCATGGCTCAGGCCGCGCCTGCCGGCAGGGGCACGATGCGACCCTTGTCGAACTCCGCCCAGATATAATCCGCTTCGCCCAGTGCATCCTGCCCATGGGCGAAGGGCGCGCGATAGCTTTTGATCAGCCCGTCATAGCGGTCGATCCGGGCAAAGCCGCGCCGCACGGCGTCGCCATCGGTCGACCCTGCGGTGCGGATGGCGATCGCGGCCAGATGCATCGCGTCATAGGCGTTGGCCACGCCGACCGCCGGGGTGACGTCCTGCGGTTCCTTGATATCGGGATATTTGGCCTTCAGCGCGGCCAGCACATGGGCCTTGACCGGATTGTCCGGTCCCAGAAAGCTGTATGTCTGCACAAATTTCACCCTGTTCGCATGCGGCCCGGCCAACTCGCCGAAGCGACCGCCCGCCGGTCCCCAATGGGACACGATCGGCACATCCCATCCCATCTGATCGAGCGATTTGACCACCTGCGCCGACGGACCGACCGTCGCCACCATCAGCAGGCAATCGGCTCCGTCCGCGCGCAACCGGCCCAGTTGCGGCGTCACATCGACATCGGCATGTTCGAACCGTTCCGATCCGGCGGCCGGCAGCTTCGCGGTGGCAAGCGCGGCCTTCAGCCCCTTTTCATTGGACTGGCCCCAGGGATTGTTCAGCATGATCAGGCCCGGCCGGCGCGTGCGATAGTGGGCCTGCGCAAAGGCGACCATCGCCTTGTCCACCTGTTCATCGACGGCGGAGACGCGAAAGACGAAATTGGGATCGGTGCCATTATGGGTGATGACCGTGCCGGCCGCCCATGGCACGACGAAGGGCGTTCTGGCGGCGGTCGCGATCGGCACGATGGCGCGGGCGACCGGCGTATCAAGGCCGCCAAACAGGATCGCCACGCCTTCCTTGTACAGCAATTCGCGCGCGGCGATCACGCCCTTGCCGGGATTGCTCTCATCATCGCGCCGGATCAGCTCCAGCTTCCGGCCGAGCAGGCCGCCGCTGGCATTGATATCGTCGATCGCGATGGAGAGGCCGCGCGAGATCGCCTCTCCCGATTTGGCCGATTGCGCGGACAAAGCGGTGATCAGCCCGATGCGGATCATGCCATCCTGTCTGGTGCAGCCGGTCAGGCCGGCCAGGATGCTGCCGGTGATGCCTGTCAGGATGGCGCGACGCGAAGAGAGAATCGCCATGGTCCACTTTCGTCCTACGGTGATGGCAAAGGGTTATCATCAAAACGAAACAATTCAACATCAAAATCGTTGACGATTTATATCAAATATCGTCCATGATTTTTCTTGCAAATGGCCTTCAATATGGTGCAAGGGGGTCAGGCATATCCACCATGGTCTTGAGAGTGGAGTGCGGAGGGGTAAGGGTGGTTGCCAGCCACCGGTCTTTGAAAGGCAATGATGGACCATGAATCAGAGCGTCGACATGTCTAACGAAAGCACCGCCGCTGTTCCTCAGCGCCGCAACCGAAAGGCGGAGGCCGCCCCGGATCTGGGCGCTGGCGTCGCTGCGGCCGGCGTCGATATCGAACAGCATATTTATCAGACGGTCTTCGACAGTGTCCTCAACCAGCGGCTGACGCCCGGCACCAAGCTGCCCGAACCGGCCCTGTGTGAATTGTTCAACGTGTCGCGCGCCGTGATCCGCAAGGTGTTGCAGCGGCTGGAACATGAACGGATCGTGGAACTGCGGCCGAACAAGGGGGCGGTGATCGCGGCCCCGACGCCAGAGGAAACCCGCCAGATTTTCGAGGCGCGCCGCGCGCTGGAAGTCTCGATCGTGGAACTGGCGACGCGCCGTCATAAGCCGGAAGATCTGGAGGAATTGCGCCATCTTCTCGATCATGAACATGGCGTCACCCATAATCCTTATCAGCCGGCCTGGGCCGCCTGCGCTCGCGAATTTCACCTGAAAATCGCGACGGTCGCGGGCAACCCGATCCTCATCAACTATCTGACCGAACTCATGACGCGCTGTTCGCTGATCGTCGCGCTCTATCAGCCGATCGGCAATGCCGCATGCGAGCATGCCGAACATCGCCGCATCGTCGACTATATGGCGAAAGGCGATGTCGCATCGGCGCGCGCCGAAATGGGCAAGCATCTGCGCAGCCTGGAGGATAATATCTGCCTCGATCGCAAGGCGTCGGTTCAGACCCTTGCCCAGATGCTGAACATCGGATGACGCAGCCGGCCCCCGCCTTGCCGCAGACGCATGTCGATTTCGACGCGATCGGCGCCTATCAGCGCTACAAGCTGATGGCGAGCCTGATCGTGCCGCGTCCGATCGCGCTGGTGACGACGGTCAATGGGGACGGCGTCGTCAACGCTGCGCCGTTCAGCATGTTCGCCATGCTGGGGGAGGACCCGCCGCTGGTGATGATCAGCATCAACCGGCTGGAGGACGGCGCGCTCAAGGATACGGCTGCCAACATCCTGCAATCGGGCGAGTTTGTCGTGCATATGGCGGACGAGGCGATCGCCGGGCAAATGCATGATTGCGGCCAGTCGCTGCCGCCCGACCAAAGCGAACTCGATCTGGTAGGGTTCGATGCGGTCCCCTCCGTCAGCGTGCGGCCGCCGCGCATTGTGCAGGCGCCGATCGCCTTTGAATGTCAGCTATGGGAAAAGATCGAAACCGAAAGCCGGTACATCTTTCTGGGGAAAATCCTGCATCTCCACGCCCGCGAAGGCTTGATCGACACCCAGCTCTGGCGGGTCAATCTCCAGGATTATTTCCCGGTCGGCCGCTTCGGCGCCAGCTTCTACACCCGCACGCGCGATCGTTTTGCGCTACAGGGAGAAGCGCGGGAAACCGCCATAGACCGCATCTGACGCGCCATTAAATCGTCAACAATATTTGCAAAAGGCTTTGCTCGAACAGGGCAGGGCCTTTTTGCATATACGTCCTGATCGGGATCATGCGACGAAAATCCGCAGAAAATCATCGTTTTCGAAAATATCTTAGATCGTCGACGATTTAATCTTGGATCATGGACGAAATTCCCCTTATGACATGATTCGCAACGGGCGATCGGGTCGCTTGCACCGGCAGGGCAAAGGCCCGCCGCATGACCGATCGATAATTCGAAACGTGGGGGTTTACGGATATGCGGATCACGAAATTTGCCGTCGGTCTTTCTCTGGGCGCGGTCAGCGTCGCACTGGCCAGCGTGCCTTCGGCGCTCCATGCGCAGATCATCACCGGCGCCATCAACGGCCGCCTGACCGACCCGGACGGCGCGCCGGTCGCCAATGTGCCGGTGACGATCGTCCACATCCCGTCGGGCACCACCACGACGGCCACGACCAGCAGCGAAGGCGTCTATGCCGTTCGCAACCTGCGCCCCGGCGGTCCCTATCGCGTCACCGCCAATTCGCCCACGCTGGGCAGCCGATCGGTGGATATCCCCGCGATCAACACCGGCGACCCGTTTCAGGTGAATTTCGCGCTGGGTGAAGCCGAAGCGATCGTCGTCACCGCCTCCTCGGTCGGCGGCGGCGAACTCAAGACCGGTCCCAGTTCCAACTTCTCCGCGCAAAAGATCGAAGCCGCACCGTCCATCAGCCGCGATCTCAAGGATCTGGCGCGCATGAACCCGTTCGTCGCGGTCGACCCGACCAATAATGACGCGCTGGTCTGTGGCGGGGCGAACAACCGCACCAATTCGCTCACCATCGACGGCGTGCGACAGAATGACGATTTCGGCTTGCAGGCAAATGGCTATCCGACCCAGCGCTCGCCCATCTCGATCGACGTCGTGGAAACGCTGGGCGTCGAACTGGCCCCCTATGACGTCAACTATGGCGCTTTTGGCGGCTGCACGCTCAACGCCACCACCAAGTCGGGCGGCAACCAGTTCCACGGCCAGGCTTTCTACGAATATACCGGCGATCGCCTTCAGGGGAATGATTTCGCCTACACCGATTTTCAGGACGGATCGCGCCAGAGCCGCCGCCTGACCGGCAAATTCTCCGAAAAGACCTTCGGCGCCACCCTGACCGGCCCGATCATCCGCGATCGCCTGTTCTTCACCCTGAACTATGAAAAGTTCAGCCGCACCGAACCTTCGCTGGTCGGTCCCACCGGCTCCAGCTTCGCCAATCAGGTGCCCGGCGTCAGCGTCGAACAGGCCAATGCCGTCCGCCAGATATTGCAGGACGTCTATGGCTATGACCCGCTGGGCTATGAAGCGACCCGGCTGCCCTCACGCGACGAGAAAATCTTCGCCAAGCTCGACTGGAACATCGCGCCCGGCCACCGCGCCACCGTTTCCTATCAGCGCACCAAAGGCTCCTCCATCTCGGCAAACGGCAATACGCTCACCGGTTCCAGCACCTCGCTGGGTCTGCTGTCGCAATGGGTGGAACGCCAGAATAATCTGGACGTGTACAAGGCGCAGGTCTTTTCCGACTGGACCGATAATTTCAGCACGGAAATCAGCGCTTCCTACAAGAAGATGGACAATCCCGGCTATCCGCTGGCCGGCAATGATTTCGCGCAGTTCCGCGTCTATCTGAACGGCACGACCACCGGGCCGAGCATCTTTGCGGGCACCAACGCCTCCTATCAGGCGAATGAACTGACCACCTATCTCCAGCAATATCGCGCGAAGGCGACCTATACCGCCGGATCGCACCGCATCACCGCCGGCTATGAGCGCGAGACGCTGAAGCTGTGGGATTTGTTCGTGCAGAATGCCAACGGCTCCTACGTCTTCAATTCGCTCGATGACCTGCGTAATCGCAACGCCTCCTCGGTCAGCTATGCCAACGCCGCCAGCAACGATAAATCGGAAGGCGGCTTCACCGCCCACACCACCACCAACACGCTCTATTTGCAGGATGAATGGGCGCTGCTGCCGGAACTGACTTTGAAGGCCGGCCTGCGCTACGACTTCTTCGAGCAGTCCGATCATCCGGCCGAAAATCCGGTGGTCATGGCGCGCTATGGCCTGTCCAACACGGAAAATCTGGATGGCAAGCATCTGCTTCAGCCGCGCTTCGGCTTCAACTGGAAGCCCGATCCGACCCTGACCGTCTATGGCGGCGTGGGCCTGTTCGGTGGCGGATCGCCGACTGTGTGGACGGCCAACACCTTCTATAATACCGGCATGATGCTGGGCAATGTCACCTGCACCCGCAATGCGTCGGCCAGCGCCGCCTGCCTTGCCGGCCTCAGCAATGTCGATGGCCTGAACGTCAATCCGGCGCTTCAGGAACAGAATAGCCAGAGCGCGGGGCGTGGGCAGGGCCTGATCAACGTCCTCGACAAGGATTTCAAACCGCAGTCGACCTGGAAGATGTCGGTCGGCGCGCAGAAGGAGTTCGATCTTGGCGCGCTGGGCAACAACTGGCGGGTCGCGGGCGAATTCATCCACAGCGAAGTGCAGAATGCGGTCGCCTGGTATGAACTCTATGCCGGCGCCAATCAGGGACCGGCCGCGCCCGATGGCCGCCCGACGTATCTGCGCACGCGCGACAACCGCAACGACATATTGGTGACGAACACCAAGCAGGGCTATGCCAACCAGATCGGTCTGGCCGTCGCCAAGCGCTGGGTGGAAGGGCCGCTGACCGGGCTGGAGACGTCGCTGTCCCACACCTATATCCGGTCGAAGGATATCAATCCGGGCATCACCACGGTCGCCGCCTCCAACTATAGCGGCGTTGCGACATCTGATCCCAATGATCCGTCGCTGGCGACGTCCAACTATGAATTCCGCAATCTCACCAAATTGTCGCTCAGCTACGAACATGCCTTCTTCGGCAATTATCGCACGCGCCTGACCGTCTTTGGCCAGCGCCGTTCGGGCCAGCCGTTCAGCTACACCTTCGATGTCGGGGCCAACGCCAATCAGGCGGCGGACATGCTGGTGGGCGAAAACGGGTCGCTCGCCACCCGCAACCGGCAATTGCTCTATGTGCCCAAGGCCGATGGCGGCGCGGTAACGGCGACCAGCGACTCCATCGTCCGCTATGGCGCGGGCTTTGATCTCGCCGCGTTCAACGCCTTCCTCAAGAAAACCGGCCTGATGAAATATGCCGGCGAAATCGCGCCGCGCAATGCCTTCACCGCGCCGCCGGTGACGACCATCGACCTGCGCATCAGCCAGGAAATTCCCGGCTTCTTCCCCGATGGCGCAAAGGCGGAAATCTATCTGGATATCGAAAATTTCGGCAATTTGCTGAACCGCAAATGGGGCGTGATCCAGCAGATTCCGTCACCCTATGTCTCGGCCAATGTCGTTGCCCGCAATTGCCAGTTCGCCGGGGTTTGCCCCACGGTCGGCGACTATTATCAATATGACAGCTTCGTGGGTCGCGCCGCGACCAGCTTCAACACGCAATCGGTCTGGCAGATGAAGATCGGCGCACGGTTCAAATTCTGACGGACAGGAAGGGAAGGGATGAACATGATCGACAGCAATAGCCCTGCGGGTCGCAAGCCGATGGACGGGCCAGCCCTGTCCCGACGCGGGGTGCTTGCTGCGGCGCTGGCGGCCGGTGCCGCCAGCGCCGCAGCCCCTGCCTTCGCTGCAAAGGGCAAGGCTCCGGCCGTGAAGGGCGACAGCTTCCTGCTGCGCAACGTCCTGCTGGAAAGCGGCTATGCCCGCGACGCGGAAGGCATTTCCGCCACGCTGACCACCAAAGCGTCGATCCTGATCCGCGATGGCAAGGTGGCGGCCGTGCTGCCCGCCAATGCGCCAGCGCCCGCTGGCGTCGTGGCGCGCGATGGCGACGGCATGTTGCTGCTGCCGTCCTTCCGCGACATGCACATCCATCTGGATAAGAATTATTATGGCGGCCCCTGGGTCGCGCCGCGCAAGCGCAAAAATGGCATTCGCGGCCTGATCGAGCAGGAGAAAATCCTCAACCCGCAATTGCTGCCGACGCTGGACGATCGCGCGGGCAAGATCATCGACCTGATGCAACGCAACGGCACCACCTTCGCCCGGGTCCAGTGCAATGTCGATCCTTCCATCGGCACGCACTATGTGGAGATCATGCGGGCGCTGCTGGATCGGCGCGCCGACGGCTTTGGCAGTGAATTGGTCGCCTTCCCGCAACAGGGCTTCATCAGCGCCGATCTGATCCCCACGATGCGCGCGGCGCTGGCGGCGGGGGCCACCCATGTCGGCGGCATCGATCCGACCGCGATCGACGGCGGCATGGAGCGTTCCGTCGACGCGCTGATGCAAATCGCGCTGGATATGAACAAGGGCGTCGACATTCACCTGCACGAACCGGGCGAAACCGGCATCGCCGCGATCCACCGCATCGCCGATCAGGTGGAACAGACGCCTGCACTCAAAGGGCGGGTGACGATCAGCCACGCCTTCTCGCTCATGTCGCTCAATGAAAAGGACATGGCCGCGCTCGCCACGCGCCTGGCCTCGCTCGATATGGCGGTCATATCGACCCTGCCGTTCGGCGGCAGGATCATGCCGGTTCCCGCGCTGCTCGATCATGGCGTGCGCGTCTATACCGGCACCGATACGGTGCAGGGTTTCTGGGGCGTGTTCGGCAGTTGCGACATATTGGAAAAGGCCAAGCTCGCCTGTCAGCTTTATGGCTGGAGCGACGAGCAGGGCATTGCCCAGTCGCTCAGGATCGCGACCGGCGGCGTGACCCCGCTCAATGCTGCGGGCGATCAGATATGGCCCAAAGTTGGCGACGCAGCCGACATGGTGCTGGTCCCGGCCAGCTGTTCGGCCGAAGCGGTCGCCCGGCAAAGCCCGCGCAAGGCCGTGTTCCACGCCGGCAATCTGGTCGCCGGCGCGCTGGACGGCGTAACGGCGGCCTGACCCTGCGATGACGGAAGACGCCGCCCCTGTCGATGCCGAACTGACCGCTTTGTTGCGTCGGCTCGGCATCGATGCCGATCCTGCCGCATTCCCCGCACTGGCGGACAATATCGCGCTGCTGTCGCACCATTGGGCGGTCGTGCGTGGCGATGATGAGGGCCAGCCATGATTGGCGAAGCATGGGCGATCGCGCAGGCGGTGCGGGAAGGGCGCGTCAGTGCGGTGGAGACGGCGCAGACGGCGATCAATCGCATTCGCACCCTTGACGGCCGCATCAACGCCGTCACCCGCCTGCTGGAAAAGCGCGCCTTGGCCGAAGCCGCACTGGTGGATCAGAAGGTCGCGGCCGGCTTCGATCCCGGCCCGCTGGCGGGCGTGCCCTATGGCGTCAAGGATCTGTTCGATGTCGCCGGCCTGCCGACCACGGCAGGGGCGGGGATACGTCGGGATGCGCCGCCCGCATCGGTGGATGCGCAAGCGATCATGCGCCTGAACGCGGCTGGCGCGGTGCTGGTGGCGACGCTCAATATGGATGAGTTCGCCTACGGTTTCGCCACGGTCAACGCGACCTGGGGCACGACCCGCAATCCCCATGATCCCGGTCGGCTGGCCGGCGGATCGTCGGGCGGTTCGGCGGCGGGGGTCGCGGCCGGCATGCTGCCCTTCACTCTGGGGTCGGACACCAACGGATCGATCCGCATCCCCGCCAGCCTGTGCGGCGTCTGGGGTTTGAAGCCCACCCATGGCGCCTTGCCGATGGAGGGCGTCTTTCCCTTTGTCGACAGTTTCGACGATATCGGGCCATTCACGCGCAGCGCGCGCGATCTGGCGCTTATCACCGGCATATTGGCGGCAAAGCCACTGCAAATGGACGCATCGCCCGGCCTGTGCGTCGCCCGTCTCGGCGGATGGTTCGCGAACAATCTGGAACCGGCGATGGAAACCGCCTTCGCGGATTTCTGTGGGCAGTTGGGCGCGCTCCCTACTATCGAATTGCCGCAGGTCGATCGCGCCCGGTCCGCCGCCTTCCTGATGACCGCAGCGGAAGGCGGGCGGAGACATCTGCCCATGCTCCGCCATAACCCCGCCGGTTTCGACCCCGCCACCCGCGACCGCCTGATCGCCGGCGCGGCCCTGCCATCGGCGGCCTATCTCGATGCGCAGGATTTTCGTATATATTATAAGGCGCAGTTGGATCGCATCTTCGAAACTGTCCACATCGCTGTCGCACCCGTCACGGTCGGCGTCGCGCCCCGCATCGATAATCCCGTCATTCGGATTGATGGACGGCCCGTTCCGGCCCGCGCCAATCTGGGCCTGTTCACCCAACCCCTCAACTTCGCCGGCCTCCCGGTCATATCCGCCCCTCTGGCGACGGCGGATGGCTTGCCGCTCGGCGTGCAACTGATCGGCCCTCCGGGCAGCGACGCAACCCTGTTCGCCTTCGCCGCCGACCTCGAACAGCGCGGCCTGCTGCGCGCCCATATTTGTGAGAACCCGGCATGTCCCTGACGACGATATCCGCACATAACGGGCTTGTGACCGCCCCGCATTTTCTTGCGAGCGAGGCTGGTTTGTCTGTGTTGCGGGACGGTGGGAGCGCGGTTGAGGCGTGCGTGGCGGTGGCTGCATGTCTGGCGGTTGTGTATCCACATATGACCGGGATCGGCGGGGACGGTTTCTGGGTGGTGCGTGAGCCGGATGGTCGGGTGCATGCGATCCATGGCTGCGGCGGCGCGGCTGGGGCGGCGGATTTGTCGCTTTATGCGGGGCTGGAGGCGGTGCCGACCCGCGGTCCGCTGGCGGCGAACACGGTGGCGGGGACGCTATCGGGCTGGGCGGCGGCGCTGAAGGGCGGGAGGCTGCCCCTGTCGCGGCTGCTGCGCGATGCTTGTCGCCATGCCCGGGCCGGCGTGGCGGTGACGGCCGGCGGCGCGGGCATTGCAGCGGCCAAGGGCGACGAGTTGCGGGGGCAGCCGGGCGCCTATGCGACGATCTTCGAGCCGGAAGGCCGGCCTTTGCGGGAGGGCGACCTGCTGCGCCAGCCCCAACTGGCCGACACGCTGGAGCGGCTGGCCAGTGAGGGTCTGGAGAGCTTCTACACCGGCGCGCTTTCGGCCGACATCGCGAGCGATCTGGCTTTGCTGGGCAGCCCGGTGTCCGCTGCCGATCTGGCCACGCATGTCGCCACCCGCCCCGATCCGCTGCATGTCGGGATCGGTGGCGCGACCCTCTATAACAGCGCGCCGCCCACGCAGGGCTTCGCCTCGCTGCTGATCCTGGCCTTGTTCGACCGGCTGGCGGCCGATCGCGCCGATGGCTTCGACCATGTCCATGGACTGGTGGAGGCGACCAAGCAGGCATTCCTGATCCGCGACGCCCATGTCGGCGATCCGGCCTTCCATGATTATGACTGGCAGGGGTTGCTGGACGATCCCGCCGCGCTCGATGCGCTTGCCGCCAAGGTCGATCCGGCCCGCGCCTTGCCCTGGCCGCAGCCTTCCCAATATGGCGATACCTGCTGGTTCGCGGCGGCCGATGGCGAAGGCCGGGTCGTATCCTGCATCCAGTCCACCTATCATGAGTTCGGATCGGGGCTGGTGCTGCCAAAGACCGGCATCATCTGGCAAAATCGCGGCAGCAGCTTCCGCCTGGCGCAAGGCGGCTGGAATGCGCTGAGGCCCGGGCGCAAGCCTTTCCACACGCTCAACCCCGCGCTTGCCGTCTTTGCCGATGGCCGGGTCATGGCCTATGGCACGATGGGCGGCGAGGGCCAGCCCCAGACGCAGGCCGCGCTCTTCACCCGCTATGCCCGCTATGGCGTGGATGTGCAGGAGGCGATCAGCCGCCCCCGCTGGCTGCTGGGCCGCACCTGGGGCGAACAGTCGACCACGCTCAAGCTGGAGGACGGGTTTGACGAAAGCCTCTATGCCGATCTCATCGCCGCGGGCCATGATGTCGAGCGGGTCGGCCCGCTGACCGCGATGATGGGTCATGCCGGCGCGATCATACGCCATCCCGACGGGCGGCTGGATGGCGCGACCGATCCGCGCAGCGATGGCGGGGTGGCGGCATGGTAGGGGGACACCGCGCGGTGGCGCGCTGCGACGCGCTGGGCGTATCGCCCTATAGCGACATGGAGGGCGGCCTCTATCGCGCCTATCTGACGCCGTCCTATGCCGCGGCGCAGGACAGGCTCGCCGGCTGGATGGAAGAGGCCGGCATGACCGTGCGGCGCGACGCCGCCGCCAACCTCATCGGCCGTTATGAGGGGCGCGACGCCAGCGCGCCTGCGCTGCTGATCGGCAGCCATCTCGACAGCGTCAAGGATGCGGGCCGTTATGACGGGCCGCTGGGGATCATGCTGGGGGTGGAGGCGGTC
>JAJZTH010000044.1 GCA_021849075.1 Pseudomonadota bacterium | reverse complement strand
CGCTCGCGCAAATCCATCGAATAGGGCTTCGCCATCCTTGCTGGCCTCCAGAACCCAGCAAGCAACTTGAATCAGAAAGGCACCCAAAAGGGAATCCTCCGATTCAAGCCAATGTCATCTCACTCTAGAGCATTTTGAAGTCAGCGGGAATAGAAGACGACTTACAATATGCGGAAAACAAAGGGGAATTAGAGCATTATCCGCTTCTATTTGATCGGATAATGCTCCAGCCCAGCCTGGCCGGCGGCCGATCGCGCGCGGCTGTCCTATGGGCGGCAAATATGGCAGAAAGAAAAAGCGCGACCGCCCAATCCAAATGGGAACGATGCGCAACATAATGTCCGACTTGCGCCAGAAAATGTCAAATTTGGCGGGAAATATGCGAAGTTAAGCGTGCTGCTGCTGCCGCACGCCGCGCAGTCAGTCCTTGCCGGATGGTCTCAGTTCATCGCCAGAATCATGTTCCGCACCTGCGGATAGACCTGCTTTTCCCATTTACTGCCGGAAAAGACGCCATAATGGCCCACACCGGGCTGAAGATGATGGCGCTTGAGGTGCGGACGCAGGCCAGTGCACAGCGAATGCGCGGCAGAGGTCTGGCCAACGGCGCAGACATCGTCCTTTTCGCCCTCGACCGTCAGCAGCGCGGTCTTGCGGATGGCGCCCGGATTGATCTTGCGGCCGCGCACGGTCAGTTCGCCCTTGGACAGCAAGGTCCGCTGGAACACCATATCGACCGTTTCCAGGTAGAATTCCTTGGTCATGTCCAGCACGGCAAAATATTCGCCGTAGAAATTCTTGATCTTGTCGGCTTCCTCGACCTTGCCATCGGCCAGCAGCTGATAGAGTTCGCGATGCTGGCTGCCATGGCGCGACATATTCATCGATACGAAGGCCGACAGTTGCAGGAAGCCCGGATAGACTTCGCGCCCGCGCCCCGCATAGCGGAAGGGCACGACCGAGATCAGATTCTCCTCGAACCATTTGATCGGCTTTTCATTGGCCAGATCATTCACCACGGTCGGCGCGGCATTGGGATCGATCGGCCCGCCCATCAGCGTCATCGACTTTGGCGTCGCCTTGTCCTTGTCTTCCGACATCAGCGCCACGGCCGCCAGCGCCGGCACGCAGGGCTGGCACACCGACACCAGATGCGCGCCCTCGCCCAGTTCCTGCAAAAAGCGGATCACATAGTCGACATAGTCGTCAAAGCCGAAACGCCCGGCCTCCAGCGGCACATCGCGCGCATTCTTCCAGTCGGTGATGTAGACATCATGATCGCGCAGCAACGTCGCGACCGTGCTGCGCAAAAGCGTCGAGAAATGGCCAGACATCGGCGCCACGACCAGCACCTTGGGCTGGTGCGCCTCCACCTCATCCTTCACGAAATGGAGCAGATCGCCGAACGGCAGGTCGAGCGCTACTGCCTCGCGCACCGATACCTCCGCATTGCCGCTCTGGACGGTGTGAATATCATAGGCCGGCCGCTTGTGCGTCAGCTTCGCGCCCTGGAACACATCCATCAGCGCAAACATGCGCCGGGGCATCGCCCAATCGGCCATCGGTCCCATCTTGTCCCGCATGCCCAGCGCCCATTGAGCGCCCATCCGCGCCGGAGCCAGCATGTCGTTCCAGGCCTGATACCCACTGTATAGCATGCGCATAATGAAGTTTGAGCCTTAATCTGTGTCCGCGAACCGAATCGGTATTTTATACAAACGCTATACAGTCTTTTTGTGTTGCGCCGCATCATCATAAATGGGACGTTGGTCCAAAGCGGGAGGAAAGGCATGGCGGTCGCGGAACTCACTCTTTCCAGTAAGAATTATTCCTCCTGGTCCCTGCGCGGATGGCTGTTATGCCGTCTTGCGGGGCTTCAGGTCGTCGAAAAACTGGTGGCGCTGGACGATCCGGAAAACCGGGCCGAACTGCTTTTGCTGTCCCCTTCGGTGCTGGTTCCACGACTCACGCATGAGGGGGCGAGCGTGTGGGATACGCTGGCGATCGCCGAATATCTGCATGAGCTTTATCCCCAAGTCGCCATGTATCCGGCCGACCGCATCGCCCGCGCCCATTGCCGGTCGGTGTCGGGAGAAATTCATTCGGGTTTCGCCAATCTGCGCTCCGCCTTGCCGATGAACCTGAAGGTGCGCCACGCCCGCTTCCCGATATTTTCCGGCGCTAAGGCGGATATCGAACGGGTCGAAACGATCTGGCAGGAATGTATCGACCATTATGGCGGCCCCTGGCTGTTTGGCGACACGCCGACCGTGGCCGACGCCATGTTCGCGCCGGTGGCCCAGCGTTTCCTGACCTATGCCGTGCCCGTTTCGGCTACCTCGGCCGCTTATTGCCAGACGATCAATAGCTGGCCGCTGATGCGCGAATGGATCGACGCCGCCCGCGCGGAGCCGGAGGAAATGGTCGAACTGGAAATCGAGTTCTGACGCCCCTTCCCCCTACGCAGGCTGGGGGCTAAGGCACAGGGCATGACTATCCGTACCCTTGCTCTGGCTCTTGGCCTGACCACCGCCCTTCTTCCTTCCGCCCTCGCCGCCCAGACGACCGACCCCCAGCGACTGGAACAGTCGGTCCGCACGCTGGCGTCCGATCTGTTTCAGGGCCGCGCGCCCGGCACGATCGGCGAAGAGCGCACGATCGGCTATCTCGTCGCCCGTTTCGAGCAATTGGGTCTGGAACCGGGCGGGCCGGACGGCCAGTGGGTGCAGACGGTGCCGCTGCTCCACACCCGCCTCGGCCAATCGGAAACGCTGTCGGTCGCGCAAAATGGCGCCGCCACCCCCTGGACCTTCGGCAAGCAAGTTTATCTCTCCACCCTCCAGCCCAGGGACAAGGTCGCCGTGGCCAATGCGCCGATAGTCTTCGTCGGCTATGGCGTATCCGCCCCCGAACGCGGCTGGGATGATTTCAAGGGCGTGGATCTGAAGGGCAAGATCGCCGTCTTCCTGATCAACGACCCGGACTTTGAAGCGGCGAAGGGCGAAGACCCGTTCGGCAAGTTCGGCGGCAAGACCATGACCTATTATGGCCGATGGACATACAAGTTCGAGGAAGCCGCACGGCGCGGCGCGATCGGCGCGCTGATCGTGCATGACACGCCAGGCGCCGGCTATGGCTGGAACGTCGTGGTCAGCCCCAGCGGCGAAAATTACGACCTCGTCCGCGCCGCCGACAAACTGACCAGCCTGCAGGTGCAGGGCTGGGTTGAGGGCGACGCTGCCAAGGCCCTGTTCGCCGGCGCGGGGCAGGACCTTGCGGCTCTGCGCAAACAAGCCCGATCGGCGAAGTTCAAGCCGGTCGAACTTAAAGGCGCAACCTTCTCCGCCGCCTTCCCGGTGACACAGGAAGTCGTGCAGAGCGCCAACGTCCTCGCCCGCATCCCCGGCGCCAAGCGCCCGGATGAAACGGTGATGTATGGCGCGCATTGGGATGCCTATGGCAAGGGCGCGCCCGATGCGCAGGGCCGCATCTATCGTGCGGGCGCCAATGACGACGCGCTCGGCATGGCCGGCCTGTTCGAAATCGCCCGCGCCTTCAAGGCTGCCCCCGCGCCCGATCGTTCCGTCGTCTTCGCCGCCTGGACGGCGGAGGAGCGCGGCCTGCTCGGCTCCGAACATTATGCCCAGAACCCCGTCTATCCGATCGACAAAACGGTGGCGAACCTGACCATCGACGTGCTCCAGACCGCCGGCAAGGCAAAGGACGTCATCCTGATCGGCAAAGGGCAGAACAGCCTGGAGGATGATCTGACGAGGTTCGCCGCAAAGCAGGGCCGCGTCATCACGCAGGAAAGCCTGCCTGAACGCGGCCTTTTCTACCGCGCCGACCATTTTTCCATGGCCAAGCGCGGCGTGCCCGTGCTGCTGATGATGGGCCTTGCCGGCGCATCCGACATGGTTGAAGGCGGCCGTGCGGCAGGTCAGGCATGGATCGATGCCTATACCGGCAAATGCTACCATCAGGCGTGCGATGCGGTGGACGACACATGGAAACTGGACGGCGCGGCGCAGGACGTCGACCTGATGCTCGATATCGGCCGTGTCCTCGCCAACTCGACCCGCTGGCCCGAATGGAAGCCGGGATCGGAATTCAAGGCTGCGCGCGACAAGAGCGCGGCCGCACGGAAGTAAAACAATCTCCGTTCGCTTCGAGCGAAGTCGAGAAGCCGCAAGCACAGCGCTTCCCGTTTCTCGACTTCGCTCGAAACGAACGACCCTTTTAACTGATCCGATACAGCGCCGCGCCATGCGGCGGCAGCATTGCAGAAACCCGCTCCGCCTGCTGCCCCATCGTCTTACCCTCCCACAAATCCCGTACCGCAACCGGCCCGTCGATCCCCAGATCGCGCAGCTTCACGCCAACCTCCCGCGCCTTGTCACCGGTGTTGAACAGCGCGAGATACCGCCCCTTGCCGTCATCCGGCACGGCCGACCAGACACGCACCCCATCCTCGACGAAATGCGGGCAATTGCCCTGGCTCGCCTGATTGACAGCCAGTATTTCGCGATTGGTAAGCAGCGCCAGCGTCGCCGCGTCCAGATGGCGCAGGTCGCCGCCCATGATCAGCGGCGATCGCGCGATCGACCACAAGGTCATCAGCGTCTTTTGCTCATCGGGCGTAAAGCGCGTGTCGCGCTCGCCCAGCGCCAGCCGGCCGAGCGGCAGCATGTCCGCATCGGGCCATGATCCCGGGCCACGATAGGGCGTCCAGTTTTCCAGCCGGGTGAACTGCGCCTCCAGCATGGACCAATCGTCCCAGAAATCGTCGGAGATGCGCCACATTTGCGCATATTTACGGACATGGTCGCCACGGGTCACTGGCGTTTCGCCGGGCGAAAGGCTCAAAATAATGGGGCGGCCGGTCGCCTGTATCGCCTTGTGCGCCGCTTCTATCTCCGGCGCATGCGCGTCATAGGGACGGCTCATATCGTCCATCTTGACAAAATCGACGCCCCAATCGGCGTAGAGGCGGAAGATGCTGTCATAATAAGCCTGCGCGCCCGGCCGCGTCATATCGACGCCATACATGTCCGGGTTCCAGGAACAGATGCTTGTCCGATCGGCAATGTCGGCCGCGCGATAAGGCGTGCCCAGGATCGGCAAATTCGCCTCAACCGCCGCGCGCGGGATGCCGCGCATGACATGGATGCCGAATTTCATGCCCAACGCATGAACATCCTTCGCCAATTGGGTGAAGCCCTTCCCACCGGCGCTGGACGGGAAGCGATTGGGCGCGGGGATCATGCGGCCATAAGCGTCCATCGCCGGCTTCGGCTTCGCATTATAGGTGTAGCTCGACGCTTCGGGTTCATACCACTGAATGTCGACAGTGAAGATGTCATAGCCGGAAGGCAGCAGCTTTTCCGCCATGATCGCAGCGGTCTCGCGCGCCTGTGCTTCCGTGATGGTGGTGGCGAAACTGTTCCAGCTGTTCCAGCCCATGGGTGGCCTTGGCGCGAGGATCGCTTTACCCTCTTCCCTCGATGTTGCTCCCGCGCGCACTGCTCCCGCAGCGGCCAGCCCCGCCACGCCGCCCGCGAGCATATCGCGACGGCTGGCTTTCCAGTTCATCCTCATCATTTGTCGGAGTTAATAGAAAGCTGGTGCGAAGATCAAGGTTGTAACAGTCTTAGTTTGCAATCCCCGCCAACCACTCGCCGATCATCGCGCGACCAGCCGCCACGGCGATCGGGCCGTGCAGGGCATGATCTTCGCGCAGGGCGATGCCGCATTGCTGCGCGACGTCCAGATCGGCCCAGAAATGGGTCAGCCAATCTTCGAAACGTGGATCCTCCCCCATTTCGGCGTGGAATTGCAGCGCCAGCAAATTGGGACCACGGCGAAACGCCTGATGGGCATATTTGCTGGTGGAGGCGAGCAGTTCAACATTGGCGGGCAGGTCGAACGTATCACTGTGCCAGTGCAGGATCGGCACGCCGTCAATATGGCGTAGCGGCGATTCAACGCCCGCGCCATTCACCGTCACCGGCGCAAAGCCCAGTTCCATATGACCGCCAGGATAGACGCGCGCACCAAGCGCCGCCGCAATCATCTGACTGCCCAGACATACGCCCAGCGTCGGCCGGTCGGCGGACAGACGCGCGGCCAGCTTTTCGATCTGCACTGGAATCCAGGGATGGATATCCTGTTCATAGACGCCCATCGGCCCGCCCATCATGATCAACAGGTCGGGATCGCACAAATCGACCCCGGCAAAGTCCGGGCTGGCCACATCGATGCGATCGATATGATAGCCCGCCGCCTCGATCGGCTGGAGATACCCTGCCGCGCCTTCGCGCGGCACATGACGGACGATCAACGCTCTCTTCATTGCTGATTCGGACGCTAGACAATCACGCCGCCAGCCGCCACCCCAGCCTTTCTTGAGGCTGTAAAATTAGCGCTATTGGCCAACAAGCGCAGCCATGATCTAACCGGCGCATGAAAGCCTTTCGCATCGCGCTGCTCGCCGGCGCCCTCTTTGCCGCCCCCCTCCTTGCCCAGCCGGCCGCGTCCGACCCGGTCGATGCCGTCGATCCCTTCATCGGCACATCGGGCGAAGGCCATACTTTCCCCGGCGCGGTCGCCCCCTTCGGTATGGTGCAATTGTCACCCGACACCCATGTCGGACCGGCACGCCAGACCTATAATTGGGCGGCCGGCTATCGCCATGAAGACCCAGTGATCCTGGGGTTTTCGCACACCCATTTTTCGGGCGCGGGGCATAGCGATCTGGGCGATTTTCTGGTGATGCCGGTCAGCGGCGACACTGTTCCGCTGGACGCTGGCGATGAGAAGACGCCCGGCTTCCGATCGCATAAGGCCGATGAGGTGGCTTCGCCCGGTTACTATGCCGTCACGCTGACCGATCCGGGCGTGCGGGCGGAAATGACCGCTGGCACGCGCATCGGCGTCCACCGCTATGCCTTCCCTGCGGGCAAGGCGGCGCATCTGGTGCTCGATCTGCGCTCCATCATCTATGATTATCCGGGCAAGATCCTCTGGTCGTCGGTCCGCATCCGACCCGATGGCACGATTACCGGAATGCGCGAGGTGCGCGGCTGGGCGACGCCGCGCCGCATCTTCTTTGCGATGCGCTTTTCCGCCCCGCTGACCGGGCACCAGTTCGTGACGACCGAGAAGGACGTTCTCTACAAAGGCTTCAAGGGACCGGCGCGCGGGCCTGAAACGCTGGATGCACTGGCTGGCCGCGCACTGGTGGCGCAGCTGGATTTCGGGGCGCTCACAAGCCCTCTGGAGGTCAAGGTTGCGTTGTCGGGCGTGGACGAGGATGGCGCAATCGCCAACCTCGTCAGCGAACCGGGCGATTTCGATGCGATCCGCGCGAAGACGCGCTCGGGATGGGCGCAGGCGCTGGGCACGGTGAAGATCGACGCCCCTGTCCCGATGCGGCGCAATGTTTACACCGCCCTTTATCACAGCCTGATGGCGCCCGGCGTGTGGAGCGACGCCGATGGGCGGTGGCGCGGGCCGGACGATCAGGTGCATGCCGGAACCGGCTTCACAATGCACTCCACTTTCTCGCTGTGGGACACGTTTCGCGCCGAGCATCCGCTGCTCACCCTGGTCCAGCCCGAAGCGAAAAATGCCGATTTCGTCAATTCGCTGATCGCCAGCCAGAAGAGCAGTCCCTTCGGCATCCTCCCCGTCTGGCAGTTTGGCGGCAAGGAAACCTGGACCATGATCGGCTATCATGCGGTGCCGGTGATCGCCGACGCCTGCCTCAAAGGGATCAGGGGGATCGACTGCGCGGACGCGCTGAAGGCCATGGTCGCCAGCGCCGACTATGCGCCCTATGGCGGCCTTTCCGACTATATGACGCTGGGCTATGTGCCAATCGACCGGGAGCCGGAGGCGGCGTCCAAGACGGTCGAATATGCCTATGACGACTGGACCATCGCCCGCCTCGCCCATCAATTGGGCGATATGGCTACGGCTGAACGGTTCGGGAAGCGAGCGCTCAACTGGCGCAACAGTTTCGACGCGAAGACCGGGTTCCTGCGCGCGCGCAAGGCGGACGGGTCGTTTCGCACGCCCTTCGATCCGACCGCGATCAACTATGGCAGCGACTATACGGAGGGCAATGCCTGGCAATATAGCTGGTTCATGCCGCATGATCAGGGCGGGCTGTTCCGTCTGCTGGGTGGCGACGCAAAGACCGTGGCCAAGCTGGACGCCATGTTCGATTATGACAATAGCAAGATCGACTATAGCCATGCCGAAGATATATCCGGCCTGATCGGGCAATATATCCACGGCAATGAGCCGAGCCACCATGTCGCCTATCTCTACAGCTATGCGGGGCAGCCATGGCGCACGCAGGAGCGGCTGAAGCAGATTGTCGAGAGCCAGTATAAGCCGACGCCCGATGGCCTCGCCGGCAATGACGATCTGGGACAGATGTCCGCCTGGCTGGTGTTCACGGCGCTGGGCTTCTATCCCGTTGCGCCGGGCAGCAATGAATATGTGATTGGGCGACCGTTTGTGGAGCAGGCCAATATGGCGCTGCCGAACGGCAAGCATTTTGTGGTGGTGGCGCAAGGGCTGTCGGACGCGAACCACTATGTCGGGCGGGTGACACTGAACGGCAAGGCGTTGGAACGAGCCTACATCACCGATGCGGAAATCCGCGCTGGCGGCGAACTGCGCTTCACAATGCAGGCGACGCCAAATAAGGGCTGGGCGACAGGGGTGAAGGCGCGGCCTTATTCCATGACGGGTTATGGGCGGTGATGGACCGGGAAAGACATTATCTGTTCATTTGCAGCCAGAACCGACTTCGCAGTCCGACGGCGGAACAGATTTTCGCCGATCATCCCGGCATCGAAACCCTGTCCGCCGGCACGAACCATGATGCGGAAACACCGCTGGACGATAATATGCTGCGCTGGGCCGACACCATCTTCGTAATGGAGAAAACCCATCGCAGCAAAATCCAGAAGCGCTTCCGTTCGGCGCTGGGCGGAACGAGGATCGTCTGCCTCGACATCCCTGACGATTATCAATTTATGGATGCCGACCTGATCGCGCTGTTGAAAACCCGCATGGCCCGCTTCCTGCCGTTATAGGGTTAAACGGCTTGCCTCCTATGTGGTCATGCCAATGCGCCTTTGCGGCGCAATATCCGCCAGAGGGTGATGAAGCCGACGACGCTCCAGATGATGTTAAGCACCATCGACGGGAAAGCCGCATGCCACCATGTATTGACGACGAACAGAGTCGCGCCAACTGCATTCAGCCATTGAAAAGTTGCAGACCCACCGGACAGCCGCCCAGTCGATACCCCGACATAGGCGATCAGCACCAGTATCGCGCCAGTCCAGCCGATGATTTCCACAAACAGCGCCATCGGCGTTCCCCCAACGAAAAGGGCTTCCCCAAATGGAGAAGCCCTTTTCCCTTAGCCTAGAGCCTCAGCCGATCAAGCGGCCAGCTTGCGCAGCACATATTGCAGGATGCCGCCGTTCAGGAAATAATCCAGTTCGTTGACGGTATCGATGCGGCAAAGCGCCGTGAAGGTGAAGGTCGATCCATCGGCGCGCTTGACGATTACATCCACATCCTGACGGGGCTTCAGATCCGCCACGCCCTGAATGGTGAAAGTCTCGTCGCCCGTCAGGCCCAGACTGTCCTTATTTTCGCCATCCTTGAACTGGAGCGGCAGCACGCCCATGCCGACCAGATTGGAACGATGGATACGCTCGAAGCTTTCGACGATGACCGAGCGGACGCCCAGCAAGTTGGTGCCCTTCGCCGCCCAGTCGCGCGACGATCCGGTGCCATATTCCTTGCCACCGATCACGACCAGCGGCGTGCCATCGGCCTTATGCTTCATCGCCGCGTCATAGATCGGCATGGTTTCGCCTTCATAGCGGGTCATGCCGCCTTCGATGCCGTCCAGCATCAGATTCTTGATGCGGATATTGGCAAAGGTGCCGCGCATCATGACTTCATGGTGGCCGCGACGCGAACCATAGCTGTTATAATCGGCCTGCGCGACCTGATGTTCCGACAGCCATTTGCCCGCGGGCGAGGATGCCTTGATCGAACCAGCCGGCGAAATATGGTCGGTGGTGATCGAGTCTCCAAAGATCGCAAGCGGCTTCGCCTCAACAATGTCGGTGACGGGCGCCGGGGTCATCGACAGCCCTTCGAAATAAGGCGGGTTGGCGACATAGGTCGAACCGGCACGCCATTTGTACGTGTCAGACCCCGTGACATCGATCGCCTGCCAGTGCGCATCGCCCTTGTAGACATTGGCGTAGCGCGCCTGAAACATCTGCCGATCGACCGCGCCAGCAAGGGTCGACGCGACTTCGTCGTTGGTCGGCCAGATATCCTTCAGATACACATCCTGGCCATCGGTGCTTTGGCCGATCGGGGTGGTGATGAAGTCCTCTATCACCGTGCCCTTGAGCGCATAGGCGACCACCAGCGGAGGGCTGGCGAGGAAGTTGGCGCGCACATCGGGCGAAACGCGGCCTTCAAAATTGCGGTTGCCCGAGATGACGGCCGCAGCGACCAGTCCGTTGTCGTTGATCGCCTTGCTGATCGGCTCGGCCAACGGCCCCGAATTGCCGATGCAGGTGGTGCAGCCATAACCGACCAGATTGAAGCCGATCGCGTCGAGATGCGACTGAAGCCCGGCCTTTTCCAGATAGTCGGTGACGACCTGGCTGCCGGGCGCGAGCGATGTCTTGACCCAGGGCTTGGGTTTCAGGCCCAGTTCGTTCGCTTTCTTGGCGACGAGGCCGGCGGCGACCAATACGCTAGGGTTCGATGTGTTGGTGCAGCTGGTGATCGCGGCAATGGTGACATCGCCATCGCCAATGTCGAAATCCTTGCCCTCAACCGGAACGCGGGTCTGTTCCTTCTTGTAGGTGTTGACCATGTCGGCATTGAACACATCATCGACTTCGGGCAGCGAAACGCGGTCCTGTGGGCGCTTGGGACCGGCAAGGCTGGGAACCACGGTGCCAAGGTCCAGTTCCAGCGTGTCGGTGAAGACCAGATCGGCGTCGGGATCGATCCAGAAGCCCTGTTCCCTGGCATAGGCTTCCACCAGCGCGATATTCTCATCGGGACGGCCGGTCAGGCGCATATAATCCAACGTCTTGTCATCGATGCCGAAGAAGCCGCAGGTTGCGCCATATTCCGGCGCCATATTGGCCAGCGTTGCACGGTCGGCCAGCGACAGGGTGGCAAGGCCGGGACCGAAATATTCGACGAAACGACCCACCACGCCGCGCTTGCGCAGCATCTGGGTGCAGGTGAGGACCAGATCGGTGGCGGTCACGCCTTCCTTGAGGTTGCCGGTAAATTTGAAACCGACGACTTCGGGGATGAGCATGGACACGGGCTGGCCCAGCATCGCGGCTTCCGCCTCGATCCCGCCCACACCCCAGCCCAGCACGCCAAGGCCATTGACCATGGTGGTGTGGCTGTCGGTGCCGACGCAGGTGTCGGGATAGGCGACGGTGGCGCCGTCCGCATCGACCGACGACCAGACGCCCTGCGCGATATTTTCCAGATTAACCTGATGGCAGATGCCGGTGCCGGGCGGTACGGCGTAGAAGTTTGCGAGGCTCTTGCTGCCCCACTTCAGGAAGTCGTAGCGCTCCATATTGCGCTGATATTCGATCTCCATATTCTGTTCGAACGCCTTGGGCGTGCCGAATTCATCGACCATGACGCTATGATCGATGACCAGATGGACCGGCACCTGCGGATTGATCTTGCTGGCGTCGGCGCCCAGCGCGTTCATCGCGTCGCGCATCGCGGCCAGATCGACCACGCAGGGAACGCCGGTAAAATCCTGAAGCAGAACGCGCGCGGGACGATACTGGATTTCGCGCTCGGCCTTGCCCTTGTCATTCTGCCAGTCGACGATCGCCTGGATATCTTCGGTGGTGACGGTGACGCCATCTTCGAACCGGAGCAGATTTTCCAGCAGCACCTTCATCGAGAAAGGCAGGCGAGAAACGTCACCAAGCTTATCAGCCGCCTTCTTCAACGAATAATAGGCAATGTCCTTGCCGCCGACATTCAGCGTGTCGCGGGTGCCCAGAGTGTCCTGTCCGATGGCGGTCATAAGATGTGCGTCTCCTAGCATGGCCTCGGCCAGAGGATGGCGCATTTCCACCAGAGGCTCGCCAAGTGGCAAGGTGGCAGGGAGCGCCCCAACCGGTGGTCGAAGCAGGTATGTCCCGATGCTGCACCGCCATATCAGTTGGGCGAAGCCAGCCGAATGACGACGCAGTCTCACTACCCCATGTAGGGTCGGACCGCACAGCTTTAAACATGGCCTGGACAGAAAGAGACAGCGAAAGCGACACTAATATCAGCAAATGGAATGGCTATGATTACTATCGATTTGCAATAGCAAAGCGACTGGAAAATGAGGCACTTTCCATCGCGATTGTCAGCCCCATGTTGTGGGGCGTGCCGTGTCGGACTTAGGCTGGCACGGACTATCTTTGCCGCCTGTTGCACTGCATCATCGCAAGTGCGCGCCTTTACCCGATGTTCTCTTTCCCCATTACGACAATGCCGCCGCTGCGTTCCCCACATGAAGCGGAGAGCGCAGCGGCGGCATTTGTCTTAAAGAGGCCGTGCCCCCCTGGATCAGTGCGCGGCGGGCGGCGCGAACTTGGTCAGGTCGATGCCGGCGACAGCGCTCTTATATTCGTCCATGTTCGGCGTGCGGCCCAATATGGTCGACAGCACGACGAGCGGGGTGGAAGCGAGGAGCGATTCCCCCTTCTTTTCGGCCGTATCCTCCACGACGCGGCCCTGGAACAGGCGGGTCGAGGTGGCGAGGACGGTGTCGCCCTTCGCCGCCTTTTCCTGATTGCCCATGCACAGGTTGCAGCCCGGGCGCTCCAGATAGAGCATATTTTCATATTCGGTGCGGGCTGCATTCTTGGGATGCGCATCATCGAATTCGAACCCGGCATATTTCTGGAGCACGTCCCAGTCGCCCTCAGCCTTGAGTTCGTCGACGATATTGTAGGTCGGCGGGGCGACGACCAGAGGCGCCTTGAATTCGACCTTGCCCTGCGTCGCTTCGACGTTCTTGAGCATCTGCGCCAGGATCTTCATGTCGCCCTTGTGCACCATGCACGACCCGATGAAGCCCAGATCGACCTTCTTCGTGCCGCCATAGTAGGAAACGGGGCGGATGGTGTCGTGGGTGTAGCGCTTGGACACGTCCGCATTATTGACGTCCGGGTCGGCGATCATCGGTTCGTCGATCAGGTCCAGGTCGACCACGACTTCGGCGAAATATTTGGCGTTGGCGTCAGGCGCCAGCGCGGGCTTTTCACCCGAACGGATTTCGGCAATGCGCTTGTCCGCCAGAGCGATCAGGCCGTTGAGCGTGCCGGCGGCATTTTCCATGCCCTTGTCGATCATGATCTGGATACGCGACTTGGCGATTTCCAGCGACGCGATCAGCGTTTCATCGTTCGAAATGCAGATCGACGCCTTGGCCTTCATCTCTGCCGTCCAGTCGGTGAAGGTGAACGCCTGATCGGCCAGCAGCGTGCCGATATGCACTTCGATGATCCGGCCCTGGAACACATTTTCGCCGCTGAACTGCGCCAGCATCTGCGCCTGGGTCGCATGCACGACGTCGCGGAAGTCCATATAGGGCTGCATCTTGCCCTTGAACGTCACCTTGACCGACTGCGGGATCGGCATGGTCGCTTCGCCGGTGGCGAGCGCCAGCGCAACGGTGCCCGAGTCCGCGCCGAAAGCCACGCCCTTCGACATGCGGGTGTGGCTGTCGCCGCCGATGATGATCGCCCAATCGTCCACGGTGATGTCGTTCAGCACCTTATGGATGACGTCGGTCATCGCATGATAGACGCCCTTGGGATCGCGCGCGGTGATCAGGCCGAAATTGTTCATGAAGGACATGAGCTTGGGAATATTGGCCTGCGCCTTCTTGTCCCAGACCGACGCCGTGTGGCAGCCCGACTGATAGGCGCCGTCGACCAGCGGCGAAATGACGGTGGCCGCCATCGCTTCCAGTTCCTGCGCGGTCATGAGGCCTGTGGTGTCCTGCGACCCGACGATGTTGACCTTCACGCGGACGTCGGAGCCGGCGTGCAGCACCTTGCCCGGGGTCACGCCCACGGCGTTGCGATTGAAGATCTTTTCAACGGCGGTCAGGCCCTGATCCTCGACGGTGATTTCCTTGTTCGGCGCGAACACCGCCGGCGCTTCGACGCCCAGCGTTTCGGCCGCGAAAGTCTGAAGCTTCTTGCCGAACACGATGGCGTAGCTGCTGCCCGCCTTCATGAACTCCATCTTCTGCGGGGTGAAGGCGGCGGCGACGTCGACCAGTTCGTTGCCGGCTTCGTCGGTCAGCTTGCGGTTCTTGACGTCGATTTTCAGCACCGTGCCGGTCGCGACCGAGAAAGCCTCCTCCAGCACCGGATTGCCGTCATTGTTGAGGATCGCCTTGCCGTCCGGGCCGGTCATCTTGACCCAGTTTTTCAGGTTCAGGCCGATGCCGCCGGTGACGTCCACGGTGGTCGCGAAGATCGGCGAGATGCCGTTGGTGCCCGCGACGACAGGAGCATAGTTGACGAAAGGCACATAGGGGCTTTGCTGCTTGCCGGCCCACAGCGCCACATTGTTGACGCCCGACATGCGCGAGGAGCCGACGCCCATCGTGCCCTTTTCAGCGATCAGCATCACGCGCTTGTCGGGATGCTGGGCCTTCAGGGCCACGATTTCCTGCTGTGCTTCAGGCGAGATCATGCACAGGCCGTGGAGTTCACGGTCGGACCGCGAGTGCGCCTGATTGCCCGGCGACAGAAGGTCGGTCGAGATATCGCCTTCGCCCGCGATGAAGGTGACGACCTTGATCTCGTCTTCGACTTCCGGGAGCTTGGTGAAGAATTCGGCCTTGGCGTAGCTTTCCAGCACATCCTTCGCGACGGCATTGCCCGCCGCGAAAGCATCGCGCAGGCGGAACATGTCGGCGTCGTACAGGAAGACCTGAGTCTTGAGGACTTCGCCCGCCTGAACGGCCAGCGCCGCGTCATCGCCAAGGGCAATGTCGAGCAGCACGGCGATCGAGGGGCCGCCCTTCATGTGGGACAGCAGTTCAAGCGCGAAGGCAGGCGTGATTTCCGCAACAGCAACGTCGCCCAGTACGATCTTCTTGAGGAAGTCGGCCTTGACGCCTGCGGCGCTCGTGGTGCCGGGCAGCGTGTTGTATATGAAGAATTTCAGCGCATCGGCGCGATATTCGCTGCCGGCGTCCTGAATGAGGGCGATGATCTCACTGACCAGCGCGCCGTCGTCGATCGGCTTGGGCGCGAGCCCCTGAGTCTTTCGGCTTTCGATTTCGGCCAGATAATCCAGGTAAATGCTCATCTCGTTCCCAACGTCATAAAAGTGCACGGAGTCGACGCGCAGCGCCACTTGCCGACTTATATGCCCGGTCCGGGAGCTGACGCGGTCCCGGTACGTCAAGATACGCCAATTGGCAAGTCGCGGCAGCGCAGCAAAATATTGCTGCCACCTACGCCAATCGGCCGGAAACCGCGACTTTCTCATTACTCTGAGTATAGAAATGGACTTAAGTAGGACGACCGCCCCGGCCTGAGCGGCGTTGCTGAATTACCCCGCCTTCTCCGCCGCGATCCACTCATCGATCTGACTTTCCAGCACCGTCAGCGGCACCGCCCCCTGCGACAAGACCGCATCATGGAAACGGCGCAGGTCGAATTTCGGCCCCAGCGCTCCTTCCGCCTTTGCCCGCAATTCCCGAATCTTGATCTCGCCCAGCTTGTAGCCCAGCGCCTGTCCGGGCCAGCTGATATAGCGATTGACCTCTGCATCGATATTGGCGTCGGACAGGGCGCTGTTCGCCTTCATGAAGGCGACGGCTTTTGCCTTGTCCCAGCCCTTGGCATGAATGCCGGTGTCGACCACCAGCCGACAGGCGCGCCACATTTCATAGGACAGACGGCCCATCATCTTTTCGGGCGTATCGTAAAGCCCCATCTCTTCGCCCAGATATTCGGTGTAGAGCGCCCACCCCTCCACATAGGCAGTGAAGCCCGCGAGGTATTTGCGGAAGGGCGGCAACGGCAATTCCTGTTGCAGCGCAATCTGGTTGTGATGGCCCGGCACCGCTTCATGCGCGGTCAGCGCCGGCAATTCCCAGAAGGGGCGCTGATCCAGCTTTGACGTGTTCACCCAATAGGTGCCGGAGATACCCGATTCCGGCGCGCCAGGGCCATAATAAGCGGTGGTCGTCCCTTCTGCCTCGGCCGCCGGGATCGGCTTCAAACCATAAGGCAAGCGCGGCAGCGTGGCGAAATAGCGTGGCAGCAACCCGTCGATCGTCTTTGCCTGCCGCGCCGCCACGCGCAGCAGCTCCTCGGGCGTTTTCGCATAATAGGACGGATCGGTGCGCAGATGCTGGATATAGGCGGCGCGGCTGGGATAGCCGGCCTTGGCCGCAATCTCGTCCATCCGCTTGCCGATGCGGGCGACTTCATCCAGGCCGATCTGGTGAATCTGATCGGGCGTCAGGTCGGTCGTCGTGTGCGCCCGCACCCGGCTGGCATACCAGGCCGCGCCGCCGGGCAATGCCGAAGCGCTGTCGCTTTTGCGGCAATGGGGCAGATAGTCGGCCACGAACAGATCGTGCCATTTGCGATATTCAGGCGTCAGCACATCGCGGATGATCGTGACCGCGCGCGCCTGCATCGCGCTCCAGTCGGCATCGCTGATATCGCGGGGCTTGGCGCGCTTGAACGGCTCGTAAAAGCGTGTGTCCTCCGGCTTGCCATCGACGATGCCGCTGATCGTTCCGGCATAATTTTGCAGCACCGAACAGGGCTGGACATAGCCGCCCTTGATCGCTTGGCGCGTGATGGCGAGCGCATCGCCATTTTGCTTGGGATAGAGAGCGAGGCGCTTGAGATAGCTGTCATAATCAGCGCGGTTGTAGAAAGGCAGGCCATCGGCCATGCCGGAAAAGCCCTGATGCCAGCCATAATAGGTGGTGAAGAGCATCAGCCGCTCGGCCGGATGGCGGTCGCTGTCGATGTCGTCGCGCAGCATCCACAGCAGCACATCGCGATTGACGCGATCGGCCGCATTCAGCTTATCGGTCGGCACAGCCTCCAGCCGCGTGACGAAGCCCTGCTCCGCCTTGACCTGAGCATCGCGCGCAGCCAGCGACATGTCATAGATGCGGTCATCATAGTCGCGCACGCCCCGTGCGGTGGCGTCGACCGGATGGGTCGACAGATACCAGGCCCAATGATCATCGATGACCTTCGTCAGTTGATCATGGGGTGCGGCTTGAGCATGAGCCAGAACCGGGGCGGAAACGGCGATGAGGAGAGACAGAATCTTGCGCATGGGCGCAATGGATCGCGCGTCGAACGCATTTTGGCAAGAGGGTCAGGCGGCGGCTACGCCTTCCGCCTCCACCACATTGTCGCCGGCATAATAGCCCTGCACACGCACCCGCTTTTCGACATGATCCACCGGCACGCGCAAAAGAACGAGGCGGTAGCTGCCGCCCAGATCGCGCTGGAGCAGGAAGCCGGCCTCATCGCGCAGCAACCGCCCGGTTTCATTCACTCCAGCGCCAATCTCTGTCATTCCTTAATCTATCGCGTCCTTGATGCCCTTGCCAGCCAATATGCCGAGCACCAGGAACAGAACGAAGACCGCAATGGCGATGAAGAACAGAATTTTGGCGATGCCGACAAAGGTGCCGGCCGCACCGCCAAAGCCCAGTAGCGCAAGGACGGCGGCAATGACGAGCGAGATGATCGCGAGCTTGATCATGGGAAAATCCCTTATTTGGAAATGATGCGCAGACAACCGACGAATGCATCGCTTGTTCCGCCTGCGTAGCGTTGCGCCATCATCGCCACCATCATGGATAACCGGGAATTAAGGTTGAATATCGGGTGGTTGAATGAACCATCCCCTGCTGCGGCCGTTGTCGCCCCACCCATGATGAGGAGAAGGCGATGTCGAACAATCACGCCATCAGCAAGCTGGACGACCTGATCACGACCCTGATCGACAGCGTCAAAGGCTATAGCCACAGCGCCGACAAGACGAAGTCGGACTATTATGGAAAATTATTCCAGGATCTGGCGGCCGAGCGCCAACAGGCGGTAGCGCTGTTGCAGGAGCGCAGTCGGGCGCTGGGCGGCAAGCCGAATGACTTTGGATCCGTGGCGGGAACGGTGCACCGGCGCATGGAGGATATTTTCGTGGCGCTGGGCGGCGGCGACAAGGCCGTGATCCAGGCGATCGACCGGGGTGAAGATTATCTGCGTGAGGAATTTGAGCGGGTGATCAAGGATGACGCGATCGACGCCGAAACGCAGACCGCCGTGCAGCAAGCCTATGGATCAGTCGCGCATGGCCGGTCAGTGGTGGAAACGCTCAAGCAGCAGCTGGCTGCGGCCTGATACGGTCTTCAGACCCAGCCTTCCAATACCTGATTGGGCGGGCGATGCCCGTCGACCCAGGTGCGGATATTGGCGATGACACGCGCGCCAGTGGCGTCGCGCCCTTCGAACGTCGCAGACCCCATATGCGGCAGCAGCGCGACATTGGACAGGGTTAAAAGGCGCGGATCGACCGCCGGTTCGTGGGTGTAAACGTCGAAACCCGCGCCGGCGATCCGCCCTTCCTCCAGCGCGGTGATGAGCGCCTGCTCGTCGGTAATCTCTGCGCGGGAGGTGTTGATGATATAAGCGTCGGGGCGCAGCAGCGCGATCCGGCGCGCGTCGATCAGGCCGCGGCTGTCGGCGTTGAGCGGGCAATGGAGCGACAAAATGTCGCTGCCAGCCAGCAGCCCATCCAAGTCGGCATGCCATTCCGCCTCCAGTTCCTGCTCCACTTCGAAAGGCAGGCGGTGGCGATTATGATAGGCGATCGAGAGGCCGAAGGCGCGGGCGCGGCGGGCGACGGCGCGGCCGATGCGGCCCATGCCGATAATGCCCAGTTTCTTACCGCCGATGCGATGCCCCAGCATGCCCGAGGGACTCCAGCCGCGCCATTCGCCGGCGCGGACCAGTTTCTCCCCTTCGGCCAGACGGCGCGGCACCGACAGGATCAGCGCCATCGTCATGTCAGCGGTATCCTCGGTCAGGACGCCGGGGGTATTGGTGACGATGATCCCCTTCTTGCGCGCGGCGGCCAGATCGACATGGTCGACGCCGCTGCCGAAGCTGGCGATCAGTTGCAGCCGGTCGCCGGCCTGGGCGATCAGGTCCGCGTCGATCGTGTCGTTGATGGTGGGCACCAGCACATCGCACTGGTGCATCGCGGCAACCAATTCGTCGCGGCTCATTGCGATGTCGGCGACATTGAAACTGGCGTCGAACAGCTCTGCCATGCGCGCCTCCACATTGGGGGGCAGGCGGCGCGTGACGATGACGCGCGGCTTGGCGGGGCGCGGTTTTCTGGCCATGGTCAAGCCGCTATTCCGCGCAAGGCTGCGGGTCAAGCGGATAAGGCGGCGGGCATGATAGGAAAGGCTGTCGCAACGCGCCACAAGCGACTATGGCGGGACCATGGATGATGTGGGTTCGGGGTCTGGAATGAAGCGCTTTTGTCTGGGCGCGGGCGCGATCATGGCGCTGGCGAGCGCTGCGGCGGCTTGGGCTGCGCCGGCCAAGCCCGTACCCTATTGGGCGTCGCTGGCGCAGGATGAGGCGCGGATGCGGGTCGGGCCGAGCCTGGATTACCCATCCAACTGGGTCTATCGCCGCCGCGACCTGCCGGTGAAAGTGGTGCAGGTGCTGGGCCTGTGGCGCAAGGTCGAGGACCCGGACGGCGCGCAGGGATGGATGCATGTCCGCCTTTTGAGCGATACGGCGACCGGGATCGTCAAGGCCGATGTCGCGCAGTTGCATGAAAGTGCGAGCGATGGATCGCACACATTGTTCCGGGCGGAGCGCGGCGTCGTGGGTCGGCTGCATGATTGTTCGGGCGGCTGGTGCACGTTCGACGTCAAGGGCCAACGCGGCTATGTGAAGGCCAGCGACGTCTGGGGCGCGACCGACAAATAGGGTTTCCCGGCTTAACTTCGCATATTTCCCGCCGAATTAGAGTGGGATGACATTGGCTTGAATCGGAGGATTCCCTTTTGGGTGCCTTTCTGATTCAAGTTGCTTGCTGGGTTCTGGAGGCCAGCAAGGATGGCGAAGCCCTATTCGATGGATTTGCGCGAGC
>JAJZTH010000013.1 GCA_021849075.1 Pseudomonadota bacterium | reverse complement strand
TGGTGGGCGTGGCAAGGATTGAACTTGCGACCCCTGCGATGTCAACACAGTGCTCTACCACTGAGCTACACGCCCGCCGTGGAGGGGGCCAATAACGGGGCTATGTGAACAGCGCAAGCGGGAAATTGCATTGGGCCGATATTCTTCTGGACAGGGCAGGGGCCGCCCATATGCTGCGGGACAAACAGGGGGACGCCGAAACATATGCTGCCATCGCCAACTTCGCCGCTTCAGACGGCGCCGCGATTGCCTTTCTATCGCCAGCTTTATGTTCAGGTGCTGGCGGCGATCGCGCTGGGCGTTCTCATCGGCCATTTCTGGCCCGATGCGGGCAAGCAACTGAAGCCGCTGGGCGAAGCCTTCATCAAGCTGGTGAAGATGATTATCGCGCCGGTCATCTTTCTGACCATCGTCACCGGCATTGCGGGCATGAAGGAACTGGGCGCGATCGGCCGGGTGGCGGCCAAGGCGTTCGGTTATTTTCTGACCTTTTCCACGCTGGCGCTGGTCGTCGGCCTGATCGTCGCCAATGTGGTGCAGCCCGGTGCGGGCCTCAACATTGATCCGGCCTCGCTCGATGCCGGCAAGGTCGCCGATTTCACCCACCAGGCGCATGAACGCACGCTGGCCGGCTTTTTGATGAGCATCATCCCGTCGACCATGGTGTCGGCGGTGGCGGACGGCAATATCTTGCAGGTGCTGTTCGTCGCGATCCTGTTCGGCATCGCTCTGACCCTGATCGGGGACAAGGCGCAGCCGCTGATGACCGTGCTCGAATCGGCCAGCCATGCCGTGTTCAAACTGGTGTCGATCCTGATGAAGGCGGCGCCGATCGGCGCGTTCGGCGCGATGGCCTTCACCATCGGCGAATATGGCGTCGGCACGCTCGCCAATCTCGTCGGGCTGGTGGCGACCTTCTATCTGACATCGCTGCTGTTCGTGCTGGGGGTGCTGGGCCTGGTCGGCTGGTTCGTCGGCTTCAACATTCTCCACCTCATCCGCTATCTGAAGGCGGAACTGCTGCTGGTGCTGGGCACGTCCTCGTCGGAAGCCGCGTTGCCCAGCCTGATCGAGAAGATGGAGCGCGCCGGCTGCCGCAAATCGGTGGTCGGGCTGGTGGTGCCGACCGGCTACAGCTTCAACCTTGATGGCACGAACATCTATATGACGCTGGCGGCGCTGTTCATTGCGCAGGCGTGCAATGTGCATCTGAGCATCGAGCAGCAGGTGCTGCTGCTGTTGGTCGCGATGATATCGTCAAAGGGTGCGGCGGGTGTGACGGGCGCGGGCTTCATCACGCTGGCGGCTACGCTGTCGATCGTGCCGTCGGTTCCGGTGGCCGGCATGACGCTGATCCTGGGCGTCGACCGCTTCATGAGCGAATGCCGCAGCCTCACCAACTTCATCGGCAATGCCGTGGCGACGGTGGTGGTGTCGGCCTGGGAAAAGGGGCTGGACCGCGAACGGTTCAACGCCGCCATGGCGGGCATCCCGCTCGATCCCACGCCCGACATGCAGGAAGTGGTGCCGGACTGAGCTTTCAGCTCAGTCCAGACACGCTTTCGCTGCCGAACATCCGTTCGACTTCCAGCACCAGATCGCGCAGGTGGAAGGGCTTGGACAGCACCTTGGCCTGCGGCACCGCCTTGCCGGCCTTCAGCGTGACGGCGGCAAAGCCGGTGATGAACATGATGCGCATGTCCGGGGCGACCTGGGCTGCGTGCTGCGCCAGTTCGATGCCGTCCATTTCCGGCATGACGATATCCGTCAGCAACAGGTCGAACCGGTCGCTGTTGATGAGCGGCAGCGCCTCCATCCCCGTGGCGGCCGACACGACCTCATAACCCGACCGTTCCAGCGCACGGGCGAGATAGACCCGCATGCTCTCGTCATCTTCAGCCAATAATATGCGAACCATTGCCCCTGCGCATTCCCATCCGGCGGATAAGCCGATCTGCGCGCCGCCGACAGGGTGGCGCGCAGACCGCTTATATGCGACAAGGTGTAAAGATTATCCATCCGCGTAAGCTTTTTTGGCGCGCCGGTGAAAGGAGCCGCATTGGACCATCCCGCGCCGCGTTCCCCGACCCTGTCCGACCCTGCATTTGATCTGTTCGGCCCCGTCACGCCCGACCGGCCGGTGATCCTGTCCGTGCCCCATGCCGGGCGCGCTTATGACGAGAATCTGCTGGCGGCGGCGCGGGTGCGACCATTGGTCTTGCGCCGGCTGGAGGATCGCTGGGTCGATTTGCTGGCGCATCCGCTGATCGCGCGGGGCTTTTCCGTTCTGGTCGCGCGCATGCCGCGGGCGATGATTGATCTCAACCGGCATGAACGGGAAATCGATCCCGCCATGATCGCTGGCCTGCCCCGGGACGTGCCCCTGCAAAGCAGCGCCAAGTTGCGCGGTGGTCTGGGCCTGTTCCCCCGCCGTCTGCCCGGCGCGCATGAGCTGTGGCAACGGCCCATGGCCTGGGCGGAGGCGCAGCGACGGGTGGAGATGGTGCATCGCCCCTATCATGCGGCGGTTGCGCGGCTGATGGCGGCGGCGCGGCAGGCGCATGGCCATGCGATCCTGATCGATCTGCATTCCATGCCGCCGCTGCCGCCGCCGGCCGCGGGGCAGGCGGCGCCCGAACTGGTTCTGGGCGATCGCTTCGGGCGCAGCGCTTCGACCCGGCTGATGACATTGGCGGCCGACGTCGCGCAAGGGCTTGGCTTTGGCGTGGCGCAAAATCACCCTTATGCGGGCGATCATATGATCGATCGGCATGGTCGGCCGGAACTGGGGCTGCATGCAATCCAGATCGAGATTGATCGCGCTCTCTATCTCGACGCCGCGCTGGAGGAGCCGGGACCGGGCGTGCCGCGTCTTCAGGCGCTGCTGGTCAATCTGGCCGAAGCGATGACGGCGGAATTGCCCCGATCCGGTTATGCGCTGGCGGCGGAATAGATGATCCGCCCTTCGCTATGATCCAGTTCGCGCCGGCGACGCTCAGATGATGGCTGTCGAAATAGAGCGGCCTGCCATTCCGTTCGATCGCGCATGTGCGGGCGTTGCATAACGCTGCGACCGGATCGATCAGGCGCACGCCCTGCGCCTGCCAGCGGGTGAACAGCGCGCGCAGATGAACGGTGCGGGCGTCCACCCACGCGCGCTCCACGCCCTGCGCATCGTTGATTTTTCCGGCGCGCGCCAGATGGGCCAGACGGCGGGGCACATCGAAAGGCTGGGGCGGCACCGGGCCGATCAGCACGACCTCACGCCCCAGTCCGCGCAGCGCGACGATGGTGCGATCGAGTTTGGCGACGAAGGCCGGATCGTCAAACTCGCCATTGGCCCAGAAAGCCGCCAGATAGATGCGGCGCAACCCCGGATCGGCGCGGATCGCGGCAAGGGCCGCGCGATTGGCGGCGGCGCAGCGCGCATCCTTCGCATCATAGCCCAGCACAGGCGGGCAGCTGGATGTCGTCCGTTCGATCAAAGCGCGTCTCTGCGCCTTCGCTTGCAAGGACAGGGCATAGGCCAGTTCGACGCCATGGCTGTCGCCCCACAGCATCGCATCCGGGCGCACATCCGCGCCCAGCACGCAAGGGGCGGCGCTGCGCATATAAGTGTCATGGCATCGTTTGCGCGTCGGTGCGAAATCGCTCTGTCCCGCCATCTGCGCCAGCACCGCTGGGGCGAAGCGGGATGGCCACCCGCCCATCGCCATCAACGACATGGACATGATGCAGAGCAGAACCATCGCCGCGCCAGTGAAGCGAAAGATCATGCCGGTCGGCACGCGGCGCGCATCGCGGAACGGCCGTTCGACGAACCGCCAGGACAGGATGGCGGCGATCAGCGCCGCGCCCACGACCATGATCCGGGTCGCCCCGGCCAGCGGCGCATCGGTCGCATATTCGGTGAAGACGATCAGCGGCCAGTGCCACAGATAGAGCGAGTAGGAGATGAGGCCAATGCCCACCAGCGGCGGCAGCGCCAATATGCGCCCCATGCTCGTCCCCGGTGCGGCATGGATCAACGCCGCCGCGCCCAGCACCGGGGCCAGAGCGGTGATGCCGGGAAAGATCGTCGTGCGGTCATAGCAAGCGACGGCCAGAGCGATCGCCAGTGCGCCCGCCCATGCCACCGCTTCCCGCGCCCAGCGTGGCCGGATCGCGGGAACCGCGCCCAGCGCCAGCAGCGCCCCGGCGAACAACTCCCACGCCCGTGTCGGCAGCAGATAGAAGGTGAAGCCGCTGGTGTCGCGTTGCAGCAGGATCGCCAGCGTCAGTGATCCGGCGGCAATGGCGCTGACGACGCCCTTGCGCCACTGCGGGGCGAAGCGGGCCAGCAGCATCAGCAGGATGGGGAAGCCGATATAATATTGCTCCTCCACCGCCAGTGACCAAGTGTGGAGCAGCGGCTTCACATCCGCGCCGCCCGAAAAATAGCCGGTGTCGGTGAAGAACCACAGGTTGGAGGCGAATAAAGTGGCGGCCAGCGCCGACCTGGGCACCCCTTCCAGATCGCCGGGCAGATAGAGCCATGCCGCCGCCGCCAGCACGACCATGATCATCAGTGCCAGCGCGGGCATGATCCGGCGGAACCGGCGTTCATAGAAGCGAATCAACGAAAAGTGGCCTTCGTCCACCTCGCGGGCGATGATCCCGGTGATCAGATAGCCCGATATGACGAAGAAAATGTCGACGCCGACATAGCCGCCGGAAAAGCCGGGCATATGGGCATGGAACAGCAGCACCGGCAGGATGGCCAGCGCGCGCAGCCCGTCTATGTCGCGACGATAGCGAATCGCCTGGCTGCTATGTCCGCTGGAAGGGGCCGGTCCGTGCATGGGGCGGCTTTAGGAGCAAAGCCCTGAGATTTGCTTAGTAAGTGCGCCTCTGGCGCATCCGCACCGGCCCACACCCCCACCCGACCGCCCAGACATGGTATCCTGATGGCAGGTCGGGTGGGGGCGCGGGCCGGTGCCGCTAAAAAATGCGCTCTTTCGCGCATTTTTCAAACAGGTCTTAGCATGCGAATCGGAGCGCCGCTTGCGCGGGCGCATGGTTCCCGCTGGTTTCGGCAAGCGATTGCGTTTGACGCAACCATGGTTTCTACCTTCGCATTTGCGAAAAAACGGCCTGCAGGACAAAAGGGCTGTGCCTTTCAGGCATCCTCTCCTAAAAACTTTCAGGCTGATCTTCGGATCAGCCTTTTTTTTTGTTCGTTCATCCGCTAGAAAATAGCGGCTGATATCCCGCCAATAACAAGTTTCTGGAGAGGAGCCGCCGGTAAGACCGGCAGGCGGGATATGGCTGGGGGATTGAGCGCTTTGGTCAGCGCTCTCCCCCAACTTCTTACCGATCAGCCAACCAACGCTTCCATCTCGCGGCCATAGGCGACGACCGCTTCGACTTCCGCCGTGTCGCCCAGCACCACGCCGACGCGCTGGTGCAGGCCCGTCGCCTTGACGTCCATGATCGGCATGAAGCCATCGCTGGCCGCGCCGCCGGCCTGTTCGATCAGATAGCTCATCGGATTGGCTTCATACATCAGGCGCAGCTTCGCCTTGCCCGGCGAACGATGGTCATAGGGATACATGAAGATGCCGCCGCGCTTCAGAATGCGATGGACGTCGGCCACCATCGATGCGGTCCAGCGCATGTTGTAATCCTTGCCGCAGGGGCCAGCCGCGCCGGTCACGCGCTCGTCGACATAGCGGGTCACGGCGGGCGACCATTGGCGGCGGTTGGACATGTTGATGGCGAATTCGCACTTGCCCTGCGGCATCTGCATGTTCGCGTCGGTCATGACCCAGCTGCCGACTTCGCGGTCCAGGGTGAATTCATAGACGCCGGTGCCCACGCTCAGCACCAGGATCGTCTGCGGGCCATAAATGGCGTAGCCCGCCGCAACCTGCTGGCGGCCGTCCTGCAGGAAATCCTCCTCCGTCACATCGCGCCCGGCGCAGCCTTCGGGGGCTTTGAGCACCGAGAAGATGGTGCCGACCGACAGATCGACGTCGATATTGCTGGACCCGTCGATCGGATCGAACAGCATCAGATATTCGCCCTTGGGATAGCGGTTGGGGATGGGATAGAGCGTCTCCATCTCTTCCGACGCCATCGCGGCGAGATGTCCGCCCCATTCATTGGCGTCCAGCAGCAGTTCATTGGCGATCACGTCCAGCTTCTTCTGCACCTCGCCCTGCACATTTTCGCTGGTCAGGCTGCCCAGAACCTCGCCCAGCGCGCCCTTGCCGACCGCATGGCTGATCGTTTTGCACGCGCGGGCGACGGTTTCGATCAGCAGGCGGAGTTCGCCGGGCAAGGCATTATGTTCGCGCTGCTGTTCGATCAGGAAACGGGTGAGGGTGGTTCGAGCCATGAAACGCCTTTCGCGAAAGGATCGGAGATCGCGACCGGAAGGCCGGATCGGAAAAAGAATATGCCACGCCTTCGCTAAGGGACTGGAAAGCCCTAGTCCAGCCAGACGCCGCGTTCCGGCGCCTTGTTAGCGTTGTCATGTTACAAAGCATGTATGGCGGAACCCCGCGGCCCACTCTCCGTTGCGCAGCCGTGCCGAACGGCGGCATAAGAGGAGCATCATGGACAGTCTGATCACCGCCTTCACCGACCCAACAGCCCTTGCCGCGCTGATCGCGTTGGTGGTGATGGAGGTGGTGCTGGGCATCGACAATCTCGTCTTCATTTCCATCCTGACCAACAAGCTGCCGCAAGCGCAGCGGCCAAAGGCGCGCAAGATTGGCATCGGCCTGGCGCTGGCGATGCGTCTCGTCCTGCTGTCGATGATCGCGTGGATCGTGGGGCTGACGCAGCCGGTGTTTGACCTCGGCTTTTCCGGCCCGCTCGATCCGCGTGGCGCGCCGACATTCGAAACCGAATTTTCCTGGCGCGACATGATCCTGATCGGTGGTGGCCTGTTCCTGATCTGGAAGGCGACGAAGGAAATCCACCATAATGTCGATCCAGCGCCGGCGGATGGCATGCTGGATAAAAAGGGTGGTGCGACCATCGGTTTCGGCGCGGCGATCGTGCAGATCATCCTGCTCGACATGATCTTCTCGCTCGATTCGATCCTGACGGCGGTGGGCATGACGGACAATCTGGCGGTCATGTACATCGCCGTGATCGTGGCGGTGACGGTGATGCTGATCGCCGCCGACCCGCTGGCCAATTTCATCGCCCGCAACCCGACCGTGGTGATGCTGGCATTGGGCTTCCTGTTGATGATCGGCGCGGTGCTGATCGCCGATGGTTTCGGCGTGCATGTGCCCAAAGGCTATATCTATGCGGCCATGGCGTTTTCGACGCTGGTGGAGTGTCTCAACATTTTCGCTCGCCGGGCGCAGGCGCGCAAGGGCGCGGAATAGAGTGGCAGGAAGGCTTTGATCCGCGCGTCGGAAGATGCGACAGGCCGCCCCGACCATTCATAGGGGACCATCATCCATGCCGATCCAGCCAACCGCCAGTTTCAAGGATAATCTTCAGCTCTTGCCGCCGATCGACGGCGTGCAGCGTATCGACCTGATCGACGCCGCCGGAACGGTGGTCGCCAGCATCGAGAATCAGCCGGGCAAGCAGGGATCGGTGGCCGTCTATCAGTATCTGGCGCAGCAGTTCGGCGCGCTGGACAAGGCGGCGGCCGAACATGGGCTGGATGTATTCGCCGAACATGTGCCCGATGCCCGCAACCGTCCGGGCGTGCATCCCAATGTCGATCGCCTGATCGCGATTGCCGATGGCAGTGAAGCGCTGAGCATCGCGATCATCGCGGCCTGATGAAAATAAAGAGGGGCGGGATCACGCGATCCCGCCCCTCTTTATTGTGTTCGGATGCTCAGGTCACGCCGCGGCGCGGCGTTCCTTCAGTTCCTCGTTCAGCATTTCCGCCAGCAGGAAGGCCAGTTCCAGGCTCTGCGCGGCGTTCAGGCGCGGATCGCAATGGGTGTGATACCGATCGGCCAGCCCCTCGTCGGTGATGGCGATGGCGCCGCCGGTGCATTCCGTCACATTCTGCCCGGTCATTTCCGCATGGATGCCGCCGCCGAAGCTGCCTTCGGCGCGATGCACCGCAAAGAAGCCGCGCACTTCGGCCAGGATGCGGTCGAACGGCCGCGTCTTGTAGCCATTGGCCGCCTTGATGACATTGCCGTGCATCGGGTCGCACGACCAGATCACCGGATGGCCTTCGCGCATCACCGCCCGCACCAGCTTGGGTAGGCCGGCCTCAATCTTGTCATGGCCATAGCGGGTGATGAGCGTCATGCGCCCGGCTTCCCGCGCCGGGTTCAGCGTGTCGAGCAGGCGCAGCAGCGCGTCCGGCTCCAGGCTGGGACCGCATTTCAGGCCGATCGGATTGCCGATGCCGCGCAGATATTCGACATGGGCCGACCCTTCGAAGCGGGTGCGGTCGCCGATCCACAGCATATGCGCCGACGTGTCATACCAGTCGCCGGTCAGCGAATCCTGACGGGTCAGCGCCTGTTCGAACGGCAGCAGCAGCGCTTCATGGCTGGTGTAGAAGCTGGTGCCGCCCAACTGGGGCACGCTTTCCGCGTCCAGGCCACAGGCGCGCATGAAGTCGAGCGCCTGGCCGATCTGGTCGGCCATCGCCTCGAACTTCGCGGCCCATGGCGAGCGCCCCATGAAATCGAGCATCCAGCCATGCACCCGCTCCAGGCTGGCATAGCCGCCGGTCGAGAAAGCGCGCACCAGATTGAGCGTGGCCGCCGACTGATTATAGGCGCGGATCATCCGCTGCGGGTCCGGCTCGCGCGCTTCGGGCGTGAAGGCGATGTCGTTGACATTGTCGCCGCGATAGCTGGGCAGTTCCACGCCGCCGATCGTTTCGGTATCGGCCGAACGGGGCTTGGCGAACTGGCCCGCCATGCGACCGACCTTCACCACCGGCAGCTTCGACGCAAAGGTCAGCACCACCGCCATCTGCAGCAGCACGCGGAACGTGTCGCGAATGTTGTTCGGGTGGAACTCGGCAAAGCTTTCCGCGCAATCGCCGCCCTGCAACAGGAAGGCGTCGCCGGTCACGACCTTCGCCAGATCCGCCTTCAGGTTGCGCGCCTCGCCCGCAAAGACGAGGGGCGGAAACTGGCCAAGCTGGGCCTCTACCGACGCCAGCGCGTCCGCATCCCGATAAAAGGGCATCTGAATGCCCTTTTGGCTCCGCCAGCTTTCCGGCGTCCACTTCGCCGCCACGTCGAGTCTCCTTCGCACAAGATAAAATAGGGGGCGCACCTACGCTGTCGCAGGGGCCAAGGCAAGATTGTACCAGTTAGGCCATGGTCGCGCGCAATGATTTGTCCCGATCAGGCTGATCGACCCGCTCTATTTCTGGCAGGGGTAACGATCATTGAGCGCCACGCTGATCAGCACGGAGGCCGCGCCCCGGCGCTGGTCGGGCCAGCGTTCCAGATAGGCGACTACGATCCTGCGCACATCGTCCGCGCTCATCCGGTCGGGCCAGCAGACCGGCCGTCCCTTGCCGATATAGGCGTCCTTGCGGATGCCATCGACCACGCCCACGATATAGGCAGTGCAGGCCAGCGCATATTCGGGCGTCTTGTTGCGGCATTTGGCAAGCAGGCTGGCGCCGCTTTCGAACATGAAGGCGCCCGATCCGGCCGGGGCATTCGCCGGTGCGGCAAGGGCGGGGACGGTCGGCGCAGCGATCAGCAGCGCGGCGGCAGGAAGGGCATGGAATGATCGGATCATCCCGCCCTCCTCAACCGCGCCGGCTGAACAGGGGCTGGACGTCAGTCCTTCCGCTTTGCGGTAAAGTCGAACGTCACCGCCACCTGCGGGGCCAGTCCCTTGCTGCTGTCGCCATTGCCCACGCCAAAGGGCAGGCGGGCGATGGTGGCGCTGCCCGTCACCTTGCGGGTCGCATCCTTGCCCGACAAGCTGAAGCGGATGGTCTGCGGCTTCGCCACGCCCTTCAGGGTCAGCGTGCCGCTGGCGCGATAACGATTGGGGCCGCTGGCCTGCGCGCCTTTCGCGATGAAGGTGGCGGTGGGGTGCGCGGCGGACCCGAAAAACTCGTCGCCCGGCAGCATCCCGTCCTTATACGCATCCCCCACGCTGGCGGACGCCATGTCGATCGTCACCTTGATGTCGGCGCTGTCGGGATGGTCCGGGTCCATCACAATGGCGGCGGTCCATTTGGAAAAGCTGCCGCTGATCGTTTCGCCATCATTGCCGACCGAAAAGCCGATGCGGCCGCCGGGCTGCACGGTCCAGGCCGGGGGTGGGCCGACAGGTTCCTCTGCTGCGGCCTGCGTGGCGTTCTGCGCGGCGTTGTCGGCCGGCGCGGCGGCGTTCATGGCCTCCGCCTCCGCGACATTGGCGGCCTCCATGCTATTTTCGTCGACCTCCGCAACCGGAGCGGGCGCTGGCGCAGTCTGCGGCGCGGGAAGGATTGCGCGACCAGCGATGAAGCCCAAAACGATCAGTGCGGGCAATGCGACCAGCAGCACGGTCGAACGCCCCGGCACCATGCGCCAGATCAGGCCGTCACGCATCATCACATGATGGCGCAGCGCGCCGGCGACATGCAGCAGGAACAGCGCAATGCCCAACCAGGCGATCAGGCCATGGCCATTTTCGGCAATCGCATGAACGCTGGCGGGCAAGGGGAGGTGGGGCAGCGGCAGCACGCCGAACAAAAGCGTCGGCACCTTCACCTTCGCGGTCGACACCAGCGCCCAACCGGTCAGCGGCGCGCCCAGCATGAAGGCGTAGAGGCCGACATGCACGCCAGAAGCCAGCGCGCCCTGCCAGCCGCCCTCCAGCTTTGCCGGGCGCGGCTTCCAATACCGCACCGCGACCCGCGCCAGCGTCAGCGCCAAGATCAGCATGCCGACCGACTTGTGCCATTGATAGAGGAAGAAGCCATGGCTCCCCAATCCCTCCAGCGCCCAGCCGACGGCGATCTGAAAGGCGAGTAGGGCGGCGATCGCCCAATGCAGGGTGATGGCGGCAAGGCTGTAACGCTGCGGCATGGAATATCCTCGGGTCATGTCGCGGGCGAAATTATGTCCGCAGCCCGGCGCTGTCCACGCACAGAAGTCGAAACGCTTCGTTGCTGTTGTGTCTAAAAGGCCGCACTTGCGTCATTTTTATGGGGCCAATTGCATCGCGGCCCATGATGGCTATGGAAATGTGACAGAAAATTCCAAGGGGAAACAGGACATGGCCAAACCCGAATCCTGGCGGTTCAGTCCCGAAGCCTATCGCTTCGTCACCAGTATAGACACCCGCTTCCAGGATCTGGACACCATGGGCCACATCAACAATGTGGCCATTTCCGGCATTTTCGAAACCGCGCGCATCCGGTTTCACCATCATATGGGCCGCCATCCGCAGGAACATGGCGTGCGCTGGCTGGTGGCCAATGTGAACCTCAACTTCATCGAGGAATCGCATTTCCCCTATCCGTTCGAAGTCCATTGCGCGATCGGCCATATCGGCCGCACCAGCTGGACCATCAGTTCGGCCGGCTTTCAGAAGGGTGTGTGCGTCGCCACTTGCGACACCACCGTCGTCACCCACGGCGCCGAAGGCCGCCGCCTGATCGACGATACGCTGCGCGAAGCGATGGAGCTGAATTTCCTGCGCAAGCCCGAATAAGGGTCGGAAAAAGGGCAGGAACAGGCGGCTTCAGGAAAAACCGGCCATGCGCCGGCTCCACTGGACGGCGATGACCGCGCCCTTGACCGGCTGGATCATCGCCAGCGCCAGCAGGATCGCCAGCCCCGGCCAGATCAGCGCCTGCCACAGCAGCGGAATGGCGAGCGCGGCGTTCACTTCGATCATCAAGGGCACCAATATATGCCCCAGCGCCAGGATCACGATATAGGCGGGGAAATCATCCGCCTGATGCGCGTCGAGGCGCAGGCCGCAATTCGGGCAGGCCGGTGCGGCTTTCAGAAAGCGCGCGAACATCCGCCCCTGGCCACAGGCCGGGCATTGGCCGCGCAGCCCATGGCCGATGGCCCGGCCGATTGGTCGATCTTGCGGTGGGGCGGGATCGCTCATGCCCCCGTGGCTAGGGGCTTGGCGGCCCGCGCGCAACATGCCATCGCGCGCCTATGCCCTTTCGCCAATCGTAAAGCCTGTTAAGAAGCGCCATGCGTCTTCCCGGTCCCGACGAAGTCTTCTGCCTGTTCGACGATGCGCGTGCGCAAGGCGCGGCGCCGGCGCGGCTGTATCGCGATCCGGTGGCGATCGTCGCGGCGCATAGCATGGCCCAGGTGCAGCCCGCGCTCGACCAGCTGGCCGAAGCGCGCGAGGCGGGGCTGCATGTTGCGGGCTATATGGCCTATGAAGCGGGGCTGGCGCTGGAGGATCGACTGGCGCCGATCGCGCATAGGCGCGATGCGGCGGGTGCGCCTTTGCTCTGGTTCGGTCTTTACGCCGGCGTGCGGCTGATCGCGCCGCAGGATTTGCCCGCGATGCTCCCTGATCCGGCGGGCGTCGCCATCGGCCCGTTGCGGCCGCTGGTGGATGAAGCGGCCTATCGCGCCGCCTTCAACCGGGTGCAGGATTATATCCGCGCCGGCGACATTTATCAGGTCAATCTGACCTTTCCATGCGATGTGGATGTGGCGGGCGATCCGATGGCGCTCTATGCGGCGGTCCGGCCGCGCGCGGCGGCGGGCTATGGCGGCGTGATGCGTACCGGCGCGCAGACGATCCTGTCCTTTTCGCCCGAATTATTCTTCACTCAGGTGCGCGGTCAGCTGACCGCACGGCCGATGAAGGGCACCGCCACCCGCGCGGAGGACATTGACGAGGATGCCGCTCTGGCGGGCTGGCTGGAGGGCGACGCCAAGCAGCGCGCCGAAAATCTGATGATTGTCGATCTGCTGCGCAACGATTTGTCGCGGGTGTCGCGCGCCGGCAGCGTCACCGTGCCCGACCTGTTCAAGGTCGAATCCTATCCCACCGTGCATCAGCTGGTGTCGACCGTGCGCGCCCGCATCCTGCCCGGCCTGTCGGCGGTCGATGTGCTGCGCATCCTGTTTCCCTGCGGATCGATCACCGGCGCGCCCAAGGTGCGCGCGATGGAGATTATCGACGCGGTCGAACCGCATGCGCGCGGCGTCTATACCGGGTCGATGGGCTGGATCGACCCGGAAGGCGACGCCGCCTTCAATGTTGCCATTCGCACCCTTTGCGTCGAAGAGGGGCGGGGTGTGGGCCGGCTGGGCCTGGGGTCGGGCATCGTCGCGGATTCGGAAGGCGCATCCGAATGGGCGGAATGTCTGGCCAAGGGGCGTTTCCTCGCCCCGGCTGCTATGGCGCGCGCAGGAGCTTGATGGGTTTCGATGGCATTGGCTGATGGACGCTATGATCTGCTGGAAACCATGGCCTTCGATCCGCTCGAAGGGGTCCGGTTGCTGGAATTGCATCTGACGCGGCTCAAGGCCAGCGCAGAGGCGCTGGGCTTCAGTTTCGATCGTCATGCGGTGCGCAATGAATTGCAGGCCGCCACCTTCCGCCTGCGCGACCGCAGCCGGGTGCGGCTGCTGGTGTCGCGCGCGGGATCGGTGGCGATCGAGGTGCGCGGCCATCTCAGCTGGCCCGATGCGATCATGAAGGTCGCCGCCGTGCCGCGCAATGCCTCCGCGCAGGACCAGCGCCTGTTGCACAAGACCACCGACCGCAGCCTCTACAAGGATGCGTTGCAGCGTGGCGGCACCTATGAAGTGCTGCTGGTCGATGCCGCCGGCTATCTGACCGAAGGCGCCTTCTCCACCATCTTCGTGGAGCGCGGGGACAAGCTGGTCACGCCGCCTTTGTCGCGCGGGCTGTTGCCCGGTATCCTGCGGCAAAGTCTGATCGACATGGGCGAAGCGGTGGAGGGCGATCTGCGCCTGCACGATCTGGAGCGGGGCTTCTTCATCGGCAACGCCGCGCGCGGCATGGTCGCCGCGACTCTCGCCCGATAGCCACGCTATCCTGCCGTAAAGCCAATAAGCGGCATCTGGCCGGTTGCCCCCTTCTCCGTTGCGCACTAAGGGACGCGGCGTCCGCAATTGTTGCGGACAAGGGGATTCTTGAGAAAGATTTTTGCCATGAGCCAGACTTCCGCCGCCCTCGGTCGCATCCAGCCGTCCGCCACGCTCGCCATGAGCGCCCGCGTGAACGCGCTCAAAGCCGAAGGCGTGGACGTTATTGGACTTTCGGCCGGCGAACCGGATTTCGACACGCCAGATTTCGTCAAAGAGGCGGGCATCGAAGCCATTCGCAAGAATCTGACCCGCTATACCGATGTGGACGGCACCGCCGACGTCAAGGAAGCGGTCGCCTTCAAATTCAAGCGCGACAACGGCCTGATCTACAAGCGCAGCCAGATCAGCGTGAATTCGGGCGGCAAGCACACCCTGTTCAACGCGCTGGTCGCCACGGTCGATGCGGGCGATGAAGTCATCATCCCGGCGCCCTATTGGGTCAGCTATCCCGACATCGTGAACTTCGCCGGCGGCACCCCGGTCTTCATCGAAGGCCCGGCGTCGCAGGGTTACAAGATCACCCCGGGCCAGCTGGAAGCCGCCATCACCCCGCGCACCAAATGGCTGATGCTGAACTCGCCGTCCAACCCCTCGGGCGCGGCCTATTCGGCCGATGAGCTGAAGGCGCTGGCCGATGTGCTGCTGCGTCACCCGCATGTGCTGGTGATGACCGACGACATGTATGAACATGTCTGGTACGCCTCCACCCCCTTCGCCACCATCGCGCAGGTGTGCCCGGAACTCTATGATCGCACGCTGACGGTCAATGGCTGTTCCAAGGCGTTTTCGATGACTGGCTGGCGCATTGGCTTTGCCGGTGGTCCTGAATGGATCATCAAGGCGATGAGCAAGCTTCAGTCGCAATCGACCAGCAACCCCTGTTCGATCAGCCAGGCGGCCGCCGTCGCGGCGCTGACCGGCCCGCAGGATTTTCTGGAAGAGCGCAACAGCGTGTTCAAGAAGCGCCGCGACATGGTCGTCGCCATGCTGAACGATGCGCCGGGCCTCGACTGCCCGACGCCCGAAGGCGCCTTCTATGTCTATCCCGACGCCAGCGGCGTGATTGGCAAGACCACGCCCAAGGGCGTGTTGATCGACAGCGACGAAACGCTGATCGGCTATTTCCTGGACGAAGCCAAGGTCGCCGCCGTGCATGGCGCCGCTTTCGGCCTGTCGCCTGCCTTCCGCATCAGCTACGCGACCTCGGACGAAGTGCTGAAAAAGGCGTGTACCCGCATTCAGGAAGCCTGCGCTGCACTGAAATAAGTCCAAGGGTTTTCGCGCCTGCGATATGGCAAGAACCGGCGTGAAAGCGCCGGTTCTTCTATTTTGTCAAAAAATGGAAACGGTGTTTTTCGCGCCGCAGCGTCTTGCGATTGTCGCTGGGCGCTCTATATGCCCGTTGCACAAAGAAACTGAATAAGAGGCTGCGTTCGTCGTTCTCTTGCCCACATTGGTCGAAACCCGCTCACGCAGGGTCGGCCGTTCAGTCAGGGGCAAGGCGCATGGATATAGCCGCATGGCCGGTAGGACCGGCAATAGAAGGTAGAAAGGCGTTTGCCATGATGGCGTTTTTGAAATCCGACCTGTTCCTGCGCTTTCTGGGCGGGTTTGCGATCGGCGCTGTCGGCATGTTCCTGCTCCAGCCCGAAGAGCCGCCGATGTTCGGCTCTACCGCCGTCGCTGCGACGCAAAGCCATGGCGCGGCGCTCTAAGGCCCTTTTTCTCCCTGTTTTTGCGGCACTTGCCGCCGCTTCCCCGTTGCATGCCGAACGCGCCATTCTGGCCCCGGTTCCCGCGATAGACGCCATCCCGACCCGAAAGCTGGAAACCGCGATCTTCGCGGGCGGCTGCTATTGGGGCGTGGAGGGCGTCTTTTCGCACGTCAAAGGTGTCCAACTCGCTGTCTCAGGCTTTGCCGGCGGACCAAAAGGCCGGCGCGTTGACTATGAAGCGGTGAGCATGGGCGACACCGGTTTTGCCGAATCGGTCCGCGTGACCTATGATCCCGCACAGGTCAGCTATGGCGCGTTGCTGCGCATTTTCTTCTCGGTGGTCGCCGATCCGACGACGCTCAATTATCAGCGTCCCGACAGCGGCACCCAATATCGCAGCGCGCTCTTTCCGCTAAACCCCGAACAGGATCGGGTCGCGCGCGCTTACATCGTTCAACTGGGCAAGGCGGGGCTGTGGCCCAACCCGATCGTGACGCAGGTGGAGCCGTTCACCGGCTTTCAGGACGCAGCGGCCGATCATCAGGATTTCGCCCGCAAATATCCCACCCATCCCTATATCATGCGCTGGGACCGGCCCAAGATCGCGGCGCTCAAGGCGGCCTTTCCGACCCTTTATCGCGAAAAGCCCTCGCCCTGATTCCCTGCGCTTGTCATCGGCGCGGCCGCCCCTACCTCCGGTGACTGACAGAATAGGGAGCATCTCCATGGGTGAAACGCGCGGCCTCAAGATCCTCACCAGCTTGGCGCAGGATGGCCGGTTGACCGTCAAACTGGCCGAAGAAAGCCTGCCGCCGCCCACCGGCTATGAGATACTCGTCCGGGTCGAGGCGGCGCCGATCAATCCATCCGATCTGGGTCTGTTGTTCGGCCCGGCCGATGTCGCCAATGCCGATTATGGCGATGGCCGAATCGTGGCGCAGATGCCCGATGCGGCGGTGCGCGCCATGGCCGCGCGGATCGGCGAAGCCATGCCGGTCGGCAATGAAGGCGCGGGAACGGTGATCGCGGCCGGCGACGCGGCAGAGGCGCAGGCGCTGCTGGGCAGGCGGGTCGCCTGCGTGCCGGGCGGCATGTTCGCGCAATATCGACTGGTCGACGCCCGATCTGTCCTGCTGCTGCCCGAAGGAGCGAGCGCGGAACAGGGCGCGTCCGCCTTCGTCAATCCGCTGACCGCGCTCGGCTTTGTCGAAACAGCGCGCGCGCAGGGGCATAAGGCGATCGTCCACACCGCTGCCGCCTCCAATCTGGGGCAGATGCTGGTGCGCATCGCCCGGGAAGACGGCATCCCGCTCATCAATATCGTGCGCAGCGAAGCGCAGGCGGCAACGCTCCGGGGGCTGGGCGCTGATCATGTGCTCGACAGTTCTCAGGCGGATTTCCTACAAGCGCTGCAGGACGCGGTCGAGGCGACCGGCGCGACCATCGCCTTTGATGCGATCGGCGGCGGCACGCTGGTCAGCCAGATTCTCCACGCCATGGAGCGCGCCGCCAGCAAGGGCGCAGCCTATAGCCGTTACGGCTCCGATGTCCTCAAACAAGCCTATATCTATGGCGCGCTGGACACCGCGCCTACGGTCATCACGCGCAGTTTCGGCTTCGGCTGGAGCGTGGGCGGCTGGCTGCTCTTTCCCTTCCTTCAGCGCGCCGGGGCGGAGACGGTGGAGCGGATGCGCCAGCGAGTGCGCGACAGCCTGACCACCACCTTCGCCAGCGCCTACAAGGCGCGCATTTCGCTTCAGGACGCCCTCAGCCGCGACGCCGCGCTGGCCTATAATGCCCGCCGCACGGGCGAAAAATATCTGATCCTGCCCAACGGGTGAGGACGGAGCGCTTTGCCCCAAAGCCAGTCGGGCGGAGTCTGCATACAGACCCCGCCCGACGAGCATGATAGAGTGACGGCGATGTCGCAGCCTTATTTCGGCGCGAGCACCATCAGCATCTGGCGGCCTTCCATGCGCGGATAGGCTTCGACCTTCGCGATTTCCTGGACGTTTTCCGCCACGCGCTGGAGCAGGTTCATGCCCAACTGCTGGTGGCTGAGTTCGCGGCCACGGAAACGCAGGGTGATCTTCACCTTGTCGCCTTCGCCGATGAAATCATGGACCTTCTTCATCTTCGTATCATAATCATGATCGTCGATGTTCGGACGCATCTTGATCTCTTTGAGTTCCTGCGTCTTCTGGGTCTTGCGGGCGATGTTCGCCTTTTTCTGGGCCTCGTACTTGAACTTGCCGATGTCCAGAAACTTGCAGACTGGCGGGTCGGCGTTCGGGGACACCTCGACCAGATCGAGGCCGACTTCATAAGCCTGCTCGATCGCTTCCTGCGTAAACATCACACCGAGATTTTCGCCCTCGTCATCGATCACGCGCACCTTTGGCACGTTGATGAACTCATTATAGCGGGGGCCGGACTTCGGCGGCGGCGCCAGCGGGCGGCGCATCATCGGGGGACGTATAGCAGTATCTCCTTTGGTCGTTTCGAAAAACGGACGGCTCTTAGCGGCTTTTGCACAAAGCCGAAAGGGGTGCGTGCTCCCGCCGTAACGGAATCACGCACCCTTGCGGCATTTCTGCCTCAACGCATATCGGGTGCCTTGGCCTCTTTTGCAAGACGCGCAATTACATCGTCGAGGGAAAGGAAGCTCTGTCCTTCTTTGCCCAACTCGCGCAGCGCGACCGTGCCTTCCTCCGCCTCGCGGCGGCCAACGACCAGCAAATTCGGCACTTTTCCAAGGCTATGCTCGCGCACCTTGTAATTGATCTTCTCATTGCGAACGTCGATTTCGGCGCGGATGCCCGCTGCGCGCAGCTTCTCTACGGCGGCCTTCGCATAGTCGTCCGCGTCGGACACGATGGTTGCGACGACGGCCTGCACCGGGGCGAGCCAGAGCGGGAATTTGCCCGCATAATGTTCGATTAGGATGCCGATGAAGCGTTCATAGCTGCCGAAAATGGCGCGGTGGAGCATGACCGGGCGGTGGCGTTCGCCATCTTCGCCGATATAGCTGGCGTCGAGTCGTTCGGGCAGCACGCGGTCCGACTGGATGGTGCCCACCTGCCAGGTGCGGCCGATCGCATCGGTCAGATGCCATTCCAGCTTGGGCGCATAGAAGGCGCCTTCGCCCGGCAATTCTTCCCAGCCATATTCCGGCGTATTCAGGCCCGCAGCGGCAACCGCGTTGCGCAGTTCATTTTCCGCCTTGTCCCACATTTCCTCGGTGCCGAAGCGCTTTTCGGGGCGCAGCGCCAGCTTGATCGAGTAGGTGAAGCCGAAATCCTTGTAGATGCGGTCGGCCAGCGCGCAGAAGGCGCGGACTTCCTCGACAATCTGGTCTTCGCGGCAGAAGATATGCGCGTCGTCCTGCGTGAACTGGCGCACGCGCATCAGGCCGTGCAGCGCGCCATGCGGCTCGTTGCGGTGGCAGCAGCCATTCTCATAAAAGCGCAGCGGCAGGTCGCGATAGCTTTTGATCCCCTGGCGGAAGATCAGAACATGCGCCGGGCAGTTCATGGGCTTCAATGCCATCCAGTCGGCATCGTCCGACACCAGCGGGCCTTCGTCGTCCACGTTCGGCACTTCGTCGGGAATGACGAACATATTTTCGCGATATTTGCCCCAGTGACCGGACGTCTCCCACTGTCGCGCGTCCATCACTTGCGGGGTCTTCACCTCGCGATAGCCGGCATCGTCGATGGCGCGGCGCATATAGGCTTCCAACTCGCGCCAGATCAGATAGCCTTTAGGGTGCCAGAAGACGCTGCCATGTGCTTCCTGTTGGAGGTGGAACAGGTCCATCTCCGCGCCCAGCTTGCGGTGGTCGCGCTTGCCCGCTTCTTCCAGCCGCGTCAGATGCTCATTAAGCTGCTTCTTGTTGAGCCAGCCGGTGCCGTAGATGCGGCTCAACATCGCATTCTTCTGATCGCCGCGCCAATAAGCGCCCGACACGCGGGTCAGCTTGAACGCGGCGGGGTCCAGCTTGCCGGTGGAGGCCAGATGCGGGCCGCGGCACATATCATACCAGCCGTCGCCCGAATGATAGACGGTCAGTTCCTCGCCCTGCGGCAGTTCGGCGGCCCATTGCGCCTTGAACGTCTCGCCGGCCGCTTCCCACTGCGCGATCAGCGTGTCGCGGGCGATGACTTCGCGGCGCAGCGGCTTGTTGGCGGCGATGATCTTGCGCATCTCCGCTTCGATCGCGGGCAGGTCCTCCTCCGTGAAGGGGCGCTCAGCCGGTGCGAAGTCATAATAGAAGCCATCGTCCGTCGCCGGGCCGAAGGTGATCTGCGTGCCGGGGAACAGCGCCTGCACCGCTTCGGCCAAGATATGGGCGAAATCGTGGCGCGCCAGTTCCAGCGCGTCGGCCTCGTCCTTCGCGGTCACGAGGGCAAGCTGCGAATCCTGCTCCAGCGGGCGGCCGATATCGCGCAGTTCGCCATCGACGCGCGCGGCGATCGCCGCCTTGGCCAGACCCGGCCCGATCGCCGCTGCAATGTCCGCCGGGGTAGTGCCGGGCGCGACTTCACGCACGGAACCATCGGGCAGGGTGATCTTGAGCATGGCGGACACGGGAGGTCTTTCTGTGAAATTGTCAGGTTGCGCGGCCCTAAAAAGCCGCGCCTTCCCCATAAATGGGCCGCCCGCACTGTCAATAGAAGGGGCCAATAGAAGGGCGCTTGCCAAAGCGGTCGGTCGCGGGCATGATTTATGTGTTGATATATCATTATCAATCACAGGAGGGACTTTATGGCTTTGAGCTTCGCAAGACCCCAGTCGGGCGCCGGGGATGCGCCCTTGTCCGATATGAACACCACTCCGTTGATCGATGTGATGCTGGTGCTGCTGATCATGTTCATCATCACCATCCCGATCCAGACGCACAGCGTCGGCGTCGACCTGCCGGGGCAGGCGAAGGAAATTCCCATCAGGATGGACCCGGTCAAGAACAGGGTCGGCATCGATGCGGACGGCGTGATCCGTTGGAATGGCGCGGCGATCGACCGGATGACCTTGCGCCGTTATCTGGCGGCATCGCTCCGCCTGCCGGTGGAGCCGGAACTCCAGTTCCAGCCGAATGCCGCCGCCCGCTATGTCACGGTCGATGAAGTGCTGGCCGACATCAAACGATCCGGCGTCACCAATCTGGGTTTTGTCGGAAACGAACGCTACCAGCAATTCTGAAGGCTCCGCTCTTCCCATCGGCTTGTCCGCACCTTGCAGAGAGGCTAGGACGAGCCGACGGAAAGGAGGAGGCGGAACGATGAAGACTATGCGCGTTGCGGCGACGGCCTTGCTCTGTTTCGTCGCCTTTTGGGGGGCAGCACATATTGGCCTGATGCCCGGATTGCGGACGGATGATGCCGTGACCTCTTATAGTCGCATCACGCCGGGCGCCGATGCCCCGCGCCAACTCTGGCGCTATCTGCCGGTCATTCGCTGAATTTCAAACAAGCACCAATCGGGCTGCATCGTCCAGTTGCTCCAGCAGGCCGATCGGCCCGCCACTTTGCACACCATGGGGCAGATCGTCGGTCGTCATGCCCGCCAGCGCCATGCCGCTCTGGCAGGCGATGATCGCGACATCCAGCGCCAGCGCCTCCGCGATCAGCGTGGCAAGCGACGGCAATCCCGCCGCCTGATGGGCCATGTCCTGCGGCGCAACGATCGGCGCGCGCAGCAGAGCGACGGCGTCCAGTTGCAGAAACAGCGTCGCCCGCCCGCCGAGCGCGGCCTGCGCCGCCGCCAGCACCAGCGCGCCGCGCAGCCGCTCCGCATCGGCGGCCGTGACGACGATCGTCAAGGGACGCATAATTCCACCGCGCAGCCGGGGCAGGCGGGATCTTTCGCCACATCCAGCGTGCGAAAGCGCATGGACAGCAGGTCGGCGATCAGCAACCGGCCCGTCATATCCGCGCCAAAGGGGACGAGCGCGCGGATCACTTCCAGCGCGGCCAGGCTGCCCATCACCCCGGTCAGCGCGCCGATCACGCCGGTTTCGGCGCAATTGCGCTCGGGCGCATCCTGCGGCGCGCCGACCAGGCAGCGATAGCAGGGCTTGTCCTCTTCCCAGCCGCGATAGGTCGCCAACTGCCCTTCGAACGGGCCGACGGCCGCCGACACCAGTGGAATGCGCAGGCGCTGCGCTGCGTCCGCCACGGTCAGGCGCGTGTCGAAATTGTCGCATCCGTCCAGCACCACATCGGCCTCGCGCAGGATGAGGTCTGCATTGCTGGCGTCGATCCGCGCGTTGATGGGGATCAGCTTCACGTCGGGATTGATCCGCGCCACCGCCGCCATCGCCGCTTCGGCCTTGGGCGCGCCAATGTCGGCTGCGCCGAACAATATCTGGCGTTGCAGGTTGGACAGTGACACCGCGTCATGATCGATCACGCGGATCGTGCCGACACCGGCCGCGGCCAGATAAAGGATCGCCGGGCTGCCAATGCCGCCCGCGCCGATCACCGCGACATCCGCGCCCAGCAGCCGGGCCTGTCCCGCTCCGCCAATCTCCTTCAGCACGATATGGCGCGCATAACGATCCAGTTGATCGTCGGTCAGCATCATGAGGCAACACCTGTCGAACCGAAACCGCCCTGTCCCCGGGCGGTGTCGTCCAGACTATCGACTTCCGTGAAGCTGGCAAGCTGCACTGGGGCCGCCACCAGCTGCGCGATCCGGTCGCCGCGCGCGATCGGGAAGGGCTGATCGCCCAGGTTGATGAGGATGATCTTCAATTCGCCACGATAATCCGCGTCAATCGTGCCGGGCGTGTTGGGCAGGCTGATGCCATGCTTCAGCGCCAGGCCGGAACGCGGGCGCACCTGCACCTCATAACCTTCGGGGATGGCCATCGCAAAGCCGGTCGCCACCGCATGGCGTCCGCCGGGCGCCAGCACCAGTTCCTCGGCCGACACCACATCCATGCCGGCGGCGTGCGCGGTGGCATAGGCAGGGACGGGCAGCCCCTCGCCATGGGGCAGGCGCTTCAGCTTGATGTCAATCGCGTGGAGAGGAGAGGGCATGGGCAACCTTTTCGATGAGTTTGTCGGCCACCTCCCCCTTGGGCAGGCTGGGCCAGGATTCGATGCCGGCGGCGGTGACGATCTGTACGGTGTTGGCGTCGCCGCCCATTACACTTGTTCCGGGGGGACCCGATACGTCATTGGCGACGATCCAGTCCGCGCGCTTCTTCGCAAGCTTGGCCTGCGCATGCTCGGCGATCTTCTGCGTTTCGGCGGCAAAGCCGACCAGCAAGGCGGGGCGCTGCGCATGATGGCCCAGGGTTGCGAGAATATCGGGATTTTCGACCAGCGTCAGCGGCGCGGGCCGTCCAGATCCGTCCTTCTTCAGCTTCTGGTCGGCGGCGTCGGCCGTGCGCCAGTCGGCCACGGCCGCGACCATGATCGCCGCGTCGGCGGGCAGGGCCGCTTCAACCGCCGCCAGCATGTCGCGTGCGGTTTCCACATCCACGCGATCGACGCCCGCCGGCGTGGGCAGATGCACCGGCCCCGCGACCAAAGTCACCCGCGCCCCGGCCCGTGCCGCGGCGGCGGCGATGGCGAAGCCCTGCTTGCCCGACGATCGATTGGCGATGTAGCGCACCGGGTCGATCGGCTCATGCGTCGGCCCGGCGGTGATCAGGATATGGCGTCCGTTCAAAATATCCGTTGGCGCCTCAACAGGTTCCGGGCGAACGGAGGAAAGAAGCCGCTCAATCTCCGCCGCAATCGCCTCCGGCTCGGGCAGGCGGCCCTTGCCGAATTCGCCGCACGCCATCGCGCCGTCATCCGGCTCCATCACCTGCACGCCGTCGGCGCGCAACTGATTGAGGTTCCGCTGGGTGGCCTTGTGATGCCACATGCGCACATTCATGGCGGGCACCGCCAGCACCGGCTTGTCGGTGGCCAGCAGCAATGTGGTCGCCAGATCGTCCGCAATGCCGTTCGCCATCTTGGCCAGAATATTGGCGGTGGCGGGCGCGACGACCACCAGATCGGCCTGACGGCTAAGCTGGATATGCCCGATCTCGCGCTCGGCCTTCAGATCGAACAGATCCTCATACACCTGATCTTCGGTCAGCACGCCCAGCGACAGCGGCGTCACGAACTGCGCCGCGCTTTGTGTCAACACCGCCCGCACCGCGATCCCGCGCTTGCGCAGCAGCCGCACCAGTTCGAGCGATTTATAGGCGGCAATGCCGCCGGAAATGATAAGAAGGACGCGCTGCTGAGTCATAGATGCAGATGTAGGAGCGCCGCGCCCAGCACGCCAGCCGCTGCCGCAATCACGGCCACCGCCGCATAGCGCCAGCCGCCGCCCACGCGGATCAGCTTCACATCCCCCAGCGGGGGCGGGGGCGGTGCGCCGCCCTTTTCGGGGAAGGCGTCCTCGATCCGCTTGACCAGGCCCGGCAGCCGCTGGAGCGTGCGCCAGTTTTCGATCAGCGTGTCGGCCGCCTTCGCCTCCGGTCCCAGTTCGTCGCGCAGCCAACTCTTTACATAGGGGCCGCTCGTCTCCCACAGGTTGATGTCGGGATCGAGCGCGGTCGCCACGCCCTCCACCATGACCATCGTCTTCTGGAGCAGCAGCAAATGCGGCTGGGTCTGCATGTCGAAATCGCGGGTGATGGCGAAGAGGCCGTCCAGCATCCCGCCGACCGACAGTTCGCGCACCGGCTTGCCGCGCATCGGTTCGCCCACCGCGCGCAGGGCGGTGGCGAATTCGGCGACATTATGATGGGCGGGCACATATTGCGCCTCGAAATGGATTTCCGCGACGCGCTTATAATTGCCGGTGATCAGGCCGTAGAGAATCTCCGCCAGCCACATGCGCGCGCGCCGGTCGATCCGGCCCATGATGCCGAAATCGATCGCTACGATATCGCCATTGGGGCAAACGAACAGGTTCCCCTGATGCATGTCGGCATGGAAGAAGCCCTCCGCAATCGCCTGCCGCAGGAAGGCGTTGACCAGACGAGCGGCGATATCCTTCACATCATGGCCCGCCGCGATCAGGGCGTCGCGATCGGAAATCTTGATCCCGTCGATCCACTCCATCGTCATGACCTTGCCGGTCGTGCGGTCCCAGTCGATGGCGGGGATGCGATATCCCGGCATCGCCTCCATTGCTTCGCTGAGTTCAGAGGCGGAAGCCGCTTCGCGCCGCAGGTCCAGTTCCCGCGCGGTCCAGCGCTTCATGTTGGCGATCACCAGGCGCGGGCGCAGCCGGGCAATCTCGCCGCCCAGCATTTCGACATGGGCGGCGGCCCATTCATAGGTCTGGATGTCGCGGGTGAACTTGTCGATCACGCCGGGGCGGATCACCTTGACCGCGACGTCGCGGCCATCGGTCGTGACCGCGCGATGCACCTGTGCGATGGAGGCCGCGCCGACCGGTTCTTCGTCAAAGCGGCTATAGACCTGCTCCAGCGGTCGGCCGAAACTTTGTTCGACCTGCGCCCGGATCGTCTCGAACGGCACAGGAGGCAGGGCGTCCTGCAACCGCAGCAGATCGTTCGCCGCTTCGTCGCCGACCAGATCGGGCCGGGTCGCCAGCGTCTGGCCCAATTTGATCGCAGCCGGGCCGATTGACTGGAAGGCGTCGGCATAGCGCGGCTGTTTGGGCAGGCGCGCGCCAAAGCGCAATATGCGGGCGCCGCGCCTCACCATGGATGGTGCCAGCGGGTCGCGTTCGATGCCGCGCAGCGCGCCGTGCCGCGCGAGTGTGCGCCCCCATTTCAGAAGGCGAAGGGCGTGCGTGATATGCGCGGTCATGCGGGCTTCAAATCTTCCAGCCCGAATGGATCGCCACCAGCCCGCCCAATATCGGTTCGACCTTCGTGTTCACGAATCCGGCGTCGCGGATCATGGCTTCGAATTTCGGCATTGGCGGGAAACGGCGGATCGATTCGATCAGATAGCGATAGCTGTCGGCATCATTGGCGAACAGCTTGCCCAACTGCGGCACCAGCTTGTGCGAATAGACGTCATAGACGTCGGAAAAGCCCGGCCATGTCGTGGTGGAAAATTCCAGGCAAAAAAATCGCCCGCCAAATTTCAGCACCCGGTTCGCCTCGCGCAGCGCCTGATCGATATGGGTCACGTTGCGGATGCCGAACGCGATCGTATAGGCGTCGAATTCCCGGTCGCCGAATGTCAGCGTCTCGGCATTCTGCTCGGACCAGATCAGGCCCTCAAGCTTCTTCTTCTGCGCCCGCTCGACCCCCACGGCCAGCATTTCCGGGTTGATGTCGGACACGGTGACATGCGCGCCATGTTTGTGCATGCGGAACGCGATGTCGCCGGTGCCGCCGGCCATGTCCAGTATCTGCTCGCCCGCGCGCGGCTTTACGCGCTTGACGAACTGATCCTTCCATAACCGATGCGCGCCCGCCGACATGGCGTCGTTCATCAGGTCATATTTGGCTGCGACGTTGGAAAAGACTTCGCGGACCATGCCCGCCTTGTCGGCGGCATCGACGTCGCGATAGCCGAAGGATGCTGTTTCGCTCATGGGGAGTTCCTCTAGACACAGATGCGGCGCTGTTCCAGCCATGAAGCTGGTTATTCTGCCTGCCTATAACTAGATGGGACGCATGCCTGAGCTTCCCGAAGTCGAAACCACCGTTGCGGGGCTGCGCTCCGTCCTGTTGGGTGATGTGCTGACGCGGGTCGAACCGCGCCGTGCGGACCTGCGCTTTCCGATTCCCGTCGACCTGCGCCAGCGGATGACCGGCGCGCGGGTGACGGGCCTGTCGCGCCGCGCCAAATATGGCCTCATCGAAACCGACCGGGGCGACATGATGATCTTTCACCTCGGCATGTCGGGGCGCTGGCGCATCGATCCCACGGAGATCGGCGCGCATGACCATCTGCTGCTGGAAACGGGGCGGGGGCATCTTCTCTCGCTCAACGATCCGCGCCGGTTCGGATCGCTCGATCTGGTGCGGTCGGATATGTGGACCGGCTATGCCCCCTTCACCCGCATGGGGCCGGAGCCGCTGGGGCCGGATTTCGACGTCGCGATGCTGGCCGCCGCGCTTGCGGGCAAGGCGACGTCGATCAAGGCCGCGCTGCTCGATCAGCGGATCGTCGCCGGGCTTGGCAATATCTATGTGTGCGAAGCGCTCAACATGGCGGGCATCGCCCCGACTCGGGCGGCGGGCAAGATCGGCCGGCCGCGACTCGCCCTGCTGGTGCAGGCGATTCGCGACGTTCTGTCCGCCGCGATCGTCGCTGGCGGCTCCACCCTGCGCGATTATGCGCGGCCCGACGGCGAACTGGGCTATTTTTCCAAACAATGGCGCGTCTACGGGCGTGAGGGCGAGTCGTGCGGCTGTGGCGGGACGGTTCAGCGCCGGGTCGATGGTGGGCGATCCACCTTCTTCTGCCCGAAATGCCAGAAATAGCGCGCCGCACACCCGTTGACGCCCGCCCGGATACTCTGTAAGGGGCGCACCTTCACGAGGCAGATCGGATCGTCGATTGGCCTCTTCCCGAGATTTGACGAGAACCGAGGAATAGAATGGCCAATACGCCGCAAGCCAAGAAGCGCATCCGTCGCAATGAGCGTCGCGCCGCAATCAATGGCGCCCGCATCAGCCGGATCCGCACCCTGGTGAAGAAGGTGGAAGCCGCCATCACCGCCGGTGACAAGGCCGCCGCTGCGACCGCGCTCCAGACCGTCCAGCCCGAACTGGCTCGCGGCGTTGCCCGCGGCGTGCTGCACAAGAATACCGCAGCTCGCAAGTTTGGCCGCCTGACCAAGGCTGTCGGCGCGCTCGCCTAAGCCTTTTCCGGCTTCGCAAGACTTTAAAAGCCCGCTCTGGTTCGCCAGAGCGGGCTTTTCGTCGTACCTTAACAATGCTGTCATGATTGCCGTCATCTTTGACACCCGCGCAATTCCCGCGATTCGACGCGGTGCACCATAAAGCTTCAAAAATAAGACATTGGAAAATAACGGTAATTTGATTTTCCGGGCTTTTCCGTGCGTTTGCCGAGTCAACGGCTTTATTTCACTTTTTTGAACCGGGGCGGCCTTGATCCGGCGAAGCAGCCCCGTCTATTTTTGAAATCCGGTCGCCGTCGAATCACCTCAGCGGCCGTCATGTGAGATCGTTTGTCGCAAGGAACTCGGGAAGCGGGGGCGTTTCCGGTGGAGGCTTCTTGCGTCGTGTTTTCCTGCCCGAAAACGGGGGGCATAGCTTTGGTGGGTCGACAAGAATGAAGGATGTTGTTCGCGTGGCAGGTTGGGAGGATGGACAGGTGCGCCAGGCCGATGAGAGCCTGGAATCCGCCTGGACCAGCATCCGCGCCGGTCTGCGCCGCGACCTGGGCGCACGCATGTTCGATCAATGGCTCAAGCCCGTGCGGCTTGGTGACTATTGCGTCGATTCGCAAACGCTGGACCTGCTGGTCGCCACCGATTTCAGCGCCAATTTCGTCGGCGGCCAGTTTGGCGACCGTCTGCGCATGGCCTGGCGCAGCGCAGGGGTCGGCGTGCGCGAAGTGCGCCTGCGCCGGGCGCCCGACGCCACCGGCCCGCGCCTGCTGGAAGTCGTGCATGTCGAATCGGCGGCGGCCGCCGCGCCGGTCGAAACGCCGATCGCCTCCAATTTCCTGCCCCGGCACGGCTTTGCCGACTTCGTCGTCGGCGACACCAACCGGCTTGCCTTCTCCGCCGCGCAGGCGATGGCGGGCGAGGCGCAGCCCCGTTTCACGCCGCTCTTCATTCACGGCAACACCGGCCAGGGCAAAACCCACCTGCTCCATGCGATCGCGGCGGCCTTTTCCGCCCATTCGCCTTCGGAACCGGTGCTCTACATGTCGGCCGAACGCTTCATGGTCGAATTTGTGAACGCCATGCGCGCCAATGAGACGATGGCGTTCAAGGGGCGTCTGCGCGCGGCCCGGCTGTTGCTGATCGACGATATCCAGTTCATCGCGGGCAAGGGATCGACGCAGGAGGAATTTCTCCACACGATCAACGACCTGATCGATACCGGCGCGCGCATCGTCGTCACCGCCGACCGCGCGCCCCAACTGCTCGAATCGATCGATGCGCGCATCCTGTCGCGTCTGGCGGGCGGTCTTGTCGCCGATATTCGCCCGGCCGATCTCGACCTGCGCCTCGCCATTCTCGAATCGAAGCGCGCCGTCGCGGGTGATCCGCCGGTGCCCGATGCGGTGATCGATTTCCTCGCCCGCTCGATTCGCTCGAACGTGCGTGAACTGGAAGGCGCCTTCAACAAGCTGGTCGCCTATGGTCAGCTCACCGGCCGTTCGATCGATCTCGATTTCGCGCAGCAGATGCTGGCGGACGCCGTGCGCGCCAATGCCCGCCGCATCACCGTCGACGAAATCCAGAAGCTGTGCGCCGCCCATTTCAAGATCGATCCGTCGGAAATGCGCTCCAAGCGCCGCGCCCGCGCCGTCGCCCGTCCGCGGCAGGTGGCCATGTATCTCGCCAAGAAGATGACGCCGCGTTCCTTGCCTGAAATCGGCCGCATCTTTGGCGGGCGCGATCACAGCACCGTCATTCATGCCGTGAAGACGATCGAGGCGCTGCGCGAAAGCAATCCCGACATGGATGCCGACGTCCGCGCCCTGTTGCGCCAGCTGGAGGGCTGATCGCCCTCCTACTGGCATCGGGCGGATGATTGGCTAGGGTTGGCGGCATGATTCGCCAGCTTGCTCTCCTGCTCCTCGCCGCCCTGACCCTGTCGCCTGCCTCGGCGCAGACACAGGCGGCAGCGCCCAATCCGGCCCTTAATCCGGCGGACGTCCGCGTGGCGCTCGATACGGACAAGGGGCGCATTATCGTCGCCGTCCACACCGACAAGGCGCCGGTCACGGCGGCCAATTTCCTCAAATATGTCGATCAGAAGCGGCTCGATGGCACGGCTTTCTATCGCGGCGTGGGCGCGGCCGACTATGGCTTCGTGCAGGGCGGCGCGCAAAATGATCCCAAGCGCATCCTGCCCGCCATCAAACATGAACCGACCACGCAGACCGGCCTCACCCATGATGACGGCGCGCTGTCGATGGCGCGCTATGCGCCGGGCAGCGCAACCGGCGATTTCTTCGTCGTGCTGGGACAGATGCCGGCGATGGACGCCCATCCCGATGCGCCGGGCGACAATGTCGGCTTTGCCGTCTTCGCCCATGTGGTCGAGGGGCTGGACGTTGTGAAGGCGATCCTGATCGCCCCCAAATCGCCGACCAAGGGGGAGGGGGTGATGAGGGGGCAGATGCTCGAAACGCCGGTGAGGATCGTAACCGCGCGCCGCCTGCCCTGAGTCGGTAAACTCAGCTTTCCGCTGACCCGCCTTGATCGATGATGCGCGTCGTCGCCATGTCGGCGGTGACATTACCGACGGTGCGGAAAATGTCGGGCACCGTCTCCACCGCCAATAGCAAGGGCAGCGCCTCCACCGGCACACCCATGGCGAGGCAAATGGGACCTGTGGTGGTGAAATAGGTGATCTGCCCCGGCAGACCGACCGCCGCCAGACTGACGACCGCCGCCACCAGCACGCCCATCACGATCTGCGTCGGACCCAGCGCCACCCCGTTCATCGCCGCCACATAGAGGGCGACGCCCAGATTGGCCGGCGGGCTGGTGATGCGAAACAGCGATATGGCGAGCGGCAGCACAACGCTGCGGCTGGTTTCGCGCACCTGCAATGGCCCGTCGCACGCCTGGATCATCGCGGGCAGCGACGCGATCGAACTTTGGGTGGAGAAGGCGATGGCCTGCGCGGGGAAGGCGGCGCGGGCGAATCGGCCCGGCGAAATCTTGCCCAGGATGATGACCAGCGGATAGACCAGCAGCGTCGTCGTCAGACAGATCAGTACGATGAAGCCGATATAGTGGAGCAGCGCCCCGGCCGTCGCGAGGCCCGACCGTGCGCCCGCCACCAGCGCCAGCGCGAACACGCCGATCGGCGCCAGCCACAACACCCAATTGACCACCAGCAACAGCGCGTCGGCCAGCGCTTGAAACAGGTTGGTCAGTTGCGCGCGGCGATCCTCCGCGATGCGGGTGACGGCAAAGCCGAAGATCAGCGCGAACAGCACCACCGCCACCACTTGCCCCTCGGCGGCGGATTTGAGCGGATTGACCGGGATGAAGCCCAACAACCATTCGGCCGACGGCCGCACGTCGGGCACTTCGGTCACGGGCCCCGCGCCCGCCAGCGCGCCGACCGCGCCCGCCGGCACCGGCCACAGATGCAGCATCAGCGGCCCGATCAGCGCGGCGACGCAGGACGATCCCAGCAGCAGGATCGCAAACAGGCCGATCGCCTTGCCGGCCATGCCATTGGCGCGCGCCGTGGTCGCCGCCTGCGCGATGCCGGTGACGAGCAGGGCGAAAATCAATGGGATCAGCGGCATCTGTAACCCGTTCAGCCACGCCTTGCCGATCGGCTGGGCGACGCCCACGATATCGCCCTCCCATCCGCTGCCCCATTCCGCGATTCCGATGCCGCTGCACAGGCCCAGCATCAGCGCGATCAGGATACGGACGGTCAGGGACATGGGGGCAGGATCTCCGGGATGCGCCTTAATGGCGACGGGCGACAACAGGCTATCCGCTATTGCAGGCAAAGGAACAGCGGAAAATCAGGCGGCTAGGTCGAATATGATCCGTTCGCGATCAGCTCGCCGACTCCTGTCCTACATCCCCCGGCTGTGCGATTCTGCCCCTTGCATCGCGCCTGCCAAGTTATCGCCCGACATTCCGATAGGATCAGCCCGGCGCAACAAAAAGTCGAATCCGGCGGGAAATATGCGAAGTTAAGGGAAGGGGCGTCGGGTGGATTGCAAAACACCGTCTGCTTCGATCGCAGTCGAGAAGCCGACGGGCGCAGGCCAGACACAAAAAGGCCCGGCGCTTTTGGGAAGCGCCGGGCCTTTTGAATGGAAGCGAAAGGTCGCTCAGCCCTTCTTTTCGGGCGGCAGCGTCACCTTCACGCTTTCCCCGCTCTGGCCGGGGAAGTTGGTGAACATCACGTCGATCAGGTTGGGCACCAGATAGGTCAGCTTGTTCGACAGCGACTGGGCGCTCGCTTTGCCTTCGAACAGGCGGCGATTGTCGGCCGCGCGGTCGATCTTCATGCTGAGGTCGCTGGTATAGACGGTGTAACTGGAGACGTCATTATAACCGCCGCCGCCGAACAGCCAGGGATCATAAAAGCCATAGCCCCATGGACGGCCCCAACGGCCGCCAAAGCCGCCGCCCCATGGACCCCAGCCGGCGCCATAACCACCGCCAAAGCCGGTCGAGCGCACCTTTTCGCGGCCATTGTCGACATCATAGGCGACCCGTACGATCAGGTCCGCGCGCGCCGGATCGCTGGCGGCGACATAGCCGGTCTGGGCCAGGCGCTGGCCGACCAGATCGGCATAATGGGCGAACTCCAGGCCGCCGGCCAGCCGCGGATCGTCGGCGACGATGGTATAGCTCTGCCCGGCAGGGGCGGGGAGTTGCTGGAAGCGGGCGACATCCGCCTTGAATCCGGTGGCGCAGCCCGACAGCGAAACCAGCGCCAGGGCTGGCGCGGCGAACAGACCGATCTTGTTGAAACGAGCCATGTTTTTACGTCCTGTATCAGGCGATGCGCCTGTTATCTATTTGCCTCTTGCGATAGCAAAACGCAACTGAACATCGCTTGAACGCACGAACCCATCGAACGGGCGCAAAACCATGTTCCCGCATGTACGACGATGCGGCGGCGGCTATTCCGTAGGCACAGAAAAAGGGGCCATCCTTTCGGACGGCCCCTGTTGCCTTGCCGCATCAGTGCGCGTCAGCGCATCAAGCCCCCAGCGCGTCAGCGCATCAAACCCATGGCGTCATAGGCCGCGCGTAGTGTCGGTTCGGCCGCCGCAGCCGCCCTGGCCGCGCCCTTGTCCAGGATCGCGTCGAGTGCGGCGTCGTCGGTGCGCAACTCCAGAAAACGCTCGCGTATCGGCCGCAGCGTCGCCACCAGCGCTTCGCCCAGCGCCGGCTTGAACGCGCCAAAGCCCTTGCCGGCAAACTCCGCGCAGACCGCGTCGGTCGTCCGTCCGGTCAGCGTTGCCAGGATGCCGACCAGATTGGTCGCTTCGGGGCGTCCCACCAGGCCTTCGGCCGTTTCGGGCAGCATTTCCTGATCGCTCTTGGCCTTCTTCACCTTGGCCATGATCGCGTCGTCATCGTCGGTCAGGTTGATGCGGCTCATGTCGCTGGGGTCGGATTTGGACATTTTCGCCGTGCCGTCGCGCAGCGACATGATGCGCGCCGATTCCTTGGGGATGATCGGGGCGGGCAGGGTGAACAGGTCGACGCCAAAGTCGGTGTTGAACTTGGTGGCAATGTCGCGGCACAGTTCCAGATGCTGCTTCTGGTCTTCGCCCACCGGAACATGGGTGGCGTTATAGAGCAGAATGTCGGCCGCCTGGAGCACCGGATAGACGAACAGGCCGATCGACGCGCCTTCGCGGTCCTTGCCGACCTTGTCCTTGAACTGGGTCATGCGGTTCAGCCAGCCGATCCGCGCGGTGCCGTTCAGCAACCAGCACAGTTCCGCATGGGCGGGCACCCGCGCCTGATTGAACAAGACCGAGCGATCCGGGTCGATCCCGGCGGCGACCAGCGCGGCGGCCATGTCGCGCACATTGCGGATGCGCTGTTCGCGCCCTTCATGCACGGTGATCGAATGCATATCGGCCAGAAAGAAGAAGCACTGGCTCTGATCGTCCATTTCATCCTGCATCCGCACCCAGTTGCGGATCGCGCCCAGGTAATTGCCAAGGTGCAGATTGCCGGTGGGCTGGATGCCGGAAAGGACGCGCATTACTAGATCCGTTCTTCTCTTCAGGTTGCACTTTTGCGGCGCATCAGCGCCTTGATGTCGGACAGCCGATAGGCCCCCGTGACGACGGACGCCAGCCCGTAAAGCGCCACGCCTGCACCCACCAGCACCGCCAGCGCCACATAGCGTTGCAGCATCGCCCCGGTCAGCCAGGGATCAAGCAGCCCTTCGCCCGCCCATAATGCCCCGCCCATCACCGCCGCAGCCAGCGCCAGGCGTGGGATGCGGCGACGCAGCCCGGCGTCGGCGGCGAAATGGCCGCGCTTCACCAACGTCGTATAGAGCATGGCGACATTGACGGTGGAGGACAAAGCCGTCGCCAACGGCGGGCCGATATGGCCCAAGGTCGGGATCATCGCCAGATTGCCGACGATATTGATGACGATGGACAGCATCGCATAGCGCACCGGCGTCTTCGTGTCGCCGCGCGCATAATAGCCCGGCGTCAGCACCTTCACCAGCACATAGCTGGGCAGGCCGATCGAGAAGGCGGACAGCGCCCAGCCGCACCGCATTGCGTCATCAGGCGTGAAGCGACCATATTGGAATAGGCCGCGCACGATCGGCTCCGCCACGGTCAGGAAGGCGACGGTCGCGGGCAAAGTGAGGAACAGCGCCAGCTCGATACCGCGATTCTGCGTCTCCATCGCTTCGGCGTCCTGCCCCTTTGAGAGCATGCGCGAAATGGTGGGGAGGAGAATGGTGCCAAGCCCGATGCCGATCAGCCCCAACGGCAGCTGGTTCAGCCGGTCGGCATAATAAATATAGGTGATGGAGCCGGAGGCCAGCAGCCAGCCCGACAGAGCAGTGGAAATCAGCAGGTTGATCTGCGATGCGCCAGCCCCGGCGGCGGCGGGGATGATCAGGCGCAGCAATTCGCGCACATCCTTGTCTAGGCGCGGGCGCTTTAGCTTCATCGACACGCCGGCGCGCCGGCAGGCCCAGATCAGCCACAGCAGCTGCAATGCGCCGCCGATCGTCACCGACATGGCCTGTACCCGCGCCGTTTCATATTCGTCCGCGCCGTGGAACAGCCACAGCCCCGCGATCATCGCGACGTTCAGCAAGATCGGTGCGGCGGCGTTGACCCAGAATTTGTCGAGCGAGTTGAGAATTCCGCCCAGCAGCGAAGCAAGGCTGATCAGCGCCAGATAGGGAATGGTGATGCGCGACAGCGTCACGGCGAAGGCGAATTGCTCGGCCGTGGGGTTCTGCCGCGAAAATCCGCCCGACAGCGCCCAGGTGATCGGCCAGGCGGCGGCGATCAGGACGGCGGTGAATAGGATCAGCACCGGCAGCAGCACCGCCAGCGCGCGCTCGGCAAAGTCATAACCCGCCGGCAATCCGCCGTCGCCCGCCGCCTTCTTGTTGAACAGCGGGATGAAGGCGGCGGAAAAGGCGCCCTCGGCAAAGAGGGCGCGGAACATGTTGGGCAGGCGGAAGGCGACGCCATTGAAGGCGTCCGACGCAAAGCCCGCGCCGACATAGCGCGCCGCCAGCGAATCGCGCACCAGCGCCAGCACCCGGCTGGCGAGGGTAAGCCCGCCAACGGAGCCAAGGGCGCGGACGAGTTTCATATGACGAACCCCCATTCCGTTCGGGCTGAGCCTGTCGAAGCCCCGCACTTCTCTATGGAAGAAAAGGACAGCCCTTCGACATTCAGGCTAGACAAGTGTCTAGCCTGAACAGAGCGAACGGAGGGAGAGAACATCCTTAAATCAGGCGTGGCCGGCCGGCTCGCCCGACGTCACTTCCATCTGCTGCGCCTGTTGCAGGTACAGCGCGCCAAAATCGATCGGATCGAGCAGCAGCGGCGGGAAGCCGCCGTCGCGGATGGCGTCGGCCAGCACGCGGCGGGCGAAGGGGAAGATCAGGCGCGGCGCTTCGGCCAGCATGAAGGGCTGGACCTGGTCTTCGGGCACGTTGCGCATGCCGAACAGTGCGGCATAGAGCAGTTCCACGGCAAAGGCGGTGCCCTGCGGCGCGACCGCCTTCACTTCGATCTTCAGCGCGATTTCCAGCACTTCGTCGGCAACCCGTTCGGCGCCGATGTTGAACTGGACGTCGATCTGCGGCTGGTCCTGCCACTGATACACGGCCGGGGCGTTCGGGTTTTCGAACGACAGGTCCTTCACATATTGGCTGATCAGCGCGATCTGCGGGCCGGTGTCGGCGCCATTGCCCAGATTGGTGGTGATGTGATCCGCTTCGTCGGCCATGCTCTTCCCTTGACTTTCCATCCGGTCCGGCGGCGGAAAGCCCCGGACATGCTGACCCGCGCGCTTAGCAGGGCCAAAAGGGCAGGGCAATGGCGCAGGGCCATGGGGCAGGAGCGGCGCAGGGCTTGGGTCGATCAGGGACAAATGCAGGATAAGCCGCTATTTGAAGTTATGCGCAAACATGCCTATGTTGGCCGGAACATTGTTCCCACGCAAAGGGTATAGCTTTCCGTGTATGTGATCGTCATCCTCGCCATGATCGCCGGCTTTCTGGCGCTGCGGCTCTATTCCGTGCTGGGCAAGCGCACCGGCCATGAACAGGAGCCTGCGCTGCGCCCTGCCGATGAACGCGCCAAGGTGACGGTGCTGCAGCCCGGCCCCGTGGCGCAGAATAGCGGCGATTCGGTTCGTCTGGCCGAAGGTCTGATCGCGCCGGGTGCCGAAACCGGCGTGCGCGCGCTGATCGCGGCCGATCGCAGCTTTGACGTGCCCCAATTCGTGGATGGCGCGAAGAGCGCGTACAAGATGGTGCTGGAAGCTTTCTGGCGCGGTGATCGCGACGAATTGGCCTGGCTGTGCGATGCCGATGTTCTCGGCTCGTTCGAAGAAGCCATTGCCGCGCGCGAAGCCGATGGCCATGTACTCGACAATCGTCTGGTCCGCATCGACAAGGCGCAGATCATCGAAGCCTCCGTCAACGGCCGCATCGCTGAAATCGCGCTGCGTTTCGAAGCCGATATCGCCGCCGTCACCCGCGACAAGGACGGCAATGTCATCGCCGGGTCGCTGACCGATGCGATCGGCACGAAGGACATCTGGACCTTCACCCGCGACATTCGCAGCGCGGACCCGAACTGGAAGCTCAGCGAAACCGACGAAGCGTGATTCCGGGCTTGATCGGCGGCATGATGCGTCGTCAAACGGGGGCTGCGCTACTGACGGCGCTAATGCTGTCGGCCTGCGCGGGTGGCGTCATTCCGCAGGGTGGTCCTGCGCCTACACGCCCTGCGCCTTCGGGGGACACGGCCACCCGGCCCACGCCCGCGACTCCGCGTCCCACCCTGCCTGTGGAGGTGCCGGCCGAGCCGGCGCTGGACCAGACGACGGCCGCGGGTCTGGGTGTCACCAAAGGCCCTGACATTGCCAGCCTGATCCCCTCGGGCGAGCGTGCGCGGCTGGCGCTGCAGGCATTTCGTCTGTCCTGCCCCACGCTCATGCGCCGTGCCGACCAGAGCGGCCTGACGCGCGGGTCCGACTGGAACAACAGCTGCGCCGCCGCATCCAGCTGGCCTGAAGCGTCGGCCAGCGAATTTTTCTCCCGCTATTTCGAAGCGGTGCAGGTGGGCGATGGCGGCGCTTTCGTCACCGGCTATTATGAACCGGAAATCGGCGGGTCGCGCACCCGTCAGCCGGGCTATGAAGTCCCCATCTATCGCCGCCCGACCGATCTGATCGATGTGGACCTTGGCCAGTTCAACGACAGTCTGAAGGGCAAGTCGATCCGTGGCAAGGTGAATGGCAGCAAATTCGTCCCCTATGACGATCGCAGCCAGATCGTCGGCGGATCGCTCGCCGGGCGCGGACTGGAACTGGCCTGGGCGGCCGATCCGGTCGAATTCTTCTTTCTGCAGGTGCAGGGCAGCGGCCGGCTCAATCTGCCCGACGGCGGCGTTATGCGCATCGGCTATGATGGGCAGAATGGGCGCGACTATACCGGCATCGGCAAACTGATGAAGGATCGCGGCCTGATCCAGGCCGGGTCGATGCAGGACATCATGCAATATCTGCGCGCCCACCCGGTCGAGGGCGCAGCGATCATGAACGAGAATAAGAGCTTCGTCTTCTTCCGCGAACTGACCGGCGCGGGACCGCTGGGCGCGCTGGGCGTGCCGGTGACGCCCGAAGCGACCGTTGCGGCTGACCCGAAATTCATCCCGCTGGGCGCGCCTGTTCTGCTGTCGCTCGACCGCAGCGAACCCAATGGCATCTGGATTGCGCAGGATACCGGCGGCGCGATCAAGGGGGCCAATCGCTTCGACAGTTTCTGGGGTGCAGGCGCGCGGGCGCGCGGCATTGCCGGCGGCATGTCGGCGCGGGGCAGCGCGCTCATCCTGCTGCCGATCGGATCGGCGGCGCGCCTCGCCAGACCCTGATCCATGGTTCGTCGGCGGCTGTCCCAGGACGAAGAGGCGCTGTGGAACGCCCTGATCCGTAGCGTCCGGCCGATCCGTCCCGGCGTGCGATCGGCCCCGCAGCCCGTCGCCGCGATCGACCGGCCGGAACCGCTCGTCGCCAAAACAGGGTTAACGGCTACACCCCAGCGCCCGATTGTCGCGCCGCCGTCCAGAACCCCCGCCGCCATGCTCGACAATGGGTGGGAACGGCGTATCCGTAGCGGCACGATCACCCCCGACATGAGCATCGACCTGCATGGTCATACGCTCGCCATGGCGCATGCGCGCCTTGATCAGGCGCTGGCGCAGGCCCTGTCGCGCGACGCCCGCGTGCTGCTGGTCGTGACCGGAAAACCGCCAAAAACTGTCCGAAATGGTGGGGAGGCGCGGCGTGGCGCGATCCGGGGAGAGATTGGTCACTGGCTCGAAACCAGCCCCTATGCCGATCGCATCGCCAGCGTGCGCATCGCCCATCCGCGCCATGGTGGCGACGGCGCGCTCTACCTGATTTTGCGCCGCAAAAAATGACGCCCTTTTTGCTCGCCGCGCTGACCTTTTCTTAACCACCGCGCTTCATACCCGTTTGATCGAGGGTCGATCGGATCGGTTAGCGGGGGGCGAAGAGACGCAGATGCAGGGCGTGACGTTGAAAAGCCGCGCCACTGCCTTTGCCTGCGCCGCGGGGGCGCTGGTCTTCATCCTGTCGCTGGTGCTGGGCTATAGCGCGGGTCCGCAGGATGATGTGCTGCAAATCGGCCGATCGCTGATCATCGCCATATTGTGCGGCACGATGAGCTGGGCGTCGGCGCGCCGTTCGATCGCCACGACCGCTACCGCCATTGACGCCGCGACCGAACGGCTGCTGTCCGCCGCCCATGGCGATCTCCAGTCAGCCGTCTCGCCCGATATCCGTCAGGAACTGCCCGACCTGTCGGTGGCGATGGAAAGCCTCTTCAGCCAGGTCCGCACCAATCTGGACCATGTGCAGACGCTGGCCCTGTTCGACCAGATTACCGGCCTCGCCAATCGCACCAGCTTTTGCCGGCAGGTGGAAAGGCTGCTGGCGGAGCGGGAGGATAATGGCATCGCCGCGCTCTTCTTCATCGATCTGGACGGGTTCAAGGCGGTGAATGACACGCTGGGCCATGCCGCGGGCGACCAGTTGCTGGCGCGCGTGGCTGGGCGTCTGCGCGAAGTCGTGATGGCGCAGGTCAGCGCCGGCAGCGGCGACGCCGTGGTCGGCCGGCTGGCGGGTGACGAATTCACCATGTTCTTCCCCCATTTATCGGGCCGGGCGGCGGCGCAGCGGATCGCGCGGGCCATCCAGTTCGCGCTGGGCGAACGCTTCGATCTGGGCAGCCAGCAGGTGGAATTGGGCGCGTCGATCGGCATTGCCTGCCATCCCGATCATGGCGCGACGCTGGTCGACCTGCTGCGCGCCGCCGATATCGCCATGTATCATGCCAAGCATCAGGGGCGCGGCCGGGCGGAAATCTATACGGACGAACTGGCGCTGGCGGCGGAAGATCGCGCCGAACTGGAGCGCGAATTGCTCCTTGGCCTGCAAAGGGATGAATTCCTGCTGGAATTCCAGCCGCAAATTGATGTCGCCACAGGCCGCGCCACGACCGCCGAAGCGCTGGTGCGCTGGGCGCACCCGGAACGCGATCTCGTCATGCCCGGGGCTTTCGTGCCGGTGGCGGAGGAAAGCGGTGCCATCGTCGCGCTGGGCGACTGGGTGATGGACCGGGTCTGCCGCACCGCCGCGCTCTGGGCGCAGGCGGGCGTGGACCAGCGGATCGCGGTCAATATCTCGACGCGGGAACTGGGCCAGCCCGACTTCTTCCTGCGCCTGCGTCACAGCATCGCCACCCATGCTGCGCCGGCCGCCATGCTGGAACTGGAAATCACCGAATCGCTGGCGATGGAGATGGACCCGCGCGTGCTGGATCAGTTGCGCGCGCTGCGGCAGGACGGCGTGCGGATCGCCATAGACGATTTCGGCACCGGCTATTCCAACCTGTCGCGCCTGCGCGAACTGCCCGTCGACCGGGTGAAGATCGACCGCAGTCTGGTACGCGATATCGCTACCTCGGCCGAAGCACGCACCATCTGTTCGGCCGTCGTCGGCCTCATCCAGGGGCTGGGCATGGAGGTGGTGGTCGAGGGGATCGAGAATGAAGCGCAGATGGATGTGCTGCGCGTCATCGGCTGCACCCTGTTTCAGGGCTATCACCTCGCCCGCCCGACGGGCGAACAGGATTATCTGGCGCAATTCGCCGGCCAGCCGCAACGACTGACGCGAGACGCAGGATAGTTGTGAGCTTTCGGGTGGACTCCTGCCATTCCCCTCCCGCACGCGGGAGGGGTAGCGAGACTTAATGAGCGTAGCGAATTTAGTCGCAGCGGGGTGGGCCAGCGCAACGTCCAGCCCACCCCCTTGATGGGAGGCGCGTGACTCCCATCAACCCCTCCCGTTTACGGGAGGGGGAACATCCGCGTCTGGCCGTTTCCAGACGTCCCGCCCCCCCCCCCGCCCTTGAAATTCGCCCCGAAATAGGCACATGAGACCTATGCCACCGCCCTTTAACCCGGCCGATCTGCCGACCGGACTCCTGATGCCGCTCAGCCCGCTGGTTGCCCGCGTGCTGGCGCCCAATCCGTCGCCCTTCACCTATACGGGCACGCAGACCTATGTGGTGGGCGTCGATGCCGTTGCGATCATTGATCCCGGCCCGAACGAGACGGCGCATCTGACCGCGCTGGCCGCCGGCATCGCCGGCCGGCCGGTGGTGGCGATCCTGTGCACCCACACCCATCGCGATCATAGTCCCGCCGCCCGGCCGCTGAGCATTCTGACCGGCGCGCCGGTGATCGGCTGCGCGCCGCTGACGCTGGACGATGATGGTCCCCGCGCCGACGCCGCTTTCGATGCGGACTATCGTCCCGATCGGGTGCTGGGCGATGGCGATCGGGTGACGGGACCGGGCTGGACGCTGGAGGCGGTCGCGACGCCGGGCCATACGTCCAACCATCTCTGTTTCGCTCTGCCGGAAGAAAATAAGCTGTTCACCGGCGATCATGTCATGGGCTGGTCGACCAGCGTGATTTCGCCGCCCGATGGCGACATGACGGCCTATATGGCGTCGATGCAGCGGCTGCTCGATCGTGACGATGTGCTTTATTATCCCGCCCATGGCGAGCCGATCGAAAATCCGCAGCGTCTGGTGCGCGGCATGATGGGGCATCGCAAGCAGCGTGAGGGGCAGATACTTCGCTTCCTCGAACGCAATGGCGAAAGCGCGATCCCGGACATGGTGGCGGAAATGTATCGGGGCGTCGATCCCGGATTGCATCGCGCGGCCGGGCGGTCGGTGCTGGCCCATCTGATCGATCTGGACGGCCGGGGGCTGGTGTCGCGTCATGCGGCGGAGCGCTGGGGCCTGCGATGAAGGCGGCGGTCAAATGGGGCGTGGGCGCTGCTCTGGCTGCGGCGGCCCTGTGGCTCGGCTATGGCGAATGGCAACGCCATCGGCAGCAGGCTGAAGTGACGGTGGAGCCGGACGAAACGGCCATCACCCGCATCGTCGCCGCAAAAATGTCGGCCGCGGCCAGCCTGAAAGTCTCCGGCCTGTCGGGCACGATCCAGTCCACGGCGAAGGATGTGCGCTGGGGCGGCTGGCTGCAATCGGTGCAGGTCGTCAAAATGCCCTTTTCGGTCGATTATTTCATCGACCTGCAAAAATTCGGGCCGGATGATGTGGAATGGAATCCGCAGACCCACACGCTGATCGTGGATGCCCCCGATGTGCGGCCCGCCGCGCCCAATATCGATGAAAGCCGGCCGACTTTGGTCATGACGAAGGGCATGTTCGTCACGCGCGAAGCGTCGCAGCAACTGGCGCGCAAAGTGTCGGTCCATGCGCGTGACAAGGCGCAGGCGGAGGCGCAATCCTTCCAGCGCATGGAAACCGCGCGCCGCAACGGTCGGGCGGCATTGTCCCGGCTGCTGGCCCAGCCGCTGATCGCGGCGGGCTATCGCGACGCGCGCGTCATCATCACCTTTCCGCCGGAACGGGTGGCGCAGGAACAATGGGACGTGACCACGCCGATCAATGAGGTACTGGCCAACCGGCGACAGCAGCGCTAGGGCGCGCGCGAAGGGCCAGCAATGGGACCGAGGAGTTACAGGGTATGAACGCATTCACCGGGATTCCGCAGGGCACGGACCTGCGCGCGGAAATCGACCGCCTCCGCAAGGAGCGCAACGCCGTTATCCTCGGCCATTATTACCAGTCGCCCGAAATTCAGGATCTGTCCGATTTCGTCGGCGACTCTCTGGAACTGTCACGCAAGGCGGCGGAAACGGACGCGGACGTCATCGCTTTCTGCGGCGTGCGCTTCATGGCGGAGACGGCGAAAATCCTGTCGCCCGAAAAGATCGTCGTACTGCCCGACATGGACGCCGGTTGCAGCCTGGAAGACAGCTGCCCGCCCGCTCAGTTCAAGGCGTTTCGCGAGGCGCATCCCGATCATATTGCGCTCAGCTACATCAACTGTTCGGCCGAGGTGAAGGCGCTGTCCGACATCATCGTGACCTCCTCCTCCGCCGAGAAGATATTGGCCCAGATCCCCAAGGATCAGAAGATCATCTTTGGTCCCGACAAGCATCTGGGTGGTTATCTGAAGCGCAAGCTGGGCCGCGACATGCTGCTATGGCCGGGCGTGTGCATCGTGCATGAAGCGTTCAGCGAAACGGAACTGCTCAAGCTCAAGGCCCAGCACCCGCAAGCGCCGATCGCCGCCCATCCCGAATGCCCGCCCTATATCGTCGACCATGCCGATTATGTCGGCTCGACCAGCGGCATTCTGGACTTTGCCAAGACCATGCCGGGCGACACGCTGATCGTGGCGACCGAACCGCACATCATCCATCAGATGCAAAAGGCTGTGCCGGACAAGAATTTCATCGGCGCGCCCGGTGCGGACGGCAACTGCAACTGCAACATCTGCCCCTATATGGCGCTCAACACGATGGAAAAGCTTTACCTCTCGCTGCGCGACCTGACGCCCCGCATCGAAATGGACGAAACGCTGCGCATCGCGGCCAAGAAGAGCCTCGACAAGATGCTGGAAATGGCCAGCGGCACGGTGGGGCAGGGGGATGTCGGCGCGCGCTAACATCGCGCGTTGCTCTCATTCCGTTCGCCCTGCGCTTGTCGAAGGGCCGCATTTTTAAAGAAAAGAGTTGGGGTTGGCCTGTCGCGGCCTTCGGCTCGACAGGCTCAGCCCGAATTGGTCGGTTCGGGATAGTCTTTGTCCAGCGGTATCACCTTGGCGTACGGCTTCCCGTCGCGCGTTACGATGATTTCCTCGCCGTCGCGTGCGCGTTCGAGAAGTCTGGATAATTGGGCCTTAGCCTGTTGTTCCGTGACCGTCAGCATCGGGCAAAAGCTGAGCCACATGCAGGTCCGAGTCAAATCCAAAACCGGTTGCGGCATGCCATAAGGCGCGGCTAGAGAAAGCGCCATGACCTTCTCCCTCCCCGGTTTCGACCTTGACGCTTTCGTCGCCGCCACCCTTGCCGAAGACCTTGGTCCCGATGGCCGCGACGTTACCAGCGAAGCGGTGATACCGGCCGATGCGCTGTTCGACGGGGTGATGGACAGCCGTGATGCGGTGACGCTGGCGGGCTTGCCGCTCGCCATCGCCTTCTTCCGTGCGCTCGACCCGGATGTGGAGATTGAGCAACTGCATCATGATGGCGATCGGGTGGCCGCCGGCACCGACATATTGCGCATCCGGGGCAAGGCGCGGGCGATGCTGACGGCGGAGCGGTCCGCGCTCAACACCGTTCAGCATCTGACCGGCATCGCCACCATGACGCGCGCCTATGTCGATGCGATCCTGGGCACAGGGGCGACCCTGCTCGATACCCGCAAGACCATTCCGGGCCTGCGCGTGCTGGAAAAATATGCGACCCGCATGGGCGGCGCGACCAATCATCGCATGGGCCTGTGGGATGCGGCGATGATCAAGGATAATCATGTCGCCGTTGCCGGATCGGTGGAGGAAGCGGTGCGCCGCGCCGTCGCCGCCGGGGTCGAACGCATCATCGTGGAGGTCGATCGGGTCGACCAGATCGAACCCGCGCTGGCTGCTGGCGCCACCCATTTGCTGCTGGACAATATGGATGCGCCGACCCTGCGCGGGGCGGTGACGCTGATCGGCGGGCGGGTGCCGACCGAAAGCTCGGGCGGGGTCACGCTGGAAACGATCCGCGCCAAGGCGGAAACCGGCGTAACCTATATCAGCGTCGGCCGCCTGACCCAATCCGCCCCCGCCGCCGACATCGGACTGGATTTCGCCTATGCCTAAGCTGATTTTTGCGCCCGCCCTCATGCTCGCGCTGACGGCCATCCCGGGTACGGCGCTGGCGCAGGCTGGCCAGTGCCGTCTGCCCGAAGTGATCGCGCGGCCGCGCGTGGAGGGGCCGACTGCGGATGAACCCAAGCGCGTCCTGCCCATCGGCTATTATACGCTCGCGGTCAGCTGGAGTCCGCAATATTGCAAGACGTCGCGTGGCGGGGCGCGCGATGCGTTCCAATGTCAGTCCGATAATAGCTTTGGCTTCACCCTGCATGGGCTGTGGCCCGATGGCTATGGTCAGGAATGGCCGCAATATTGCAAACCCGCCGGGCCACTGCCGCGCAAGGTGATCCGCGATCATCTGTGCTCCGTGCCTTCGGTGCAACTGATCCAGCATGAATGGGTCAAGCACGGCACCTGCATGCCGACCACGCCGACCAAATTCTTCGCCCTGTCGCGCAAGCTTTATCAGGCGCTGCATTTCCCCGACATGGCGGCGCTGGCCGCGCGTCCCACCCTGTCGGCGCGCGATTTTGCGCAGGCATTCGCCACGGAAAATAAAGGCATGGTGGCCGATGGTATCCGTCTGAATGTGACTCGTGACGGATCGCTGGGCGAAGTGTGGATCTGCCTGAACAAAAATTATCGCTACATTCCCTGCCCGCCCCAGCAAGGGGGCGTCAGGGACCGGGTGCAACTGCGCATCGAACCGCAGCGCTGATCAGGCGTCGATCGTCACCGTCGATGGATGGTGGCGATCCAGATGCTTGCGGATGATCCGCAGATTCTTCGTGTTCGACTTGTAGAGAAAATCGAAGACGTCGCCGGCAAAGGGGATTGCGCCGACCAGCGTGTCGACGCCGACATTGGCCGCCATCCGCGTCAGCTGCCATTTTGACATGCCCAGATTGCGGGCTTCCCACACGATCCATACGCCCATCGCCGCCGTGGCGATATCGCCCACCACCGGCACCAGCCCGACCAGACTGTCCAGGCCCACGCGCCGGTTGGTGCCGGGGATGACGAACAGCCCCTCCAGCACCGCCTCCATCGCCTCGACCCGGCGGCGGATCGATGCGGGATCGCGGCCGAAACCGGGCATGTCGCGGACGATGCGGTCGAACTGATCTCTTGAAACGGCCATCTGCCTCTTCTCCTTGAGAGGCTTAGTTGGTGCTGCGGAACAGATGATTCAATGGATGGCGCGCACGGGCCGAAGGAAGAAAGCCGGTCAGCCGCGTCGACACCAGCGACCAGCGCACCGGTGCGCCCAGTGCGATATAGCCATTATGCGCCACCATCAGCGCTTCGGCGGCGGCGATGCGGGCGGCGCGCTCTTCGGCGGAGGAGGACAGGCTGGCCGCCTGCAACTGTATGTCGGCCTGATCGCTGCAATGGATTTTGCGCGCGCAACCGACCCGGCCCAGATACCAGAGCGCGCTGTCATAGGCCGCAACCTCGTCGATCAGGCGCAGGTCGGCCTCGGCCGTCAGGGCGACCCGCTGCGTCGGCAGGCCGATCGCGCCCAGGTCGCGCCGCAGCATGCCGAACAGCAATGTCGCGCCCGGCCCCTTGGGCAGCGCGATGCGCAGCGGCGGCGGCGGGCCATTGTCCGCGCGCCAACGGGTGACGCTGGCCGCCGCCTGCGCGCGCCGCTGGTCCAGCGGCATCGCCGTCCATTCCGGCTGGGTCGGCGGTCGGCCCAGGTCCATCTGATCGGGGACGATGCGTTCACTGGTGGCCCATCCGCCCAGCGGGAACAGCACCGGCAACTGGCTGCGGTCGATCGCCATGTTGATCGCCGCGCGGATCGCGTCATCGTCCAGCAACTTGCCGCTGCCCGTCACCCCCAGGCCGAGCAGCCCCTGCACCGGATCGATGCGCACATTGTCGCGGTCGATCCCCGCCGGCACCAGAAGCGGCAGATCGCTGAACCGCCCGCCCAGCACCAGTGCGGCGTCGCGCTCGCGAAAACGGATGATCGCCAGCGCCGCGCGTTCGGCGCGCAGCACGCGGGTCTGCCATGGCGGGATGGGCTGGTCCTCGCCGCCATCGTCGCCGCTGCTGCGGTCGATGGGGGTCAGGAACAGCGCGCCGCCCTGCGCCCTGCGGCGATAGGGACCGGTGCCGCCATCGCGCGACAGCACCGCCATTTGCGGCTGGGCCAGCATCTGGAGCACGAAGGGCCGGGGCGCGGCCATGCGGATTTCGATCACCTCGCCGGTCATCGGCACCACCGTCTGCACCGCGTCGAGCGGCCCGTCGGGATCGAGCCGGCGCAGCGACACGATCCGAGACATCAATATGCGGGCAACGTCTGGCGCGGTGACGCGCGTGCCATTGGCCCAGAAAGCGCGGCGCAGGCGAAAGATATAGCTGCGCCCATCGTCCTGCACGATCCAGCGCTGGGCCAGCGCCGGCAATATCTCGCCACTGGCGTCGAACGCGACCAGGCCCTGCGCCGTCGACTCCAGGATCAGCTTCGCGCCGGGATCGGGCAGATATTGCAGCGGTTTCGCAAAATCGTCGCGTCCGCCCACTACGCTCACCACCACCGGCCCGCGGCCTTCGTCGGAACAGCCGCTGCCCAGCAGCGTCAGCCCGACGCCAGCGATCAGCGCGGCGCGGCGGCAGAAGCGGGGAAGGAAGGATGTGGCGAACATGCTGGCCAAAGGCTTAGCCCGCCCGGCCCGCGTCGCCAACCACGGATCGGATCAAAAGCGACTGTCACAAAAACGACATGCAACAGACGCCGTTATGTAACCTAAAATTCATACGGGCGTCCCCGAACAGGGAAAGAGATTGTGATGACGCTCCGATTGAGACTGGCTGCCGGCACCGCGATGGCATTGTTGATGGCATCCGCGCCCGCCGCTGCGCAGGCGCCCGACAATGCGGCCCTGCAGCGCCAGATCGACGAACTCAAGGCGCAGGTGCAGGCGTTGACGGCTGCGCTGGCGGCCAACAAGCCCGCGCAGCCGGTCGCCGTCGCGCCTGCCTCTCCTGAAACGGCCGCATCCACGCCCGTCGCGCTCGCCGCCGCCGCTCAGCCGCCTGCCGCTATCCCGGCGTCGGCCACAGCGCCAAAATCCAAAGCCTGGTATGAAAAGCTGACGCTGCGCGGCTATACCCAGATGCGCTACAACGCCTTCCTGTCCGGGGATGACAGCGCGCCTTCCGGCCAGTCCCGACTGCGGTCGGTCCATGACAGCTCGATTTCGGATCGCGGCAGCTTCTCCCTGCGCCGCGCGCGGCTGGTGCTTCAGGGCGATGTGTCCGACCGGGTGTCGCTCTACCTCCAGTCTGATTTCGCGTCGGCGGTGAACAATCAGGCGGGCAGCGAACGGCGCGAAGGCTTCGTCCAGCTGCGCGACGCCTATGCCGACGTCTTCCTCGACAAGGGGAAGAACTGGCGGCTGCGCTTCGGCCAGTCGAAGGTGCCGTTCGGCTGGGAAAATATGCAATCCTCGTCCAACCGCCTGACGCTCGACCGCAGCGATGCGATCAACAGTGGCGTTCCCAGCGAGCGCGATCTGGGCATCGTCGCCTATTACACCCCGCCGTCGGTGCAGAAGATCTGGGATCGACTGGGGCATGACGGGCAAAAGCTGTTCGGCAATTATGGCGCTTTCGGCCTTGGCGTCTTCAATGGGCAGGGCACCAACCGCACCGAACAGAATCGCGGGCTGATGAAGGTGGCCTTTGCGACCTGGCCGTTCGAACTGGATGGGCTGGGCGACGCCTTTGAAGGGCAGGTGTTCGAAATCGGCGGATCGGCGATGATGAACGATGTGCAGCCCGAATTGCGCAGCGGCGGGGTCAGCACCATCGCCTATGACGATAATCGCGCTGGCATTCACGCCATTCTCTATCCCCAGCCCTTCGGCATCCAGGCCGAATGGAATTGGGGCAAGGGGCCGGAGTTCGACCGGATCAGCCAGTCGATCGAAACGAAGAATCTGAGCGGCGGCTATGTGCAGGCCATGTATCGCCTGCCGACGGATGACAGCATCGGCGCGCTGATGCCCTATGGCCGCTGGCAACATTATCGCGGCGGATGGAAAGCGGGCACCAATGCACCGCGTCTGGAAACCGACGAATTCGAACTGGGCGTCGAATGGCAGCCATGGAAGGCGCTGGAATTCACCTTCGCCTATGCCCGCATGAAGCGCGCCGAAGCCGACGAACGCCGCACCGGCCGCGCCGAAGGCAATCTGATCAGAACGCAGGTGCAGTGGAATTATTGAGCGGGAGCTGTCAAGCGACTGGCGGATAGGGGTGGTTTCCTGCCATTCCCCTCCCGCACGCGGGAGGGGAAGCGAGACTTAATGAGCGTAGCGAATTTAGTCGCAGCGGGGTGGGCTGTTGCTACGTCCAGCCCACCCCCTAGCCCCTCCCGTTTACGGGAGGGGGAATATGTCCGCTTCTGCCCGCCTGCGGCCATTCCCTCATATTCCCCAGACACAAAAAAGGCGGCAACCCTTGCGGGCGCCGCCTCTTTGTCCGGCTGGAACCGGATCGGTTCGCCCCGCAGCGCATGGCCACGGGGCTAGTCCGATTACTTCAGCTCGACGGTCGCGCCGGCTTCTTCCAGCTGCTTCTTGACCTTCTCGGCCTCGTCCTTGCTCACGCCTTCCTTGATCGCCTTGGGAGCGCCTTCGACCAGAGCCTTGGCTTCGGTCAGGCCCAGGCCGGTGATGGCGCGGACTTCCTTGATGACGTTGATCTTCTTGCCACCGTCGCCGGTCAGGATCACGTCGAATTCGGTCTGCTCTTCAGCAGCGGCGGCGGCGGGGGCGCCAGCAGCCGGGCCAGCGACGGCGACGGCAGCGGCGGCCGAAACGCCCCACTTTTCTTCCAGAGCCTTCGAGAGTTCAGCGGCTTCGAGGACGGTGAGGGCCGAGAGCTGATCGACCAGAGCGTTGATGTCTGCCATGATATAGTTCCTTTATTGGGGCGAAAATGCCCCGTCAGATGAGGGTCAAAAAAACGGTTCCGGAACGGCTCAGGCCGCTTCCTTCTCCGCATAGGCGTTGAAGACGCGCGCAAGCTGCGCAGCCGGTGCCTGGGTGACGGTTGCGAGCTTGGTAGCCGGGGCGACCAGAAGGCCGACCAGCTTCGCACGCAGTTCATCCAGCGACGGCATCGACGCCAGGGCCTTGACGCCCTCCGCATCGAGCAGCACTTCGCCCATCGCGCCGCCAACGATCTCAATCTTGTCGTTGGTCTTGGCGAAATCGATCGCAACCTTGGCGGCGGCGACCGGATCGACCGAGGAGGCGAGGCCAACCGGGCCGGTGAGCAGGTCGCTCAGGCCGGTGTAGCTGGTGCCTTCGAGGGCGATCTTGGCGAGGCGGTTCTTCGTAACCTTGTAGGACGCACCGGCTTCGCGCATTTTCTGGCGCAGGACGGTCGACTGGGCGACGGTCATGCCGAGGTTGCGGGTCACGACGACCACGCCAACTTCTGCCAGCTCTGCGTTCAGCGCGGAAACGACCTCAGCTTTCTGATTACGATCCATGCCATTACTCCACTTCATGTTCGCTTCGCCTGAACAGCCAAGCGAACGGCTAAAACCCACGCCTTGCGGCATGGGGCACTAAGTCCGAAGGGGAGAGGTCGACTGGCCCGTCCATAAGGAAACAGGCAGACCCGAATCGGGTGCATGACCCGTCCGGTAAAGAACTTTTCCCCGTCTAGGCTGGAGATTAAGAAGGGCAAATTCCCTTCACCAACTGTCTCGGACGGAGGGTTCCGAGGAACCCGCTGGGCGCGCCTTTAGGGGAAAGGAGGGGAAATGTCACGCGGAAAGTGGGGCGGCGGCGGGGTTCGGCCAGACGCGGATGTTCCCCCTCCCGTAAACGGGAGGGGTTGATGGGAGTCACGCGCCTCCCATCAAGGGGGTGGGCTGGACGTAGCAACAGCCCACCCCGCTGCGACTAAATTCGCTACGCTCATTAAGTCTCGCTGCCCCTCCCACGTGTGGGAGGGGAATGGCGGGAAACCACCCAATTTCAGCCCTTAAACCCGATCCGCCTGCACCACCACGTCGATCGCGCGCAGCGCTGACAATATGCGGTTCAAATGCTGCGCGTCGGCCACTTCCAGATCGATGATGTCGGTGTGGAACGGGCCTTCGCGGTTCACCAATTGCAGGTTGAGGATGTTCGCCTTGGTTGCGCCGAACACATTCGCCACCGCCGCCAGCGCGCCCGGCTGGTTCTTGACGATGACGGACAGGCGCGCCGTGCCGCCCTTCGACTTGCTGTCCCAGGCCAGATCGACCCAGTCGTCGTCCTGATCCACCTCCAGCGACCGGCAATCGATCGTGTGCACCTCGATCGGCTCGCCGGTGCGCCGCACCCCCACGATCCGGTCGCCGGGGACGGGGTGGCAGCAATCGGACAGATTATAGGCGATGCCCGGCGTCAGGCCGCGGATCGATACCGGCTCATGCTGGCGCGGATGGGCTTCCTCCATGCCTTCATGGCTGGTGGAGCCGGGCATCAGCGCCTCCATCACTTCGGAATCGAGCACGCGATGGGTGGCGATGGCGACCATCAGCGACGCGCGATCGTCCAGCTTCAGCCGCTTCAATGCGGCGGTCAGCGCCTTGTCGCCCAGCTCCTTGGCCAGATCGGGGGAAAAGCGGCCGATAATCTCTTCATAGAGTTTTTCGCCCAGCTTGATTTCCTCGCCGCGCTGCTTCTGGCGGATGAAGCGGCGGATGGCGGCGCGCGCCTTGCCGGTGATGGCGAAGGTCAGCCAGCCGGGTTGCGGCTCCTGCCCCTCGGATTTGAGGATTTCGACCTGATCGCCATTTTCCAGCCCCGTGCGCAGCGGCACGACCCGGCCATTCACCTTCGCGCCGACGGTTTGGTTGCCCAGCGATGTGTGGACCGCATAGGCGAAGTCGACCGGCGTCGATCCCTTGGGCAACTGGTGCAGTTCGCCCTTGGGGGTGAAGGCGAAGATGCGGTCCTGATACATCGCCATGCGCGTATGTTCGAGCAGCTCGTCCGCATCCTGGCTCTGCTCCAGTATTTCCACCAGATCGCGCAGCCAGGCGGCATGATGATCGGTGGCGTCGCCCTTCTGCTTGTAGGCCCAATGCGCCGCCAGACCCATTTCCGCGTCATTATGCATGTCGCGGCTGCGAATCTGCACCTCGATGCGGGCATTGTCCTGATGGATGACGGTGGTGTGCAGCGACTGATAACCGTTGCGCTTGGGCGTGGAGATATAATCCTTGAACCGGCCCGGTACCATCTTGAACGTCTGGTGGATGACGCCCAGCGCGCGGTAACAATCCTCCACCGTGTCGGTGATGACGCGGAAAGCCATGACGTCGGTCAGCTGCTCAAAGCTGATATGGCGTTCCTGCATCTTCTTGAAGATGGAATAGGGGTGTTTTTCGCGGCCCGACACGCTGACCGACATGCCCTTGCCCGCCAGCAGCAATTGCAGCTCCGCGCCGATCCGGTCGACCTTGTCATGGCCGCCTTCCTTCAGTTGCTCCAGCCGCTTGATGATGCCGTCATAGGCTTCCGGCTCGATCTCGCGGAAGGATAGCAGCTGCATCTCGCGCATGAAGTCGTACATGCCGATCCGCTCGGCCAGCGGGGCATAGATATCCATCGTCTCGCGCGCGATGCGCCGCCGCTTGTCGGGATTCTTGATGAAATGCAGCGTGCGCATATTGTGCAGCCGGTCGGCCAGCTTCACCAGCAGCACGCGAATATCGTCCGACATGGCGAGCAGGAACTTGCGCAGATTTTCCGCCGCCCGCTCATTTTCGGACATGGCTTCGATCTTCGACAGCTTCGTCACGCCGTCGACCATGCGCGCGACATCCTTGCCGAACGCCTGCTCAATCTCCTCATAGGTGACGAGCGTATCCTCGATCGTGTCATGCAACAGCGCGGTCACGATGGTCTGGTCGTCCAGATTGAAGTCGGTCAATATGCCGGCAACTTCAATCGGATGGCTGAAATAGGGGTCGCCGCTGGCGCGTTTCTGGCTGCCATGTTTCTGGACGGAAAAGACATAGGCGCGGTTGATCATCGCTTCGTCCGCATCCGGATCGTAGCGCTTTACCCGTTCGACAAGTTCATATTGGCGTAGCATCGTTGCCCGATTGTGTTGGAACCCCCTTGTCGTGCAACAAAAAAATCCCATGTTGCCACAATTAGTCGGCGATTTTGCAACGGCTGCTGCTTTACGCTATGCGTTAGACCCATGAAACATAATCTGGCCCAGGATCTGGAACAATGCGCCCTTCCCACCGCGCTGGAAGCGATGGGGGAACGATGGTCCTTCCTGATCCTGCGCGGCGCCCTGTCGGGCATCCGCCATTTTGAGGAGTTTCAGTCGTCGCTGGGCATCGCCCGCAACATCCTGGCCAACCGGCTCGCCCGGCTGGTGGAAAATGGCATCATGCTGCGCCAGCCGATGCAGTGCGACCGGCGCAAGGTCGAATATCGGCTGACCGAAAAGGGGCAGGAACTGGCCCCGGCCATGATCGCGCTACGCCAGTGGGGCGAAAAATGGGGCTGCGCGCCGCCCAATTGTCAGGTTCTGGCCGATAGCCGCGATCGCCAGCCGATCCGCCGCATCGCCGTACAGGCGCATGACGGGCGCACGCTCGATCTGGCCGATCTGGTGTGGATTTGCACCGATGAAGTGACGCCGATGACGCAGGAGCCAGCCGTCGCGGCCTGATCCTGCCCGGAACGGACTTTGCCCGATCCTGCTTTGAACGGCGGCATAAATCGCCTAAGCCTGCATCCAATGTCCGTATCCGTGCCCCGCATCCAGCCTCAGCCTTTCTTCGCTGACAAGAATCGCGCCTTCTGGAACCTTCAGTCGCTGGGATGGGCTGGCGCCTTTCTATTGCGCGGCTCCTCCACCATCGCCAATGGCCAGCCGCTTTCCAGTCTTGTGCCGGTGATGATCTCCACCGTCACCGGCTATTCGGTGACGTTGCTGATCGCGGTGATGTTCCGCTTTCTGGTCAAGAAACGGCCGATCGTGACATGGGGCGTGTCGATCGTGACGGTGGTGGCGGCCGCCGGGCTGGTCGCCTTCATCGACGCCTGGGTCTTTTCCACCCAGAACCGCGCCAGCGAGACGGCCGGGCTGCAACTGTTTCTGGGCGCCTTCTATCTCTCGATGACATTGCTGGGGGCCTGGTCAGCCCTCTATTACGCCATTAATTTCTACCTGACGGTGGAAGAACAGGCGGACCAGTTGCTGCGGCTGGAAAATCAGGCGGCCAACGCCCAGCTGGCGATGCTGCGCTATCAGCTTAATCCCCATTTCCTGTTCAACACGCTCAATTCCATCTCTACTCTCGTGCTGCTCAAACAGACCGATCGCGCCAATGCGATGCTTTCGCGCCTCTCCTCCTTCCTGCGCTACACGCTGGTCAACGAACCGACCGCGCAGGTCACGATCGAGCAGGAGATTGAGACGCTCAAACTCTATCTGGAGATTGAGAAAATGCGGTTCGAGGATCGGCTGCGTCCCTCTTTCAGCATCGATCCGGCGGTGGCGCGGGCGCGTCTGCCTTCGCTGCTGCTCCAGCCGCTGGTCGAAAATGCGATCAAATATGCGGTCACGCCCAAGGAGGAAGGGGCGGAAATAGCGGTCAGCGCGCAGCCTGCCGGTGAAAATGTGCGGATCGTCGTATCGGACAGCGGGCCGGGATTGAACGATGGCGCGATGAAGCCGCACATTCCCATGAGCGAGGGGACGGGCGTGGGCCTGCCGAACATCCGGGACCGATTAATTCAGGCTTTCGGGGAACGACAGAGCTTCGAAACGCGTTCCACGCCGGGCGGTTTTTCGGTCATCATCGAAATTCCGCTTAACATGGATGAAACATCGAAAGTGGCCGCATGACCATCAGAACAATCCTCGTCGATGACGAAAGCCTGGCTATTCAGGGCCTTGCGCTGCGTCTCCAAGCGCATGAGGATGTCGAAATCGTCGAAACCTGCACCAATGGCCGCGAAGCCATCCGCGCAATCAAGACGCATAAACCCGACCTTGTGTTCCTCGACATTCAGATGCCGGGTTTTGACGGCTTTTCCGTCGTGCAGGGATTGATGGAGGTGGAGCCGCCGCTCGTCATCTTCTGCACCGCCTATAGCGATTATGCGATCCGCGCGTTCGAAGCGCAGGCGGTCGATTATCTGATGAAACCGGTGGACGAAGGCCGTCTGGCCGACGCGCTCGACCGGGTGCGCCAGCGCCTGTCCGAAAAGAAGCAGGTGCAGGAAGTCGAAAAGCTGCGTGAAGTGCTGGCCGAAGTCGCGCCGCAGGCGATGAGCGATTTTGCCAGCGATGATGATGCGCCTGCCTCCAACCGCTTCGAAAAGCTGATCAATATCAAGGATCGCGGCCAGATTTTCCGCGTCGATGTCGATTCGATCGAACGAATCGACGCGGCGGGCGACTATATGTGCATCTACACCGCCGACAATTCGCTGATCCTGCGCGAAACGATGAAGGATCTGGAAAAGCGGCTCGACCCGCGCAATTTCCAGCGCGTGCATCGCTCCACCATCGTCAACCTCAGCCAGGTGCGTCAGGTCAAGCCCCACACCAATGGCGAATGTTTCCTGGTGCTGGAAAGCGGCGCGCAGGTGAAGGTCAGCCGTTCCTACCGCGATGTGGTGGCCCGCTTCGTCCATTGATCGGCCTGGAACAATTTTGACCCGTTCGGCCCTTCGACTTCGCTCAGGAGAGCCTGTCGAAGCCCTGATCTTCTCTTCAGAAAGACCAGCCCTCATCGGGGCGAACGGATGTAAATGGGCCGCTTCATAAGGAGCGGCCCATTTGCGTTATGCGGTATCAATCCATGGTCCGCACCGGCCGCACGATCAGTTCGTTCACATCGACATCATCGGGCTGCTCCACCGCATAGGCGATGGCGCGGGCGATCGCGTCCGGGGTCAGGGCAATGGCGCGGAAATCCTCCATCGCGGCGGCCGCACCCGCTTCGGTGATGGTGCTCGCCAGTTCCGATTCCACCACGCCCGGCGACACGATCGTCACGCGAATATCGTCATGCTCCATGCGCAGCCCGTCGGAAATGGCGCGGACGGCATATTTGGTGGCGCAATACACGCCGCAGGTCGGCCAGACGCGATAGCCGCCGATTGAGGATATATTGACGAAATGACCGCTGCGCTGCGCCTTGAAGCGGGGCAGGGCGGCCGCGATGCCATGCAGCACGCCACGGACATTGACGTCGATCATCCGGTCCCATTCCTCGACCTTCAAACTGTCGAAGCGCGACAGCGGCATCAGCCCGGCATTGCTGACCAGCACGTCGATGCGGCCATATTCCGCCTGCGTCGCGGCGACGAACGCCTCGACATCGGCGGGGTCGGTGACGTCCAGCGCGCGAAAGGCCACGGTGCCGCCCGCTGCGTTCAACTCGTCGGCCAGCGCCGCCAGCCGATCCGTGCGCCGCGCGCCCAGCATCAGCTTCGCGCCTCGCGCCGCCAGCAGGCGCGCCGTCCCTTCGCCAATGCCGCTGCTCGCGCCGGTGATTGCGACGACCTTGTTTTCGATAGTCATGTCTCATCTCCCAAATCGGGCGGATCGACCGTCGATCCGATGGGTGATGAATGCCGTGTTGCGGGGCAGGGGCGGTAGAACGGCCTTGCGAAAGGATTGCACGATATTCCAGATTGGGTCGGTCCCTCTGTTCAACCCGGATCGCCCGCCATAAAGACAATGGGGAAGGAGGATGGCCCATGTCCCATGAATCTCTTGCTCTTCAGATTGCCCGATATGCCGAAAGCGATGGCATCATCGATACGGCGATCGATCGTCTGACGCTGGTGCGCTGGTCGCATCCGGGGGAGCCGGTGCATATGGTTCAGCGGCCCGCACTCTGCATCATTGCCCGGGGGGCCAAGCGGGTGATGATGGGCGATGCGGTGGTCGCCTACGGCCCGGCCAGCTATCTGGTCGCCTCGCTCGATCTGCCGATCACCGGCATGGTGACGCAGGCCAGCGGGCACGAACCTTATCTCTGCTTCTGCCTCTATCTCGATCCGGCCTTGCTGTCCGACATCGCCCTTGCGCTACCGCCGGCCGCACCCGTACCGGAGGGGAGCGCGCTCTCGCTTCATCCGATCACGCCTGAACTGCTGGACGCGGCGACCCGGCTGACGGCGCTGCTGGGTCAGCCCGACAACGCGCCGCTGCTGGCCCCGCTGATCGAGCGGGAATTGCTGGTGCGGCTGATGACCGGGCCGAGCGGCGGCATATTGCGCGCCATCGCAAATGGCGAAAGCCGCACTGGCCAGATCGCCCGCGCGATCCGCTGGCTCAAGGCCCATTATCGCGATCCGTTCGACGGACAGGGGCTGGCCGCCATCGCCGGCATGAGCGTGTCGAGCTTCCACGATCATTTCCGCCGCGCCACCGCCATGACCCCGCTGCAATATCAGAAGCAACTGCGCCTGCAGGAGGCGCGCACGCTGATGCTGTCGACCCGGCTGGACGCGGCGGACGCCGGTTTTCGCGTCGGCTATGACAGCCCGTCGCAGTTCAGCCGCGAATATCGCCGCCTCTTCGGCGCGCCGCCCGCCCGCGACATTGGCCGCCTGCGCGCCCAGCCACAGGTCGCGCTGGCGATTTGAAAATGCGGGAGTGGCTGCTTGTGCTCGTCACCCCAGCGCGCGTTTCACCACCAATGCATAGATGCGCTGCAAATCGCGCAAATCCTGCACTGCGACGGCTTCGTCCAGCTTGTGCATGGTCGCGTTATTGAGGCCGAACTCCACCACCGGGCAGAGGCGCGACAGGAACCGCGCGTCGGACGTGCCACCGGTGGTCGACAATTCCGTCTCCACGCCCGTCACATCGCGGATCGCGCCGCTCACCAGGTCGCTGAACGCGCCCGGCTGGGTCAGGAAGGATTCGCCGCTGATCCGCGCCTCCACCGTGCCGCCCTCGACAGCGGCAATCGCCTTGATCCGCTCGATCAGCGATGCGCCGCTATGCTGGTCGTTGAAGCGGATTGAAATGCGCGCCGTCGCCGCGCCGGGGATCACATTATGGGCGGCATTGCCGACCTCCAGATCGGTAATCTCGATATTGCTCGGCTGGAACCAGTCGGTCCCTTCGTCCAGCACTTCCGCCTCGATCGCCGTCAAAATCCGCACCAGCTTGGGGATCGGATTGTCGGCCAGATGCGGATAGGCGACATGGCCCTGGCTGCCCGCCACCCTGATCCACATATTCACCGACCCGCGCCGGCCGATTTTCACCACGTCGCCCAGCCGCTGCGACGATGTCGGTTCGCCCACCAGGCACAGGTCCGGGCGCAATTCGCGCGCCGCCATCCGGTCCATCAGCGCCAGCGTGCCATAGACGGCCGGCCCTTCTTCATCCCCGGTGATGATCAGGCTGATCGTGCCGGGCAGGTCGTCGGGCAAGTCGCTCAGCGCCGCGACGAAGGCGGCGATCGATCCCTTCATGTCCACGGCCCCGCGCCCGTAGAGCAGGTCGCCGCGAATTTCTGGCGCAAAAGGATCGCTGGCCCAGCCCGGCCCCGGCGGCACGACGTCCAGATGCCCGGCAAAGGCGAAATGCGGCCCCGCGCCTGTCGTGCGCCATGCCAGCAGATTTTCGACCGGGCCATCGGGGGCCTCACCCACGACAAAGCGATCGACGGTGAAGCCCAGCGGCGTCAGCATCGCTTCCAGTTCGGCGAACACCGCGCCGGTCGCCGGGGTTACGGACGGACAGGCGAGCAGGCGCTGCGCCAGCGCCACCACATCATCATTGCTGCTGGTCATGTTCATCGTGCCGCGTTAGCGAAAGCCTGCGCCCTTGGCCAGCGGCAGAAGGAGACCCCGCCCATGCCCCGCATCGATCTGGACGACATCGTTCAGAGCAACAGCACCGGCTATCCGGGCGATCATGCGGCGATCGTGGCGGGGCGCTGGGTGCGCCGGCTGGGTCTGGCGAGCGGCCTCACCGATTTCGGCGTCAGCCATGTCGTGCTGAAGCCGGGCGCGGCCTCCTCCCATCGCCACTGGCATGAGGATGAGGACGAGTTCGTCGTCCTGCTCGCGGGACAGGCGGTGCTGGTGGAAAATGACGCCCGCACGCCGATGCAGCCCGGCGACATGGCCGCTTTTCCGAAGGGGGAGCCGAACGGCCATCATCTGCTGAACGAAAGCGATGCGGATTGCGTGTTTCTGGCCTTCGGGCGTCCTCCGACGGGCGACTGTCATTATGCGGATATCGACCTTCTCTGGTCGGGCGGAGCCTACCGCCACAAGGATGGGAGCAATTATTGATGATGCAGGCGGATCGGCGCGGATGGATGATGGGGCTGGGCGCGATGCTGGCGGCGGTGCAGGTGCCCGCCATGGCGGCAACGCCCGGGCTGGTGCGGCCGCCGCGGTTGAAGGAGGGCGACACGGTTGGCCTGATCGAACCGGCGGGCTTCACCGACGACGCCTTCGACCTCGATCTGGTTCGCGACACGATCAGGGCGATGGGGTTGAAGCCCAAGGATGCGCCGCATCTGGCCGACCGCTATGGCTATCTGGCGGGGACAGACGCGGATCGCGCCGCCGACGTCAACGCCATGTTCGCCGACCCCGATGTGCGGGCGGTGTTCGCGGTGCGCGGCGGCTGGGGCTGCGCGCGCATCCTGCCGCTGCTCGATTTCGCGACGATCCGCAAAAATCCCAAGCTGCTGATCGGCTATTCCGACATCACCGCCCTGCATCTCGCCTTCGCCGCGAAGGCGGGCTTCACCACCATCCACGGTCCTGTCGCCTCCAGCCGCTGGGGCCAATATAGCTGGGACGCTTTCCGCGCCGTCGCCTTCGATGCGGGAACGCCGACCTTCGCCAATCCGCAGGGGCATGAGGATCGACTGGCCCAGCGCATCGGGCGCGTCCGCACCTTCCGCCCCGGCGTGGCGCGCGGGCGGCTGCTGGGCGGTAATCTGACCGTATTGGCGGCGCTGATGGGCACGCCCTGGTTGCCCGATTTCAGCGGCGCGATCCTGTTTGTCGAGGATATTGGCGAACAGCCCTATCGCATCGACCGGATGTTGACGCAGTTGAAGCTGGCCGGCGTGCTGGGCAAGCTCAAGGGCGTGGCCTTTGGCCAGTGCACCGATTGCGGCGCGGCCGGGGCCAGCTATGGCGGCTTCACCCTGTCGGAAGTGCTGCAACAGCATCTGGAACCGCTGGGCATACCGGCCTTTCAGGGCGGCCAGTTCGGCCATGTCGCCGATCAGTACAGCCTGCCCGTCGGCGTACAGGCGGAAATGGACGCCAGCACAGGAACTATCCGCCTGCTGGAACCGGCTGTGGCTTAGGGCTGTACAGAATCGTGAGAGAAATTTGTAGCCGTTCGCCCTGAGCCTGTCGAAGGGCTGTACTTTTCTTCAAGAAAAAGGGCTGGGCTTCGACAAGCTCAGCCCGAACGGATTTTACTTAAGGCTTGATGCTCAGGCCAGCGCCTTGACCCAGAACTGCATGTCATGGTCGCTGTCCTGCGCCGCCCCGACGTCGCGCCAGCCAAAGCGCGCGGTCAACCCCTCGACCGGCGCAAAGCCGCGCTTGCGCCAGAAGGGGTCGAGCGGGCTGTAATCTGCGGGGCGGGCAGGGTGATCGGTCGGGCGCATGACCGCGCAGAAACTGGCCATGGCAAAGCCCATTTCCCGGGCCTTGGCTTCCCGCCGGTCGAAAAATGCGTGGCCCACGCCATGGCCGCGCCATTCGGGCAGCAGCACCGATTCGCCGAAATAATAGACGCCTTTTATGTCGATCCCCCGCGCCTCTAACGGCGCTGCGAATGCGGCGGCATGATCGGTCATCGGCGCGGCGGTGGCGGCGCCCACCAGCCGGTCCCCGGCAAAGGCGCCGACGATCAACGCGCCGGGGCTGTCGGCATAGGCGGTCAGATAGTCGCGCTCATAGGCGCGCGCGCCTTCATAGAGATAGGGGAAGGCGCGAAAGACGGCGATGCGCAGGTCCGCCAGAGCGTCGAGCGCCGCGACCAGCGCCGTGCCCGTCAGTTCCTCGATGCGAACGGCCGTGGCGATCGCGCCTTACTCGCTGGCGTTGGCGGCGTTTTCGGCCGGGGCTTCCGCGGCATTGCTCGCATTGTCCGCCGCTGCCGCTTCACCACCCGCTGCCGGCGCCGCGTCTGCAGCAGGCAGCGGCAGGTTGGAACCCTGCGTATTCAGCCAAGCGATCAGGTTGGCGCGATCGGCTGGATTGCCAAGGCCCGCAAAGGTCATCTTGGTGCCGGGGGCAAATTCGCGCGGGCTTTTCAGCCAATGATCCAGCTGGTCGAAGCTCCATTCGCCGCCCTTGCTCTTGAGTGCGTCGGAGAAGGCGAAACCGCCCTTGCCCTGGCCGATCGGTTCGCCGACGGTGGCGTAGAGATTGGGACCGATGCCGTTGGCGCCGCCTTGATTGACGGTGTGGCACGCCGCGCATTTGGCGAAGACCTTTTCGCCGGCCGCGACATCGGCGCTGGCCAGCAGGGTGTTGAGGCTGGGGCCGCTGTCGCCGCCCGCGCTCTCCGTCTCGACACCTTCAATGGCATAGCCCATTTTTTCGGGCCGTTCGGCATGGAAATATTTCGAACTGACGATCCCACCGCCCAATGCGATGATCCCCGCAAACAAAGCCCAGCCCGCTACGGTATTGAAACGATCGCCCATTTCGTTTGTCTTCCCTAAGATTTATGTTCTGGGGACTGTCGGACGCGCCCCCTCTTGTGCGTTGCCATAAAGGGGGATACGCGCAGGCGCAAGCCGGGTTCATCCCTATTGCATTGTCGGACCAAGCCAATGCTTGCGCGCACGCCCCGGAAATCCTAAGCGCACGCGCGCTCATGGAAAACTTTCCCGCCCCCGCCCGCGCCATCGTCGCGGACCTCGCCGCCAAGGCTGCGGCCGATCCGGCCCGCGCCGTCGCCTATCAGGGCGCGCCCGGCGCCAATTCGCATCTCGCCGCGCTCGGCTATGCGCCCGATTGCGTGCCCTTGCCCTGTTTCGCGTTCGAAGATGCGATCGATGCGGTGCGCAATGGACAGGCGGACCGGGCGATCATCCCGATCGAAAACAGCCTGCACGGCCGGGTGGCGGACATGCATTTCCTGCTGCCCGAATCGGGCTTGTCGATCGTCGACGAATATTTTCTGCGCATCCGCCATTGCCTGATGGCGCCCGACACGACCCCGGTGAAAAGCGCGATCAGCCATGTGCAGGCGCTGGGCCAGTGCCGCCATTATCTGCGCGAACGCGGTATTCAGCCGGTCGCCTATGCCGATACGGCGGGCGCGGCCGCGCTGGTGGCGGAAAACCGCACGCCGGGCGAAGGCGCGATCGCGCCCTATCTGGCCGCCGAACTTTATGGCCTGCGTCTGGTCGCCGAAAATATCGAGGATAGCGACGACAATATGACGCGCTTTCTGGTGCTGGCGCGCGACCCGAAATTGCCGACGCCCCATGTCGGCCCGGTGATGACGACCTTCCTGTTCGAGGTGAAGAATGTCCCCGCCGCCCTCTACAAGGCGATGGGCGGCTTCGCCACCAACGGGGTCAACATGACCAAGCTGGAAAGCTATCAGCGCGGCGCAAGCTTTGCCGCAACCGAATTTTATTGCGATATCGAGGGCATGCCGGGCGACCCGGCAGTCGATCGCGCGCTCGCCGAACTGGAATTCCACACCAAATGGGTGCGGCAGCTGGGCAGCTATCGTCAGGCCCGCCCGCGCACTTAAGCATGGCGCGCGGCGGTGAGGGGGCTATAGCCGTTTCATGGTCGCAGCCATCCTCCTGTCCGCCCTGGCGATGAGCGCCATCGTCGGCGTGCGCTATTTGCTGGCGAGCGGCGGCTTCGCGCTCGCGACGCGCATTCGCCAGCCGGGCCTGTATAAAGGGCTGGAGCGGCAGATGGGGCGGGAAATTGGCTGGTCGCTGCTGTCCGCCCTTATCTATGGCGTGCCGGCGGGCGTCGTCGCCTGGGGCTGGCAGGCGCGGGGCTGCACGCGGATATACAGCGATTCAGGCAGCTATCCGCTCTGGTGGTTGCCCGTGTCGGTGCTGCTCTATCTGATGGCGCATGACACATGGTTTTACTGGACCCATCGCTGGATGCACCAGCCCAAACTCTTCCGCATCGCCCATGCCGTCCATCATGCCAGCCGGCCACCGACGGCCTGGGCGGCGATGAGTTTCCATCCGTGGGAGGCTCTGACCGGCGCGGTGGTGATCCCGGCGCTGGTGTTCCTCATCCCCATCCATGTCAGCGCGCTGGGATGCGTGCTGACGATCATGACGGTGATGGGGGTCAGCAATCATATGGGGTGGGAGATGTTTCCGCGCGCGATGGTGCGCGGGCCGATCGGCCAATGGCTGATCACCGCCAGCCATCATCAGCGGCATCATGATCTCTATCGCTGTAATTACGGACTTTATTTCCGGTTCTGGGACCGGCTGTGCGGCACCGACAAAGGGTTGGGCGATTTCGGGAAGGAACGGGCGTGAAGCAGTGGTTGTTGCTCGCCGCGTCGGCGGCGGGCCTGATCGGCGCGGCCCCGGTCGGCCAGCCCCAGCCGCTCAGCATGGCGCTGGCGGGGCTGCGCTCGACAAAGGGGCAGATATTGGTGTGCGTCGCCCGGCTACCATCCTACTTCCCCGATTGCAGCAAGGACCCGGACAAGCGCCATTTCACCGTCCCGGCAAAGGGCGGCCCGGTGCCGCTTGGCCAGCTGGCGCCCGGCACTTACGCCATCGCCCTCATCCATGACGAAAATGGCAATGGGAAACTGGACACTTTTGCCGGCATCCCGCGCGAAGGCGTGGGCTTTTCGCGCAATCCGGTGCTGCGCTTTGGCGCGCCGAGTTTTCAATCGGCCAGCTTCGCCGTCGCCGGCGGCGCGGTGGAACAGGATATAAAGCTCAAATATTTCCTCTGACGTCGCCGGGGGAACATCCAGCCCCTTCAGAACATTATTCTCCCTGAACAGCAAAACAGGGTCATTTCATGCATCGCTTTCACCGCCTGCTGGGCGCGACCGTCGTCGCGGCCATGCCCTTCGCCGCGCCCGCCCTCGCGCAGGAGGAAGAACAGCATAGCAGCCTGACCGTCGGCCTGGGCGTCGCCGCCATCCCCAGTTACGAAGGGTCCGACGATTATCGCATGCTGCCCCTGCCGCAGGTGCGGGGCAAGGTGAAGGATCATAGTTTCTGGACCCGCGGCGCATCCGTCTATGTCGACGCCATCGCCGATCCCGAAGGCGAAGGATGGGATTTCGAACTGGGACCGATGGCGACCGTGCGCTTCGACCGGTCGAGCATCAAGAATATCCGCGACGATGCCGTGCGCGCACTGGGCAAGCGCGACGTGGCGGTGGAGGTCGGCGGTTTTGTCGGCATCGGCAAGACCGGCGTCATCACCAGCCCCTATGACATGCTGTCCGCCCGCGTCGCCGTGGCCAAGGATGTGGCCGGCGCGCATGACAGCTATGTCGTGACGCCCCAGATCGAATATATGACGCCGCTGTCACGCACCGCCTTTGTCGGCATGGGCCTGTCGGCCGAATATGTCGGCAAGAAATATGGCCGCACCTATTTCGACATCAGCCCGGAAGATGCGGTCGCCAGCGGCCTGCCCGCCTATGACATGGCCGGCCGGGGATCGGGCTTCAAGCGCGTGTCGCTCAGCCTGGCGGGCGGCAAGTCGCTGTCGGGTGATCTGCGCAAGGGCTGGGCGCTGTTCGCCGCGGGCAGCTATTCGCGGATGCTGGGCGACTATGCCGATTCGCCGGTCGTTTCGATCGCCGGATCGAAGAACCAATGGGTCGGCGCAGTGGGCATCGGCTACACATTCTGACCTGCCGCCTTGCACCCAAAGGGTGACGCGCCCCATATTGCGGTCTATGTGGCGGGCGAACCCGCATGGACAGCAGGAGATTAGAGCGTGGCGACCCTGGGATTGAGCGAGGCCGACAAGGCGGCCGTGGAGGCGTTTCGCCGTGATGTGGTCGATCCGTCGCGCACCAGCCTGGTGATCGTCGACTTCTGGGCCGAGTGGTGCGGACCGTGCAAGCAACTCGCCCCGGTGATCGAAAAGGTGTGCGAGGAATATGCGCCCAAGGGCGTGAAGCTGGTCAAGGTGAATGTGGACGAAAATGACTTCATTGCCAGCCAGTTCCGCGTCCAGTCCATTCCGACCGTCTACGCCGTGTTCCAGGGCCAGCCGGTCGCGGACCTCAGCCAGGCGCGCACCGAAGGTCAGTTGCGCCAATATCTGGACCAGCTGTTGTCGCAACTGCCGATCGAATCCGATGAAAAGGCGCTGAAGCAGGAAGTCGCCCCGCTGATCGCCATGGGCGAGGAAATGCTGGCCGGCGGCGAGTTTGAGCGCGCTCTGTCGGTCTTCACCCAGATTGCCGATATGGACCCGGACAATGCCGAAGTCGTGTCGGGCCAGGTCCGCGCGCTGGTGGCGCTGGGCCAATTGGATGAGGCCGACGCGCTGCTCGGCGTTCTGCCCGAAGATGTGGCGAAGCATGGCGCGATCGGTCAGGCGCGCGCCGCGCTGGCGCTGGCCCGCGATGCAAAGCCGGTCGCCGACCTGTCGGGTGTGGAAGCCAGGGTCGCCGCCGATGCCGACGATCATGCCGCGCGCTTCGAACTGGCCGAAGGGCTGATGGGCAATGGCGATCGCGATGGCGCGGCGCAGGCGCTGCTGGAAATCGTGCGGCGCGACCGGGCCTGGAACGACGGCGCGGCCAAGGCCCAGCTGCTCAAGATTTTCGAGGCGGTCGGTCTGGAAGATCCCTGGGTCGCGGCGCAGCGGCGCAAGCTGTCGCAGATCCTGTTTTCCTAAGTCCGATGCCCGTCACGCGCGTCTCTATCTTTCCCCTGTCCGGCGCGTTGCTGCTGCCGGGTATGGAGTTGCCGCTGCACATTTTCGAGCCGCGCTATCGCGCGCTGATCCATGATGTGATGGCGCGCGACCGGCGCATCGGCATGATCCAGCCGCGTGGGGAAGGCCCGGTGCCGCCGCTGTTCGATGTGGGCTGCCTGGGTCATGTCAGCCATATCGAAGCGCTGGACGATGGCCGGTTCAACATCATCCTGACCGGGCTGGCGCGGTTCCGGCTGGTGCGCGAACTGCCGGTGGCTACCCAGTTTCGGCAGATCGAGGCCGATGTGGAACAGGCCCCGCAGGAGGATGAGGTGCTGTCCGCCATCGAGCGGGCCGCGCTGGAACAGGAAGCGCGGCGCTTTGCCGACATATTGGGCTATGTCGTCGACTGGACGGCGGTGTCGCGGCTGGACGACACGGCGCTGGTCAATGGCATCGCCCAGATCGCGCCCTTCGATCCCGCCGCCCGGCAGACGCTGCTGGAGGCGGACAGCCTGTCCGATCGGTCGGAACGGATCATCCAGCTGATGCAGTTTGCCGGTCGGATCGATCGCGATGGCGGAGCGACGATGCAATGACCGACGCTGCGACCGCTACCGCGCCGATCGATCCCTGGCTGCTGGCGAAACTGGTCTGCCCGGTGACGCGCACGCCGCTGCGCTGGGACGCGGCGCGCGGCGCGCTATTGTCCGATGCTGCGGGCCTCGCCTATCCGGTGCGTGATGGCGTGCCGGTGCTGGTGGTGCGCGAAGCCGAAGCGATCTGAAACCCTCATCCTTCTCCCCATGGGAGAAGGATACGCAGCCTTACCGGCGTAGCCGGTTAGGCGAAGTTGGATGAGGGTGAGCGCGCCGAAAGCACACGCCACCCCCTCATCTGAACGACGCGATGCACTCCACCTCCAGCGGCGCGCCTGCCGCCAGCCCATCCGCGCCAAAGGCGCTGCGCGCGGGCAGGCGCTTGCCGTCAAAATAGGGGGTATAGGCCGCATTGAAGCGGGGCCAGTCGGCCATATCGTCCAGCATCACCGTGCATTTGACGACATGGCCGAAGTCCAGGCCATTATCCTTCAATATCCGGCCGATCGAATCCATTGCGCCCTTCACCGCCGCGTCAAACCCTTCCTTATGCCGGTCCATGCCTTCAGGCGCCTGCCCGATCTGGCCCGACAGGAACAAGAGGTCGCCCGCCCGCACCGCTGGCGAGAAGGGCAGCTTGGCCGGCAGGCTTTGCGGCGCCGGTGCGGGTTGGGCGAGGGCCGTGGCCGGTGTGGCGAGCAGGGCCAGCGTCAGGGCGATCGGCAGTTTCATCATCGTCTCCAGGCAAAAAGAAGGCCGCGCATCGTGATGCGCGGCCCCCATGTTAGCAATTGGCAATCGCTTACCAGTTGATGTTGATGCGGGCGTAATAATAGCCGCCGTTGATGCCGTAGGGCGAGAAGTTGGGATAGAGGTTGGTCGAATAGGTCCGCGAATTGCCCGCCAGCTGCGGTCCGCGGATATTCACATAAGAGCGTTCGGTCGGATATTTGTTGAACAGATTGTTCGCGCCGATCGACAGCTTGATGGGTTCGGCGATCTTGTAGCTCAGCTCCAGATCGGTGACGAACGCCTTCTTCACATAGGTGCGGGTGTCCGCGCCGGCCAGCGGGCCGTTGCCCGACGACACTTCCAGCGCATAGACCGAACCATAATAGCTTTCGCGCAGATTGGCGCTGAACTTGCCCAGCGTCCAGAATGCGCCCAGCGTCGCCCGGAATTTGGGCGTGCTGTTTTCCAGCTGCGCAACGCTGTAGCGATCGATCAGCGCAGCGCCGGCGACGTTCAGGGTCGATGGCGGAGCCGCGACCTTGAGCACCTTGTTCTTGTTGTAATTCGCCGTGTAGGACCAGTCGATATTGCCCCAGTCGCCCAGATCGGTGGCATAGTTGGCGACCAGATCGATGCCGGTGGTGCGCATCTTCACGCCATTGGCAAAGGTCTGGACCGCGACGCTACCGTCGATATTGCGGGTGCCGTTGGTGTTTTGCAGCACATAGCTGGGGATTTCCCCACCCAATGCGCCGGCAACGGCGTCCAGCACGGCCTGCTGGTTGTTGAGCGCATAGGCCGACGCATTATAGGCGTTGCAGCGGGTGGCGTCGAACGCGCCCGATTCCCGGTAGCCTTCGGGGCAGAACTGACCACGGAAGCCATAGAAGGACGAGGAGATCACGATGCGGTCGCGGATCGTGATGTGATAGGCGTCCAGCGTGATGGTCAGCTTGGGCAGCGGGTTCAGCACCAGGCCGGCGCTGAAGTTGGTCGACTTTTCAGGCTTCAGGCCGCCAAAGCCCAGGGCCTGCGCCGCCGCCGAACTGGCGGGCAGCACGCCCGAAACACCGCTCGGGCCGACGTTGATGCCCGAATAGCCGCCTTCGGCCAGCGTCGGCGCCCGGAAGCCGGTGCTGACGGTGCCGCGCACGGCGATCGCGTCGGAAAAGTCATAGCGGCTGGTCAGCTTGAACACGGTGGTGTCGCCAAAGTCGCTATAATGTTCGTGGCGCACCGCGCCGTCGACCAGCCAGTTTTCCGTCGGCTTCAGGCTGATGTCCAGATATTGCGAGAAGTTCTTGCGGCTATATTTGCCCGCGTCGTTGGGCGAGTAGCCGAAGAAGGACTGTGCGCCCGCGCCATAATAGGACGCTGGGTCGCCCGACACGATGGCATAGGTTTCGCGCCGATATTCCAGGCCCGCCGCGATGTTGATCGGTTCGGCCAGACCCACGTCGAACTGGTGCGTCAGGTCCAGCGTGTTGCTCCACTGGGTCGCCTTGAAATCGCCATTGTGGAAGAATGTCGGGGTGAAGCCGGTGTCGCGATAGAGCTGCGAGTTCGCCGAATTTTCGACGTTCACGCGGACGATGTCCTTGCCATAGGTCGATGCGAAATCGAACGTCGTGTCGCCCAGCATGCCCTTGAAGCCGCCGGTGAAGCTATAGTCGGTTTCGTCCACCATTTCGCGCGGCTGGAAACCGCCCGGATAGAGGAGGACGGTGGTTTCGTCGCCATTGCGGTCGGCCGGGGCGACGAAGCTGCCGTCGGGGTCGACGGTCTTCGATACGACGGTCGGGTTGCGGGTATTTTCCCAGGCGCGGGCCTTCTTGTGGCCATAGCTGCCGAAGCTGTAGACTTCGAATTCGCCAAATTCATAGCCGGCATTATAGCTGACGACCGTCTGGTTGATCTGCGGGTCGCCGGCGATGCGGTTGGTGTAGGGATAGCCGGCCAGTTCGGCGATTTCCGGGTAGCGCGTGACGAGCGACGTCGATTCCGGGTTCAGGTCGCCGCGGAAGCTATACCCCTTGCGCTTCTTCTGCGCGGCGATGTTCAGGTAGGCACCTTCGAACGGGGCCAGGCCGATGTCGCCGCCAATGGCATAGGTCTTGCCGCCGCCATCATAATATTCGCCCGCCGTGGCGTTGATCGACCCGCCATGGTCGCGCTTCTTCTGGATGAAGTTGATGACGCCGGCAATCGCGTCCGTACCATATTGGGCGGCGGCACCGTCCTGCAGCACTTCGACGCGCTCGATCGAATCGGGCGAAATGAAGCTGATGTCCGGGGCGGCCGAACCGCCGAAGGGGCCACCGGCGACCGATACGTTGGCGGTGCCGTGCCGGCGCTTGCCATTGACCAGGATCAACGTGTGGTTGGGGGACAGGCCGCGCAGCTTCATCTGCAGGTTGTGGGCCTGAAGGTCGGAGCCGAACGCCTGCGCCTGCACCGACGGAAGGTTCTGGGCCAGGCTCTGGATCACGTCGGGCGATCCGGTGCGCTGGATCGCGTCGGCGCCCAGCAACTGGATCGGCGCCGGGCTGTCGGCGGCCTTCATGCCGGTCAGGCGGGTGCCGGTCACGATGATGGCGGCGCCGTCTTCTGTCTGCGGTTCTTGCGGCGCATCCTGCGCCATGGCGCAGGCCGACCAGGACGACGCCAGAATAAAGGAAAGTTTAAGCGCGGAAAGTCGCGTCATTCATGCCCCCTGTTTATGCATTATGGATGACAGGGGATTGGACGATGGGGGGAAGAAAACCCTCTACTGCGCTGCACAAAATTTCGTCAAAAACTGCCGGTTTTGCTCAATTTATTCTTTGTGCATGAAAATTGTAGCATGTCTGCACTAGTGCCGAAACAAAAGTGATCGCAGGGCTGCTGCAATCCATGTGGCATGGCGGATTTTTCGTCTTGTTTCGTTATCTGTCGCCTGTTCTTTTCAGGACGCCATGGCGGCGTCGATCAGCGCCTTCGCCTCGGCCCCGTCCCAGTCCAGCGCCCCGATCACGCGGACCATTTCCTTGCCCCGCCGGTCATAGATGATCGTGGTGGGCAGCAGGCCGGTGGCATAGGCAAAGCCCAGCTGCGTCTCCGGGTCGGCATAGGCGCGCAGATGGGGCAGCTTGTGCTTTTCGAAAAAGGGCTTTGCCGCCTTCAGCCCCTGATTGTCCTGGGATATGGTCAGCACGGCCAGCCCCTTTGGCCCCAGGGTTGCCGCCACCCGGTCCAGCATCGGCATTTCCGCGATGCACGGCGCGCACCATGTCGCCCACAGGTTGACCAGCATCGGCTTGCCGGCAAAGTCCTGCAACCTCTTCTCGCCGCCATCGGGGTCGAGGAAGGCGAAGGCTGGGGCGGGCGTGCCGGCCTTGCTGCGATCCAGTCGATAGACCGGCTCCGCCTTCGCGCCGTTGCCGGTCGCCTCACCGGATGTCGGCGCAACCTCGCCGCTGCTGGCTGCATTATCTTGCTCCGGGGCTTGGGATTGCCTATCGCAGGCCGCCAGAGCGGCAGGCAGGAGCAGTATCATTAGCGCGCGGAATGACGATATCACGGAAGCAGGCTCCAACAGCATGTGGGGCGGCCGGTTCGCGGCCGGCCCGGCATCGATCATGCGAGAGATAAATGCCTCCATCCCCTTCGACAAGCGATTGTGGAAACAGGATATCGCCGGGTCCAAGGCGCATGTCGCGATGCTGGCCAAACAGGGCATCGTTTCGCAGGATGATGCGCACGCGATTTCCGCGGGACTCGACACCATCGCCGCCGAATATGAAGCGAACGGCGTGCCGGTCAATCTGGACCTGGAAGACATCCATATGGTCACGGAATCGCGCCTTGCCGAACTGATCGGCCCGGCGGCGGGCCGCCTGCACACCGCGCGCAGCCGCAATGATCAGGTGGCGACCGATTTTCGCCTGTGGGTGCGCGACGCCATTGATGAGGTGGAGGCGGGCCTGCTCGGCCTCCAGCGCGCGCTGGTGGCGCGGGCGGAAGAGAATGCCGATGCGGTGATGCCCGGCTTCACCCATCTGCAATCGGCGCAGCCAGTGACTTTGGGTCATCATCTGATGGCCTATTATGAAATGGTGCGCCGCGATCGCAGCCGCTTTGCCGATGCGCGCGCGCGCCTCAATGAGTGCCCGCTGGGCGCAGCGGCGCTGGCCGGCACCGGCTTCCCGACCGATCGCCACATGACGGCCGCCGCGCTGGGCTTCGCCAAGCCGACCGACAACAGTCTGGACAGCGTGTCCGATCGCGACTTCGCGCTCGATTATCTGATGGCGGCGACGCAGGCGTCGCTGCATCTGTCGCGCCTGGCGGAAGAGTTCATCATCTGGGCCAGTCAGCCCTTCGGCTTCGTGAACCTGCCTGACGCCTATTCGACCGGCAGTTCGATCATGCCGCAAAAGCGCAATCCCGATGCGGCCGAACTGGTGCGCGGCCATGCCGGTCGCATCATGGGCTGCATGACCGCGCTGTGCGTCACGATGAAGGGCCTGCCGCTCGCTTATTCGAAGGATATGCAGGACGACAAGCCGCCCGTGTTCGAAGCGCACGACCTGCTGGGCCTGTCGATCGCGGCGATGACCGGCATGATCGAAACGGTGACGTTCCGCACCGACCGGATGCGCGGCCTTGCCGAAAGCGGCTTTGCGACCGCCACCGACCTTGCCGACTGGCTGGTGCGCGAAGGCGGCATTCCTTTCCGTGAGGCGCACCATATCACCGGCCGCGCGGTGGCGGCGGCGGAGGCGGCGGCCGTGCCGCTGGACCAGCTGCCGCTGGAAACGCTCAAGGATATCGATGCGCGCATCGACGATCGCATCTACGCGGTGCTGACCGTGGATGCGTCGGTTGCCAGCCGCCAGAGCCATGGCGGCACAGCCCCGGCGCAGGTGCGGGCGCGCATCGCCGACGCGAAGAAGGAACTGGGATGACAAACATGCGCACGCTCGCCGGGCTGGGACTGACGGCGCTGGCCCTCACTCTGACGGCTTGTGGCGGGCGTCAGCCGCTCAAACCCGTCCAGGGCCAGAATCTGCCGGCCGTGCCGGTGGGCGCAGCGACCGCGCCGACCGCCGCCGATTTGATGCAGCCTTCCATTCAGGCGCGCCCGGAACGCAGCGTCGAATTGCTCACCCAGTCGCGCCAGCGCGGCAATGACGAATTCGACCTTCCGCCCGAAAAGGCGCCGAAATAGAACGCCTAATATCAAGAACCGTTCGGGCTGAGCTTGTCGAAGCCCTGCACTTTCTCGAAGAAAAGAGCAGCCCTTCGACATTCAGATGAGACAAGTGACTCGTCTGAACAGGGCGAACGGAAATTGGGTTCGATGCAGAATATTCTTTAGATCGAAGACGCAGGAACAGACCTTGGATCATTTCACTTATGTCGACGGCGCCATGCAAGTGGAGCAGGTGCCGATGGATGCGATCGCGCAGGCGGTCGGCACGCCCGTCTATATTTACTCCACCGCCACGCTGGAGCGCCATGTCACCGTATTTCGTGACGGGCTGTCGCAACTCGCCGACCCGCTGATCGCCTTTGCGGTCAAATCCAATCCCAACGCCGCTGTGCTGGCGACGCTGGCGAAGCTGGGTCTGGGCGCGGACGTGGTGTCGGGCGGCGAATTGTTGCGCGCGGTGGCGGCGGGCATCCCCGCGGACCGCATCGTATTTTCCGGCGTTGGCAAGACCGCCGATGAGATGCGGCTGGCGCTGGAACAGGGCATCTACCAGTTTAATCTGGAAAGCGAACCGGAAGCGGAAATGCTCTCCGAAGTCGCTGTCTCGATGGGCAAGAAGGCGCCCGTCGCCTATCGCATCAACCCCGATGTCGACGCCGGCACCCATGCCAAGATTTCGACCGGCAAGTCGGAAAACAAGTTCGGCATTCCCTATGCCCGCGCGCTGGAAAGCTATGCCGCCGCGCGCGACCTGCCGGGTCTCGACGTACAGGGCGTTGCCGTTCACATCGGCAGCCAGTTGACCGACCTCGCCCCGCTGGAGGCCGCCTTCGTCAAGGTCGGCGCGCTGATCGCGGAACTGCGCGCGGCGGGCCATGACATTCGCACGGCGGACCTGGGGGGCGGCCTTGGCGTGCCTTATGATCCCTCGCAGCCTTTGCCGCCCAGCCCCGCCGACTATGGCGCGATGGTGACGCGCGTGACGCAGGGCTGGCCGGTGCGGCTGATGTTTGAACCGGGCCGGGTGATCGTGGGCAATGCCGGCGTGCTGCTGTCGCGCGTGGTGCGCGTGAAGCAGGGCGCGCAGGCCCCCTTCGTCATCGTCGACGCGGCGATGAACGATCTGATGCGCCCCAGCCTCTATGACGCCTGGCATGATATTCGCGCGGTGAAGCCGGCGGGCGTGCGGGAAACCGCCAATGTCGTGGGTCCGGTGTGCGAAACCGGCGACACCTTCGCCATGCATCGCGACATGGATGTGGTGCAGGCGGGCGATCTGGTCGCCTTCATGACCGCGGGCGCTTATGGCGCGACCATGGCGGGCACCTATAACAGCCGGCCGCTGACCCCCGAAGTGCTGGTGTCGGGCGACAAATGGGCGGTGGTGCGGGAACGGCCGCCGGTCCAGGCGCTGATCGACGCAGACATCATCCCCGACTGGGTCGCCTAATGCGCAGCCTGCCCGTCTTCCTGATGGTGACGGGCCGGCCGGTCATCCTGACCGGGCAGGGCGATGCGGCCGACGCCAAGCGCCGCCTGCTGGAACGGGCCGGCGCGCGGATCGTGGCTGAGGATGATGGCGATGCGCGCATCGCCATCGTGTCGGATGGCGATGCGGCGACCGTCGCGCGGCTGCGCGCGCGCGGCATATTGGTCAATGCGACCGATCAGCCGGACCTGTGCGATTTCACCCTGCCCGCGATCGTGGATCGCGATCCGGTGCTGATCGCCATCGGCACGGCGGGCGCGTCGGCGGGCCTCGCCAAGGCGCTGCGGCAACGGCTGGAGGCGATGCTGCCGGCGCGGCTCGGCGCGCTGGCGCAGGCTTTGTTCGATGCGCGCGGGGCGATCCGGGCACGCTGGCCGGATGCTGGCGCGCGGCGGCGGGCGATCGATGCGGGATTGGCCCCCGGCGGGCCGATCGATCCGCTGACGGAAGGCGCGGTCGATGCCGTGCCGGGCTGGATCGACGGGGGCGGGGCTGTCGTCCGATCGCAACTGGTGGCGATCCGGTTGCTGTCAACCGACCCGGAGGAACTGACCCTGCGCGCTGCGCGGCTGCTCGGGGAGGCGGACAGCATCTACCATGCCGCCAATGTGCCGGCCGTGCTTCTCGATCGCGCCCGCGCCGATGCGGTGCGGATCATGGTCGATGCGCCGCCGGAAAAGCCTGCTGCTGGTCTGTCGCTCTGGTTAAGCCTGGGCTGACTGGAGCCGGGCGACTTCGTCCTGCAACGCCCGGATAGAGGAGACGAGGCGCGCCCGGTCTTCCTGCATTTCGCGCAGCGTTTCGCGAGTTTCGCCCAGTTCCACCGCGCGCCGGGCAATGCGCGCGTCCAGCTCGGCATTGTGCCGGGTCAGCGCGCCCATTTCGTCGGCGCGCTGGCACAAATGGCGCAGCCGCGCGTCCAGCACATCGAAATCGAACGGCTTGACGATATGGTCGTCCGCGCCGGCCTCCAGCGCCTCGATCGTGGACTGGCTGTCGGCCTGACCGGCGATCATCACGCAACAGGCTTTGCCGGCCAGGTTGGATGCACGGATTTCGCGCATCACCGTCACCGCCGGCAGCATCAGCAGGCCCATGTCGATCAGGATCACGTCGACTGGGCGGGTCAGCAACATGGTCAGTGCGGTGAAGCCATTTTCGGCCAGCGCGACATCATAGTTGAGATGGGACAGGCGGCGCGCGATCACGGCGCGGGCAGTGGGGTTTTCATCGACCAGCAGAACGCGCAGTCGCCGCTGGGATTGCGTGCGCACCGGATCACCGATCCTGTCGGAACTGCGATTGCGCTTGAAGAACTGCATCTTGTCCACCTTCCTGGTCCGACAAGCATAGGCAGGGCGCGCAAAGAAATGGTTAATGGCGCGGGGCGGCGCGCGTGTGAGAAATGCGTAAATCAGCGTCTTTTCAGGGCCGGCTTTCAATCCGGCGCATAGGCGCGCAGAAACAGGTCCAGGGCAAAGATCGCATCCTGTTCGATCTGGGCGGGGTCAGGCGCCTTGATCTGCGCCATCAGCAGTTGGTGATGGCTGCCCGCCATGCCCAATGCCATCAGCGCGCGGGCGGCGTCGAGCGGATCGTCGCGCCGCAATTGCCCGCGCGCCATGGCGCCCTCCAGAAATTGCGCCATCATCGACCGGGTGTTGCGCGGCGCAAGCTCAAAGAAAATCTGGCTCAGTTCCGGGAAGCGGCCACCTTCGGATATGATCAGCCGATGGAGCGCAATGGCGTCAGGCGACGTCACCTTGGTTATCAGGCTGATACAGGCGCGGCGCAGCGTATCGGCCAAGTCGGCGTCCGGGTCCAGTATCTGTGATAGTTGCGCCCGATAGGCGGCCGCCACCCGATCCAGCACAGCGGCGAACAACTGCTCCTTGGATGGATAGTAATTCCACAACGTCCCCTTGGATCCGCCCAGCGTCGCGGCGATGCCCGACATGGTCGTCCCGGCATAGCCATGTTCCAGGAAATAGCGCTGCGCCACGGTCAGGATCATATCCTGCCGATTCAGGCGGCGCGCTTCCCTTCGGCCGCAGATCAGGGGCGCTTTGCTGTCCGTCATAAAAACGTACCATAGAGTACGCTATTCCGGTTGACAAGGGCTTGCCGGGGGCGCAATGGCCGTTTTCATACTCTTTGGTACGGTTTGTTTATGGCGGTGAGTCGCATGACTTTTTCCTCCCGCATGCTGCTGGCGACGACATCGGCTCTGCTGCTGTCGGCCTGCGCTGCGATCCCTGATCTTGGTCCCAAGCCGGTCGTGCGCGCGCCCGACAGCGTGGCGGCGCAGCAAAGCCTGGCCGCGCCGCAGGCCGCCTGGCCGGGCGATGGCTGGTGGACCGCTTATGGCGATCCGCAACTGACCGCCCTGATCGAGGAAGGTCTGCGCAACGCGCCCGACATGGCGGCCGCCACGGCCCGCTTCCGCCAGGCGCAGGCGATGGCGCAACAGGCCGGCGCGGCCACCTTGCCGTCCGCCAATCTGGACGCCAGCGCGGCGGCGACCCGGCAAAGCTATAATATGGGCATGCCCAAGGAATTCGTGCCGCAGGGCTGGCTGGGCACCGGCCGGGTTGCGCTCGATCTGGGTTTCGATCTGGACCTGTGGGGCAAGAACAAGGCTGCGCTGGCCGCCGCCACCTCCGATGCGCGCGCGGCGGAAATTGACGCCCAGCAGGCGAAGCTGGCGCTGACCACAGGCATTGCCGACGCCTATGCCGATCTTGCCCGCCTCTATGACGAAGCGGAAATTCAGCAACGCACGCTCGACATTCGCATGGCCAGCCAGAAACTGGTGGCCGACCGGCTGAAAAATGGTCTGGAAACGCGCGGCAGCGCGCGTCAGGCGGACGCCACCGTTTCTTCGGCCAAGGCGCAGCTCGCCGGCGCACGGCTGGCGATCGAGGTGCGACAGCATCAGATTGCGGCGCTGATCGGCGCGGGGCCGGATCGCGGCCTGGCGATCACCCGCCCGCAACCGGGCAAGCTCGCGCCGCTCGGCCTGCCGGCGGACGTCACCACCAATTTGGTCGCACGTCGGCCCGACATCGCCGCCGCGCTCGCCCGGACGGAAGCCGCCGCCAAGCGGATCAAGGTCGCCCGCGCCGATTTCTTCCCGGCGGTGCGGCTGAGCGCGCTGATCGGCATCCAGTCGCTGGGTTATAACACCGTCTTCGCCAATGGCGGCGCGGTCGGATCGGCCCAGCCCTTCACCGACAATCTGTTCAGCAAGGATTCGCTGTTCGGCAATGCCGGCCCGGCGATCAGCCTGCCCATCTTCCGCGGCGGATCGCTTCAGGGCCAATATCGCGGCGCCCGCGCCACCTATGACGAAGCGGTCGCCAGCTATGACAAGACCGTGCTCGCCGCCTATCAGCAGGTGGCCGACGCCGTCACCACCCGGCGGACGCTGGAACAACGGCTGGCCGATGCCCGCGCCGCCGTCGCCGCCTCGCAGGACGCCTATGGCGTGGCGCAAAAACGCTATCAGGGCGGCCTGTCCACCTATCTCGACGTGCTGACCGTCGAGGATCAGCTGCTCGCCGCGCGCCAGTCGCTCGCCGAACTGGAAGCGGGCGCCTTCTCGACCGATATTGCCCTCATCCGTGCGCTGGGCGGTGGCTTCACCACCGGCGACCCTCACTCCAAGGACCAACCGCATGGCTGACGCCGCTCTCGAAACCACCGATACCCAGCAGGAAGGGCGCGGGTCCGCGCGCAAGACATGGCTGACCCGGCTGGGTCTGGTCGTCATCGTCGGCGGCCTGCTGTGGGGCGCCTGGTATCTGCTGGTCGGCCGCAATCATGTCAGCACCGACAATGCCTATGTGAACGCGGAAATGGCGCAGGTGACGCCGCTCATCTCCGCGCAGGCGACCGATGTGCTGGTCAGCGATACGCAGGCGGTGAAGAAGGGCGATATCCTGGTCAAGCTGGACCCGGCCAACGCCCGCATCGCCGTGGCGCAGGCGGAGGCTGACCTTGCCGAAGCGCGCCGCCGCTTCCGCCAGACGGCGGCGACCAGCGACTCGCTGTCGGCGCAGGTGCAGGCGCGCGGGGCCGACATCGTTCAGGCCCGCGCCCAGCTCGCCACCGCCCAGTCGGATTTCGACAAGGCGCGGATCGACCTGCAACGGCGTGAGGCGCTGGTCGGCGACGGCGCCGTGTCGGGCGATGAAGTGACCATCGCGCGCAGGGGCTATGCCTCGGCAAAGGCCGCGCTCGATCTGGCGCGCGCCGGCGTCCAGACCGCGCAGGCCACCCGCAACGCCGCCACCGGCCAGCTGGAGGCGAATGACGCGCTGGTCCGGGGATCGACGATCGACACCGACCCGGCGGTGATGGCGGCGCAGGCGAAGCTCGATTCGGCGAAGCTGGACCTCGATCGCACCATCATCCGCGCGCCGGTCGACGGCGTCGTCACCAAAAGGCAGGTGCAGGTGGGTCAGCGCGTGGCGCAGGGCAGCCCGATCATGACGATCGTTCCGCTCAGCCAGCTTTATGTCGACGCCAATTTCAAGGAACGCCAGCTGCGCGACGTGAAGGTCGGCATGCCCGCCACCGTCACGTCGGACCTCTATGGCGGCGACGTCGTCTATCATGGCAAGGTCGTGGGCTTTGCCGGTGGCACCGGATCGTCCATGTCGCTGATCCCGGCGCAGAATGCGACCGGCAACTGGATCAAGGTGGTGCAGCGCCTGCCGCTGCGCATCGCGCTCGACCCCAAGGAACTGGCCGCGCACCCGCTGCGTGTGGGCCTGTCCATGGACGTCGAACTCGACCTTTCCGACAAGTGACGCCAGGGAAATAGGAAAGGTCGGGGCGATGAGCGGCGACGACGCTATTTATGAGCGGCTCTCGCCGCGCACCCGCATGCTGGCGATGCTGGTGCTGGCCATGAGCAATTTCATGGTGGTGCTGGACCTTACCATCGCCAATGTCTCGGTCCCGCACATTGCCGGCAATCTGGGCATTTCGCCCGATCAGGGCACCTGGATCATCACATCCTATGCGGTGGCGGAGGCGATCTGCGTGCCGCTGACCGGCTGGCTGGCCCAGCGCTTCGGCGTGGTGCGCATGTTCACCCTGTCGATGATCGGTTTCGGCATCTTCTCGCTGCTGTGCGGCATGTCCACGACACTGGGCATGATCGTCGCCTGCCGCATCGGGCAGGGCATTTGCGGCGGGCCGATCATGCCCATGTCGCAAACGCTGCTGATGCGGGTCTTCCCGCCGGAAACGCGGGCGCGGGCGATGGGCCTGTGGGCGATGACGACCCTGCTTGGCCCCGCCATGGGACCGATCATCGGCGGCTATATCAGCGACAATTGGAGCTGGCACTGGATCTTCTTCATCAACCTGCCGATCGCGGTCATATGCGTGTTCGCCGCGCAGGCGCTGCTGCGCCCGGTGGAGACGGAAACGGCGAAGGTGCCGATCGACAAGGTCGGGCTGGCGCTGCTGGTCTTCTGGATCGGTTGCCTTCAGGTCATGCTGGACATCGGCCGCGACCATGACTGGTTCAGCGATCCGCTGATCGTCATACTCGCCATATTGGCGGCCATCGGCTTTGCCGCATTCATCATCTGGGAATTGACGGAGGAGCATCCGGTCGTCGATCTGCGCGTCTTCCGCCATATCGGCTTTTCATCGGGCGTCTTTTCGCTGGCGCTGTGTTTCGGCGCCTATTTCTCCGGCATCGTCATCATTCCCCAATGGTTGCAGATGACCCAGGGCTATACCGCCACATGGGCCGGCATCGTCACCGCCTTCACCGCGATGGCGGCCGTGATGGCCGCCCCCTTCGCCGCGCGCTGCGTGGGGAAGGTGGACCCGCGGCTGCTCATTTCCGGCGCGGTCTTCTGGCTCGGTCTCATGACCCTGTGGCGCGCCCACTGGACCAGCGGCATCGATTTCTGGACCATGGCCGCACCCCAGTTCATTCAGGGTTTCGCCATGCCCTTCTTCATGATCCCGCTGACCACGTTGACGCTTGGGTCGGTGCTGCCCAGGGAAACGGCGTCGGCGGCGGGTCTCCAGAATTTCGTGCGCACCATGGCGATCGCGATCGCGACCTCGCTGGTGCTGACCGGCTGGAGCGATTCGCAGCGCGTGTCGCGCAACGAACTGGCCGGCGTGTTGCAACCGGCCGATGCACAGGCGCAGCTCAGCGCGATGGGCTTTTCGACCGAACAGATACGCCAGACCCTGTCCAACATCGTGGAGACGGAGGCGATCGCCATCGCGGTCGATCATATCTTCTTCATCTCCGCGCTGATCCTGTTCGCGGCCGCCGTCATCGTCTGGCTCGCCCCGCGCCCCAGCGGCCCGGTCGATACTTCCTCCGCGCATTAACCGCGCGGGGGCAGGGCGACGCGCCGGGTGATGCCGATCGCGTCGAGGAAGGCGGGGTCGTGGCTGACCACCAGCAACGCCCCGTCATAGGCGGCCAGTCCCTGTTCGATCGCCGCGATCGAATCGAGGTCGAGATGATTGGTCGGCTCGTCCAGCAGCAATAAGGGCGGCAGCGTCTCCCCGCCCAATATGCAGGCCAGCGCCGCGCGCAGCTTCTGCCCGCCGCTCAGCGTCTCCACCCGTTGCAGCGCCAGATCGGCGCGAAACCGGAAGCGGGCGAGCGCGGCATGCACGGCATTGCGCGTCGCGCCGGGATGCAGCCGGGCGAAATTGTCGGCGATGCTGGTCTGCGCGTCCAGCAGGCTCGCCTCCTGATCCAGCAGCGCCGTCGTGACCGGACGGCGCACCGCGCCCGATACAGGCGCGATTCCCCCGGCGACCAGATGCAGCAAGGTCGATTTGCCCGCACCATTGGGACCGGTGATGGCGATGCGTTCCGGCCCGCTGATGTGCAGGCTGAAATCGCGTATCACCGGGTTGGCAGGATCATGACCGGCCGTCACCTGGTCGATCGCCAGCACCATCTGACCCGATGGAACATGGGCGCTGGGCAGGGCGACCGTCAGCGGCGCGATCACCTCCATCTTCGCGCGCGCCTGCGCAACCGCGTCCTGCGCCTCGGCGCGCTGCCGATCCGTGCGACGCGCCATGTCGCCGCCTGATCGCTCCGCCTGTTCCTTGCGCCGGCCGAGCAGGATGCGGGGCATGCCGCCCTTGGCCGCCTGCCGCGCGCCCGCGCCATCGCGCCTTTGCTGCCGTTCGGTCGCGGTCTGCGCCTTGCGGGCCAGCGTGGCCGCTTCCTTTTCGGCATGGTCGATCGCCTGCTGCGTCGCCGCCAGCTCCACATCCTTGCGCGCGCGCCAGGCCGACCAGTTGCCGCCATGGCGGGTGATGCCCAGGCTGGTCAGCTCGGCGATTACGTCCATCTGGTCCAGCAGCGCGCGATCATGGCTGACGACGATCGCGCCGCCGCGCCAGCGCCGCAGCACAGCCGCAACCACCTCCCGTCCCGCCGCGTCCAGATGATTGGTCGGCTCATCCAGCAGCAGCCAGTCGGGCCGGGCAAAAACCGCCGCCGCCAGCGCCGCGCGGGTCCGCTGCCCACCGGACAGGTTGGACAGGGGCGTGGCCGGATCGATCGCCAGCTCCACCTCCGCCAGCGCATCGGCCAGCCGTGCGGGCAGGGTCCAGTCGCACGCCTCCAGTTCTTCGATCGTGGCCATGCCCGCTTCCGCCCGCTCCAGCAGGGCAAGGGCGGCGCGCGCATCGAACAGGTCGGCGACGCTCTGGCCCGGATCGGGCTGCATCGTCTGGCGCAGCATGGCGAAGCGGCCTTCCACGCGCACCTCTCCGGCAGCGGGGCGGCGCTCGCCGGCGATCAGCGCCAGCAGCGTGGATTTGCCCACGCCATTGCGGCCGATAAGGCCGATGCGTTCGGGGAAAAAGCGGAAATCGAGGCCGGAAAGGACGGGCGAACCGTCAGGCGCGGACCAGCTCAGATGGGATAGGATGATTGCGGGCATGGACAAGGACTTTCCTGAAGGCAGAGCGAAGCGGCTGAGCGTTCAGGCTGATGTCCATGGCGGCGATCCTTTCGGGGCGAGTGAGTGGGCGGTGTAGGCGGCGGCGCGTCGCATGGCAAGGGCGGCGCATTCGGCCCTGTCCTACAGCGGCAAAGCCCGCCAAAATCGCGGCGGCTCTTTCCCACCGTCCCACTTCGCAAAAATTCTCCTATTGCGAAATCGCTTTTGCAGGCCCGCACGCCAGCAATTGCGACCTCTGCCATGGTGTGAACTTTGCACGCCTTCGCAACTGCACCAAGTCGCTTCACCACTCCGCGCACCTCTGCTACAGGCCGGCCCCATGCTTAACTTGAACGGTATCACCGTGCGCCTGGGCGGCCGCACCATCCTTGATCGCGCCGCAGCCGCTTTGCCGCCGCGCAGCCGCGTTGGCCTGATCGGTCGCAACGGCGCGGGCAAGTCGACCCTCATGAAGGTGATGATCGGTCAGCTCGACCCGGACGAGGGCAGCTGCGACATGCCGCGCGACACGCGGCTGGGCTATATTGCGCAGGAAGCGCCGTCGGGCACGGCGACCCCGTTCGACACCGTGCTGGAGGCCGACAAGGAACGCGCCGCCCTGATGGCGGAGGCGGAGCATACCGAAGATCCCGATCGCCTTGGCCATATCTATGAGCGGCTGACGACGATCGACGCCTACACCGCCCCGGCCCGCGCCGCCCGCATCCTCGTGGGCCTGGGCTTTGACGAAGAAATGCAGGGCCGCCCGCTCGACAGCTATTCGGGCGGCTGGAAGATGCGCGTGGCGCTCGCCGCTCTGCTTTTCTCCAATCCCGACCTGCTGCTGCTCGACGAACCGTCGAACCATCTCGATCTTGAAGCGACGCTCTGGCTGGAAAATTTCCTCAAAGCCTATCGCGGCACCGTGGTCATCATCAGCCATGAACGCGATCTGCTGAACAATGTGGTGGACTATATCCTCCACCTCGAAGGCGGGAAGATCACCCTCTATCCCGGCGGCTATGATGCGTTTGAACGGCAGCGCGCCGAACGCCTTGCCCAGCAGGAAGCGGCCCGCGCCAAGCAGGCGGCTGAACGGGAAAAGCTGCAGGACTATGTCGCCCGCAACTCTGCCCGTGCGTCCACTGCAAAACAGGCACAGTCCCGCGCCAAGGCGCTGGCCAAGATGCAGCCCATCGCCGCCGCCATAGAAGATCCGACGCTGCATTTCGGCTTCCCCAGTCCCGCCGAACTGCGCCCGCCGCTCATCACCATGGACATGGCGGCGGTCGGCTATACCGACACGCCGATCCTGCGCCGCGTCAACCTGCGCATCGATCCCGACGATCGGCTGGCGCTGCTCGGCCGCAACGGCAACGGCAAGACGACGCTCGCCCGCCTGATCGCCGCGCAACTCGCCCCGATGGAAGGGACGATGCAAAGCTCGGCCAAGATGAATGTCGGCTACTTCACCCAATATCAGGTGGAGGAACTGGACGTCACTGACACGCCGCTGGAACATATGACCCGCGTGATGAAAGGCGCGACCCCCGGCGCGGTGCGCGCCCAGCTCGGCCGCTTCGGCTTTTCAGGCGAGCGCGCGACGCAGAAGGTCGGCTCCATGTCCGGTGGCGAGCGCGCCCGTCTGGCCCTCGCCCTCATCACGCGGGATGCGCCGCACCTTTTGATCCTCGACGAACCGACCAACCACTTGGACGTCGACAGTCGTGAGGCGCTGGTGCAGGCGCTCAATGAATATTCGGGCGCGGTGGTGATCGTCTCGCACGACCGGCACATGATCGAACTGGTCGCCGATCGCCTTGTGCTGGTCGACAATGGCACGGCCCAGCCGTTCGACGGCTCGCTCGATGATTATACCGACATCATCCTGCGCAAGGCGGACGGCAACGCCAGCAGCAGCGGCGACGCGCCCAAGGTCGATCGCAAGGCCGACAAGAAAGCCGCCGCCGAATGGCGCGAAAAGCAGAAGGTCCTGAAGAACGCGGTCAACAAGGCCGAGCGCGAAATGACCAGCCTGATCGCCGAGCGCAAGCGCATCGACGCGGTGCTGTTCGACCCCAAAAGCGCCACCGGCCCGGAGGCGAAGATGACCACCAGTCAGTTGATGGTGAAGCGCGCCGAGGTGGAAAAGAAGCTGGAAGCGGCCGAGGAAGTCTGGATGGAGGCCGGCGCGGCGCTGGAAGCGGGCTGACGCCACCACGCTTTAAATATGATCCGTTCGCCCTGAGCCTGTCGAAGGGCTGCACTTTCTTAGAGCGGGATGACATTAGGTTGCGCCATACCCGGCGTTGCGAAGATAGTTTTGGCATTCGCTGGGGGTGAAGGCATCGAGGAGTGTTCCGATGCGGCGCCATGTTGCCTCATGGGATC
>JAJZTH010000043.1 GCA_021849075.1 Pseudomonadota bacterium | reverse complement strand
AAACCTGCGAGTAGCGCTTGCCAGCGTCAATCAAAGCAGGCACCACTTGAAAACCGCGACGATCAGTTCTCATCCTGATTGACGGAAACTTCTCATCCAGATCGCCGCGCCATATCCCGTTTGTGGCAATGCCCAAAGTGTATCACTGGAGAGCTAGCCGAGCATGTTGCTGAAAATGGTGCTGTGGCGATCCGTTGCAGTCGCCATCCTAAATGCGGTAATTCTTGAGTATGCAAAATCGGACTGTGGTGCGGTCATTACATTTGACACAACCTCGTAGCCGCCGCTGACTCGCTCGACGGCTAATTGCGGCTAAACTATGTCACCGGTAGGCTGTGCTATATGAGATTGGATTTCCTTGGAGGCCGCACGCTCTGCGCGGCGCTGATCCTGCCTTGATTAGCCGGATGGGCCTTTGTTAATCTGTTACGAATGCAATTCGAGTGCTGCGCTTCAGCAGCCGGTAGCGCGTATTGTCCGTCCGCACGATTGCGCCCTCGGCGATAGCGCTAGGTGAAGAACGGACCGTAGAGGTGCAAACGGATCGACCATCGGGGAATCGCTGCCGGCGATCGTTAGAAATCAACCCCACGAGCCGGACTTGGGGCCGAGCTGGATCGAAACATGCTGTCGAGTAGACGGGCGTCCAATCATCGAGGTCGGCGTCATATTCGCCAGACTTGGAGCTGTGGTTCTTACTTGCGCTAGACATCGGTTGACGATTCCGGATTATTGGGTGGCTTTCGAGAGGCCTCGCCAAGAACCCTAGCAACCAACGCCCAAGGGCCATCCCCCCGGGGATGAGATGCGACCGTTACACTCCGGACGAAACTAGGCACGCCAATTGTTGGCGTCGCCCTCTGCGTGACGGAGGCTGCATAGGCGCCGACATCAGCCACGGCGCCGACGTTGGCTACATCCATACGGCCGATCTCGAAAGCGGCCTGTTCGTCCCCGCCAGGCCAAATTTCTATCCGAACGACCATCATCCCGGAATGACGTCGCTGAAATTCTTTGGCGGCTTTGCTCGCTTGAAATCTGGAGTAAATACCTCTGCTGTGACTTGCCGGCGAAATTCGCGAAGGGTGCGAAACGCTTCCAGCATAGCGATAATCTGCCCCTCTGCGGAACTCTCCGTCCATCTTCGAAGAAACGTCTTGAAGCCGATGCCTTCAGCCACCTCAATCCGAAGTTCGTCAAAGAGTGCATACGCGTCGCCTACCGCGCGAAGCCAAGAAGGCTTAACCTGAGCCTCCTCATGGAACGACGTTTCTGGGCTACTATTTGGTCGATAGTCGGTCTTCTCTATGACCACGCCGCGGAGGCGCCGATTGAGGGCGTTCGCGGCATTCCGATAGAGGCGGAGCTTTTCCGCCTCACTTGTCGGACTGGCTTCTAGGTTCTTCCACTTAATAGTGATGGTCCCGGACGTTATGCTTCCAGCGTCGTCGAGCGTCCCCCAACTGATGTCCGCGACGAGCCGCTGACTGTTTCGTCTCACATTTATGAGGCCGATCTTTGCGCCCGGAGGCAATGCTCCGACCCAATCCGGTCTGAAAGGCGACGTCACGTACTCGTAACTTAAAAAGTCGGTTTTCATTGCGTGGACCTGAGTGTGCGGCGCGTCGCCTCAGGCATCAGGAATGCCAAACAGGAGGTGGACCCCCACGATGCATGCTCAAGGCGTGTTTCTTGAGAAGTGTCCGCGACGAGATTCATCTTGAGGCTCCCACTATTTTCCTGTGCATCGGCTTGCCGAAGCGATGGCCGACATTCCCTACGGCCCACGAGGATCAGCACGATGAGCGCCTCTTCCCAAACGAGTGGGTGTGAGGCTGTTCGCTAGGAAGTGTCGGTCCGACCTGCCTATCGAGTGTGCTAACACATAGCGCCATATATGGCGTGGCTATATATGGCGTTGCCGTGATTGCAAGTATTTCGTTGAACGGCCAAGTGTACAGCACGGCCCAAAAGAAGCTCGCAGCGACCATTCGCAGCCTGAGAGAAGCCAAAGGCGTCTCTCAGGAGCGATTCGCGCAACTCGCAAACGTGGAACGCGCTCGTTACGGACGTATCGAGCGAGGGGAGCTCAACATCTCGCTCAACGTCCTATTCGCGTTAGCGGCGGGCCTGGGTGTGAAGCCTTCCGAAATCCTCGGAGAGATCGAGCTCACCGATTGCCAGCCCGACTCGGTTGGTCTTGAACCTGAAGAAACTCGGGCATAGCTTGAGTCTGGGCGGACTTTCGGCGGGAACCAGGGGCTCAAGAGAGCCGGCAGCACGATCGTTGTCGTGATCCGTGGCTAATCGATGGCGAACACCAATGTCCCACCATCTATCAAGAAGTAGAATCCTTCTGACTTGAAGGGAATCGCCAATCGCCAAATCGAAGTTGCGCGACAAGGCAAATCGACGATCTTGTCCGTGGCATCTGACGCTGGATCCGCAACAAGTGCTGCGCGAATTATGCCGCACCACATGGAAACGGGAGGTTGCGGGACGACAGGTATTTCTCGTGGATCAGGTTAGTTGCCGCCCCTGGCCATCCGGCTCGTGCTACTGTTCGCTGTCATCCGTATTAAACAGGTCACGCAGTTGGCCGAGTTCAAGACCGACGAATTCATCGATTGAAAAAACGTTTGGACGGGCGATCGCATACTCGGGTGAACCAACCACAACCAGGACTGGCGGATATCCGCCGTAAGCGGCGGGGTCAGACATATCTCTCCCCAAACTCGCCGCAAACGCGTCGGATCGCATCAGCCCTTCCAAAGAATCTGCTGAAATAATTTGCACCTGCGTCGGATTGATGGAGTTTTCAGCAATCTGTTCAATCATCTTCGCGCCAGCTTCGACAATATCATTTTGCCCGCCAGCGTCGACTATTATCGCCTTAAAGTCAGATTCCAACAACTTCCTTTCGACTTGCTTCAGCGCGATGTCATTGCCTGTGGATGAGACTATCTGGATTAGGTCTAGCATTTCGAAAACCTCAAAAATTTCGAGTGCCACCTTAGTCGCTAATTAGAGCATCTGCGGCCAGACCTCTAAATGTCCCAAAATGAGAAAAGCAACCGCCAACGTTGATCGACAACAAAACCCGCTCAGGCGCTGCCTCATCTCACGTCTGTGACCCCGCCTGTCACAGGTTCTTGAGCGGCACCAGGTGTCTGATGTGTAGCCTCAATGACAAAGTGGCCCCATGGAGCCGTCTTCAGCCCCCTCAGGCCTTGCCGCACACGTTGGCTGTGGCGCTAAGGAAGTGCCGCCTTCGGCGGTTGCGACCAGGGAAGTTCGAATATAAAATTCGAACTTCCCTGGTCACTCAGATTTTATGGCAGCCTATCAATTCGGCGGTGTCAAAAAAAACAGGCTTTTCCGATACCTTAACCCAAATTGATAGGTTTCAGAAACGTGAGAGGCACGCCTTCTTTAGGAAGATCAGCCGGCGACAGGTTGACGGTGATGCGTTTGGGCGGCAGCGACAGGCCGATCGCGGCGATGGCATTGCGCACCCGCTCACGGCTTTCCGCCACCGCCTTGTCAGGCAGGCCGACCAGAATGAAGTTGGGCAGGCCGGGGACCAGTTGGCACTGCACCTCCACGGCGCGCGCCTCCAGCCCCAGATAGGCGACCGTCGAAACCGTTGCGACCAAATGCCCCCCGTTTCCTCTCTGGCGGCTACTCCGCCTGTTCGTCTGCGCGCCCCTTGAACCCCTGCGCCACGACATACCATTCGACGCTGCCCTTGCGGCTGGCGGGCGGCTTGGCATGTTTGATCGTAGTGAAATGCCTTTTGAGCACCGCCAGCAATTCGGTGTCGGTGCCGCCGGCAAAGACCTTCGCGACGAAGGTGCCGCCCTTGCGCAAATTCTGCACGGCGAAATCGGCCGCCGCTTCGACCAGCCCCATGGTGCGCAGATGATCGGTCTGGGCATGACCGACCGTATTGGCCGCCATGTCGGAAATGATGAGGTCCGGCGCCTGCCCCAGCGCTTCGCGCAACAGGTCGGGCGCCTTGTCGTCCATGAAATCCATTTCGAACAGGGTGACGCCCGGTAACGGATCGACCGGCAACAGGTCGATACCGACCACGGCCGCCTTCGGCGCCATCTTGCGCACCACCTGCGCCCATCCGCCCGGCGCCACGCCCAGGTCGACGACCGCCTTCGATCCCTTCACGAAATGGAATTTCTCGTCCAGTTCAATGAGCTTGAAGGCGGCCCGGCTGCGCCAGCCCTCCTGCTTCGCCTTGCGGACATAGGGGTCGTTCAGATGCCGCTCCAGCCAGCGCACCGACTGCGCCGTCCGTCCCTTGGCCGACTTGACCCGCACCTTGCCGGCACCCGTACCCCTCACATCACTCTCCCGTCGCGGTCCATCAGCCCGCGTAAAATGCCTTCCCGAATGCCCCGATCGGCCACGCCCAGTCGCTCGGCCGGCCAGATGTCCAGGATCGATTCCAATATGGCGCAGCCCGCCACCACCAGATCGGCCCGTTCGGTGCCGATGCAGGGCAGCTTCTGCCGTTCGGCCAGCCCCATGCCCGACAAGCGGTCGGAAATGGCGCGCATCGATTCGCACGGCACGATCAGGCCGTCGATCGCCTGCCTGTCATAGCGTGGCAGGCCCAGATGCAGGCTGGCCAGCGTCGTCACCGTGCCCGATGTGCCGAGCAGACGCATGCCCTGCGCCTCCTGCGGCAGGCGGCGGGCCAACGGCGAGAAAGCTTCGGCCACGCGCGCGCGCATCCGGCCATAGGCGGCCAAACGCTGCGCCGGATCATCATGGTCGAACGCCTCGCTTTCCGTCAGCGACACCACGCCCCAGGGCGCGCTGACCCAGTCGACGATGCGCGGTGCGCCATCGCCATGCGCGTCGACCAGCACCAATTCGGTCGATCCGCCGCCAATGTCGAAGATCAGCGCCGGGCCATCGCCCGGCTCCAGCAGCGCGTGGCAGCCCAGCACCGCCAGCCGCGCTTCTTCCTGCGCGCTGATGATGTCGAGCGCGATGCCGGTTTCCCGATAGACGCGCTGGATGAACTCCGCCCCGTTGGAGGCGCGGCGGCAGGCTTCGGTCGCGACCGACCGCGCCAGCGTCACATGACGGCGGCGCAGCTTGTCGGCGCACACGGACAGGGCGGCAATGGCGCGATCGATCGCCGCGTCGCTGATTCGCCCGGTCGCGGCCAGCCCTTCGCCCAGCCGCACGATGCGGGAAAAGGCGTCGACGACGATGAAACCGTCGGCCGATGGCTTGGCGATCAGCAGCCGGCAATTATTGGTGCCAAGGTCGATCGCGGCATAGGATCGCCGGTCGCGTGCGCCGTGAAGCGCGAATCCCCGCTGCTTGGACGGGGGGGGAATGGCCGCAGCCTTGCTCCCTTCACCCGAACCGGAGCGGGCGCGCTTGCCCGCATGGAGGCCGGTCGGGCCGGAACTCTGCGGCGATGGGCGGCTTTGCTGCACCATGCCGTAACTCACTTCTGCACTCGCCAGTCCCCAATGCGGGACCGGAACTTGCCTCCATGCTTAAGCAGATACGCACCAATGCGCAAGCAGCGGGGCGCCGCCCATCCCGCGCGCCTCCCCATTGAGCTTGTTCAGATGCGTCTCACGACGCATGTCGGCGCCAGCCCACTCCCCAACCGGCCACCCAATGGAAACATCATAGGGGTGGCCGGGTGGGGGAATGGGCTGGCGCGGCCCCGAAATGCGCGCTTCAGCGCATTTCCCACAAGCCCCTGTTACTGACTGTAGCTTTTCACCAGTCGATAGAGGAAGGCGCGACCGTCCATCAGCGACTTCACCCTTATGCGCTCGTTCAGGCCATGGACGCCCTGTCCGTCCGGGTCGGCGAAGATGCCCGACACGCCATAGGTCGGAATACCCGCCGCATTGGTGAAGCGACCGTCGGTCGCCCCGGTGGCAAGGCGCGGGATCACCGGCACGCCCGGCCACATTTCCTTGGTCAGCGCCTCGATCGGTCCCATGATCTGGGGCGTCAGCTGCGGCGCGGAGGATTTGGGCTGGGGCGGATCGGCCAGCGTCACCTTGACCCGCGGATCGGCCGCCACTTCGCTCAGACGCGCCAATATGGCGTCGACGCTCTCGCCCGGGATGATGCGGCAATTGACGTTGGCCGTTACAGATTGGGGCTGGGCATTGGGGGCATGGCCGCCGGAGATCAGCGTAGGGATGCAGGTGGTGCGCAGCGTCGCGTTCCAGCTGGCGCTTTCGGCCGACACGGCGGCATAGTCCGCATCGCTCGCCTTACCCGCGCCGATCGCCGCCATCGCCGCCGACACCTTGGCCGGATAGAGCGACGCCGACGCCCCGAAATAGGCTTTGGCCGCAGGCGTCAGATCGACCGGGAAATCATAGTCGTTCACCCGCGACAGGGCGGCCGCCATCCATCCGATCGCATTGACATGGGGTGTCTGGCGCGAACTGTGACCGCCGGGCGCGGTCGCGGTGAAGGTGAAGTCCTGATAGACTTTCTCGCCCGCCTGCACGCCCTGGCTCACCGGCTTGCCATTTTCATCCAGCGATCCGCCGCCGCCTTCGTTGAGCGCCCAGCCGGCCTTGAGCGCATCGGGATGATTCTTCAGCAGATATTCGACGCCGTTCAGCGCCTTTTCCGTTTCCTCGCCACAGGTCAGCGCCAGCTTGATCGTGCGCGTGGGCTTATATCCTTCCGCCTTGTAGCGGATCATCTGGTCGGTGAAGGCTGCGGCCATCGCCTTGTCGTCGGATGTGCCCCGACCGTAAAAATAGCCGCCCTCCTCGATCAGGGTGAAGGGATCGCGCTGCCAGTCGGCGCGCTTGGCGGCGACGACGTCGATATGGGCAAGCAAAAGAACGGCGGGCAGCTTCGCATTGCTGCCGCGCAGGATGGCGGTCAGATTGCCTTCCTTGGGGTGCGCGGGATCGACGATGGTCTGGATATCGCCATCGGCATAGCCCCCCGCCTTGAGTCGGGCGCCCATCCGCTCCGCCGCGGTCGTGCAGCTGCCGTCCGGCCAGCTCGAATCGGTTTCCACCAGTTCCTTGTACAGGGCGCGAAATTCGGTTTCGCCGCTGCGCGCCTGCGCATCGGGGGTGGCGGCATGGGCGCTGGTGGTGACGAGCAGCGCCGCCAGAAAGGCGGCGGCGGGACGGCGGAACGACATGAAAAAGCCCCCTCGGTTCAAAGAGGGGGCGACATTGGCCAAAGCGCGGGAGGAGGGCAAGGCCCCCTCTCCCGTCACTGTCACAACGGCAACAGCGCGGCGACGATCTGCCGTTCTTCGGCGCGCAGCACGCCCCAGGCGCGGGCGGCGGCGCGGCTGTCCATCGCCTCCACGCCGATGCCCAGCGCCTCGACCGCGCGGACGAAGGGGCGTGGCGGCTGACGCAGGCCCGCGCCCGTGCCGAGCAGCAGAAATTCCGGCCGGGGATCGGTGTCAAACAGATCGCCGAGCGATTCGATCGTCAATGCGTCAACGCCGGGCGCATCGATCCACGCCAGCGCCCGCACCGGGCTAAGCAGCAGGCCGTCCGGGAAGACGTCATCACGCACCCGGAAACCCCGCCCCTGAAAGCCGGTGACGATCGGCCCCTGACCGTCATCGTCACGCCTCAGCTTGATGCCCCCATCTCTGGACATGGCGTCGGTCAGGGCAGTGCCCCATCATCGCGGGGGCCAACCCGCTCGGCATTGCCGGCATAGCCCTTCTTCGTCGCCTTCTTTTCCGCCGCCGCCGGGGTCAGCCCCAGCGAGATCAGCAGCGAAGACGACACATAGATGGACGAATAGGTGCCGACCACGACGCCCAGCATCATCGCGGCGGTGAAGCCGCGCAGCACATGGCCGCCCAGCAACAGCAGCGATCCCAGCGCCAGCAGGATGGTGAGCGACGTCATCACCGTGCGCGGCAGGGTTTCGTTGACCGACAGGTCAATCAGCGCCTTCATGTCCATCTTGCGATATTTGCGCATATTTTCGCGGATGCGATCGTCGATCACCATCTTGTCGTTGATCGAATAGCCCACGATCGTCAGCACGGCCGCCACGATATTGAGGTCGAATTCCAACTGGGTGATGGCAAAGAAGCCCAGCGTCATCAGGACGTCGTGCATGATCGCGACGAAGGTCGAGACGCCGAACTGCCATTCATAGCGGAACCAGGAAAAGACCGCGATGCCGATCACCGCCAGCATCACCGCCAGCACGCCGGTCTGGATCAGTTCGCCCGAAACCTTGCCCGACACCGTGTCATAGCGGGACAAGGTGACGCCGGGGAATTCCGCCGTCATGGCGTTGCGGGTTTTTTCCACCACCACATTGGCCGCGCCGGCCCCGCCCTGTTCGGGCAGCGGCAGACGAATCTGCACCGTATTGGCGTCGCCGAACTGCTGGAGCGAGCTTTCGCCCACCTTCAGCCGGTCGATCGTAGCGCGCACCTTGTCGGTTTCCACCGCCTGCGGGAATTTCGCTTCGATCATCAGGCCGCCGACGAAGTCGACGCCCATGTTCAGGCCCTTGTGAAAGGTCGCGCCGACCGCCAGCACCGTCAGCAAAGCGGTGAGCGCGAACGCCCATTTCCGCATCGCGACGAAGCCGATATTGGTGTTGTCGGGGACAAGCTTGAGCAATTTCATCGTTTCTCTCCCGCCCCGTCAGATGTTGATTTCGGTCGGGCGCTGGGTGCGCACCCAATGCGCCGCGAGTACGCGCGTGAAGGTCACGGCGGTAAACACGCTGGTCGCGATGCCGATCAACAGCACGATGGCGAAGCCTTTGACCGGGCCGGAACCCAGCGCGAGCATGATGCCGCCGGCAATGGCGTGGGTCACGTTCGCTTCGAAAATGGTGCGGCTGGCTTCCTTATAGCCAAATTCGATCGCCTGCACCACGCCGCGTCCGCGCCGCCGCTCTTCGCGGATGCGCTCATAGATCAGCACGTTGGCGTCGACCGCGGTGCCGATGGTCAGCACGAAGCCGGCGATGCCGGGCAGCGTCAGCGTCGCGCCGAGTATGCCCATCACGCCCAGGATCACCAGCACATTGATGGCGACGGCGATGTTGGCATAGACGCCGAAGCGGCCATAGCTCAGGAACATGAAGGCCGCGACCGCAACCACGGCGACGAGCGATGCGATCAACCCGGCGCGAATCGAGTCGGCGCCAAGGCCCGGCCCAACCGTGCGTTCTTCCACCACGGTAAAGTTCACGGGCAGCTTGCCTGATCGCAGCGCGATGGCGAGCTGATTGGCGCTTTCCACGGTGAAGCTGCCGCTGATCTGCGCGCTGCCGCCCAGAATCGGTTCATTGATGTTGGGGGCGGACAGCACCTTGCCGTCCAGGATGATGGCGAAGGGGCGGTTGACATTCTGCGACGTCACCTGACCGAATTTACGGCCGCCCGCGCTGTTGAAGCGGATGTTGACGATCGCCTGATTGCTCTGGTCATAGCCCTGCGTGGCGTCGGTCAGATCCTCGCCCGACACCATCACCTGACGATGCACCGCAATGAAGGGCACGCCGGTCGGGTTGGCGGCATAGGGCAGGACTTCGCTGCCCACCGGCGCACGCCCCTGCGCCACTTCGGACGGGTTGGCGTTGATATCGACCAGCTTGAATTCCAGCTTGGCGGTCTGGCCCAGCAGGGATTTCAACGCCTTGGGATCCTGAAGGCCCGGCACCTGCACGACGATGCGATTGTCGCCCTGCTGCTGGATCGTGGGTTCGCGCGTGCCCATTTCGTCGATACGGCGGCGGATGACTTCGGTCGAAACCTCCATCGCGCTCTTGATCGCGCTCTTGATGCCCGCATCGGTCGGCGTGATGGTGACGGTGGAGCTGTTCACCACCTCGACATTGAAGTCGCGCTGGCCGGTCAGCCCGGCGCCCTGCGTCAGCGGCCGGATGCGCTCGACGGCGGCGTCGACCTGGGCAGGATCACGGACCATGAAGCTGAGCTTGCCGTCGCGACTGGAAATGTCGCCGATCGCGATCCTGGGATCGCCGCGACGCAGTTCGGTGCGGACCTGCTCTTCCATATTGGCGAGCCGCTGCTTGGCGACATCCTGCGTCGACGCCTCCAGCAGCAAATGGCTGCCGCCGGCAAGGTCGAGGCCCAGATTGACGCGCGTGCGCATGAAGCCGGGCAGCTGCGCCACGGTCGCGTCAGGCAGAAAGCTGGGCACGGCGCACAACACGCCCAGCACCAGCGGCAGGAGGATCGCGGCGACCGCCCAGCGCGAAAAGTTCAGCATGACGCCGCTCAGTCGTTCGCAGGCTTGGCAGCGGCGGGATCGATCACGTCGGTCAGGGTCGACTTGACCGCCTTGACCTTCATGCCGGGCGCCAGTTCGACATCGGCATAGACGTCATCGACGCGCAGCACCTTGCCGACCAGGCCGCCGCCGGTCACGACCTGATCGCCCTTCTTCACGGCGTCGATCCGGGCCTTATGCTCCTTCATCTTTTTCTGCTGCGGACGGATCAGCAGGAAATAGAAAACGATGAAGATCAGGACCAGCGGGGCCATCTGGACCACGATGCTGGCGCCGGAGGCTTGCCCGCCCGCGGTCTGGGCAAAGGCTGGGGTAATGAACATGGGTGGGACTGCCTTGTTTTCTGTCGGTCGCGGGCGCTGTTGAAACACCCACGGATCAAGGGCTGGCGGCTACCACAGATGCGCCCGGCGAGGCAATATGATTAGGGATTTGGGACCATGCTCCAGAAAGCGGCGATTGAACGCTTGCAACTTGGCGCAGGGGCTTCTAAAGGGCGCCCTCCGGTCGGGACGTAGCGCAGCCTGGTAGCGCATCACACTGGGGGTGTGGGGGTCGGAGGTTCGAATCCTCTCGTCCCGACCAAGGAAATCCGCCGCCGTCTGCGCCCATGCAGAAGGCGGCGTTTTCATTTGCCTCGCGATCAGGCGGGCTTCGACAGCATCTTCTGCGCGCTGGTTTTCACAAAATCGCCGATCGGGCCGGCCATCATCCGCAACATCATCGGCACCGCGACCGTTCCACGCACCTGGTTGTCAAAAACCTGCAAGCGGACCGGGATGGTCTGTCCCATGGCGCTGATCTCCATATCCAGCTGATCCTGCGTCGACCAGGTCGCCTGCATCGCGCCGCCAGCAGGAATATGCCGCTCCAGCTTGGGCAGCCCTGCCTCGATCCGGCGGCGCGCCTCCGCCTTGCCCAGATCATGGGGAATTTCGATGTCCATCCCTGCTCCTTTTGCATTTCATCGATGCAAAGCGCCTATCGGGCAAATCGCCATGGCGGAAGCCCTGTCCTACAGATAACCATATGGGATAAATAGTTCGCCTCTTTCGCACATGGAGGCGCAGCATGAACATTGACGATCTGATCGCAGAGGTCATCACTCGCGAGGGCGGCTATAGCGATCATCCAGCCGATCGCGGCGGCCCGACCAACATGGGCATCACCCAGGCCGTGGCGCGGGCCAATGGCTATTATGGCGACATGCAGGCGCTGCCGCGTAAATTGGCCGAAAGCCTTTATCGCCGGCTCTACTGGGATCAGCCGGGCTATGGCTTCGTTGCGGAAACCAGTTGGAAAATCGCTGCCGAACTGTTTGATACAGCGGTCAATATGGGGGTAGCCACCGCTACCGGCTTCCTCCAGCGGGCGCTCAATGCGCTCAACCGCAACCAGCAGGATTATCCCGACCTGAAAATCGACCGGCTTCTGGGCGCGCGGACGCTGGGCGCGCTGCGGACATTCCGGGCCTTGCGGGGTGAAAGCAGCGACGCGGTGCTGCTCAAGGCGATCGAGGCATTACAGGGCGAACGCTATATCGCGCTGGCCGAAAGCCGCCCGGCCAACGAAGCCTTTCTCTATGGCTGGCTGGCCAACCGGATCGGTTCGTCATGAACCGGCCGGACCTACAACCGGAAGACAGCGCCGATCCCTGGACGCTGCGCGCCCGGCCCGCCTTTCTCTATGTGATGTACGCCCTGCTGCTCTGGTCGATCCCGATGGGGCTGATCGCGGGCGTCCATCCCGCCACGGCGGCGGCGATCATCGCGGGGATGCGCGCCTATCTCAACGCCCTGCCAGAACCGCTCTATGCGCTCTTTGGCACCGGCTATCTGGGGTATACGGCTGCCCGGGCCTGGGGCAAGGCGAAGGGCGTGGAGCGCTGATCAAGACGGGCGGGGTCAACCAGCCCCGCCCTTGCCCTTCAAAAGCGCCGATGCGCCGCCGCCTCTACCGTGTCACACGTGCCACGAAACGCATAATCCCCCATTCCCGCAATGCTGATCTGTCCGCTGACACGATTGATCCGGATGCGGGGCTTGTTGAGGCCGTTCAGCCGGTATTCGCCGCTGATCCGGCCAGGCTGCATGGACACGTTATAGACGTCCCACCAGCCATCATCGGTGCCGCGCGAATGGATCGGCGGCACCAGCTTTCGGGGCAGCTTGATCCGCCCGCCACCCTGCCAGAATTGCAACATCACCGACGCATCAAATTGCTGCGCCGTCATCTCGACGCGATTGCCATAGACATAGCGTTTGCGGTCATGATCCCATGTCCAGCCATAGCTATTGGCGACGCCCGGCCGCTCCCCATCGCCAAAGCAGACGAGGCCAAGATCAATCGACTGGCCGTCTACCATCGGCGGCTCCCGATCGGGCGCAGCATAGCTGGGCGCCTGACGCACCGGCTGTGGCTGGCGATAGCCAATGTCGGGATGATAACCCGATTCCCGCCCATCATGCCCCCTATCCCGATCACCATCAGACGGATGGGCTTGTTCTCTGCAATCGGGCGCAGGAGTGGAGACGATCGACTGGTAACGGCCATCATAGGTGGCGACGCTCAGGCATTGATGACGCTGCGGATGCCACCAATAGCTCCATTTGCGGTCATCGCCGGTATCAACGCGAACGAAGCGATAACCCCGCGCCTGTAATTGGGTTTCCCCTCCGGCCCCCTTCGCCCCGACCAGATCGGCGACATCGGGCGGCGTCTGCGCCGTCGCAACTCCAGCCAGAGAAAAAAGACCCAAGAAAACAAGCTTAAGCGATCGACGCATTTTCTCGCTCCTGTGGACATGGGAAAGCGCATGCCGACATCTTGCATGAAATCGCGACGGAAGCATGAACGCAACTCCCTATTGCTTCAGAGTCTGTTTGGAAATGCGCCTCCGGCGCATCCGCACCGGCCCTCGCCCCACCCGACCGCCCAGACATGGTATAGTCGGGTGGGGGCGAGGGCCGGTGCCGCAACAAAAATGCGCTCTTTCGCGCATTTTTCAAACAGACTCGCAGACGCTTGCCGGGAAATGCGCCTTCATGAAATCGAGCACCAGCCGGGCGCGCGGCGGCAGGCGTCGGTGGGAGGGGTGAACCGCGAAAATATCGAGCGGGGCGATGGCGCAGTCAGGCAGAATCGGCGCCAACCGCCCTGCCGCCATATCCGCCGCCACGCGGATCGCGGGCAACAAAGCGATGCCAAGGCCGCTGAGCGCGGCGCGATGCACCGCTTCACTATTGTCCGACCGGAACAGGCCCGACACCAGCCGCTCCCGCCCGTCGATCGTCCAGCGCGCGGGCATGTCGCCATAGGCATAGGCGATGCACTGGTGATCGCCCAGCGCATCGACGCTGGCGGGCACGCCATGCCGCGCCAGATAATCGGGATGCGCCACCAACCGGCGCGCCAACGATCCCAGCGGATGGACGACCAGACTGTCGTCGCCCACCGGCCCGACCCGCAGCGCAATGTCCAGCCGGTCCTCCACCACATCGCGCTGCCAATCGGTCATGGCGCAATCGATCTGAAGGCCGGGATGGCGTTCTGCCAGTTCGCCCAGCCGCTCGACATAATATAGCCCGAGCGCCGTGGTCAGCCCCACGCGCACCAGCCCGCGCGGCTGATCCCTCGCCGGACCGAAATCCGCCTCCGCCGCGTCGAGCGCATCGAGCATGGCGCGGGCGTGCAGCAACAGCCTGTCGGCCTCCGCCGTGGGCACCAGCCGCCGCGTGGTGCGATGAAACAGCGGCACGCCGAAATGCGCCTCCACCTGATCCAGCCGGCGGGCGATGGTAGTATGGCTGGCGTGCATTTCCTGCGCCACGCGCGAAAAATTGGGCACCTCATGCAGGCGGACGAATGTTCGCATTGCGATCAACAGGTCAGACATCTGAACGCACCTTGCACAAATATTGTGCGGCCAATCCCTATTGTGTTGCGCCCTGAAAAGCCAGAACGGAACGATCGAAAGCGGCCCGATTGACCGCTGGCATGCCGGAGTCGTCCCGATGGAACGCCGCCCGACCCATGCCGAACCGAGAGCAGGTAGAGGATGATGACCGATCGTATCGCCCATGCGGGCCTCGCCGCCAAAAGCCGGTCCGCGCAGGACGCCGCCGCCCTGATCCAGGATGGCATGACCGTTGGCATGAGCGGCTTTACCGGGTCAGGCTATCCCAAGGCCGTGCCGCTGGCGCTGGCCGACCGGATGACCGCTGCGCATCAGGCGGGCGATCGCTTCCGCGTGAAGATCTGGACCGGCGCATCCACCGGCCCGGAACTGGACGGCGCACTGGCGAAAGCGGACGGCGTCGAATTCCGACTGCCCTATAATAGCGACCCCATCGCCCGCGAGCGCATCAATCGCGGCGAAATGCATTATTTCGACATGCATCTGAGCCAGGTCGCGCCGATGGCATGGCAGGGTTTCCTGGGCGATCTGGACGTCGCCGTGGTCGAAGTGACCGGCATCACGCCCGATGGCGACCTGATCCCGTCAGCCTCGGTCGGCAACAACAAAACCTGGATCGATCGCGCCAAAGGCGTGATCCTGGAGGTCAATCGCTGGCAGAACCCCGCGCTGGAGGGGATGCACGACATTTATTACGGCACCGCCCTGCCCCCGCATCGCAAGCCCATCCCGCTGGTGCGCGCCGACCAGCGCATCGGCCAGCCAACCTTCCGCTGTGATCCCGACAAGGTGATCGCCGTGGTCGAAACGGACGCGCCCGATCGCAATGCCCCCTTCTCCCCGCCCGATGCCGCCGCCCATGCGATCGCCGGCCATCTGCTCGACTTCCTCAGCCATGAAGTGCGTCAGGGCCGCCTGCCCGCATCGCTGCTGCCGTTGCAATCGGGTGTCGGCAATATCGCCAACGCCGTGCTCAGCGGCCTGATCGACGCGCCGTTCGACAATATGGTCGCCTATACCGAAGTGATTCAGGACGGGATGCTCGACCTGCTGGAATCGGGCAAGCTGCGCATGGCCAGCGCCACCGCCTTCTCGCTCTCGCCCGAAGCCGCCGCCCGGCTCAACAGCGACATGCACCGCTTCCGCGACAAGATGATCCTGCGCCCGCAGGAAATCAGCAACCATCCCGAACTGATCCGTCGCCTTGGCTGCATCGCCATGAACGGGCTGATCGAAGCGGACATTTATGGCAACGTCAATTCGACGCACCTGATGGGATCGCGCATTCAGAATGGCATTGGCGGATCGGGCGATTTTGCCCGCAACGCCTATCTGTCGGTGTTCATGACGCCCTCGACCGCCAAGGGCGGCGCCATTTCGGCGATCGTGCCCCATTGCAGCCATGTCGACCATATCAATCAGGATGTGCAGGTGATCGTGACCGAACAGGGACTGGCCGACCTGCGCGGCCTGGCCCCGCGCCAGCGCGCAGAGGTCATCATCGCCAAATGCGCCCATCCCGATTTCCGGCCGATGCTGGCCGACTATTATGCCCGCGCGCAAAAAGGCAGCTTTGGCCTGCAATCGCCGATGCTGCCGGGCGAAGCGCTCGCCTGGCACCAGCGCTATATCGAGACAGGCACGATGCGGGGGTAGGAGAGCGGGGACGGGCCGGATGCTTCATCCGCCGGCCTGTCTCCACACGACCCGAAGGAGCCGGTGCAGGCAATCCCCTCAGCCTGTTTCGGACCGCATCTTGCCCGGCGGGCCTGCGCAGCGCACACGCAGGCCCGCCATTTTATTGGGCGCAATCAGCCTTCGTTCGGCGTCGGCGTCGGCGCAACAGGTGCGGGATCGACCGCGCTCTTGACCAGCGTGTCGAGACTGGAGCCATCGAGGCCCAGTTCCTTCATCAGCCCGTCGATCACCGGCGCCTGCGCCCGATAGCGCAAGGCAGCAGAAACGGCGGCGCTGGCGAGATTCTGATCGCCACCCGTGCCGATCACCGCGCCGTCCCCGCCGCCATGACCGCCGGTCAGGCCATCGACCTGCACGATCTTGATCGAATCGATCGATTCCATCGGCCGGGCTGCTTCGCGCACCAGGTCAGGCAGCACCTTGAGCAGCGCCAGCTTGGTCTGGAGCGACATCTGATCGGACGACAACAGGTTCGCCGCCTCATTGACGGCGCGCTGGCCTGCCGCTTCGACTTCAAAACGGACGCGATCGGCCTCGGCGCGCAGCTTGGCGGCTTCGGCTTCACCCTCGGCCGCGACGCGCAGCGCTTCGGCGCGGTCGGCGGCCGCCTGCTTCTCGGCCTCGGCCTCGACCCGGACCTGAATGGCCGCACGCTCCGCTTCGCGCGAGGCATCGATCAGTTCGATCCGCTTGGCGCGCTCGGCGATTTCGGTCGCGCGAGAGGTTTGCACCTGTTCCTCGGCGGCCACCGCCTTGGCGCGGGCCTCGTCCGCCTGCGCCTTGGCCTGGCTTTCCTCGCGGCTCTTGTTCTGCACCGCGATCTGCTGTTCCTGCCGGGCGAGTTCGAGCGCCTGCGCCTGTGCGATCTTGGCCTGCTGCACGGCGCGGTCGGCCTCGATCTGCTGGCTGTCGACCAGCTTCTTCGCCTCGATCCGTGCCTGATCGGCTTCCTGGCTGCGCAGCGATTGTTCGCGCGCGACTTCGGCGACCTGCGCGGCCCGGCGCATCTCCACTTCGCGCTCCTGCTCCAGCCGCGCAAATTCCGTGTCGCGCGAAATGAGGAGCGACTGGCGCTGCGCCTCCAGATTCTTCGTCTCGATCTGGACGCGCGTGTCCTGCTCGATGTCGTTCCTCGTCTTCTTGCGCAGTTCGATCTGCTCGGTCAGCTTGGTCAGACCTTCGGCGTCGAAGGCGTTGTTGGCGTTGAAATGCTCGATCGACGTCTGGTCCAGACCGGTCAGCGACACGCTTTCCAGTTCCAGCCCGTTCATGGCCAGATCGACCGAGGACACCTGCTGCACCTTCTGCACGAAGTCGCCGCGCTGTTCGTGCAGCTGGTTCATGGTCATGCCCGCCGCGACCGACCGCAGCGCGTCGACGAACTTGCCCTCGACCAGTTCCTTCAACGCCTCCGGGTTCATCGTGCGCATGCCCAGCGTCTGCGCGGCGGTCGCGATCGACTGGGCATCCGGCCGCACCCGGACATAGAATTCGGCCTTCACGTCGATGCGCAGGCGATCCAGCGTGATCAGTGCGTCGGCATTTTTGCGCTCCACCGCAAGGCGCACCGTGTTCATGTTGACCGGCATGGTTTCATGAAAGATCGGCAGCACCAGCGCGCCGCCATTCATCACGACCTTCTCCCCGCCAAAGCCGGTACGGACGAAGCCGATTTCCTTTGACGCCCGTTTGTAGAGGCGGGCGATCACGACCCCCAAGACGATCAGGACCAGCAGGCCGCTGCCTGCGATCATCGCATAGGGAAGGATGGAAAAGCTTTGCTGGACGGCAGGCAGGTTCATGTCTGTCTCCTAAAGTTGTGGCAGATAATGGTCGCCATGGGAAATGGCGCGGAAGAGATGGTTTTCGCGGCGGACGAGCAGGATGGTTTCGCCTTCCTCCAGCACCTGACCATCATTGTCGGGTTCGACCATGACATAATGGGTCTGGCCATGATGATCCTGCACGCGGGCGCGGGCCGGCGATCCGCTGGTGGCGCGGCCGGTAACGATTGTCGCCCGGCTGCCGACCAGATGGTCGATCGGAATGGCGGTGGTGTGATCCTGCGGCAGCAGCGGCGCGACGATCCGCGCGGCAAGGCCGGTGGCCGGCAGGGCGGCGACACAAGCAGCCGGCACCGCGATCCAGGGCGTGATCATGCCGCCGAAAATGTCGTGCGCCGCCTGCTGGCCCAGCAGGCCGATGATGGCGAACAGGGTCAGGAAGAGAGCGACCAAAGCCAGCAATGGCAGCCGACCAAAACCCAGCCAGCCCAGAAGGTCCGCGTCGCTGTCGATATCCAGATCGGCGTCGCCGGCAAGGCCCAGCGCCTGCACGGCCCCGATCAGCAACATCAGCAACAGCGCCGAGACGAAGACGATATTTTCCGGCGCGAAAAGAAAGGCGACCACTCCTAACCTCCTGATTCGGCGGCAATGCTAACCGACGAACCGAGGCAGGAACAGGATAAAGCGATCAGACTGTGTTATTTTACTGCATCACCACATCGCGGCTGAGATAGACCTGCGTCACACGGCCATCCTTCATCGCACAGGTGAAACGCCGGGTGGTGCCGCTGGCCGCGCGATAGCTGGCGCGGGTTTCCACCTCGCCATCAATATTGGTCGTGCCGTCCTGCGCCGGGCGGGGCGCTGCGATATGGCGGATTTCGGCATAGCCGCTCTGGCCCTGCGCCTCGTCCCGCGCGGCGAGCGCGCAGGCGTCGGTCAGCGCATCGTCACCAGCGGCAACGTCGGAGAAATCCGCCTCATCGCGTGTCGACGCGCCGTCTCGCACATCCGCGCCATAATCTGTGCCCGCGCGCGGCGGCGGCGCGTCATAATCGGCGCCAGCAGCGGCATCGCGCGCCTTCTTGTCCTTGTTCATCGAAGAGGCGACGATCGCCACCGCGCCGACAATGGCCGCAACGCCGATCGCGTCGCCCACGCCAAAGCCGTCGCCCCGATGGCGATGATGCCGATCCCAGCCGCCCCTATCCCAGCCGCGTCCGCCGCCCCAGCCTGGCTGCGCCTGCGCCGCGCCGATGCTGCCCAGCATCAGGCCCGCGCTCACCAGCGCTCCGGTCATCCAGCGTGCCTTGGTCCCGATCATCATCGAATCTCCTGCGATGGAAAGAGCCATAGCTGCGCCCGGCTGTCCAGCGGCTGAACGATGACTATTGCGGCTTCGCGCTGATGGTCAGGCCGGTGAAGTGGGCCAGGAAGGCATAGCTGTCGGCATATTCGTCAATCAGCTTGTCGACCGGCTTGCCCGCGCCATGGCCGGCGCGCGTTTCAATGCGGATCAGGTGCGGCCGATCGCCAATGTCGGCCGCCTGCAATGCGGCGGCATATTTGAAGCTGTGCGCCGGCACGACCCGATCGTCCGTATCCGCCGTGGTGACGAGGATTGCGGGATAGTCCTTTCCCGGCAATATGTTGTGATAGGGCGAATAGCCGTACAGCAACGGGAAATCCGCCGCCTTGTTTGGCGACCCATAATCGTCCACCCAATAGCGACCGGCGGTGAAACGGTCGAAGCGCAGCATGTCCATCACCCCCACCGCAGGCAGGGCGGCGGCGAACAGATCGGGCCGCTGGTTCACCACCGCACCGACCAGCAGCCCGCCATTGGACCGCCCCTCGATCGCCAGGCCGCCCGGCGGCGTATAGCCATTGGCCTTGAGCCATTCGCCCGCCGCGATGAAATCATCGAACACATTCTGCTTGTTCGCGCCGCGCCCGGCATCATGCCATGCCTTGCCGAACTCGCCGCCGCCACGCAGATTGGCGATGGCATAGGCCCCGCCCTGCTCCAACCAGGCCATGCGCACCGCCGAATAGCCCGGCGTCAGCGAAATGTTGAAGCCGCCATAGCCATAGAGGATGGTCGGCGCGGCGACGGCGCGATCGGCCAGCACCTTCTTGCGCAATATGGTGATGGGGATCATCGTCCCGTCCTTCGACGGATAGAGCCTTTGCTCGATGCCGAAATCATCGGGATTGAAGGGCAGGTCGGGCTGGGCGAAGATCTGATATTGCTGGGTCGCCGTGTCGAAACGATAGATGCTGGACGGGGTGACGAAGCCCGAAAAGCTGAAAAAGGTTTCGGGGTCGCCCTCCCGCCCGCCAAAGCCCGCCGCCGTGCCCACGCCGGGCAGCGGCACATCGCCAACCTTGCGCCCGTCCAGTTCGGTCAGTTCCGCGATCGTCTGCGCCTCGCTCATATAGGCCAGGATCATCCGGTTGCCGATCAGCGATCCGCCCGCCAGCGTTTCGGGCCGCTCCGCGACCACGGGCTTGGCGCCCCTGCGCGGACGGGCGGCGTCCAGCGTCACCACCCGCATATGCGGCGCGCGATTGTCGGTGATGAAATAGAGGGTCGATCCCTTACTGCCGATCAGTCGCCAGTCATTGGCCGGCCCCTTGACCAGCAGCCGCGGCTTGACCGTCTCCCCGTTGAGTTCGGCGACATGCACTTCCCGGCGCGGATCGATCCCCTGAAAGCTGTTGATCACCAGCCAGCGGCCATCCGCCGTCACCTGCGCCTGATGGCTGAGCGCCGGACGATCGGGCGTGGCATAGATCAACCGGTCCTGCGCCTGATCGGTGCCGACCCGGTGATAGAAAAGCTGCTGGTCCGCATTGGCGGAGCGATATGCCTGCCCGTCCTGCGGCGCGGCGAAGCGCGAGTAGAAAAAGCCCTCGCCCCGCCCGTCCCAGGCGATCTGCGAGAATTTGACCCATAGCACCGCATCGTCCAGCCTTTTGCCGCTGTCGACGTCGATCAGCTTCAACGTCCGCCAGTCGCTGCCGGCCTCCTGCACCGCATAGGCAAGGTAACGGCCATCGGGCGACGGCGCCCATTCGGCAAGCGCATCCGCCCCGTCCTCCGCCCAATCATTGGGATCGAGCAGCAGGCGCTGCCTGCCCGTCAGCCCTTCGCGCACATAGAGCGGGGTCTGGTTCTGCAATCCCTTGTTATAGCCGTAGAAATAGCGTCCCCCCGCCTTGCGCGGCACGGTGTAGCGGCCATGGGAGAAGAGCGCCTGCATCCGCCCCTTGAGCGCATCGCGCCCCGGCAGGCCGTCGATATAGCGGCGGGTCAGGCTGTTTTCCTGTCCCACCCAGTCACGCACCGCCGGATCGGCGCGCAGGTCATTTTCCAACCAGCGATAGGGATCGGCCACCTTCACGCCGAAATGATCTTCGATCAGGTCCAGCCGCCGGGCGACCGGATAGCGCAGCCCACCATCGCCCGCGTCGATAACCGCATCATCCGGCGTAGCGACCGCAGGCGCTGCGACGACTGGCGCGGCCGCCAGCACCAGCGGCAGCAGGATCAGGGCAGCGGCGCGCATCCTCTCTCTTCGTCACTCTTATCCAAAACAAAACAGGCCGCGCCTCCCTAGGGAAACGCGGCCTGCCGGTAAAGCATCCAGTCCTGCCAGGCAGGACCGATGGATCAGGCTTCTTCCAGCTCGTCTTCGCCCTGGACCGGACCGGAGTCCTGACCCTTGGCGGAAACGTCGCGGTCGACCAGTTCGATGATCGCGATCGGCGCCGCGTCCGAAGCGCGGAAACCGGCCTTGATCACGCGGGTATAGCCGCCGTCACGATCCTTGTAGCGCTCGGCCAGAACGTCGAACAGCTTGACCAGCTGCACATCGTCCTGAAGACGGGCATGGGCCAGACGACGGTTGGACAGGCCACCCTTCTTGGCGAGGGTGATCAGCTTTTCGACGTAAGGACGCAGTTCCTTGGCCTTGGCGGTGCCGGTCAGGATCTGCTCATGCTTGATGAGCGAAGCTGCGAGGTTGCGCAGCAGCGAGTTACGATGGCCGGCGCTGCGCTGCAGCTTACGATGACCAACCTTATGACGCATGATATCTTCCTTCGTTCGTTAAGGGACCGTGTAAGGTATCCCAGACCAGGCGGTGTTTAAGGGCCACCGCCCCATGCCCTTGCCCTGCAATCAGGCGAAGTTCACACCGTCGCAGGGCACCGAAATGCCTGGCCGGTGATCGTCCCCTCCTCCGGCGAACCGGGGGAGGGGACAAGGGGATCAGCCCAGCAGCTCCTGTTCGAGCTTCTTGGCCATTTCCTCGATATTTTCCGGCGGCCAGCCGGGGATGTCCATGCCCAGGCGCAGGCCCATGGACGACAGCACTTCCTTGATTTCGTTCAGCGACTTGCGGC
>JAJZTH010000012.1 GCA_021849075.1 Pseudomonadota bacterium | reverse complement strand
CCGTCTATGTTGGCGACCGGTAGAAGCGCTCCCGTTTGGCAGCGCCCCGTCCGGTGAAAAGCCCTCTAGGCGGGGCTGCTGATTCCGTCAAATGCTTTTTTGAAACTTTCGTGAATTTTACGGAAAAGTGCAATAATTACAACATTCTAACAAACATCTCCACAAGGCAGAACGCCCCCATCACCAAACCACAATCCACCCAAAAACCCCCAAAACACCGAATCAACCACCTGTTTTCTCAACAAATTCAAGAATCAACGCGCCAAACATAGAACTCGACTCACTCAAGCAGGCGATGGCCTTATGCCCTAGAGGTCGTTCGAGGCGCTTGAAGGGCAACCAGCAGGACCAGACCGGCCAGAATGGCAAAGGCGGTTGCGAGGCTGGTCCATTGAGCAATGAAGCCGATTGCGGCGGGTCCAGTCAGCACCCCGGCAAAGCCGATCGATCCGGCAGCAGCGAGCGCGAGATTTTGCGGCATGATGGTCTGTCGGCCGACGGCGCTGTAAAGCAGCGGCACGACATTGGCCAATCCCGCCCCCACCAGCGCAAAGCCGGCAACCGCCAGCGTCCAGTGCAGCGGCAGGATGGCGATGCCGAAGCCAAAGGCAGCGATCACCGGCCCAAGGCCCAGAATGATCCGGTCGCCAAAGCGCCGAACCAGCGCATCGCCACTCAGACGGCCGACCGTCATCATCATGGCAAAGGCCACGTAGCCAAGGCCCGCCCGCGCCGCATCGAGGTGGAAATGATCCGACAGCAACAGCGCGCTCCAGTCCAGTACCGATCCCTCCGCCATGAAGATGACGAAACACAGCAGGCCGATCCCCAGCACCACGCCGCGCGGCCAGGCATGGGCCGGTCCGCTGGCGTTGCGCTCATCCGTGATACGCGGCGTCGACACCGTCACGCCGATCATCACGGCGATCGCAACCAGCAGGATCGCGATGGCCGGCGACACACCCGATCCCATCAGCACGCTCATCGTGCCGGCACCCAATATGCACCCCATACTGTAGAAGCCATGAAAGCCGGACATCAACCGTCGTCCCAAAGTCTGTTCGGTATGAATCCCATGCAGGTTGCGCGCGCAACTGAACAACCCGATCGCCAGACCGAGGACGAACAAGGCTAAAGCCAGAATCATGGCCGATCGCGCAAGCGCCAGCAGGGGGAGGATCAGTGCAATGACATAACCCGATCCAGCGAAGAGCCGTCGGCATCCCAGTTTCCCGACCAGCCCGCCCGCCATGGGCATCGTCGTCATCGACCCGGCGCCCAATGCCAACAGGGCAAGTCCCAATTGCCCGGGATTGAGACCAATTTGCGCCTGCACATGCGGGATCAGCGGCGCCCAGGCCGATATCGCATAGCCGGGAACCACGAAAGCGATCCGGGTGGCGGCCAATAAGCCGGGGGATGACTTCGACATCATGGTGGTCGGTTCCAAGCGGCGAAAATCCTTATCCTGTCGGACATGGATTACCGCCTTCCCGGAATGCGCCGGGCAGGTCAAGGCCGGGGCGGGATGTTGAAGAGTATGAAGTGCCACTGGATTGGCGCGAGCCATTCGAGCAAATTGTCGATGCCTTCCTGATAGGCGACTTACACCTCTCCGATCACCCTATCGACCGCGTGCAACCGATCAGGCCCGCAACAGCGGAAGCAATGTAAACGCATATCGCGCGACGCTGTCCGCATTAAACATCGCCACCTGGGAACGCTCTGTCTATCGCTGGATGAATGGCTATTCGCTGTTCCTTGTCGATCTGACGACCGATGACAACCAAGTCAGCGATCTTACTCTTCACGCCAGATTGCCCGACACATCAGATGCACGGCTTGAGGTTCAGTCCGTCCATGTCCCGTGAAAGCCACAACCTCCAACTTGTCCATGTGGCCGCCAACATCCTCTCTCATCTCGACTCATAGCAACAATCGCTATTGTACTTGCCAAGGGAATGAGTCGAGTTCAGCCTATTTCAATCGCAGTGGCAGGCCGGCCGCGACAAAGACAACCTCCGCGCAATGAGCAGCAACCGCTTGATTGATCATCCCCGCCATATCGCGGAAGCGCCGCGCCAGCGCATTGTCAGGCACGATGCCCAAGCCGACTTCATTAGCGACCAGAATGACCGGCCCCTGCGCGTGATCGAGCGCATCGACCAACGCCGCCAGCGCCTCGTTAAAATCGCGTTCGGCTAGCAACAAGTTGGACGCCCACAGCGTAAGGCAGTCGATCAATAGCGTCTGGTCGGGCCGGGCCTGCGCCGTCACGACCCCCGCCAGATCGAACGGGGCATCAACCGTGCGCCAACGCGGGCCGCGATCTGCACGGTGGCGGTCGATCCGGTCGGCCATTTCCGCATCCAGCGCCTGCGCCGTCGCGACGTAAATAAGGTCGCCGGGCATCGCCTCCGCGCGCCTCTGCGCATGGCGGCTCTTACCCGATCGCGCGCCGCCCAGCACCAGTAGATGTTTCATCGCCATGCCCAGGCCCCTCCCCCTGCCACCACCGCCAGCAGCAGACAGGCCCGGCGATAAAGGCGCAGCGCCCTATCGATATCCTGCCCGTCCAAATCCCGACGGCCCGATCCAATCCAGTCCTTTTCCTGAGGCACGCCGTCATAGGCGATCGGCCCGGCCAGCGACAGGTCGAGCGCGCCGGCCATCGCCGCCTCCGGCCAACCCGCATTGGGGGAAGCATGGCACCGCGCATCGCGCCATAGGATGCGCCAGCCCCGCCCAGCCGCCAGACACAGCAGCAGCCCCGCCAACCGAGCCGGAATCAGGTTCAGCCCATCATCCAGCCGCGCCGCCGCCCAGCCAAAGGCGCGCCAGCGCGGCTCCCTGTGCCCGATCAGGCTGTCGGCGGTATTGATCGCCTTATAGGCCCACAGGCCCGGCAATCCGCCAAGCAGCAACCAGAAAAGCGGCGCCGCCACGCCATCGCAGAAACTTTCCGCCAGACTTTCGATCGCCGCGCGCGCCACCCCGGCCCGATCAAGCTGCGCGGTATCCCGCCCCACGATCATGCCGACCGCTGCGCGCGCTTGTTCCAGATCGCCAGCGCGCAGGGGGATCGCCACGGCGCGGACATGACGATGCAAGCTACCCGCCGCCATGCCGGGCATAGCCAGCAGCGCGACCATGATCCAGCTCCACTGCCCCAGCAGCAGCTTTGCCGCCCATTCCAACAGCAACCCGCCACCTATCGTTATACATAGCAGGATCAGTACGCAGCCGATGCCGCTCGCCCGGCGCGCAGCGGCCGATCCATCAGTCTGGTTCCAGCGTCGCTCGTACGCACCAATGATCGCGGCGAACAGCCCGACCGGATGCCCGATCCGGCGTTGCACCGCGTCGGGCCAGCCGACCGGCGCCTCCAGTGCCATCGCCAGCAGGGCGACCGGCTCAACCATCGGCCAGCGCCCGGTCGAGCATATCCAGCGCCGCAGCGTCACCGGGCAAGCCGAAACGCAACCAGTGCGGCTGATCGGTAAAAGGCCGGGTCAGAATCGCCGCCCGCGCCAGCCGATCGAACAGGGCGGCCGCATCAGCGCATGCGACCAGCCGGAACAATGGGCAGGCCCCGATCGGCGTTAAACCATGGCGCTGCAACACGGCATCCAGCGCCATTGCCTGCATATCCAGCATCCCACGAGTCGCGTCGATCCACGCCGCATCGGCATAGGCAGCCCGCCCGATTGCCAGCGCCGCTGCCGACACCGGCCAGCTGCCCAGCCGCGCACGGTAGCGCGCAACAATGTCGCCCGGTCCCAACAGGAAGCCGAGCCGCGCCCCGGCAAGACCAAAAAATTTGCCAAAGGATCGGAAGATCAGCAGCCGACGCCCGTCCCCGATCCTATCTGCCAGACTGAAACCTGGATGGACATCGGCAAAGGCTTCATCGATCACCAGCCAGCCATCCGACGCCTCGACCCTCGCCAGCATCCTGTCGATCTGCCTGGGTGTCAGCAGGCGACCGTCAGGATTATTGGGATTGGCGAACAGCAGTATCTCACCTTCCCCACCCGCGGCGGCATCAAGCGAGAAGGCCCGCCCCTCCGGATAGATGTCGCCATGGGTGCGATAACAGGGAGTGGCATAGCGAACCGCGCCGGGCAACATGTCGGCAAGCATGCGCAAGCCAATCTCCGTTCCCGGCAGCGCGCAGACATGGCCCGCATCCACCCCGAAATAGCGACCGGCGCGCGCCTCCAGATCGGCCAGCGCCGCCTCATCGGGCAGACTGGCCCAATCGATAGCCCCAGCACCCTCGATCGGCCAGGGATTGGGATTGATCCCAGTCGACAGGTCGATCCAGTCCGCATCGCCGCCGCCAAAATGACGCCGCGCCGCATCAAGCCGGCCACCATGATAGGTCCATGGATTGGTCAAAACCGCCCCGCAATCAGCGTCGCCAGCAGCAGCCCGCTTTCCACCAGTTCGATCCCCGCGCCATGCCCGTCACCGGAAATCCCACCCATCAACCGGCGCAGCTTCCATGCCCATAATAGGATCAGCAAAGGCGCAACCAGCAGCGCAGGCGCAAACCAACTGGCCGCCAGCAGCAACACCGCCCAGAAAAGCAGATCGATCGGCCGCACCGCATGTCGAAAGCGCGCACCCAGCCCATCATGCAGTGGCGGCAAGCAGCGACTCCACGCCAAAGGCCCGATCCGTGCGGCAAAGGGAATAAGGATCAGGGCCACCCATGCCCGCTGTTCCAGCAGGCCATGCAGCAACACCAGCTTCGCCGCCACCTGCACCGCCACCGCCGTCGCGCCCATCGCACCGACATGCGGATCGGCCAGCACCGCGCGTAGCCGATCCGGCCCCTTGTGCACCGCCCCGGATGCATCGGCCAGATCGGCCAGGCCATCGAGATGCAGCGCGCCCGTCACCCATAGCCAGCCGATCAACGCCAGCAGCGCGCCGGTCCAGACATCCAACTGCACACCGATCCACCCTGCCCCGCAGACCAGAGCGCCCACAGCCAGGCCCGCCGACGGAAACCAACGGATCGACGCCGCGAAATCCCGATCATCCGCAATAACGCGCGGCATCGGTAGGCGCGTGAGAAACTGGATCGCCAACACCAGCCGCCTCATGCCGTCAGTCCGACAATCTGACCCCAGCGCGGTTCCCCCGGCCACAGGCGTAGGGTGAGACAGGCGGCATAGGGCAGGTCGATCGCCCATATCTGGCGCTGGTCGAAGCCGCACAGACTGGCCAGCGCCGCGCGCATCGCCCCGCCATGGGTGACGATCAGAGTGGGTTCCGCCGACAAATCGGCAAGCGCCGCGCTGACCCGATCCACAAGTACAGACCAGCGCTCGCCACCGGGAGGCGGGCAAGCGTCTGGATCGTCGTGGAACCGGGCCAGCGCCGTGGCATCCAGTTGCGCGGGGTCAGCGCCGTCCCACGCCCCAAAATCCAGTTCCCGCCATCGCGCATCTGTTCGGAGCGTAAGGCCGCGATCCTGCGCGATCGCCTCCGCCGCCAGCGCCGCGCGGGCCAGGTCGGAAGAATGGATCGCCGCCATCTCAAGCACCTTTGCCTGCACCCGACAGGCGGCGATGCCTGCTTCAGTGGAAGGCCAATCGCCATGCCCCAGCAAGCGTCCCGTTTGCGCCGGCGCGCCATGCCGCATCAGGTGGAGCAACACGCCCTGCATCAGCCGGCCGACACGCCTGCATCGGCAAAGGTCGCCATTTGATCATGCATCGCCAGCGCGGACCGCATCACCGCCACGGCCACGGCCCCGCCGCTAGCCTCCCCCAGCCGCATGCCAAGGTCGAGCAACGGGGTCAGCACCAGCCGCGTGAGAAGCCGCCCGTGCGCCGCCTCGGCCGAACGATGGCCGGCAATGACATGCTCGCAAATCTCCGGCACGCCGGCCGCCAGCGCGGCAAGCGCCGCGGCGCAGACGAAACCATCCAGCACCACAGGAATATGGTGATGCCGCGCCGCCAGCATCGCGCCCGCCATCGCCGCAATTTCGCGCCCACCTACGCAGCGCAGCGTTTCAAACGGCGTTTTGGGCAAGCCGGCATGGCAGGCCATGGCAAGGTCGAGCACCTGCCGCTTGACCATCTGGCCATGCGCCCCAACGCCAGTGCCCGCGCCCACCCAGTCCTGCGCCGTGCCGCCAAAGCTGCGCAGGCACAGCGCCGCCGCGGCCGTGGTATTGCCGATCCCCATTTCGCCCAGCAGCAACAGGTCCAGCGAGGGATCAACCGCATCGGCCCCCGCATTAATCGCCGCCAGACACTCCGCCTCGCTCATCGCCGGTTCGATCGTGAAATCCGCCGTCGGCCGGTCGAGATCGATCGGCACCACGCGCAGGTCCAGCCCCGTCGCGCCCGCCAGCGCATTGATTGCCGCGCCGCCGGCGGCGAAATTGGCCACCATCTGCGCCGTCACTTCGGCGGGAAAAGCACTGACGCCATGCCGGGTCACGCCATGATTGCCGGCGAAGATCAACGCCAGACCATGGTCGATCCGCGGCCGCTCCCGCCCCTGCCATCCGGCCATGAACAGCGCGATGTCCTCCAAACGGCCCAGCGATCCGGCCGGCTTTGTCAGTTGCGCCTGCCGCACGGCGGCGGCATCGCGCGCCGCCTGATCGGGACCGGGTAACGACGCCAGCGCCGCTTCGAACGCGGCGACGGTTGGAAAGCGGCTCATGTCGCGACGAAACCGGGCGGGGGAGTGCGGACGATGAAATGGCCCTTCACCCCCTGCGGCCAGTCGGCAAAGGGCACGCGGCCATGTTCGCTATTCGCATGATGGGCGGCATAGTCCAGGATCGCGCGCGCCGCCGCCTCGTCGGGGGTGAAACGCCCCAACACATAACCGACCTTGCCGGGCGCACGCAGATGCACGGTGCAATGTTCCGAACAGGCGAACAGACAGGGCATGTCCTGCACTGCGACGCCATCATAACGGGGCGATTGAGCCTTCACCCGCCGCAATGCCTCCACCAGCCGCGCGCCGCCGCGCACACCTTCTTCATCTTCGCGCGCATCTGGCGAATAACGACAGCTGTTGCACACCACCACCGCAGGCACATCCTCGACCGGCCGCAACATGGCTCAGGCCGCCCTCTGGCTGGAAAATCGACATATAAATGACGCGCGCATCATGATCCCCGGTCCGTGACAGGACCGCGCGGCGACGAAACGACGATGCCATGCGCCTCAGGCACACGATATCCCCGCCGCGCTCCCGCACGGTCGGCTTGTCGTTGCGCGAGGGATGACCCCGTTCGCCCGGCACACCCTGTCCGGTCGAAGAACGACCGCGGCCGGCAGGTCTCCTGGCTCGCGGGTCAATGCCGGGGCGAAGCGCCTTCTCGGGACATGCATCCCAATGGCTTGTGCCTCGCTGGCTCGCCGCTCACAGTTGCAGGGGCAGCCGGGGTCTTGAACCCCGTTCCCTTTTGATCCCCTTGCGGGGAACCGGACGCAGGGCCCGCCCTATCGGACTTGGCAGAGGCGATCAAGGCGCTTGAGGACATGGTGTGTGCCCTTGTCGCAATCGAGCACGTCGCTGCGCCTGCAAACCAACGAGACAGCGTCTTCCTTCGTGCGCGACATATGGCAATATATGTCGCGGCGACGCGACAGGCCGAAGTTCACGACGTCGTCGGGTAATTTGCGCCAATGACACAGGTCAAGCGACAGGAACGCGCCGACGAAGCGACAATCACGCGCCATGTGGGTCACAGCAATGCGCCACCCACGCGACAGTTGCGCGACCGCAACGCGCCGGAAAAGCGACGATTTGGCGACGGAAAGCCGGGATGCGCGGGGATGCCGATCCATTCAAAAGGATAGATCAGACAAAATCCTACATTGGAAGGACTTTAGGAATGTGGCGGGTGTTGCGTGACCCTATCCGTAATGGGTGGAAACACGTCATAAGCCCCCCGCCTTCAGGCGATCGGCGTGCCAGCGCAGATGATCGGCCATGAAGGTCGAGATGAAATAGTAGCTGTGATCATAGCCATCGCGCAGCATGAGCGTCAGCGGGATGCCGGCTGCATCGCAGGCGGCGTGCAGCAGATCAGGGCGCAGTTCCTTTTCCAGAAACGTGTCGGCTGCGCCCTGATCCACCAGCAGCGCCGGCACCCGCGCGCCATCCTCGATCAGGGCGACGGCGTCATGCTTGCGCCATGCCGCCTTGTCATCGCCCAGATAGCCGCCCAGCGCCTTTTGCCCCCAGGGCACCTGCGAGGGCGCGACGATCGGTGCGAAGGCGGACACCGCCTTGAACCGATCGGGAAAGCTGAGGCCAATGGTCAGCGCGCCATGGCCGCCCATGCTATGCCCCATGATCGACTGGCGATCCATGTCGGCAGGAAATTCCGCCGCGATCAGCGCGGGCAGTTCTTCCGTAACATAGGTCCACATGCGGTAATTGGAGGCAAACGGGGCCTGTGTCGCATCGACATAAAAGCCCGCGCCAAGGCCGAAATCATAGGCGCCGTCGGGATCGTCCGCCACGGCGTTTCCATGCAGGTCCGGGCCACGCGGCGACGTATCGGGCGCCACGAAGATCAGCCCGAGTTCCGCACACAGCGCACGAAACTCGCCCTTTTCGGTGACATTGGCGTGGGTGCAGGTCAGCCCCGACAGATACCAGACCACCGGCAGCCGCGCGCCTTCCGCATGCGACGGAACATAGACGGAAAAGGTCATGTCCGTGCCGGTGGCGGTAGAGGCATGCCGGTACACGCCCTGCAACCCGCCATAGGCGCGATTGGTGCTGACCGTCTCCATCAGAAGACGACGACCGAACGAATGCTCTTACCCGCATGCATCAGGTCGAAGGCGGTGTTGATCTCCTCCAGCCCCATGACATGGGTGATCATCGGATCGATCTCGATCTTGCCGGTCATGTACATGTCGACGATCTTTGGCACATCGGTCCGCCCCTTGGCCCCGCCGAAGGCCGTGCCGCGCCAGTTGCGCCCGGTGACGAGTTGGAAGGGGCGCGTCTCGATGGTCTTGCCGGCTTCAGCCACGCCGATGATGATCGACGTGCCCCAGCCGCGATGGCAGGCTTCGAGCGCGGTACGCATCACTTCGGTATTGCCGGTCGCGTCGAACGTATAGTCAGCACCCCCATCGGTCATCTCCACGATTTTCGCGACCGTGTCCTCACGCGACAGGCCCTTCGAATTGAGGAAGTCGGTCATGCCGAACTTGCGGCCCCATTCTTCGCGATCGGGATTGATGTCGACGCCGATGATCTTGTTGGCGCCGGCAAGGCGCGCGCCCTGAATGACGTTGAGACCAATGCCGCCAAGGCCAAAGACGACGACATTGTCGCCGACCTGCACCTTCGCCGTGTTGATGACCGCGCCCACGCCCGTCGTCACGCCGCAGCCGATATAGCAGCTCGACTGGAAGGGCGCGTCCTCCCGGATTTTCGCCACCGCAATGTCGGGCAGGACAGTGAAGTTGGAGAAGGTGGAGCAGCCCATATAATGGAAGATCGGCTGCCCCTTATAGCTGAAGCGGGTCGTGCCATCGGGCATCAGCCCCTTGCCCTGTGTCGCGCGGATCGCCGTACAGAGGTTGGTCTTACCGCTGAGGCAGCTTTTGCACTGGCGGCATTCGGGGGTGTAGAGCGGGATGACATGGTCGCCCGGCTTGACCGAGGTAACGCCCGCGCCGACTTCGCGCACAATGCCTGCGCCTTCATGGCCCAGTACGGACGGGAAAATGCCTTCGCTGTCGAAGCCGTCGAGCGTATAGGCGTCGGTATGGCAGATGCCGGTCGCCATGATTTCCACCAGCACTTCGCCAGCCTTGGGGCCTTCCAGATCCAGTTCCACGATTTCGAGGGGCTTCTTCGCTGCGAAGGCGACGGCGGCGCGGGTCTTCATGGGGCTACTCCCGAAAGGACAAGGATGATCGGATATGGCGGAAACAGCCGCCCGGCCGCAAGACCGGGCGGCTGTTTCCGCCGTTATGAACCCGCTCTAGCAATATCCCACCGGCGCGATAAGAAAGCATATAGGAAATTCATTATTACACTGACGGGACAATCATTGCGCCGCTGGGAAGGGATAGACGAATTTGTCGCAGTCGCGGCCGCCGGCAGTTTCAAGGCCGGCGCGGAGGCGCTGGGCGTATCCACCACCCATATGAGCCGGGCGATCGCGGCATTGGAAGCGCGGGTGCAGGCGCCCCTGTTCCACCGGACCACACGCACCGTTCGACTAACCGATACGGGACGGCTGTTCTTCGATCATTGCAGTCGCATCGTGGCGGAGCGGGACGAGGCGATCGCGATGATCAGCGAGGGCGGCGAGCCGCAGGGCGACATTCGCATCACATGCTCCACGGCGATGGGCGAGCGGTTCATCGCGCCGATCGTACAGCTTTATGCTGCGCAGCATGCGAAATTGCGGGTGACGATCGACCTGACCAACCGGGTCGTCGACCTGATCGGCGAAGGCTATGACCTCGCCATCCGCACCGGCCAGTTGGCGGAATCACGGCTGATCGGCACGCGCATCGCTTCGCGCCGCCTCTATAGCTGCGCCTCGCCCGATTATCTGGCCAAGCATGGCGTGCCGATAAAGCCCGCCGATCTGGCGGATCATGAATGTCTGGCCGGGACGACACCGCTCTGGCGGTTCAGGCGCGGTGGACGGGACGAAACGATCCGGCCCAAAGGACGCTGGCGCTGCAACAGCGGCAGCGCGGTGACGGAGGCGGCGCTGGCGGACATGGGCATATGCCAATTGCCCGAATTCTATGTGCTGGCGCATCTGGCGTCGGGCGCGTTGCAGGAAGTGCTGGCCGATTTCCGGCCGGATGAAGAACCGATCTGGGCCGTCTATCCCCAGCGTCGCCATTTGCTGCCGAAGATCAGTGGATTGCTGGACCTTTTGCGCCAGCGACTGCCTGCCGCATTGGCCCAATCAACCTGATCCGCATCGCCATTGGGCCGGGTGCGTTCCAGGAAGCGGCTGTTGCCGCCCGCATCCATCGCTTTGGGCGCATCGCCCAGTAGAGGCGCCGCCCTTTCCGCGGGGTCAAGCAATCAAGGCTGGGCGGTGGACCGGGCGAGGCGAGTCTGCTGGACTATGCCCAGACACACATCCAACATCGCGGCGCGGGAAGACGGTTGACGCTCGACTCATAAATCGCGCGGGAAAGGGCGGGCGAAGCATTGCGCTTCGTCGCCCCTCTCTTTTTGACATTTTCCGCTCTGCGCGTTCATAAATTCGGAACATTTGGTCGTGCGCGAGCCATAGCTTCGATCTTCAGGTGATAGCAGCATCGATCGAGAATGGGGCATCGCTGACAAACACGCTGCGCTCTCTTGCCACAAATGATATAAAGTATCATATGCGGCCGGAAGGCGTTGCGGGGACAGGGATCAAGGTTATGAACAGCATTGCGGGCCAGGCGCCCCCCATCGGTCTTCGGGCCTCCACATCTGCGATCGATGCCGCAAAGGCGCGGACGCGGCTGATCGCCATCGACGCGCTGCGTGGTTTGGTCATGCTGTTCATGCTGGTCGACCATGTCCGTGAGACATGGTTCCTGCATTTGCAAGTCACGGACCCGGTCGATGCGAACACAACCGACCCCGGCCTGTTCTTCACCCGCCTTCTCTCCACTTTTTGCGCGCCGACCTTCGTGGCGCTGACCGGCCTGTCGGCCTGGCTTTATGGCCAGTCGCATACAAAGGGGCAGGTATCGGAATTCCTGCTGAAACGCGGCCTGTTCCTGATCTTCCTGGAATTCACCGTGGTCGGCTATGCATGGCCGACACAGGCGCCCGCCTTTCCGCCGACGGCAATCTGGTTGCAGGTGATCTGGGCGATCGGCTTCAGCATGATTGCGTTGGCTGCGCTGCTGCATCTGCCGCGCCCGGCGCAATTTGCCGTGGGTCTTGCCATCGTGTGCCTGCACAATCTGCTCGATCCGGTCCGGCTGACGGCCGACCAGCCGGGCTACGCGCTGTGGGCAGTGCTGCATCAGCGGTCGCTGATCGATTTTGGCGGTATCGCGGTCAAGACCACCTATCCGATCCTGCCATGGATCGGCGTCATCCTGCTGGGCTATGCCTGTGGCCCCTGGTTCGCGCGCGGCAGCGATCCCGCGCCGCGTATTCGCCGGCTGGCGCTGTTGGGCCTTGGCCTGATCGCCGGCTTCGTCGTCCTTCGCTGGCTGAACATCTATGGCGACAAGCCCTGGTTCGTGGCGGAAACGCCGCTGCGCACGGTGATGAGCTTTCTGGCGCTGACCAAATATCCGCCATCGCTGCTGTTCCTGATGCCCACCATCGGCACGGGCTGCCTGTTGCTGGCCCTGTTCGAACGCTTCGAGAGCAGCAAGGCGATGCCGACGCTGGCCATGCTGGGCGGCGCGCCAATGTTCTATTATATCCTGCATCTCTATGTGCTGAAAGCCATCTATAATGTCGCACTGCTGATGTACGGCCCGACCAAAGGCACGGTGTTCGGAGTCGATCAGCTGCGCTGGGTATGGATCTGGGTCTTCATCCTGATCCCCGTCCTCTACTTTCCGACCCGCTGGTTCGCGCAGCTTAAACAGCGCCGCAAGGACATATGGTGGCTCAAATATCTCTGACGGTCCTGCGTTAGGGTCGACTTGGGCCGCCTTCCTTGCGGAAGGCGGCCATTTTCCGGGGGTTTCCGCCCCTGTTCACGCAATAATCACCACAGCATTTTCCTGCCGTAACGAGGCCGGATTCACAATTTTGCGCCGTTCCATGAGCCAAGTTTGACGTAATATTTCCGTCACTCAACCTAGCCTCGAAACCAAGAAGAGGTGGCAAATCACCCGAGGATCGGCCCCGACGACAGGACAAAGTCCGCGCGGGAAAAAAGAGAAGACCAGCCGGTCCCCCCGTTTCGCAGGACATTAGGGAACAGCGATTTCAGAAGGGGTTACAGCAATATGCGATCATCATCCGCCCTACGCCTGGCTTTCATCGCCAGCACAGCCGCCATCGCCTTGTCCTCCACCGCGCAGGCGCAGGAGCCTGCCGCCGAAACGACGGATAGCGAAATCGTCGTCACCGGCCTGAAGCGCCAATATTTTGGCGACACGCCCGTCCGTGAAATTCCGCAGGCGGTCCAGTTTCTGGAAGGCAAGCTGCTGGACGATCTGAACATCACCCGGCTCGACACCGCACTGGAACTGGCGAGCGGCGTGTCGAAGCAGAATAATTTCGGCGGCCTGTGGGACAGTTTCGCGATCCGCGGCTTTGCCGGCGACGAAAATTTCCCGAGCGGCTTCCTGGTCAACGGCTTTAACGGCGGCCGTGGCTATGGCGGCCCGCGCGACGCATCCAACGTCGAACGGATCGAAGTGCTCAAGGGGCCGAACTCCGCTTTGTTCGGGCGCGGCGAACCGGGCGGCACGATCAACATCGTGACCAAGAAGCCGACCTTCAAGCAGGGCGGCAGCTTCTCGGTCGCAGGTGGCAGCTGGGAAACCTATCGCGTCGAGGGCGACTATAATCTGCCGCTGAGCGACAGCATCGCCGTGCGCATCAACGGTTCGGCGGAACAGGGCGACAGCTTCCGCGACACGGTGGAGACGCAGAAATATACGCTGACGCCGTCCTTCCTGGCGAAGCTGTCGGACAAGGACATCTTCACCTACGAACTGGAATATGTGAAACAGAAGGTGCCGTTCGATCGCGGCGTGGTGGCGATCCCGACCGTCAACGCCGACGGCACGACCAGCTATAATCTGGGGGCCATTCCCAATTCGCGCTTCCTGAGCAACCCCAATGACGGCCCGATCCGGATCGGCGTGCTGGGGCATCAGGCGCAATATCAGCACGACTTCAGCGACGACTGGACGCTGATGCTGGGCGCCGGATACAAGAAGACGACCTTTGAAGGCTATTCCAGCGACCCTGAACTGGCGATGGGCCGGCAGATGCTGGACAATGACGGGCGCACCCTGTCGCGCCAGCGCCGTTTCCGCGACTATAGCACCACCCATATGGTGTTCCGCGGCGAAATCAGCGGTAAGCTGGAAACCGGATCGATCGTCCACAATATCCGCATCGGCGGGGATTGGGACCGTTTCAAGATCGATACCTATCAGCTGCGCTATCGCCCGACGGCTGCAGACCAGTCCTATTCGATCGACATCTTCAACCCCGATTACACGATCGCTGCGCCAGCGCCGACCAGCGTGATTCAAAATGCGACGGAAATCCAGAAAGCCTGGGGCGTTTATGCGCAGGACCAGATCGAGATTACAGAGCAGTTCAAGGTGCGCTTCGGTGGTCGGTATGACGATTTCAGCCAGAATATCGACAATCGCCTGGGGACGACCAATCCTGCATCCTACACCAAGTTCAGCCCGATGGCGGGACTGGTGTTCGAACCGACCAGCAGCCTGTCCTTCTACGCCAGCTATGGCAAGGGGTTCCGGCCGAACAGCGGCGTCGACGTCAACAATAATCCCTTCGCTCCCGAAGTCAGCAAAAGCTATGAAGTCGGTGCGAAGTTCGTGACGCCGGATGGCAAGCTGACCAGCACCCTGTCGCTGTACAAGATGAAAAAGAGCAACGTCCTGACCGCCGATCTGCTGAGCGGCCTGTCGGTGGCGGTCGGCGAAGCGAAGAGCCAGGGCGTGGAGTTCGACGTCAACGCCAAGCTGCCCGCCGGGTTCGAACTGTTCGTGACCTATGCCTACACCGACGCGGGTTGGGCCGACGACTATGCCACTGCCGGGGTCAGCAAGAATGATCCGTTGATCAACATTCCCAAGCATCAGGGCAACGCCCTGCTGTTCAAGAATTTTTCGATCGGCAATCATGAAGCGATGCTGGGCGCGGGCGTGACCCATGTCAGCAAGCGCCTGGGGCAGACGGCGGCGGACTTCTATCTGCCCAACTATACCATCGCCAAGGTGCTGGGATCGTTCAATATCACCGACCAGATCAAGCTGTCGGCCGACGTGAACAACCTGTTCAACAAGAAATATTACGCCAGCTCCTATTCGGCGCTGTGGATCCAGCCGGGCACGCCGCGCCAGTTCACGGTCCGGGCCAGCTTCGACTTCTGATCCTAACCATTCGGGGCATGCCCGCCCCGACCGGCCGTCCGTGTCCCTCCCTCCAAGCTCGGGGACACGGGCGGCCTTTTCTTTTACAAAGGCGCCGGCATGACCCTGCTCTACACATCCGATCCGACCCGTGGCCGCATCTGGCGGGAGATTTTTGGCGAGGAAGCAAGCGATATCGCCTTTGTCGATCCGGCCGACGGCCATGATCCCGCCGCCATCCGCTATCTGGCGGCCTGGGCGCCGTCGGCCGACCTGATCGCCAGCCTGCCCAATCTGGAAATTCTGTTTTCGATCGGCGCGGGCATCGACCAGTTCGATCTGAGCGCGTTACCGCCGCATGTGCGGGTCGTGCGCATGATCGAGCCCGGCATCGCGGCCGGCATGGTCGAATATGCGACAATGGCTACGCTGGCGCTGCACCGCAATCTGATCGATTATCGCGTGGCGCAGCAAGAAGCCCGCTGGTCTCCAATCAAGCTGACGCCGGCTGGCGAACGACGGATCGGCGTCATGGGGCTGGGCAATCTGGGGCAGGCGGTGTTGCAGGCGCTGCCCCCGTTCGGCTTCGCGCTATCGGGGTGGAGCCGAACGCTCCGCGCGATCGAGGGCGTGACATGCCATGCCGGCGAAGCGGCGCTGCCCGATTTTCTGGCGGCGTGCGACATACTGATCTGTCTGCTGCCGCTGACCGAGGAGACACGCGGCATTTTGTGCCGGAAAACCCTGTCCCGCCTGCCGCGCGGCGCAGGGCTGATCAATGTCGGACGGGGTGGCCATCTGGTGGAGCATGATCTGCTGTCGCTGCTTGATGAAGAGCATCTGTCCGGCGCGTTTCTGGATGTGACCGACCCAGAACCGTTGCCTGCCGATCATCCCTTCTGGACGCATCCGCGCATCGTCATCACGCCCCACATCGCCAGCATGACCCGCGCGGACAGCGCCGCACGCGCCCTGATCGCCAATATCCGCCGGCATCAGGCAGGCGCGCCGCTGGACGGCGAAGTCGCACGGAATCGGGGCTATTAAAGCAGCAACATTCCATGCCGTGGCCGGGGCGGGACCGCTGCTTTGCATCCGATATCGACGGCCCGATTGCCGGTTGCCAAAGGGCGCGGCAAACTATGCCGAAAGGATCGCGATAAAGCCGTGAATCTGCCCCCCGACCCGAAGATATCGGGCGCATGTTCCGGCCACGCCATGTCGTAATATACCCGTCAAACGGCTTCCCAAGCCACCTGTAGACTCTGCAAAGGACGCTCCGCCGATGCCCAATTTCCGGCCCAAATATATCAGCTTCGACTGCTATGGCACGCTGACCCGTTTCCGCATGACCGAAATGGCGACCGCCTTCATGGCCGATCGCGTCGCAGCTGAGGACTTGCCCGCCTTCTGCAAGGATTGGAGCGCCTATCGTTTCGACCAGGTGATGGGCGATTGGGAACCCTATCAGGAAATCATCCGCAATTCGCTGCGCCGCACCTGCCAGAAATGGGGCGTCGCCTATAATGAGGCGGATGCCGATGCCGTCTATGCCGCCGTTCCGACCTGGGGACCGCATGACGATGTGCCCGGCGGCCTTTCCAAGATCGGCGACAAGATCCCGCTCGTCATCCTGTCCAACGCGATGAACGACCAGATCCATCACAATGTCGGCATGCTGGGCGCGCCCTTCCACGCGGTCTATACCGCACAGATGGCGCAAGCCTATAAGCCGCGGATGCAGGCGTTCGAGTATATGTTCGATCAGCTGGGCGCCAAGCCCGAGGAGATGATGCACGTTTCCTCCAGCTTCCGGTACGACCAGAATACGGCCACCGACCTGCATTTCGGTTGCCGCGTGTTCGTGGGCCGGGGCCATGAGCCGTCCAACCCCTTCTATCGCGATGTTGAAATCCCCCATATCGGCTGCCTGCCGGCGGTGGTGGGGCTGTAAGAGCGCCATGACGGCCCCTTCCCTATCCTACTGGCTGGCCAGCGCCCCCGCCTTTGCCGGCGGCGCGCAGGGCGCGGTCGAAGGCAAGGTGGACGTCGCCATCATCGGCGGCGGCTTCACCGGCCTGTCGGCGGCGCTCGCGTTGGCGAAGCAGGGCGTTTCCGTGACGCTGCTGGAAAAGGGACGAGTGGCCGGAGAGGCTTCGGGACGCAATGGGGGCCAGTGCAATAATGGCACGGCCCATGATTATGGCGCGCTATCCGCCCGCTTCGGCAAGGATGTCGCCAAAGCCTATTACCGCGTCCATTGCGACGCGGTCGATATGGTCGAACGGATCGTGGCGGCGGAAAGCATCGATTGCGCCTTCCGCCGCTGCGGCCGGGTGAAGCTGGCCGCCAAGCCCGCCCATTATGACAAGCTGGTCCGCGCGCATGACCTGTTGGCGGCGGAAGTGGACGAGAATGTCCGACTGGTGCCGCCAGAACGCATCGCCGAGGAAGTCGGATCGGACGCCTTTCACGGTGCGCTTATCCAGACGACCAGCGCGCAACTACACCCTGCCCGCTTTGGCGTGGGATTGGCGGAAGCGGCGGCGCGGGCGGGCGCGCAGATTTTCGAACAGGCCGAAGTGACCGGCATGGATAGGCAAGCGGGCGGCTGGAAAGTGACGACGTCCAGGGGATCGGTCACTGCATCGCGCATTCTGGTCGCGACCGGCGGCGCGCCTGCCGCCGCGCCCTTCGGCTTTTTCCGTCGCCGGATCGTGTCGGTCGGCAGCTTCATCATCGCCACCGATCCGCTGGAAGATGCGCTGATCGACACATTGCTGCCCAACCGGCGCAACTATGTGACCAGCAAGAATATCGGCAATTATTTCCGCCTGGCGCCCGACAATCGGCTGATCTTTGGTGGTCGCGCGCGCTTTGCGATCAGCGATCCGCGATCGGACCTGAAGAGCGGGCATATATTGAAGGACGTCATGGGCGACATCTTCCCCGCATTGAGAGGCGTGGGCGTCAGCCATGTCTGGGGCGGGATGGTGGACCTGACCGCCGATCGCCTGCCGCGCGCGGGCGAGCAAGACGGCATTTTCTATTCCATGGGCTATAGTGGCCATGGCGTGCAGATGGCGACCTATATGGGGCAGATGATGGCGCGGGTGATGCAGGGCGATCCCGCAGCAAATCCCTGGCGCGACCTCGACTGGCCCAGCGTGCCGGGCCATTTCGGCAAGCCATGGTTCCTGCCGCTGGTCGGCCTGTGGTATAAATGGCAGGACCTGATCCATTGATGGACGATATTTCTGCCCTTTCACGGCGCGGGCTGATCGGCGCAGGGCTGGGCCTTGGTGCAGGGCTGCTGCTGCCGGACGGCGCGATGGCCGCCAGCAAGCCGCGCCGGGGCGGACGCATCCGCGTCGCCAGCCTGTCCAGCTCCACCGCCGACACGCTCGATCCCGCCAAGGGTGCGCTGTCGACCGACTATGTGCGCCATTATATGGTCTATAACGGCCTGACCGAGATGGGCGGCGACCTGATCGCGCGGCCGGCGCTGGCCGAACGGATCGTCAGCAACGACCAGACGATCTGGCATATCAGGCTGCGCAAGGGCGTGACCTTCCATGACGGCGCCAGCTTGACCGCGCAGGATGTGGTCTGGTCGCTGCTGCGGCACAAGGATCCGGCCGTCGGATCAAAGCTGGCCACCATCGCCGAGCAATTTGCCGAGGTCAGGGCAACGGGCAAACAGGATGTCGTCATCCGCCTGACCGGTCCCAATGCCGATTTGCCCGCCATCCTCGCCCAGTCCCATTTCCTGATCCTGCGCGCGGGCACGAAGGATTTCCGTACCGCCAACGGCACCGGCCCCTATATGGTGAGCCAGTTCCGGCCAGGCGTGCGGACACTGGTGCGACGCAACCCCAATTACTGGAAATCGGGCAAGGCATGGCTGGACGAGATTGAGCTGATCGGCATTCCCGACGAGGTCAGCCGGGTCAATGCGCTGCTGTCGGGCGACGTCCAGCTGGTGATCGCGGTCAATCCGCGGTCCACAAAACGGATCATGGCGTCGCGCGGCCATGGATTGCTTGAAACGCCGTCGGGCCTCTACACCAACCTCATCATGCGGCAGGACCAGTTGCCGACCGGCAACGCCCATTTCGTCGCCGCGATGAAATATCTGATCGACCGGCCGCTGATCAAGCGGGCCCTCTATCGCGGTTATGCGACGATCGCCAACGACCAGCCGATCCCGCCCTTCCACCCCTATTATCGATCGGACCTGCCGCAGACCAGCCTCGATCTGGACAAGGCGCGCTGGCATCTGCAACGCGCCGGCCTGTCGGGCGTGCGCCTGCCCGTCTACGCCTCTCCGGCGGCGGACGGGTCGGTCGACATGGCGTCGATCCTGCAGGAATATGGGTCGCGCGTGGGCCTCAATCTGGCGGTCAATCGCGTGCCGGCGGACGGTTACTGGTCGACCCACTGGATGAAGCACCCGCTGGGTTTCGGCAACACCAATCCGCGCCCGACCGCCGACCTGTTGTTCAGCCTGTTCTACAAGTCCGACGCGGCCTGGAATGAGAGCGGATGGAAAAATCCGCGTTTCGACAGGCTGTTGCTGGAGGCGCGGGGCGAAGCCGATCAAGCGCGGCGCAAACAGCTTTATGGCGAGATGCAGGGGCTGGTTCATCATCATTGCGGGGTCGGCATCCCGGTCTTCATCAGCCTGATCGACGGCTATGACCGGCGGCTAAAAGGATTGCGCCCGGTGTCGCTGGGCGGGCTGATGGGCTATCAGTTTGCCGAACATGTGTGGTGGGAAGGCTGATGGCGGGCGCTTCGACCTCCAGCGGCGCGAAGGCCGCTTTCGTCCTGATCGGCAAGCGGCTGGCGTCATCGCTGCTGACGTTGCTGCTGGTGTCGGTGACTATCTTCGTCATCGCGCAGCTGCTGCCGGGTGACGCTGCGCAGGAGGCGTTGGGCCAGAGCGCGACGGTGGAGCAAGTGGCGGCGCTGCGCCATGAAATGGGCCTCGATAGGCCGGCGCCGGTGCGGTACATTAGCTGGCTCGGCGGTATGGTGAGTGGCGATCCTGGCCAGTCGCTGGTCGCCAACATGCCGGTTTCCGAAGTGATCTCCAGCCGTCTGCCCAACAGCCTGTTGCTGGCCGCGCTGACGGCGCTGGTCGCGGTGCCGGTGGCGCTGGCGATCGGCATCGGCTCCGCCATGAACCGGGGCGGGCGGATCGACCGCGCGCTCAATATCACGACCTTGTCGATGGTGGCGGTGCCCGAATTTCTGGTCGCGACGATCGCGGTGCTGATCTTCTCCGTCAAGCTGCGCTGGCTGCCCTCGATTGCGCTCGTTTCCGACGAAATGAGCTGGGGCGATTATCTGCGCGGGGCGGCGATGCCGATCCTGTGCCTGAGCATCGTCGTCATCGCGCAGATGGCGCGGATGACCCGCGCGGCGGTAATCGACCAGATGGACCGGCCCTATGTCGAAATGGCGGTGCTGAAGGGCGTCGCGCCAGTACAGGTCGTGCTGAAGCACATCATGCCCAATGCGATCGCGCCGATCGTCAACGCCATGGCCCTTTCCCTCTCTTATCTGCTGGGCGGGGCAGTGATCGTGGAAACCATCTTCAACTATCCGGGACTCGCCAGCCTGATGGTCAATGCCGTCACCAGCCGCGACATGCCGCTGCTCCAGGCATGCGCAATGATATTCTGCGCAGCCTATCTGATCCTGATGCTGATCGCCGATGTCACCGCGATCCTGGCCAACCCCCGGCTGCGCGCACAATGATGGCGCGGTCGATAAAGGGGGCGAAGGCCCTGCCGCTGTCGGGCAAGGTTGGGCTGGCGCTGGTGCTGTTCTGGCTGGTCGCCGCGCTGGTTGGACCGATGCTGGCCCCCTATCCGGTGGGCGCATTCGTGGCCTATGACGTATTTGACGGATCGTCCAGTGCGCACTGGCTGGGCAGCGACTATCTGGGCCGCGACGTATTGAGCCGACTGCTGTGGGGCGCGCGCTATACGGTGGCGCTGGCCGCCGCCGCCGCATTCCTGGCGAGCGCGACCGGCACGGCGCTGGCGCTGACGGCGGCCGTGGGGGGGGCGAAAGTGGACGAACCGCTGTCGCGCTTCATGGACATGCTGATTTCCATCCCGTCCAAGATTTTCTCGCTGGTGCTGGTGGCGGCGTTCGGATCGTCGCTGCCATTGCTGCTGCTGATCGCGGCAATCACCTATGTTCCCGGCAATTATCGCATCGCCCGCGCGCTGGCGGTGAATCTGACCCAGATGGACTATGTGCAGGTTGCCAGAGCGCGAGGCGAAGGCCGGCTCCACATCGCCATCGCCGAAATATTGCCCAACATGATCCATCCGCTGCTCGCCGATTTCGGCCTGCGCTTCGTGTTCATCGTGCTGCTGCTGTCGGGCCTGTCCTTCCTGGGGCTGGGCGTTCAGCCGCCTGATGCCGATCTGGGATCGCTGGTGCGCGAGAATATTTCAGGGCTGGGCGAAGGGGCGCTCGCCATTCTTGCGCCGGCCATCGCCATCGCCACGCTGACGGTGGGCGTGAACCTTTTGATCGATGCAATCGGGGTATCCGGGACGGGCCGGGGGAAGCGCAAATGACACAGGCTTTCCATGTCGAGGTGAAAGACCTGCGCGTCACCGCGCGTAACGCGCGGGGCGAGGCATTCCCGATCGTCAGCGACATCGATTTTGCGCTGAAGCGCGGCGAAGTGCTGGCGCTGATCGGGGAATCCGGGTCGGGCAAGACGACAATCGCGCTGACGCTGCTGGGCCATGCCCGGCCGGGCGCAACCATTGCCGGCGGATCGATCCGGGTGGGCGACGCCGACATCACGCAGCTGGATGCCAAGGCTCTGGCCCAACTGCGCGGCAACCGCATCGCCTATATCGCGCAGAGCGCCGCATCGGCCTTTAACCCGTCGCGCACGATCATGGATCAGGTGGTCGAACCGGCGCTGATCCATGACCTGATGCTGCGCGACAAGGCGGAGGCGAAGGCGGTGGAGCTGTTCCGCGCGCTGGCCCTGCCCTTTCCCGACACGATCGGAAGCCGCTACCCACACCAGCTGTCGGGCGGACAGTTACAGCGGCTGATGGCGGCGATGGCGCTGATCACCGATCCTGAACTGGTTATTTTGGACGAACCGACGACGGCGCTGGACGTCACCACCCAGATCGAAGTGCTGCGCGCGTTCAAGGCGGTGGTGCTGGAGCGCGGAGCGACCGCCATCTATGTCTCGCACGATCTGGCCGTGGTGGCGCAGATGGCGGACCAGATCGTCGTGCTGCAACAAGGCCGCATCCGGGAGGCGGGCGCCGCCGATCAGGTGCTGCACCGGCCGGCAGGCGATTATACGAAGACACTGATGGCCGCCGCGCGCCCGGCGATCCGGCCGGCGCCGATGCGGATCGATGTGCCGGCCGCGCCTCTGCTGGAGATCCGTGGCGTGACGGCGGGCTATGGCAGGATCGGCAAGGATGGCCTACCGCGCGTGCCGGTGCTGCGCGACATCAATCTGACGATCGAGCGCGGCGGGACTTTGGGCGTGATCGGCGAGAGCGGGTCGGGCAAATCGACCATCGCGCGGGTCATCGCCGGGCTGCTGCCGCCGGCGACCGGACAGGTGCTGCTGGACGGCGAGCCGTTGCCGCCGGGCCTGAAGGGGCGCAGCCGCGAACAATTCCGTCGGGTGCAACTGGTGTTCCAGAATGCCGACACGGCGCTCAATCCGGCGCATAGCGTGGGGCAGATATTGGAGCGGCCGCTGGCCTTTTACGCCGGGCTGAAGGGCAATGCCGCGCATATGCGTGTGCTGGAGCTGATGGACCTCATTCGCCTGCCGGTGAGCCTCATTGACCGCAATATCGGCGGGCTTTCGGGCGGGCAGAAGCAGCGCGTCAATTTGGCCCGGGCGCTCGCCGCCGATCCGCAACTGATCCTGTGCGACGAGGTGACGTCGGCGCTCGACACGGTGGTCGGCGCGGCGATCCTGGACCTGATGGCGGATCTGCGCCGTGAATTGGGCATCGCGACCATGTTCATCAGCCACGACATTTCGACCGTACGGGCGATCTGCGACGATATCCTCGTCCTCTATTCGGGCACGATGGTCGAAATGGGACCGCGCGCCGCTTTCCAGTCCGCGCCTTTCCACCCCTATACCGACCTGCTGATCGGATCGGTGCCGGAAATGCGGGCGGGCTGGCTGGAGGAAAGCCACGCCGGGCGCAAGCCGCCGCTGATCGGCGCGAGCGGCGAGCATCCCGACCTTTGCCGCTTTCTGCCACGTTGCGCCGCGCGCGTGGATGGCCTGTGCAACGTCACGCCGCCGCCGCGCCATCCGCTGGGAAAGGCCGACGGAATGAGCAGCCATATATTGTGCCACCATGGAGACGAAAGCTTGATCCCGTCATGAGCCGGTTCGTTCGCCTGGGCGAAACCGATCGCCCGCCCGTGACCCTGCATGTCGATGGACAGCCCGTCGCGGCGCTGGAGGGCGATACGCTGATGGTGGCGCTGCTCGCCAATGGCGGAACGCTGCGCCAGAGCGAGTTCGGACCGGAAAAACGCGCTGGCTTCTGCCTGATGGGGGCCTGCCAGGATTGCTGGGTCTGGACCGAAAAAGGCGACCGCCTGCGCGCCTGCTCAACCCTGGCCGCACCGGGCCAGCGCATCCTCACCAGCCAGCCGGGGGCGTCATGGCCGAACCACGGATAATCATCGTCGGCGCGGGGCCTGCCGGCACGCGCGCGGCAGAAGCCTGTGTTGCAGCGGGGCTGCGGCCGACCGTCATCGACGAAGGGCGGCGCGACGGTGGGCAAATCTATCGCCGTCAGCCCGATCATTTCACCCGCCCCTATGGCAAGCTCTACGGCACCGAAGCGGGCCGGGCGCAGGCGGTGCATGGTGCGTTCGACGCGATCAAGGGCCGCATCGACTATCGGCCCGAAACTTTGGTCTGGAACATCGCCGATCGACATGTGTGGACCGCCAACGGCGCAGCGCAGGAAGCCTTGCCGTTCGATGCGCTGCTCTTGTGCACCGGGGCGACCGATCGGCTGATGCCGGTCAAGGGCTGGCATTTCGCAGGCGCCTATAGTCTGGGCGGGTCGCAGGTGGCGCTGAAAAGCCAGGCGGTGTCGATCGGGCATCGCGTGATCTTCATGGGATCGGGACCATTGCTCTATCTGGTCGCCAGCCAATATGTGGAGGCGGGCGCACAGGTGGCGGCGGTGCTCGACACATCGCCTTTCTCGGCGCGGGTGAAAGCGATGCCGGACCTGATGGCCGTGCCGTCGGTGTTGTGGAACGGCGTGAAGCTGACGCGGGCGCTCAAGCGCGCCGGCGTGCTGGTTCACCATGGCGTGACGCCGCTGGAGATTATCGGCGATGCCGATACCGGCGTCAGCGGCATCCGCTATCGCGATGGCGGCGGCAAGGAACGGCAGATCGCCTGCGATGCGGTGGCGATGGGCTATCATCTGCGGCCCGAGACGCAGTTGGCCGATCTGGCCCGCTGCGCCTTTGCCTTCGACGTCGGGACGCGGCAATGGCTGCCCGAACGCGATGGCGACGGGCGCGCAAGCGTTGCAGGCGTCTATCTGGCCGGGGACGGCGCGAAGATATTGGGCGCGCGGTCGGCCGAGGCGAGCGGGAAGCTGGCGGCGCTGGCGGCGCTGACCGATCTGGGCCTGCCGGTGGACAAGGGCGCAATGGCCAGCCTGCGCGGCGCAGTCGCGACCTATGCGAAATTCGCGCGCGGCCTTGCCAAGGCTTTCCCATGGCCGGTCGATCAGGCCGCCGCCTTGCCCGACGACGCCATCCTGTGCCGCTGTGAAGGCGTGACGGCGGGCGATCTGCGCAGCGTGATGCGCGAGACGGGCGCGAAGGAGGCGAACCGGGCCAAGGCGTTCAGCCGGGTCGGCATGGGCCGATGCCAGGGGCGTTATTGTGGCCTCGCCGCCGCGGAGCTGATCGCAGCCGAAGCCGGCATCCCGGTCGAGCAGGTCGGCCGCCTGCGCGGACAGGCGCCAGTCAAGCCATTGACGATCGCGATCGGAGACGAAGAATGAGCGGGGCGAGCGACGTCATCATCGTTGGCGGGGGGCTGATGGGATCATCCGCAGCCCTGTTCCTGCGCGGCCATGGCCTGTCGGTCACATTGCTGGAAACCGACCTGATCGGGCGGCAGGCAAGCGGCACCAATTTCGGCAATGTCCGTCGGCAGGGCCGCGCCATCCATCAACTGCCGCTCGCCAACCGCGCCATCGCCATCTGGCGCAAGTCGCGCGAATTGCTGGGCGCGGATGTTGAATATCTCCAGTCGGGGCATATCCGCGTCTGCTATCGCGAACGGCCCGAACTGGTCGGCGCGATGGAGGATTATGCAGACAAGGCGCGGCTGGAAGGGCTGGACCTGGAACTGTTGAGCGGCAATGCGCTGCGGGACAAATTTCCCTTCTTCGGACCGGATGTGCTGGCAGGTTCCTATTCGCCGACTGACGGCCATGCCAATCCGCGCCTCGCCGCCCCGGCCTTCGCCCGCGCGGCGCAGAAGCTGGGCGCGGTGATCCACGAAAATACGAAGATCATCGATGCGCAAAAGGTCGGCGAAGACTTCGTCGTGACCGCAGCGGACGGGCGGACCTTTCGCGCGCCGATCCTGCTGGTGACGGCGGGCGCATGGGGCAATACGTTGTCCAGCCAGTTCGGCGAACCGGTGCCGATCGTGCCGCGTGGCCCCAATATGAGCGTGACCGAGCCGGTGCCTTATGCGATCCCCCCCGCCGTCGGCGTGATGACGCCGCTGGAGGAAGAGACGGTCTATTTCCGACAAGTCGCGCGCGGCAATATCGTGCTGGGGGGCAGTACGCGCGGTCCATCCTATCCCGAAGACTATCGCGCCTATGTGCTGCCGCAAAATACGCTGAGCCAGCTGAAGCAGATCCGCCGGCTGGCCCCGCAACTGGGCAGGCTCAACATCATCCGCGTCTGGTCCGGGATAGAAGGCTATATGCCCGACAGCCAGCCGGTGATGGGGCCAAGCGCGACGACCAGCGGTCTTCATTATGCCTTCGGCTTTTCCGGTTCCGGCTTCCAGATCGGGCCGGGCGTGGGTGAGACGATGGCGGAAATCATCGCGAAGGGCGGCACGGACATTCCGATGGAGCCATATAATATCGCGCGGTTCGCCGGAGCCTGACCCTTGAGCCGCCCCCGGCAACTGCGCACATCCCGGCAACCGGGCATCGCCAATATTGCATTTGCCGCTGCCGGGGTCGCGTTCTAAACAGGGGTGATGACCGATCTTGACGATTTCATCACCGGCCTGCCCAAGGCCGAACTGCATCTGCATATTGAAGGCAGCCTGGAACCTGAACTGATGTTCGCGCTGGCGCGGCGCAATGATGTGGCCATCCCCTATGCCTCTGTCGAGGATGTGCGGGCCGCCTATGCCTTCAGCAATTTGCAGGATTTCCTCGACATTTATTATGCCGGGGCGGATGTGCTGCGGACGCGCGCGGATTTCCATGACCTCGCCGCCGCCTATTTCGACCGCGCCGCAGCCGACGGCGTGATCCATGCCGAAATCATGTTCGATCCCCAGACCCATACCGATCGCGGCATCCCCTTTGCAGAGGTAATCGAGGGACTGTTGTCGGCCATGGCGGAGGCTGAGGCCCGGCATGGCATCAGCAGCAGCCTGATCCTGAGCTTTCTGCGCCATCTGAGCGAAGAGGCCGCGTTCGAAACGCTGACCATGGCCGAACCCTGGCTGGACCGGATCGCGGCGGTGGGCCTTGATTCATCGGAACTGGGCCATCCGCCTGAGAAATTCGCCCGCGTCTTCGCAACTGCTGCCGCAAAGGGGTTGCGGTTGGTCGCCCATGCCGGGGAAGAGGGTCCGCCCGACTATGTCATCCAGGCGCTCGACCTGCTGAAGGCCGACCGGATCGACCATGGCAATCGCGCGCTGGAGGATGCGGCGCTGATCGATCGACTGGTCCGGTCGGGCATGACGCTGACCGTCTGTCCGCTGTCCAACCTGAAGCTGTGCGTGATCGACCGGATCGAGGATCATCCGATCGACCGGATGCTGGCGCTGGGCCTGAAGGCCACGGTCAATTCCGACGATCCGGCCTATTTTGGCGGCTATGTCGCCGACAATTATCGCGCCATCGCGCAGGCGCGCGGGCTGGACAAAACCGCGCTGGCGCAGCTTGCCCGCAATAGCTTCACCGGCGCCTTCCTGCCCGAAGAGGTGGCGCAAGCGCATGTCGCCAAGGTCGACGCCTGGCTCGCCACCCATTGAGGCGACGCGCCGGCTCAGGCTGCATCAGCCTGCGTCGATGTGGGTGCGGCTCTTCATCAATGGCTGGATATGCGTGCCGAAGGCGTCGACGCCTTCCAGAAAATCGTCGAAGGTTAGCAGCACGCCGCCAGTATTGGGCACTTGCGCCATCTCATCCAGCATCCGCGCGATGCTGGCATAGCTGCCGACCAATGTGCCCATATTGATGTTTACCGCGCCTTCGGGCGCAGCGAGCTGGCGGACATTGGTGTCGGCGTTGACCTGATCCTTCGCGCCCTGCTCCGCCAGCCAGGCGATAGCGTCCAGGTCCACGCCGTCATTATAGCTTTTCCATTTCGCCATCGCCGCCTCGTCCGTTTCGGCGGCGATCACCATGACGAGGACGAAGACCTGCACGTCGCGCCCCGTCTTCGCCGTAGCGGCCGCCAGCCGGTCATTGTTGAAAGAAAAAGCGGTGGGCGTGTTGACGCCCTTGCCCAGGCAAAAGGCGTAGTCCGCCCATTTGGCCGAAAAGGCGAGGCCGGCGTCGGATGATCCCGCGCAGATGATCTTCATGTCGCCGGTCGGCTGCGGCCAGACGCGGCAATCATCCATGCTATAATATTGACCTTTGAAATCGGAGGTTCCGCTTTCCCACAATTCGCGCAGGATCGCGGCATATTCGTCCAGCATCGCATAGCGGTTGCGGAAATGCTCCTCGCCCGGCCACAGGCCCATCTGCGTATATTCGGGCGGCTGCCAGCCAGTGATCAGGTTGAGGCCGAAGCGGCCATGGCTGATCGAATCGATCGTGTTGCACATGCGGGCGGCAAAGGCGGGTGGAATGATCAGCGTCGGACAGGTGGCGAAAATCTTGATCTTCTCTGTCACGGCGGCAAGGCCCGCCATCAGCGTGAAGCTTTCCAGCCCATATTCCCAGAACTCCGTCTTCCCGCCAAAGCCGCGCAGCTTGATCATCGACAGCAGGAAATCGAACCCATGTTTTTCCGCCCGCAGCGCCACCTCCTTATTGAGGTCGAAGCTGGGTTTATATTGCGGCGCATTTTCCGAAATCAGCCAGCCATTATTATTGATGGGGATGAAGACGCCGACCTGCATGGATTGCTAACTCCTGAGAAAGTCGAGGACGATGCGGTTGAAGGTTTCGGGGTCGGTGACGTTGCAGGCATGGCCGCCCCACGACATTTCCACAAGCTGCGCGCCGGGAATATGCGCGGCGAGGTGACGCCCGCATTTTGGCGGGACGAGCATGTCGTCCGTTGAGGTTATGACCAGCGTCGGCACGGATATCTCGCCCAACCTGTCGTCGATGTCGAATGCGGCCAGCGCCGCAATCCGTTTTTCGTAGATGTCCGCGCCGGCAAAATGGGCCAGATGCATCTCATCATCCGCCGCCAGCTGATCTGCATGATCGGAAATCCAGTCGGGCGGGTAGAGAAAAAGCGGCTGGGCGCGCACATAGGCGCGCGGCCCGCTGTCGCGCAGCAAGGCCAGACGCGCGTCGAAGCAGCGCAGGAAATGGGGATCGGCGCGAGACCAGCCATTGACCAGAAACAGCGCCTGAACCCGATCAGGGTATCGGACGGCCATCGACAAGGCGGCGACAGCCCCCGCCGCATGACCAACCAGATTTGCCTTGGCGACGCCGGCGGCATCCATCACGGCCAACATGTCATCGGCCATGTCGTCGACACTCACATGCTGGGGCAAGGCCCGGTCGCTGCGCCCCGTGCCCCGATGGTCGTAGAGGAGGATGCGATGCTCCTCTGTGAGATCAAGCCCTTGGTCGCTCTGATCGATGTTGATGCGCCAGTAATTGCCCGACCCGCCAAGACCGGCGGAAAAGAGCAGGGGCGCGCCTGCCGGTGTACCCAGCTCTTCATAATAGATGCCTGCCGTCTGCATCAGATATGCGCCACCGATGCGATTTCCACCAGACAGTCGGGCTTTACCAGATCGGCGCGGATGCAGTAGCGGGCAGGCTTCGCGCCGGGAAAATAGTCCGCATAAACGGCGTTGAACGCGGCATAATCGGCCAAATCCTTGAGGAAGATATGGTTCATCGCCACATCCTCCAGACTGGCACCGGCAGCTTCCAGAGTCACCTTGATCACGTCCAGCACATGGCGGGTCTGGGCGGCGGCATCGCCCACATGCAACACCGTGCCGCCCTCCCCCAAGGCCAGCACGCCGGAGACATAGACGGTGCTCCCCGCCTTCGCCCCGGCCGAATAGGGCGCGATCGGCCTCGGGAATTGCGGCGGGTTGATCGGTTCAAACGGCATCAGTCGTCTCCGCTTGGATTTGAACTTTGGGGCGACTGGCCGACACTACCGCAGAAATCAGCGACATTGCTGACCCAGCCAAAGAATTTTTCGACATTATAAAGTGTCGCCTGATGGACGAAATCCGGCCCCAGATGATGGGTGGCGTCGTCCAGCATGACGCTGAAATATTCGAGGTGAAAGGCGTCGCGCAGCGTCGATTCGACGCAGACATTGCTGGCGATGCCGACGAAGATGAGGGTGCGCACGCCGCGCGCGCGCAGCACGCTGTCCAGCTGCGAATTGAAGAAAGCGCTGTAGCGGGTCTTGTGGACGCGGATATCGCCGCGCTGGGGAGCCAGCGCATCGACCAGTTCATAATCCCAGCCGCCCCGCGCCAGAAGCTGGCCCTTTAATTCGGGGCGCGCCCGCATCGTCTTGAGCGCGTTGGACTTGTGCCAGTTGGGGGAGCCGGGACCGCCCGCTTCGACATAGTCGGCGTCCCAGCCATTTTGCAGATAGACAACGGGCATGCCTGCACCACGCGCCACATCCAGCACCTGTGCGATCCGGCCAATCACCCCTGCTGCGCCACTGATGTCGAAACCCGCCAAATCGACATAGCCGCCCGGCGAGGCATAGGCATTCTGCATGTCGATGACGATGACGGCGCTGCTGGCGGGATCGACCCGGATCGGTTCGGGCCGTGCGGGCAGCAGGACGCTGGCGCTTCCAGTCGATGGCGGGGTGACGACGGCCGGCATGAAGGCGCTTCTCCCTGTGCAGGGGCATAGCTTCCCCGAACCGCAGGCAGGATGCAAGCCCCTGAAAAAAGGGCGGCGCGTCCGGCCGACGCGCCGCCCCCGTTCAGGCCAAGGCCGGGATAATCAGAAGCGAACCTTCGCTCCGACGGTCATGTAACGACCGATCGTGTCATAGTGGATCGCGCCATAGGTGGTCAGCGGCGGATCGCGATCGAACAGATTGTTGACGTTGGCGAACAGGGTGAACTTGTCGATATTCACCTGACCGCCCAGGTCGACATAGACGCGCGATGCGATGTCATTGTTCACGATATCCAGCTGATGGTTGAACTTGCCGCCGCCGACATAGCGGACGCGGGCGTCGATCGACACATCCTGATTGGTGTAGTTGACCGATCCGGTCGCGCGCCAGTGCGGCGTGCCATAGCTGACATTGTCGCCCACATCGCCGGCGCGGTTCACGCCGTCAATGATCACCTTGGGCACATAGGTCGCCAGACCACGGAAGCGCATCGTGCCGCCCAGAACGCTGCTGACCTTGTTCAGCGGCAGGGTGTAGCTGGCTTCCATGTCTACGCCCTTGGTCCGATATTCGGCCAGGTTGATATAGGTGGTGTAGATGGTCGTGGGCGCACCGGCGCTGTCACGCACGATCTGGCTGCACAGATTGGCGTTGCCGCCGGCGCAGCCGCTGACGACATCCTGCGCGCCGAGCGAGGTAATCGCGTCCTTCAGCTTGATGTTGTAATAGTCGACCGACAGGTTGAAGCCCGGCAGGAAGGTCGGCGTGAACACCGCGCCCAGCGTCAGCGTGCTGCCAATTTCCGGCTTCAGGTTCGCGTTGCCGCCGCCATAGCGGGTGATCGAATAGGTCCGCTGAACATTATTCTCGTCGGCTTCCACGATGGTCGTGAAGCTGGTCGTGGTGGTGGTGTAGAGTTCCGCCAGGCTGCCCGAGCGAATGTCACGCGAACGCGACACGCGGATCAGCAGATTGTCGAAGATGCGATCGGTCAGACCCAGTTTCCACGACCAGATGCCGCCGCTGGTGCTGTACCGGCTGTAGCGGGCCGCGCCGTTGACGTCGAGCTTGCTGAAGGGCTGATCCAGCAGCGGGATCGCGACTTCGCCGAAGCCTTCCTGCACGTTGAACCCGCCGTCGAGCGGCGAGAAGTTGAAGCGGCTGAAACCGCGGGCTGCCGAAGTGGCGTCCAGGCTGTTGGTGACTTGTTCTTCCCAGCGCGCTTCGGCGCCGACGGCGACCGAAACGGGACCGGCCCAGGTTTCGAACAGATCGCCGCGCAAGCTGGCGCCGGCGCTGTCCATCTTGGTCGTGTAGACGACGCGCGCGGTGTTGCCGAACACATAGTCGATCGCGCCCTGGCTGGCGGTGCCGGTGCCCAGGATGTTGAGCGGACGGCAGGCCGTGGTCGGATCGGTCAGCGCGACGCGGCAGACGATGTTGCCGCTCGAATCCCGCACCGCATCCAGCGCATTGGTCAGGTTCGTGCCGGTGATCTGGTTGTCATAGCTCTGCATGTTGCGGTTTTCGCCATGGCTGTAATAAGCCGAATAGCGCCACTTGCCGTCGGCGAAGCTGCCGTCGACACCGACCGAACCTTCCACATTCTGGCGATAATAGCCAAAGGTGCGATAGCCATAATCCTCGAACACGCGGCCGACGCGCACGCTGCTTTCACCGGCGGCGGCCAGCTGGCTGCGGATCGTGTCCGACAGATAGGGGTTGCTGGCCGACAGGGTGTAAGTGCCGCTTTCCGCGTAGAAGGGATATTTGGCCCAGATGCGACTGTAGCTGCCGTCCGCCCAGAAAGTGGCGTCGCCAACCTCGAAGCTGGCGCGGGCATAGCTGTTGACGCGCTGATAGGGATTGGTCAGCGAATATTCGTCGTTGGTGGCGACGCCTTCGCCGCCGACCATGGTCGTGCCGCTGACCATGCTGCCATATTGGAACGGGCGCAGCGTACCGTCACTGTTGAAAGTCTGGCCGCGCAGCGTGCCCGCCGTGATCAGGCCGCCCAGGCTGGTGTTGGAGGCGTTGACGTCACGAACCAGGATCGGCCTGGCATCGGTGCCAGCCGGCGTGAAAATGTTCGCGCTGCCGACATTCTTGCGCGAATTGCGGTCAAGAATGCCTTCATCCTTCTGATATTCGGCGCCGATCATGAAGTGGCCACGACCATCGGCAAACTTCGTGCCGAAGGTGCCGTCGAAGCCGTAGCGATAGCCGTCGCCGCGCGACGATACGCCGTTCTGCGCGCCGATCGTCAGACCTTCCAATTCGTCGTCCAGGATGATGTTGACCACGCCGCCGATCGCGCCCGAACCCCAGGCGGCCGATGCGCCACCGGTGACGACTTCAACGCGCTTCACCAGACCCTGCGGCACGGTGTTGAGGTCGGTCGCGCCGGTGAAGCGGCGGTTGTTGAGCAGGGTCAGCGTGCGCGTGACGCCCAGGCCGCGAAGGTCCATCGCCGACGAGGAGGAGTTGGTGTTTGCGACCGTGCTGGCTGGCGACTGGGTCGCGCGGAACTGCGGCAGATCGTTCAGAACCTGCGCGATGCTGGGACGGGCGCCCTGACGCAGTTCGGTTTCGCCGATGACGGTGGTCGGCGTCGGCGCTTCGAAGCCCTTGCGGTCGATGCGCGATCCGGTAACGACGATGGCGGGTGCGGCGTCTTCATCCGCAGCGGCGGCGCTGTCCTGCGCCATGGCGATGGGCGCCGAGGCGAGCGAGAGAACCAAAGCGGCCCCCGCGCTGCCGGCCATCAGGAGGCGGCGTAGCCCGTCTTCATTCTTGTACATGGATAGTCCCCTTTTGATGCTCTTGGCTTTGTTGTGGCCGCGACCCGAGCGGCTCTTGTGTGATGCGTGAAATTCAGTCGGCGACGCGGCGGAAGGCGACGTCGTAGGCGCGGCCTTCGCCAAAGCGCAGGCCCGTAACCGCGCCGCTGGCGTCGCGTTCAAACTTGACCGTGATGCGCGAGGATTGCGGCATCGCTTCTCCGGTGAAAACATCGGAATAAGCGGGTTTGAGCGGCTGATTGTACCAGCGCGGCCCGCTGTAGATCAGCCGGTCGCCATCCTGCCGGAAGCTGAGGCAAGCGAAGGTGTCGACGCCGCAAAAACGTCCGACATAAGGCTTGGGATCGAAGGCGGTGACGGCGTCGACCTTGCGATAGGCGATCGTCTCCCCTTCACGATGTTCCAGCGTCAGACCGCCCTTGCCGAATACGAAAATATCCTCGCGCTGCGCCCAGCGGCCCGGGCCGATCGGCGTCAGCACCGTGCCGTTGGCGCGCAGATTGCCCTTGTCATCGCTGTCGAAGCGCACCGGAAAGCCAGTCATGCCATCGGCATAGACGCCGGTGGGCAGCGCGCCCTTGGGCGCATAGGGCTTCGCCTTGTAGGCAGGGAGGAAAATGTCGGCGGCGGCGCGCCCCAGCGTGGGCGTATCGGCGTTACCGGTATTGCACAGCAGCGATACGGCGAGCTTATGCTGCGGATAACGCGCCATCCAAGCACGATAGCCGCCGGTCGACCCTGAATGGCTGACTTCCTGCTGGCCATGATGATCCAGGTTCACCAGCGCCAGCGCATAGGCGATCGGCGTGCCGTCATTCAGCTTCGTGGGCGTCTGCATCTGCGCGGTGAAGCCGGGGCCGAAAGTGTCGGCGTCCAGCGCCGCCTGCCACTTCACCAGATCGCTCACCGTCGTCAGCAGGCCGCCATTGCCATAGGCGTCCTCGATCACCTGATCGTTGCGATAGATGGCGCCTTCATAATCATAAGCGCCGGTGCGGCCGGGCACGACATCGCCATGATCGTCGCGCCAGCGCGTATGCGTCATGCCCAGCGGCTTGAAGATATGGTCCTGCGTGAAGTCCGCCAGCGACTGGCCGCTGACTCTTGCGACGATGATCGCCAGCAGGTTGAAGTTGCTGTTGCTGTAGAGATAGTGGCTGCCGGGCGCGAAGTTCAGCTCCTTCTGGCGCGACACGATGGCCAGCATGTCCTGATTGTCGGCGGTACGGCTGTTGCGCGGCCAGCCTTCGATCGCGGCGACCGAACCCCAGTCGCGCAGGCCGCTGGTGTGGTGCAACAAATGGCTGATCGTCACCGGCGCGCCATAATCGGGCATTTCCGGCACGAACTTGCGAATATCATCGTCCAGCGACAGCTTGCCCGCGCGCGCCAGCATCAGCGTGGCGGCGGCAGTGAACTGCTTGGAATCGGACCCGGCCTCAAAAATGCTGTCGACGCTGTTGGGGACGCCCAGCTCCAGACTGGCCATGCCATAGGCGCGTGTTGCGATCGCCTGTCCATCGCGCGACACGGCCACGGCGCAGCCCGGCGCACTTTGGCTGTTCCAGCGCGCGAACAGCGCGTCGAGCCGGGCGAGGCTGGTTGCATCCGCCGGTTCCGGCGCGGCATGGGCAGCGCCGGCAAGGCACAAGGACAGGAGCGCCCCCGCGAGCGAAGGCCGTATGATCGTCATGTCTGATTCCCCTGCGCCCGCCCCTTTACGGACAGGCGGCTCAATATGGCGTTCCGCGTCGGAACCGGCGCGGATATCTGTTGGCTGGCATGCCTAACCCAGAGTCGCTGTCATGAACCTGACACATGCCAGCCAAAGGGCATTCACGCGCAATCAACGGCAAGCGGTCGTTGCCCGGCCTTCCTTTTTGGATCGGGATGCGCCATGCACGGCGCAATTTCCTGTTGCCTGCGAAGGATGCCGCAACGCGGAGACGGTCATGCGATTATTGCTGGTGGAAGATGACGAACGGCTGGCGCGCGGCATGGTCGCCTCGCTGGAGGCTGCCGGCTTTGCCGTCGACCTGCTGACCAATGGCGAAGATGCGCTGCGGCTGGCCGATCAGGAACCCTATTGCGCGATCGTGCTGGACCTGGGCCTGCCTGACATGGACGGGCTGGACATATTGAGCCGGCTGCGCGCGCGCGGCGCGACCACGCCGATCCTGATCCTGACCGCGCGCGACATGGTGGACGACCGGATCGATGGGCTGGACCGGGGCGCGGACGATTATATGGCCAAGCCGTTCGACCCGCGCGAACTGGAATCGCGCATCCGCGCGCTGGTGCGGCGCAGCCAGGGCACGCCCGATCCGGTGCTGCGCATCGGCAAGCTGGTGTTCGACCGGTCGAGCCGGACCGTCTATCTGGACGGCGCCGTGCTGGACCTGCGCCGCCGCGAACTGGCCGTGCTGGAAACATTGATGGGGCGTCCGGGAAAGGTCGTGGCCAAGGAAAGGCTGGCGGCCGAAGTGTTCAATTTCGACGATGCGGTCACGCCCAATGCGCTGGAAGTCTATATCGGTCGCCTGCGCCGCAAGCTGCAACCGTCAGGCCCGGCGATCCGCACCATACGCGGGCTTGGCTATATGATCGAAACGGCCTGAGCGCGCATTTACGACGATGCGGCAATCCTCCCATTCCCTGCGCCTGCGGCTGACCGGCGCCGTTTTGATGCCGCTGGCGGCGCTGGTGCTGTTGTTCTGCATCCTTACTGCGCTGGTGACGCATGATACCGAAGCGAACACCGTCGATAGGGTGCTGATCGGATCGGTGCGGACGCTGAGCCTAGCCTATAACAGCCCGGCGGCCGAGCGCGAGCGGCTGGTGCCGCTGGTGATCCATCTGCTGCGGCGGCGCGCGCGCCCGGTCGTGCTCTACAGCGTCTATCGTGGTCAGACGCTGGTGGCCGGCGACCCCGCATTGCTGCCGCCTGCTGATTACAGCGCGACATGGGACGGGGTGGTCGACCGACACAAGCCTGCGACCTTCGTCAACGCCTATCGCGAAACGCCGATGGTGCGCGGTTATCTGGACCCGGCGGACGCGCGTCAGGTGATACAGGCCGCCTATCTGCGCAGCGGCACGCTGCATAGCAAGCCCGCCCGAATTGCGACCGAAATTCGCCGCGCCGCCGGAGACAGCCAGCTCATCGCCATTCAGATCGCCGACTATATGGATGACCGCGCCGATTATGAGCGCAATTTCCTGCAACAGGTGGTCTTGGCCGGGCTGGCAGCGCTTCTGGTGACGGGCTTGCTTTTCTGGTGGGCGATCGAATGGGGGCTGCGCCCGCTCGCAGACCTGACCCGCCAAGTGGAAAGTACGCGCGGCGAAGCATCCCCCACCTTCCGCCTGACCACGACCGAAACGGACCCGGTCGAAATGCAGCCCTTCGTCGCGGCATTCAACGGGCTGATGGCGCGGCTGGAGCGCGTGACCAATTCGCTGCGGCAATTCACCGCCAATGCGTCGCACCAGATGCGCACGCCGCTGGCGGTGGCGCGAGTGCAGCTTGACGTGTTGGACCGCTATGGCCCGCACTCGCCGCAGGGCAAGGCCGCCTTACAGGATATTCCCCACGCCATCGACACGCTGGAGCAGTTGCTGCGCCAGTTGATCGCACTGGCCCGCAGCGAGGATCAGGCCGGCGTGCGCCTGCGCCCCTTCGACCTGACGGATGTTGCGGCCACGGTGACGGGCGAGCGTGCGGCGCAGGCGCCGGCGGACATGGATATCGGCTATGACAATCATGTGGAGGGCCGCGCCATGGCGATCGGCGAGCCGACGCTGGCGGCCGAACTGATCGGCAATCTGCTGGACAACGCCATTCGCTATAACCGTCCGGGAGGGATGGTGTCTGTGCATGTCGACCGCGACGATGAAGCGGTGATCGTGGCGATCGATGATGATGGGCCGGGAATCCCGGCGGCCGAGCGCGACAAGGTGTGGGATCGTTTCTACCGTATCCCCGCACGCAACGCGCCGGCCGGCACTGGCCTTGGCCTGCCGATCGCCCGCGCCATCGCGCAACAGATGGGCGCGACCATCAGTCTGGAAGATGGCCGGTCGGGCCGGGGGCTGTGCGCGATCGTCCGTTTCCGTTCCACCACCGGCTGATCGCAAGCCCACACGACAGGTTCTTGTCAGCCCCCATGACTATCCCCTTGGCAAAACCGATTCCGGTCGAAGCCAAGGGGAAAGTCGATGATCCTGCCCACTCTGTTCCGCCGCGCCTCCGTGCGCGCCCTCTCGCTGGCAAGCATCGCCCTGATGGCCGCCATCCCCGCGCATGCCGAGGAAGAGGAAAGCGGCGGCAAGCTGACCACCTCGACCGTACCGAGCACACCGATCGCCGGAGACTTCAGCTTCGCGGCAGTCGGCGACCTCATCTATCTGCGGCCGATGCTGGCGACGATCGAAAAACAGTCGCCTGACATGCTGGCCATCCTGCGCGGCGCGGACGTCACCTTCGGCAATTTCGAAACGACTGCCCTCGACCTCAAGACCTTCAAGGGATCGCCACAGGCGGAATCGGGCGGCACCTGGATGCTGGCCGATCCCGCCGTGCCGGGCGATGTCGCCAAGATGGGCGTCGACATTGTCGGCCATGCCAACAACCACGCCACCGACTGGGGCGTCGAGGGGCTGTATGACACGCTAGACCTGCTGGACGACGCCCATCTGGTCCATGCCGGCACTGGACGCAGCATGACGGCGGCGCGCGCGCCCGCCTATTTTGACGGGCCGCATGGCCGCGTCGGACTGGTGTCCGCGACCACCAGCTTCACGCCGATGTCTCCCGCTTCCGACCCGCTGGGGCAGGTGCCCGGACGCGGCGGCGCGAACGCGATCCGCAGCACCGAAATCGGTCTGGTGTCCGATGCCGATCTGGCCACCATCGCCCGCCTCGCTGGGACGAAGTCGGGTGCGCCGGTCAAGATGAAGGGCCGCGAATATCGCGCGACCGCCAATCCCGCCACGCCGATGACGATCGAATATGATCTCAACGCCAGGGATGTGAACGCCAATCTGCTCGCCGTGCGTCAAGCCCATCAGAATGGCAATTTCACTGTCTTCTCGCTGCACAATCATGAACCGGGCAACGCCTTCCAGACGCCGGCCAATTTCGCGCCGACGCTGGCGCATCAGGCGATCGATGCGGGCGCGGACGTCTATGTCGGCCATGGCCCGCACCAGCTGCGCGGGATCGAAATCTACAAGGGCAAGCCGATCTTCTATTCGCTCGGCAACTTCGCGATGATGAACAACAGCCTGGATGACCTGCCGGCCGACATGTACGACCAGTTCGGCATCACGCCAGGCAGCGTCACCGCGCCGGAGCTGTTGCAAGCGCGCGGGGCAAAGGAATTTGGCGATCCCAACCTCTATGAAACCGTGATCGCAGTCAGCCAGTATAAGGATGGCAAGCTGAGCGAAATTCGCCTCTATCCCGTCGATCTGGGCGTCAACGCCGCCGGCGCGGGACGCGGCGTGCCGCATCTGGCGGACGCGACGGTTGGCGCGCGCATCCTTGCCCGGTTGCAGCGCCTGTCGCAACCTTTTGGAACCCGTATCGACATCGCGCGCGGGATCGGCATTATCCGCGTCAGCGGATCGAACTGATCCCCCCTTCCCCATCAGCCGCCCGCCGGCCGAGGAGTATCCTGACCATGTTGCCCCCTATCAAATCCCTGACCTTCCTGGCGGTTGCCGGGCTGCTTTCCACGTCGGCCATGGCCATCGCCGCTGGATCGGCCCCGACTTTCGACGTCGCGCGCATCAGCAACGACATCAAAACGCTGGCAAGCGACGAATTTGAAGGACGCGGCCCGGCCACCCGCGCCGAGGTGAAGACCATCGATTATATCGCCGCCCGGATGAAGGCGGCCGGCCTGAAGCCTGCGGGACAGAAGGGCACATGGTTCCAGGATGTGCCGTTGCGCATGTCCAACATCACCGGCACGCCCACCTTGTCGATGACGATCGGCGGCACGGCGCAGACGCTGACGCAGGGGAGCGAAATTGCCGTGCGCGCAGCCGAAACCGGCCAGTCGGCGGTGCAGTTCACCAATCTGCCGCTGGTGTTCGTCGGCTATGGCGTGAAAGCGCCCGAGCGCGGCTGGGACGATTTCAAGGGCGTGGACCTGAAGGGCAAGATCATGGTCGTGCTGGTCAACGACCCGGATTTCGAAGGCGGCGAAGGCGATTTCGGCGGCAAGCTGATGACCTATTATGGCCGCTGGACCTACAAGTATGAAGAGGCCGCACGGCAGGGCGCGGCTGGCGTGCTGGTGGTGCATGAAAGCGAGCCAGCCTCCTATGGCTGGGCGACGGTCAAGAACAGCAACACCAACACTATGTTCGACATTGTCCGCGCCAATCCCAAGGCGGCGCATACGCAGATGGAAGGATGGGTGCAGAAGGATCTGGCCGCCAGGCTGTTCGCCGCATCGGGCATCGATTTCGACGCCGCCAAGGCTGCCGCGCGCAAGAAGGATTTCCAGCCGATTCCGCTCAAGGCGACAATGAGCGCCGACTATGCGGTGAAGTCGGAAATCATCACCTCGCACAATGTCGCGGGCTTCGTGCAGGGCAGCAAATATCCGGACGAAACCGTCATCTATTCGGCGCACTGGGACCATCTGGGCATCGGCGCGCCGGATGCGAAGGGCGACACCATCTATAATGGCGCGAAGGACAATGCATCGGGCACCGCCGCCCTGCTGGAACTGGCCCGCGCCTATGCCAAGGGGCCGAAGCCCGAACGCAGCATACTGTTCCTGGCGGTGACGGCGGAGGAAAAGGGCCTGCTTGGCTCCGAATATTATGCCGACAATCCGCTGCGGCCGCTCGCGACGACGGCAGCTGTGGTCAATATGGACGGGCCGCTCGGTATCGAGAAAACGACCAATTTCAGCATTTCCGGCGCAGCCAAGCTGGATCTGCTCACCACGTTGACGGAGGAGGGCGAAAAGCTCGGCCGCCACTACACGCCCGACGCGCGGCCGGAAGCGGGCAGCTTTTACCGTTCCGACCATTTCCCCATGGCCAAGCGGGGCGTGCCCGCCATTTCCTTCAACCCCGGCCGCGAACTGGTGAATGGCGGCGCGGCGCGCGGCAAGGAACTGGGCGACATCTATACGCGCGACCGCTATCACCAGCCGGCCGACGAATATGACGCCAGCTGGGACACCAGCAGCTGGCAGGGTGACATGACACTGCTTTACAATGTCGGCCGCCGCGTCGCCGACAGCCATGACTGGCCCAACTGGTCAAGCGACAGCGAATTCCGCGCTACCCGCGACGCCACTGCGGTCCAGCGCCAATAATCCGGCCCCGGGGAGGGTAGGTTTCGATCCCCCCTCCCCCCTCGCTGTCATCTGATCGCTTGTGTCGCGACGCCCGCACATCTATGCGCCGGATGTCGGGTCGGGCGGCTGAAAGGTTGATGACAGCTTCCCGGTCTAACCGGCGGGCGTTCCGCGCGGCTAACGCCGCAGGAATCCCGACGCCTGCGCGCCCCTGGCCGTTCGAAGCGACGCCAGCGTCCAAGACCCGCCCCCGCGAACGGCGAGAGGATTTATGAACGACATCTGGACCCATATTGTCGCCGATTTCTCCAATCTCGGCTCCCCATCCGCCCTCGCCGCCTTTGGCCAGGTCGTCCTGATCGACATCATGCTGGCGGCCGACAATGCGATCGTCGTCGGCGCGCTGGCTGCCGGCCTACCGCCCGCATCGCGACGCAAGGTGATCGCAATCGGCGTGATCGCCGCACTGGTGCTGCGCATCGCCTTTGCTCTGGTCGTGACCCAGCTGATGCAGCTGGTGGGTCTGGTCTTTGCCGGCGGCCTGCTGCTGGTCTGGGTCGCATGGAAGATGTGGCGCGAACTGCGCTCCGACGGCGAAGCGGAAGATGCCGAAGATATTGCCGGCAAGGCCGCGCCAAAGGGCTTTGCCCAGGCCGCATGGGCCGTCGCCATCGCCGACGTATCGATGAGCCTGGACAATGTGCTGGCGGTTGCCGGCGCGGCGCGCGAGCATCCCGGCATTTTGGTGATTGGTCTGGTCCTGTCGGTCGCGCTGATGGGCATCGCCGCCAACCTGCTGGCCCGCGTGATCGAACGCTATCGCATCATCGCCTATTTCGGCCTGCTGGTGATCCTCTATGTCGCTGGCAAGATGATCTATGAAGGGACGATCGATCCGGCGACGGGCCTGCTGACCCTGTTCTGATCGCGAATAGAAAGGGGCGGCTGATCCGGCGCGAACCGGATCAGCCGCCCCTTTTTCTGTTCAGGCGAAGTCTTGCCGGGCCATTGTCCTGAAGCCCAGCGGCGCCGCAATCAGGACCAGCACCACCCGGGTCAGGTGATGGACGATGACGACGCCCGGCTCCAGCGCCAGGCTGAGCGCCACCATGCTCATTTCGGCCAGACCACCAGGCGAATAGGCGAGCGTCAGCAACACCGGATCTAGGCCGGTCGCCATGCCGATACCTGCCGCCCAGGCAAAGGTGACGGCCAGCAGGATCAGGGTCGATCCCGCCGCCAGCGCCAGCGTGCGCAGCAACGCCTTCAGCGTCAGCCCCACAAAGCGACAGCCAATGGTCGCGCCAAGCCCCACTTGGGCGGCGGCCAGCGCCCAGCCGGGAATGCGAAAATCGGCAAGGCCGCTCATATGCACGGCCGCACTGACCGCCAGAGGCCCGACCAGATGCCAGGCTGGCAAGCGCAGGAGCTTGCCGATGGCCAGCCCGACTATCACACAGCCCCCCGCCCACAGCAGCAGCGACCAGTCCGCCACCTCTCCCGTCACCGCTGCGGCCGGGGCAATCGCGACCGGGTGATGATCCAGCCGGATCAGGAAGGGCAGGATGAAAACCACCAGAAAGATGCGCGCGCCATGGATCAGGCCGATGGCGCGTTCATCCGCGCCCCGCTCTGCCCCCATCACCACCATTTCGGCGATGCCCCCGGGCATGCCGGCAAAATAGGCGGTGGCCGGATCGAATTTCGCCACCTTGCGGAAATAGGTGACGCACAGCAACGCTGCGGTGGCGAGGAAAAAAGGCAAGGCGGCGAGCGGGATGATCCAGTCGCGCGCCTGCATGAAGAGATGCGGGCCAAAGCTGCTGCCCAGCACAACGCCTATCACCGCCGCCATCGGGCGGCGCGTAGCGGAGGATGCCTGTATCGGCAAGCCAGCGACGCTGGCGATGGCGCAGGCCGCCATCGACCCCAGCACCCATGGCAGGGGTGCGCCGATCCAGTGGAACAGCGCGCCGCCACCCGCTCCCACGGCGAGAGCCGCAAGGAAACGTAAAAACGCGCCTGTAGCGTCAGACCATGATCCGATGGAGTTGGGGCGGATCATGGTCTAATTCCTCATATATGCGTGACTTTCCTGGCGATCGGATACCCCATTGTCAGGCGACCAGGGGGAATGCCAGCGCGATCATGCCGACCAGCGTCATGACGATGCAGACGGCCGCCGCCGGCAGCAACGTGAAGCGCTGATGATCGGCCAGGTCGATGCCGGCCAGGCTGACCAGCAAATAGGTGGACGGGACCAGCGGGCTGAGCAGATGGACCGGCTGACCCATCAGCGAGGCGCGGGCAATCGCCATCGGATCGACGCCATAATGCGACCCGGCTTCGGCCAGGATCGGCAGCATGCCGAAATAGAAAGCGTCGTTGGAGATGAAGAAGGTGAAGGGCATGGAGAGCAGGGCCGTGATCGGCGCCATATAGGGTCCAAGCGCTGGCGGAATGACGCCCACGACTTCCTTGCTCATCGCTTCCACCATGCCGGTGCCGCCCAATATGCCGGTGAAGATGCCGGCGGCGAAGATCAGCGACACGACCGACAGGACATTGCCGGCATGGGCGGCGATCCGCTCCTTCTGCTGCGCAACGCCGGGATAGTTGACGATCATCGCAATGGCGAAGGCGATCATCATCAACACCGACAGCGGCAGAACGCCCCAGACCAGCAGAACCAGCAACGCAACGACCAGCGCCGCATTCACCTTGCGCAGATGCGGGCGGCGCGCTTCGGGATATTGCGACACGCCAAGGTCGGCGATGTCGACCGGCTCACGCTTTGCGACCCGAACATGGCCCAGGCGACGACGCTCCTTGATCCCGAACCAGAAGGCCAGGCCCAGCAGGAAGGCAAGACCCGCAATCATGCCGGGGATCAACGGCAGGAACAGGGTTGCGGGGTCCAGCTTCAGCGCGCTCGCCGCACGGGCGGTCGGCCCGCCCCAAGGCGTCAGGTTCATGATCCCGCTCGTCACCATCAACAGGCAGACGAGGTAAATGCGCTTCATGTCGAACCGTTTATAGAGCGGCAGCAATGCGGCGCAGGTGATGATGTAAGTGGTGGACCCATCGCCATCCAGGCTGACGATCGCGCACAACACCACCGATCCCAGCAGGATCAGCAGCGGATCCCCATGCACCAGCTTCACCAGCCGGCCAACGAGCGGATCGAACAGCCCCGTGTCTGTCATGGTCGAGAAGAACAGGATGGCGAAGAGCAGCATGACGCCGGTCGGGGCCAGATTCTTGATGCCGTCGATCATCATGTCGCCAAGACCGGCGGCCTGACCGGCGACCACGCCGAAAATGGAAGGGATGACGATCAGCGCGACCAGCGGCGTCATCTTTTTGGTCATGATCAGCGTCATGAAGGTGGCGACCATCAGGAAGCCGAGCAGGGCAAGGTTCATCGCTGCATCCTTGAAGAGGCGGAAAGAAGAAAGATCAGAAGGTCACGCCGACGCGCGCGCTGACGGTCTGGCCGTCATCGCTGCCGGTGAAGGTTCCGGCGCGGTTGTTGGTGCGCCAATGAATGCCGTTCAGCTGAATGCGGGTGAAGCTGTTGAGATACCAGTTCACGCCCAGCGTTGCGGCCCAGCCGTCGCCGCCAAGGACGAGGTCGGTATAATCCAGATTTTCGTAGCGCGCCGTCAGTTCGATCGCGCCCGATCCGCCATTCAGCACCGGATCGAGAACATTGGGCTGTCCAAAGCTGCCAAGCCGCGGGTTATAGGGCGGCAATTCGCCGGTCAGGAAGAAGCCGCTCGATACGCTCCATGCCTTGCTTTCGAAATCGGGGCGGCCGCCGGTCAGCCGCGCGACACGGCGACCGGCCTCGCCCATGACCCAAAGGCCGCCGGTATAGCCGCCCAGTTCGACGCCATAACCTGTGGTGGATTTGCCGCCCAGCAATTCGCCGGTCGACACGCGCACCGCACCGTTGAAACGGCCGCCGATGACTGTACTACGGGTCAGGGTGGTGGCCGCTGAAGACAGCGCCTCATCAAAGCCCCATGCGCCGACATGCAGCAGCGAATTATCGGTCTTGATCGGGTTCCAATGGGCGCGGAAGGCGGCGGTGCGGCTGTCATTGGTCGTCTGCTGGCCATCGACGCGATCGCCGGTCACGCTGACCGATGCATGCCAGTTTGGCCCGAACATGCGGCCCATGATGCCGATGCCATAAAAGCCGCGTTGCGGGATGATTGCTGTAGACACCACGCCGCGCTCCAGAAAGGGCGTAGAGTCCGACCCGGTGCTGCCTTCGAATGCGCGATCGTTGAACAGATGGCCGGCGCGCACATCATAGTCGACCTTGCTGCTCAGCCGGTTGCGCCAGCCCATGAAGGCGGTAACGATATCGACCTCATTTTCGGAAAAGTCGCTTTCGAACTGATAGAAGAAATGCGGGCCGACGCCGCCTTCCAGACCCAGGCGCAGCGCGCGCATGCCGGTGGTGGTGGTGTTGCGGCCATTATAGCGCGACCCCATGGTCGAACTGACGTCCACCAATATGCGGCCGCGCGGCTTGTAGGTGAAGACGCCGTCGGCGGACCGGAATACGGGCAGCCCCGCGCCCCATTCAGTCGTCACGCCCGATGGGTTGGCGGCGACGGCGCGCGCCTGCGCCACGTCGATATCGGCGGGACCGGGCGGCACGATCTGCGGCGCGAAGGGCGCGATGACGAGCGGCTGGCCCGCCTGCGGCGCAGCCTGTTGCTGGGCGACTTGTTGTGCGGGCTGTTGTGCGGGGGCTGGCGCAGCATTTTGCGCAACAGCCTGCCCTTCGATCTTGTCCAGTCGCGCCTTTAGTGCGGCGATTTCGGCCGCCTGCGCCTTGACGAGAGCGGCCAGTTCCTCCGCGCTCGGGGCCTGTGCAAGAGCAGGTGTGGCGGCGATGAGCGCCAGCGCGGCGGAACCGCCACGCAATAACGAAGACATCATTTCATTTGGCTCCAGAGGCGAGAATCGCGTTCCAGTCGCGCAGGAAGCGCTGCTGTTTCAGGCGATCGAGATTGACGAGAAGCTGCGGACCGACACGAATCGGCCGCGCCTGCGCGGCGGGAAGCCGGCGGCCGCGAATGTCGGTGCGCACCGGCCACAAGCTATGCTGCGCCAGCAGGGACTGGCCCTGACGCGACAGCAGAAAATCGAGGAACAGTTTGGCGGCGGCCGGGTGCCGCGCCTCACGCGCGATGAAGGCGATGCGCGACATGACGATGGTGTAATCCTGCGGGAAGATCACGCCGATGCGCGGATCGCGGCGCGCCCGTTCCACGGCGTAGGAACCGATCACATTATAGGCGATCGACAATTTGCCCTCGGCCACGCCGCGCAGCATCGGTTCGGTGGTGACGGACAAATGCGGGCGCGTCGCCGCCATCGCCTCCACCAGCGTCCTTGTGTCGCGGGTGATGGCAAAATCCTGCGTCAGATAAAGATAGCCGGTGTTGGACCGCACAGGATCGAAGGTTGCGACCTTGCCGGTCAGCGCCCGGCGATCCCTGCGCAGCATCGCCTCCAGCGCCGCATGGCTGCGCGGCGGGTTGGGAACGGCTTTCTTGTTATAGGCATAGGCAATGGGTTCGGCGGTGACGCCAAAACCCATATTCTTCCACACTGCCGAGGGCGGCAAAGCGGGCTTTTCCGGACTGGCATAAGCCTGCGCATAGCCGTCGTTGATGAGCTTGACCTGCTGGTCCATCGCCGACGACCAGACGAGATCGGCGGAAGGCTTGCGCGACCGCGCTTCCGCCACGAAGCGGCGATACATTTCATTGGAGCCAAGATCGGCATAACGCACAATCACGCCGGGGTAGCGTCGCTGGAAGGCGATGATGACCGGCGTCATTTCCGATGTGTCGGCATTGGCGTAGACGATGACCTGCCGCTCAGCCTGCGCGTCCGCAATCAACTGGTCGTAAGATCGGGGATAACCGGCCGGCCGTTCCGCAACCGCGGTGGCGGCCGGTATCGCCAGACTTGCCAACGCTGCCAGTATCTGAATAAGCCGTCGCATCACCCTGTCCTTGTGCTTTTCCGTTTCTGTCGTCGGATAAGAATGTGCGGCTCAGTTACGAAGCCAAGCTGTCATCAACCTTTCAGCATCAGGTGCCCTATTCGGATTTTGATGATCGAGGATGACGCCGCGCTCGCGCGCAGCATTGCCGCCCTGCTGCGCGCGGGCGGAAATGCGGTGGATCATGTCGCGACCGGCGAGGATGCGCTGTCCGTGGTGGGCAGTGAACCCTATGCGCTGGTGATTCTGGACGTCGGCCTGCCCGACATGGATGGATTCGCTGTGCTGGCCGAATTGCGGCGGCGGGGCGAAAAGGTGCCAGTGCTGATGCTGACGGCGCGCGATGCGCTGGACGATCGGGTGCGCGGGCTGGATCTGGGCGCGGACGACTATCTGCGCAAACCCTTCGATCCCGAAGAGCTGGAGGCGCGGGTCCGGGCGCTGGGCCGGCGGCGCGGCGGCGATCCGACGCCGGAAATCAGCGTGGGGTCGCTCACCATCAACCGCTCGACCGGCGTGGCCGATGTTGCGGGCCGCACGCTCGACCTGCGCCGCCGCGAACTGGCGGTGCTGGAATCACTCGCCACCCGCGCGGGCCAGGTGGTGCCGCGCGAACTGCTGATCGGCGAAGTCTTTGGCTTTGACGAGCCAGTGGGCAGCAACGCCATCGAAGTGCATGTCACGCGCCTGCGCGGCAAGCTGGCGCCCGATGGTCCGGGCATCCGCACCGTGCGGGGCGTGGGCTATATGCTCGATGCCGGCTGACAGGCCGGGCAAGGCGCGCGCCATTGCGCTGCGCACGCGCCTGCTGGCGGCAATGCTGGGACCATTGCTGGGGGCGGCGGCGATCATCGGTATTGGCGGCGCGACGCTGATCGCCGACGTCGTGCGCCGCACCAACGACCGGGTGCTGGGCGGCGCGCTGGGCGCGATCGCCGAAACGGTGCAGGTTGAGCGCGGCGAAGTGACGCTGGACCTGCCCCCCGCCGCCTTTGGCATGCTGGAGAATGGCGAGCGCGACAATGTCTATTATCGCATCGCCGTGGGGCGCGCCCTGTTGACCGGATACGCCGATCTGCCCGCACCCGATCCCGCGACGATGCTGGTCGACCAGCCCCGCTTCCGCTTCGCCCGCTATCGTGATCAGGGCATCCGCATTGCCGAAGTGAAGCGCATGCTGCCCCGGATCAGCCAGCCGGTCATCGTACAGGTCGCTGAAACGCTCGACAATCGCAAGGCGCTGGTGAACCAACTGGTGATCGCGCTGCTGCTGGGCGAAGTCGCTCTTGTGGGATTTGCAGTCCTGCTGGTGCGCCCGGCGCTGGGGTGGAGTCTGCGCCCGTTGGCGCGCCTGCGTCGATCGGTGGAGGCGCGCGATTCGGGCACCCGCCCCGATTTCTCGCCGCTCGATGCCGGACCGCTGCCCAATGAGCTGGAGCCGCTGGCGACCGCGTTCGACCATCTTCTGGCCCAGCTCGACCGCGCGACCAGCGGTGTGCGGCGCTTCACCGCCGATGCCTCCCACCAGATGCGCACGCCTTTGTCCGTGCTGAAGGTCCAGATCGAACTCGCCCGACGCGGATCGATCGCCGCGATGGACGAGATTGCCGACGCCGTGCAGCGGCTGGAGCGGCTGGTGACGCAATTGCTGGCGCTGGCGCGGGCCGAGGAAGCCGGCGCCGCGCCGCCGCTGGAGACGGTCGACCTGAAGGAAGTCAGCGCCGCCGTGATCGGCCGCCTGATCAATCAGGCGATCCATGCCGAGGTCGAACTCAACCTCGATGTGCAGGACGATTACCCCTATCGCGTGCAGGCGCATCGCACGCTGGTGTTCGAAATCCTCGCCAATCTGATCGACAATGGCATTCGCTACAACCGGCCCGGCGGCGGCGTGACCGTCACCCTGTCACGCACGCCGGATCATATCCTGTTGACGGTCGGCGACGATGGTCCCGGCATTGCGCCCCAGCATCATGCAAAGGTCTTCGAACGCTTTTTTCGTGGCAACAGCCAGAGCGGACCTGATGGCACCGGCCTGGGTCTGGCGATCGTCCAGTCCGCCGCATCGCGGATGGGCGCGAGCGTCGCCATCCTGCCCGACGGCCCCGGCACGCACATCCGCGTCCGTTTCGCCGCCGACGAAGACTGACATGAAAAAGGGCGTGGACGCCATAGCGCCCACGCCCTTTCCCGCGACCCCGAAGGGAGGCTGTCACATCAGCCCAGCTGTGTTTCCAGTTCGCCCAGTACACGGTAGCAATCGAACACCTTGGCGACGCTGCTGTTGGGATCGCGGCCTTCGCGGATAGCGCTGATGAATTCGCGGTCCTGCAATTCGATGCCATTGTTGGAGACGGCGACGCCGCTAAGGTCGATCGGCTCTTCCTTGCCGTTCACCAGATCGTCGTAGCGCGCAATATAAGTTGCACTGTCACCGATATAGCGGAAGAAAGTGCCCAGCGGCCCGTCATTATTGAACGAAAGCGACAGGGTGCAGATCGCGTCCGTCTCGCTCTTCAACTGGATCGACATGTCCATGGCGATGCCCAGTTCCGGATGGATCGGCCCTTGCATGGCGTGCGCCGACACGATCTTGCCCGCCTGATAGGCGAACAGGTCGACCGTGTGCGCGGCGTGATGCCACAGCAGATGGTCGGTCCAGGACCGCGGCTCGCCCTTCGCATTGATATTCTTGCGACGGAAGAAATAGGTCTGCACATCCATCTGCTGGATGTTGAATTCGCCCGCCTTGATGCGGTTATGGACGAACTGGTGCGACGGATTGAAGCGGCGGGTATGGCCGACCATGCAGGTCAGGCCGGTTTCCTGCTGCTTGGCGAGCACCGCCTGCGCATCCTTCCAGCTGTCCGCCAGTGGAATTTCCACCTCCACATGCTTGCCAGCATTCATGCAGGCGATCGCCTGCGCCGCATGCATCTGGGTGGGTGTGCACAGGATCACCGCGTCGACATCATCGCGCGCCAGCGTTTCATCCAGGTCAGTTGTGACATGGCCGATGCCATATTTTTCCGCGACCTTCTTCGTCGCGTCCAGTTCGCGACCGATGATCGACGTGACCGTCACGCCATCGATATTCTTGAGGCCATCAAGATGCTTTTCGCCAAAGGCGCCAGCGCCAGCCAGGGCAATACGCATGGGAAACTCCGTACTGTAGCCCCTCCCCTTTAGGAGAGGGCTTGGGGTGGGATGAGGCGCGCGCTAAGGCGCGCCTCGACAAACTTACTCAGCCGCGATCGCGGTCACGCCGCTGCCGGTCATGTCCAGTCCTTCGCCATTGTCGGGGCGCAGCACCAGATGGCCGATCGCGGTGTTGGAACAAGGCACATGATAATGGCGGTGCAGGGCGTGGGTCTTCTTGCCCAGCGCTCCGCGCATGATGAGCCACATCACCAATTCAATGCCTTCGCTACCTGTTTCGCGCAGATATTCGATGTGCGGAATCCGGCGCAGATGGTCGCTCTCGCCGATCAGTCCGTCCAGGAACATATTGTCCCATTCCCTGTTGATCAGGCCCGCGCGCGGCCCCTGTAACTGGTGGCTCATGCCGCCCGTGCCCCACACCTGCACGTTCAGATCTTCCGGGAAGCTCTCCACGGCCTTGCGGATCGCCTCCCCCAGCGCCCAGCAGCGATTGCCCGACGGCGGCGGATAGGTGACGACATTCACCGCCAGCGGCACAACCTTGCACGGCCAGGCGTCGGGCTTGCCGAACATCATGGAAAGCGGAACGGTCAGGCCATGATCGACATCCATCTCGTTGATGATGGTCATGTCGAATTCGTCCAGGATCAGGCTCTGCGCCATATGCCAGGCCAGGTCCGGATGCCCCTCCACATCGGGCACCGCGCGCGGCCCCCAGCCTTCGTCGGCCGACTTGTAACGCTCGCCACAGCCGATCGCGAAGGTCGGGATGATCTTCATGTCGAAGGCGGAGGCATGGTCATTATAGACCAGGATGACGACGTCGGGCTTCTCGGCCTCTTCCCATGCGCGGGTCCAGTCGTACCCGGCAAAGATCGGGCCGAAATACTCATCGCGATCCTTGTTGAAGTCGGACGCCACGCCCAGCAGCGGCACATGGCTCGACGCCACGCCAGCGGTTATCCGCGCCATTTCAGCGATCCTCCTTCTTCGCGGCAGCCGCAGCCTCATTGGCCTTGATCGACCGCACGCCCTCGGGCGATCGGCCACCCCGCATCATCATTTCGCGATATTCTGGGAATTTCATGTCGGTCATGGTGCTGACAGCTTCGGCGAACGGAATGCCATCGGTCGAAAACAGCTTCGACAGGAAATAGACATTGCCGCCCAGATCGAGGCAGCGATTATAGTCGCGCGCCAGCAGCGCCTGCTTCTGATCCTCTGTCAGCGGCCATTCGTCCATATAGGCGCGCTCGTCCGCTTTGAACCGGGCGCGATTCTCCGCGTTCATCAGGCTCATCGAAAACTGGTTGATATGATAGCCCTTGCGCGCCCGCGCGGCGGTGAAGACACGGGTGCCGGGAATATCCTCCATCTCGGCCAGATATTCGTGAATGTCCTGATGTTTGGGATCTTCTGTTATCACAGCCCCCTCTCCTTCAACTTGGCGTCGAGGCGCGGGAAGACGCGGCGGGCATTGCCCTCGAAAATCGCGGCGCGTTCCACGGCGCTGATGTCCAACGCATCGACATAGCGTTTGGTGTCATCGAAATAGAAGCCGGTGGTGGGATCGATGCCGCGCACCGCGCCGACCATTTCCGAACCAAACAGAATATTCTTGTTCTCGATCACGTCGGCCAGCAGGTCGACGCCCGGCTGGTGATAGACGCAAGTGTCGAAAAAGATGTTGTTCATCAGATGCGTCGACAGGTCGGGTTTCTTCAGCATGTCAGCTAGCCCCCGATACCGGCCCCAATGATAGGGCACTGCGCCGCCGCCATGCGGGATGATGAAACGCAGGGTCGGAAAATCCTTGAACAGGTCGCCTTCCAGCAACTGCATGAAGGCGATCGTGTCGGCTGCGATATAATAGCCGCCGGTCGCGTGCATCGCCGGGTTGCAACTGCCCGACACATGGATCATCGCCGGCACATCCAGTTCGACCATCTTCTCATAGAAGGGATACCAGTAACGGTCGGTCAGCGGCGGATGGGTGAAATGGCCGCCGCCCGGGTCGGGATTGAGGTTGCAGCCGATGAAGCCCAGTTCGGTGACGCAGCGCTCCAGCTCCGCGATCGAATTGCTCATGTCCGCCTTGGGCGATTGGGGCAGCATGCACACGCCAACGAAGGTTTCGGGGAACATCGCCACGACGCGCGCGATCAGGTCGTTGCAGCGGATCGCCCATTCCTTCGCGACCGCTTCGTCACCGACATGCGGCGCCATCGCCGATGCGCGCGGAGAAAAGATGGTGAGGTCGGCGCCGCGTTCCTTGATCAAGCGCAACTGGTTCGCCTCGATCGTCTCGCGAATTTCCGCGTCGCTGATCTCGGGATAGGGCGGACAAGACGTACCGGCCTTGAAAGCCGCCTTCTGCTCCTCGCGCCAAGCGTCATGCCCCTTGGGCAGGACAGTATAGTGACCATGGCAATCGATAATCAGGCTCATCCGCTTCTATCTCCAACCTTATCCCACCGCCCCGCCCCCTTTCCGTCATCCCAGCGAAAGCTGGGATCTCAGGCGGAGGTGCCCGACGCCAAACCCATAAACCTCGTCACCCGCCCCGGGCGGGAACGCCATCGACACTGATCACGCCAATCTTTGCGCTCAACCCTTCGGGCGGCGTCTTCACGCCCAGCGCACCGATCGCCTGCTGGCGCGCCACCGTGCCGCGCGTCAGCGCCGCCCCGGTGCCCAACCCCTCCAGCGTCTTGACCACTTCCTCCATCTCGGCGGCGCGGCGCAGCCCATGCACCAGCATACGGTCCAGATTATAATCCGCTCGCGCGTCCCAGGGCCGGGCCTTCTCGCTCGCGTCGAGGGAGGTCAGCACTTCGTCCAGCACATCGGCCGCCTGCGCCGCCAGCACGCATTCGGCGGTCAACGCCTCGATCCCCTTGACCATCACCGACCGGATCATCTTGATCGACGAGGCCCGGCCAACGTCCGCACCGACGACGCGGGTCTTGCCGAAGCCCAGCGCCCGCAGCCGCGTTTCCGCTTCGTCCGCCTGCACTCCGCTCAACAGCAACGGCACGTTGAGGCGCGCGGGATCGACCGGGGCCATGACCGCGACGTCGACATAATGTCCGCCCGCCGCCTCGATCGCCTGCGCCGCCGCCTGCTTGGTCTGCGGCGCGACGCTGTTCATGTCGCAGAAGATGGCCCCCGGCGCGATCGATTGTGCCGCAATTTGGGCGACCGACAGCGCCTGATCCGCCGTCACCAGCGATATAATCAGCGGCATGCCGTTCAGGGCATCGCCCAGCCTGTGCGCAGGCCGAACGCCGGCATCAGCATAGGAAGCGAGCATGGCGTCGCGCAATGCACCTTCACAATCCGTGCTGATATCAAATACATGGGCCGCATCAGTCCAGTCCCCCGCCCGTGCGAAGGTGGCCCCCGCTTCGCCAAAACCGATCAGACCAACTTCCTGCTCCATGGCGTCAGGGATGGCGCATCCTATCGAACGCATCCAATCGAATCCGTCATGTCGACATAAGAAATTACGAAGTGATGTTTTGCGCCGATGCCTCTACGGCCGCCATGAACTGTTGCTGCAATCGCGTCGGCCGCCAGTCCGCCCTAGTCGTCAGGCCGATGGTACGGCTAATCGCACCCGGCGCGGGGCCAATGTCCGTCAGCAGCCCCGCCTCCAGTTCCAGCGCCAGCTGATCATGGGACAACAAGGTCAGATAATCGCCGCCGACCAGCAGTTGCCGGATCGTCATCACCGATCCGCACTCGATCGGCACGGCAGGCAAGTCGCCCCCCAGTTCGGCAAACATCATCCGCCACAATTGCCGCAGCGGGGTGCCTTCAGGCGGCAAAATCCATGGAAAGCGGCGCAATGCGTCCGCATCCCAGCCGCTTTCCAGCACATGGCCGCGCCGCGCCAATATCGTCGGCCGATCCTCGAACAGAGGCTTTTGTGTCAGGTCGGCCGCCAGTGCCGGATCACGCAACGCGCCGATCATCATGTCGATTTCCCCCTCGCGCAGCGGTCCCGACAGTTCAGCATGCGATCCTTCATGCACCGCTATGTCGACCTGCGAAAAACCCGCCCGAAACCGCGCGATAGCGTCAGGCAGCAATCGTGCGCGCGACAGCGGCATCGCGCCGACCAATATGCGGCCGCCCTCTTCCCCCTTCAGGTCGGCCAGATCTTCCAGCCCCTGCCGCAACTCCGCCAGCGCCAACCGCAATCGCTGCGCCAGGGTGACGCCTGCCTTCGTCAGCATCACCCCCCTGCCCCGGCGGTCCACCAGCCGGCTGCCCACCGCCAGTCCCAGATCGCCGACGGCGCGGTGCAAAGACGGTTCCGCCACGCCCGTCGCCGCCGCCGCAGCAGCATAACTGCCCGCCCGCGCCAGCGCGACGAATGCGCGCATCTGCGCCGCCGTCACCCGATTGCTGCCGATCAGCCGCAGCGCCACATCGATGCGTGGCTTCAGCCGCAGCGCCGCCTCAAGCGCGGCCATGCCGCCGGGCTGCCGGTCGAACAACCGCACGCCCAGCTGCGCCTCCAATTTGGCGATGCCCTGCGTCACCGCCGGTTGGGTCAGATTGACCGCGCGCGCCGCCAGGCTGACGCTTCCCTGATCGACAATGGCGGCCATGGCGGCAAGGTGGCGGATATTGAACTGATCGGCTTGCATATTTGATGATTATCAAAATTTTATGGGCCAGCGCCAGTTCGGATTTGAGCATCGCCCCCATAGTGTCCATTTCGCTGTCTACTTTGGGAGAAGGAACGGTTCCATGTCCAACGTCGTCGTCCAGAATATCGAAAGGGCGGACCTCTGCGTCATTGACGGTCTCGCCAAATGCGGCGTCGCCACGGTCCATGAAGCACAGGGCCGCACCGGCCTGCTCGCCCCCTATATGCGCCCAATCTATATCGGCGCCCGCATAGCCGGCAGCGCCGTCACGATTTCCGCCGCGCCCGGCGATAACTGGATGGTCCATGTCGCGATCGAGCAGTTGAAGGAAGGCGATATCCTCCTCCTCGCCCCCACCAGCCCGTGCACCGACGGCTATTTTGGCGATCTGCTCGCGACATCGGCGCAGGCGCGCGGCTGCCGCGGCCTCATCATCGACGCGGGCGTGCGCGACGTGCGCGATCTGACGCAGATGAATTTCCCCGTCTGGTCGAAAGCCGTTCACGCGCAGGGTACGGTCAAGAATACGCTGGGCAGCGTCAACATCCCCGTCATCTGCGCCAATGCGCTGGTCAATCCGGGCGACGTGATCATTGCCGACGATGATGGCGTGTGCATCGTGCCGCGTGCCGACGCGGCTTCCGTGCTGGAAAAAGCGCAGGCCCGCGAAGCCGCCGAAGAAGCCAAGCGCGTGCGGCTTGCCGCTGGCGAGCTGGGCCTCGACATTTACAATATGCGGCCGCGTCTGGAAGAAATGGGCCTGAAATATGTCTGATAGCCAGACCAGCGCCCGCGTGATGTGGATGCGCGGGGGCACATCCAAGGGCGGCTATTTCCTCGCCCCCGACCTTCCCGCCGACACAGGCTCGCGCGACGCGTTCCTGCTGCGCGTTATGGGATCGCCAGACCCCCGCCAGATTGACGGGATGGGCGGCGCCGATCCGCTGACCAGCAAGGTCGCGATCGTCAGGAAATCGGAGCGGGAGGGCGTCGATGTCGACTATCTTTTCCTTCAGCTTTTCGTCGATCAGGCGATCGTCAGCGATGCGCAAAATTGCGGCAACATCCTCGCTGGCATCGGCCCCTTCGCCATCGAACGTGGCTTGGTGGCCGCGAAGGAAGAGGAAACCCGCGTCGCCATCTTCATGGAAAATACCGGCCAGATTGCTATCGCGACGGTGCAAACGCCCGGCGGCATCGCACGCTATGATGGCGACGCCAAGATCGATGGCGTTCCCGGCAGCGCCGCGCCGATTCCGCTGGAATTCCGCGACACCGCCGGGTCATCCTGCGGCGCGCTACTGCCCACAGGCAACGCCTTTGACGAAGTGGAGGGCGTGCGGGTCACGCTGATCGACAATGGAATGCCCTGCGTCGTCATGAAGGCGCAGGATGTCGGCGTCACTGGTTACGAAGATCGTGACACACTCGACAAGGATACGGCGCTCAAGGCCCGTATTGAAGCCATCCGCCTCGCCGTGGGAGAGCGTATGAACCTCGGCGATGTCACAGAAAAGTCGGTGCCCAAGATGATGCTGGTCGCGCCTCCGCGCGATGGCGGCGCTGTCACGGTGCGCAGCTTCATCCCGCATCGCGCCCATGCCTCTATCGGCGTACTGGGCGCGGTCAGCGTCGCCACCGCCTGTCTGATCGACGGATCACCGGCGGCCGAAGTCGCATCGATCCCTGCTGGTAGTCGCAAGACGCTATCGGTGGAACATCCAACCGGCGAGACGACCTGTGTCATGGAATTGGATGACAGCGGCGCGGTCATCAGCGCAGCCATGTTGCGCACTGCCCGCAAATTGATGGATGGAGAGGTTTTCGCATGAGCAACCGCATCACCAGCTGGCATGGCAATCCGTCCAAGCCGCTTTACATACCCCCGGCCGGGGCGATCGACGCCCATTGCCATGTATTTGGCCCGATGGCGCAATTCCCCTTCAGCGCGAAAGCCAAATATCTGCCGGAAGATGCCGGCCCGGACATGCTGTTCGCGCTGCGCGATCATCTGGGTTTTGCCCGCAATGTGATCGTGCAGGCGAGCTGCCATGGCACCGACAATGAAGCCACACTGGACGCCATCGCCAAATCCAATGGCAAGGCGCGTGGCGTGGCCGTGGTTGATCCGGCCATTTCAGAAGCCGATCTTGCGGCCCTGCATGATGGCGGCATTCGCGGCATCCGCTTCAATTTCCTCAAGCGGCTGGTTGATGACGCACCCAAAGACAAGTTTCTGGAAATCGCAAAGCGCCTGCCTGCCGGCTGGCATGTCGTCATCTATTTCGAGGCGGACATATTGGAGGAGTTGCGTCCCTTTATGGACGCGATCCCCGTGCCGCTGGTGATCGACCATATGGGCCGCCCCGACGTGACCCAGGGGCCGAACGGCGCCGACATGAAGGCGTTCCGCGCTTTCCTCGACAGCCGCGACGACATCTGGTTCAAGGCGACCTGTCCCGACCGCCTCGATCCAACCGATGATCCGTGGAACGGCTTTGCCGAGGCGGTCGCGCCACTGGTCGCCGATTATCAGGATCGTGTCCTGTGGGGCACCGACTGGCCGCACCCGAACATGCAGGACAATATTCCCGATGACGGCCATCTGGTCGACATGATCCCGCGCATCGCCCCAACCGAGGCGTTGCAACGCAAATTGCTGATCGACAATCCGATGCGTCTTTACTGGCCGGAGGAGCTAGCCGGCTGATAGACAGGCAGGGGATAGCGCATGGGCGTTATCCCCTGCCTGTCCATTCTACATGGCGCACAGCCGCGATCGGGCAGCCTGATATTCCTGGCTCAACCGCGCGATCAGGTCGGCCGCCGGCACGACCGCATCGATCGCGCCGATACCCTGGCCGCAACCCCAGATGTCGCGCCACGCCTTCTTGTCTTCGGACAGGCTGGCAAAATCCATCTTCGTCGGGTCCGACAGGGCGAGATTGTCAGGGTCCAGCCCTGCCCGCTCGATCGATCCGCGCAGATAATTGCCGTGTACGCCAGTGAACAGGTTGGAATAGATGATGTCGCTGGCGCTGCTGTCCACCAGCATCTGCTTATAGGCTGGCTCCGCATTGGCTTCCTGCGTGGCGATGAAGGCCGAACCGATATAGGCGAAATCGGCGCCCATCGCCTGCGCCGCCAGGATCGCGCCGCCATTGGCGATCGATCCCGACAGGGCCAGCGGACCGCTGAACCAGTCGCGAATTTCCTGGATCAGGGCAAAGGGCGACAAGGTGCCGGCATGACCGCCCGCGCCGGCCGCCACCGCGATCAGCCCGTCCGCACCCTTGTCCACGGCCTTGCGTGCGAAGCGATTGTCGATGACATCATGCAGCACCACACCGCCATAGCTGTGGATCGCCGCATTCACCTCCACCTGCGCGCCAAGCGAGGTGATGACGATCGGCACCTTATATTTGCAGCAAAGCGCAAGATCCTCCTGAAGCCGCGGATTCGACCGATGAACGATAAGGTTGACCGCGAAGGGGGCATCATCGTCCGTCAGTTCCATCGTCAGCCGTTGCAGCCATTGTTCGAATACGCCCGACGGCCGTGCATTGAGCGAAGGAAAAGCGCCGATGACGCCGGCCCGGCATTGCGCCATCACCAGATCGGGCTGCGACACGATGAACATGGGAGACGCGATGGCCGGAAGAACGAGGCGATCCTTGAAACGGTCAAGCAAAGACATGGAAACGCGCACTCCTTCACCATTATATCTTCGTGATCCCGCATGATATTCGCTGCGCGAATCCCGCCCGGATGCAGGATGCATAATCGCCTTCTTCGCCCGCTCCTAGGGGCAGGAATAGCCGGAAGAGGCAGGATTTGGAGCGGGATGCTGCGACATGGCGGCGTGCCGTAGCGTCCTGAAGGCGATAATAATTTCAGCGGGGATGCTGCCGGCGGCCAGCGTCAGAACCAGAAGCGAATGCCCATGACCAGACTGGTGGCCGAAGCCTGATCCCCGACGGCGCGGGCGTAGCGCGCGGTATCGCCAAAGCTGCGTTCCCAATTGACGCCGATATAGGGCGCGAATTCATGCACGATTTCGTAGCGTAGGCGCAGGCCCAGTTCGACGTTGGACAGGCCAGACCCGACGCCGATGTCGGGCACATCCTGCGCCGCGAAATTCACTTCAGCGGCCGGTTGCAGGATCAGATGCTGGGTGATCCGCTGATCATATGTGCCTTCAACGCGCAAATGGGCGTCGCCCTTGTCGGACAGGAAAGCCTGTGCCTCCACTTCGAACCAATAGGGGGCCAGCCCCTCTATGCCGACTGTCGCATAAGTGCGCTGGGGCTGGGGGCGAAAATCCTGACGGACGCCGGCGACGATATTCCACCAGGGATCGATCGCGCGACTGTAGAGCGCCTGCAATTCGGCGCTTTCAAGGCGGCCGCCGACTTCGCCCTCGCCTTCCGACTTGATGGCGAGGCGATTAATGTCGCCGCCGATCCAGCCTTCGCCTTCCCAATGATAGCCATCGCCGCCCTTTTGCGCACGATATTCCAGCCGGTCGATCATCAGCTGGGAAAAGGTCATGCCGCCGCTCTCCTTGATCATGGCGGCGCGGGAGCGGGCCATGACGTCGGGCGGATAAAAGGCTTCGGCGGCATAATCGGTCGGCACGGGCGGGGCCGCGCCTTGGGGAATTGCTGCGTCGACCGCGGGAGCGCCATGCCCTGCATGCGGATTGGCAGGCTCCTGCGCAACTGCTGCGTCATCCGCCAGCGGCATCTGATGCGCGCCATGATCCATCTGACTATGGTCCATGGTCTGCGCCTGCGCAGGCAAGGCGCTTCCGGCGAGCAGCAGCGCGGCGAGGACCAGGCGCGTCATGCAGCGTCTCCTTCATGACGGACCGTCACAACGCGCATCATCCCGGCATGCATGTGCATCACCATGTGGCAGTGGAAGGCCCAGTCGCCGATCGCGTCGGCCGTCAGATCGAAACTGACCTTGCCGCCGGGCAGCACATTCACCGTATGCTTGCGCGGATTGCTGGCGACGTCTTCACTGGTCACGAGCTGGAAAAAATGACCGTGGATATGGATGGGATGCGGCATCATCGTATCGTTGATCAGGTTCACGCGCACCCGTTCCATGTGGCGGAAGGCTATGCGTTCCGCCCCATCCGACAGCTTCACCCCGTCGAAAGACCACATATAGCGTTCCATGTTGGCGGTCAGGTGAATGTCGAGCGTGCGGGTCGGCGTGCGTGTGTCCTCATTCGGTTCGAGCGCCCGCAGGTCGGCATAGGTGAGGACGCGATGATCGACGTCCTCCAGACCCGTCGGCCGGTCTGCAGTGCGATCGGCCGGCATGGCGGAAAGGGTGGCGACTCCAGGTCCCATCGGCACATTGGGGGCGACGGAGGGGTCCAGCATCTTCATGCTATGGCCGGACATGCTTTCATTGGCAGGCTGGCTAAGATCGATCACGCCGCCCTGCCCCATATCCATGCCCGCCATATCCATGCCCATGTCCTTCATGGTGAGCAGCGGGCGCTGGCGCAGGTCGGGGATCGGCGCGACCATCCCGATTTGCGGTGCAAGGGTGGCGCGGACCAGACCAGAACGGTCTATCGCTTCGGCGATCAGGCCATAGGGCTTTGCTTCTGACGGCTGGACGATCACATCATAGGTTTCGGCTATGCCGATCTGGAATTCGTCCGTTTCGACCGGCTGGACATGCTGGCCATCGCACTGGACCACCGTCATCGCCAGGCCCGGCAGGCGGACGTTGAAATTGGTCATCGCCGACGCATTGATGATGCGCAGGCGCACCCGCTCGCCAGGCGCGAACAGGCCCGTCCAGTTTTCCGGCGTGCCATGGCCATTCACAAGGAAACTGTAGGTCGAACCGGTGACATCCGAAATGTCGGTGGGGTCCATGCGCATCGCGCCCCATTCCATCCGGTCCTTGACGCCCTGATCCTTGCCCGCGACCAGGCCGGCCAACGTCTGGCGCTGCATGTTGTAATAACCGCCCATCTGCTTGAGGCGCTTGAGCAGCATATGGGGATGGACTGGCGACCAGTCAGCCAGCACGATCACATGCTCGCGGTCGGACTGGATCGGGTCGGAACCGGCGGGGTCGATCACGATCGGACCATAATGACCCATCGCCTCCTGCATGCCCGAATGGCTGTGATACCAATAGGTGCCTGACTGGCGAACCGGAAATTCGTAAGTGAAGGTTTCACCGGGGCGGATGCCCGGGAAGCTGACGCCCGGCACGCCATCCATCTGAAAGGGTAGAATCAGCCCATGCCAGTGGATCGACGTATCCTCCTTCAGACTGTTGGTGACGGACAGCCGCACATTCTGCCCTTCCTTCAGACGAATGAGCGGCGCGGGAACAGTGCCGTTGATGGTGATGGCATGGGCAGAACGCCCGCCGGTGCCGAAATGACTTTCTCCAACAGTCAGGGCTATGCTGTCCCCCGAAAGGACGCCGGGCGCCGGGTACAGGCCACCAGTACCGCTGCGCGCCCAAGCAGGGAAAGCGCCGGCCAGAGTCAGGGCGGCGGCGCTCTTGAACAGAGTGCGGCGATCAAGGAACAGGTTGGTCATGCCCCTTCATACGCGGGCCACCGCCTAATCCCTCAAAATTTCCGTGAGTTTGGCGCGGGCGCGGTAAAGGCGGGTTTCGACCGCCTTTTCGGTGACGCCCAGCACCATCGCCACCTCCGCCTGGCTCATCTGCTCGATCGTGCGGAGCAGCAGCACATCTTTGAGATTGGCGGGCAAGGATGCAATCGCGGCGTTGATCCGGGCCAGTTCCCGTTGCGAATGCAGTGCTTCTTCCGGCGTAGAGTCAGGATCGGCAACCTCGGCCGCATCCTCAACGGGTCTGGCGAAGGCAAAGAAGCGCCGAACGGTGCGGCGGCGCGCCCAGTCACGGCATTTATTGAGCGCAATGCGCGCGATCCAGACGCGGAAAGGGCGCATGCCATCATAGCGAGCCAGCGCAGCGAAGGCCGCGATGAATGTTTCCTGCGTGATATCGAGCGCTTCATGCCCGTCGCCGACATGGCCGCGCACGATGCGATAGATGGCTTCGCGATGCCGCCGCATCAGCGCGCCATAAGCCGATTGCTGCCCGGCCAATGCGCGGGCAGCGAGTGCGCTATCGTCGGTTTCGGCTTCGCTCACTGGCCCGGCTGAGTCAGCGCCTTGACGACGGCAGCATCGAATTGCGCCGCCTGATCGGCGCGCAGGACGGCACGCATCGCAAAGATATGCTGGAGCGTTTCCTTCTGAAGCTGCCCCATGACATGATGCGACCGGTCGACCGCTTCGCCGACCTTGGGACCATAGCCATGTTCGGCGGCAATAGCGTCGGCCAGTCGCTGATTGTCGGCGCGCATCTCGGCCTCCAGCGCCGCACGTCGCTGCGCGAAGCCCGCCTCCAGTTCATGAATTCGCTTTTCCTGCGCCGCATCGAGCGTCAACCGTTGATGCAGCAGCGTGTGGACTTCACTTTCGACCTGCGGTTCGGGGACGAGCCAGAAGCGCGCAACCAATACCGCTGCAAGCGAGGCGGCAAAAGCGACCAGCGCGACCAGAAGATAGCGGCGCGCGGTCATTGGCCAAGCAGGCGCGAGGGCGCATAGTCCGACATGCCGATCGGCAAGGACGATGCCTGTGCAGGCGCGGCCGGCACGATGCTGCCTGCCCAGCCGATGCCGATCGCTAACAGGCCGGCCAGCATCAGGCTGCGCCGCGCCGTCACCTGTTCGCGCTTCCTGGCAACGCCGCCCATCACGGCATCGTCCATCATTTCCAGCCGCGCATCGGTGGGCATCGCCCGCACCGCGCCCAGCATTCGGTCCAGATCGGTCATCACGTCATTCTCCATCCTCATGACCGCATACGCGCGCGAAGCGCCCACCCCTTGGCATCAGGCGGAAAAATTATGCGCATGGGTCGAGGGGTGGAGCAAGTCCATGCGTAAATGCCCCTAACACCCCTTGTTGGAGACAGTGCCATGACCCGTAAGTTCCTGATCGCCGCTGCCGCCTTGGCGCTGACCCTGCCCGGCGTTGCGAGCGCCCACACCAAGCTGGTTTCGTCCACTCCGGCCGCCAACGCGACCATCGCCAAGCCGACGAAGATGACGCTGACCTTCTCCGAAACCTTTCTCGCGCCTTTGAGTGGCGCGGACCTGACGATGACCGGCATGCCGGGCATGGCCAATCATGATCCGATGCCGATCAAGGGTTTTAAGACCGCTGTTGATGGCAAGACCATGACCCTGACCTTCCCCCGCGCGCTTCCCGCCGGCACCTATGACCTGAAATGGCATGTGGTCGGCGCAGACCAGCACAAGATGGAAGGCGGCTACAGCTTCACGGTCAAGTAAGCGGATGACCGAGGGGGCGCTGATCGGCGCGCGTTTCGCGCTGATGATCGACCTTGCTCTGCTCATGGGCCTGCCACTTTTCTGGTGGGTCATGGGCATGGCGGGGCGCAGGAGCGTGATCGCATGGCTGGCGGCTGGTGGCATCGCTTTGTCGGCGCTGTGGCTGCTGGCAAGCGCAGCGACCATGACCGGCACGCCGATCACGGCCCCCGACTGGCCTACGATCGGGATATTGCTGACGATGACGCCGATCGGGTCTGTGTTGGCGGTGCGCGGCGCAGCTCTTCTAAGTACGATCATCGCAACGGCCCTGCCGCATGGGCGCAAATGGGCGCTTGTCCCCGCCGCGCTGGCCGCCGGAACGCTCGCCTGGACCGGCCATGCCGGCGCAACCGAAGAAACGGCAGGATCGCTCCACCGCATCGCCGATGTTGCGCATATCTGGGCAGCGGCGGGCTGGATCGGCGCGCTGGCGGTTCTGCTATACACCGTCGTCCGGTTGCGACCAGGAGCAGATACAGCGCCGGTAGCGACCATGCTGGCGCGTTTTTCGCTGATAGGAACGCTGATAGTCGCCACCCTCGTCATCACCGGCGCCGTCAACGCGCTGATGATCGTTGGGTTAGCCCAATTGCCGGCCTTGCTGCAGAGCCGTTACGGCCTGCTGCTCGGCGCCAAACTGCTGTTGTTCGGGCTGATGCTGGGACTGGCGGCGGCGAACCGCTGGTGGCTGACCCCGGCGTTGGAAGCGGGCGTGACGCCGCAACGCGCCATCGCCCATCTGCGCCTGTCGCTGCTGGCGGAAAGCAGCGCCGCCGTTGCGATCCTCGTTTTGGTCGCCTGGCTCGGAACGCTCGATCCCATGGCGTAGCAGCGGCTCCGATCGCGACTGCGCGATCGGAGCCAGATCGTCAGGCCGGGCGATAGATGCAGTAGATTTTCTTCACATGAACCCGGCTGTCCCAGCTGCAACTGGCGCCCTGTTCCACCAGAAAAATGTCGCCCTTCGAGAAGGTGGCTTCCGCGCCAATTTCATCGGTAAACGTCACGCTGCCATCGAGCAGATACATGAGTTCGAAATGGCCATAGCGCATCGCCCGGCGATAATAGGGCGTGGAATCCCAGGTGCCGGCCATGAATTCGCCATCGTCCGATTTCCAGTCCGTATTGTTGCGGCAGGCGGGCGTCGGCCCGACCAGCAGTTCGGCCAGCGGCGCGCCAGAAGGGGATAGCGGAGCATTCGCATCAACGGGGATGATCGCGCCATCCCCGGCCGGGCCACCCATGCGGCGCATGTAGAGCAGGCGGCTGTCAGCATCGGCGGTCCAACTGAAGCTGCTGCCGCCGTGCAGAACGACACTGTCGCCTTCAGTCAGCGTCACATCGACATCGCTGCCCGCAATGCGAACCGCGCCGGATTCGACGATGATGAATTCGTCTGCAGCCATCGCGCTGACGATCCCAGCGCCCTGCGGCAGGGCAATAAGGCCGGCAGTGATAGGACCGGCCGCGAGTGGAAGCGCGGCACGGGCGGCAAGGAAGGGGTCCCCCTCCCCCACCGTCACGGTCGCACTGGCGGCCCAGGCGCGCAGGTCGATGAAGCTGCGGGTCAAAGTTGCATTGGTCATGACGGCCTTTCCTGATGGATCAGCCGCAGAATAATCCCGACCGCGCGGCACGATCCGCCGTTTGCCGCGCAACCGTCCGTCAGACCTGCCGCAAGGCGCGGGCTGGACGAACGGAAAGCAGCGGTATCGATCCGGCAAGCCCGATGCCCAACGTCAGCAGCGCACCACCCGCCAGCGTTGCAAGGACGACCGGCCAGTCAGGCGCCCACCCAAAATCGAACACCTGCACAATCACGAACCATGCCGCCGCACTGCCCAACGCCAGCGCCACCAGCGCGAGGATGGCTGCCAACAAACCATATTCCAGAGCCTGCCCGCCCAGCAACTGCGCGCGGGTCGCACCCAGCGTCTTGAGGACCACGCTGTCATAACTGCGCGCCTGGCGCGAAGCGGCGATGGCGCCGACCAGCACGGCAATGCCGGCCAGGATCGCAACCGATGCGGCGACCAGGATCGCGCGCGACATTTGCGTCAGGATCGTGCCGACCTGATCGATCACGTCCCCAACGGCGATCACCGACACGCCAGGGAAGGTTGCGAGCAGAGCGCGGGTCATGGCGGTGTCGTGGCGCGGGTCCATCGTGACGGTGGCGGCAACGCTGTGGGGAGCGGATTCCAACGTGACGGGCGAAAACACCAGCACATAGTTGAAGCCCATCGTGTCCCAGTTGACCTTGCGCAGAGACGCGATGCGCGCCTGTATCTCTCGACCCAATATCGATACGGTCAGCGTGTCGCCGACCCCTATGTTCAATGTCTTGGCCGCTTCGACGTCCAAGGAAACCAGCGGCGGCCCCTTATAGTCCCGCGACCACCATTTACCTGCAACCAGATCGCTGCCTTCAGGCAGGGTTGCGCTATAGGTTACGCCGCGCTCGCCACGCAGGAACCATGCGCCTTCGGGAATTTGCGGCAGGTCGGCAACGCGCTGCGCGCCATAGGCGGTGATCGTGCCGCGCAGGACCGGAACGATATTGAGCTGGGCCTCCGGCGCTTCACGCCCCACAATCGTACGGAAGCGCGCCTGCTGCACTGCAGGAATGTCGAGCACTATTTGCGCTGGGGCCTTTTTCGGCACGACATTGCGGATTTCGGCATTGAGGCTGGTTTCGATACCGGCCAGCGTGACGAACAAGGTGAGCGCAAGGCCGAGCGCCACGATCAGCGCGGCGGTCTGCGCACCGGGACGATGAAGATTGGCCAGCGCAAGGCGCAGCAGAGGACGGCGCGGCCGGGGCAGGCGACGCGCGAGCAGGCTGACGATCAGCCCAAGTCCCAGAAGTAGAAGAAGGACCGCAGCAACCGCCCCCAGCACAACAGCGGAGAAGAGCGGATCGCGCGCGGTGCCAAGCACCAGAGCGACCAGCAATGCGCCGGCCCCACCCATGGCGGCGATGCTGCGCCGGTCAAGGCCGCTGCGCGCATCCACCACACCGCGAAACAAAACCGCGGCAGGCTGGGTCCGCGCTCTGGCAAGCGGCGGGAAGGTGAAGAGGAAGGCGATGAGCAGGCCATAAGCGGCGCTTGCCAGCAACGGCAGCGAATGGAGGCGAAAGCCGGGGCTGACCGGCAACACATCCCCCGCCAGCGCCACCACCAAAGGCGGCAGCGCCGCGCCAACGATCAGGCCAGCCCCGATCCCCAGCAAGGCGACCGCGCCCACCTGCATCCGGTAAATACGGGCGATGTCGGTGGAGGTCGCGCCCAGCACCTTCAGGGTTGCGATGCCGCTACGCTTGGCCGCGAGATAGGAGGCGACGCCATTGCTGACGCCGATCCCGGCGATCACCAGCGCGGCAAGGCCGATGAGCGAGAGAAATTGTCCCATCCGTTCGATGAAACGATTGGCGCCGGGGGCCGCATTGTCACGATCCTTGAAGGTCCAGCCTTCGTTGGCGCGCGCCTTTTCCCAATCCTTGCGGACCGTTTCCGCATCATAGCGCGGGTTCAGCCCTATGCGATATTTCGCATTGTAGAGACTGCCCGGCTGGATCAACCCGGTGCGACGCAATCCGTCCATCGACACGATCGTCACAGGGCCAAGGGTGAAGCCTTCGCCCAGCCGATCCGGTTCATCGGCGATGATGTCAGCGATGGTGAAGGTCGCATCGCCATAGCGGATAGTCTCGCCGCGCCGCAGAGCCAGTCGTTCCGCAAGCGCTTCGCCGATGACGGCATGATCGGCGTCCATCGGCCGATAGACGCCATGACGCAGTTTGACCGCGCCATAGAGCGGATAGGCGGCATCGACGCCCTTGAGTTCGGTGAGGATGGCGGGTGGAGCGTCTCCCCTACCCGGCCCGCTGCGCTGGGCCATGGCGCGCATACGAATGGTTTGGCTAAGCGTGCCGAGTTGGCGGAAGGCTTCCCGATCGCCCAGCCCCGCCTCACGCTGCGTCATGCCGATTTCAATGTCGCCGCCCAGGATCACCCGGCCCCGATCACTGAGTTCCTGCGTGATCGCCGCAGTCAGGCTGCCGATCGCCGCCAGCGCCATGACGCCCAGAAAAAGGCAGAGGAACAGCAGCCGCAATCCGCGAAACCCCATATGCAGATCGCGCCGGGCGATGCGCCAGCCGGCGCGCCAGCCAAGGCCGCTCACAGAATGCGATCCGCGATGATCCGGCCATCGCGCATTTCGATGATGCGACCGCACCGTTCGGCCAGAACGGGATCATGGGTGATGATGACAAGCGTCGCGCCGGCCGCCTGCTGCCGGGCAAACAGCAAATCCATGATCGTCGCGCCGGTGGACGCATCGAGATTGCCGGTGGGTTCGTCGGCAAAGAGCAAGGTCGGGCGCGACGCAACCGCGCGGGCGATGGCGACACGCTGCTGTTCACCGCCAGACAATTGCGCGGGATAATGGTTCAGCCGATGGCCAAGGCCAACGGCGCGCAGTTCCTCCGCCGCCAGTATGAAGGCGTCGGCATGGCCGGCCAGTTCGAGCGGCACCGCGACATTTTCCAGCGCCGTCATGGTGGGCAACAGATGAAAGCTCTGCAACACGATGCCAATCCGGCCACGACGGGCGCGGGCCAGATCATCCTCGCCCAAAGCGCCGAAATCGACGCCGCCGACATCGACGCTGCCGCCGCTGGCCCGCTCCAGTCCGGACAGTACCGCCATCAGCGAACTCTTGCCCGATCCCGATGCGCCGAGGATGGCGACGCTTTCACCACGCAGGATGGAAATATCGACGCCCTTGAGTATGTCGACCGGCGCATCGCGGGTTCCAAGCTGTAGCGTGACATTGTGCGCGCGGATCGCGATAGTGGCGGGATCGATAGGCAAGTGCATGAAGAAGGAGCGCTCCTTGACGGGCAGATTGTTGCAATATGGGGCGTTGACGCTGTTTGTCCATCTGGCGGCTTGTTCGGACGCTGCGCCGCCCCCACCTCCAGCGGCCAATGCCGAGCAGGCGCAAGCCGTTGCCGAACCGGCCGCGGACGCAAAGCTGGTGGTGGCGTTCGGCGACAGTCTATATGCCGGTTATAATCTGGACCAAGGCAAGGGGCTGGCCCCAGTGCTGGAAAAAGCGTTGAACGCGGACGGGGTCAAGGCGCGGGTCGTGAATGCCGGCGTATCGGGCGATACGACCGCCGCAGGGCTGGCGCGATTAGCCTTCACCCTGGATGGATTGCCGCGCAAGCCAGACCTGATGCTGGTCGGACTGGGCGGCAATGACATGTTGCGCGGCCTAAGCCCCGCAGAAACGCGCGCCAATCTGGACGCGATCCTGAGCGAAGCGCAAAAGCGCGGCATCAAGGTCATGCTGACCGGCATGCTGGCCTCCCCCAATATGGGACCGGACTATGCCAAGGCGTTCAACCCCATCTTTCCAGAACTGGCCAAGGCCCATGGCGCGACGCTCTATCCGTTCATGCTGGACGGGGTGATCGGGCATCGCGCGTTGCAACTGCCCGACGGCATCCATCCCAATGACGAGGGCGTCACTGTGATCGTCGGCAAGCTGGCCCCTGTCGTGGCGAAGGCATTGAAACCATGACGGTGCAGGCCGGACTGATCGGCTATGGCATGGCGGGGCGGATTTTCCATGCCCCGTTGATCCATGCGACGCAGGGGCTGCGACTGGCTGCGATCGTGACCAGCCGGGCCGAAGAGGTCGCCGCGCTCGATCCGACGATCGCCTGCGTGGCCGAAATCGACGCGGTGCTGGGTGATCCGGCGATCGATCTGGTGGTGATTGCGACACCGAGTGAGACACACGCGGCGCTTGTCGAACGGGCGTTGAACGCGGGCAAGCATGTGGTGGTGGACAAGCCCTTCGCCCTGTCGCTGGCGGAGGCGCGCGGGCTGGAGGCGCTGGCGCGAGAGACGGGACGGCATCTGGCAGTGTTCCATAATCGACGCTTCGACAGCGATTATCTGAGCATTCAGGCCGCGATCGAAGCTGGCACGATCGGGCGGGTGACGCATTTTGAAAGTCATTTCGACCGTTTCCGGCCGGAAGTGCGCGAACGCTGGCGCGAAGATGGTTCGCCAGGCTCCGGCGTGTGGTTCGACCTGGGACCGCATCTGGTGGATCAGGCGCTGGCGCTGTTCGGTCGCCCCGATGCGGTGAGTGCGGACATCGCGGCGCTGCGCCCGGGATCGGCGGCGGACGACTGGGCGCATGTCGTGCTGCGCTATGCCGAAAAGCGCGTGGTGCTGCACGCCAGCCTGCACGCGCCGGGCGGTGACGCCGGTGGCACGCCGCGCTTCATGGTCCATGGCACAGGCGGCATGCTGATCAAGCGCCGCCTGGATCCACAAGAGGCGCAACTGATCGCCGGGCTGCGGCCGGGCGATGCAGGCTGGGGCGTCGATCCCGATCCCGTCGAACATCATGATACCGATGGTCAGGTCACTCTGTCCCCCGCCATTATCGGTTGCCAGGAGCGTTTCTATGCGCAGATTACCGACGCCATGCGCCAGGGCAGCCCCCTGCCGGTTTCCACCCAGGACGCCCTAGCAACGCAGGAAGTGATCGAAGCGGCCCGGATTTCCGCCCGCACCGGGCAGGTCCTGTGCCTGCCCCTGCCATGATGATGGAGAGGATAATGCCCATATTTTCGCGCGCCCTGCTGATCGCCGCCATACTGGCGCCGGCAGCCGCAACCGCCAAGCCATCCGTTCCCGAAGTGACGATTGCAGGCGGCGCGCTGCGCGGCGTGAACGAAGATGACGTCGTCGTATTCAAGGGCATTCCCTTCGCTCAGCCGCCCGTGGGCGCGTTACGCTGGCGCGCGCCGCAACCCGTCGCGCCATGGCAAGGCGTACGGGACGCCAGCCGCTACGGCCATGACTGCATGCAATTGCCCTTCCCGTCCGACGCCGCGCCTTTGGGCACGCCCCCGGCGGAAGACTGCCTGTTCCTGAACGTCTGGAAGCCACAGGGCGCAAAAACGAAGCTGCCGGTGATGGTCTGGATATATGGCGGCGGCTTCGTCAATGGCGGGTCATCCCCGCCTACCTATTCTGGCGCGGCGCTGGCGAAGCAGGGCATCATGGTCGTCAGCTTCAACTACCGGATCGGTCGTTTCGGCACCTTCGCCCACCCAGCCTTGACGAAGGCGGATGCCGACAAGGGACTGCTCGCCAACTATGGCTATATGGATCAGATTGCCGCGCTCAAATGGGTGCAGGCCAACATCGCGGTCTTTGGCGGTGATCCGGCCAATGTGACGATCATCGGAGAAAGCGCCGGCGGCATGTCCGTCCATGCGCTGCTGACATCGCCCATGACACGGGGCCTGTTTCAAAAGGCGGTGATCCAGTCAGGCGGGCCGATGCCGATGGGCGACGCCACGCTGACCGGCGCGGAGGCGGTGGGTGCCGCCTTTGCCGCGAAAAAAGGGATTGCTGCGAATGATCCGGCAGCGCTCACGAAACTGCGTGCGCTGTCGGCCGATGACATCGTCGATGGCCTCAATCTGGCGGCGCTGTTTGGCGGCGGCGCACGCACGCACAGCGCGCCAATCGCTGATGGCCGGATCGCGCGCGATAGCCTGTCTGCCTATCAGGGCGGACAGTTCAACAAGGTGCCAGTGATGATCGGCGCGACCAGCGACGATATTGGCGGCCCGACCGGCCCGATGGTGGCTGGCGCGCGCGACATGGCGGATCAGTTCGTAGCTCAGGATATTCCGACCTGGTATTATCGCTTCTCCTATGTCGCCCAGTCGGCGCGCACCGCCGCGACCAAGGGCGCCGGCCATGCCAGCGAAATCCCCTATTTCTTCGACACGGTCGGGGTGAAATATGGTGCGGAAACAACGCCGGTCGATCGGCATATCGGTAGGATCGCCAGCGCCTATCTGGTCAATTTCGTGAAGCAGGGCGACCCGAACGGCGATGGACTGCCAACATGGCGCGGCTATGGCGCGGCCGACCATCCGATGCTGGATTTGGGTGCTGGCGATGGCGCAGTGCTGGCGCCCGATCCATGGGCGAAATAATGCGGTTCTGAAGCCGATTTGGCTCCTGAATGCTGGCACATTGCAGATTTGAATGAAATCTGCAATGTATGAAACTATTAAGCTTCAAGCCAATGTCCGGGGGACAAAATGAACGCAGTGGTTGACCAGATAGGCGATCTGGCCGAAGCCGGCGAAAAGATGGTCGAACGCCTGCGGCGTAAGGCTTTTCTGCCCGAAAGCCGCAAGGAACTGAGCGTTCGCTTTGGCATTGCCGAGGCGGCTCAGTTGTTGGGCTGTTCCACGAATCGGATTCGCATGGCGGAGGAAGATGGCCGGTTGCCGCCCGCCCCGCCAACGGAAAATGGCCGACGGCCGGGCTATTCGATCGACGAACTGCTCAACATGCGACAGGTGCTGGGCGCGACGCCGGAGCGCGCCCCTCTGGACGTTCCCGCAATCATCGCAGTTCAGAATTTCAAGGGCGGCGTCGGCAAATCCACGGTCACGACCCATCTGGCCCATTATTTCGCCGTTCAGGGCTATCGCGTGCTGGTGGTCGATTGCGACAGTCAGGCAACGACGACTACATTGTTCGGCTTTAACCCCCATTTCAACATTCAGCGGGAAGAAACACTCTATCCCTATCTGTCGATCGATCCGACCCAGGTCGACCTGCTTTATGCCGTCAAGCGCACCCCCTGGCCCAATGTCGATCTGATCCCGTCCAATCTGGAGCTGTTCGATGTCGAATATGAGCTGGCGGCGGCCGGCAGCGACGGCGGGTCCGTGTTGGCGGCCCGCTTTCGCAAGCTGAAACAGGGCCTGATGGATCTGGCGCGCAATTATGACATCGTGCTGCTCGATCCACCGCCAGCGCTGGGCACGATCAGCCTCGCGGTGATGCAGGCCGCCAATGCTCTGCTGGTCCCACTGGCCGCGACCACGCCTGACTTTTGTTCGACGGTCCAATTCCTGTCGATGATGGATCAAGTGATCAGCCAGCTCCAGAGCGCGGGCATCGCCGTCGACTATAGCTTCGTGCGGCTGATCTGTTCCAAGTTTGACGGCAATGATCCCAGCCACGCCATGGTGCGCGCCATCATGGAACAGAGCTTCGGCCCTGCGCTGTTGCCGGTGCCGATTTTGGATTCGGCCGAAATCAGCCATGCCGCGATGCGAATGATGACCGTTTACGAGCTGGAAAAGCCGATCGGCACGCCGCGCACCCATAAGCGTTGCCGCGCCAATCTGGACGAGGCGATGGGGCAGATCGAGGCGCTGGTCCGACAGGGCTGGGGCCGGGTCGCTCCGGCGCGGGAAGAGGATATCGTCAATGTCGGCTGATCTGCCCTCTTTCCATGCCGCAATTGCGGCAATGTTCTTGATTTGTTCTTGCTCGGGAATGAAGCGTCATGGCGCGTAAACAGTCGGATTATCTTGCCGCTCTGCTTTCGGATGAAGTCGAAGCGGCTGCGCCCACGCCGACTGCGCCTGCCGCAGACGAGCAACCGCCTGTCCCCATGCCCGCCCCCACGGCGCGCAACGAACGCGCGCGAGGAACGACATTGCTGGGGCGGGAGTCCGCTCTGGCGCGATTGGCGTCTGGCGAGGTACGGCAAGTCACCCAGCTTTTGCTGGATCCGGGCCGGGTTCGCATCTGGCCCGGCAATGCGCGCCATTATGCTCATCTGTCCGAAGAAAATTGCCGGGAGCTGATTGATTCGATCGTCGCGGAAGGCGGACAGAAAGTGCCCGCCGTCGTTCGCCGGGTCGAAGACGATCCCGCATATGATTATGAGGTGATTGCCGGCACCCGTCGACACTGGTCGATCAGCTGGCTGCGCGGTCACAGCTATCCCGACATGCAGTTCGTGGCGCAAGTGGCGGTGTTGGATGATGAGGCTGCGTTTCGACTGGCCGATCTGGAAAATCGCGCACGCAAGGATGTGTCCGACCTGGAACGCGCGCGCAATTATGCGCATGCGCTCAGCGACCATTATGGCAGTCATCTGACGCGCATGGCCGAGCGATTGAAGCTGTCCAAAGGATGGCTGAGCAAGATGATCAAGGTCGCCGGCATTCCCGATGCCGTGATCGACGCTTTTGCTTCACCTGCCGATGTGCAGTTGAAGCCAGCCTATGCACTGGCGCAGGCGCTCGACGATGGCAAGTCAGCCGCTGCGATCCATATGGCGGCAGGTATATTGGCGAGTGAGCAGGCAGCACTTCGGCAAAGGGGGCAGCCCGCCCTCCCCGCAGCCGATGTGCTCAAGCGGCTGCTCGATGCCCCTCGCGCCGCTATCGCCGCGCCCAAGGTCGAGCCTTATATCTGGACTGGCGATCTGGGACGCCCGGTGCTGTCCGTTCAGTCTGTAAACCGTCAGGGCGTCACCTTGCGTTTTCATGCCGGTTCTGGGGCTGACACCGATATGCTGGTCGATGCACTGCGCGAAACACTGGCCCATCTGGAACGGCAGGGCTTGGGTTTGCATCGATGACCCTGCGATCGCATAACCGGCACAACCGGCGGCTTTTCCTGCTGTTTCCCCGGGGAAACGAACCGTGTGACCCGCTTGCTGTTTTTAACGGTACACCAAAAAGGCCGAACCAACTTACGCGCCCAATGGCCGTTTCCCCGGGGAAACGGCTCTTTTTGCTTTGGCGCGCGCCACAAACACCACGCTGTAACCCTGCCCTGCGCGGAGCCGACCCGCGTCATGCTCAAATTCAATGTGCGAATGGAATCCCCTCCCCATGAGCCGCGACAAACCAGCCGCGTTCAACGACCAGTTTGACCTGTTTCTGCCGTATATTGCGGACATGCCGCTGCGCGATCAGCGTGAAATGATGGAGCGTCCCTTCTTTTCCCTGGCCAAGTCAAAGCGGGTGAAGCCCATCGACTACACATCGCCTGACGGGAAAGCCTGGGTCCATGTTTCCGCGAATCCGGATTATGGCATGGCGACCATCTGGGATGCGGACATCCTGATCTATTGTGCATCGGTACTGGCCGATATGGCACGGCGGGGACTGAATGACATTCCGCGCAAGCTGCACTTGATGCCATATGATCTGCTGCGCGCGATTCATCGTCCGACGACCGGCCGCGCTTATGAACTGCTCGGTCAATCGCTGGATCGGCTGGTCGCCACCACGATCAAAACCAATATTCGCGCTGAAAATCGGCGGGAAGCGACTTTCTCTTGGCTCGACGGCTGGACCCAGTTGGTGGACGAACGCACGGAGCGGTCGCGCGGCATGACCATCGAACTGTCCAACTGGTTTTATGAAGGTGTATTGATGCAGGGCGGCGTCCTGTCGATCGACCGCGCCTATTTCGATTTGACCGGCGGTCGGGAGCGCTGGCTGTACAAAGTCGCCCGCAAACATGCGGGCGGTGCCGGAGACGCCGGCTTCGCCATTTCCATGCCGACCTTGTTCGAAAAGTCGGGCGCGGAAGGCGCCTACCGCCGGTTCAAGTTCGAATTGGCCAAGATCGCCGAACGCGACTCTCTGCCCGGCTATAGCCTGGAGTTGGAACAGCATGAAGGAAAGCGGGAGCCATTACTGCGCATGCGGCGACGCAAAAATGCCGCTCCCCTGTCGCCAGCGGCGCAAGATCAACCCAAGTTGGCTGATTCGACCCCGCCCCCTGCCCCATCCAAACCAGCCGGCCTACCGCCTGCGCCAAAAAAAGATGCTACGCTCGACGCCAGCGCCCTCATTCGTCGTAGCGTCGCAAGTCTCTCCTCGCGCGCCACGGCGGGCGAACTGACGGACGCCACCCTCGCAACCCTGCGATCCGAATATCCAGGATGGGATTATCAAACGCTTCACCAGGAATTCCGGGACTGGATCGGCACCGACCCAGAGCGTACGCCGGTCAACTATCAAAAAGCGTTCATCGGCTTCGTGCGCCGTTTCAATGAGAAAAATCGTCACCGCCTCTAATGTGGTGGATTTGAAATACGCCACGTTTTGCGGCAAGGCAGCGAGCGTATTTCAAATCCAGAAACTACGCTAGAATCATAGAGTTGCTAGTGGCCCTAATGAATCTGAAGTTCGCTCAGCCCTGCCGGATGATGTGGCGAGCTTCAGATGCGGACCACTAGAGCGAGACAATATCAAACCGGATATTCATTGCGAGCGGTGCGAAGCAATCCATATGGAGCGCCTGTGGATTGTTCCGCTCCGCTCACAGTGACGGCTTGGGTCAAAGTAAAATGATCAGAGTCCATACATACTCCGATGAGCTGGCGCCCGTTGAGCCGAATTAGTTCTTCTCTGGCCCGCATGGTTCCGGCCGCCTGCTCATAGTCTCGCAGTCAAATACATGCATGATGTCCAGGTAGCGATCGGAACAGATATATCGCCTTTGCTGACCCCTACGAACATATATGCATTCCGAGGCTCTCGCTTCCAGCTCTCCATCATATCGGACTGAGCAGGCCGGCCTGTCACCAATAGTCGCGATCTTTGACGACATGATTGAAGCGCTACCTCGGCTGTGCCCGCCTCAATATCTCGCCGACCAGCTCAGCTTCGGCCACATCCACAAATATCGCAAGCGGGCGCATGATCGCCGTCGGGGTCAACTTCTTCGAAACGGCCATCCTTCCCAAACTTCTGGCGACCACGAGGCGTCGAGGGTCATATTTTCCAACCGGCATATTGATCGGGTGCAACATGCCCAGCCCCACACGAGTTCAACCAGCGTGCCTTTCCCCTCATCTGTTTTCGCCGGCATGCCCAAATATCGGGGGAGGGGAGGGCAGTTGCTTCAAGGAAACCCGGCCGCAAATATCCGACGTTCCCGATGTGTCGGGTTTAGCGATGCTGCCAGTGAGATTGTCCGGATCAAGAATTGCAGCGCCGCCCGAACGCCCCACGATTTGAACATGCTTTCACGACCCTCGTCGCGAACTGATTCAAATGTCCCGCCCATGCGCCGCTTTACAAATTACCTTCGACCTTTCGGGAACGCCCTTCGCACCTTCAGGAACGGATGGACGATCCTTCAGGAACGCTCGTAACGATCTTTCAGGAACGAAAAGTCGGTATATCGGGAACGGCGACAAATGCCCGACTCACGCAAATATGGCGATTCGCATAGCGCATACCGCGTGGCTAACTCTCTAACTTCATTAGAAACCTTATAACCCACACAGAGATATTCCTATTTATGGAAGACAGATGAGCTACCTCATCGCCAGCGTCCATCATGCCTACAAAAGCCCGGAAATCTGGGCTAAAAGCTTGGTCGCTCCCTGGTGAGAAATGCCGAGCAGCCGCGCGACGGCTGTTCTGCTCAATCCAGGATAGGCCAGTTCCAACCGTAACAATAAGGGCGCCTTGCTGCGTCGGGTGACATTAAGGTCCATCGGAGCACGCGCCATACGCGCTTCAATTCGGTCGAGATCCTTCAGACCGCTCAGCGCTCGCCGACATATGTTTTCCCGCAACATCCGTTCCAGTAGCGCTGGCTCTCCAGGCAACAGGCGTGGCATGTCGGTGAAAGAGGGCAAAAAGCGCAGCGCCAAACCGGCGCGCTGAAGGGACAAAGGAACATGGCAGGCGATCAGCCAGTTGAGATCAACCCGCGACGATTCCGGCCGCCATTGCCGACCATCGGCCGTCGTTAGCAGAGGAACCTCAGTCAACGGCATCTGCAGAGCCGCCCGGGTGGCTACTATTCTTTCGGCAATCGCAAGTAAGGAGGGGGTAGGGTAGGGGGCTTCCAGAGCCTGCCCCGCCTCCCGCCATAGGGGACCGAAGCGGACAATGTCCTCGTGCCCCCACAAGGCTGCCTCCTGACGGTCATCCAGTATTTGCCGTGACAGGTTGAGCGTCGCACGGTTGAGTGGGTCGCGGCTATCCTCTCCGGCGGACAGCGCGAAGTGAAACAGCGCGGCGATGGAAAGTGGATCGTTCAGACCCTCGCTGTGGCGAGGGGGCGCGGTTCGGCCTGCAATCCAGTCTTGCAGGTCCCGCACCTCGATCGGAACGCCCGCTGCCTGCGCCAATGTCGCAGCGCCCTGCAACCGCGCGCGCGCTAACCAGATATCGGCAGCGGGACTGGCCGCAAGCCTTCCATCAAGCCTGCCAAGCAACAGGAGTGCATGATCCGCATCATAGGAAAAACCGAGCATTTCTGCGGGCTATCCCATCATTCAATGTAACGAAAGTGGTAAGTTGGTTACATCTGCTATGATGCAAATTTTCCAGCCATATGGCACATCTCACGGCATATCGGCGTGTGTCGCAGACTTAGCAGAATGCGTATGTCGTCACCACCCTGCATGATGCGCTGCCGGTCAAAAATCTGCGCCGCGCCGCCAGCGTCGCGTTGGCGAACGCGACAACAGATATTGGACGATATCGAGCAGTTCATCCCGCTCCGTGCGGCACATGTGACCTAGTAAGCCCATCCGGCCGAGGGCGGCGCGGCCCCTTGATATTGCCCCATGCTTTTTGCCCGCATCCATCCTATGAGGGCATGCATGCAGCGCGACGACCTTATCGACCTTAACGCCTTCATCGCCATCGCAGAAGAAGGGAGCTTCACCAAGGCTGCCGCGAAAATGGGCGTGTCGCAATCTGCCCTTAGCCACAAGATTCGACGGCTGGAGTCCCGGATCGGGGTGCGCCTGTTGTCGCGCACGACCCGTAGTGTGTCGCCCACCGATGCGGGCGAGCGATTGCTGGCGGGGCTGGTGCCGGCCTTCGAACAAATTGAGGGGCATCTTGAGTTGCTGGGGGAAATGCGGGAGCGGCCTGCTGGCACGATCCGGCTGACGGTGCCGCTGCATGCGGCTGCGACCATTTTGTGGCCCGCCGTCGAGAAGCTCATGCGGGACTATCCGGACATCAACGTGGAACTGAGCATCGATTCTGGCATGCGCGACATTGTTGCCGATCGTTTCGATGCGGGGATCCGGTTGGGTGAGCAGGTGGCGCGCGATATGATCGCGGTTCGCATTGGCCCCGAATTGCGGATGGCGGCCGTGGCGGCTCCGGCCTATCTGACGGAGCATGGCGAACCGATCGTGCCGCAGGATCTTGCCCAGCATCAATGCATCAATCTGCGTTTTACCACCGCTGGCGGCCTTTATGCCTGGGAGTTCGAGAAAGACGGGCGTGAATTGAACGTACGGGTTGAAGGGCAGTTCACGTCCAATAATGTCGAAATGATCATTCGGTCCGCGGTTGCGGGCATGGGGGTTGCGTTCGTGCCAGAGGATTATGTCGCCGAGCATCTGAATGCGGGCCGGTTGCGCCGGGTGCTGGCGGACTGGTGCCCGCCCTTTCCCGGCTATCATCTTTATTATCCCAGCCGGCGGCAACCCAAGGCGGCGTTCGCTTTGCTGATCGATGCGTTGCGCTATCGTGGAAACTGACAGGTAAAGCGCATGGACGAGCGGAACTGGCGCGAGGATGAATGCATTTTGGACGCGATCCGCGCGGGTGAGGGGGGGGGATGTCGCGATTGCGGAAGAATTTCAGGAAGACGTCAGCAGCGGATGGGTGAGGCGCAGGTCGTCCAGCAGGCTTTCGATCAGGGCGACGTCCCCAGTGCTACCGGCCGGCGTTGCGTTCCAGTTGCAATGGGGGTGGGTGTCGCGGCTGTACAGGCGAATGGGACCGATCGCCTTGCGCCAATGATGCTTGCTTTTGCCATGGTCGCGCAGCAGGCGCGACACCAGCAGGTCGATCATGCCGTCATTCGTCATGGGCGTCCTTTGCAGACCAATGGCCCGGCAGGTCAAGATAGGCTTCCAGTTCGCGCCAGTGGCGGTCCCAGCCGGGACCGCGCCGTTCGGGTGGGACATGGGCTTCCACCATCTGGCGCGCGCGCGTGACGATATTGTCCTGCGGCGTGCGCAGCCGGTCGAGAATATGGCGAATGTCGTCGGTCATGGCCGGGGCGATATGCGGGCGGCGCGCCATGCGCGTGGCGGCTGGCCAAGATGGCGGGCGAAGAAGCGCGAGAAATAGGCTGGGTCTTCAAAACCCACGGCATAGGCGATGTCCGTCACCGACATTTGCGAATAGACGAGCAGACGGCGCGCCTCCAACAGGCAACGATCATCCAGCATCTGCGCGGGCGAAGTGCCGGCGACACGGGCGCATGCCTGACGCAGCGCGGTCAGGCTGGCACCCAGTGCGCGGGCATGGACCGACACCGATTCCCGCCGGCGAAAGCGCTGATCTATCCGTTCCCGCAGGCGCGCAACGAGGGCCGCCTGTCGTGCATTGCCTGGCAGCGCGGCCTGCGCCAGGGTGGCGTGCCGCAGCGCCAGCACCATCAACGACAGCAGCGCAGATTCGACGGCAGCGCGTTGGCCGGGACCAGCCCAACCTAGTTCCCGCGCCATGCGGCCGATGGTCGTTTCAGCCTCACTTCCTCCTTCTGGCGGCAGCGCAACGGCATGGGGATGGGCGAACAGGGTGGCGAGATCACCGTCGCGCGCAATTAGATGGCGCAGATAGCCGTCGGCGATCGTAGTGACATGGCCGCGCGATTCCCGATGCCAGCTGAAGCCGTGGACGATGCCAGCCGGGATCAGCAACAGGCAGGGCGCCTCGAAATGCACCTGCGCGGCTTCGGCCTGCATCGCGCCGCCACCCTGCGCGATCAGGATGATGTGGTTGAGATCGCGATGGACATGCGGGCGGATCGTCCATTCGCTGGGGCGTGATCGATCGTCCAGGCTTTCGACATGGACGAACCCCTCCGCTACGCTGCGTTGGGGTTCCCCATAAAGATAAAAGCTGGGGACGGGCGAGGTCGACATGGCCCCGGCTTAGGGCGGATCGTCCAGTTCGACAATGCCCGTCCCGCGATCAGTAGTGCACCCGCAAGCTGGCGAAAAGGGTCCGGCCGGGTTCCGGGAAACCATCGGTCAGCGTATAATAATCGTCGAACAGGTTGCGTCCGCCCACGCCAATGTCGACCTGCGGCGTCAGGGCATAGTCGACGCGCAGCCCGGCATTTACATAAGCGCCGGTGCGATAATAGAGTTGTGGCGCGGTTGCGGGCGTCGCGGTGAACAGGGTCCAGCGGTTTGACGCCAGATCGACGCTGGGAACGATATGCAGTCCTTCGACCGGCGCCCAGTCAAGATAGGCGAACCCCTTGTGCGTGGGCACGCCAATCGGGCGGAAGGCGGGATTGGCGGCATAGTCCAGATCGCGCTTTGTAGCGGTATAGTTGAAGCCGGCATCCAGCCCCGGCAGCAGCGTTGCCGATACCGACAGTTCCACACCATAATAATGGCCGCTGCCTACATTCTGGCTCTGTGTCAGATTGGTGAGCGCGCAGCCGGGCGTGGAAACGGCGGGCGGCGTGGTCGACGCCGTGCAGGGATAGGCGGGGGTCAGCACGCTGAAGATCGCATCGTCAACCCAGCTGTAGAAGCCGGCGGCCTCCACGCGCAGCTTGCCCTGTGTCCAGCTGCCGCCGATTTCGGCATTGGTTGCCCGTTCTGCCTTCAATGACGGATTGGGAATTGCGGTATTGAATCGCTGGCTGAAGCGTTCGAAGATTGTTGGGAAACGGGCGCGGGACGAGAGGCTGGCATGCAGCGTCAGCGCTTCGCTGGCCTGCCAGTCGAAACGGCCCTGAAGGTTCCAGGTATCCGCGTCGCGGCGGGGATAATTGTAGAGGACGGACGCGCCAGATGTGCCGAGTGGCGCGCCATATTCCTGCGCCTTGATCAAGTTGCGCCAGTCGAAGCTGCCCCCCAGGGTGAAGGTCAGGTCGGGGCTGAGCTTCAGCTCATTTTCGATGGCGGCGGAAAATGTCTCTTCAGTCTGGGTCTGGCGCGGTTCGGTGCTGGGCAGGCCAGCGGTTGAAAAGCTCGTTTGGAATTCGACATGACGATCATGGCGATAATGGAAAGCGAGGCGCAGCGTGTCCGCCTCGCTCGCGGCGAAATCGAGCTGGGCGGAGCCACCCCAGGCGCGATCTTCATAGGGGGAATCAAACGCATAGGGGCGGCTTTGGGCTGTTTGCGTGCGATCGTTGAAGGAGCGCAGGATCGAATCGAATTGATTATAATAAGCGCGGGTCTTGAGCGTCGCACGATCGCCCAGCGCCGTGGACGACAGGAAATAGAGGCTGGTGATGTTCCACTGCGGCCAGTCCCAGAAGCGCGCCGTGGTCACCGTATCGCTGATATGCAGGGGCGCGCCCTTCGACCCTTCCTGATAGGTATAGCTGAGCGCATATTCGTCGGTCGCGTTGGGGGTAAAGCCGACCTTGGCATTGACGCGCCAGTCTTCGGTCCGGGAAAAGTCGCGTGCGCCGCCATCCTCCAGCCGCGGCACCCGGGCGGTGAAGTCATTGGGCAGGTCCCAATGATCGGTGAAGCTGCGGGCATAGCTGGCCTGCGCATACCATTTGTCTTGCTTCGTCCCGACCATGGCCGAGGTGGAGTAGCCGGCATAGTCGGTGTCATTGTCGAAATTGACAGTCCCGCGCACATCAATGTCGAGTTCCTTGGTCGGCTTGCGCGTGACGAGGTTGATCGCGCCGCCCATCGCGCCAGGGCCGTCGAGGACAGAGGCATAGCCCTTTGCCACCTGCACCTCGGCAATGTCGGTGGTGAGGAAGCGGCCATAGTCGAGCCGATTGTCGGCGGGCAGATAGACCCGGATGCCGTCGATCGACAGCGGCACCTGAAACCGGTCAAAGCCGCGCACGAACACCAGACGTTCGTTACGGGTGCCGCCGCTGTTGCCGGCTGACACGCCGGTCATCAGGTTGACGGCATCGTCCAATGCGGTGCGGCCAAAGGTATAGATGGCCTCGGAAGAGAGGGTGTTGCCGTCAATCTCTATCCCCTGCGTGCGGGGTGCGGTGACGATGATCTGGCCAAGGCCGAAGCTGCCGGTTGTCCCATTGTCCGGCGCGCCATCCGTCTGCGCCATGGCCGGGATCGTTAGAAAACTGCCCGCCAGAAGCAGCCCAATAGATGTGGTGCGCATGAAATCCCCCTATCCTGTTTATGTGATTCGCTATATCTGGCGATATATAGATTGTGCTTGTCGAGGAAAGACATGATGCGTTTGGATGGCTGGGTTCCTTTTTCCGTCCTTCTTGGGTTGGTCAGCGCCGCACCCGTAGCGGCGCAGGCCCCGATGGCGCATGAGGCCGACACTTGCACCGCGCCGGCTGATCTCCCTGCGCCGCTGGCTTCCTGGCGCCGTCCCGTTCCGCTGAAGGCCGGTGTCGATCGCAAGTCGGTGGCGAAGGTGGCATTGACGCCTGGGCAGGCTGTAACGCTGGCGCTCAGCTCCACGCCCAAGATTGTCTACCCGGTGCGCCCGGCAAAACCGGGCGGATCGGTCAGTTTCGGCGGGCTTGCCAGTTTCACTGTGGCGCAGGCCGGCACATGGCGCGTGGCGCTGGGCACCGGCGCGTGGGTGGATGTAGTGAAGGATGGGGTCGCCGCGACCTCGATCGCCCATGGCCATGGACCCGATTGCAGCGGCGTGCGCAAAATGGTGGACTATAGTCTGGAGCCGGGCGTCTACACCTTGCAGGTTGCGGCCAATGGCGAGGATCAACTGACCGTTTTGGTGACGCCGCTGCCGTGAGGCGGGTGCTGGCGGCGGCGGCTCTGCTTCTGGTTGCGGCGGGACCGCCCTGGCGCTGGAATCTGCCTGTCGGGGTGGAGGCTCCATCGGTGCCGGCGAGTAATGGCATGAGCGCTGCCCGGGTCGAATTGGGCCGCCGCCTCTTTTATGATGCGGATTTGTCCGCCAATGGCACCATGGCTTGCGCCGCCTGCCATGAACAGAAACGGGCTTTTGCCGATGGCAATGCAACGCGGCCGGGCGTGCATGGCGATCCGGGGCGGCGCAATGTGCCCGGCCTTGCCAATGTCGCCTGGTTTGACCGGCTGACCTATGCCGATCCGGCGATCACCACGCTGGAGGCGCAGACACGGGTTCCGCTGTTGGGCGAACGGCCGGTCGAAATGGGGATGAAGGGAATGGAGGCCGAACTGGCCCGGCGGTTGGGCAAGGATGCCTGTTATCGTCGCATGTTCGCCCGCGCCTATCCTGAACGGCGCGGTCGGATCGATATGGGCGGCGTGACGGCGGCGCTTGCGGCGTTTGAACGGACGATGGTCGCGCTTGATAGTCCTTATGACCGGCATCTGGCGGGGGACGAGACGGCCTTGTCGTCCATAGAGCGACAGGGCATGGCCGTATTCGCAAAGACGGGCTGCGCGGCCTGCCATGCGGGTCGGTTTATGACGGACATGGACTATCATCGCCTGGAGCCGCCACAACCTGCCGATCCGGGACTGATGGAGCAGACGGGGCAGGGGGCGGATGCGGGCCGTTTTCGCACGCCATCGCTGCGCATGGTGGCGGTGACGGGACCGTGGTGGCATGATGGAACGGCGAAGACATTGGAGGATGCAATCCGGCGTCATGGCGGCGGGGTGTCGGATCGAGATATGCCGGCGCTGATCGCTTTCCTGCATAGTCTGACCGATGCGCATTTCACCACTCGCCCTGATCTGGCGATGCCCGACCGGGCCTGCGGACGCGCTCTCTAGTGGATTGATTTTGACATTTGCATCCCCTGGCGGCTGGGATGGGTCTGCAAATGTCAAAATCAATCCACTAGAATCAAATATATCCAGTGGTCCGAACAGATTCTGACATTCGTGTGCGACATCGCCTCAAACAGTGCGAATGTCAGAATCGGACCACTAGGGCATGCGGATTCTCGCTTGACCGCCCGATACCGGCAAGCCACCCCTGCAATATGATAAAGCCGCTTCGCACCATCGCCCGCCTGAGCGCTGCCACGCTCGCTTTTTCCCTGCTCACCGCGCCGCTGTCCGCGCAGCAGCGGCTGACCGATACGATGCTGAACGAGCAGGTCAAAAGCTATGACTGGGTCCGCCCGCAAGCGGATTATGTGCGCAAGGTTGTGATGATCCCTATGCGCGACGGGACGAAGCTCTACACCGTCATCGTCCATCGCAAAGGCGTGACGGACGCACCGATCCTGCTGAGCCGCACGCCCTATAATGCGGACAGGGCAACGAACCGCAATCGCAGCCAGAAGATAGAGGAAATCCTGCCGGTCATGGACGCGGAGTTCGTCAATGACGGCTATATTCGCGTCTATCAGGATGTGCGCGGCCTTGACGGATCGGAGGGCGATTATGTCATGAACCGTCCGCTGCGCGGGCCGCTCAACCCGACGAAGGTGGATCATGCCACCGACGCTTATGACACGATCGACTGGCTGGTGAAGAATGTGAAGGAAAGCAATGGGAAGGTCGGCATCACCGGCTCTTCCTATCTGGGCTTCACATCGTTGATGGCGCTGATCGATCCGCATCCCGCGCTCAAGGCCGCGGTGCCGCAAAGCCCGATGGTCGATGGCTGGATGGGCGACGACTGGTTCCACAACGGCGCCTTCCGCACCTTCGGCTTCGACTATGATCTGGGCCAGACGGTGAAGAAGGGCGGGGGCGCCGTGCCCAAGGGAACAGGTGACGAATATAGCGCCTATCTGGCGGCCGGGTCGGCGGGCGACTATGCCCGCGCCTATGGCCTGACCGACCTGCCCGTGGTGCGCAAGGTTCTGGAGCATCCGGCCTATGACGGCTGGTGGCAGGGACAGGCGGTCGACAAGCTGCTGGCGGCGCGCAAGCTGACCGTGCCGACCATGCTGGTGGTGGGGCAGTGGGATCAGGAAGACAGCTATGGTGCGCCCGCTGTCTATCAGGCGCTGGAGAAGCAGGACGCGAATAATGACATGCTGAGCCTGGCGATCGGCCCATGGCGACATAGCCAGGTCAATTATGAAGCGCGCGAACTGGGACCGTTGAAGTGGGAAGGGGACACCGGCCTGCAATTTCGCACCCGTTATATGAAGCCCTTCCTCGACTGCCATCTCAAGACGCAGGCCCCGGCCTGCGATACGCCACCCGTATTGACCTACGCCAGCGGGACCAATAGCTGGGAGGTGTCGAAGCAGTGGCCCGCCGGTGAATATACGCCGCTTTATCTCGATGCCGGCTATAGCCTGAGCTGGAGCAAGCCGCAGGCGGGCAGCGACAGCTATGTATCCGATCCGGCCAAGCCCGTGCCGATGTTGCCACGCCCGATCCATATGCAGGGCGAGGAATGGCGTACCTGGCTGGTGCATGACCAGCGCTTCGTTGACGGCAGGACCGATGTGCTGAGCTATGCGACCGGCACGCTGGACAAGCCGGTTCATATCAAGGGCGCGCCCAAGATCGACCTGCGCGCTGCGACGACGGGGCAGGACAGCGATTTCGTGGTCAAGCTGATCGACGTCTATCCGCAGGAAAATTCAGCCGATCCGACCATGGCCGGCTATCAGTTGGGCATCGGAATCGAGATTTTCCGGGGGCGCTACGTCAACGGCTTCGCCACGCCCGCGCCGTTGGAGCCGGGCAAGACTTATGCTTTCCAATGGTCGCTGCCCAATGTCGATCATGTCTTCCTGCCCGGTCACAAGATCATGGTGCAGGTCCAGTCCAGCCTCTTCCCGCTGTACGATCGCAATCCGCAAAGCTGGGTGCCCTCGATCATGGAAGCCAAGCCTGCCGATTATGTCAAGGCGACCGAAACGATCCAGCGCGGTGGCGACGCGGCAAGCGCCGTCTGGCTGCCGGTCGCAGCGGACTGATCGGGCGATCGGCGCGGGCAGAGGGAAACAGTCGCGCGCCGATCGCGTTATCCCGTCCATGTCCGGTTCAGCCGGACCGTTGTGGAAGGGGGCGTGAAGCCCGCCTGATAACAGGAATATGCGTTTGTCGATCAACCGGATGATGCCTTCTGGTCTTTGCGTGCTTGCGCTGCTGGCGTCCGCGCCTGCCGTTGCCGCCGATCCTGCGCCATTCGAACTGATGGGACCGTCGCTGCGTGTCACGGTGACGCGCGGGAAGCAGAGCCTGCCGATCGCGCAGGTACCCAGCCTGTCTGAAGGCGATTTGATTTCGGTCGAGGCGGATCTGCCGGACGATCAGGGCGCGCGCTTCATTCTGGTGTCTGCCTTCCTGCGGGGGGCGACCAATCCGCCGCCCAAAGACTGGGTTCGCTTTGCCGAAACATGGAAGAAGAAAGAGAAGGACCGCAGGCTCGCCCTGACCATTCCAACCGGCGCACGCCAGATGGTATTGTTCCTGGTGCCCGATACGGGCGGTGCGGAGGGCGCGCTGGCCGATGCCGTTCGCGGCAAACCGGGCGAATTTGTCCGGGCGACGCAGGACCTCAATCAGGCGTCGCTCGACCGGTCCCGGCTCGACGCCTTCATGGGGGCGATCAAGGCGCAGGAAAACACCCATCCCGAATATTTGCGCAGCGTCGCGCCGACGCTGGCGCGCAGCCTGTCAATGAAGCTGAACGAGGATTGCCTGTCCAAGGTGATCGAGATGCAGGCGTCTTGCCTTCTGGAAAATCGAGATTCGCTGGTGCTGGCCGATGTGCACAGCTCTTCCATGGCGGAAACGCTGACCGGTGCCCCCACCGATCTGGCCTTGCAACTGAGCGCGACGCGCGAGGCGGGCTATGGCTTTTACAGCCCCTATATCGGCGTGGTCCGCGACATTGCGAAGATTTTCGGCGCTTTCAGCAGCCCCGAATTCGACTATCTGCCGACGCTCAGCGTGCGCAAGGGCGACGGCATGGGTTTGCTGCTCAACGCGGCTCCATCCTTCCAGAAACCCAAATCGGTCATGGTCGTCGCCATGCCGGCGATCGAGGCGGACAGCCCGCCGCGCCTGCGCAGCGGAGCGACCGGGCCGGTCTGCGCCGCGCGGCCTGGCGCGTTGTTGCCGGTGGAAGGCGCGCCGCTGGTCTATTCCACCACCTATGCGCGCGACATGACGCTGACCCTGCGATCGGCGTCGGGTGAAACGATTGACCTGCCAGTCGAGGCGCGCGCCGACCGCGGCGGCTATGTGTTGCCGGGCGGTGTCCTGCCACCCGCTTTTCAGGGCACGGCGCATGGCCATCTGCATGGGCAATGGGGTTTTGACCGGTTCGAAGGGCCGGACTTCGCCGTGCAATTGCCCGACGGCAAGGGATGGGCGCTGGATGGCGAGCCGCCTGCGCTGGTCGTGGGCCGGGACAATGATTTGGTGCTGGCCGGCGGCGCACCGGCCTGTGTCGAGGCGGTGACGCTGCGTCAGGGGGACGGCCTCGCTCGCCCGATCCCATGGAAGGCGCAAGGGGAGGGGCGGCTGGCGTTGACCCTGCCACTTGCCGACAGAAAGCCCGGCGCTCTGAATGTCGAGGTCCGCTATCAGGGCGGTGCGCAACCCTCGGTCATTGGTCTGCGCAGCTATGCGCAGGCGAGCCGGCTCGACGGGATGCTGCTGCACGCCGGAGACAAGGCTGCCATGTTGTCGGGACAACGGCTGGATCAGGTAGAACGGGTCGAGGTCGGCGGGCTGACATTATTACCCGATGGCCTCTCACGCGAAGGTGCGGTCGATCATTTGCGGCTGACGGGGCAGGAGGATAGCGCGGCGCCCGAAGCGGGCAGCGATCTGACGGCGCGGGTTCGGTTGCGCGATGGCCGCACGATGAACCTTGGTTTCACTGTCGCGGCGGCGCGGCCACAAATTGGCTTGATCGCCAAGAGCATCACGCCCGGCAAGGCGCCGGCTACGGGGGCGGCGCTGGGCCTTGGCAGCGATTCTCTGTTGCCAGACGACGGACAGATGGTTTTCTCCGTTCAGGCTGGCAAAGGCACCAAGCTGACGGCGACCGACGCGATCGAGATCGCATCCGCCGACGACGGAAGCGCCATCCGGCTGACGGTCGCTAATGGGCTGCGGCTGGAGGGACCACAGGTGATGGTGGCGACGCTGGATGCAAAGGCGATGGCGCCCGCAACTTTTGGGCCGTTGCGTTTTCGATTGCGGCGAGGAGACGAGGCGAGCGACTGGCAACCGCTCGTGACACTGGCGCGTTTGCCGCGGATCGACGCGGTTGCCTGTGCGGATGGAAGCGGCGCGAGCGGCCAAGAAGCCTGCATGATCCGCGGACGTGATCTGTTCCTGATCGATGCGGTTGGCGCAACGCCTGCGCTCGATCATGCAGCGCAGGTGGCGCACGGCTATACCGGGTCGGTGTTGAGCGTGCCCGCGCCGCAGGACGGCAAACTCTATCTGCGCCTGCGCGACGCGCCCGATATAGTCGTCACTTTGCCTGCCGCCTGACAGGCTGCTGGTGGATCATCCCTGCATTTGGGAATAAAAATGCGATGCCTTATGCAGACGACGGCATAGAACCCGATCGATCGTCCAACTAATCTGATGGTTGGGCCATGGGCCTGTAGCGTATGTGCCCGCATCATCCTCTCCAATTCCAGATCGATTGGAGAGGATCATCATGAAGACCCAGGTCGCCATCATCGGCGCAGGCCCCGCTGGTTTGCTGCTAGGCCATCTGTTGCGGGCGGAAGGCATCGACGTCGTCATCGTCGAACGTGCAGCGCCCGACTATATATTGGGGCGCATCCGCGCGGGCGTGCTGGAACGCACGACGACCGACCTGATGGACCGGCTGGGCCTAGGCGTGCGGATGCATGCCGAAGGGTTGCCGCATGACGGCTTTCATCTGGCCGATGGCGAAAGGCTGATCCGCATCGACATCGCTGCTCTCACCGGACGCAAGGTCATGGTCTATGGCCAGACCGAAGTGACGCGCGACCTGATGGACGCCGCGTCGGAACGCGGGCTGGAAATCATCTATGAAGCGGGCGATGTCGCGCTGCACGAGGTCGACAGCGATGCGCCCTACCTTACCTATAACAAGAATGGCGTGGTGCGCCGTATCGACGCGGATTTTCTGTGCGGCTGCGACGGCTTTCACGGTCCCTCCCGCAGGGCGATCCCGGCATCGGTCGCCTGCGCCTATGAAAAAATCTATCCGTTTGGATGGCTTGGTATTCTGGCGGATGTGCCCCCCTGCAACCATGAACTGATCTATGCCAATCATGAACGTGGTTTCGCGCTTGCATCGATGCGCTCGGAAACGCGCAGTCGCTACTATATTCAGGTGCCGCTGGACGAGAAGGTTGAAGAATGGCCCGACGATCGGTTGTGGGATGAGTTGGCTGTTCGATTGGGACCGGAGGCGGCCGCACATATTACCCGCGGCCCCGCGCTGGAAAAGTCGATCGCACCGCTGCGCAGTTTCGTCTTTGAGCCGATGCGTCATGGGCGGCTGATGTTGGCCGGGGATAGCGCCCATATCGTGCCGCCAACCGGGGCAAAGGGCCTGAACCTCGCCGCATCGGATGTTCATTACCTGTCGGAAACATTGGTCGCATACTATAAGCGTCATGACAGGGACGCTGTGGCTAGCTATTCCGACAAGGCGTTGGCCCGCGTCTGGAAATCCGAGCGTTTTTCGTGGCAATTAACGAAGCTGATGCATCGCTTCCCCGATAGCGATGCGTTCGATCGCCGGATGCAGATCGCCGACCTCGATTATATCGCATCCTCGATCGCGGCGCAGACGTCGATCGCAGAAAATTATGTAGGATTGCCGCTTTAATGATGACCAACCTTTCCACCCGCAATATTGGTCCCTTAACCGTTTCGGCCATCGGCCTTGGCTGCATGAATTTGTCTCATGCCTATCTGCCGCGCCCTGAAGCGGGCGAGGCGGAGCGACTGCTGCGCCATGCGCTCGATGCAGGCGTGACCTTTTTCGACACCGCTGCGCTTTACGGCTTTGGCGCGAATGAGGAACTGCTTGGCCGCACAATCATGGATCGACGGGCCGACTTCACCCTGGCGAGCAAATGCGTGCTGGCGGAAATCGACGGCAAGCGGGGGCTGGACGGATCGCCGGCGGCGATCACGAAGGTGCTGGAGGATTCCCTGCGCCGGCTGAAGGCCGACCATATCGATCTTTACTATCTCCATCGGCTCGACCCCAATGTTCCGATCGAAGATTCGGTCGGCGCGTTGGTGCGTGGTGTGGAGGCTGGCAAAATCGGGGCGATCGGCCTGTCGGAAATGTCGGCGGCGACTTTGCGTCGAGCGCATGCCGTGCATCCCATCGCCGCGATGCAGACCGAATATTCGCCATGGACCCGCAATGCCGAAGTCGCCGTGCTTGATGCCTGCGCGCAACTTGGGGTAGGTTTCGTCGCCTTCTCTCCGCTTGGACGCGGGCTGCTTGCCGGTAATCCCAACGCCGTGCATTTGCTAAAGGGCGACATTCGCGGCCCCATGCCTCGTTTCCAGTCCCCGCATCTTGAAACGAATCTGCTGTTGGTCGAACAGTTCAAGGCGCTGGCGGGTGAGGCGGGGGCGACGGCGGCGCAACTTTGTCTCGGCTGGCTACTGTCGAAGGGTAATCATGTCGTGCCGATCCCGGGCACGACGAGCATCGCGCATCTCGATGAGGATCTGGCGACTCTGTCACGCGCATGGCCGGCGGATTTGATTGCAGCGGTTGATGCCCTTTTCACCTTCGATGCGCCGTCAGGAGCGCGCTACCCACGCGACGCCCAGCTGCAGGTCGATACCGAGACATGGGAAGGCGAACCTTTGGCCTGATTGATTGTGAGAATCGCATCTGATTCTTGATTCTGATGAGAATTCAGGGGGTTGATTCGGGTTTAGGCGGATTTTGAGGGTGCAATTGAGGGGGGGCGGGGTTTTTATCCGTTCATTTCCCATTTTCTTATTTGCTCCTGAAACCCGCAGAAATGTAGCTTTTTCCGCGATTTGGCGGGAGTATTTTTCCGTAAAATTCACGAAAGTTTCAAAAAAGCATTTGACGGAATCAGCAGCCCCGCCTAGAGGGCTTTTCACCGGACGGGGCGCTGCCAAACGGGAGCGCTTCTACCGGTCGCCAACATAGACGG
>JAJZTH010000042.1 GCA_021849075.1 Pseudomonadota bacterium | reverse complement strand
ATGCCACCACGTGAGTGGACCATGGCGAAGGCGCAATTTGCCGTGATCTTCGGCGAACGTTTCATCAGAGCCATGGCGGCCTGATGATCAACCGCCCGGCCACACACGGAAATCCTGACAGTCCCGCAGAGACGATCGCGCCCAAAAGCCTTCATCTTCAGCTTAATCACCATGCCCGACCGCCTGGAGCATCTGAACGATCGCAACGCGCCCGGTCGATCGCCTTTCTCGGATTCGGTGTGTTGGCAGCGTCGTGCCTGCGTCGGCATCATGATGGCGAGGAGGTGGAACTGCGCATCCCGGAAAACGGCTTCATTAGTCAGAATGTGCCGCTTACTCCGCTGCGTACAGGCAGTCTCAGCACACGTACGACTCACCCCTATTTCCTGCGCCTGATCCAGGAAACACTCGACGCAGCAGGTCTGCGTGTCCGGCTCAATAACCCCTATGAGCATAGTACCAAGGGAGAGATGCTCTTGGGATGTACTGATCAGCCCACCCTTGCGCAGCTTGTCGGCGATTCAACCAGTTGCGGGCGATATTCTCGTACGGGCTTCCGGCATTGCGGTCGCTGCGTACCCTGTCAGGTGCGACGCGGCGCTTACCTAGCGTGGGGGCAGGGAGACGACACGACGAACGGATACAAGTACGATCCGTTGGGACAGAACGATTTGCGTCATGCTCGGTTCGATGACGTTAGATCGGTTGCAATGGCAATCGAGACAGTTAACCGACACGGCATCGACGAGCTGATTGGTGGTGCGATGAACGCACGTATGCTTGGCGACGTTGCCCCCTATCGTGAGGTCGTTCGGCGTGGCATCGCAGAATTGTCTGCGCTCCACGCCCATCTTGGTGTCACTTGATCGACTTCCACTGCCATATCGACCTCTATTCCGATCCTGAAGCCGTGCTCGCTGAAGTCGATGCACGGGGAACTTATGTCTTGGCGGTCACGACGACACCCAAGGCCTGGCGCGGAACGAAGAAGCTGGTGGGGGATCGCAAACGGGTTAGGGTTGCGCTCGGCCTGCACCCGGAGATCGTTTCGCAGCGCCATCAGGAAGTGCCGCTTCTTTGCGGCCTCCTACCAGAGGCTCGATATGTCGGGGAAATCGGCATTGATGGAAGTCCGCCTCATCGCGATTCGCTCGATCTACAGAAGACAGTTTTTGATCGCATCGTTGCCGAATGCGCGAACCTAGGCGGGCGCATCATGACGATCCATTCTCGCGGCGCCGCCACCGCGGTACTCGATGCGCTCGAACGTCACCCTGACGCCGGAACTCCAATCCTTCACTGGTTCAGTGGAACAGTGAAGGAACTGGAACGGGCGATTGAGTTGGGTTGCTGGTTCTCAATTGGACCTGCGATGTTGCGTTCGCGGAAGGGACGTGAATTGGCGGCGGCGATGCCGTTCGACCGACTGCTTACGGAGACCGACGCGCCTTTTGCTCGTGATGGGGATAAGCCGTTGATGCCTTGGCAAGCCTATGATTGCCTTGCCGATCTGGAAGTGATTAGCAGGATTCCCCGCAAAGAACTTGCGTCCGGCATAAAGGGTAACCTGAAACGATTAGCCGAGCGTCAGTAAACCAGTACGCGCTACGCCGCTCTGGTATCAGCCCCAAGCTGTTATTCTGGCAAAAATGTAAGGCCCGACCACGAGAAAAGATTTCGGCCGCACTGACTCTTCATGAAGGCATGGGTCAAGCTTCGCTGTCTGGTTCTGGCTTCTCTTCGCCCACGAACCAGTAGGTACGGTCAACCGTCTCGATGACCCCAGACCTCCAGAGAATCGTTCCGAGGTTTTTCTCTGCAGCCTTCCCAGGGATGGCGACGCCGGCCGCAATCAGCCGTCGAAGCAAATCTTTGCGGGCCAACGGTCGTCCAACTTCACGAAGTATCGCCGAGGCAGCCTCAACGACCGCCTTGGGTGTTGGGGATGCCGCCGAAGGACCGTGGATTGCTTGCAACGCCTTCCAGAGGGCCTCCGAAGATGCAGTTGATTGTTCGTCTTGCACCGAATCGCAGACACGGAGAAACACCTCGAGCTCATACAGCTCTCTAAGCAGGCGCTCACGTCGAGCGGCTACTAGATCTCGCAATTCCACAATGGCCTTATCCACCATCGTTCATGGACTCATATTGCCGTGAAGGGGGTGGGGGACGAAACACGTTTATGGTGTCAACGTCCCCGCAATTGGTGTCAAAAACCCTTAATTGGTGTTTTCCAGAATGGCTTAAACGTCCAGATTGGCGACGTTCAGCGCATTGTCCTGAATGAATTCGCGGCGCGGCTCCACCACGTCGCCCATCAGGCGGGTGAAGATCTCGTCGGCGACGTCCGCCTGCTCCACCTCGACGCGCAACATCGACCGATTGTCCGGGTCCAGTGTGGTTTCCCAAAGCTGTTCCGCGTTCATTTCGCCCAGTCCCTTGTAGCGCTGGATCGCCAGCCCCTTGCGTCCGGCGGCCAGCAGGGCGTCGAGCAATTCGCTCGGCCGGGTGATGACCGCACCCTTGGCCGGGGCTGCGGGCAGATCATCGTCGCTCGCCTCGGCAGCCAGCGCGGCCTTGACCGTGACGAGGCGGCTGGAGGTGCGATAGCTGTCCGCATCCTCGGCGGCGATGGCGTGCAGCTTGCGCGCTTCGGCCGAACCGATGAAGCCGCCCTCGATCACATGATGATCAGTGACGCCGCGCCACAGCCGCTGGAAATGGAAGCCGCCCTCTTCGGCGACGATGCCGGTCCAGCGTCCTTCGACGTCCTGCGCATCCATCCATGCGACGGTCGTGGCCAGCCGTTCGGCCTGCGCATCGGCCGACAGTTCGGGATCGAGCGCGCCGTTGAGGCTCAGCGCCTCAATGATCGCGGGATTATAGCGACGCGGGACATAGCGCATCACCGCGCGCATGCGGCGGCTATGTTCGATCAGGCTGCGCAGATCGTCGCCCGTGCGCGCGCCGCCGGTGGTTTCCAGCGCCATCGAATCGACGCCATTGTCGACCAGATATTGCTCCAGCGCCGCTTCATTCTTCAGATACACTTCGGACCGGCCGCGCGTCGCCTTATACAGCGGCGGCTGGGCGATGTAGAGATGCCCCGCCTCGATGATCTGCGGCATCTGACGGTAGAAGAAGGTCAGCAACAGCGTGCGGATATGCGCGCCGTCGACGTCGGCGTCGGTCATGATGACGATCTTGTGATAACGCAGCTTTTCCAGATTGAAATCGTCGCGGATGCCGGTGCCCATCGCCTGGATCAGCGTGCCGACTTCCTTGGACGAGAGCATCCGGTCGAAACGGGCGCGTTCGACGTTCAAAATCTTGCCCTTCAGCGGCAGGATCGCCTGATTGTGGCGGTTGCGGCCCTGCTTGGCCGATCCGCCGGCCGAATCGCCTTCGACCAGGAAGAGTTCGGACTTGGCGGGATCACGTTCCTGACAGTCGGCCAGCTTGCCGGGCAGCGAGGCGATATCCATCGCACCCTTTCGCCGGGTCAGTTCGCGGGCCTTCTTCGCCGCTTCGCGCGCGGCGGCGGCGTCGATCACCTTCTGCACGATCATCTTGCCGTGGGCCGGATTCTCCTCCAGCCATTCGGCCATCTTGTCGGCCATCAGGCTTTCGAGGGGCTGGCGCACTTCGGACGACACCAGCTTGTCCTTGGTCTGCGACGAGAATTTGGGATCGGGCAGCTTGACCGAGACGATCGCGGTCAACCCTTCACGCATATCTTCGCCGGTGAGGGAGACTTTCTCCTTCTTCAGCAGACCGGTCTTGTCCGCATAGTTATTGAGCGTGCGGGTCAGCGCCGCGCGGAAAGCCGCCAGATGGGTGCCGCCGTCACGCTGCGGGATGTTGTTGGTGAAGCAGAGGACATTCTCATAATAAGAATCATTCCACTCCAGCGCGACGTCGATGGTCACATCGTCGCGGGTGCCGGCGATCGCGATCGGATCGGGCATTAGCGCATTTTTGTTGCGGTCGAGATATTTGACGAAGGCCGCGATGCCGCCCTCATAATAAAGCTCGACCTCCTTCTTTTCCTCATGCCGTGCGTCGACCAGGAACAGGCGCACGCCGCTGTTGAGGAAAGCCAGCTCGCGATAGCGATGCTCCAGCTTCTCGAAATCATATTCGATCTGGTTCTTGAAGGTGCCGCCGTCACCGGGGGTCTTCTCGGTCGAGGCGAGGAAGGTGACGCGCGTCCCCTTCTTGCCTTCTGGGGCCTTGCCGATCACCTTGAGCGGCGCGGTGGCGTCGCCATAGGCGAAGCGCATCCAATGCTCCTCACCCTCGCGCCAGATATTGAGGTCCAGCCATTCGGACAGGGCGTTCACCACGGACACGCCCACGCCATGCAGGCCGCCCGACACCTTATAGGCATTGTCGTCGCTGGTATTTTCGAACTTACCGCCCGCGTGCAGCTGGGTCATGATGACCTCGGCCGCCGACACGCCCTCTTCCTTGTGGATGCCGGTCGGAATGCCGCGGCCATTATCCTCGACGCTGACGGAGCCGTCCGGGTTCAGCGTGATGGTGATCAGGTCGCAATGCCCCGCCAGCGCTTCGTCGATCGCATTGTCGCTGACCTCGAAGACCATATGATGGAGTCCGCTGCCATCGTCGGTGTCGCCGATATACATGCCGGGCCGCTTGCGCACGGCGTCCAGCCCTTTCAGCACCTTGATGCTGTCGGCGCCATATTCATTGCTGTTGGGGGAGTTGACGGGTTCTTCGCTCATGCCAAGCCTATAGGGAAAGGCGCCATGAAACTAAAGCGAAACATGGCGTCTTCCGCCCTGGACCGGGGCGGTCTATCACGCTTTCCATGCGCATTGTCCCGGCCCTCCTCCTGCCCCTGATGCTCCCCCTCCTGTTCGGCGTCGCCGCCTGTTCGAAGAGCAATGACGTCTATGAGGAATTGCCCAACTCTTCCCTGGCCGGCGCGCCGCGCGAAGATGTGCCCGAAAGCCGCATGGATGCGCCGGTCGCGCGGCCGGTGACGATCGGGGAGGATGGTCCGCGGATGGATGCATGCGGCGCGCTGGGGCAGGTCACGCGCAGCGGCCCAGCCGGGCTTTCCCTGCGGGCGGCGCCGTTCAGCGACGCAAAGTCATTGGCGCAACTGGCGGAAGGCCAGCGCGCCTATATCTGCACCCGCAGCATCGATCAGAGATGGCTGGGCGTGGTGGTGCCGCCTGCCCAGCCTGCCGATAACGCGACGGAGGCCGTCGATTGCGGCGTCGCCTCCCCCGTGGATCGCAAGCAAAGCTATGACGGCCCCTGCGCCAGCGGATGGGTGGCGAGCGCCTATATGCGGCTGATCGCAGGTTAAGGCAGTCGATCCAATATATCGGATCGACTGCCTTACGTTTTTGTTTTCGCGCATTCTCCGAGCCGTCAGCTGTTCCAGCTGACTTGAGAATGCTTAAATTCCGCCCAGATAATCCAGCTTGCCTACCGGCACGCCCGCCTGACGCAACAGGGCATAGGCGGTTGTCAGGTGGAAATAGAAATTGGGCAGGGAGAAGGTCAGCACATGGCTGCGGCCGGTGAAGGGAATCTCGCCGCCCGGCACCTTCAGTACCACGCTGGCCTCCTCCCGCCCGTCGATCTTCTCACGCGGCACGGCCTCCAGCAGGGCGATGGTCTTTGCGATGCGCGCCTGCAACTCGTCAAAGCTCTGCTCGGTATCCGGCATCGCCACCGGCTCCAGCTCGCCCAGCCGCGTTACCGTGCCCTTGGCCGTATCGCAGGCGAACTGGACCTGCGCGGTCAGCGGCTTCATATCCTCGATCAGCTGAGCGCCGGTCAGAGCCAGCGGATCGATGCCCTCTGCGGCGGCGAAGGCTGCGCCCTTGTCGAGCAGTGCGGACAGGTTTCGCAGGCCACGGATGAAGACGGGTATGGTCAGGTAGTAAAGTTCGGTCGCCACGCAGCGTTCCTTCTATTCGATGCCGGTAAAGACCAGCTTCTGCACGCGGCGGCCGGTATTCACCTCGGTCGCATAGATATTGCCGTCGCTGTCGGTATCAATGCTGTGCAGCCAGGTGAATTGCCCCGCCTGCCGCCCGACCCGGCCGATCGCGCCCAATATGGCGTGGGTCTTGCGCTCCAATATCCAGATGCGGCCGTTCATCATATCGGCGACATAGAGATAGGTCTGCTGCGGATCGGGCGAAAAGGCGATGTCGGTGACGGTATGCGTGCCGCCTGTCTCCGGCGCGATCGCCAGGTCGCGCACGAAGGTCAGGCCGCCTTTTTTCTCCCGCTTGAACAGCTGCGCCCGGTTGTTGTTGCGATCGCAGACATAGAGATAGCCGTCCTTGGTGGGCGCGACGCAATGGACGATGCTGCCGAAAATTCCCGCGCCCGGATCGGCGACCCGGCTGGGATCGACGGCATGACTCTGATCGAACGCGCCCTGCAACACCGGGCCGCTGGGCGGCTTGCCATAGGCGCCCCAGCGGCCTTTATAGGCATTGCTCTGCGCATCAAAGCCGATCACCCGGCGATTGGTATAGCCATCCGAAATCAGCACCATGCCATCGGAATGGTTGACGTCAGACGGGTTGCCCAGCTGGTCGGTCGCGTCATTGCCGCCGGTCTTGTCGCGCCGGCCGAAGCTGCGGATATATGTTCCTTCTGGGCTATAGTTCAGGACGACATGGTCGCCCTTGCCATTGCCGCCGAACCAGACGCTGCCGGCCTTGTCGATGAAAATGCCGTGCAGACTGATGGGCCATTGATTGACGCCATCGATAGTGGGCGCACTCTCTGCCCCGCCCCAGCCGCTGATGTAGCGCCCGTCCTTGCCGAAGCGCACCACCGGCGGCGCGGGTTTGCAGCAGGCGGCGATCGGCGGGCTTTGCGCCAGCCCGGTGTCGGTGCCGGTCAGCGAATGGGGCCGATGCACGACCCAGACCGAATCGTCCGGTCCCACCGCCACGCCGCTCACCTGCCCCAGCAGCAGGTCGTCGGGCATGGCGGGCCAGGCGGCATCCACCTTGAACCGGGGCATTTTCGTGCCTTCGGGCGCAATCTGTTCGAAGGTCAGCGGCGCGAGCGCCGGTTGTGGAACAGGTGCGGTTGCTGCGGTCAGAGGCAGCAGCAGGAAGGCGGCGAGGAAGGGGCGCATGAGGGAAGGCTCCTTGATCGGGGGGAAGGCCCGATCATGCCCGACTGCCCTGTATCGTCAATGGACATGCGACGCATTTTCAACAGAAAGGACCGGCCGGCCCGTCAGGTGGGGCATTCTTGGAAGGAATGCGCCTCCGGCGCATCCGCACCAGCCCACACCCCCATCCGACCTCCCATCAGGATACCATGTCTGGGAGGTCGGGTGGGGGTGTGGGCTGGTGCCGCAACGAAAATGCGCTCTTTGCGCATTTCCCAAACAGCCTCTCAGGCGCGCGCCGGTTGGCCGCCATCGCCAATGCGGAAATAGGGCAGCGCATGATGCACGATCCAGCCGATCGTCGCGGCATAGAGGATCGTGCCGACGCCCACGGTTCCACCCAGCATCCAGCCGATCGCCAGCACGCCAATCTCTATGCCGGTGCGCACCCATTTGACCGGCCAGCCGGTGCGGCGGCACAGCCCCGTCATCAGCCCGTCGCGCGGACCCGGTCCCATGCCCGCGCCGATATAGGCGCCGCCGGCAATGCCGTTGAGGATGATCCCGGCCACCAGCCAAGTCGCGCGCATGGCATAACCGTCCGGCGTTGGCAGAAACATCAGCGACAGGTCCACCACCGTCCCGATCACCAATATGTTGGCCACCGTGCCGATCCCCGGCCGCTGCCGCAGCGGCCACCATAGCAGCAGCACGATCGCCCCGATCAGGTTGACGGTCATGCCAAAGCTCAGCCCCATTTTGGGCGCCAGCCCCTGATGCAGCACATCCCATGGGTCCAGCCCCAGATTGGCGCGCAGCATCAGCGCCATGGCGAAACCATAAAGGGCAAGGCCCCAGATAAGCTGGAAAAGGCGGCGCTGGATCATCATGGGCAGGCTTATTCCTGCCAACTGGCCTTTTCCAAAAGGACCATTCTGGCATAAATGGCCTGTATCGATAGTCAGGTCGGAACGAATCGCATGTCCAATTCGCTGTTGCGTCCCCCTTCCCTGCTCCGCTTGCTGGGCGCCTGGCGCGCGCAGGACAGCGCGGAGCCGGCCTATCGCCAGCTGGCGCAGGCGCTGCGGATGCTGGTGCTGGATGGCCGCGTGGGCCTCAACGTCCGTCTGCCCGGTGAGCGGGAACTGGCCGCAGCTCTGGGCCTGTCGCGCACGACGGTCGCCGCCGCCTTCGATCGGTTGCGCGACGACGGTTTCCTTGAAAGCCGGCAGGGATCGGGCAGCGTCACGCGCCTGCCCGCCGGCCATGTCGAAGCGCCGCAGGAGGAGCGCGATCTGACCAGCGGCGGCAATATCCTCAACTGGACCCACGCCGCCCTGCCAGCCGCGCCTGGCGTGGCGCGCGCCTATGCCCATGCGGTGGAGGCGCTCCCCGCCTATCTCGGCGATCTGGGCTATGATCCTTTGGGCCTGATGGTTTTGCGCCGGGCGATCGCCGCCCAGTATGAGCGGCGTGGTTGTCCCACCTCGCCCGACCAGATCATGGTGACGAACGGCGCGCAGCAGGGCTTTTCGCTGCTGCTCAAATGGCTCGCCGGGCCGGGCGACCGGGTGGTGATCGATCATCCCACTTATCACAACGCGATTCAGGCGTTGCAGCGCGCGCATGTCGTGCCGGTGCCGGTCGGCCTGCCGGCGCAGGGCTGGGATATTGACGCCATGGAGGCGGCCTTCCGCCAGACATCGCCCCGCTTCGCCTATGTCATCGCCGATTTCCACAATCCCACCGGGCGCAGCATGGACCCTGCCACCCGCCGCGCGCTGGTGGCGGCGGCGACGCGCAGCCATACGCCGCTGATCGTCGATGAAACCATGGTGGCGATGGGGCTGGATTTCGCGCCCCCTCCCCCGGTGGCGATGCATGATCCTTCGGGGCGGCAGGTCATCACTTTGGGGTCGGCGAGCAAGATTTTCTGGGGCGGGCTGCGCGTCGGCTGGATTCGCGCCGACGCGCAGACGATCGCCGCGCTCGGCCGCCTGCGCACGACGATGGACATGGCCAGCCCCGTGGTCGAACAACTGGCCGTCGCCCAACTGGTCGACGCCGATGTCGGCCTGGGCGAGCGGGCGGCGATGCTGCGCGGGCGGCGTGACCATCTCATGGGCCTGATTGAACGGCGTCTGCCCCATTGGCGGGTGGAGGCGCCTGCGGGCGGCCTGTCGCTCTGGGCCGAACTGCCCCGCGCCGAAGCGACCGCGCTCACCGCCTTGGCCGAAAGTATGGGGGTGCGCGTCGCGGCCGGGCCGCGCTTTGGCGTGGGCGGCGCGTTCGAACGCTTTTTGCGCCTGCCCTTCACGCTGGAAGAGGCGCAGTTGGAGGCTGCGGTCGAAAGACTGGTGGAGGCTGACGCCCGGCTCCATGCGCGTATGCCCAAGGTCCGCGATTCGCTGGCCCTTGCGCTGGAGGCGGACCGGTTGATTTGAGTCTTCTGGCATAATGCGCGGAAGGGCGCATTATGCGGCGGCACCGGCCCGCTCCCCCACCCGGCCACCCATATGATACTGCCGTTGGGTGGTCGGGTGGGGGAGCGGGCCGGTGCTGCACTTCACAAAAAAAGCCGCGCGGATCGCTCCACGCGGCTTTTTATTTCATTGGCAAGACAGGCTTACGCCTCCTTGCTGTCCTTGTAGCGGTCGATCGCTTCCAGGGTGATGCGCTTGGCGTCTTCCGCCCCGCCCCAGGTGCCGATCCGCACCCACTTGGTCTTTTCCAGATCCTTATAGTGGGTGAAGAAATGCTCGATCTGCTCCATCACGATTCCGGGCAGATCGTCCTTCTCGCCTACGTTGGAATAATAGGGGAAGGTCTTGTCGTCAGGCACGCAGACCAGCTTTTCGTCGCCGCCGGCTTCATCTTCCAGATTGAGCACGGCGATCGGGCGCGCGCGCACGACCGATCCGGGGACGAAGGGCGAGCGGGCGATGACCAGCGCGTCCAGCGGATCGCCATCGGGCGACAGCGTGTGCGGCACGAAGCCGTAATTGGCGGGATAGCGCATCGGCGTGTGCAGGATGCGGTCCACGAACAGCGCGCCCGACGCCTTGTCGAACTCATATTTCACGGGTTCGCCGCCAACGGGAACCTCGATGATCACGTTCAGGCTGTTGGGCGGATCGTCGCCGACGGGGATCAATTCGATATTCATGGAGTTGCCCTTATATGCAGGTTGCGTTGCGGGTGTTTCATGTTCTCGGCTTGAGCAGCTTGTCGAGGCTGCCGTCACCCTCTCCTGTCTTTTCGAGGCGCGGATAGCGCAGCCCGCCAGAATAATCGAGAGTCAAAGTGCGATAATATTTGTCCTGCTTTAGGATGATCTGGAACGGCGTCTTGGCCTTGATCGCGGCTTTCCAGACGTCGCCGGAAAATTCGTCGCCATTGACTGCCAATATCTTTGCGCCGGTAACAAGTCCCGCCTTGAACGCCGCGCTGTCCCAGATGACGCTGCTGACTTCGCCGTCATTCTTCACGATCGCGCCCAGCCCGAAACTCTGGTCGACCATCTTGGCCGATCCTTCGGCCGCCTTGGTGATGGCGCCCGGTTCTTCGCCATAGACCAGCTTGTACCCGCCCAGGATGAAGCCGCCCTTGGGCGTTTCCTTGGTCGTGCTGTCGACATATTTCTGGAAGAAGCCGGCCCAGTCATAGGGGGCGATGTCATTGAGCGTCTTGATCACGTCGCCGCGATTATAGACCACCTGCCCCCAGTCGCCCGGATTGATGCCGAAGAATGCCTTGGCGAAATCGTCGAGGCCCTTCTTGCCGCGCGTCGCCTTGGCGATGATCGCGTCGGCCTCCAGCCAGATCATCAGCCCTTCATTATAATAGTCTTCCGACCGCTGCCAGCTGGTCCAGCCTTTGGGCCGGCGGGCGGAGATGATCGGATCATGGGTGGTGTCCTCCATCGGGCGCCACTGGCGGCCAACCGCCGTGTCCAGCCTGGCCGCGATCTGGGCATAGGCGTCCAGCGTCTCCTGCTTGGAGAACATCCCCGACCGCGCACCCAGCACATAACCCCAAAATTGCGTCTGCCCTTCATAGACCCACAGCAGATTATCCTGCATCGGCACGTTGAAATCCGGCGTCCACAAAAGGTCGGGGCGGCGGAACTTGCCATCCCAGCTATGGGTGAATTCATGCGGCAACAGGTTGCGGTCCAGCAGCGCCTCGCCCGAATCCCATTTCTTGAAATAGCCCGGCTCGACCTGATTTTCGGACGAGCGATGATGCTCCAGGCCGATGCCGCCCATCTCGTCGGTAATGGCCAGCAGGAAATCATAATGGTTGAAATGATAGGCGCCGAACAGCGCGCCGGCTTCGGCCACCAGCTTCTTGTGCTTGGCCATCTGTTCCGGCTTGAAATCCAGCTCATCGGCGTCGTCGGCCACGATGTTCAGCGTGACGTTGCTGCCCAGGTCGACGGGCTTGAAATAGCGCCCGGCAAAGACCGGCGAATCCTGCAACGCCTCATAGTCGATCGTCTCATAAGCGACGCTGTCGCCGCTCTTCGTGCCGCGCAACGCTGTCGCCGCCTGCCAGCCGGCGGGATAGGTGACGGTCGGCTGGATCGGGATCTGGCGGGTATAATAGCCCGCCGGATAGAGCGACACGCTTTCCCATTGAATGTTCAGCATCTTGGGCGTCACGACGACGCGGCCCTGATTGGGCTGGGTGGCGGACAGGAACTGGAACTGCGCCACCACCTCGGTCGCGCCCTGCGGCACGTCGATCTGGAAGGCATAGACGTTCAGCGGATCGCGCTTCCACGTCACCGGCTGGCCATTGGCGGTGAAGGTCAGGCCGGTCAGCTTTTCGATTGCGCCGCGCGGCGCATGATTGCCCGGCAGCCAGGCTGGCATCAGCAGTGTCATGGGGCCAGCGGCGGCGACCGGGATGGTTTCCTTCACGCGGAAGATGCGCTGCGTCGTGTCGGTCGCATCGACCTCCAACCGGATGGTCCCGCCCGGATAGGCTATGTCCTTTGGTGCAGGTGTCGCATCGTTGACGGGAAGGGCGGTCGGCTTGGAACGGATAGCATCCTGCGCGAAAAGAGGGCTGGCAATGGCCGTGGAAAGGCCCGTGGTCAGGCAAAGCGCGGCAGCAAGGCTGCGGATCATGAAGGTCTCCAGAAATTTTGCGGGGCGGAACGGCCCGGATGGCGCAAGCATGGCGGCTTGGGTCGCCTGCGTCCACCCCCCTGAACCCAGCCTTAAAAAGCGCGTTTCCAAGGGCCTGAATTACGGTTAAAGGCGCTGCCCCATGGCAAAGATCGAAACGCCGCGTCCAATCCGCGGCACGCAGGACATGTTGGGTGGCACGGCGGATGCGTTTCAGGAACGCTTCGCCCATGTGGTCGCGACCTTCGACCGGGTGCGCAAGCTGTACGGATTCCAGCGGGTCGAGGTGCCGGTGTTCGAATCCACCGCCGTCTTCGCCCGCTCGCTGGGCGAAAGCACCGACGTCGTCTCCAAGGAGATGTACACGTTCGAGGATCGCGGCGGCGACAGCATCACCCTGCGCCCCGAATTCACCGCCGGCATCAGCCGCGCCTATATTACCGAAGGCTGGCAGCAATTTGCGCCGCTCAAAGTCGCGACCCACGGTCCGCTGTTCCGTTACGAGCGCCCGCAAAAGGGCCGTTTCCGCCAGTTTCATCAGCTCGACGCCGAAATATTGGGCGCGGGTGAGCCGGGCGCGGACGTCGAACTGCTGGTGCTGGCCGATCAGTTGCTGAAGGAACTGGGCGTATCGGACGGTGTGACGCTCAACCTCAACACGCTGGGCGACGGGCCGAGCCGCGACGCCTGGCGCGCGGCGCTGATCGCCCATTTCGAAGCGCATAAGGATCAGCTGTCGGAAGAAAGCCTCGACCGGCTGCAGCGCAACCCGCTGCGCATCCTCGACAGCAAGGACCCGCGCGACCGTCCGGTCGCCGACAGCGCGCCGGATATCGACGCTTATCTGACCGACGAAGCGCGCAGCTTCTTTGAAAAGGTGACGAGCGGTCTGGATGCGGCGGGCGTGGCGTGGGAACGCAATGCCCGGCTGGTGCGCGGCCTCGATTATTATCGCCACACCGCGTTTGAGTTCATCACCGATCGGCTGGGTGCGCAGGGCACGGTGTTGGGCGGCGGCCGTTATGATGGCCTTATTGAGAATCTGGGCGGTCCCTCGACCCCCGCGGTCGGCTGGGCGGCGGGGATCGAACGGCTGGCGATGCTGATCGACCAACCTGTGATTGAGAAGCCCGCCGTTGTCCTCATCCCAATGGGTGAAGCTGCGGAGACGAAGGCGACCGGCATCATCGCTGACCTGCGTCGCGCCGGTGTGGCCTGCGACATGGGTTATCGCGGCAATATGAAGAAGCGGATGCAACGGGCCAATGCGTCGGGCGCCGCCTGGGCGATCATCCTTGGCGATGATGAACTGGCGCGTGGCGAAGCGGCCGTGCGCAATCTGGGTACGGGTGAGCAGCAGGCGGTGGCGCTGGATTCGCTGATCGGTACGGTGACGGCGCTCTGATGCACATCTCCGCCGAACGCATCGCGCAGATCGAGGCGCGCCGGGATGAGGTGCAGGCGTCGATGACGCGCGCTGACCTCGCGGCCGATGCGTTTGTGAAACTGTCCAAGGAATATGCCGAGATCGAGCCGGTGGCCAATGCCGCGCGCGAACTGCGCCGGTTGCGGCAGGAACTGGCGGCGCTGGAAACCATGACCGGCGGTGAAGAGGCCGACCCCCTCATGCGCGAAATGGCGCAGGAGGAAATGCAGGTTTTGAAAAGCCAGTTGCCCGCCGCCGAGCGCGCGCTGGCGCTGCAATTATTGCCGAAGGACGCGGCCGATGCCCGGCCCGCCATGCTGGAAATCCGCGCCGGCACCGGCGGCGATGAAGCTGCTTTGTTCGCCGGCGACCTGTTTCGCATGTATCAGCGCTATGCCGACGCGCAGGGCTGGAAGATGGAACTGATGTCCGCCAACGCCTCGGAAGTCGGCGGCTTCAAGGAAGTGGTGGCCAGCGTCAACGGCGCGGGCGTGTTCGCCAAGCTGAAGTTCGAAAGCGGCGTCCACCGTGTCCAGCGCGTGCCCGCGACCGAAAGCGGCGGGCGCATCCACACCAGCGCCGCCACCGTGGCGATCCTGCCGGAACCGGAGGAGGTCGACGTCCAGATCGCCGATAGCGACCTCAAGATCGACATCTATCGCGCGTCGGGCGCTGGCGGTCAGCATGTGAACACCACCGACTCCGCCGTGCGCATCACCCATTTGCCCAGCGGCATTGTTGTGACCCAGCAGGATGAGCGGTCGCAGCACAAGAATAAGGCGAAGGCGATGCAGGTGCTGCGCGCCCGCATCTATGAAGCCGAACGGGAACGCACCCACAGCGAACAGGCCGGCGCGCGCAAGGCGATGGTGGGATCGGGCGACCGATCCGAACGCATCCGCACCTATAATTTCCCGCAGGGGCGCGTCACTGATCACCGCATCAACCTGACGCTGCACCGCCTGCCCGAAATATTGGAAGGCCCCGGTCTGTCCGAAGTGATCGACGCCCTGATCGCCGAGGATGAAGCGGCCCGGCTGGCGCAACTGGACGGGGTTAATTGAATCTCCCCGATACGCTGCGCGCCGCAACCGTCGCACTCGCTGTCTCCAGCGATACCGCGCGGCTCGACGCCGAATTGCTGATGGCCCATGCGCTGGGTCTGTCGCGTGGCGACATGCTGCTGCGCCAGCGCGACCTGACCGTGCCCGCCGGTTTCGCCGCACTGCTCGACCGCCGCCTGTCGGGCGATCCGATCGCCCATATCACGGGCATGCGCGATTTCTGGACGATCAGCCTGCGGGTCACGCCCGACACGCTGATCCCCCGCCCCGACAGCGAAACGCTGATCGAGGCGGCGGTGGATCATTTCCGCGACCATGCGCCGGCGCGCATTCTGGATCTTGGCGCCGGTTCCGGCGCGCTTTTGCTGGCGGCGCTCAGCCAATGGCCGCAGGCGACCGGGCTGGGCGTGGATGCCTCTCCCGCCGCGCTGGCCGTCGCACAGGATAATGCGGTTCAGCTTGGCCTTGCCGATCGCGCGGCGTTCCGCCTTGGCGACTGGGCCGATGGCGTTGATGGTCCCTTCGATCTGCTGCTGATCAACCCACCCTATATCGGCACGGATGAACCGCTGTCGGGCGATGTGCTGCGCGATCCGGCCAGCGCGCTGTTTGCTGGCATCGACGGTCTGGACGATTATCGCCGCATAGCGCCCGACCTGCCGCGCCTGATTGCGCCGGGCGGCATGGCTGCGATCGAAATCGGCCATCGTCAGGCGGACAGCGTGCGCAGCCTGTTGATCGAACAGGGGTTGGCCGTTGCTCTTCGCCTTGATCTGGCGGGGCTTGATCGCTGTCTGGTGGCGACCCATCCGTCATGAGCAACGTCTGATTTACCATCGGGCAAGCGAAAATTGCTTGGTTTCTCGCGTGAAAGTCACTACATCAGCGTCAGGGACGGCTTCCTTTCATGACATGGTCATGCAGGCCATTGATAGATAAGGCCGTTTTCTCTGCTCCGAAAAGTCATGACGGCGCTCGCTGCGCAGGCGCCGGTGGCAGCTGGGGTAATGGTCCCGGGCAAGGACCATGCCTGGCGGAGCCGTATCCGATCCGATTGACGGATCGTTTGGGGATGGCGACTGAACAGTGTTTTCAGTGAATTTTGGCATAGCGAACGCAAGGATCATGTCTTGATCAACAACCGGCAGGCCGGCCGCCGCAATCGCGGCCGGAATAATAACAATGGTCGCCCCAACGGCAATAATCGGGGTGGTGGTGACAATGGCAACCGCATCGACAACCGCTCGCGCGGCAACGCGGCCCAGCTTCTTGAGAAATACAAGAATATGGCTCGCGACGCGCAGATGGCGGGCGACCGGGTGAACGCCGAATATTATCTCCAGTTTGCCGATCATTATTTCCGCGTGCTGGCCGATAACCGCGCCCGTCAGGAGGAGCAGCAGCAGCGCTTCCGCCCGCGTGACGAGAGTTTCGACGAGGATGGCGATGATTTCGACACCGGCTTTGACGGTGGCGATGATTTCCGCAGCGAATCCCAGCCCAGCTATGACCGCGCTCCGCGTGACCAGGCCGGCTATGATCGTGCGCCGCGCGATCAGGCTAGCCACGACCGCGCACCGCGCGATCAGGCCAGCTACGATCGCGCGCCGCGCGATCAGGAACGCCGCTCGGACGATGGCCGGGATCATGGTCGCGACACGCGAGAAGTTAGAGAAGTTAGGGACAATCGCGATAACCGCGATAATCGCGACGGCAACCGCAACAACCGCCGTGAACGTCCGCGCCGCGATCGCTTCGTTGCGCAGGAAATGGGCGTAGAGGGACCGGTTGGCACTCCGGCGCAGGAACCCGCGCCCAAGCCTGTGCCCAAGCCTGTGGTTGAGGCTCAGCCTGTAGCCGAAGCGGCGCCGGAAGCCGAAGTCGCGCGTCCCCGTCGTGGTCGCCCGCGCAAGGTGGCGGCGCCGGTGGAAACCGAAAGCTTCGACGCCGCTGTGCTGCCGCCCTCTATTGCTCGCGCCGATAATGATGCGGAAGCGGCAGCCGAGGAAGCGCCCAAGAAGCGCACCCGTCGGCCCCGCGCTTCGGCCGCGACCGAAGCGGCTGAATAAGCCGACCGGCTTTCAGACCAAAAAAAGGGGCGGCGCCTTGATGCGCCGCCCCTTTTTTCATGCCCGCTTTCCAATCGCTTCGCGATCCGGCACAAGGCTGCGACCATAGCCGGGGAGACTGTGATGAAAGCCGTGCGCCTGCTGCCCCTCCTGCTGACGACCCTGCCTGTCGTCGCATTCGCGCAGGGGGCCGTCGATCCCACCGGCGCCACCGCGCAGGGCGATGTGGCCGTCACCATCTATAATGGAGGCCAGTCGCTGGTGCAGGATGATCGGCAGTTGCCGGTCAATGCAGGGCGCAACCGCATCGAATTTCCCGATGTGTCGGCGCGCATCCGGCCTGAAACGGTGAATCTGTCGGGACCGGGCCTGTCGATCATCGAACAGAATTTCGACTATGATCTCCTTTCCCCCGACAAGCTGATGGACAAGGCGGTGGGACAAGAAGTCACGCTCGTCCGCACCAATCCCGCCACGGGCGCGGAAACGCGCGAGCGTGCGAAGATCCTGGCGGCCAATGGCGGCATTGTCCTTCAGATTGGCGCACGGATTGAAGTGCTGCGCGATGATGGTCTGCCGGTCCGGGTGATTTTCGATCGCGTGCCGCCCAATCTGCGCGCGCGCCCGACCTTGTCCGTCACGGTGGACGCGGCACGCGGCGGCACGGTGCCGGCGCGCCTCTCTTACCTGACTCCCAATCTGGGCTGGACGGCCGACTATGTCGCTTTGTTCGATGCGGCCAAGGGCGCAATGGACATGCAGGGCTGGGTCACGCTCACCAACAATACGGGCACCAGCTTTGCCAATGCGAAGACGATCCTTGTCGCTGGCAATCCGGCCAATGGTGGCGGCCGCAACGGGAGAGGCGGCAACTGGGGACAATCGTCATCTGGCGCGATTGATCAGGCCGGCACGGAAAGCGGCCCGCGCGAACGGCTGGGCGATTATTATCTTTATCCCCTGCCCCAACGCACGACCATCGCCGACGCCCAGCAGAAGCAGGTCAGTTTCCTGGACGTAAAGGGCGCGCCGGCGCGCGCCACCTATGAATATGTGAATGGCTGGCTGGGCAGTTCCGCTGAACCGCAGAGCGCATCGAGCGTGCTCAAATTCTCGACCAGCAAACAGGGCGGCCTTGGCGATCAACTCCCCGCCGGCACGATTCGCGTTTACATGCGCGATGCGCGCGGGGACCCGCAATTCATCGGCGAGAACAACATTGATCATACCCCCATGGGATCGTCGATGGCGCTGCGCACGGGTGAGGCTTTCGACGTGAAGGCTCGCCCGACCGTGGAGCAGCGGACGAAGAAAGGCGGTTCGCGCTGGGAAACGAAGATGCGCTATACGCTCACCAATGCGCGGGCCGAAGCGGTCACGATCGATCTCGCGCAACAGGGACTGTGGGGCGACACGCGCATCACCGCGCAAAGCCTGGGCGGCCAGCCGATCGAGGGCAAGCGCGTTTCGGCCGATCGCACCGAATGGAGCGTGCCGGTGCCGGCCAACGGATCGATCGACCTCAGCGTCACCTTCGATTCGCGCTATTGATCGGCGCCAGGCCGGTGTCCCGCATCCTTGCCCTGCTGCTTCTGTTTTGCGCCTGCCTCGCGCCGGCGCAGGCAGGCACCGTGATTTCGACAAAAGCCGATGCGGTGTCCATCACCGTCTATCGCCAGCCCGGTCGTGCGAAGGGTGCGATCGATCGCAACTGGCCCGGCGGCTATGCGCTGATCACCGAAACGCGCATGGTCGATCTGCCGCAGGGCGAAACGACGGTTCGGTTTGAGGGCGTTGCCGAAGGATTAATGCCTGAAACGGCGGTGTTGTCGGGCATGCCCAATGGCGTGCGGGAAAAGAATCGGGACGCCCGGCTGCTGTCCCCTGCCGGACTGGTCGACGCTTATTTGAAGCGCAGCGTCACCCTGCGCCGCACCGATCGCAAGACCGGGAAAGTGACGGAACAGGATGCGATCATCAGCGCCGGGCCGACTGGCGGGGTCATCGTCCAGACCGCGCAGGGCTATGAAGCGCTGGGGTGCAGCGGCCTGCCGGAGCGCATGCTCTATACACAGGTGCCCGCCGATCTTTCGCCCCGCCCGACCCTGTCGGTCATCGCGACCAGTGATCGCCCTGCCCGCGCCACGCTGCAACTCACCTATCTGGCCGAAGGCTTTGACTGGGCCGCCAATTATGTCGCGGACATGCATGAGGACGGCAAGACGCTCGACCTGATGGCCTGGCTGACGGTCGCGAACGGAGGCGTCACCAGTTTTGCCGATGCGCGTCTGTCGGTGATCGCCGGTCAGCCCAACAAAGGGCGCCGCGCCGCGCAACCGCGCCCGACCGGCGGACCGCTGCACCTGCAATGCTGGCCGATGGATGTCACCAGCACGCACCCCAGCTGGGCATTGTTTCCGGTGGAAGAGGCTCCGCCTCCATCGGCTGGGCTGGAAGCGATGGAGGATGTCGTCGTCACGGCGCAACGGCGTACCGGGCGTATCATGATGGCGGCTGCACCGCCCCCTCCTCCACCCCCGCCACCCCCTCCTCCGCCTGAGGATGTCGGCGACCTCAAACTCTATCGCGTGCCGGTGCCCGTGGACGTCGCTGCCAATGGTCAGAAACAGGTCGCGCTGCTGCGGCAGGGCGATGTGAAGGTCGAACCTCTCTATGTTGCGACCATCAACTATGGCGATGGCGCGGGCGCCTCGCGCGCGATGACGCTGCGTCTGCGCGCGCATAATCGCAAGGAAGACGGACTTGGCCTTGCTTTGCCATCGGGACAGGTGGCTGTGTTTGAGCAGCTTTCTGGATCGCGGCTGCTGGCCGGTGAAGCCGATATCGGCGACAAGGCGGAAGGCGAGCGGGTGGATTATGATCTCGCCGCCAACGCCGATGTGCGCATGGCCGCGCGGATCCTGTCCCAATCACGCAAGACCCGCAACTGGTCGATCAGGCTGACCAACGCCCGTCCGTTCGCCATCACCGCGGAAATCACCATCCCGCAGGAGATTGATCCGCGCCCAACCGATATGGAGCGGCGGGGCAATGGCTGGATCTGGCGCGTGACCGTACCCGCCAACGACATGGTGGATTACAGCTATACGGAGCGCCGGCCGCGCTGACGGTTCAGTCTTCGGGCAGTGGTCGCGGCCGATGATTCGCGTCCAGTGCGACGAAGGTATAGACGCCGCTGGTCAGTTCCACCTGCTCCTGCCGAATACCGCGCGTTGCGACCACATCGATCCGAATCGCCATGGATGTGCGCCCGCGCCGCTCTTCGCGGGCATAGACCGACACGATGTCGCCCAGCAGGATCGGGGTGATGAATTTCATACTTTCGATCGCCACGGTCGCGACCGCGCCCTGCGCGATTCGATGCGCGACGATGCCGCCGGCAATGTCCATCTGACTGAGCACCCAGCCGCCGAAAATATGGCCATTGGCGTTAATATCGGTCAATTGCGGCACCACCCGCAACACCACGTCGCCTCGTTCAGTCATCCAGCGGCACCTCGTCCTTCAATCGATCCATCACCTGTTCGTCATGCCCGGTGCCGTGCGACAGGAAAGCCAGCGCCATCAGGCCGGTCCCCAGCATGAAGGTCAACCATACGCCCAGTATCGTGGCGATAGCCATGTGGATCGGCAGCATGCCCGTCCACCAATAGAGAAAGGCCAGCGCCGCCGCGACGCACAGCATGCCGCCCACCGCCATCCAGGTCATGATGCGACGGAACCGGCCCCAGGCGGTAGACGCGATCTGCGGATCGTCGAGCGCTTCGCGGCGTGTCATCCCTTTTCTTTGGGCTGCGAAAATGGGATCATCAAGCGTCCGACAAAAATGATTTGCGGCGACAAGGAGAGCAGCCATGAGCATCGCAGCGATTTTGCAGCGCAAGGGTAGCGACGTCATTCAGGTGAAACCGACCGACAGTTTGCTTTCGGTGGTCAAATTGCTGGCGGATCAGCGAATCGGTTGTGTGCCCGTAGTGGAGGATGGCCAGGTCGTCGGCATTTTTTCCGAGCGCGACCTTGTCCAGCGCGTGTCGCTGGATGGCGCGGCCGCGTTCGACCACAGCGTTGGCGATGTCATGACCAGCCCGGCGATCACTATCGATGATCATACGCCCGTCATTCACGGCCTGTCGCTGATGACCAAGCGGCGCATTCGCCATCTGCCGGTTGTGGTCGATGGCGCTCTGGTCGGCATGATCTCGATCGGGGATCTCGTCAAATTCCGAATCGATACGATCGAATCGGAAGCGGCGGCCCTGCGCGATTATATTCAGACCGCCTGATCTTCGTCACGGCTCCCGGTTCAGGCCGCAGCCTGGACCGGAGGTGCGCGGCGAATCACCAGCGCAACAAGCTCTTTCAGCGTATCGCGCGCGCACAGGAGCAGCGCACCGAGGAAGGCTGCGCCTCCCAAAGGCACTAATATCGCGAGACGAACAGGGGCGGATATCGCGGGTAGAAGCGAATCGGCCATCAGCACCATGCCGGCCATCAGTACCGAACAGCCCAGCCCCGGTGCGGCGGCGCGAATAAGGTCTATGGTGCGCAATCCCATTGGTCCGCCGGCGAGTCGCGCCGTTACTGCGGTCAATATCGGAAAGGCGATCAGCCAGGCCCAGGCCAGACCAATGGCGCCGAACTGGATGCCGATCAGGAAGGCAGCCGGCATCAAAACTGCGCCGACCGCCGCGACCCGCGCGGTGGTGCCGGGGCGACCCAAAGCGTTGCTCACTGGCGCAAACATCACCTGTAACGTCATGAACGGCATGGCGAGCGCCAGAATCGCGACAAAGGGCGCCATTTCCAGCCATTTCGCCCCGAACAGCGTTTCGACAAGCGGCTCTGCCGTCACCGCCATGCCCAGATAAATGGGGCAGGTCAGCAGCAGCAGCAGTTTTACCGCCTTGCAAAAGGACCAGGACACGCGACTCACATCCTTCTGCATCCGCGCATAGGCGGGAAAGGCGACGTCATTGAGCGGCGGCACGAATTTGCTGACGAAAATCTGGGTCAGGAACAGGGCTTCGGCATAAAGGCCCAACTGATGCGGATCGAGCACCCGGCCGCCGATGAAGATGTCGGCCTGGCTCTGTACGATCCAGAAAAGCTGCCCGCTCAGAAGCGACGCACCATAGGCGACCATCGCGCCGGTGCCGCGAAAATCGAAAGTGGGTATCGGTTTGAATCCGGTCGCCAGCACATAGCCCGCCGCCTTGACCCAGAATCCGGCGATCGGCGCGAACACCAATGTCCACACCCCCCATCCCGACAGGGCGCCGGTCAGCGCAACGCCAGCCGATGCGGCGGCGGCGATAAGGTTGACGAGCGCAGGCCGCTTGAAATCGAGCGCCCGGCCCATGATTGCCTCGGGCACCGACAGGAAAGGGGTGGACAGATAAAGCAGGGCCTGCACGCGCAACAGGTTTGCGACCATGGGCTGATCATAATAGTCGGCCGCCAATGGCGCGATCGCCAACTGGAGCAGGGCTAGCGCGCCGTTCAGCAACAGCATGATGGTAAAGGCTTGCCGCAGCCGGTGGGTTTCGACGGTGTCGGACTGGACCAGGGCGCTGACCAGCCCATAGCCGTTAAGGAAGGTCGCAAAGTTCAGGATGACCTGGGTCATCGCGAACAGTCCGTAATCGGCCGGGTCGAGCAGCCGGATGACCGCCAGCGTCACGACCCAGCTCATGATTTGCGAAACGATCTGGCTGCCTGAACGCCAGAAGATCGCACTCCTTATGCGTGCGCCGAAACCCGCATCATTTGCGTCGGCATCCTGCAATCCCATTCGATCCCTATTCCCTGTGCATCAAAAACGCTGCGAAACCGGCTCTAAACGCTAACCCCCAAAAAAATGTGAAATAAAATTGCAAAAAGCATTTGACGGAATCAGCAGCCCCGCCTAGAGGGCTTTTCACCGGACGGGGCGCTGCCAAACGGGAGCGCTTCTACCGGTCGCCAACATAGACGGACACCAAGTCCCCCGGAACGCAAGGAA
>JAJZTH010000041.1 GCA_021849075.1 Pseudomonadota bacterium | reverse complement strand
GAAGGAAAGCTGTTCGCTAAGACCGGCTCGCTCAACGCCGCCCGCGCCGTCTCGGGTTACTTCGTCACGAAAAGCGGCCGCACTTTGGTCTTCTCCGCTCTCGCCAACGACATGCCCGACGGCACGGATGCGCAGGCCACCGCCGCCGTCGACCGCGCACTGGTCGACATAGCGGCGGCGTTGTAAGTCTTACTTCGGCACTATCTCCATCCGCTCGACCGCATGCTCCTCCACCGCTTGGCGGCTGAACCACAACGGCTGCATCTCGCCCGCCAGCCAGCGCGGGTAAAAGTCCCGATAGCGCGGCGATCGCGGGTCGGCAGACTGGCCGGGCAACAGCAGGAAGCGGCTATTGTCCCACGCCCCCACATCCGCGACCAGCAAATAGCTGGCGCCATGCGACACCTGATAGCCGCGTTTCGCATTGAAGCCGCGCGCCATGGGCGTAAAGCCGTCCCCGCCCGAACGCCCGCCCTCGATTTTCGGGAAAGCCGCCGCGATCCCTGGCAGCGACGACAGCGGATGCGCCAGCGTCACCCGATGCAAATCGCCCCAGCGCCATTGCGCCGGATCAGCCCCACCCTGCGCCAGCGCCTTCTTCCACCCGGCGACCAGCGATCGTTCGATCAGCCCGTCGGCCATCAATTGCGGGTTCGGCCCCAATCTGGTGTCAGGCGCCGCCAATATGCGCAGCATCTCATAAAGGTTGATCGACGGCACAAATTCGCGCGCCGCCGCTGGCAGGATCAGGTCACGAAAGCCCGATTGCAGTTCGGGCATCACCATTTCGTACAGCAGAGCCGCCGCACTGTCCGCCTCCAGCCCGCAATCCCAGCGTTTGAGCAAGGCCGCCGCTGCCTGCGCATCCGGCAACAGTCTGTCCGGGATCAGCTTCACCAGCGCCCGCGCCGGCAGCGACTGGACATCATGCTGCAACGCGATGCTGTCCTCGATCCGGTGCTTTGGCTGGCTGCGCAGCACTTCGGCAATGCGGTTGTACCGGAACGGATCGCTCCAGTCGAAGCTGATGACCGTCTTCCCATAGGGATAATCCTTGGGCAAATTCATCTGATTGGCCGACGCGAACCAGCCTTCCTTCGGGTTATAGACCGACGGCATTTCCTCCACCGGCACGATCCCGCTCCAGTCGAAATCCCCATCGCCCGGCGCGGGGAACAGCCCGTCATGCTTGGGCCGGCGCGGCGTAAAGCCGATCGTCTGCCATCCGGTATTGCCGTCCACATCGGCATAATGAAAATTGGTCGGCGACACATGGATTTTGAACGCCTGCCGCAGCGACACCCAATCTTTCGCCAGATTGATGGCGATGATGGCAAAGCGCATATTCGCGCCGGGCAACATGCTCACCGTGGCAAAGGCGCTCGCTCGCTGGCGTTCCTGATCCTGCGCCACGATCGGCCGCCCCTGCGCATAGCGCAACGTCACCGTCTGCGCCGGCCCATCCTTGACCGCAATCACATCTTCATGCCGCTCAAACCGCTTCCATTGCCCCTTGTGCCAATAGCGTTCCGGGTCGTCCTTATGCGTGCGCAGGATGAACAGGTCGGTCTGGTCGATATGGAAATTGGTGCGGCCAAAGGCGAAATGGTCCGTATGCCCCTGCATGATCCCCGGCAGGCCCGGCGCGCCCGCGCCGATCACGTCCAGCCCCGGCGCGGTCAGGTGGATCATATGGCGCGGGCTGGTGCCGCCGATGCCCAGATGCGGATCATTCGCCAATATCGGCCGCCCGGTCGCGCTGCGCGATGCGGCGATTGTCCAGGCGTTGCTGCCCTGCGCAAAGCGATCGGCGCGCCGTTCCGCCCGGTCGAACGACGCCTCCTGTATGGCGTCGAACGGCACTGGCCGGTTCGCCGGGTCCAGCACGCCCAGATCCGCGTCGCTCACCGCCGCACAGTCCAACCCCTCGGGCACGGTAAACGTCCATGCCGGGCGAAGCGGCGCCATCAGCGCGTCATGCGCCAGCAGCCCCTTCGCCTGCATCTGCGCGCGCCGCACCTCATCATCGGCGTCGCCCATGCCGATACCCCGGTTGCGCACCAGATCGCGCACATCCCAGCGCAGCGGCGTCAGGTTCAATATCCCATATTCCAGCGGCATTTGCGCCGGATCGGCTGCCAGTTCGGCGATCCGCGCATTCACGCCCGCCACATAACCCTTCGCGCATTCCAGCACGCCGGGCGGCAACGCCGCCATCTCCGCCTCGATATCGCCGCGATAGAGGAACAGCCGGGCCGCCTTGTCCGCCGCCACGAAGCGCGGGCCGAACGCTTCGGCCATCCGCCCCATGTCGCGGCGATAATCCATGTCGATCTGGAACAGCCGGTCGCGCGCCACCAGATAGCCTTGCCCGAAATAGGCGTCGTGCAGCGATTGCGCCCGCACATGCGGCACGCCCAGTTCATCCTCTACAATCTCGATCGGCGCCTTCGCCCCAGCCATCTTCTTGACCAGCGGCTTTCCGCCCCGCACCATCGGCCTCGCCATCAGCCCGCCGGGCAGGACGAATGCGGCCACACCGGCCAGAAGGAACGCACGACGCTGGATCAACACAGCCTCCTTGTCTTACTTGGTAATGGGGCGGCAACGACTATCGCAGCGGAACCGGCAGGGCCTATAGTAAGCCCGCCAGCACCCATAACTGCAAGCTATCCGTAGCCCGCCCATGGCCGGACAATCCACCCCGCCATTCCTTCGGGCTATACCTGTATGCGATCAAAGTAATACCAAATCTATTGACCAGCCGTGACCACCCTGTAACCTCCCCGTCATGGAACCGGCTTTTCCGTCCCTTCGGGCGGGTCTGACGGGATCATGATGACGGCATGGTGGGAACCGGCAGACGGCAAGACAACCTGCCTGCGGTCATGTGGTTGAAAGGGCAGGATGGGGTCACTGGCGCAACGACGCCGCGCACGCAGGAAAAGCGCGCAGCCCTATCCTCTGACAAGGGGCTTTTATCTATGCGTGATTTCAGGCGTATTCGTCGGTCGTTCGGCCGTCACCACGGTTTCGGGCTGGCGATGACCGCTCTGGCGCTGGTCCATGGCGCTCCCGCCCTGGCGCAGGATGCCGCCGCCCCCCAGCAAAGTGCGGAAGCCGCCCCGGTCGACCAGATCGTCGTCACCGGCACCCGCATCGTGCGTGATGGCTTCAAATCGCCCACGCCCCTTACGGTCATGACGCAGGAAGCGATCCAGAATCAGTCGCCGACCAACAATATCGCCGACCTCATCAATCAGATGCCGGCGCTGGCCGGCAGCACCCGCCCCGCCAACTCGCGCCTCGCCATCAGTTCGGGCCTGGCCGGCATCAACACGATGAACCTGCGCAATCTGGGCGAAGTGCGCACGCTGGTTCTGCTCGATGGCCGCCGTTCGGTCGGATCGACCATCACCGGCCTTGTCGACATCAACACCTTCCCGCAGGCGCTGGTGAAGAGCGTGGAGATCGTGACCGGCGGCGCATCGGCCGCCTATGGGTCGGACGCGGTCGCAGGCGTGGTCAACTATGTCCTCGACAAGAAATATGAAGGCTTCAAGGTGAATGCCGACGCCGGCATCACCGACAAGGGCGATGGTTTCAACTACAGCTTCAACGGCGCGATTGGCAAAAGCTTTGCCGATGGCCGCGGCCACATCCTGCTGTCGGGCGAATATGCCCATAAGGACGGCATTTTCGAGGTTGATCGCGACTGGAACCAGCTGGGCTACCGCACCGTCGCCAACACCGCCGCCGCCATTGCGGCCGGCGGCCCGGCCAGCCTGGTCGTGCGCGGCGCGGGCACCTGGAACACCACGCCGGGTGGCATCATCCGCTCTCAGGTCGGCGGCGGCACCAGCCTGCGCGCCACCTATTTCGGCCAGGGCGGCACGCCCGGCGTCTATCAGTTCGGATCGCTGACCGATGCGTCGCAGACGGTTGGCGGCGACTGGGAAATGAACGACACCTCGCGCCGCATCGGCCTTGATGCGACCGACGACCGGCGCGGCGTGTTCGGCCGCCTCAGCTATCAGTTGGCCGACTGGATCGAAGTGTTCGGCGAAGCCTCCTACAACTGGAACAAGACCCTGTTCAATTCGGGTCCGCAGGCGACAACCTTCACCCTCACCGCAGACAATCCCTATCTGCAACAGGCGCTGGGCGCCGCCGCGCTGACAGGCGTGACCTCCGTCACCATCGGCTCCTCCTCCGCCGACATGCCCTATCGCAAGAATAACAGCAGCCGCGAAGTCCAGCGCTATGCGATCGGAGCAGGCGGCGAATTCCAGATGTTCGGCAAGAAAGCGGTCTGGGACGTCTATGGCCAATATGGCCAGACCGACACGCATGAACTGCTGCGCGATATCATCAACACTACGCGCCTCGCGCAGGCGACCGACGCCGTGTACAGCCCGACCGGCACCATCGTCTGCCGCTCCAGCCTGACCAACCCGACCAATGGCTGCATCCCGCTCAATCGCCTGGGCATCGGCGTCGCCGATCAGGCGGCGGTCGCATGGGCGCTGGGCGATCCCTATCGCGATCAGCGCTTCAAGCAGACGACGGCCGGCTTCAACCTGTCGGCCACGCCCTTCGCCACCTGGGCAGGCGACGTCAGCGTCGCGGTCGGTGGTGAATATCGCAAGGAAGAAGTGTCCGGCTACGTCCCCACCGAATATCAGAGCGGCTGGTCGGTCGGCAATTTCCGGCCCACCTTTGGCAGCTACAATGTCAAGGAAGCCTATCTGGAAACCGTCGTCCCGCTGGGTCTGGGCGCGGAATTCAACGGCGCGGTGCGTGCGACCGACTATTCGACGTCGGGCTATGTCACCACATGGAAGGCGGGCCTGACTTGGCAACCTATCCCCGACATCCTGCTGCGCGGCACCCGCTCGCGCGATATTCGCGCGCCCAACCTCAACGAACTATTCCAGTCGGGCACATCGCGCACCAACACCTTTGGCACTAACGCATCGGCCTATGGCCAATATGCCGGCGCCACCTTCCGCGAACTGACCACCGGCAATCTGGCGCTCGACCCTGAAAAGGCCGATACGCTCACTCTGGGCGGCGTGTTGCAACCGCGCTTCGTGCCGGGCCTGTCGATCTCGGTCGACTGGTTCCGTACCAAGGTGAAGGATGCGATCGCGCAATTCTATGCCGATGACATCGCCCAGCGCTGCAATGAAGGCATTCAGAGCTTCTGCGCCGCCATCGTCCGCGATCCGCTGGGTGAACGCGACTGGTATGTCACCGCCAGCCCGTTCAACTTCGCACAGGTCAAGGTGCGCGGCATCGATTATGCCGTCAATTATACCCTGCCCATGGACCGCCTGTTCAACAATGGCAGCTCCAGCAGCCTGACGTTGAACGGCACCGCCACCAACTATCTGGAAAATCTGGTCGACAACGGCATTTCCGTGCCCGTCGACACGGTTGGCCAGAATAGCGGCCAGTCCAGCACGCCCGACTGGATCTTCCGCCTGTCGGCCACGTTCGACACCCCGACCTACTCGATCACCGCCGTCGGCCGCGGCGTCAGCTCGGGCACCTATAACAACACCTATATCGTCTGCACCACCGCCTGCCCGGTCAGCACGGCGGCCAATCCCACCATCGACAACAATCATGTCGACGGCACCTTCTACACCGACCTCAACTTCACCGCGAAGATCAAGGTCGGCGGCACAGATGGGCAGATCTTCTTCAACGTCACCAACCTGTTCGACAAGGACCCGATCCTGCTGCCCGAAACCGGCCTGTCGGCCAACTCGACCTACAGCGACCTGCTGGGCCGCAGCTTCCGCGTCGGCGTACGCTTCAAAACCAACTAATAATCGATACAAACAGGAGGAACGGGGTGGGGGATCGACGATCCCCCACCCTTTTTCTTGTCCGGATGGGTTCTGAACCGAGAAAGCCTTACCACCCTCCTGTCGAAGCCCTGTCCTACAGCCATCCAAACCCGATAGAATAAGGGCCGGGAAGCCTCCTTCCCAGCCCAGCTATGCCACCGTTCACACGTAACAAAATTACCGAATTTTATTCTTAAAAGTCGAAACTTGCGGGAAATATGCGAAGTTAAGCCGCTATTCTCCCACTTTCATCAGGAACAGCCGGCAGGCTTTGGCCGCAGCAACGCTCGCCCAGCGGCCGCGCCCGTCGTCTGACTATCGCTGACGGACAGCACCCCGTTGACGAATAGCCGCGACACGCCAACGCTCAATTCACGCGGATGCACATAATCGGCGCGCGGCGCATATTTTGCCGGATCGATCACCGCCACATCGGCAAAATAACCGGCTTTCAGATAGCCGCGATGATCGATCTTGTAGATATCCGCCGTCGCCCCGGTCGACTGGCGCACGAATGCCTGAAGGCTGATGACCTTCCGGTCACGGACATAATTTTTATATTTTTCGGGGAAGGTCGCAAACATGCGCGGATGCCCGTCCGACCCGTCAGACGACGTCACGACCCAGGACTGCTGCATGATCAGGTCCACATCCTTCTGCGCCATGTTGAAGGAGGCGACCCCCGTTCCCTTGCCCTTCTTGCCCGGATCGGTCGTCTCAATGCTCTGCCGAATGATGCGCAGCGCCGCGTCGCGCGGATCGACCTGCCACTCGGCCGCCACCTGCTCCAGCGTCTTGCCGGTCCAGGAAAAGCCCTGCGCGATCAGCAGCAGCGCCTTCGGCCCGCCGCGCCGCCGCATGTTGTTCTGCATCTCATCGCGGATCTTGCCCAGCGTCGCCGGATCGTCCAGCCGCTTCACCAGCGCCTCGCCGCCACTGTCCACCGCCCATCCAGGCAGCAACGACGCATCCAGGCTCGATCCCGACGCCAGCCAGGGATATTGATCGGCGGTCACATCCTGCCCCGCCTTGCGCGCAGCCTCAATCTCCGCGATCACCGCCGGCGCCTGTCCCTGCACATCGACGCCCAGCGCCTTGAGATGCGCGAAATGCACCGGCATCCCGGCCTGTTTCCCGATGGAAATCGCTTCCTTCACCGATCCCAGCAGGCCGATATTGTAACTGGACTCGTCCCGCTGATGCGTATCGTACAGCCCGCCCCGGGTCGCCGCTTCCTTCGCCACCGCGACCACTTCATCCGTCTTGGCAAAGCTCTGCGGCGGATAGAAAAGCCCGGCGGAAAATCCGGTCGCGCCTTCGCACATGCCCTTGGCGACCAGCGCCTTCATTCGGCCCAGTTCCTGCGCATTGGGCGCCCGCGCATCATCGCCCAGCACCTGCTGGCGCACCCGCCCAAAACCGATGAACGGCACGATATTGGTGCCGATGCCCGAAGCCTCCAGCTTCGCCGCGTCCGCGCCGACGTCGGGCGTGCCGAACCCGTCGACGCCGATCATCACCGTGCTCACCCCCTGATCCAGCCAGGCGGCATTGACCCGCACCGCCTTGTCGGGCGAACGAATGAAGCTGTCGGCATGGGTATGCGCATCGATGAAGCCCGGCGTAACGATCATGCCCTTGGCGTCGCTCACCTGCCCCGCCGTCATGTGCGCCTTGCGCCCGACATAGACGATCCGGTCGCCTTTCAGCGCCACATCCCCGACATAGGGCTTGCCTGTACCGCCATCATAGATGGTCCCGCCCCGGATCAGCACATCCGCCTTTTCGGCAGTGGCCGCCGTCCCCATGCCAGCCAGCGCAGTCAGTCCCCCCGCCAGCAACAGGGTCCGAAGGCGGCGCGAAGCGATGGAAGTGGGCATAAGCGGGGAAGTCCTTGGAAGGTGAGCCTTATCGGCAACATGGCCCCGATAAGTCGCGCCCGTCCAGTGCGCCCGGTTGCGCACCCCATAACCCGATGTCATAGCGGGCCGTAGCCCAGCCGCCGTTAATGGCGCAGGACGGGCCGCAGCCAAAGGGGACAACGCCTATGAACCTGCGCCAGATCGAAATTTTCCACGCCGTCTATCTGCACGGCACGGTCAGCGCCGCCGCCCGCGCGCTCAACGTCTCGCAACCCGCCGTGACCAAGGTGCTGCGCCATGCCGAACGATCGATCGGCCTGCCGCTGTTTGAACGGGCCAAGGGCCGCCTGATCCCCACGCAGGACGCCCGCACCCTCTTTGCCGAAGTTTCCGACATTCAGGATCGGGTTCGGTCGCTGCGGCAGGCGGCGCAGAATATGCGCCACGGCCGCGGCGCGCTGCTGCGCGTCTCCGCGCTGCCCTCACTCGGCCTAGGCGCGATCCCCGATGCCGTCGCCCGCTTCCTGCGCGCGCATGAAGACATCATGTTCGATCTCCAGACGCTGCATCATGATGAAATGGTGCGCAAACTCTACGAGCGCGAAACCGATCTGGCGATCAGCTTCGAAGTGCCCCTGTCCGCGCCCGTCGCCCATCAGGTGATTGGAGAGGGCGAACTGGTTGTGCTCTATCGGGAAGAGGATATGCCCGACGCGCCCAGCCGCCTCCATCTGGAAGAACTGCGCGACCATAAATTCATCAGCCCGGTGCAGGGCGGACCGATCGGCCGCATGCTCTCCAGCGAACTCAACCGGCTCGATGTCGAACTGGACGAGGTCGTGTCGGCCCGTACTTACTATATCGCTGCCGCACTCGTCCGCGCCGGCGTCGGCATGGCGATCGTCGATAATTTCACCGCCCACGCCTCCACCGCGCCGGGCCTGTCGAGCCGCCCGCTTCAGCCCGCCATCACCTTCGACATCAACGCCGTCTATCTTCAGAATCGGCCGCCTTCGAAAACAGCATCGGAATTTCTAGACCTGCTGTCGGAGGTGATTGAGAGCCTATAGCGTCAGGCTATAGCCTATGTGGGCCTTGCTATTGGGGCCGGGCGCGGCGGCGCGATAAAGCGGACCTCTCATCAGCACAGGGTCCCCATTTCATGATCGCCACGCCCTATCTCCTCTATCTCGGCCACAGCAATGACGAGATCGGCATCAAGACCTCGCGCGGGCTGGCCGTGTTCCGCCCGGACATTTGCGTGGGCGAATTTCGCCACGACGATTGCGGCCTGACGCTGAACCTGCCCCGCATGGACTTCGCCACCGCCCATTCCGCCGGTGCCCGCACGCTGGTTCTGGGCATCGCGAACGCCGGCGGCAAGTTGGGCGAAGATCTGGTGCAGGACGCGCTCGCCGCCATGGAGGCCGGCCTCGACATCGCATCGGGCCTGCATCAGCGGCTGAAGGACGAACCCCGTCTGGTCGAAGCGGCCGCCCGTCTTGGCCGCGCCCTGCATGATGTGCGTGATCCGCGCCCCGACATTCCGGTCGGCAATGGCAAGAAGCGCGCGGGCAAGCGCCTGTTGACCGTCGGCACCGACTGTTCGGTGGGGAAGATGTACACCACCCTCTGCCTCGCCCGGGCGCTGGCCGCGCGTGGCGTGCCTGCCGATTTCCGCGCCACCGGCCAGACCGGCATCCTGATCGCGGGCGACGGCGTGCCGCTCGACGCCGTGGTGGCCGACTTCATATCCGGCGCGATCGAACAGATTTCGCCTGATCGCCACGATGCTGGCTGGGATTTGATTGAGGGGCAGGGGTCGCTCTTCCACCCTTCTTTCGCCGGCGTGTCGACCGGCCTGCTCCACGGCGCCCAGCCCGACGCGCTGGTCCTGTGTCATGATCCGCTGCGCCGGAGCATGCGCGGCCTACCGCACTATACCCCGCCCGCTCTTGCCGACTGTCTGGAGGCGAACCTGCGCACGGCGCGGCTGACCAATCCGGACGTCCGCGTCGTTGGCATCGCGCTCAATACCTCAGCCATGGATGAAGCCGATGCGATCGCTCTATGCGCGCGGACGGCGGAAGAGTTCGGCTTGCCCTGTTCCGATCCCTATCGCATGGGTGTGGAGGCGATCCTCGACCGGCTGCTGGAAAGCGATGCCGCGACAGCCGCCACCGCCACGGAGACCGTCTAAGCCTCATGCCCCGTACGCTGACCGCCCTGGGGGAAAATTTCCCCCTCGCCACCCCCTTCCGCATTTCGCGCGGCGTCAAGACCGCTGCCGATGTCGTTACTGTCACCATCGCTGAAGGGGACAGGATCGGACGGGGCGAATGCGTCCCCTACCCACGCTATGGCGAAAGCGTCGATGGCAGCATCGCCGAAATAGAGGCGGTGCGGGACGCAGTGGAACAGGGCGCCAGCCGACGGGACTTGCTGAACCTGCTGCCGGCCGGCGCTGCCCGCAACGCGGTCGACTGCGCGCTGTGGGATCTGGAACTGAAATTGGCGGGCAGCAATGTCGCTACCGCGCTGGGCCTGAAAAAACCATTGCGTCCGATTGCGACGGCCATGACCGTCGGTCTCGACACCCCCGATGCCATGGGGCTGGCCGCCGCCGCGCTGGCCGATGTGCCGCTGATCAAGGTGAAGGTCGACCGCACCGATCCCGCCGCACAGTTGCGCGCCGTACGCGCCGCCGCGCCGTCGCCCCGCATGATCGTCGATCCCAATGAAAGCTGGACCATGGCGGAGGTCAGCGATCTTCAGGGGCTGATGCAGCAACTGCGCATCGACCTGCTGGAACAGCCTTTGCCCGCGCATGAAGATGGTGATCTCAACGGCTTTGCCTCCGCCATCCTGATCGCCGCAGACGAATCCATCCATGTCGCGGCCGATCTCGATAGCCTGCCCGACGGCTATGGCGTGGTGAATATCAAGCTGGACAAGGCCGGCGGCCTCACCGCCGCGCTCGATCTGGCACAAGCGGCGCGCGCCCGCGGCCTCGGCGTCATGACCGGCTGCATGATCTGCTCGTCCCTCTCGATCGCTCCGGCCTGGGCGATTGCGGCGGACAGCGCCTTTGTCGATCTGGATGGGCCGCTCTGGTTGTCGGCGGACCGCGATGGCGGCGTGACCGGCGATCGCGGCCTTCTGCTACCGCCCCAGCCTGGCTTCTGGGGCGGGCTGTAAGCGCCGCCATGGCCGCGCTCGCTCGCCGCTGGCTCGCCATTCCCCTCTGGCAGCGCGTGCTAGGCGGCCTCGTCATCGGCGTCCTGCTCGGCCTGTTCTGGCCAGCCGTCACGCCCTGGATCGTCTTCATCGGCGAATTGTTCGTCCGGCTGATCCGCATGCTGGTCGTCCCGATCGTCTTCGTGTCGATCGCATCGGGCGTAACGGCGCTGGCCGATCCACGCCGGCTGGGGTCGGTCGGCGGGCGCACCATTCTGCTCTTTGCTTTCACCACCGCCTGCGCCGTATCGATCGGCATGGCGCTTGGCCTGCTGGTCGGCCCCGGCGCTGGCGCAGCGCTGGGCAAGGCGGTCCCCCATGCGCTGGGCGAGGCCAAATCCCTGCACGATCAACTGATCGGCATCGTTCCCCTCAACATCGTCCAGTCGCTGGCCGACGGCGATATGCTGGCGATCATCTTCTTCGCCATCCTCTTCGGTTTCGGCGTCATCCTGGCCGGTGAAGACGGACGACCAATAGCCGGCATGCTGCAATCGGCAGGTCGCGTCCTCTTCCACCTCGTCCGCATCGTCATGGAAATCACGCCCTTCGGCGTACTCGCCCTGATCGCCAAGGCGGTGGCGGACAATGGCGTCGCCGTCTTCACCAATATCGGCTGGCTGGCGCTCTGCGTCCTGCTGGGGGTGATCGCGCAAATGCTGATCGTGCACCTGCCGCTCATCCGGCTGGTCGCGCGCCTGTCCGTCCGCCGTTTCTTCCGCGCCGCGGTGGACCCGTTGCTGGTCGCCTTTTCCACCGCTTCCTCGGCCGCTACTCTGCCCGTGGCGCTTCGGGTCGCGCAGGAAGATTTGCGGATCGATCCAGCGGTCGCTTCCACCGTCCTGCCAATCGGCGCCAGCATCGGCAAGGATGGCACCGCCATGTATGTCGGCCTGCTCAGTATCTTCAGCCTTCAGGCACTGGGCGTGCATCCCGATCCCGCGATGCTGGCGATCATGCTCCTGACCGGATCGCTCGCGGCCTTCGGCACCGCGCCGATCCCCTCTGCTTCGCTGTTCATGCTGGCCGCCGTGCTCTCGGCCGTGGGCATTTCCCCTGAACAGACGGCGCTGGTAGTGGGCTTCGTCCTGCCGTTCGATCGCTTGCTCGATATGACCCGCACCGTGGCCAGCGCCAGCGCCAACCTGACCGTCACCGCCGTCGTCGCAGGCCATACAGCCAAATAGGAGAAAGGGCCGCGCTTCCCGGAAGCGCGGCCCTTTCCATGCCTTCAACCGGCTTTCGCCTTACAGCTTGCCCGTAAGCTCCGGCACAACCTTGAAGAGGTCGCCGACCAGGCCGATGTCCGCGACCTGGAAGATCGGGGCATCTTCATCCTTGTTGATGGCGATGATGGTCTTGCTGTCCTTCATGCCCGCCAGATGCTGGATCGCGCCCGAAATGCCGACCGCGACATAGACTTCGGGGGCCACGATCTTGCCGGTCTGGCCGACCTGATAGTCGTTGGGCACATAGCCCGCATCGACCGCCGCGCGCGATGCGCCGACCGCCGCGCCCAGCTTGTCGGCCAGCGGGAAGATCACTTCCTCAAAGGTCGGGCCATCCTTCAAAGCGCGACCGCCCGACACGATGATCTTGGCGCTGGTGAGTTCGGGACGCTCCAGCTTGGCGATTTCCGCGCCAACGAAGGAGGAGATGCCCTTGTCGCCGGTCGAGGACACGGCTTCCACCGCACCGGAACCGCCGTCGCGAGCCGCCTTTTCGAACGCGGTGCCGCGCACGGTGATGACCTTCTTGGCGTCTTTGCTCTTCACCGTTGCGATGGCATTGCCGGCATAGATGGGGCGCGTGAACGTGTCTTCGCTTTCAACCGACAGGATATCGCTGATCTGCATCACGTCGAGCAGAGCAGCGACACGCGGCGCGATATTCTTGCCGTTGCTGGTGGCCGGCGCGACGAAAGCGTCATGGCTGGCCATCAGGTCGACGATCAGCGGCGCGACATTTTCCGGCAGCGCATGACCAAAAGCCGCGTCGTCGGCGACATGGACCTTGCCCACGCCGGCGATCTTGGCTGCATCGGCGGCGACGCCATCGACTCCAGCGCCAGCGACGATCAGATGCACTTCACCCAGCTTGGCGGCGGCGGTAACGGCGGAAAGGGTCGCGTCCTTGATCGCGCCACCTTCATGTTCAACCCAAACGAGCGTCTTCATGCTGCAACTCCCAGAGCCTTGAGCTTGGCAACCAGTTCATCGACATCAGCCACCTTCACGCCGGCCGACCGCTTGGCCGGTTCGGCAACCTTCAGCGTCTCCAGACGCGGCGCAATGTCGACGCCGTAGTCAGCGGGGGCCTTGGTCGCGAGCGGCTTGGCCTTCGCCTTCATGATGTTGGGCAGCGAAGCGTAGCGCGGTTCGTTGAGGCGCAGGTCGGTGGTGATGATCGCCGGCGTGTTGAGCTTCACCGTCTCCAGGCCGCCATCGACTTCGCGGGTCACGCTGACTTTATCGCCTTCAACTTCCACCTTGCTGGCGAAGGTGCCCTGCGGCAAGCCCAGCAACGCGGCGAGCATCTGGCCGGTCTGGTTGCTGTCATCATCGATCGCCTGCTTGCCCATGATGATCAGGCCAGCGCCTTCCTCTTCCTGCACCTTGGCGAGCAGCTTGGCCACGCCCAGCGGTTCGACTTCGTCATCGGTCTGGATCAGGATCGCCCGGTCCGCGCCCATGGCCAGCGCCGTGCGCAGCGTTTCCTGCGCCTTCGCAACGCCGATCGACACGGCCACGACCTCGGTCGCCACGCCCTTTTCCTTCAGGCGAATGGCTTCCTCGACCGCGATTTCGTCAAACGGGTTCATGCTCATCTTGACGTTCGCCAGTTCGACGCCCGTCCCGTCCGCCTTTACCCGCGGCTTCACATTATAGTCGATCACCCGCTTCACGGGCACAAGAATCTTCATTTCAACATCCTCCTTATCAAACAACAAATTCCCAAACGGGAACGAGGGCGCGGGCAGCCCGTAACCGGACTACCCGCACCCCTTTGGTGTATCGTTCAGGCGAGGTGAGCGATCAGGCCGCTTTCCTCACTTCCGCCACGATCTTCTTGGCCGCATCACCCAGATCGTCGGCCGGGACGATCGGAAGACCCGAATTGGCCAATATGTCCTTGCCCTGCTGGACGTTGGTGCCTTCCAGACGGACGACCAGCGGAACCGACAGGTTCACTTCCTTGGCGGCGGCGACGATGCCGTTGGCAATGATGTCGCACTTCATGATACCGCCGAAGATGTTGACCAGGATGCCCTTCACCGCCGGGTCCTTCAGGATGATCTTGAAGGCAGCCGTCACCTTTTCGGTGGTGGCGCCGCCACCTACGTCCAGGAAGTTGGCGGGGAATTCGCCGTTCAGCTTGATGATGTCCATCGTCGCCATAGCGAGGCCAGCGCCGTTCACCATGCAGCCGATGTTGCCGTCCAGCTTGATGTAGGCGAGGTCATATTTCGACGCTTCGACTTCGGCCGCATCTTCTTCGGTCAGGTCGCGCAGTTCGGCGATGTCCTTGTGACGGAACATGGCGTTGCCGTCGAAACCGACCTTGGCGTCCAGAACCAACAGGTTGCCCTGCTCGGTCAGTGCCAGCGGATTGACTTCGATCTGCTCGGCGTCGGTGTCGAGGAACGCGGCGTAGAGCGACGAAGCGACCTTGGCGGCCTGCTTGGCCTGATCACCGGTCAGACCCAGAGCGGCGGCAACGGCGCGGCCATGATGCGGCTGGAAGCCCGAAGCGGGATCGACCGAGAAGCTGTGGATCTTTTCCGGGGTCGAATGAGCGACCTCTTCAATGTCCATGCCGCCTTCGGTCGACACGACGAAGGCGATGCGGCTGGTGGCGCGATCGACCAGCAGAGCGAGGTAGAATTCCTTGGCGATGTCGGCGCCGTCGGTGATGTACAGACGGTTGACCTGCTTGCCTGCTTCGCCGGTCTGGATCGTGACCAGCGTGTTGCCCAGCATGTCGGCCGAATGAGCCTTCACTTCGTCCAGGTTGAAGGCAAGGCGAACGCCGCCCTTCGCTTCGGGAGCCAGTTCCTTGAACTTGCCCTTGCCGCGGCCGCCAGCGTGGATCTGCGACTTCACGACATAAAGCGGCCCAGGCAGCTTCTTGGCGGCTTCGACGGCTTCTTCAACCGTGAAGGCGGCATAGCCGGCAGCGATCGGCGCGCCATACTTGGCCAGCAGTTCCTTGGCCTGATATTCGTGAATGTTCATGGGCTGACCCATCCTTGTTCCGTTGAACCTGATGTTCAGCGGCTAAGCACAGGCGGATTCCGTGCGCCAGAGAATTTTGCAAAATCACTTTGCAAAATTGCAAAACCCTCAGCGCGGTGAAGTGGCTTCTTGCGAAATTGCGGGGCGATCCAGACTATAGGGCGCAGCGCAACGCCGCACCGCTCGTCACCGCAAAAATCTCGGGATCCTTGAGCGCACGGACCTTGTGAAGCAGTCGCTCGATCGTCACTTCCTCCATGTGAGACTTGCGGAGCGACGCCAGCGACTGGAGCCGACGCAACTGGGTCAGGCTGAGGTCGTCCGCCATCCGCTTCGCCATGCATCCAGCCATTTTCGGCGGCAACCCGGCTTCCTCCAGCCCCGAACGCAAGCGCGATTCGGGAGATAACGAGGAGCAGGAAGGGAGAAGCAGGGCAGAGGCGACTAACGCGACGCGAGGGAAAAAGCGGATCATGGATATTCCCATGGCCATATGCGGCTGAACGAAGGATAAATGCGGCGCTTCGCAAAGGAAAAATCCATGTTCGATCGCATTTTTGCTGCCCTGTCGCATCGCGTCGCCAATTGGGCGGGGCAGCCGGCCGCCTTCATTCTGGCGCTGGGCACCGTCATCATCTGGGTGATGACGGGACCGCTCTTCCATTATTCGGATACTTGGCAGCTTGTGATCAACACCGGCACGACCATCGTCACCTTCCTGATGGTCTTCCTGATCCAGAATGCGCAAAATCGGGACGGGTCTGCGATCCAGGCCAAGCTGGACGAACTGATCCGCGCGATTGACGCCGCCCGTAACGACTTCATTGGCATCGAACATCTGACCGAAGCGGAGCTTCAGCGGATCAAGGCGGTACTGGAAAAGGAATGCGGGGACGACGAAACCCATCATCTCGCAATCGAAAGGCTGATCGCGAGACGGTAAAGGCCCGCATTCAAGGCAGTGGCGCCCGTCAGTGCGCGAGCGCCACTAGTCTCTCATTCTCACGCCGATAAGCGTCGATCCGATCTGTATAGCTTTGCGCGAGGCTCTCATAAGCCGCCTTCCCGCTGGGAGAACGACTTCCCTGCGCCCGTATCAGCGATATCTGCTGGCGGTGCAGCAAATAGTTTACGTCCATCTCCATATTCGCCCTCCTCCCGTATGGTTCAAGAGTGTGGTCGATTGGCCGCCCCTGCATCCGACTCGCAACAGCAGCACCTTAATTGTACCATCGGCCGGGCGATTATCCTAATCCCCGGACACAGCCGAACGCGGTGAGGGGACGATCCAGCGCAACACTACATAGCCCATCAGCGCCGACGCGAGCGATCCCAGCAAGATACCGCCCTTGGCTTCATCGATCAGGGCCGCTTGCCCTGGAAAGGCCAGCGCGCCGATGAAAAGGCTCATCGTGAAGCCGATGCCGCAGAGCATCGCCGTCCCATAAACCTGCCCCCAGGACGCGCCTGCCGGCCGCTCCGCAATTCCAAGACGCGCGGCAGTCCAGATTGCGCCGAAGACGCCCAATTGCTTGCCCAGAAACAGCCCCAGCGCAACGCCCAGCGACAGAGGCGCGAACAAGGCGCCCAGCGCCGTTTCGTTCAACGTCAACCCGGCATTTACGAAGCCGAAAAGCGGCACGATCAGATAAGCTGTCCAAGGGTGGAGCGCATGTTCCAGGCGATGCAGCGGGCTATCCTCCGTCCCGGATCCACTTTGAACCGGAATGGTCATGGCGGCCAGCACCCCTGCTACGGTCGCGTGCACACCAGACAGCAGGGTCAGCAACCATAACAGCGCAAACCCCGCAATATAGGGCGCCAATGCCCTGACGTGCATTCGATTGAGAGCATAAAGAAGCGCAAGCACCGTCGCCGCCCCGCTCAGCGCCAGCAGATCGATCCCTTTGCTATAGGCCAGAGCGATAATCGCTACGGCCCCCATATCATCCACAATGGCGACAGCTGTCAGGAACAGCTTGAGCGATGCGGGCGCACGCGATCCCAGCAGGGCCAGCACCCCAATTGCAAAGGCGATGTCGGTGGCCGCCGGAATGGCCCAGCCATTGGCAAGGCCGGGCTGTCCAGTCGTCACCGTCAGATACACCAGAGCCGGCACAACCATTCCAGCCCCTGCGGCGATGATCGGCAATCTGCGCCTGTCCCAGGTCGACAGGCCGCCGCCGACAAATTCCCGCTTTATCTCCAACCCGACCAGCAGGAAGAAAATGGCCATCAATCCGTCATTGATCCAAAGATGCGGTGTCATCGGCCCAATGGCGGGCGATAATATTGGCCCGACCGGATAATGCAAAAATGCATGATAGAAATGATCTGCGCCAGGAAGGTTGGCAAACAGCATGGCCAAAGCAGCAGCGGCCATCAGCAAAACTGCCCCGCCAGCCTCTCCTTTCAGGAATGCGCGCCATGCGGATTGATGCAACCGCTTCATATTTTCATCACACCTTTGGTTGCCACGTAGCGGGACAATTGGAAATAGTGTCACGCTCCCGCTTTGCAGCAGGAAAATCCTTGGAAGCAGCTTGCGCAACTGCCATCCTTTCGGCCCTGGGCTTAGGGGGGTCAAGACCTTGGGGGACTTGCTGCTCGCAATAATATCGGCGCTGCATCGCGAATGCCTGCTATTCGCGGCAGCCGGCCTCGCCATTGGCGGCATCGACGATTTCCTCGTCGACCTCCTGTATCTCTGCCGGAAAGCGTGGCGAGATATGACTATCTACACGCGCCACCCGCGCATGACGACAGCCACGCTGCCTGCCTCGCCCAATTCCGGCTCCATCGCCATCTTCATCCCTGCGTGGCGCGAAGCGGATGTCATCGGCCCCATGCTGCGCAACGCCCTGGCAAGCTGGCGGGATGGCGATTATCGCATCTTCGTCGGCGTCTATCCCAACGACCCTGACACCATCGATATTGTGACGCCAATCGCCCAAGGCGATCCCAGGGTGGTTCTGGGCGTCAATCCGCGCCACGGCCCAAGCACCAAAGCCGATTGTCTCAACGTCCTTTGGCGCGCCATGCTTGCAAACGAAACCGAGCAAGGCCATCCCTATAAAGCCATTCTGCTTCACGACGCAGAAGACGTCGTCCATGCAGATGAGATTCGTCTGTTCGACTTCATGATCGACCGGTTCGACATGGTTCAGTTACCGGTCCTCCCCCTCATAGGCTACGGCGGATGGTGGTCCCGTGCGATTGCCAATCATTATTGTGATGAGTTTGCGGAAAGTCATGGAAAGGGCTTGACGGTACGGGAAGCACTGGGAGCATCTATCCCCTCTGCCGGCGTTGCCTGTGCATTCGAACGGAATATGCTCGGGCGATTGTTCGATCCGCGCCGCGGCGGCCCCTTCGATCCATCCTCTCTAACGGAGGACTATGAAGCTGGCCTCCAAATCCGCGACATGGGCGGCCGCGGGGCATTCGTCAGAATGCGGGACCGATCTGGCGAATTGGTCGCTACACGCGAATATTTCCCGGATAGCTTCAAGGCGGCGGTCCAGCAAAAGGCGCGCTGGATGGTCGGCATCTCGCTCGCCGGATGGGACCGCATGGGCTGGCAGGGTGGCCCCGCCGAATGGTGGATGCGCATCCGTGATCGCCGCGCGACCATGGCCGCCTTAGTCCTGTGCGCCGCCTATCTCGCTCTCATACTTGGCGCGATCGGATTGTTCGCGCCTGTGCCAACCCTTCCCATGCCGCCCCTGATTGACGGCCTGTTCTTTCTCACTTTCGCCCTAATGCTCTGGCGCCTGGCCATGCGCGCGATTTTCGTCGGCAGAGCCTATGGCTGGCGCTATGGGCTTGGCTCCATTCCCCGCACCGTCATCGCCAACGGCATTGCAATGATGGCTGCGCGACGCGCATTGTCGCTTTATATTCGCTCGCTGCTCGGCACACCGCTCGTCTGGGACAAGACGCAGCATCGTTTCCCCGACCTGAAGACTGATCCATGAGGGCCAAGCCCGGAGGGCAACCCCTGCGCTTTTTCGGGCTGGCGATGCTCGGTTGGATTGTCTTCCGGTTCGGCGGCATCGACGCCCCCTTCTTTACCCAGCCTCCCCTAATCCTCGCAGAACCAGCGCCGTCACCCAATACGACCATTCCCTTTGCCGCCGCCGCAATATGGGCGCCAATGCCTGCCGGCCGGCCAACGACACATATCATCCAAAAGCTGCCACCCCATCGCCCGCAAAAGGCATCGCCGCTTGCCACCAAAGTCGGAGATGGCGCTGCTGCCGTCAACCTGCTGGATTTTGTGTCAGCTGCCGCCAGCTTTACGGACGGTCATCATCCGACCACTCCGGACTGGAGCGACCCAGCCCCTCCCACCGCGACTCCCGCGCCTTTGGCGTCCCGCCAGCAAACGGATCGCTGGAGGGCTGCCACATGGCTGCTGTGGCGTGCGGGAAGCGGCGCTGGTCCTGGTCCTGGTCCCGGCCCCATCGCCGCCGGCCGCCTTGGTGGCTCACAGGCCGGCCTGCGCGTGGACTATGCACTGACGCCCGACGCTCACACCCGCACGGCTGCCTATGCCCGGTTCAGCAGCGCGCTGAACCAACCAGCATCCCCCGAAGGCGCGATCGGAATCGCCATCCAGCCGATCCGGCACATTCCCGTCACCATCGCGGCGGAAAGGCGCATCGCACTGGGCGAAGGCGGGCGCAATGCGAACAGCCTGATGATCGTCGGCGGTTTCGGCCCTGCGCGGGTCGTCACCGGCATTGAGGCCGAAGGCTATGCTCAGGCCGGCATGGTCGGGTTCCACAACCGGGATGGCTTTGTCGATGGCAAGCTATCGGTCCTGACGCCCCTGCCCCATCTGCCGATCCGCACCGGCGCATCCGTTTCCGGAGGCGCGCAGCCCGGCGCCGGCAGACTCGACATCGGCCCGGAAATCCAGGTCCACCTGCCCCGATTGCCCGCCCGCCTCTCAATCGAATGGCGCCATCGGATCGCGGGCCACGCCCGCCCCCAATCCGGCCTCGCCATCACGCTGGCCGCCGATTTTTAGCCCGCCCCCATGACTATGGCTTTATATTGACGCCATTTGGCTTTACCCCGATCCGGCATGGATCTCTACCTGCCTATCGCCAACTTGTCGGTCAACGCCCTCGTCATCATCGGGCTGGGCGGGGTAGTCGGCCTGCTGTCCGGCATGTTTGGCGTCGGCGGCGGCTTCCTCACTACGCCATTACTCATCTTCTACGGCATCCCGCCCACCGTCGCTGCCGCCTCCGCCGCCTCGCAGGTCACTGGGGCCAGCGTATCGGGCGTGGTGACGCACATGTCGCGCGGCACTGTGGATTTCCGCATGGGCGGCGTGCTGATCGCCGGCGGCGTGATCGGCGCGGGGCTTGGCGTGCTGATCTTCCGGCTGCTCCAACAATTGGGCCAGATCGATACGGTCATCGGCATCCTCTATGTTCTGATGCTGGGCGGCATTGGCGGTCTGATGGCCAAGGAATCGATTCAGGCGCTGATCGCGCTCAAGACCGGCCGCCGCCCTACCGCGCGCAAGCGCCGGCATCATCCGCTGGTCGCCGCCCTGCCGATGCGCTGGCGCTTCTATCGATCGGGCCTTTATATATCCCCGCTCGCGCCGCTGCTGCTGGGGATGGCGACGGGCATATTGACCATGTTGCTGGGCGTAGGCGGTGGGTTCATTCTGGTGCCCGCCATGCTATACCTGTTGGGCATGACGACCCAGTCGGTGGTGGGCACGTCGCTGTTCCAGATATTGTTCGTCACCATGGCGACGACGATGATGCACGCCATGACGACCAAGGCGGTCGATCTGGTGCTGGCCATGCTGCTGCTGATCGGCAGCGTTACCGGCGCACAGGTGGGCACGCGCCTGTCCATGACGATCCGCCCGGAATATCTGCGCATCCTGCTCGCCGCGATCGTGCTGCTGGTGGCCGCGCGCATGGCCCTGGGCCTGGGCTGGCGCCCCGATGAAATCTATACGATCGACGTGTACTGATGCGGATGCTGCGTCTTATGGGCCTGCTGATGGTTCCCCTGTGGCTCGGCGCGGCAGACGAACCGACATTGGTGCCCGACGTCTCCCAGCGCGAAGTGGAAATTCAGTACAGCTTCACCGGCGCCGACCTGCTGTTGTTCGGTGCGATCGTCTATCCCGACGGCCGCCGCCCCGAACGCCCTGCCGATATCGTGGTCGTGCTCAAAGGCCCCGAACAATCCATCACCATGCGTGAAAAACAGAAGGTGGCGGGCATCTGGGTCAATGCGGACACGGCGCGCTTTCGTTCCGCCCCTAGCTTCTACGCCATGGCTTCATCACGCCCGATCGACCGTATCGTCGATGATCGCATGTCCGCCATTTACGAGCTGGGCGTCGACAAACTGCAACTTTCCCCCTCTTCGCTCAATGACAGCGCGGAACTGTCCCGCTTTCAAAAAGGTCTGGTCGACCTGCGCACTCGGGCTGGACTGTTCGTGGAAAGACCCGGAACGGTCGAAATAACCGACGGCGTTCTCTACCGCGCGCGCCTTCCGCTATCGGCGCGCGTGATCGTTGGCGACTATACGGCCGAAACATTTCTGGTGCAGGATGGCCGCGTCGTGGCGGCGGCCGTACGCGATATCACCGTGCGCAAATCCGGCTTCGAACAATTTATGGCCAGCGCCGCCGAAAACTGGTCCTTCGTCTATGGCCTTGCCGCCATCGCACTGGCCGTCGGCATGGGCTGGGCCGCAGGCGCCATCGCGCGCCGAATCTGAACTCTCCTTCTTTGGCACAGGCCAATTGCCCTTCGCGCCTTAGTCCCGTTAAAATGGCGCATCAGGGGACAGGGAACCTAATGACTTACGACAACCAGACGGACGCAGGTCCCTTTCCCAATCTGCTGGCCCGCAGCCATGCTTTGCGCGCGTCGCTCTCGCGCGAGATGCATGTGCGCAAGATGCCCCGGCTCGACACGCCGGCCCGCGCCGTCCAGTTCATGATGATCGTGGATGAGGATCAGGCCCGCGCCAGCGTCGCCGCATTGCGCACCCTGCTCGGGCCAGATGGCCCCTCCCCCGATGCCGGCGACCGTTTCTTCGCCAGCCGCGTCGGCGCACTCGGCTTTTCATGGGAACGGCACAGCGAATTCATCACCTACAGCTTCATCGCCGATGGCTATGGCGAGGCTTTCGACCTTGCCCCGTTCGAGCCGGTGTCGCACTGGATCGACCAGTTGCCCGGTCAGATCATCCGTTCGACCCAGATCGCCCTGATCCGGCAGGAGCCGACCAGCGCCATGATCGCGTCCCATTTCGCGCCTGATGACCTTATCATCTCCGATCTGGCCCAAGGGCGCGCGCGTGTCTGGAGCGACTTTCGACTGCACGACAACGGGTTCGGCCGATTATTGATCCAGGATCGCGGAATGGAGGGCGCCGAGCCGGCCTTGCTGGTGCAGCGGATGCAGGAATTGGGCAATTACCGCAAGATCGCCTTACTTGGCCTGCCCGAAGCGCAACAGGCGACCCCCTTGCTAGCAACGCTGGAAAGCCGCCTGACCGATGTCACCACCCAGGTTGCGGAAGCCAGTGCAGACGCTGACGCCGTACTCGAACATCTATCCGCCCTCAGCGCGGAACTGGCGCAGATCATCGCACGCACCCGCTATCGCATGAGCGCCACCCACGCCTATGCCGAACTCTGCTTCGATCGCATTCGCCGGCTGGAAGTCGCCCCGGTGCGCGGCTATCGCTCGCTCGACGATTTCAACGAGCGACGGCTCTTGCCAGCCATGCGCACCTGCGACGCCTTCAGCCGACGGCTGGAGGATTTGTCACAGCGCATCGCCTGGACCAGCGCCATGTTGCGGACCCGGGTCGACACCGCTCTGGCGCGCCGCAATCGCGATCTTCTGGCGTCGATGGATCGGCGCACCGGCCTGCAATTGCGCTTGCAACACACGGTCGAAGGTCTGTCAGTCGTCGCAATCAGCTATTATGCGCTGGGCCTGTGGCATCATCTGAAGGAAGCGCTGGAGCATCAGGGCGCGCATCTGCCAGGCTGGATCGACCTCGCCGTCATTCCCGTGACGATCGCGGCCGTATTTCTGGGCCTGCGCCAGATCAGGAAGGTCAAGCGCCCGCCGCCCCCACGGGGCGGCGAAACGCCCGATCATTGACGCTTATTCTCCCAAAAACTCAACCGGACCGATCAGGCCGGACGGGCGCAACGGCGCATCGGGCTTGTAAGTCGGGGCGGCGGTGAAGGTGATCTTCTGCGCGCCGGGCTGCTGGTCGCCGATCAGGCGATTGACCCATAGATTGGCGACCTTCACCTGCAGCATATTCTTGCCTGCCTTGACCAGCTTGCCGATGTCGATCCGATAGGGCGCGAACCATGTCGTTCCCGCCAGTTGACCATTGACGCGCACCTCCGCCACATCGCCAACCTTGCCCAGATCGATCCAGAGTGGCGCGCCGAGCTTCACGCCCTTGGGCACAGTAAATCCGCTGCTATAGGTCGCCTCACCCGAAAAATAGCGCACGCCCTGATCGGCATTGCTGTCTAGCGGCGAAAGCGTCGGCATGGCGATCTGCGCCGGCGCGCCGCGTCCGGGCTGAAAGCGGATGAGGTGGATGGCTCCCGCTCACGGCATCTAAGTGCCAAGATGGGTTGCTGTCATGCAACCCGAGCAAGGAGCCACCCACCATGGAGATTAGCACGATCGGCCTT
>JAJZTH010000040.1 GCA_021849075.1 Pseudomonadota bacterium | reverse complement strand
GACAGCACCCACCCCGACAACGCGCCTTCGGCCGCGTCGCCCGCCATCGCCATCGCCAAGCCATAGTCGCTGGCCGGAACGGTGTCGGCATGTTCGACCAGCAGGCTGCGCGCAACATCGCCACGGCCCTGCGCAACATGCACCAGCGCCAGGCTGACGATGGTGCTGGCGTCGCTATTGCCCAGTTCCATCGCATCCGACAGCGCCGTTTCCGCCGAGGCGAAACGGCCCGCCAACACATAGGCGCGACCCAATATCTGGCGATAGCCGGCATTTTGCGGCGCCAGTCGCACGGCGGATTCGGCCGATTGCACAGCGGCATCGGCATTGCGGCCGGCCAGCGCCTTTTCAGCGGCAGCGGCAAGCTTGGCCGGATCGCCCTTTTGCGGGACGGCGGCGGTCCGGGGATGGAAGGCCGCGCCGGTGCAGCCAACCATCGTCGTTGCGACGAACAGCGAGGACAGCGCCGCCTTTCCGAAAGTCTTGCGGTTCATATCAATACCCACCCTTCATTCACTGGCCGTCGCGCATATGCGGCAGCTGCTGAGTCAGCCGGTCGATTTCCGGCAGGTCGTTGAGGAGATTATCGAGCGCCTGCGTCACAATCTGCTGCGCCGACCGTCCGGTGACGGCGCAGGCGAGGCGCAGTTTGAGATGACGCTCGCCGTCCAGCCGCAGCGTGAAGGCGGCCTTGCGCCCCTTTGCTACGGCGACTGCGAGCGGCGCGGGAGCTGATGCAGACGGAGCGGCGCTCTTGCCGGCGATCCGTCTTGCGAGCTTCTTGCGTTCAGTGACGACCGGCGGCTCCGTAGCCGTGACCGGCGCCATCGGAGTCAGACCGATCAACGCGACCGGCTCCTCAATGGGCTGGGGCGTCGGCTCGACGTCAAAGCCCATGTCGTTCCAGCCCAGATCATCCTGCTGCAACGCCGTCGCCGCGCGGCCGAAGCCGAGCATGGGGCGGCGCATGGCAGGCTGGGCCGCACCCTTGCGGGCGAGCAGGCCGGAGGTCAGCGATGCGAGCGGTTTGGGTTCGGCCATGGTCCGGTTCCTTCCTTACTGGCCGATCACGCGACGGCCGAAGCCACCGCCCGGTGAACGCGAAGCGCCGATCGTGCCGACGCTGCCCTGCGGCACGGAAAAGACCGTGCGACGGAAATTTTTCTCCAGCCGGTCCGAAACATAGGACCAGAGCGCCTCGACCTCTCCGGCGGAGCGTCCTTTGGGATCGACCTCCATCACGGTGCGGCCATCGATCATCGACGCGGCAAAATCGGTTCGGTGATGCAGCGTGACCGGGGCGACCGTGCCATGCTGCGACAGGGCGACGGCGGCTTCGGATGTGATGCGCGCCTTGGGCGTGGCGGCGTTGACGACGAAGATCAGCGGCTTGCCCGCGCGTTCGCACAGGTCGACGGTGGCGCCCACGGCGCGCAGGTCATGCGGGCTAGGGCGGGTCGGCACCACGATCAGTTCGGCGACGGAAATGACGCTCTGGATCGCCATCGTAATGGCGGGCGGCGTATCGATGACGGCCAGCTTGAACCCCTGCTGACGCAGAACTTCAAGGTCGGCGGCCAGCCGCGCGACGGTGGTCTGGGCAAAGGCGGGATATTCGGCCTCGCGCTCATTCCACCAGTCGGCCAACGACCCCTGCGGATCGATGTCGATCAACACCACCGGGCCAGCCCCTGCCCGTTGCGCCTGCACCGCCAGATGACCGGACAAGGTCGTCTTGCCCGATCCGCCCTTTTGCGATGCCAATGCCAGAATCCGCACGCCCGTCCCCCAGGAAAATCCAGTTCCCTGTAAAATGCCATGGGCGCGCCTAAAATTCGGTTAACTGCGGAAAATCCGCCACGGATAAAGGGGCGGTTGCGCTAACGCCCCCTTAACCTTGTTTCGCCATAGATCATTGGCAATGCCATCTGATCAGGAGCATGGACTATGCAGGATAAACCCTTTTGGGCGATCGCGGCCGTCGCCGCGCTGCTGGGCGCGGCCGCGCCCGCCATCGCCGATGTGAAGGCCGGGGTCGACGCCTGGCAACAAGGTGATTACGCCAAAGCCATCGCCGAATGGCGGCCGCTGGCGCAATCGGGCGACAGCGACGCGCAATTCAACATGGGGCAAGCCTACAAGCTGGGGCGCGGCGTTCAGCCCGATCTCAACATCGCCATGGACTGGTATCGCAAAGCCGCTCAACAGGGGCATTTGCGCGCCGAGGATAATCTGGGCCTGCTGATGTTCCAGCAGGGCGATCGGACGGGCGCAATGCCCTATCTGCAGCATGCCTCCGTTCGCGGCGAGCCTCGCGCACAATATATCGTCGGCACCGCCCTGTTTAATGGCGACATGATCGGCAAGGATTGGGTGCGCGCCTATGCGCTGATGACCCGCGCCGCCGCATCGGGCCTGCCGCAGGCGAGCAGCAGCCTGGAGCAGATGGACAAGTTCATCCCCGAAGATCAGCGCAAACAGGGTCTGGCGCTGGCCGCAAATCTTGAAAAGAGCGAAGGTGGCGCCACAACGCTGGCCGCTGCGCCGACAACGCCCACCCCGGTTCGCAGCACGCCCTCGGCCGTGCGCACCACGCAATTGCCGCCCTCTATCGCCAGCATGCCGGCACCGCCGCCCAGACAGGTGGCGAGCGCCACGCCGGCCGCGCCTCAGCCCGCTCCCGTGACACCGGTGCCGCCCAAGCCAGCGCCGCAGATCGCAGCTGCAAAGCCTGCCCCTGCCCGGCCCGCCCCGGCCGTCGCTGCGCCGGCCGCTTCAGGCGGGTGGCGCGTCCAGCTTGGCGCCTTTGGCGAAGAAGGCCGCGCCCGCGCGCTGTGGGGTCAACTCACGAAGAAGGTCGGCGGCCTGTCCGCCTATCAACCCTATCTGGTGAAGGCCGGCACCGTCACCCGTCTGCAAGCCGGGCCGATCGGCAGCAGCGCAGACGCCAGCCGCCTGTGCGGCGCGATCAAGGCCGCCGGCGCAGATTGCATGCCCAAGAAGATGTGAGGGGATCAGGCGCCATGCGCCTGCTCCAGCATCCAGTCGCGAAACTGCGCCAGCGGCCCTGCCAGCGCTTCGGGCGGATAGACGAGATAATAGCCCTGCTCGGTCGACATCGGCCGGGCAAAGGGAATGACCAGCGTGCCCGCCTCCAGTTCGGGCCGGATAAGGAAGCTGGGGATCAGCGCCACGCCTGCTCCCGCGGCCGACGCCTGCGCCAGCATCAGAAAATGTTCGAAGGCCGGCCCCGGCGCAAGGCCCGCCGCATCCACCGCCGCCGCCGCCAGCCAGCGCGGCCAGGCATCGCGCCGCGACGACTGGCTGAGCAGCGGCACATGCAGCAGATCGGCCGGGCTGTGCAAAGGATGCGCCGCCAGCCAGTGCGGCGCGCAGACCGGCACCGCTTCTTCTCGGAACAGAAAGTCCATTGCGACGCCCGGCCATTCCTGCTGGACACCGAAATGGACAGCTGCGTCGAAATCCTCATGCCCGAAATCGAAGGGCTGGGATCGCGCCGCGAAATCGATCACCAGATCGGGATGCCGGGCGGTGAGCTGCGGCAGGCGCGGCGCGAGCCAGCGCATGCCGAAACTGGGCAAGGTCGCGATCCTGAGGGCGGTTTGGGTCGGGCGGGCGGAAGCGCGCGCAGTGGCGCGACGGATGCGATCGAGCGCCGGCAGCAAATCTTCCGCATAGGCGCGCCCGGCATCGTTCAGACGCACCCGTCGCCCGATCCGGTCGAACAGGGGCGTCTGGAGCATATCCTCCAACTGCGCGATCTGCCGACTGACCGCGCTCTGGGTCAGGCCAATCTCCTCCCCCGCGCGGGAAAAGCCTCCATGGCGCACCGCCGCCTCAAACGCGGTCAGCGCGCTCATCGGCGGCAGCCATTTACGGACGTCATTCATTCCAAACTCGCATCAACAGATGACAGGTCGCCATTTTGAAAATCCTGCCTATCTTGGCATAAGGGCGTTGTCATCCCGGAGTATTTCATGTCGATTGAGAATAAAGGCACGATGGAGCGGCTGTTGATCGCGACGTTGGGCGAGCATGTCGCCCGGCAGACGCTGGACATGCTGGTGATCGATCCCGCGCTGCTGCCGCAAGGCGGCGATACGGTTTCCCGCGCCGCTTTCGCGATGGCGATGAACGTCGCCCTGTTCGACGATCTGCTGCGCCGGGTGCCGAGCGGAAACGCTTATGTCGCGGACACGCTGGCGCGCGGCGGCAGGGTGCTGTTCGATCATGGCGCGCTCCGTTCGATCCGCTTTCCCGAAGGCCCGACCGGGGCGCTGCCGGCCGGCGAGGACGCCTTCACCCGCATCTTCCTGCCGCTGGGCTATGAGATGGCGGCCATCTATCCGCTCGACCGGTTGAAGATGACTGGGCGCGCCTATCGCCATGCCGATTTCCCCGAAGCGATTCCGCAATTCTTCCTGTCCGAACTGCATGTCGAACGGTTCGATGCCGAATTTGCCGACACAGCCGCCCGCGTCTTCGGCATCAGCCGCGATCCGCTGACCGATCAGGCGAAAGCCGTGCTGGCGCGCTATGCGGCCGGCGAACCTGTCTCCTTCGCTGATGCAGCCGCCGCGCTGCCGGTAATCCTGTCGGCTTTCGACCGGCAGCATGAACCGGCAAGTTTCGAGGATTATCAGCTGCTGCTCTCCCGCTCCAACGAAGCAGGCTGGATCGCGACCGAAGGCAATGGCTTCAACCATGCGACCGACCGGGTGGCGGACGTCGCCGCGCTGGCCCAACGGCTGAAGGCCGAAGACCGGCCGATGAAGGAAAAACTGGAAGTGTCCGCCACCGGCCGCGTGCGGCAGACCGCTTTCCGTGCCGACAGTGTAGAGCGCCCCTTTGCCGACGGAGAATGGCGCATGGTGCCAGGCTCCTTCTACGAATTTATCAGTCGCGATATCGACCCACAGACGGGGCAGCTCGACCTCGCCTTCGACACCGGCAACGCCACCGGCATCTTCGCCATGACCAGCGCTGAGCCGGGTGCGGCACGGTGAGCGTGGTGTTGCAATCCTTCGATCCGGCGTCACGCGAACTGGTCTGGGAAGGGCCGGTTGCGGGTGCGGACGATTGCCATCGCGCTATCACGACCGCACGCGCCGCCCTGCCCGGCTGGCGCGCTCTTCCGGTCGAGGATCGCATTGCCGTCGCCCGCCGCTATGCGGAGATATTGGGCCTGCGCCGTGCTGCGCTGGCGCAGCTCATCTCCCGCGAAACGGGTAAGCTGCTCTGGGAAAGCGACGCCGAAGTCGGATCGATGATCGCCAAGGTGGAGGTATCGATCAAGGCGCAGGCCGAACGCACCGGCGAACGCAGCGCCGACATGCCCTTTGGCCGCGCGGTGCTGCGCCATCGTGGCCATGGCTTGATGGCGGTGCTTGGTCCCTATAATTTCCCCGGCCATCTGCCCAATGGCCATATCGTCCCCGCCTTGATCGCTGGCAATGCCGTGGTGTTCAAACCGTCGGAGATAACTCCCGCCACCGGCGCAGCGATGGCCGACGCCTGGGAAGCCGCCGGCCTGCCCCATGGCTTGCTGACCGTGGTGCAGGGCGGTCGATCGACCGGCGAAGCGCTGGTCGCGGGCGATATCGACGGATTGCTCTTTACCGGATCGGCCGGTGCGGGCGCTGCATTGCGGCGTGCGTTGGTGGATCGCCCCCATGTCATCATGGCGCTGGAACTGGGCGGCAATAATCCTCTGATTGCGTGGGACAGCCCGGAAGCCGCCGCATCGATCATCGTCAATTCAGCCTTCATCACCACCGGCCAGCGTTGTTCCTGCGCCCGCCGGCTGATCGTGCCTGAAGGCGCGACCGGCGATGCGATCGTGGAGGCGACTGCCGCGCTCGCCGCACAGCTTCCCATCGCCGCCTGGAACCAAGCGGGTGACGCCTTCATGGGACCGCTGGTCTCGGATCAGGCGGCCGCCGCCTCTCACCGCGCCGTCAGCGACCTGATCGCACGCGGCGCGAAGGTCATTCGCCCGTTCGAAGGCATAGAGGGCCGCAGCGCCGCCTTCGTCACCCCTGCCCTGCTGGACATGACCGGCATCGACGCGCCCGATGCGGAAATTTTCGCGCCGGTGCTGAATGTCATTCGCGTGGCCGAATTCGATGCGGCGATCGCGGCGGCCAACGCCACCAGCTTCGGCCTGTCCGCCGGCCTCATCTCGCAGGATGAAGCGCTGTGGCGGCGTGTGGTGGAGGAAAGCCGGGCAGGCGTGGTCAATCGCAACCGGCCGACCACCGGCGCGGCGGGCAATATGCCATTCGGCGGTCTTGGCGCATCGGGCAACCACCGGCCCAGCGCCTATTATGCCGCCGACTATTGCGCCTATCCGATCGCCAGCTTCGAAGCGGACGGCGTGGCGGCCGTGCCGGTTAATGGGTTGAATAGCTAAAGCGCTTAGGGCAACGGCATGCCATCAATATCGGAGGGGCCGTTGTCCAATTCCGCGTCCAATACTGTGTCCAATCCTGTCATTCCATCCTGGGTGCTGACCTTGGTCTGCGCCGATCGCGTCGGCATCGTGGCGGCAGTCAGCCAGTTTCTCGCGGAACGCGGCGGCTTCATCACCGACAGCCAGCAATATGCCGATCGGGAAGCCGACCTGTTCTTCATGCGCGTCGCGTTCGAAGCGACCGATGACCGGATGCACGACACGGACGGACTGCGCGCCGATTTTGCCGCCATCGGCGAAGAATTCGCCATGGACTGGTCGCTGACCGCCGCCAGCCACCGCCCCCGCATGCTGATCGCGGTGTCCAAGGGATCGCATTGTCTGGCGGACCTGCTGCATCGCTGGCAGACGGGCACGCTGGCGGTCGACATCATGGGCGTCGTTTCCAACCATCCCGACATGCGCCGCATCACCGAATGGCATGGCATTCCCTATCATGAACTGCCCGCCAATGGCGACAAGGCGGCGCAGGAAGCGGCGCTGATCGACATTTTCGATCGCAGCCGTTCCGACTATCTAATCCTCGCCCGCTATATGCAGGTCTTGTCGGAAGATCTGGTGGCGCGGATGGCCGGGCGCTGCATCAATATTCATCATAGCTTTCTGCCCGGCTTCAAGGGTGCCCGCCCCTATCACCGTGCGCATGAGCGCGGGGTCAAGCTGATCGGCGCGACCGCCCATTTCGTGACCGCGGACCTGGACGAAGGGCCGATCATCGAACAGGCGGTCGAGCGCGTCGACCATCGCGCCACCGCCGACGACATGATCCGCATTGGCCGCGATATCGAGGCGCAAGTGCTGGCCCGTGCTGTCGGCTGGATCGCCGACCGGCGCGTGCTGATCAATGGCGGCAAGACGGTGGTGTTCCGGTAGAATGAAACTTCATTGCGAGCGCAGCGAAGCAATGACGAAGTGATTACAGCCCCAGTCGCGCCCAGAAATCGTCCGCCGCTATGGGCGCAGGCGTTGCGATCGCCGGCTTGTGATCGGCGCGGGTCCAACTGCTGTGGGGGATATAGATATGCTGCGCCGGCTGAGCATGGCGTTGCAGGCGGGCGCGTGTGGTCGTGCGGGTCATCGTCTTCTCCTCAAGCAAGGGAACACGAAACCTGGCGTGGTCGCTTCGGCACCGTGCGCTTTAGCCGTTGGTGACGCGGAGCAAGCTGACATCCTTCAAAAGCCGCGGAGCATCAAGCTCGCTACTTTATCTAGCGATTAAATTGAGAATGTCGAAATAGCTTTGCTTGGCCCCGGTGGCAGATGCGCTTGTGGGGATCAGGTCAGCCGATACGATGCAGGCCGCACAGCTTGTTGCCAGCAGGATCGCGCAGATAGGCGAGATAGAGCGTACCGAAGCCGCTCTCCCGCACGCCCGGCGGGTCTTCACAGGTCGTCCCGCCTGCCGCCAGGCCGGCGGCGTGCCATGCATCCGCCTGTCCGGGCGAGGCCATGGCGAAACCGATCGTGCCGCCATTGGCATGACAGGCCGGTGCACCGTCGATCGGCATGGTGATCATGAAAATGGCCCCGCCATGCATATAGATCATGCGGCCCTTGTCATCGGCAAAGCCCGGCTTTGCGCCGATCGCGGCAAAAATGGCATCATAAAAGGCGGCTGAGGCCGCCATATCATTGGCGCCAACCATCACATGGCTGAACATATATGCATCCCGATTTTTACGGATATCAATCAGTCGATGCGCCAAGCCTGAGCAGGCCGCGCGACGTCATGCCCGAAGGGAAGACGAACAGACCGATCAAAAGATCGTGCTGTAGAGGAACCAGCCCACGATCAGCAGGCTCGACACGATGCAGATACGATCACCAAAGACGTCAATACGAGACATCAACAACATCCTTCCACCATGAGCGATCTTTGTCGCTTCTGGGAAAAGACTACATCAGTTTTTACCAAGCTGGAATAGCAAAGTTGCGCCAAACCGCCCCATCGAAGCGGTGAACCGACATTCCACGCCCCTTGAAAGCCGCTTCGGTCGTTTTAGCGATCACCCTGCCAGCATTTAAGATCATCGTAGGCCGGAAACCTACCGGAAATCCGGCCCTCGATGCTTCAGGAAGGACCGAGTCGCCTCATCCGCGCCGCGATAGGCTTCCTGAAATTCGGCGCTCCAATATTTAAGGTCGTGCAGGTCGATCCGCGCGCCCGACACGGCACAGAGCACGAACTTCCCCGGCCGCACGATGTCGAAATCCGCGGCGCCATAATGCAGCACCGCCAGCCCCTGTATATCCCCGGTCGTCATTGGCGCCATCAGTCGCCCGTCAGAATGCGATCGACCAATTGCTTCACGGTCGGCACGAACCCGTTCGAATAGAAGGGGTCCTGCTTGAACCGATAGGCGGCATGGCCGGCAAACAGCAGATTCTTGTCCAGATCGCCGCCATGGACCGATTCCTGAAGCGACTTCTGGATGCAGAAGCTGCGCGGATCAGCCAGACGGCCGGTCGAGTTGGTTTCGCTGTCCATCCAGCTGGAGAAGCTGCACTGCGACAGACAGCCCATGCAGTCGGTCTGATCCTTGCGGATTTCCGCTTTCTCTTCCTCGGTCACGAAGACGAGCGTGTTGTCCGGCGTCTTGAGGGCGGAGGTGAAGCCAGCGCCAAACCATTCGCGTGCGCGAGTCAGATCGCCCAGCGTCACCCAGAAATTCTTGCCCTTCACGCCGACGTCGAGCTGATGCGTGTGATCGCCCGCCTGTTCGGTGCTGAAGGGAATCTGCCGGTCCGAACGCGCTTCGAGCGAACGCAGGAAGGGATTGCGGATCGCCGAACTGTAAAAGCCGGTGGGCGAAAATTTGTGCAACAGCACGTCGCCCGGCTCCAGCTGCATCAGCCGGTCCTTCCACGCCTGCGGGATCGGGCTTTCCTGCGTCAGCAGCGGACGGGTGCCGAACTGGAACATGATTGATCCCAGTTCCGGGTTGTCGATCCAGTCGTTCCAGTCCTTGAGCGCCCAGACGCCGCCGGCCATCACGATCGGCACATCGTCCGAAATGCCGCCTTCGCGCATCGTCGCGCGCAGATCGCGAACGCGGGGATAGGGGTCTTGCGGCGCGCGCGGATCTTCTGCATTTGACAGGCCGTTATGGCCGCCCGCCAGCCAGGGATCTTCATAGACCACCGCCGCCAGCCATTCCGACGCCTTGCTATAGGCGCGCTTCCACAGCGCGCGGAAGGCGCGGCCGGAAGAAACGATCGGCAGATAGCTGACATTATAGGAGGCGGCGATTTCGCTGAGTTTGTAGGGCATGCCCGCGCCACAGGTGACGCCGGCCACCATGCCGCGGGTCTTTTCCAGAACGCCGTGCAACACCCGCTGCGCGCCGCCCATTTCCCACAGCACGTTGATGTTGATCGCGCCCTTGCCGCCGGCGATTTCGAATGCGCGCTTCACCTGTTCGACCGCGCCGTCAATGGCGTAGGCGATCAGTTCCTCGTGCCGGTCGCGGCGGGTGCGGCCGTGATAGATTTGGGGGATGATATTGCCAAAGCTGTCATAGCTGTCGGCATTCACCGCAGACACTGTGCCGATGCCGCCGGCCGCCGCCCAGGCGCCCGAGCTGCTGTGGTTGGATACGGCAACGCCCTTGCCACCTTCGACTATCGGCCAGACTTCGCGGCCACCATAGACGATGGGCTTCAACCCCTTGAACAACGACATCTCCTGCACAAACGCCCGGCCCCCTCGACCGGGTAAAAAGCGACCCTATAGCAGCTTTGGCTGTCTATGACGAATTTCGCGCGCCCTAGCGCAAAATCATGGGGCTGGCCAGAGCCTCCCCATAAAGGCGCGCATAGGCGTTTACCATGTCTTCCTGCGCATAATCGCGCTGCGCCCGCTGGCGGTTGGCCGCGCCCAGACGCAGGCGCAGATCGGCGTCGGCGGCCAGCGCGCCCAAAGCATCGGCCAATCCCGCCTCGTCCGGCACGACGAAGGGCCGATTGTCCAGCGCGACCATGTTGGCGACATCGCCCACCTCCAAGGAGGCCGCCGGCACGCCCGCCGCCATCGCCTCCACCAGCGAGATCGGAAATTGTTCGCTGTCGGACGACAGAGCGAAAATGTCGAACAGGCCGACGAAGCGCCAGGGCCGGTCCATGAAGCCGGCCATATGCATATCGTCCAGGCCATGGGCGGCGGCCTCCGCCAGAATCGCGTCGCGCTCTGGCCCCTCGCCCACCACCACCAGTTGCAGCCTGTCCTTGTGCGCAGCGACGACGCGGACGAGGCGCGGAATATTCTTGACCGCGCGCAGGCCCGCCAGCGTGCCGACCAGCAGCTTGCCGGGCGATCGGACGAGGCCAGGAATCGCATCGGGTGCAGGCGGCATGGCGTAGCGGGGAATGTCGATGCCGTTGCGGATCAGATGCACCTTGCCCGCCGGCTGTTTCCAGACGGTGTGGGCAATAGCCTCCAGCCGCACCGACGGCACGACCATGGCATGCGCGCGCTGAAGGGCGACACGGCGGAACAGATTGCGCTTGGTCTTGAGGCCATTGGCTTCATCGGCGTTGAAGCCATCCTCATGATGGATCAGCGGCGGCAGGCCGGCGGAAGGCGCCGCCAGCCGATGCGCCATCACCGCATCCATCGATCCCCAATTATAGGTGAGGATAAGGTCGAACTGCTTCAGGAAAGCCCTGATCTCTCGGTAGCGGGCCAGTCCCGGCTTGCCAGCAAAGGAGGGACCGTCAGGATAGTCCACCATGACCGCCGGGTCGATCGCCGCGCGCGCGCCCATGGCATCCGGGTCGGCGCTGACGATGCTGTGCCGCGCCTTATGCCCCCAGATGTTCATCAACTGGATTGCGCGCGCTTCCTTGCCCCCCAGCGAAAAGCTGCCATGGACATGCAGGATGTGAGGTTGCCCTATCCCTACCTGCTCAGCCATGCAGCACGCGCGCCAGCAGCCGGTCGATCGCAATGGCGCTTTCCGGTTCATCCAGCGCCGGGGCATGGCCGACATTGGGAATGGTCGCCAGTTCCGCACTTTCACCCATGTCGCGCACCATGCGGTCGGCCGTCGGCGCGCTCAGCAGGTCGGATCGCTCGCCCCGCAGCAACAGCGTGGGGATGTCGCGAAACGCCTGCATCACCGGCCACATGTCGACGCCCGCCTCGCTGCCCATGGCGCGGATCGGCTCGGCGATCTTCATGTCATAGTCCAGCACCACGCGCCCGCCGCTGTTCAGGCGATAAAGCCGCTTGGCCATCGCCAGCCACTGTTCCAGATCATAGCCGGGATAGACGTCTTCATTGGCTTCCGCGAGCGCGCGGGCGGCATGGACCCAGGTCGGGTGCGACTGGCCAACGCCGACATAGGATCGGATGCGCGCCAGCCCGCCTTCGTCCAGTACGGGACCCACATCGTTCAGCAAGGCCCCGGCCAGCCATTCCTTGTGCGTCGCGGCGATCAGCATGGTGATGATCCCACCCAGCGACGTACCGATCGCCACGAAGCGGGGAATCGCCAAATCCGCGAGCAGGCGGCCAATATCCTGGAAATAGGTCAGCGGGACGTACGTCATCGCGTCTTTGGCATATGCGCTTTCGGCGCGGCCGCGCATATCCGGGCAGATCAGCCGCCACTCGCCCGCCAGCCGGCCGGCCAGCGGCTCGAAATCGCGCGCATTGCGGGTCAGTCCCGGCAGGCAGAGCAAGGGCGGACGCCCGTCTTCCCCGCCGGCATAATCCCGATAATGGAGCCGCAGCCCATCGGGTGACCACCAATATCCGTCTTTGTAGCCGGTCAAGCTTGATCCTTCCGCCCTGCTTCCCCCATATCGCCGCATGAGCCAGACGCCGCAAGCCGCCAATTATCGTCCCGCGACCGAAATCGACACGCTGATGCCCGACATTGGCGATCCGGTAACGGCGGCGAACTTCCCCCAGACCCTGTTGCGCTATCGCAACGACCGGGCGGCCGCATCGGTCGGGCTGGCGGGGCTGAGCGATGACGCATGGATCGCGCATTTCGGCCGCTTTGCGCCGCTGAAGGACAGTCTGCCCCGGCCGCTGGCGCTGCGCTATCATGGCCATCAGTTTCGCCATTATAATCCCGACATCGGCGATGGACGCGGCTTCCTGTTCGCACAGTTGCGCGACGATCGCGGTTGCCTGCTAGATCTGGGCACCAAGGGATCGGGCCAGACACCCTATAGCCGCTTTGGCGACGGCCGATTGACGCTGAAGGGCGGCGTGCGCGAGATACTGGCGACCGAAATGCTGGAGGCGCTGGGCGTCCATACGTCCAAAACCTTCTCCATCATCGAAACGGGCGAAGCGCTGGAGCGCAACGACGAACCCTCCCCCACGCGCGGCGCGGCGATGGTGCGCCTCAGCCATTCGCACATCCGCATCGGCACCTTCCAGCGCACCGCCTTCCACGACGACAAGCCATTATTGGAGCGACTGACCGACTATGCGCTGACGCGCCTCTATGAGGAAACGCCCGGCGACAATCCGCCCGCCCAATTGCTGGGCCGCGTCGTGGAGCGCACCGCCGATCTCGCCGCCAGTTATATGATCGCGGGTTTCGTCCATGGCGTGCTCAACAGCGACAATATCAATGTGACGGGCGAGAGTTTCGATTATGGTCCCTGGCGCTTCACGCCCCTGTGGGACGCGAATTTCACCGCTGCCTATTTCGACCATAATGGCCTCTATGCCTTCGGCCGTCAGGCGGAGGCGATTCACTGGGACGTCGCGCAACTGGCGGTGTCGCTGCGCCCGCTGACCGATGCCCCGCCGCTGATCGAGCAACTGGAACGGTTCCCGATACTCTATGCCGAAGCGATGCAACGCCGTTTCTGCTGGCGACTGGGCGTGGAGCCGGGCGACGATGCGAGCGCAATGATCGAAGCGGCGGTGCGCGGCATGGTGACGACCGGCACGCAAATCGACCGCTTCTTCCACGACTGGCGGGGCGGCGCGGCGTGTGACGGCGCAGCCTATGGCGATGCCGCCTGGGCACCCTTTCGCGAAGCGATCGCCGAATTTACGGCTGTGCCGGGCGCACGGGACCACGCCTATTGGGCCGACGACGCACCCTGTTCCATGCATATCGAGGAAGTCGAAGCGATCTGGAGCGCGATCGACCAGGAGGATGACTGGACGCCGCTGCACGCAAAAGTCGCCGCGATCCGGCGGGTGGGGGAAGCGTTGGGCATGACTGCGGCGAGCGGAAAGGCGCCCCTCGCCATTCCTTAACCATTTTCTGCCAACACCGTCTCCAAATGGTCGCGCTTACATCCTATGAACCCGCAACCGGCGTCTTGCTGTGGCAAGGCGAGCCGGGCGATGCCGACGCGGAGGTGGCGCGCGCCCGCGCCGCATGGCCCAAATGGGCGGCCCAGCCGATCGCCTATCGCATCGAAACGCTGCGCCGCTTCGTCAATGTCGTGCGCCGGCATGAGGAAGCGCTGACGGACCTGATCGCGCGGGAAACCGGCAAGCCTTTGTGGGACGCGCGCGCCGAAGTCGCCGCCGTCATGGCCAAGGTGGACGTCAGCGTCGCCGCCTATTCCGAACGCACCGGCCAGCGCCGACTGGAGGCCAATCTGGGTGCGCGCCAGTCGGTGCGGCACAAGCCCCATGGCGTGATGGCGGTGCTTGGCCCTTATAATTTCCCGGCTCATCTGCCCAATGGCCATATCATCCCGGCGCTGCTGGCGGGCAATAGCATAGTCTTCAAGCCATCGGAAAAGACGCCCGCCGTGGGCGAAATGCTGGTGAAGCTCTATCATGAAGCCGGCGTGCCGACCGATACGGTGCGACTGCTGATCGGCGGACCGGACACCGGCAAAGCGCTCGCGGCCCATCCCGATGTCGGCGGCATATTGTTTACCGGATCGGCCCATAACGGCATCGCCATCAATCGCCAGTTCGCCGCCCAGCCGGGCAAGATATTAGCGCTGGAGATGGGCGGCAATAATCCGATCGTCGTGTGGGACACGCCGGAAATCCATGCGGCGGCGGCGATCATCGTCCAGTCCGCCTTCCTGTCCAGCGGCCAGCGTTGCACGGCGGCCAGCCGACTGATCGTGCGGGACAGCATGGCCGACCGGCTGATCGCGGAGGTCAAGAAACTGGCCGACCGGCTGATCGTGGACCATCCCCATGCCACCCCCGCCCCCTATATGGGTCCGGTGATCGACAATCAGACCGCCGACGGCCTGACCGAAAGTTTCCTGTGGCTGATGAGCCATGGCGGCCGACCGATCAAGCATATGGTCCGCCCGCAAAAGGGCTTGCCCTTTCTCAGCCCCGCCATCATCGATGTAACGGCGATGCAGGAACGACCCGATGTCGAACTGTTCGGCCCGCTGCTGCAGGTGATACGTGTCGCCGATTTTGGCGATGCGATCGCACAGGCCAATAACAGCCGTTACGGCCTGTCCGCATCGCTGATCGGCGGATCGCCCGAACAATATAACCAGTTCTGGTCCAACATTCGCGCCGGCGTCGTCAACTGGAACCGGCCCACCAATGGCGCGGCCTCCAATGCACCATTTGGCGGCGTTGGCCTGTCGGGCAATCATCGCCCCAGCGCCTATTATGCCGCCGATTACTGCGCTTACCCGGTGGTATCGGCGGAGATTGAAACACCCCGCGCCTCGATCGGGGTTGGCCTGAAAGATATTGATGTCAGCATGATGGGGGCTTGAACGGCCAGGCCGCGCAAAAACATTTCCTAATCCCCGGCATACCCATTCTGAATTGAACTGATCTGACGCATTCGCCATTTGGCAAGCATGGCTGAACATGCATCCTCGACCGTCCATCTGGTGGGCGCAGGACCGGGCGACCCGGACCTGCTGACAATCAAGGCCGCGCGCCTGATCGGCGCGGCGGATGTGATCGTGCATGACGGGCTGGTGTCGGACGCCATCCTGGCCCTCGCCTCTCCGCAAGCCGAACTGATTTCGGTCGCCAAGCAGCGCAGCCGCCATTCCATGCCGCAGGAAGCGATCAACGCCCTGCTCGTCGACCTCGCCCGCGAAGGGCGCAGCGTCGTGCGGCTGAAGGGCGGCGATCCCTTCATCTTCGGCCGAGGCGGTGAGGAAGTCGATGCCTGCCGCGCCGCCGGCGTCCCGGTGAAAGTGGTGCCGGGCATCAGCGCCGCAATCGGCAGCGCCGCCGCCGCGCAACTCCCCCTCACCCATCGCGCCGCGTCAAGCGCCGTCAGCTTCGTCGCCGGCCAGTGCAAGGGGCTGACCGATCAGGACTGGTCGGGCCTTGCGGGAAAAGGGCGCACGCTCGTCATCTATATGGGTGTCGCCACCGCTGCAGACATTGCCGACAAGCTGATCGCCGATGGCGTGTCGCCGGCCCTGCCGGTGGCCGTGCTGGAAAATGGCACGCGCGCCAACATGCGGACGCTGCGCACCCTGCTCGCCGATCTGGGCGACATGGTCGTGCGGGAGCAGGTGGTCAGCCCGGCGCTGATTGTAGTCGGCGAAGTCGCCGCCCATGCATTGGCGCACGATAGCCTGGTCGCATATCGTGAACTGGCAGAGACTATGGAAGGTTCGGCAATGACCGGGCCGGATGGGAACAGGGTAGAATGAAGATATTGACGGGCAATGACCTGGTGAGCGGCGACGTCATCTGGTGGGCGGGCGACGGCTGGTCGCGGCAGGTTGGCGACAGCGCTGATGTGGGCGACAAGGGCGACGATCTCGCCCGCGCCGAAGAAGCCGCGCTGCGTGTCGTGGGCGCCTATGTGATCGATGCGACTGTGACTGACGAAGGCGTGCGCCCGGCCCATATCAAGGACCGCATTCGCGCGCTTGGCCCGACGGTGCGCCCCGACCTCAATCTCAAACCGAACGATGCCGACGCCGGCAACTGGGTGATCTGACCATGTATCGCTATGACAGCTATGACCAGTCCATCGTCGACGCCCGTGTCGATGAATTTCGCGATCAGGTGCAGCGCCGCCTGACTGGCGCCCTGACGGAGGATCAGTTCAAGCCGCTGCGCCTGATGAACGGCCTCTATCTTCAGTTGCACGCCTATATGCTGCGCGTCGCCATTCCCTATGGCACGCTGAGCGGCAAGCAGATGCGCAAGCTGGGCGAGATCGCAGCGAAATATGACAAGGGCTATGGCCACTTCACCACGCGCCAGAACCTGCAATATAACTGGATCAAGCTGGCCGATGCGCCCGACATCCTCGCCGAACTGGCGACCGTCGAAATGCATGCCATCCAGACCAGCGGCAATTGCATCCGCAACATTTCTTCGGACCAATATGCCGGCGTCAGCGCCGACGAGGTGGCGGACCCCCGCCCCTGGGCCGAACTGCTGCGCCAATGGTCCAGCTTCCACCCGGAATTCACCTATCTGCCGCGCAAGTTCAAGATCGCCGTCATCGCGTCGGACGATGATCGCGCCGCGATGCGCCTGCACGATATCGGCCTGAAGCTGGTATCGAAGGATGGCGTGATCGGCGCCGAAGTCTATGCCGGCGGCGGCATGGGCCGCACCCCGATGGTCGCCCCGCAAATCCGCGATTTCGTGGCCGAAGAGGAGATCATCTCCTATCTGGAAGCCTGCCTGCGCGTGTACAATCGCTATGGCCGCCGCGACAACAAGTATAAGGCGCGGATCAAGATTCTGGTCCACGAAATCGGCGTCGAGGAATATAAGCGCCAGGTCGAGGAAGAGTTTGCGCATATGAAGCAACTCGGCCTCAACCCGCCGGTCGAGGAACTGGCCCGCATCCGCGCTTTCTTCGCCAATCCGGCCTATGAAACGGGCCTGAACGAAGCGATTGACCGCGCCGACCCGGCTTTCGCCCTGTGGGTCGACCGTCAGGTCGCGCCGCACAAGCAGCCCGGCTATGCGATCGTTAATATCAGCCTGAAGCCGTTGACCGGCATTCCCGGCGACGCTTCGGCCGAACAGATCGAACTGGCGGCGTCGCTGGCCGAGCAATATTCGCTCGACGAACTGCGCGTGACCCATGCGCAGAACCTCGTCCTGCCGCATGTGAAGAAGGCCGACCTCTACGCCATCTGGCAGCAGCTGGAGGAAGTGGGTCTGGCGGAAGCCAATCTCGACCTCATCACCGACATCATCGCCTGCCCGGGCCTGGATTATTGCGCGCTCGCCAATGCGCGCTCGATCCCGCTGGCGCAGAAGATCGCGCAGCGCTTTGCCGCTGCCGAACGGCAGGCGGAACTGGGCGAACTCAAGCTGAAGATTTCGGGCTGCATCAACGCCTGCGGCCACCATCATGCCGGCCATATCGGCATTTTGGGCGTCGACCGGAAAGGCGTGGAAAATTTCCAGCTGTCGCTGGGCGGATCGGGCGCGGAAGATACGTCGCTGGGTCAGATCACCGGCCCCGGCTTCTCGGAGGACGGCGTGGTCGACGCGATCGAGAAGGTCACGGATCTTTACCTTGCACAGCGGGAAAGCGGCGAACGCTTCCTCGACACATATCGCCGTCTTGGCATGAAGCCCTTCAAGGAGGCGATCTATGGTTGAGTTCCTGTCCTTCCGCGAAGGCGACGCCACGCAGGAACCGGCCGTCACGGTCGAAGCCTTCACCGGCCAGACCAACGCCACCGCTGTCCGGGTCGAACCGGGGGAGGATGCGCGCGAATTGCTGCCCTATCTCGACCGGCTCTCGCTGGTTGAGGTGAACTTCCCGGCCTATGGCGACGGGCGCGGCTATTCGGCTGCGCGTATCCTGCGGGAATCGGGCTATCAGGGCGAATTGCGCGCCGTGGGCGATGTGCTGGTCGATCAGATCAACGCCATGCGCCGGTGCGGCTTCGACAGTTTCCATCCCAATAAAGCGCTGGACGATGCCGCCGTCGACCGCGCGCTCAATCGCTATGCCGACGTCTATCAAAAGGCGATCGATGGCCGCAGCCCCGTCTGGGCAAAGCGGCACCCGGAGAAAATTGATGGCTGAACCTGCCCGCCAGATCGACATTATCGACACCCGCCCCGCCTTTACCCAGGCCGAAGCCGACGCGCTCAACGCGCGGTTTGAGGGCGTCGATACCATCACCATGCTCAAGACCGTGTTTGCGGAAGGTCTGGCCGGCAATGTCGCGGTCGTTTCCTCCTTCGGTACGGAAAGCGCGGTGCTGCTCGATCTGGTGGCCAAGGCGGACAAGAATGTCCCCGTCATCTTCGTCGACACGCTCAAGATGTTCGCCGAGACGCTCAATTATCGCGACACGCTCATCAAGAAATTCGGCTTCACCAACAGCCGCACCGTTGCGCCGATCGCGGATGTGATCGCGAAGAAGGACGAAACCGGCCTGCGCTGGTCTTATGATCCCGACGGCTGCTGCGAAATCCGCAAGGTCGAGCCGATGAAGCGCGCCAAGGATGGCCTGGATGCCTGGATTTCGGGGCGCAAGGCGTTCCAGTCGGTCACGCGCCAGAACTTGCCCCGGTTTGAGGTGGAGGATGGCCGTCTGAAGCTCAACCCGCTCGGCGACTGGACCAAGACCGATCTGGAAGCCTATTTCGACCGCGAAAACCTGCCGCGCCACCCGCTGGAGGCGCAGGGCTATTTGTCGATCGGCTGCGAACCCTGCACGTCCAAGGTGATGCCGGGCGAAGACCCGCGCGCTGGCCGCTGGCGCGGCTGGGACAAGGTGGAATGCGGCATCCATTCGCCGGTGACGCCGATCCCGACCGTCAATCCCGAAGACCCGGCGAACCAGCCCGTCTTCTAAAAATGAAAGACGGGCGGCGCGGCCGCTCGTCTTTCATTGTAACATTGCGTAACAAGCGCCGCGCCCGCTGGACCTGCCTGCCCTGCGGCGCAATAGAGTGGCTCCATTGTCCGACATAAGGGAGTCGCCAGTGGATCGCCGTCAATTTCTCGCTACTTCGGGCGCCGTCGCGCTCGCCGCCGCCACGCCCCGCGCCTTTGCGCAGACCGCCGGTGCCGACGATGCGCGCCTGTCCGCCACCTTCGCATCCATCTTCGAACGTCAACTGGACCTGTCGCCCGGCATGGTGACGAGCCTGGGCCTGGACAAGGGCGGCCGCGCCGGCGCCAAGAGCCAGCTTGACGACAATAGCAAGTCGGGCATGATGAAGAAGCTGGCGGCGACGCAGGCGGCGATCAGGGAACTGGAGGGATACGAGTCCGCCAGCCTCTCCGACGCGCAGCGCCTCAATCTGGATGTCGTGCTCTATTCGCTGGGCCAGCAGACCGTGTCCGCCGGCACATTCGGCCTCAACAGCGTGCAGCGCCCCTATCGCATCTTCCAGCAGGGCGGCAGCTATTTCCAGACGCCCGATTTCCTCAACACCGCCCACACCATCACCGCTGCGTCCGATTGCGAAGCCTATGTCGCGCGGCTCGACGCCTTTGCCCGCAATCTGCGCACCGACACGGCGCTCCAGCGGGATGAGGCTGCGCGCGGCTATCTGGCGCCGGGCTGGTCGCTCGACCTGACGCTGGGGCAATTGAAGAAGTTGCGCGGTCAGGCTGCGGCAGACAGTTCGCTGGTCCAGTCGCTGGTCAAGCGCGCCGCCGCCAAGGGGATAGCGGGCGACTGGCAGGGTCAGGCCGTGGCCATCGTGGAGCAATCCATCTATCCCGCCCTGGACCAGCAGATCGCCGCGATCGAGGCGCTCAAGGGCAAGACGGCGGCCGGCGATGGTGTATGGCGCACCCCGCGCGGCGATGAAATCTATGCCGCTGCTCTGAAACAGGCCACCACCACCGATCTGACCGCCGATCAGATTCACGCCATGGGACTGGAGCAGGTGGCCGACATAAGTGCGCAACTCGACACGATCCTGAAGGGCGCGGGCCGCAGCGACGGCACGATCGGCGAACGTCTTGCCGCACTCAACGTCGATCCGGCGCAGCTTTATGCCGACAGCGCCGAAGGACGCGCCGCCCTGATCGCCCAGCTCAATCGCGACGTCGACGCGATGAAGGCCAAACTTCCCAATGCTTTCGCGACCATTCCTGACACCGCGCTGGAAATCCGCGCGGTGCCGGTGGAGATTCAGGATGGCGCGTCGAACGGCTATTATAACCGCGCCGCGCTCGACGGATCGCGCCCGGCCATCTATTTCATCAATCTGAAGGATGTCGGCGACTGGCCGAAATATGGCCTGCCCTCGCTCACCTATCATGAAGGCGTGCCGGGCCATCATCTCCAGATTTCGACCGCGCAGACCGCGGGCGACATTCCGATGCTGCGCAAGACCGCCTTCATGAGCGCCTATACCGAAGGCTGGGCGCTCTATGCCGAACAGTTGGCGGACGAACTGGGCGGTTACGCCACGCCGATCGACCGGGCCGGCTATCTCCAGTCCTTCCTGTTCCGCGCGGCGCGGCTGGTGGTCGATACCGGCATCCATGCGAAGAAATGGAGCCGGGAACAGGCGACCGACTATATGGTCGAAAAGACCGGCTTTGCCCGCCCCCGCTGTCAGCGGGAAGTGGAGCGTTACTGTACCCAGCCGGGTCAGGCGACCAGCTACAAGGTCGGCCATGGCGTATGGAGCAAAGCCCGCGCAGCGGCCCAGTCGGAACTGGGCGATGCCTTCGATCTCAAGCAGTTCCACGCCATTCTTGAGGAAGGCGCAATGCCGCTGTCGATGCTGGAACAGCGGGTCGCCGCTCGCGCGAAGGCGGCAAAGGGCTGAAGATCAGACGGGTGAACGGCCTGTAGTGAATAGACGTCAGGCCATTCACCCACTCCGTTCGTTTCGAGCGAAGTCGAGAAACGCTCGCGCAGCGCTATCTGCTTCTCGACTTCGCCCGAAGCGAACGGTTCAAACTGAGATCATAATGAACTCAGATCGTTACCGATCAGCGTTCCGACAGGTAGTAACGGTCGATCGCGCTCAGATCGTCGGCCAGTTCATAGACGATCGGCTGACCGGTCGGGATTTCCAGTTCGGTGATTTCGCTGTCCGGGATGTTGGACAGATGCTTCACCAGCGCGCGCAGCGAATTGCCATGGGCGGAAATGACGACGCGCTTGCCGGCCTTCAGGTCGGGCGCGATGGTCGATTCCCAATAGGGCAGAACGCGGGCGATCGTGTCCTTCAGGCTTTCGGTCGACGGGATCGGGATGCCGGCATAGCGGCGGTCGGCCGACAGGTCGAACTCGCTGCCCGCTTCCAGCACCGGCGGCGGCGTGTCGAAGCTGCGACGCCAGATCTTGACCTGATCGTCGCCATGCCTGGCCGCCGTCTCCGCCTTGTTCAGGCCGGTCAGACCGCCATAATGGCGTTCATTCAGGCGCCAGTCCTTTTCGACCGGCAACCACAGCCGCCCCATTTCCTCCAGCACGATGTTCAGCGTCTTGATCGCGCGGCTCTGGACCGAGGTATAGCACTGATCGAAATCCAGCCCCTTCTCCTTCAGCAGACGACCGGCGGCGCGCGCTTCTTCCACACCCTTTTCCGTGACATCGACGTCCCACCATCCGGTGAAGCGATTCTCAAGATTCCAGGCCGACTGGCCATGACGGATAAGGACGAGAGTGGGCATGTGGCGCGTCTCCTGCACAAGAGCGTTCAATGGGAACTGGCTAACACAGCGCCATCCTCCCCAACCGTTCGGGCTGAGCCTGTCGAAGCCCTTCCCTTTTCTTCAGGAAGAACAGCCCCCTTCGACTGCCTGCTTGCAGCAGGCGCTCAGGACAGGCTTCGACAAGCTCAGAGCGAACGGAGGAGAGAACAGCTTGATTATGTCACGCTTCCCATAACGGGCAAAACGCCACGCGCAAGCTTGTCCCGAGCGCAAGCTGCCCCACATTGCAGCAAAGGCGTCCTTGGGATAGCCAGAGGGTTCATGATGAAGGAGCAGCCGAGTTGGCATTTGTGAAGGGCGCATGGCGCATATTGGTCGCGATCAAGGATGGCCTCGTCCTCCTGTTCCTGCTGCTCTTCTTCGGCGCGCTTTATGCCGCCCTTTCCTTCTCGCCCAAGCCGGGCAAGACCGTATCGGCCGGCGCGCTGCTGCTTGATCTGGACGGCAGCATCGTGGAGCAACCCACGGAAGTCAGCCCGATGGCGCTGCTCAGCGGTTCCGGCCCGGACGCGAAGGAATATCGCCTGTCCGACATCGTCGCCGCGCTGGATGCGGCGAAGAGCGACAGCAAGGTCAAGGCCGTGGTCCTGAACCTGGACGGCTTCATGGGCGGCGGTCAGGTGGCGATGGCGCGCGTGGGCAAGGCTCTGGACGCCGTGCGCGCGGCAAAAAAGCCGGTGCTGGCCTATGCCACCCTCTATAGCGACGATGGCTATCAGCTGGCCGCCCATGCCAGCGAAGTGTGGAGCGATCCGCTGGGCGGCGTCGCGATTCTGGGCCGGGGCGGCTCCAACCTTTACTATAAGGGGCTGATCGACAAGCTGGGCGTCAACACCCATGTCTATCGCGTCGGCACCTATAAAAGCTTCGTCGAACCCTTTACCCGCACGCAGCAATCGCCCGAAGCCAAACAAGCCAATCAGGCTCTGGCCGGTGCTTTGTGGCAAAACTGGCAGGATGATGTGGCCAAGGCCCGGCCAAAGGCGAAGATCGCCGCCTATGCCGCCAATCCGCTGGCGGCCGCGCAGGCGGCGGGCGGCGACATGGCAAAGGCGGCTCTGGCGGCGGGGCTGGTCGACAAGCTGGGCGACGAGGCCGCTTTTGGCGAACATGTCGCAGAGATCGCTGGCGAACCGGCCGACGACAAGGCCGGCAGCTTCGCCAGCATCGATTTCGATCGCTATCTGAAAGCGAACAAGCCAGCCAATAATGGCCAGATCGGCGTGCTGACCGTGGCAGGCGACATTGTCGATGGCGAAGCGGGTCCCGGCACGGCGGCGGGCGACACCATTTCCGACCTGCTGCTGACCGCCCTCAACGAAAAGGATCTGAAGGCTTTGGTCGTGCGCGTCGATTCGCCGGGCGGATCGGTCATGGCGTCGGAAAAGATTCGCAGCGCGATCATGCAAGCCAAATCCGCTGGCCTGCCGGTGGTCATATCCATGGCTAATGTCGCAGCCAGCGGCGGCTATTGGGTGTCGACGCCGGGCGACCTCATCTTTGCCGAGCCTGACACCATTACCGGCTCCATCGGCGTATTCGGCATCATCCCCAGCTTTGAAGGCACGCTGGCGAAGATGGGCATCACTACGGACGGCGTGCGCACCACGCCGCTGTCCGGCCAGCCCGACGTTACTGGCGGCACTACGCCGGAATTCGACCAGATCATGCAATTGGGCGTAGAGGACATTTATCGCCGCTTCACCGGCCTGGTCGCGCAATCGCGCCACCGCACCTCGCAACAGATCGACGCCATTGCACAGGGTCGCGTCTGGGATGGCGGCACGGCCCGCCAGATCGGGCTGGTCGATCGTTTCGGCGGGCTGGAGGACGCCATTGCCGAAGCCGCACGCCGCGCCAAGATCGATCCCGTCAAGGCAAAGCCCTATTATATCGAGAAGCAGCCCGACAAATTCGCCGAGTTTGTCCAGTCGATCGCCGACCGCGAACAGGACAGCACTGCCGCACCGCGTGACATGCTCGCGCGTCAGGCATGGATGCAGCGCGGCTGGGCGATGCAGGCGGTGTCGGACGTAAAGGCGCTGGTCATGGGTGCTGGCGTTCGCGCCGACTGCCTGGAATGCCGCGGCTATGGCGCACCCAAACTCCAGAATGCGGCGGAGGAGCGCGGCATGCTGGCGACGTTAGCGGGGCTGTGGCGCTAGAGCGGGATGACATTAGGTTGCGCCATACCCGGCGTTGCGAAGATAGTTTTGGCATTCGCTGGGGGTGAAGGCATCGAGGAGTGTTCCGATGCGGCGCCATGTTGCCTCATGGGATCGCTCTG
>JAJZTH010000039.1 GCA_021849075.1 Pseudomonadota bacterium | reverse complement strand
AGTCCTTTGCGGCTATGCTCATCTCGAGCAATGCCAGTCCATGCCATTGATCACTCCATCTCTCGCAAGGACGGCGTGAATCATAACATGCTGGTATTGCTCAACAACTTTTGGATCGGGCTCTGATATTTTGCCTGGTAAATTCAATTCCCCCGAGTATCGGGTCGTCTGCCAATTCATCTCGGAACAGATTTATTTGTGATTTCGCGACAGTCCCAGCGAAGGTCTGTATTACCCCGCAATGGCCCGAACCTTTGCCGCAAATCCACAGATATCGGTGTGCGTCGTCGCTCTGCGACCTAGCTCGACAACGCATCCGCAAGGACATTTCCTGCCACATCGTGATTGCGGATTTGGTGGACAACTTAAATCCAGGCACATTCAATAGCGCCTCAGCCCCCTCAGCGGGTACAACGCTAAAGACAGTTTTTGCTTCGGGTCGCGTCTTGGTTACCTGATTCACGAGCAGGTTGACGCTTCCACGGCGAAACTCGCCATCGAAAGGTTCTGCAGCCAAATCCGTGGCTGGCTGCACATTTAAACCGGTGTCGATCATGACGACCAACTGGCCACAAAGAAGCGCGCGCTTCGTCCCGTTGAGATGAGAATTAATGAACGATCCGCCGCCACATGCCCTAATAAGGCAATCTAGGCCGTACGAACCATCTGGATCTCTTAAGGTCGGCACTGCACCGTTGGTGGTGTGATCAAGATAAGTCAGTAAGTTGGCTAATCGAAGTTCTGGATCATTTTTTGGAAACACTTCATCGATTAGTTCGCCCTCGGACTTATTAACACCGTATGCGGTCAAGCTTTTGACAGCTTGGGTGATAGTGGCGAAATCACTAATATCACTTCGCGCCAAGAGTTTCTTGCCAGTCTCAAAGATCTCGAACTCCTCGATAAGCCCATCCTCTGCGATACGCCGCAGTTGCGCCATTCGCACCTTCGATGCCTCAACGCTTCTGGCGTATGCGTCTGCCCCCTCGAACACGACCTTGGATCGGCCAGGCCCTAATTGACCTAAAGCTGGAATGTGCCTTGTACCGCGCCTCATACGCCTGATCGGCGGCATCAACGGCCAAAGCTCATAAGGTGCTAGCCGCCGTAATGTGGCCGACACCGCATCTAAATGTGTGGAGCGGTAAGTCTCATCGTCTGAATCCAGGATTGATAAATCGCCAAGATCGCGGATGATATCGCCATATGTTTCAGCCACTTCAGTCATGTCGACTTCTGAGGGGCAGACCCTAGTCGACAATTGCTCGTGTACCCGTCCCGCAGCGCTCAGCGGGGCAGCGAGAGCCTGTCTTGCGACCCAAGTTAAAAACAGACGCAATCCGAGATTGCGTTTGGCGTTTCCTGAGGGGGCATTCGAATAAAATTCTTCGGCAAAATAAATTATCAGCGGAAATACGAAATCAGAACCAAACAGCGGTGTTAGTTGGCCGAATTCGTAGAATGATCCGCCGAATCTAATGGATTGTCCAGGAACTGACTCAGTCTGATGCGGATCGGTCGTTTGCTCATTGAGCATCGACCATCGTCTCATACATTCTTTCTTAGTAAGCTTTTCAAAAGGCACTACTCTATCCAGTCAATTCGGCGACTGCCATAGTGCTTCTGCACGATCGGCTTCGTCGCGTCATTACAAAACCTGAGCATTGATAGACATTGTACTGGATTAAATCAACACGAAATTAATACTATAATAGTGAATGCGAAATAGGACATAGATAAATGAAGTAATAATCGAATTACGTATTATTTAACGTCCAATTCAATTGGACGTCATGTCCGATTGTGGTTGCCGCAATTCAGAGAAATAGCCTGCTCACGGAGGCGTAATCATCGGACGTCGCGCATTACCGATTGGACGTCCAAAAAAGGGGGGCGGAGAGAAAATTTTTGTGACTACGCTCTCATGCAGGATTGCCGGAAGACGCCCCGCTGAATCCGATTCGCCATCGGCTTTGTTCATCAGCAGGTACGCTCGTGAGCCTTACGGCCACCGCCTCAACACGAACTTTCTCGGGCGCCGATTGGGGCGGCTCGTTGCCCCGATCCGGCTAACCCTTCCAGGATCTGAAGTGGCAGGTTTCCATCAATACGTGAATAGAAGTCATTTCGATCTGCCGATCGCGTTGGCGCTGCTCGGCGCGATGGGCGTGATCGATGCAGAGACGCTGTCGGGCTATGTGGTGGTCGGCGAACTCGGGCTGGACGGGCGGACCGCACCTTCGCCCGGCGTGCTGCTGGCGGCGCTCCATGCCGGCAGTCAGGAAAAAGGGCTGGTCTGCCCTGTGGCCCAAGGTGCAGAAGCCGCCTGGGCAGGTGAGGTGGAGGTGGTCGCCGCACCGGACCTGCTCAGCCTGCTCAACCATTTCAAGGGCACGTCGGCCCTGTCGCCGCCGCAGCCCGGCGTTGTGGACGCGCCGGTCCGCACCGCCGACCTGAAACAGGTAAAGGGGCAGGAAGTCGCCAAGCGCGCGCTGGAGATTGCGGCGGCCGGCGGGCATAATCTGCTGATGGTCGGGCCGCCGGGCGCGGGCAAATCGCTGATGGCGAGCTGCCTGCCGGGGATATTGCCCGACATGACTCCGTCTGAAGCGCTGGAAAGTTCGATGGTGGCGAGCGTGGCCGGCACGCTGGAGGGCGGGCGCATCAGCCGCGCCCGTCCCTTTCGCAATCCCCATCACAGCGCGTCGATGGCGGCTTTGGTCGGCGGGGGCCTCAAGGCGCGGCCGGGTGAGGTCAGCATGGCGCATCTGGGCGTGCTGTTTCTGGATGAACTGCCCGAATTTCAGCGCACGGTGCTCGATTCGCTGCGCCAGCCGCTGGAGACGGGCGAGGTGACGGTGGCGCGGGCCAATGCGCATGTCACCTTCCCGGCGCGGGTCCAACTGATCGCGGCGATGAATCCGTGCCGTTGCGGGCATCTGGGCGATCCGGCGCTGGCCTGTTCGCGCGCGCCGCGCTGCGCGGCGGATTATCAGGCCAAGGTGTCGGGACCGCTTCTCGACCGCATAGATCTGTATGTCGAGGTGCAGGCGGTGACGGCCGCCGATCTCGTCCTGCCGCCGCCGGCTGAGGGATCGACGGAGGTGGCGGCGCGGGTCGCGGCTGCGCGGGCGGTGCAGACGGCGCGCTATGCTGGCAGCGCGGTCAGGAGCAATGCCGAAGTCGATGGCGAGGCGCTGGAAGATGTGGCCGGGCCGGATGAGGCGGGGCGGCAATTGCTGGCGCAGGCGGCAGCTGCGATGAAGCTGTCGGCGCGGGGCTATACGCGGGTGTTGCGAGTGGCGCGGACGATCGCCGATCTGGCGGGGGCCGATCGGGTCGGCCGGGTGCATGTCGCCGAAGCGCTGAGTTACCGTCGCCGTCCGCCGGTCAATTAACCGTCGTTGGGGACGGACTGTCCCAATAATTCGCGGGCGCGGGGGGACAGGCGGTCGACCGCCGCGCCATGGATGCCGGGCGCTGCGCAGAGCAGGCCGAAAGCCGTGGGCTGGGGCCGGTTGAACAGCAACGGATCGCCCAGCGCATCGGTGACGGTCGCACCCGCCTCCTGACAGATGAGCGCTGCGGCTGCGACATCCCATTCATTGCCCCAGCGCACGGTGGCGACCAGATCGGCCTCATCAGCGGCGACCATCGCCATGCGCAGCGCGATGCTATTGGGTTTGTCCACCACCACCAGATCGCGATCGGCCTTGGGCAGTTGATCGGCCGGCACGCGCGCGCCGGGCAGCAGGGTGCGGGGACCAGCCTGCAATGTCTGGCCGTTGCGCGTCGCGCCCATGCCGGCCTGCGCCACCCACAGTTCGTTGCGCGCTGGGGCGGCCAATATGCCCAGCGAAACCGCACCGCGATCGACCAGCGCGACCGACACGGCCCAGCCCGGCCGGCCGCGCAGATAGTCGCGCGTGCCATCGATCGGGTCGACCACCCACACGCGCGGCACGCTTAGCCGATGGATCGTGTCTGCCGTCTCTTCCGACAGCCAGCCGGCCTCCGGGTCGATCGCAGTCAGCTGTTCGCGCAACATGGCGTCGATCGCCAGATCGGCCTCGCACACCGGATGGCCGGGCACTTTTTCCCACTGGCGCACGCGGGTTTCCCCGCCCGCCCACAGCGTCAGCGCATGATCGGCCGCATCCGCCACGGCGGACACGACGGCGCGTATATGGGCGTCATCCCCCGGCAACGGTCATCCCGTCGATGCGCAGCGTCGGCACGTTCATGGCATAGCGATATTGCAGGTCGTTGGCCGGCACCAGCGCCCTGAACATGTCCTTGAGGTTCCCAGCGATGGTGATTTCCGACACGGCATGCGCCACCGCGCCATTTTCGATCAGGAAGCCGGCCGCCCCCCGGCTATAGTCGCCGGTGACGCCATTGACGCCCATGCCGATCAGTTCAGTGACATAAAGGCCGCGCTTCACATCCGCCATCAGATCGCCGGGCGAAATGCTGCCCGCCTCCATATGGACGTTGGTGACGCTGGCGCCCGGCGCGCCCGCGCCGCCGCGGCTGGCATGACCGGTGGGTTCCAGGCCGAGCTGGCGGGCCGATGCGCTGTCCATCAGCCAGCCGGTCAGCACGCCCTTGTCGATCAGCGCGCGCCGTTCGACCGGCAGTCCTTCGCCGTCAAAGGGGCGCGACCGCAGACCGCGCTGCAACAGCGGATCGTCGATGATGGTGACGCTGCTGTCGAAGATTGCCTCGCCCAGCAAGTCGAGCAGGAAGCTTGACCGGCGGGCGATCGCCGGGCCGACCATGCCGCCGATCAGATGGCCCATCATGCTGGAGCCGATGCGCGGATCGAAGATCACCGGCATCACGCCGCTTTCGACCTTCACCGGATTGAGTCGCGCGACGGCGCGCTGGCCGGCGCGAATGCCGATCGCTTCGGCATCGTCCAGATCCTCCAGATGGCGGACGCTGTGGCTGGCATGATCGCGCTGCATATCCGCGCCCGCGCCCGCCAGCACGCTGGCCCAGGTCGAATGGCTGGTCCCGGCATAGGCGCCGGCAAAGCCATGGCTGGTGGCCAGCGCCACCTGGCTGCGGCCGCTTGCCGCGCCGCCGCCTTCGCTGTTGGTGATGCCCGGCACGCTGCGCGCCGCCTCCTCCGCCAGCAACGCCCGTTCGCGCAGCACGGCAGGTTCCGGTTCATCCTCGTCCGTCAAGTCGAGCGAGGGCGGGCGCTTGCGCAGCAGCCGGTCTTCGGGGGCCAGCCCGGCATAGGGGTCTTCGGGGGCTTCGCGCGCCATGGCGATGCAACGATCGACCAGCGTATCCAGCGTCGCGGGGTTCATGTCCGACGCGGAAATGCTGGCGGAACGCTGGCCCACGAAGACGCGCAGGCCGATTTCCTCACCCTCGGACCGCTCGACATCCTCCAGCGCGCCCAGCCGCACCGACACGTTGGTCGACGCATTGCAGGCATAGATGGCGTCGGCCGCGTCCGCGCCCGCCTTGCGCGCTGCGCTGACCAGATCCTGCGCGCGCGACTGGGCTTCTTCTAGGCTGAGCATGGAGGAGAAAATGTCCTTGTGAAGCTGATGTAACAGTAAAGAGAAGGGCCTTACGCGCTTGCGCCAGAGGGAACAAGCGCAGGGTCGGTCGCAGGGGCAACCGCCGCCAGCCAGCGGTCGAGCAGATGCCAGGCGACGGCCATGGGCGGCGGTGCGGCAAAGAGGGCGTCGGGATCGCCCGCCAGCGCCGCGCGCACGCCATCGGCATCGCACCAGAAAGCGTCTTCGATCTCGGTCTGGTCCAGCGTCAGCGCATCGTCGTCGGCCTGTCCGATGCAGGCGATCATCAGCGAAGAGGGGAAGGGCCAGGGCTGGCTCATCACATAGCGCACGTCGCGCACGCGCACGCCCGCTTCCTCGAACAATTCGCGCGCGACCGCTTCCTCTATCGTTTCGCCCGGCTCGACAAAGCCGGCCAGCGCCGAATAGCGGCCGGGCACCCAGCTATGCTGGCGGCCCAGCAATATGCGGCCGCGATGTTCGGCCAGCATGATGACGACCGGATCGGTGCGCGGGAAATGTTCTGAACCGCATCCGCCGCATTTGCGCGCCCAGCCTGCCTTGGCTGGCTCCGTCCCCGCGCCGCAGACCGAACAGAAACGGTGCCGTGCATGCCAGTGGACCAGACTGCGCGCCGCGCCATAGAGGGCGACTTCTTCCGCCGGCACCAGATCGGCGATGGCGCGGCTGCGCGGCGTGGGCACCAGATTGGGGCCAAGATCGGCGACCAGCCGCGCGAAGATCGGCCGCTTGCCGGTATCGACGCCCAGCAGGACATGGTCCTCCACCCGGGCATCAGCCGCCAGCGGCTCCAGCACCAGATGCCCGTCCGCCTCGACCGGCTCCAGCCCGTCGAGCAGCAGCCGCCGGGCGGCGGGATCGGCAAATGCCTGCGCCAGCAACGCCGGGTTGGTGCGGATATGGTCGACCCGGTCGATGGTGCTGCCGACAAAGCCCGGCAGCGTGCGCGTTTCAGTCCCGTGCATCCTTGTCCTTTCTCACCGCATCCGCCGCGCGCGCAAATAATGTCGGCAACCCGGCCTCCCCGATCCGTTCGACCGGCCACCATTCGCCTTCGCCCGGCGGCGTCGCATCCGACCCCACATGGGTATGATGGACCGTCAGCGCCAGCGAGAAATGGGTGAAGACATGGGCGACCGGAATATCGATCGTCGTCCAGCCCGCGTCGATTGGCGGCGTAGCGTCGGGCGCGGCGGTCCAGTCGGAACTGGGCAGCGCCCGCATTCCGCCCAGCAATCCCTTGTCGGGCCGGCGAATAAGCCAGACATGGCCGTCCCGTTCGATCCACCAGCCATGGCCCAGTCGATGGGGCTTCGCCTTCTTCGCCGCCTTAACGGGGTAAGCGGCCGGATCGGCGGTCAGGACGGCCGCACAATCATCGCGCAGTGGGCAGATGCCGCAGGCAGGATTGCGCGGGGTGCAGATGGTTGCGCCCAGATCCATCATCGCCTGCGCAAAATCGCCGGCGCGCATATCGGGCGTGATCCGGTCGGCGGCTTCGCGAATCTGCGGCCGGGCGGCGGGCATGGGCGTGGCGATGGCGAACAGCCGGGCGACCACCCGCTCGACATTGGCGTCCACCACCACGGCGCGCCGGCCAAAGGCGATCGCGGCCACCGCAGCGGCGGTATAGGCGCCCACGCCCGGCAGGGCGCGCAGGCCATCCTCCGTATCGGGGAAATGCCCGCCATGATCGCGCACGACCGCCCGCGCACAGGCCAGCAGATTGCGGGCGCGGGCATAATAGCCCAGCCCAGCCCAGGCGGCCATCAGATCGGCGTCAGTACTGGCGGCGAGGTCCGCGACGGTTGGCCAGCGCTGGGTGAATTTCGCGAAATAGGGACCGACCGCCGCCACCGTGGTTTGTTGCAGCATCACTTCGGACAGCCATACCCGATAGGGATCGGTCGCATTGGCGCCGGGCGGCGCGCGCCAGGGCAGGCGGCGCGCATGCACATCATAGTGGGCAAGCAGGTCGCTCGCGATTTTTGTGTCTCTACCCTCGACGCGCATGGCGGCCCTATGCCATGTAGCGCGTCATGACGGAACGCCCGGTCCCACCGAAAATCAAGAGTCGCAAGATCAAGGCCGAGGAGCGCCCGCGCATCGGCGCGCCGCGCCAGATTTCCGACCTGATGCCCGACATCGGCCGCGCCGCCTTTCGCAAATTCGGTTTCGTCCAGTCGAGCATCGTCACCCGCTGGGCGGAGATTGTCGGCCCGCATTATGCTGGCATTTCCGCGCCCGAATCGATCCGTTTTCCGGTCGGGCAAAAGGCCGGCGGCACGCTGCAATTGACGGTCATGAGCGGCCATGCGCCGATGATCCAGCATGTGTTGCCCGACATTGTCGACCGGGTGAACCGCTTCTTCGGCTATGCCGCCGTCGCCAAGGTGGCGATGCGGCAGGGGAATATCCGACCGTCCACGCCGGAACGGCGGCCGCCGCCGCGCAACCTGAAGCCGATCCCGGTCGAACTGGGCGATTCGCTGCGCGATATTGGCGATCCCGAACTGCGCGCCGTGCTCGAATCGCTGGCGCAGGGGCTTGCCAACAGCAGCGGCTTGCCGAAGATAAACTAGTTCGGCTGCGGTTCAGCCGGCCCTTGTTACGGACCCGTCCCATGAAAAAATATCTGTCGCTTGCCCTGCTTGCCGTTCCCGCCGCACTGGTCGCCGCGCCTGCGGCAAATTGGGTCAGTCGCGTCACCATCAGCCCGATCGGCGGCCATTATATGGGCAATCCGGCCGCGCCGACCAAGCTGGTCGAATATGTCAGCTATACCTGTTCGCACTGCGCCCATTTCGTTGGGGAGGCGAGCGCACCGCTGAAGACGAACTATGTGAAGGGCGGCAAGGTTGCGGTCGAAGTGCGCAACGCGGTGCGCGACAAATATGATCTGACCGCCGCCCTGCTCGCCCGGTGCGGCGGCCCGGCCCGCTTCATGGGCAATCATGAGGCGCTGTTCGCCAACCAGACCGCCTGGATGGAGCAGTTGGAAAGCTATGATCGCGACGCGACCAAGCCGACCGAACAGATTCCCGCGCTTCAGGACATTGGTCAGAAGACCGGCCTTTATGCGCTGATGAACAAGCGCGGCTTCACCAATGCGCAGCTCAACGCCTGCGTCGCCAATCCGCAATCGATGAAGCAGATTCTGGCGATGACCGACGAAGCGTGGAACAAGGTCAAGATCAGCGGCACGCCCGGCTTCGTCGTCACAGCTACGCTGGTGCAGGGATCGAGCTGGGCCATTCTTCAGGCCGCATTGCCCCCTGCGGCGCGCTGATCTAAACCCCTTTTCCATACGCCCCCATCATCGGAGCCATGTCCGTCGTGAAAGCTATTTCCGGTATCGCCATCCTTGCCCTCAGCCTGACGCTTGCCGCCTGCGGCAAGAGCGAAGAGGGCGCCAAGCCGAGCGGCGAGCCAATTGCCGCCGTCGCTGCGCCAGCCGGCACCAGCTGGTCGGAAACCATCGCCGCCACGCCCGAAGGCTATTTCCTGATGGGCAATCCGTCGGCGAAGGTGAAGCTGGTGGAATATGGCTCCTACACCTGCAGCCACTGCAAGGATTTCTCCGCCGAAGCGTCGGAAGAGATCAAGAAGCTGGTCGACACCGGCAAGATGAGCTTCGAATTCCGCACCTATCTGCGCGATCCGATCGATCTGACCACGGCGCTGCTGGCGCGGTGCGGCGGCAAGGATATCTTCTACCCGCTGTCCGAACAATTCTTCGCCAACCAGTCGGCCATGTTCGAAAAGGTTCAGGGTCAGGAAGCGGCCTTCAAGACGGTCGAGCAGCTGCCGGCGGCACAGCGTCCGGGCGCGATCGCCCAGATTGCGGGTCTGGTCGAATATGCCCAGCAGCGCGGCGTTTCCGCTGATCAGGCCAAGCAGTGCCTGGCCGATACGGCGAGCGCCGAAAAGCTGGCCAAGGGCGTGGAAGCCGCCAACACCCAATATCAGATTCAGGGCACGCCCAGCTTCCTGATCAACGGCGTGATGCTGGACAATGTCGCCACCTGGGCCTCGCTCCAGCCCAAGCTCAGGGAAGCGGGACTCTGATTGTCGCGCGGGGGGCTGACATCGGCGTCTGCGCCTGACGGAACCGGGGCGGCCTGCCGTCCCGGCGCGCGCCCGTGCAGATAAAACGCCTCAAGCTTTCCGGCTTCAAAAGCTTCGTCGACGCGACGGAGTTGCGGATCGAACCGGGCCTGACCGGCATTGTCGGGCCAAACGGGTGCGGCAAATCCAACCTGCTGGAAGCGATCCGATGGGTCATGGGCGAATCCAGCGCCAAATCCATGCGCGGCGGCGGCATGGAGGATGTGATCTTCGCCGGCACCGCCACCCGCCCGCAGCGTGATTTCGCCGAAGTATCGTTGCTGACCGTGCAGGAACAGGGCGAACTGTTCAACGCGGTGGACGTGGGCGCGGATGGCGAACTGGAAGTCACCCGCCGGATCGAGCGCGGCGCGGGCAGCGCCTATCGCGCCAATGGCCGCGATGTGCGTGCGAAGGATGTGGCGCTGGTCTTTGCCGACGCCGCCACCGGCCCGCACAGCCCGGCGCTGGTCAGTCAGGGGCGGATCGCCGCCGTCATCGCCGCCCGCCCGCAGGAACGGCGCGCCATGCTGGAGGAGGCGGCGGGCATTGCCGGCCTGCATGTCCGGCGCAAGGACGCCGAACAGAAATTGCGCGCGGCCGAAGCCAATCTGGCCCGGCTGGACGAGATTTTGCTCGACATGGATGCGCGCGCCAGCAGCCTGCGGCGACAGGCGAAGGCGGCGGAACGCTATATCCGCCTGTCCGAACAGATCAGGATTGCGGAAGGGCGCATGCTATTTGCGCGCTGGCGCGAGGCCAATGCCAGTGCGGAGGCGGCGCGCGCCGAAGCCAGGCAGGCCGACGCCGCCGTGTCGGCCGCACAGGAAGGACAGATGGCGGCCGCCGCCCATGCGCAGGCGGCGGTATCGGCGCTGGCGGAGCGCCGCGCCGGGGCGCAGCAGGCGCGCGATGCCGCCAATGAAGCGGGCCATCGCCTCGCCGCGCTGCGCACCGAACGGGAATCGGTGGTGCGCCGCCTGTCCGACCTCGCCCAGCAGGCGAGCCGGTTGGAAGAGGATCGCGTGCGTGAAGGCACGCTCGCCAATGACGCCGCTGACGCGATCGCCCGGCTGACGGCGGAGATTGCGACGCTGAAAGGGCGGATTGCCGACACCGAAAAGCTGCGCCCCGATTTCGCCGCCCGTATCGCTGCGGCGGAGGCTGGCGCGCGCGATGCCGAGCTGGAACTGGCGAAGGCCATGGCGAAACAGGCGGCGGAACAGGCCGAGCTGCGCGTGGCTGAGGCGGCGCTGGTGGCGGCGCGTGGCCGGCTGGAGCGGGCCGATCGTGATGTCGCGCGGCTGGAGGCGGAAGCCGATGCGCTGCCTGACGCCGCTCCGCTGGAGGCGCAGCGCGCGACCGCGCAGGCGACGCAGGCGCAAGCCGGGGCCGATCGCGATGCCGCCGACGCCGCGATCCAGACGGCCGATGCGGAAAGGCAGGCGGCGGCTGAGGCGCGGGCGACTGCCGAAACGGCGCTGGCGTCCGCCCGCGCTGCGCTGGCTGCGCTGGACAGTGAGGCGGCGGCGTTGAAACGCGCGGTCGAAAGCGGGGCGGTGGGCAAGGCGCGCGCGCTGGACCAGTTGAAGGCTGCGCCCGGCTATGAACGGGCATTGGCCGCTGCGTTGGGCGATGATCTGGAAGCGCCGGTCGGAACCGAAGGCAAGCGCCGCTGGGCCGGGGCGGATGCTTTGCCGGTCGATCCGCCCCTGCCGGCGGGCGCGACCGCGCTGGCCGATCATGTCACCGCGCCCGCCGCACTGGCCCGCCGTCTGGCGCAGATTGCGGTAGCGGCGCGTGACGAGGGGCAGGCGCTTGCCGTTGGGCAGCGGCTGGTCACGCTGGACGGGCAGATGCGCCGTTGGGATGGCTATGTCGCGCTGGAGGGCGGGGCGGCGGCGGCAGAGCGGCTCATTCGACTCAATCGGCTGGAGGCGATCGCCGCGGCGCGGCCGACTGCGCAGGCCGATGTGGATAGCGCCGTCGCTGCGCAGGATGAGGCCCGGACGCGCGAGCAGGGGGCTGCGCAGGCTCTGGCGGCCGGACGGACGGCCCTGTCGCAGGCGGACCAGCGATTGCGGGCGGCGCTGCGCGCGGCGGATGAGGCGACCATCGCGCTGGAGCGGCTGGCGGGACGGCGCGAGGGGATAGAGGAACGGCTGGCCGAAGCGCGGCGCGATCAGGGCGTGGCGCAGGGCGAGCATGACAAGGCGCAGGCGGCGCGCGTCGCTGTGCCCGACGGCGCGGAGACGCGGGCCATGGTTGCGACCCTGGTGCAGGCAAGCGAGAAGGCGCGCGCTGCCGTGAGCCAGTTGCAGGCCGATCAGGCGCTGGCCGATCGCGCCCTGACCAGCGATCGCGAACGACAGGCCGCCGCCGATGCCGAAATCAAGGGCTGGCGCGCCCGTGCGGGTGAGGCGGCCAAGCGCATTGCCGCCATGGTTGGTCGCGCTGAGGAGATTGCGACCGAGCGCGCGGCGATCGAAGCGCAGCCTGAAGCGCTGGCGCAGGCCATTGCGGATCTGAGCGATCAGGGCAGCGCCCTGACCGACGCCGCCGATCAGGCCCGTCGCGCCGAACTGGAGGCGGAAAGCGCGTTGCGGACTGCCGAAGGGCGGGCGGCGCAGGCGGGCGAGACATTGGCCGCCGCGCGTGAAGCCCGCGCCACCGCCGTCGCCCGCGCCGAAGCGGCCGATGAACGGCGGATCGAAACCAATCGCCTGTCGGGCGAGCGGTTCGAATGTCCGCCGCCGGTGCTGCCCGAAAAACTGGGCTTTTCCAGCGCCGACATGCGGCTGGCGCAGACCGAGCAGGGTGAGCATGACCGTTTCGTCGTGGAGCGTGAGCGGATAGGCCCGGTCAATCTGGTCGCGGCGCAGGAACTGGAGGAGCTGGAGGCGACACAGGCGACCAGCCGCGCCGAAAGCGCCGAACTGACGCAAGCGATCAATCAGCTGCGCGGTTCGATCGGCAGCCTCAACCGCGAAGGGCGGCAGCGACTGCTGGCCGCGTTCGAGGCGGTGGACGGTCATTTCCGGCGTTTGTTCACCACCCTGTTCAATGGCGGGCAGGCGCATCTGGAACTGATCGACAGCGATGATCCGCTGGAAGCGGGGCTGGAGATCATGGCCCAGCCGCCGGGCAAGAAGCTGGCGGCGTTGACGCTGTTGTCGGGCGGTGAACAGGCGCTGACCGCCGTGGCGCTGATCTTCGGCCTGTTCCTGACCAACCCCGCGCCGATCTGTGTGCTGGACGAAGTCGATGCGCCGCTGGACGACGCCAATGTCGAGCGTTTCTGCGACCTGCTCGACGCGATGGTGGCGCAGACCAACACCCGCTATCTGATCGTCACCCATAATGCCGTCAGCATGGCGCGTATGCACCGACTGTTCGGCGTCACCATGGTCGAACGCGGGGTCAGCCGGCTGGTGTCGGTCAACCTGCACGGCGCGGAAGCGTTGCTGGCGGCGGAGTAGGGCGATCCGCTTAACTTCGCATATTTCCCGCCGAATTGGACATAATCGTGCGCGGCGCTGATCCTATCGCAAAGCCGCAGCCCGATTATAGCGCGGCGGCATCGCGATAGGACAGGCGCATCATCCCCGCCCGAACCAGCCTTTCATCCGGCGGAACAGGCCGCGTTCGCTGACGGGTTCGAACATTTCCTCCGGGCCTTCGGGGTCCAGCACCTCATGGTCGGCGATCCATTGCTGCACGTCGTTCAGGTCGGGCGTCACATAGGGACGCAGGGTGCGGCCGGGCTTTTGCCGCAACTCCTCGATCGCGGCGATCAGGCCGCGTTCGGCGATCACCGCAGACACACGCTCGGCCGGCAGGTCGAGATGTTCGGCGATCAGGTCGTCGCGGATTTTGAGGATCGTCGTCTGCCACCCATCATTGCCGGGCAGCGCCGTATCGATGCAGACGTCGCATTCGGTGTCCAGCCGCATCGACCGGTTGTTCATGTTGGAGGAGCCGACCCGGATCAACCGGTCGTCCACGATCAATATCTTGGCATGGACATAGATGGGCACGCCGCGATTGGTGAAAGGGTGATAGATGCGCAGGCGACCATGGGTGTCGCGCGCCTTCAACGCTTCGAACAGGCGGGCGCGGGCGGTGTCCATCGCCTGCTGTTCCAGCCAGCCATCGGCCTGTTCCGGATTGACGATGACGATTTCCGGGCCGTCCGCCTCGCCCAGCCGCCTGGCGATCGCTTCGGCAATGCGGCGGGAGGCGAAATATTGGCTTTCGGCATAGATGCGGTGCTTCGCCGCCGCGATCTGATGCAGATAGAGCTGCTCGATCTCGATCAGTTCTTCCTGATCGTCCATTTTGGGCGCGGTGCGGGCGATGGCGACATCGACCCCCTCAAACTGCACCGGCAGCTTGTCGGGCCAGCAATCGGTAACGCCCTCGACCGGCTCCAGAGGATCGCCGCCCGCGCCGATCCAGCGATTGCGGGCATGCTCGCCCAGCGCGGCGGCGACTGGTCCCATCAATGCCGTCGTGGCATCATGCCAGGGACCATAAGGCGTGCCGTCGGGATGGAGCCGGCCCGGTTCTTCGTCGCGATGGTGGCGCGTGTCCCAGCGGTCGCCGGTCATGTCGATGCCGCCGCAAAAGGCGAAGCAATCGTCGATCACCACGATTTTCTGATGATGCGATGCGGCCGGAGGATGATGGCCATCCAGCTTCACGGTGATGCGCGGGTGCGCCATCCAGCGCAGCGTCGTCACCAGATGCGACGGGCGCACCATCGATTTCATGGCGCCGACATCCCAGCGCAGCAGAAAAATTTCTAGATCGGGCGTCTGTTCGACCAGCCAGGTGATGAAATCGCCGATCACCACCGGCGCGCCATCCTTTGCCTCATCCTCGCGGATCAAACTGATCGCCGGATCGAAATCCCATCCGATCAGCATGATGCGGCGCTTTGCCTTCATCATGGCGGCGCGCGCCTGCCGGAAATAATTGTCCGCGTCGATGATGACGCTGGCTTTTTGCGCGCGCGCGATGCGCCAGCAATCCTCGCCTGGTTGCGGCGTCATAGCGAAGCGCTCCCCACGACGAGACAGCCCAGGAACAACAGGAAACCGGAGAAACGGTTGGACCGGAATTTACGCAGCGGATCGACTCCATCTTCTTTCAGCGTGGCCACCTGCCACAGCAGATGCACCGCCATCGGCAACAAGGCTGCAAGGGCTAACGATTGGGGGCGGATTTCCCATATCGCCCCGGCCCAGAGAGCCAGCGCCAATATGTAGCAAAGGCTCACCCCGGCGCGCACATGCCGCCCCATCGACAGCGCGCTCGACCCAATGCCGATCAGCGCGTCATCCTCCCGGTCCTGCAGAGCGTAGATGGTGTCATAACCCACCACCCAAAAGATGCTGCCGGCATAAAGCAGCAGGCCCGGCAGGGTCAGCGCGCCCGCGACTTCACTCCACCCCACCAGCGCAGCCCAGGAAAAGACGAGGCCCAGCCACAGCTGCGGCCAGCCGGTGATTCGCTTCATGAAGGGATAGGCCGCGACCAGCGCCAGACTGCCCAGCGCCACGATCTGTGCGTAGAGAGACAGTTGCAGCAGCACGATCAGGCCGATCAGGCACAGCGCCACCAGCCATAGCCATGCCGTCCTGACCGCCATCGCTCCGCTGGCCAGCGGCCGGGCGGCGGTGCGCGCCACTTTCCGGTCGAGATCGCGGTCGACAATGTCGTTGAAGACGCAGCCCGCGCCGCGCATCGCGATGCTGCCGATCAGCAGCCAGCCGATCAGCGGCCAGCGCACAAAGCCGCCGCCGGCCAGCGCGACCGCCCATGCGCCGGGCCAGAAGAGCAGCCACCAGCCGATCGGCCGATCGAATCGCGCCAGTTGCGCCAATGTGCGGGGGGTATCCGGCAGTCGCGCGAGCAGGCCGCGCGCTTCGCTGTCGGGAACGATCGTCTGAACCAACGGAAACTCCATTCGCCCCCAACGCCATGAGCCAGCGCTTGTCGAAGGGCCATGCTTCTCTTTAGGGAAGAACATGTATCCGGCAAGACAAGAGACGAGATGACCGCTACCCCCGCCTGGCCCCCGCAAAGCGCGCCGCGCCTGCATGTCGAAACCCAGCTGGGCGAAGGCGTCGCCGTGCCGGTCGATGGCAACCCGGCCCATTATCTGATCAGCGTCATGCGGGTGAAGCCCGATGACGTCGTGCTGTTGTTCGACGGCCGGTCGGGCGAATGGGCGGCGCGCGCCCGCGATATCCGCAAGCGCGACCTGGTGCTGGAATGCGTGCAGCAGACAAAGCCGCCCGAACATGTCCCCGATTTCTGGCTCTGCTGCGCGCCGATCAAGAAGGGGCGGATCGACCTGATCGCGGAAAAGGCGTGCGAACTGGGCGTCGCCCGGCTCCAGCCGGTGCTGACCCGGCGCGCGGTTGTGGATAAGTTGAACCTCGACCGGCTGCACGCCCATCTGGTCGAGGCGGCGGAACAATGCGGGCGGACCGCCCTGCCCGACCTGACCGAGATGGTGAAGCTGGATGCGCTGCTGAAGGGCTGGCCGACCGGCCGCCATCTCTTCTTCGCGGACGAGACCGGCGGCGCACCGCTGGAGGCGACGTTGCGTAGCCATCCCGGCCCGGCGGCCTTTCTGGTCGGGCCGGAAGGGGGATTCGACCCGGCCGAACGCGAGGCGATCCGCACGACGCCCGGCGCCGTGCCGGTGTCGCTCGGCCCGCGCATCCTGCGGGCGGAGACGGCCGCGATCGCCGCCACGGCGGCCTGGATGACGATCAATGGCGACTGGGAATAGTTTCATTCCGCCATCTTATTGCAGTTCGCATAGGGGCAACTTATCTGTCGGCCGCGCGCTCTTGTTTGACGCGCGTTGGGGAAGCACTAAGGGCGGGGCATGAGCACCAGAACCGACTCAGGGGATCATGATCCCGTCATTGAAAGCCGCGACCAGCTGATCGCGGCCTTTTCCAAGGGTGAAAAGCCCAAGGAACGCTGGCGCATTGGCACCGAGCATGAAAAATTTGTCTATAGCCGCAAGGATCGTCACGCCCCGGCCTATGAGGAAAAGGGCGGCATCCACACGCTGCTGATCGGCCTGACCCGCTATGGCTGGAGCCCGGTGTTCGAGGGCGAGAATATTATCGCCCTGTCCGGGGCCGACGGCACGATCAGTCTGGAGCCGGCCGGCCAGCTGGAGCTTTCCGGTGCGCCGCTCGAAAATCTGCATCAGACCTGCGCCGAAACCGGCCGCCATCTGGAACAGGTGAAATATGTCGGCGACATGCTGGGCCTTGGGTTCCTGGGCCTTGGCATGTGGCCCGACAAGAGCCGCGAAGAGCTGCCCATCATGCCCAAGGGGCGTTACGACATCATGCTGCGGCACATGCCGCGCGTGGGGTCGCTGGGCCTGGACATGATGCTGCGCACCTGCACCATTCAGACCAACCTCGACTATGGCAGCGAGGCGGACATGGCGCAGAAGTTCCGCGTGTCGCTGGCGCTGCAACCGCTGGCGACCGCCCTGTTCGCCAATTCGCCCTTCACCAATGGCAAGCCCAACGGCTTCCTGTCCTATCGCAGCCATATCTGGTCGGATACCGATCCGCACCGCACCGGCATGCTGCCCTTCGTGTTCGAGGACGGCTTTGGCTATGAGCGCTATGCCGACTATGCGCTCGATGTGCCGATGTATTTCGTCTACCGCGACGGCGGCTATATCGATGCGGCGGGCCTCTCCTTCCGCGACTTCCTTGATGGAAAACTTTCCGTCCTGCCCGGCGAAAAGCCGACCGAGAAGGATTGGGAAGATCATCTGTCCACCGCCTTCCCCGAAGTGCGGATGAAGAGCTTCCTGGAAATGCGCGGGGCCGATGGCGGGCCGTGGAACCGCATCTGTGCGCTGCCGGCCCTGTGGGTCGGCCTGCTCTACGATCAGGGCGCGCTCGACGCGGCGTGGGATGTGGTCAAGGACTGGAGCATGGAGGAGCGGCAGGTTCTGCGCGATTCCGTGCCGAAGCTGGGCCTCGACGCGCCGATCGGCGGCGGGCGCAAACTGCGCGATATCGCCGGGGAAGTGGTGGACATTGCCCGCTCTGGCCTGGCCGCGCGCGGTCGCCTGAACAGCGCGGGCGACAATGAAACCGGCTATCTGGCCTTCCTCGATGAAGTCGTGGCTTCGGGCAAGACCAATGCCGAACGGCTGCTGGAACGCTATCATGGCGAATGGCAGGGCGACCTCAGCAAGGTCTATGGCGAAGAGAGTTTCTGACCTCATAGAATGTGATGCGATTGGATTGAACCGCATCGCACTCTAAGAGTCCTTTGTTTTCCGAATTTTACGAGCCGTCATCTGTTCCAGATGACTTCAAAATGCTCTATTCCGCCGGCTGCGCCGTAGCCGGCATCGTTTCGCGCTTCTTGCCCGTCACCCAGGCGAAGAAGCGCGGGACGGGCGCATTGCGCTCCATCCAGTCGCTATAGGCGCGATAATCGGGATCGGCGCCCAGATGCTGCTCCTCCGTCCTGGCGCGCCAATAATAGACGGCGTTGGTCAGCGCCAGCATTGCGCAGTTGCGCACCATGTCCGTCAACGACCCGCTGACCGTCAGGAAAGGCAAAGCGGAAAACCACCAGAACAGGTTTTTCGAGAGATAAGCCGGGTGCCGGGTCCAGCGATAGGGACCATGGGTCAGGATGCCGCGATGGGTGAGGTTGGAAAAGCGGATGCCGAACGCCACCGTCGCCCAGGCATAGAGGGCGGTCAGCAGCACCAGCCAGCCGCCCAGCAGCCATTGCAGGATGCTCGATCCCTGCGTCCAATAATCCCATTCCGCGCCGCCGGCATGATAATCGAGCGGGCCGCCGCCGCCCATCAGCACGAAGGGCGGGTAGCAGATGAGCGCCGCCAGCCAGCCGCCCAGCAAGGGGTTGGCGGTGCGGATGTGCGAATCGAGCGGCTTGAAGGTCAATATATAGCCGACCGTCGCCAGGCAGACGTCGATCATGAACATGACCGCGATCAGGAAGCCGGCCAGCGCCACCGGATTGGACAGCGCATGGTCGATCCGCCATTCCACCACGCTGGCGAAATTGCCCGGTACGATCGACACCATGAAGGCGAGGAAAAAGCCCTTCACCGCCCAGGCGCGACCATGGTGGGCGACCTGCGCCATATCGGGCGCGCCGGCCGCGCCGCCGATCACCCATTGGCCGAAACTGTAGCAGGCGTCCTTCGGATCGGTCAGCCGCCGGTCGATCCAGAGCATGTAGGGGATGGACGCCGCCAGCAGCCAGGGCGCGGCCGCCATGAACAGGTCCATCGAGAAACGATAGCTGCCGCTCCAGTACCAGCGGGCGATGCAGTAGAAGAGGGCGATGGCGAGCCATGTCGCCCACAGCCCGGCGATCTTGACGATGCTGGTGTCCAGCACATCGCGCAGCGGGCGGGGCGCAGCCCGCCAGTCGATCCCGGTCGATGCGCGGCGATGCACCTTGTCCACGATCAGCGACCACAGCACCATCGGCAGGCCACAAGCGACTACGGCGGCCAGCCCGGCATTGGGACCGTTCATGCCATAATGGCGCGCCACCAGCGTCCACAGGGCAAGGCCCGCCAGGCCGGCGATGCCGACGCCATGGCTGACGGCGGATGGGGGACAGGGATCGGCCTTGGTCATTGTCATCAGCCTTTAGCAAAGATTCGTAATCAAGCCATGAAGGCAGGAGAGGGCCTGATGCCGGCGATTCGTCGCAAAAGCGGTGACGCCCGGTGAACCGAAGCGATTTCAGATCGTTATGGAAACCGAGCGGGCCTGATAAGAGGAAATAGTCCATGTCCATCGCCGTGCAGTTTCCCGATGGCAGCGTCCGTGAAGTTCCCGGGCAATTGCGACAGGTCGATGATCCTGCCGATGGGCAGCCTTCCTTCGAGCAGGTGCCGCTCAACTGCGATTCGCGTTGGCAATTCTATCGCAAGGGCCGGATCTGGCGCGCGCGGCTGCGCCATGGCCATCTGGCCGCCTTTCGCCAGCCCGAAGAATCATGGTGGGAAGCGTTGGCCGTGCTGCACGACGATGCGGGCGATGACGCCGGCGATGACGGGCCGGGCCGCTGGGTGTCAGCCGCCTGATCCGCCCAGCACATTGATGGTGAAGGCCAATATGCCAAGGTTGAAGAGGAAGGCGGCGAGGCACTGGAACAACACCGTCTGGCGCATCGCGGTCGATCCGATCGAGACGTCCGAGGTCTGAAACGTCATGCCCAGCGTGAAAGCGAAATAGAGGAAATCCCAATAGCCCGGCTCATGTGTGTCCGGGAAGTCCAGTCCGCCCCGATCCTTGCCCCCGCGCCCCGGCAGGTAGAAGATATGGGCATAATGCATGGCGTAGACGAGGTTGGAAAAGAGCCAGGCGATCAGCAGGGTCGCCAGCAACAGCGTGATGCTGATCGCGTCCGGCCCGCCATGCTGGCTGGTCGCCACGCCCACCGCGACGAGAATGACGAGGCTGACGATGCCCGTCAGCAGCAGCATCAACCCGCGATTGGCGTCGTTCGCCAGCGCCTTGCGCCGCATTGAATCCGGGTTCGCATCGATCAGCGGCACGACCGACGCCATGAAGGCGATCGCCGCGCCATCGAACCCGGCCATCACCGCTTCATGCCAGGGCAGGATCAGCAGCAGCGGCGCGACAAGGACAAGCAGCGCCAGGAACATGCCATAGCGCCACGGAAAGAGCGTGGGGGAGCGCATGGCGGTTATCAAAGGCGCATGCGGCTCCCCTGGCAAGGCTTTTACAGCACGCCCGCGATCAGGCCGAGCGCCTGCGCCTCATTGGCTTCCAGATACCAGTTTTCCGGGGCCTTTTGCAGCAGTTCCTCCATCGTCACCTGCGATCCCAGGATCAGATTTTCGAACCCTTCATTCTGGATGGCGATAGAAGATTCAATCTCGTTCAGCGTCGCCTTGAGCGTCGCGATGCAGGTGGAAAGCGGCCCGGCCAGCTGGATCGCCTTGGTGATGATCCGTTCGTGAATCATCAGCCGCGTGCCGCGCGTGAGGTAGCGATTTTCGGTCGCAAAGAAGCTCATGAAGGTCGCGCCGGCCGAATAGACCGCCGTGCGCCCCATGAACACCAGCCGCCGTTCGGGATAAAGGTCCGAATGAAAGCGGATATCCTCGCCCATCAGCCGGGCGATTTCCGGGTCCCCGCCCAGCGTGGACAGTTCCACCACCACCAGCCCGGTCTGCGGCGCGGTGGACAGGCAATTTTTGAAATGCAGATACATGCCATGGTCGACCACGCCCGACAGCATGATCGATGGAAATTCGAAATCCTTCGGCGAAAGCACGGGGGCAGTCATCAACATGCGGTCATCCTCATTTTCGGCAAGGTCGGCCTGCACTACGCATGGGATGGGAAAAGGTGCCGCGCTTTTGACTGGCGCGGCGCGCGACAGGCTGTAAAGAACAGATCATGACCAAAGGGCAGCGCGCCGAGGGGCAGGGCAGATGATCGCGAAACTCAAAGGCTTGCTGGACAGCACCGGCATCGATCACGCCATCATCGATGTGGGCGGCGTGGGTTATCTGGTCGGGGCGTCTTCGCGCACGCTGGCCGCGCTGGGTCCGGTGGGGGAAGCGGTGACGATCCATACCGAAATGCTGGTGTCGGATGACGCCATCCGCCTGGTCGGCTTCGCCCGCGCGGAGGAACGCGACTGGTATCGGCTGTTGACCCATGTGCAGGGCGTGGGATCGCGCGTGGCGCTGGCGATCCTGTCCGCGCTGGAGCCGCACGACCTGCACCGCGCAATCGCCGCCGGGGACAAGGCGATGGTGGCGCGTGCAAACGGGGTAGGTCCCAAGCTCGCCCAGCGCATCGTCAATGAATTGAAGGACAAGATCGGCGCGGTTGCGACCGGCGGCCCGATCGGAATGGGCGGCGCGGTCGCGATGCCGACCGGCAGCTTCGCGGCGGATGCGCTGTCGGCGCTCCAGAATCTGGGCTTCAAACCCGCAGAAGCCAGCAGCGCCGTCGCGGCGGCCGAAGAGGAACTGGGCGATGGCGCCAGCCTCGACGCACTGGTGCGGCTGGCGCTGCGGAAGGCGGCGAAGTGAAGCTTCTTCGCCCCCGTCATGCTGAACTTGTTTCAGCATCCATCATGCCACCATCACCGAAGCGAGGTGTGGATGAAGGAACCGTGCGTCTACATCCTTGCCAGCCAGCCTTACGGCACGCTCTATATCGGCGTCACGTCGGACCTGCTCGGCCGTTTGATGCAGCATCGTACCGATGCGCTGCCGGGTTTCACGCGGCAATATCGCGTGCATATGCTCGTCCGCTACGAACCATGCGATACGATGGAGCAGGCTATCGGGCGGGAGAAGCAACTCAAGCGCTGGCATCGGCAGTGGAAGATCAACCTGATCGAGTCCGAAAATCCGCACTGGGTCGATCTGGCGGTGGGATTGGGTTTGCCACCTCTCGGTCAGGCGGTGCGGCGCGATGGATGCTGAAACAAGTTCAGCATGACGGGATGAAGTGATGGACGAGCAGAATGAGATCGAATTGCTGAAAGCGATGATTGCGGAAGGCTGGGCCTCTGGCGTTCTGGAGGCCGAGCCTGAAGATATTCTGGCCGAAATCATGGCTAAGTTGCCAGCATCGGATTGCCCATGACTGACGACCGCCTCCTCACCCCTGCCCGCCGCCCGGAAGACGTCGACGCGGCGCTGCGGCCCAAGTCGCTGGACGAGTTCGTCGGGCAGCAAGCCGCACGCGAAAATCTGCGCATCTTCATTCAGGCGGCCAAGTCGCGCGGCGACGCGCTGGACCATGTGCTGTTTTTCGGCCCGCCGGGGCTGGGCAAGACCACGCTGGCGCAGATCGTGGCCAAAGAAATGGGTGTGGGCTTCCGCGCCACATCCGGCCCGGTCATCGCCAAGTCGGGCGATCTGGCCGCGTTGCTCACCAATCTGGATGAGGGCGACGTCCTGTTCGTGGACGAAATCCATCGCCTCAATCCGGCGGTCGAGGAAGTGCTTTACCCCGCGATGGAGGATCGCGCGCTCGACCTGATGATCGGGGAAGGGCCGTCGGCGCGATCGGTGCGGATCGATTTGCCGCGCTTCACGCTGGTTGGCGCGACCACGCGGCAGGGTTTGCTCACCACGCCGCTGCGCGATCGCTTCGGCATTCCGGTGCGGCTGCAATTCTACACGGTCGAGGAGCTGGAACTGGTGGTGCGCCGTGCCGCCCGGTTGCTGGACCTGCCCATCACGTCTGACGGTGCAATTGAGATCGCCCGTCGATCGCGCGGCACGCCGCGCATTGCCGGGCGGCTGCTGCGCCGGGTGCGTGACTTCGCCAATGTGGCGGGCGCGCCCACGGTCGATGCGAAGGTTGCCGACGCTTCGCTCCGCCGGCTGGAGGTCGACCAGCTGGGCCTGGACCTGATGGACCGGCGTTACCTGATGATGATCGCCGATATCTATCGCGGCGGTCCGGTGGGCGTGGAGACGCTGGCGGCCGGCCTGTCCGAAGCGCGCGACACGATCGAGGAAGTGGTCGAACCGTACCTCATTCAGCTGGGCCTCATCGCCCGCACGGCGCGGGGGCGCTGCCTGAATGGTCCCGGCTGGAAGCATCTGGGTCTCAATCCGCCTGCGGGATCGCAGGACGGTCTTTTCGATTAAACGAAACCAACCGAAAACCATGGTCGTTACGGCAAGGCGCTATTATAGCCTTGCCCATGTAACAGGCGCGCGTCAGACGCGCTGAAAATTCGCAGGAGTCGAGCCTTGAGGGCCATCGAGACATTTCCCAACCTCGTCACCATGTTCTTCGTGCGCGCGCAGGAGAAGGACGACGCTCCGTTTCTGTGGCGAAAGAGCGGTGGCCAGTGGCAATCGCAGAGCTGGGTCGAGGTCGCGCAACAGGTCGCCGCGCTCGCCGCCGCGCTGAAGGCGCAGGGGTTAAAGCCCGGCGACCCGGTGATGCTGGTCAGTGAAAATCGGCCGGAATTCTGCATCGCGGACCTGGCCATCATGGCGGCCGGCTGCGTCACCGTGCCGACCTACACCACCAACACCACGCGCGACCACCAGCATATATTGACCGACAGCGGCGCGCGCGCCGTGATCGTATCGACGGCCAAGCTGGCGCAGGCGCTGATGCCCGCCGTGGTCCGGTCGCAGGCCGCCTTCGTCATCGGCATGGAGCCGCTGCGCGGCGCGCAGGGCACATGCGCCTGCCATTTGTGGAGCGACCTGATCGCCGCCCATGCCAGCGATCCGGCGGCCGCCGTGGACGCCGTCGCCGTCGGGCAGAGCGCGACCCGCAACGATCAGGCGTGCATCATCTACACCAGCGGCACCGGCGGCGCGCCGCGCGGGGTGATGCAGCATCATGGCGCGATCCTGGCCAATGTGGAGGGCGCGGGGAAGGTCGTGGCGGAGGATTTCGGCTGGGGGGACGAAGTGTTCCTGTCTTTCCTGCCATTGTCCCACGCCTATGAACATAGCGGCGGCCAGTTCCTGCCCATGCTGCTGGCCGGGCAAATCTATTATGCCGAAGGGCTGGAAAAGCTCGCCTCCAATATCGAGGAAGCGCGGCCGACCATCATGGTCGTCGTCCCCCGCCTGTTCGAAGTGCTGCGCACCCGCATCATCAAGTCGATCGAGAAGCAGGGCAAATTCCCCACCTATCTGCTGGGGCAGGCGCTGCGCATCGCGGCCAAGGAGCAGGCGGGCAAGGGAACGATCCTGGACCTGCCGATGAAGGCGCTGCTGGCCCGTACGCTGGTTCCCAAGATCCGTGCGCGCTTTGGCGGGCGGATGAAGGCGCTGGTGTCGGGCGGCGCGCCGCTGAACCCGGACGTCGGCCTGTTCTTCCACGCCATGGGCCTTACCCTGTTGCAGGGCTATGGCCAGACCGAGGCGGGACCGGTGATCAGTTGCAACCGTCCGCGCGCGGGCATCGCCATGGATACGGTCGGCCCGCCGCTCGACGGGGTGGAGGTGAAGATCGCCGAGGATGGCGAGATATTGGTGCGCGGCGAGCTGGTCATGCACGGTTACTGGCGCAACCCCGCTGAAACGGAGAAGGTGCTGAAGGACGGCTGGCTCCACACCGGCGACATTGGCGAAATCGATGCGAAGGGCCGCATCCGCATCACCGACCGCAAGAAGGACCTGATCGTCAATGACAAGGGCGACAATGTTTCGCCCCAGAAGGTGGAGGGGATGCTGACGCTTCAGCCGGAGATCGGGCAGGCGATGGTCCATGGCGACCGCCGGCCCCATCTGGTCGGGCTGATCGTGCCGGACGCCGAATGGACCCGCGACTGGGCGATCGGGCAGGGCGTGGCGCCGGGCAGCGTGGGCGCGAACCCCGCCTATCAGGCGGCGTTGCGCGCTGCGGTGGACCGGGTGAATGACGATCTGTCGGTGATCGAACGGGTCCGCCGCTTCATCCTGGCGGACGAGCCGTTCACAATCGAGAATGAGGAAATGACGCCGTCGATGAAGATCCGCCGCCATGTCCTGCGCAAGCGCTAT
>JAJZTH010000011.1 GCA_021849075.1 Pseudomonadota bacterium | reverse complement strand
TCGCCATCTGCGCGGGGATCACCAGATCGCCCTCATTTTCGCGATCCTCGTCATCGACCAGGATGAACATGCGGCCGTTGCGGGCTTCGTTGATGATCTCTTCGGGGCTGGCCAGCGCGGTGCCGCCCTCGCGCTTGATCAGATAGGCTTCCAGCTTGCCCAGCGTGTCGGCGGTCGGGTTCCAGTCGGCCTCGCCCAGCTTGCGCAGGCTGTTGGCGTGCAGGCCGGCGGCGCGCGCCAGCCCGGAACGGGACATGCCGCCGTCGGTGACGAGATTGCGGACGGTATCGAGAAGCGCGGACGACATGAAAACGACTCCTTCCCTTCATGGGATTGGCGTCGATATCACATTGTAGTGTGATTATTTCAAGTAGGTAATCACAGCATAAGGCTGTCGTCCGATCATTTTCCTGTCCGTGGCGCGATCATCCCTTCGCGCGCAGGCTCTGCATCCGGTCGAGATAGCGGGCCAGCACATCGATCTCCAGATTGAAGGCGCGGCCTTCGACCAGAGCGTCCAGCGTCGTCGCGGCGGCGGTGTGTGGAATGATGTTCAGGCCGAAATCGACGCTGCCGTCGGCCTGATCCTCTACGCCGTTCACCGTCAGCGAAATGCCGTCGACCGTGATGGACCCCTTCGCCGCCAGCGCCGCCGCCAATTCCTTGGGTGCGCGGATGACCAGACGGGTCGAATCGCCCTCCCGCGTCGCTGACACCAGATGGCCGATGCCGTCGACATGGCCGGTGACGATATGCCCGCCCAGTTCGTCGCCGACCTTCAGCGCGCGTTCCAGGTTGAGCCGCCCGCCTTCTTCCCACAGGCCCGGCGCGGTGCGCGCCACCGTTTCGGCCGACAGGTCGACCGCAAACCAGTCCGCGCCCTTTTCCACCACCGTCAGGCAGGCGCCCGAACAGGCGATCGACGCGCCGATCGCGACGCCATCCATCGCATAGGCGCAACCGATGATCAGGCGCAGGTCGCCGCGCTGCTCATGGGTGCGGATGGTGCCGATGTCGGTGATGATGCCGGTGAACATGGTTGCAGGATTTCCCAGACATCCGTTCGCCCTGAGCTTGTCGAAGGGCCGTTTCTTTTTTCCACAAAAGGGGTGGGCTTCGACAGGTTCAGCCCGAACGGGCATTAATGTTGGTCCGTGATCTAGGCGCTCCGAACCCGCTCGTAAACCTCCAGCCGGTCGACGCCCAGCGCGCGCGCATCGGTCATGCGCCAGCGTCCATGCGCCTGCGCCAGTTCGGTAAGGCCGATGTCGCCAATCCCCGCCAGTCCCGCGCCGATGATGATCGGCGCGCGATAGAGCATCAGCCGGTCGACCAGATCGGCCCGCAGGAAGGCGGCGGCGGTTTCCGCCCCACCCTCGACCAGCAGATGGTCCACCCGTTGCAGCGCGGCGACCTCTTCGGGCGCGCCGATCCGGTCCCACCCTTTGGGCGCATCCCTGCGGCTCAGCAGCAACCGGCGTGGCGATCGATCCTCCAGTCCGCGCAGCCGCACGTCCAGCCGCGGCGCATCGGCGCGCAGCGTGCCGCCGCCCACCAATATCGCGTCATGCCGCGCCCGCTCCATATGGGCATGGGCGCGGGCATCCGGCCCGGTGATCCAGCGGCTCGTGCCGTCCTTCAGTGCGATCCGGCCGTCGATCGACACGCCCAGCTTCACCGTCACATGCGGCCGGCCCAGCGTCTGGCGCAACACGAAGCCGGCCATGGCGCGCGCCGCTTCCTGCGCCATCAGGCCCATCTCGACCGATATGCCCCGATCGCGCAGCCAGGCCGCGCCCTGCCCGTCGGTGCGGGGGTCGGGATCGCGCAGCGCAATCACCACGCGGGCCACGCCGGCCCGCACCATCAGGTCGGCGCAGCGTGGCCCGCGCGGGGACAGATGGAAACAGGGTTCCAGCGTTACATAGGCGGTGGCTCCGCGCGCCCGGTCCATCGCCTGCTCCAGCGCCTGCGCCTCGGCATGGGGGCGGCCGCCCTTCTGGGTCCATCCGCGCCCGACGACATGCCCGTCCTTCACGATCAGGCAGCCGACATTGGGATTGGGGGTGGATAGGCCGCGCCCGCGCCCGGACAGGGCGATGGCGGCCGCCATATAGCGGCGGTCGTCTGTGGGCGATGGCATGGCGGCGGGGGTCAGGGTTTGGCAGTTTCGGCGGCTTTGGGCATGGCCCCGTCCGCCGTCCTGCCCACCGTCTTGTCCGCCGCTTCCGCCTTCGCCAGCCGTTCGTCCAGCATCGCGTCGATCGCCTTCACCGCTTCCTTGCGCTTGGCGGTGTTGCGCGCTTCCTCCTCGCGCCATTCGATGCCGAAGGCGTCGGCATAGCCCTGCATCTTCTTCTGATCCTTCTGCAACGCCGCCTCGCGCTTGGCGAAGTCGATCTTCTGTTGCAGGATCACCGCCGCGTCGGACCGGTTCGCGTCCCAGCTCTGGACATAGATGATCTTGTTGCGGGTCGGCATCGTGTTGGTGTTGGCATCGACCACGAACGCCCACACGATCACCCATGTCATCGCGACGGACAGGCCCAGCAGCGGCCATTTATGCTGCCGCTGCTGACGGAAATAGCCCCAGAAGTCGCCAAGCGCGCTCTTAGGGGAAACGGGACGGGGAAAGATCGCCATGCCGCCCTTATAGGGCAGGGCGGGCGCAGATGCAAAATGCTCCATCATGCCTCTCCTTTCCGGCCCCTTCCACGCGGGAAGGGGCGGGCGACCCGTTATCGATCGGTCAGCGTGAAGCGCACCGTCAGCACCTTGGTCGAGATGATCGCCACGCCGTCGCGCGTTGCCGGGCGGAACCGCCATTTGCGCATCGCGTGGCGCTGGGTTGCGATCCAGAAGCTTTCGTCGGTGGCGGAAATCTTCTCGATCGCCGCGACCCGGCCTTCGGGGCTGATGGTCACGCGCACCGTCACCGTTCCTTCCACCCCCTGCCGGATCATCGTGCCGGGATAGTCGGGCTGGAACGCGCCCATCGCGCGCGGGTCGATCGACGGGTCGGTCAGCACTGGCGTATGCGGGGGATCAATCGGGGGCAGGGGAATGGTCGGGACGGGATCGGCGCCTGCGCCCGATTGGGGCGATCCGGTGATGACGGGATCGTCCGAAGGCAGCGGAATGACCGGCTCGGTGGCGGTGGGCCGTGGGCTGGGTTGCGACCGGGTTTGGATCTTGGGATCGGCTTTCTTCTCCACGACCGGTTCGGGCGGCGGCGACAGGGGTATATTGGTGCCTATGAAGGGTTTGTTGGCGATGACCTCCATGACCTCCTTGGGGATCAGCAGGAATGCGCCGATCACGATCGCATGGACCGCCACCGTCCCGCCCAGTCCCAGCGGCGATTTGCGCGCCGCGCCATAGCGCGATTCTCCGTTGCCGCTCATCGTCTGCATTGCCATCGGTCGCATCGTCCGGCTCCTCCGCCTCTCGCACCCGGCATCTGACACCCTGCCCTGCATGCGCTGGCGCATCATGCGCCGCTCTGCCGTGCCTGCCGTCAGTTCGGGTCATTGCACCCTTCATCGCCCCCCGATGTTGCACCGTCCGGGACTCGATGATGAAATGATACAACATCATTTAATGATATGTTGCAACATTAATTTTGTGGAACTGCAACATAAGCGCTTCCTCGCGACATATGCCGGCAAAACAGGGGTGCGAACTGGCGGACAACAGGGATCATCCTCGCAGGAGCCTCCATGCCGTCGCGCCTTATCGCTTTACCTGTCTTACTCGCTGTCTCAGCGCCCTTGCCGGCGCAGCCCGCCGCCCCTCAAGGCGGTCCCTGGGCGGCCGATGCCGATGGCGATGGCCGCATCACTCGCGACGAAATGAGCGCCTATATGGATCGCCGCTTCGGCCTGATGGATCAGGATGGTGACGGGTTGGTCCCGGTGCAGGCGATGCAGCGCATGCTGGGCCATGACCGCGAACGGGCATCGGCCAATGCGGGCAGGGACGAAGGTCGCGGACCGGGCGGAAATCGCGGTGGCCGCGCTGGTCCACCAGGCGGCGCAAGCGGCCCCCGGCCCGGCGGGCCTCCGCCTGGTGGTCGCCCCCCGGCCGGCGATCGTGCAGAAGGCCGCCCGCCGTCGCCCGGCCGCGCCATGCCCTATCCCGAAGACGCCAATGACGATGGTCAGATCGACCGCAGCGAATTTCTTGGCCCCGCGCTCGCCCTGTTCGCCGATCAGGATCGCAATGGCGACGGCGTGCTGACCGCCGATGAACTGCCGCCCCCGCCACCCGCAGGAGAAGGCCCGCCACCGGGCGAATAGGATTTTTCGGAAAGGATCCGGCTGCCTTCTCTCCTCTGCAGGGCGGCCGGTTCCGCCGGGGTGCGTCGTTTTGGCCCGGTGCACCCCGGCATTCCTAAGAAACAGCCGTATCAGGTTCCGCAGGCATCTCATGCAGGATGAAGCCGAAGGCCTTGGCGCGGCGCTGCAGATTTCCGATCACCCGGCTGCGATAGCGCTCCTCATATTGTGAAGCACCAGGATCATGATACGCCATGCCGTAGCGAAGGCTGTTATAGAACAGCACCGCGATTTTGCGTGCGGTCGCGGTGACCGCTTTTGCTTTTCCAGCGCGCGCCGACAGCCTTCGGTAAAAAGCGCCCAGCGCGGTGTCACTTCGACCGATGGTGGTTGCGGCCAGACGCAGGAGTGCTGCAGCGCGGCTCGAAGATCGTCGAGTTTTCGACGACAGCAATTTACCGCCCGATATCTTGTTGCCCGGCGCCAGGCACAGCCAGGACGTAAAGTGCTTCGAACTGGGCCATGCCGCAAGATCGGTGCCGCACTCTCCGACCAGTTTGAGCGCGAGCGATGGGCCAATTCCGTGGATCTGCGTCAGGTCCACGCCCAGCACGCGATACAGAGCGGAGCGGACCTCAAAGTCAGGCGTGTTCACCTGTCGCCCTTTGGTCCGGACTTTTGGAAGGTGGCGAACGTCATGGCCGTTGTCGATTTCGAGCGCCTTGAGCGCGACTTCAAGCTTTCGATCACATTCGAGAATTTTGGTTTGGTAGAAATCGAATAGGGCCAGGGACTGGCCGAGCGCGAAGATGTGCTCGTCCCGCCAGTTCCCTGATAAGGCGGCACAGATGGTCTCAATCGTCGCGTGGCATCGGACGTCACGCATTTGCGCCAGCGTACTGGGCGTACGTTCCCCGTTCACAATGGCTCTGATGATCCGCATGCCCGTCACGCCGGTGATGTCAGAGACGACGTGATGGAGTTGCACATTCATTTCCATCAGCGCCTTTTGCATGTGCTGAATATGCGAGGCGGCGTATTCGATCAGCCGCTCGCGCTGCCGTAGATAGGCACGCATAGTCGCCACTCCCGCCTCGGGACGGAAACTCCCCCGCAGCAGCCCGTAGCTGTGCAGGCGTTGCAACCATGCAGCGTCGCTGACGTCGGTTTTGCGACCCGGTACATTCTTGGCATATCGCGCATTGACCAGGATCACCTCAAAGCCATGTCCTTCAAGCACTTCATAGGCTGGAATCCAGTAAACACCGGTCGATTCCATCGCGACAGTCGTGACGCCATATGCCTTGAACCAGCGAGCCATATCTTGGAGATCGCCGGTGAATGTCCCAAACGCTCGTACCGGATCATCATCGGCGTTCGGATTTATGGCCGCCATATGCATGGTCGATCCAATGTCGATGGCAGCAGCGCGTGGATTGACCATGGACAACGCGCCAGATTTTGATCGTTCCATTCCAAGTCCTCCTTCAAAACAGGAGGGTATGGGCGATGCTAAACGTCATCTTCCTAACCGGGATCGCCGCAAAACGGCGTCACCACTCTCAAGTACGCAAACACCCACGGGCCACGTTTTTTAACGGGGTCATGCCTCCAATAAGCCATCGGCCGCGACCCTCCCGGCCGCACCATAGCACGACCCGTTTCTACCGCGCACAGGCGGGCTCAGCCGGCGACGGTTTTTTAGAACATGCGCTGGCGCGCATGTTCGATGCCGCACCGGCCCGCTCCCCCGCCCGGCCACCCAGATATGGTATCCTGATGGGTGGCCGGGCGGGGGAGCGGGCCGGTGCCGTTCTTCCTAAAAGAACGTGTCGACCGCGTGGATGGCCAGCCCCACCAGTCCGCCGACCAGCGTGCCGTTGATGCGGATATATTGCAGGTCGCGGCCGACCGCATGCTCCAGCCGGCTGGTGACGGTGCCCGCGTCCCAGCTGCGCACCGTGTCGCTCACCAGCCGCACGATCGCGTCGCCATAGCTGGCCGCCGCGCCCACGGCCGCGCGTCGCACGAAGCGGTTGATCACCAGCCGCAGCCCGGCCTCCTGCTGCAACGTGCCGCCCAGCGCGCGCAGCGCTTCGCCGAGGCGCCCGGCCATCGCCTTGCCCGGATCGCGCACCGCGCGCAGCAACCCGGCGCGCGCCTGTTCCCACAATCCGTCGATCCAGCGCTGCATTGCCGGATTGTCGAGTATCTCGTCGCGAATCTGCGCGGCCTTCGCCTGCATCTCCAGATCATATTGCAGGTCGAACGCCAGCTTCGCCATGCCTTCCTCCGCCTTCAGCCGCAGCGGATGGCCGGGGTCTTCGGCCATGTCGGACAACAGTTTGCGCAGGCCGTTCAGGATCGCATTGGCCAGATTTTCGTCCAGCCCGGTCCAGCGCAGCATTTTGCCCGCGCGTTCATGCACCATCTGCCGGATCAGATGTTCATTGGCCTCCAGCGTCCGGTCGGCCCACAGGACGATGCTGTTCATCACCGGCGCATGGCGGCCGTCGCGCATCGCCGCCTCGATCGCCTGACCGATCAGCGGGCCGATGTTGATCGCGCGCAGCCGCTGGCCGATCGCGCCCTTCACCATGCCGCCCAGCCGTTCCTGATCCAGCGCCTCCAATATGTCGGCGATCAGCCGGGACGCGCCCTCGCGCAGCCGCCCGTCGCCTCCAGATGGACTGGCGAGGAACCGGCCCGTCGCCGCCGCCACATCCATGTGCCGCATGCGCCGCGCGACCACGGCGGGGGTCAGGAAATTGTCGCGCAGGAACGCGGCCAGCGTGTCGCCGATCCGGTCCTTGTTGCGCGGGATGATGGCGGTGTGGGGGATGGGCAGGCCCAGCGGATGGCGGAACAGGGCCGTCACCGCGAACCAGTCGGCCAGCCCGCCGACCATCGCGGCTTCGGCAAACGCCTGAACGAAGCCGATCGCAGGATGCACATGCACGGTGGCGCGGGCCGCAATGAACAGCGCCGCCATCGCCACCAGCATGCCGCTCGCCACCAGCCGCATGCGCCGCGCGGGGTGCGGGGCAAAGGCGTCCTTGGGCCGGGGCAGGCGAAGCAGGGTCATGGCGGTTTAAACGGTTACGCTGCCGTTTCGTTCAGGCAAGCGCTTCTTTTTTCCCGAACGTGCGGCCGGAGCGCCTTATGCACGACGCCCCGGTTCACGCCCTATTCGGCAGGTTGGGTGTGGCCCGGCGCCGGCTTGCCATTGTCGCCCGGCTTGTAGGTCAAAAGACCCCGGCCCAAACGCGGCCCGACCCAGCTTTCAAGGCCGATCGCCAGGCTGAAAATGGCCGGCACGATCACCAGCGTCAGCACCGTCGACAGCAACAAGCCGCCGATCACGGTGATGCCCATCGGCGCGCGCCAGGCGGCGTCGCCTGACAGTGACAGGGCGGTCGGCACCATGCCCGCCACCATCGCGACGGTGGTCATCACGATCGGCTGGGCGCGCTTGTGCCCGGCGTCGATGATCGCCTCCTTCTTGGGCACGCCCTTCTCCATTTCCTCCAGCGCGAAATCGATGACGAGGATGGAGTTTTTCGCGACGATGCCCAGCAGCATCAGCAGGCCGATGAAGACCGGCATGGACACCGGCTGTCCCGCGACATGCAGGGCCAGCGCGCCGCCCAGCGGCGCCAGCAACAGCGACCCCAGATTGACGAAGGGCGGCATCAGGCGCTTGTACAGCAAGGTCAGCACCGCCAGCACCAGCAAAATGCCGGAAAAGACGGCGATGATGAAGTTCTGGATCATCTCCGCCTGCCATTTGGCGTCGCCCGCATTCAGCTTCTGCACGCCCTGCACCTTGCCGGCCAACAGGTCCTTCATCAGCGGCAGGGCGTTGATCTTGGCCATGGCCTGACTGGTAACGATGCCCGGCGCCAGATCGGCGCCCACCACGACGCGGCGGATCTGGTTGTAACGGCGGATTTGCGTCGGCCCCGCGCCAAAGCTGATGTCGGCCACCACGCGCAGCGGCACCGATCCGCCCGATACGGTCGGCACCGGCATGTTCTGGATGGTGGCGATATCCTTGCGGCTGTCCTCCGCCAGCGCGACGCGGATCGGAATCTGGCGGTCGGACAGCGAGAATTTGGCGCTGTTCTGGTCGATGTCGCCGATCGTGGCGATGCGGATCGACTGGCTGAGCGCCATCGTCGTCACGCCCATGCTGGCGGCCAGGTCCAGTCGCGGCTTGATGATGATTTCGGGCCGCTGCATGTCGCCCTGCACGCGCGGCGCGCGCAGTTCGGGAATGGCGGCCATTTCATGCACCAGCCGGTTGGCGGTCTGTTCCAGCAGCGCCGGATCGTCCGACCCGAACATCATGATGATGTCGCGACCAAAGCCGCCACCCGACTGCGACTGAAAATTGACGCGGGCGTCGGCCACGGTCTGGAATTTGGGGGCGACCTTGCGCTCCCAGTCGACCGAACTGATCGGCCGGTCCTTCTTCAGAGTCAGGAAAATGTCGGCGCCGGTCGGTTCGATATCGGCGAAGGCGGCCTCCACCATGTCCGTGTCGGCGCTCAGCATGTCGGCCACCTTGCGGGTGATGGCGGTGGTTTGTTGCAACGTGCTGCCCGGCACGGTTTCGATCTTCACCTGACTGAAATCGGTGTTGGTGGTCGGCTGGAACGTCATGGGCAGCGTCGCGAAGGCGACGATGGTCGCGCCAAAGGCCAGAATGCCGATGCCCAGCGTCCAGACGCGATGATCGGTGAAGAAGGCCGCCGTCCGGTTGCGGAAACCGCCCTGCGCACGGCGCGCCTTGGCCTTGCGGTCCTCCAGCGACCAGCGCAGCACGCCCATATAACGGTCCATCAGCCAGCCTTCGCCATGGCTTTCCTCGCCATGGGCTTTCAGGAAATAGGCGGCGATCATCGGCGTGATCAGGCGCGCGACGGCCAGGCTCATCAGCACGGATACGACCACGGTCATGCCGAACTGGATGAAGAACTGTCCCGCCAGACCCGGCATCAGCGCCACCGGCAGGAACACCGCGACGATCGCCATGGTGGTCGCCAGCACCGCCAGGCCAATCTCGTCCGCCGCGTCGATCGACGCCTGATAGGCGCTTTTGCCCATGCGCATGTGGCGCACGATATTCTCGATCTCCACGATCGCGTCGTCGACCAGCACGCCCGCCACCAGGCTCAGCGCCAGCAGCGAAATGCCGTTCAGCGTAAAGCCCAGCATGTCCATGAACCAGAAGGCGGGGATCGCCGACAGCGGAATGGCCAGCGCGGAAATCATCGTCGCGCGCCAGTCGCGCAGGAAAAGGAAAACGATCACGACCGCCAGCACCGCGCCCTCGATCATCGCCGACATGGCGCTGTGATACTGGCCCTTGGTATATTCGACGCTGGAGAAGAGCTGCTTATACTGGACCTTGGGATTTTCCTTCTTCAGCTTGTCCAGCACCTTCATCGCTTCGTCATAGACCGTGACGTCCGACGATCCCTTGGCCTTTTCCAGGCTGAAACTGGTGACTTGCCGCCCGTTCATCAGCGCCAGGCTGCGCTGCTCGGCATACATGTCGCGCACGCTGGCCAAGTCCGACAGCTTGACCGTGCGCCCGCCCGAAATGGCGATTTGCGTGTCGCCCAGCGTGCGGGCGCTGGCGGCGTTGCCCAGCACGCGGATCGACTGTTCCGCGCCGGCAATTTCGGTGCGTCCGCCCGCCGCATTCAGGTTCACCTGCTGCAACTGGCCGTTCACCTGCGCGGCGGTCACGCCATAGGCTTGCAGCTTGGCCGGGTCGAGGATGACGCGGATTTCCCGGCTCACGCCGCCGCCGCGCTTCACCGCCGCCATGCCGCTGATCGACAGCAATCGCTTGGCGACCGTATTGTCGACATACCAGGACAGTTCCTCCAGCGTCATGTCGGTCGCTTCGGCGCTGAAATAGGCGATCGGCCCGCCATCCACGTCGATGCGCTGGACCTGCGGCTCCAATATGCCATCGGGCAGGTCGCTGCGAATCTGGTCCACGGCATTTTTGACGTCGGCGACCGCGCGGTCGACCGGCGTGCCGATCTGGAACTGCACGTTGGTCAGCGACTGGCCTTCGGATGCGAAGGACGTGATCTCGTCCACGCCGCTGATGCCGCGCACGGCGGCCTCGACCCGTTGCGTGACCTGCGTTTCCAGCTCGGTCGGCGCAGCGCCCGGCTGCGACACGGTGACGCTGACCATGGGGAAGCTGACGTCGGGATTATTATTGACGTCCATCCGCAGGAAACTGACGATGCCCGCCATCACCAGCGCGGCGAACAGCACCAGCGGCGTGACCGGGTTGCGGATCGCCCATGCGGAAATATTGCGAAAATCCATGACGCGCTTCCTTCGCCGGACGCCGCTCGCGTCCCTTCATCCTGTGCGGCGCGCCATATTTCGCGCGCATAATCATGGACGGCGCGCCGTGCGCCGCCCTGTCTCGACCGGGCTTATCCGGCCTTCAACCGTTCCGGCTTGACCTTCTGGCCCGGCGTCAGGAAGGCGCCGGCCGACGTCACAATCTGTTCCGTGCCGGCGATCCCGCCCGTCACCGCCACGCCATTGTCGGACACCTGGCCCACGGTCACGTCGCGCCGCTCCACCTGTCCCTTGGCGTTGACGATATAGACATAACTGCCCTTGGCGTCGTTCTGCACCGCCGATTCCGGCAGCAACGGCGCGCTGCCCGATCCGCTGGTGATCAGGGCCGACGCAAAGCCGCCCGGCCGGATCGCGCCATTATAGGGCACGGCGATCCGGGCGATGCCCTGCCGCGTCTGCGGATCGATGACGGGCGACACCTGCCACACCCGCCCGGCAAAGCCCTGCCTGCCGCCGATCGGCGTCACCGTCGCGCTATTGCCTGCGCGCAGCGTCGCCAGATCGCCTTCGGCGACCTGCGCCTGCATTTCCATCTCGCCATCCTTGGCCATGCGGAACAGCACGCCGCCGCCGGCCTGGACGATCTGGCCCGGCTCGACCGTGCGCGTCAGCACCAGCCCGGAGGCGGGCGCGCGAATGTCCAGCCGCCCGGTGCGCGCCTGCTGTTCGGCCAGCTGCGCCTGCGCCACGCGCATCTGCGCTTCGGCCTGATCGCGCGTCGCGGTGCGCTGGTCGATGTCGGCGGCGCTGATGAAACCGCGCCCGACTAGCGCCTTGGCGCGATCGAGCTGGGCCTGCGCCAGCTTGGCGTTGGCGCGCTGCACTTCCACCTGTGCGGCCAGAGAGCGGACCTGTTCCGTCTGGACCGATCGTTCGACGGTCGCCAGCACCTGGCCTGCGCGGACCCAATCGCCCGGCTGCACCAGCACGCGCGTCACCATGCCGCCTTCGCCGACCACGCCGACCGGCATGTCGACCCGCGCGGCGAGCGATCCGGTAGCGCTGACCGTGCGCGACACCGTCGACTGGCCCGGGGTGATCACCGTGACGACCGGCACCTGCGCTGTGGGCGCGGCCGTGTTCGCGCTGTCGCCCCCGCGCATGGAGATTGCGACGGCGGCCACGACCAGCACCAGTGCAACGCCCCCGCCGATCAGCAGCCGCTTGCGGCTGCGGCGCGATTGATCCTCGCCCACCAAGGCAGCGGCCTCACCCGACAGCTGTGTTTCGTAATTCATGCCGATTCCATCTCTCCGGCGCTTCGCCCCATGTTGGCGACTGTGTTATATGAATATAGCACCACCCTCAACCCCCAATATCATGCTTCAAACTGAAACGGCAAAGCCATATTTCATGCTAGAAGGGGGTGGAAACGGGCCGGTCGGTTCGTTCATAACGACTGCGTATCGTTCGGTTGGGTCGGCCGGGCGCTGCGCGATGATGCGGTTATGGTGAGAGCGACGGAGAGGTGCGCGCCATGGATTTGCTGGGTTGGATATTTCTCGGCCTGATTGCGGGAGCGATCGCAAGACTGATCATGCCCGGGCGGGACCCGGGCGGTTGTATCGTCACGATATTGCTGGGCATCGCCGGCGCGTTGCTGGCAGGCTTCGTGGGGCGTCTCGCGGGCATTTATGTGCCGGGGGAGCGGGCCGGCTATATCGCCGCCATATTGGGGGCGATCGCGGTGCTGGCGCTCTATCGCTGGTTCGCCGCGCGGCGTTAAAAAAAAGGCCGCGCCTTCGACAGGCGCAGCCTTTTTTGTCATATTGCGATGGGTCGGGCGTTACCGCACCGATCCGCGACGCACCAGATTGACGATCGCCAGCAGGATGATCGCGCCGACCAGCGACACGAGGAAGCTGTAGAGCGTCAGCCCGTCATTGATCGAACCGCCGCTGAAGATCAGGCCGCCGATGAAGGCGCCGACGATGCCGACCACGATGTTGAGCAGAATGCCCTGCTGCGCATCGGTGCGCATGACCATGCTGGCAAGCCAGCCAATGATGCCGCCGACGATAAGCCACAAGATGATGCCCATGATACTCTCCTTGAACCACGCCCCCTGCGGGTTGGGTGCTTGTTTCAACGGAGGAAAGGGCGTCGCGTTCCATGCGCGAAAAATGATTCCGGCACGGAAACCATCCTGCCCCTGCGCCGTTCTGGCGCGCCGCTCTGCGGATTTGAAAGTCGCACAGGAAAAGGGCCGCCGGAATATCCGGCGGCCCTTTTCCTGTGCGACCCTCAAAAAGGGGTTTGATCAATATTTCTGCTGCCGCTCATAGAGCGACTTATAATATTGGATGCGCGTGACACGCAGGCCATGCATGCCCGACCGGTCGACGGCGCGCTGCCAGCTGGCAAATTCTTCCAGCGTCAGATTGTAACGGGCGCACGCTTCGTCCACGGTCAGCAGATTGCCATTGACCGCCGCGACCACTTCGGCCTTGCGCCGCACGACCCAGCGGGTGGTGTCGGTGGGCGGCAAACTCTCCAGGGTTAACGGCTCTCCGAGTGGGCCGACGACCTGGGCGGGCCTGATTTTCTGGTTCTCGATCATTCTTACCCTCAATGTGCGGCACTGGCATTGCTGAATTCAGCTGTGAAAACCCTTATGTCGATCAGCCCTGAACAACGGCTAAACTGCAACGGTAAACACTGCCTTCATCTTTCTCTGTCCCCGGTTAAACGGCTCGCGATCAGCGGGTTAAAGCTCCCTGCGAGACGCACGGCTTCGATCTTGCCGCCGGAACGTGGCGCGAAAATTCCCGCCAGTTCCTGAATCCAGTCTTCGCTCCCATCCTGCCCCCGCAGGACGCCCGCCACCGCCTGCGCGGTGGGGCTGGCCGCCTGCGCAGCCGCCGTGGCGGCCCGCAGGAAAGGCCACGCGGGAACGCGCGGCCGGCTCAGCGGTCGGGTGGCGGCGGGTTTCAGGCCGCCGCCCCGGAGGAAACTCAGATCCATGCCCTCTTCTTTAGAGAGGAATGGATAACCGTCGGTAAACCCGCCACGCGCTTTGTCGCGTCATTTCGCCTATTCGGTCGCCAAATCGGCTTCGGGGCGACATAAATTGTTAACCATAGTGCCGGGGTTTGAGGGCCGGTGCCGGCGCGGATGCGCTACAGGCGCATTTCCAAACCGCCTCTCATGCCCTATATGCGCGCCCATGCAGCCCCAGTTTCAGCTTCCCCAGCCGCTCGATCAGCGGCGCATCGTCGTCGCCATGTCGGGCGGCGTGGACAGCAGCGTCGTCGCCGCGCTCGCCGCAAAGACCGGCGCGGAGGTTATCGGCGTTACGCTTCAGCTTTATGATCATGGCGCCGCCGTCGGCCGCACCGGCAGCTGCTGCGCGGGGCAGGATATTCGCGATGCGCGCGCCGTCGCCGATCGCATCGGCATTGCTCATTATGTGTTTGATTATGAAACGGCTTTTCGCGATTCGGTGATTTCCGACTTCGCCAATGAATATATGGCCGGCCGCACGCCTATTCCCTGCGTGAAGTGCAATATGGGGGTGAAGTTCACCGACCTGTTCCAGATCGCGCGGGATCTGGGCGCGGACTGCCTCGCCACCGGCCATTATGTCCAGCGGGTGGAGGGCGCGCAGGGTGCCGAACTGCACCGCGCCGCCGATCCCGCCCGCGACCAGAGCTATTTTCTGTTCGCCACGACTCAGGCGCAGCTTGACTATCTGCGCTTTCCGCTGGGTGGCCTGCCCAAGCCGCAGGTGCGCGAAATCGCGGCCGAACTCGTCCTGTCGGTGGCATTGAAGCCTGACAGTCAGGACATTTGCTTCGTGCCCGACGGCGATTATGCGAAGATCGTGCGCAAATTGCGCCCCGACGCCGACGAGGGCGGCGATATCGTCCATATCGACGGCCGGCTGCTCGGCCGGCACAAGGGGCTGATCCATTATACCGTCGGCCAGCGCAAGGGGCTGGAGATCGGCGGCCAGCCCGATCCGCTCTATGTCGTGCGCCTTGATGCGGAGGCGCGCCGCGTGATCGTCGGACCAAAGGCGGCGCTGGCGGTGTCGGGCGCGCTGCTCAGCGACATCAACTGGCTGGGCGGCGACTTCACCGGACCGCTGACCGCCAAGGTCCGCTCCATGGCAAAGCCCGTGCCTGCCCGTCTGGATGGCGATCGGCTGATCTTCGACGCGCCCGAATATGGCGTGGCGCCGGGTCAGGCGGCTGTCCTTTATGCCGGCGACCGCGTGCTGGGCGGCGGCTGGATCGCCGCCACGCAGACGGCTCTGGCCCAGGCGGCCTGAAACCTTGGCCTGAACCGGGACGCTTGTCTTTCCAGACCACTTGACGCGCGCCGTTGGCGCTGTAGCGTCCTTCCACCCTATTCTCAGCCGGTTGGAGCGCATCGATGCGTGACGCCCTGATGCTGATTGACGCGGTGCCCGATGCCGGACCTGTTCCGTCCGGCCGCCCACTGCTGCGCCTTTCGTTCGCCCGTCATTCCCTGCGGAGCGGCCGATGACAGCAACAACAGGGGGAGAGGAACAAGCATGCAGATCATCTTCATCGCCATAGGGTGTGGCCTGCTGGCCATAGTCTATGGATTGTTCACCAGTCGTCAGGTGCTCAGCCAATCGCCGGGCAATGACACCATGCAGGCGATCGCCGGCGCGATTCAGGAAGGGGCCAAGGCGTATCTGGGCCGCCAATACACCACTATCGCCGTGGTCGGCGTGGTCGTCGCTGTGCTGGTCGCCCTGTTCCTGGGCCTCACATCGGCGATCGGCTTCCTGATCGGCGCGATCTTGTCGGGGGCGGCGGGCTTCATCGGCATGAACATTTCCGTGCGCGCTAATGTCCGCACGGCCGAAGCCGCGCGCGGCACGCTGCAAAGCGGCCTGACGGTCGCGTTCCGCGCGGGCGCGATCACGGGCATGCTGGTGGCGGGCCTTGCGCTGCTCGCGATCAGCGTCTTCTTCTGGTATCTGACCGGGCCGGCGGGGCATGCACCCGACGATCGGCTGGTGATCGACAGCCTCGTCGCGCTGGCCTTTGGCGCGTCGCTCATCTCCATCTTCGCGCGGTTGGGCGGCGGCATCTTCACCAAGGCGGCCGATGTCGGCGCGGATCTGGTGGGCAAGGTGGAGGCCGGCATCCCGGAGGATGACCCGCGCAACCCCGCCGTCATCGCCGACAATGTGGGCGACAATGTGGGCGATTGCGCCGGCATGGCCGCCGATCTGTTTGAAACCTATGTCGTCACCGTCGGCGCGACCATGGTGCTGACCGCTCTGCTCGTCACCGGCGTCAACAATGCCTTCCTTATGAACCTGATGGCGTTGCCGCTGATCGTGGGCGGGGTGTGCATCATCACCTCGATCATCGGCACCTATATGGTGCGGCTTGGCGCCAGCCAGTCGATCATGGGCGCTCTCTACAAGGGCTTCTGGACCACCGCCATCCTCTCCATCCCGGCTATCTATTATGTCACATGGCGGGTGCTGGGCGACATGAACGCCGTGTTCGGCGCGGACCTCGACGGGGTTGGCGGCTATACCGGCATGGCGCTTTTCTGGTCGATGATGGTGGGTCTGGCCGTCACCGGGCTGCTGGTGGTCATCACCGAATATTATACCGGCACCAATTATCGCCCGGTCCGCTCGATCGCCAAAGCCTCCGAAACCGGCCATGGCACCAACGTCATTCAGGGCCTCGCCATCAGCCTGGAATCGACCGCGCTGCCCACGATCGTCATCGTCATAGGCATCATCGTCGCGCATCAGCTGGCGGGCCTGATCGGCATTGCCTTCGCTGCGACGGCCATGCTGGCGCTGGCCGGCATGGTGGTGGCGCTCGACGCTTATGGTCCCGTCACCGACAATGCCGGCGGCATCGCCGAAATGAGCCATCTCGACGACAGCGTGCGCGTAAAGACGGACGCGCTCGATGCGGTGGGCAACACGACCAAGGCGGTGACGAAGGGCTATGCCATCGGTTCGGCGGGCCTTGCCGCGCTGGTGCTGTTCGGCGCCTATACGGAAGACCTTAAATTCTACAACAGCGCGCTCGGCCTCACCGCGCCGGTCGATTTCAGCCTGTCCAACCCCTATGTCATCGTCGGCCTGCTGCTCGGCGCATTGCTGCCCTATCTGTTCGGGGCGATGGGCATGACCGCCGTGGGCCGCGCGGCGGGGGATGTGGTGAAGGACGTCCGCGATCAGTTCGCCACCAACAAGGGCATTATGGAAGGCACGTCGCGTCCCAACTATGCCCGCACCGTCGACCTCGTTACTCGCGCCGCGATCAAGGAAATGATCGTGCCCAGCCTGTTGCCGGTGCTGGCCCCGATCATCGTCTATTTCGCGATCACGGCGGTTGCCGGCACCGACAACGGCTTTGCCGCGCTGGGCGCCTTGCTGCTGGGCGTCATCGTGTCCGGCCTGTTCGTCGCCTTGTCCATGACCTCGGGCGGCGGCGCGTGGGACAATGCGAAGAAATATATCGAGGACGGCCATCATGGCGGTAAGGGCAGCGAAGCGCATAAGGCGGCCGTGACCGGCGATACGGTTGGCGATCCCTATAAGGATACCGCAGGGCCGGCGGTCAATCCGATGATCAAGATCACCAATATCGTCGCGTTGCTGCTGCTCGCCGCGCTGGCGCATGGCGGGTGACGCGCATCATCCTCTCACACGAAAATGCCCGGTCGGTGGTCCGACCGGGCATTTGCCGAAAATGGGGATCATCGGTCGATATCAGCGCTGGGCCAGCTGCACCGGCGCCTTGGTGCGGGTGATGGTCAGGCCCTGCTCCGCCCAGTCGGCCTTGCTGCGGCACCGGGTTGCGGGGATCAGCGATCCGGCGACAGGCTCGCGGAAGCAATAGCGATCGGTCTTCTGATCATAGGTCACTTTGGCGGCGCCGAAGCGGCCTTCCGGCTGGGCGAAGGCGGGGGTGGCGGTGGCCGAAACGGTGACGGCGGCGGCAATGACGGCGGCGGCGAAAGCGATGGTCTTCATGTCTTGGTTCCTTCCCTGAATGACTGTGTCGATCCGTCAGTGGATCATGCCAACTGAATTGCAGGGGCTGTGCCAGTTTTAAAAAATGACGGATTTCTGCGGAATTTTCTCGGAAGAAACTTTTGCAATGCGAACATAATCCAACATGAAGGGAAAATTTCCCAAAAATCTGCATATTTCACAGATAATATCATAGTCCATGGACAGGCTGCGTGGCCTGCCGCGCATTTCATCATATTTTAACCAGGCCGGCGCAGCCTCCCATCAGCGGCTGCACTTTGGGGCGGGTGTGCGGGGCGCGGCTTCCCGCCTATGTCGGATGGGAAGGATCGATCAGGTTCCAGCATCGGGTTGCCCATGACGCCACAAGACAGACTGACTGACGAAGCCGGGCGCATCGCCGCCCTGCGCCGTTACCAGATCCTCGATACGCCTGCGGAGGGCGGGTTCGACAAGATCACCGATATGGTGCGCGCGCTGGTCGGCGTGCCCATTTCCGCCGTCTCCCTGATCGACACCAACCGGCAATGGTTCAAGTCGCTCACCGGGCTGGACGTGGCGGAAACGCCCCGCAGCGTCGCTTTTTGCGATCATGCCATCCGGCAGGATGCGCCGCTGATCATCCCCGACGCCTGTGCCGACGCGCGCTTTTGCGATAACCCCCTGGTGACGGGCGATCCGGGCATCCGCAGCTATGCCGGCGTGCCGCTGCGCACGCCCGAAGGCTATAATGTCGGCTCGCTCTGCGCCATCGACACCCGCGCACGCGAATTTGCGCCCGAACAGATGGCGATCCTTCAGGGCCTCGCGCCGATCGTGATCGAACAGATGGAATTGCGCCTGCTCGCCGAACGCGACGGGCTGAGCGGCGCGCTCACCCGCCGCGCCTTCGTCGCCGCGATCGACCGCCAGATCGCGCTCTTCACCCGGCATCAGCGGCCCGCCGCGCTGGTGCTGCTCGACATCGATCATTTCAAGCGGGTCAATGACGATCATGGCCATCCCGCCGGCGACCGCGTGATAGAGGCGGTGGCGGACCTGTGCCGCACCCTTTCGCGCCCCAGCGACTCGCTTGGCCGGTTGGGCGGCGAGGAATTCGGCCTGCTCCTGCCCGAAACAAGTGAGGCGGATGCGATGGTGGCGGCGCGCCGCTTCTGCGATGCGGTGGCCGCCATGGAAATCCCGCATGATCCCCCGCTGCGCGTCACCGCCAGCTTCGGCGTCGCCGCGCTTGGTCCCGATCGCATGACCAGCCACAACTGGCTGTCCGCCGCCGACGTCGCGCTCTACGAAGCCAAGCGCGCCGGCCGCAACCGCGTCGCCCTCGCCCCGTCATCTGCCGCCTGCGCTGCCTGACCCTCTCCGGCATGCTCTGATGGGACATGATCGGGAAAAGCATTGTCATCAAATTGCAATGTAAACGTAATGATGAAGTCTTGAAACGGTCATAGTGGCGCTTTCGCCGCCAGATCCGGCGGTGGAGATGATGCCCCATGCGTTCGACCGCCCTCTTGCCTGTCCTGTCCCTCATCGCCGCATTGGCGCTGCCCGCCGCCGCCCATGCCAGCGAGGATGAACAGCTGTGGACCACCACCAGCGCGACGGTGAAGCTCAGCGATCACTGGCGTCTGTCGCAGGAAATCGTCGCCCGCTTCAGCAACGACCGCAACGGCCTCTATGAAATCGAATCCAACACGCTGCTGGGCTATAAAGTGTCGAAGGCGGTGACGGTCTGGGCCGGCTACACCCATGATCCGCAATATAATGGCGGCGACTTCACCGTGATGGAGCATCGCGGCCGCCAGCAGGTGACGTTCGACAATATCGCAAAGATCGGCCCGGTATCGGTCAGCGCCCGCATGCGGGTGGAGGAACGCTGGCGCGAGGGGATTGACGGCACCGCCTGGCGTCTGCGCCCCTATGTGAAGCTGGTCATGCCGTTCAAGGAAGGCGGCAAGACCGCGCTGATCCTCAGCCATGAAAGCTTCTTCGATCTCAACAAGACCAATTTCCAGCGCGTGCAGGGGGAGGAGCGGATGCGCAACCTGATCGCCATCACCACCCCGCTCGCGAAAAATGTGAATGCGGAAATCGGCTATCTCCACCAGCACGGCTTTCGTCCCGGCGCGGACGACAGCAACGACAATGTTGCATCCGTTTCGCTCAGCTTTAATTTCTGATGCGCCGTTTCGGACCAGTTTGACGCGGTTCAGGTCATAACGGACAGGCATCTGCTTTGCGCTAGCCGATTGATCCACCAGCCTTTTCCTCATTCCATCGGGGGAGGGGAAAGGGATGCGTCTCAGCTGGCCGGAAATCCGTACCAATGCCGCCCATTTTTCGGGTCAATGGATCGGCAAAGGCTATGAAAAGGGTCAGACGCACAGCTTCTACGACGAATTTTTCAATATCTTCGGCGTGCCGCGCAAACAGGTCGCGGTCTATGAACAGCGGGTCCGCTCGCTCGATCCCGGGCGCACCGGCGGCTATATCGATCTTTTCTGGCCCGGCACGCTGATCGTCGAACAGAAAAGCGCCGGCCGCGACCTCAATCGCGCCTTGTCGCAGGCGCTCGATTATTATGACTGGCTGCCGCACAGCCAGCGCCCCCGCCATCTGATGGTGTGCGATTTCCAGCGCTTCGAACTGCTGGACCTGGAAACCCGCCGCGAATGGCGTTTCCCGCTGCCCGAACTCAAGCGTCATGTGGAGGCGTTCGGCTTCATCCTGGGCGTTCAGCCGCGCATCTTCCGCAACCAGTCGCCGGTCAACGCCAAGGCGTCCGAATTGATGGGCCGGCTGCACAATGCGCTCGCCGCAGACGGCTATGTCGGCCATGATCTGGAACGGCTGCTGGTACGGCTGCTTTTCATCCTCTTTGCCGACGACACCGGCATTTTCGAGCGCAAGGACCAGTTCCTCACCTTCCTGGAACAGCGGACCAGCCCCGACGGCCGCGATCTTGGCCGCTGGCTGGGCGAATTGTTCCAGACGCTCGACACGCCGCCCGGCCGGCGTCAGCATGGGCTGGACACCGATCTGGCCGAATTTCCCTACATTAATGGCGAGCTGTTTCGCGAACGCATCGCCATGCCCAGCTTCGATCACAAGATGCGCGACATGCTGCTCGACGCCAGCCTGTTCCACTGGGGCGATGTGTCACCCGCCATTTTCGGATCATTGTTCGAAAGCGTGATCGATCGGGTGACACGGCGTAAACAGGGCGCGCATTACACCCCTGAACAGGCAATTCTGAAGGTGATCGAACCGCTGTTCCTGGACGATCTGCGCGCCGAATTTACCCGCGCAAAAGTGCTGAAGTCGGGGCGGGAGCGGGCCTTGCGCGCGCTGCACGACCGCATGGGTGCGCTCTCCTTCCTCGATCCGGCCTGTGGCGCGGGCAATTTTCTGGTCGTCGCCTATCGCGAACTGCGCGAACTGGAGCGGGAGATATTGCATGAACTGCTCACCATCGACGGTCGGGTCGAACTGGTGATGGACGTCGCGGCCCTGTCCAAACTGGATGTCGACCGCTTCTTCGGCATCGAACTGGACGAATTTCCCGCCATGATCGCGCAGGTAGCCCTGTGGATGACCGATCATATCGCCAACACCCGGCTGGCGGAGGATTTCGGCCAGCATTATGCCCGCATCCCGCTGGTGAAGGCCCCCGGCATCCGCCATGCCGACGCGCTGGAGATCGACTGGAACGACGTCGTCCCGGCAGCGCAATGCAGCTATGTCTTCGGCAACCCGCCTTTTGCCGGCGCGAAGTTCCAAAGCGACGGGCAACGCGCGCAGATCCGCCGCCTCGCCGCCCTGCCGGGCAGCGGCGGCACGCTCGATTATGTCGCCGGTTGGTTCATCAAGGGGGCGGCTTATGTCGCAGGCGGCGACGCGCGCGTCGCCTTCGTCTCGACCAATTCGATCGTGCAGGGCGAACAGGTGGCGCAGCTCTGGCCACTGATCTTCCGCGCTGGCATGGACATCGCCTTCGCCCATCGCTCCTTCGTCTGGCCCGGCCGCGCGGCAGTCCATTGCGTCATCATCGGCCTTGTCCAGCGCGGCGACGCACCCGCGCAAAAGCGCCTGTTCAGCTATGCCGATTCTCGCGGCGAACCCACCGAAACGCGGCATGTGGCCTTGAATGCCTATCTCATCGATGCTGGGCAGGCCGACCGGCATCTGGTGGTGAAGGAAGAAAACCGGCCGATCAACGGTGCAGCCCGGCTTAAGACCGGCGTGCAGATGATCGACAACGGCTTTTACACGTTCGACAATCAGGAACGCTCGCGATTTCTGGCGGAAGAACCGCAGGCCGAACCTTTGTTTCGCAAGTTCATCGGCGGTCAGGAATATATAAACGGCTTTTTCCGATGGATATTATATCTGGCGGATGCGCCGGCCGATGTCGTGCGGACATTGCCCTTGGTGCGACAGAGGATCGCCGCCGTTCGCCAATATCGCTCGACCAGCAACCGGGCCAGCACTGCCCGGATGGCGCTGGAGCCGATGCGTCTTGGCGTCGACGAAAGGCTTGGTGCGGCCTATCTCGTCATCCCCAACACCAGTTCCGAAAAGCGCGATTATATCCCGATCGGATGGCTGGAACCGGACGTCGTCGCAAATCAGAAATTGCGCATATTGCCTGATGCGACGCTCTGGGATTTCGGCATTCTCACCAGCCAGATGCATATGGCGTGGATGCGTCAGATCAGCGGCCGGATGAAGAGCGACTATATGTACTCGGTCGGCGTTGTGTACAATAATTTCCCATGGCCCGATGCCGCTCCTGCCCAGCGCGCGCAGGTGGAGGCGCTGGCGCAGGCGGTGCTGGACGCGCGCGCTTTACCTAAAAACGCCACTTCGACCCTGGCCGACCTCTATGACCCCGACATCATGCCGCTTGAATTGCGCCGCGCGCATCGCGACCTCGATCTCGCGGTCGATCGTCTCTACCGCAAATCGCCCTTCGGCTCGGATCGGGAACGGGTGGAGCATCTCTTCACCCTCTATCAGCAACTGGTCGATCCGATCGGCCATGCCGGCGCGTGCCTGCCGCGCCGTGGCAGGGCCGCGCCGAAGCAGGGTGGAGCAGGGTGATTGTCCTACACCGCGCCGATCCGCTATCATGGACGGCGTTCTTCATCGCCTGATTTGCAACCATAGTCCCGCGTAACAAAATTACCGATCCTTGCACGTAAATGTCCAATTTGGCGGGAAATGTGCGAAGTTAGGGCGATGTCCAGCCGATCGCCATCGATCGCTGGTTAAGACATCGCGGCACACAAAAGCGTGCGCTTGCCGCTCCTTCCGGCCGGGCCTATATGCGCCGCCATGACTGCCGAACCCTTCCGTTCCCAGCTCGCCGCGCTGGAGCAGCGCGGCCGGCTGCGTCGCCTGTCCCCCCGCGCCGGGCGCGACTTTGCTTCCAACGATTATCTCGCTCTCGCCGGCGATCCGATGATTGCCCAGGCCGTGGCCGATGCCGTCGCGCGCGGCGTGCCGCTGGGATCGGGCGGATCGCGCCTGTTGCGCGGCAACGCTCCCGAACATGAAGGGCTGGAGGCGAAGGCCGCCGATTTCTTCCGCACCCAGGCGGCCTTGTTCCTCGCCAATGGCTATGTCGGCAATCTCGCCCTTTTTTCTACCTTGCCGCAGCGTGGCGACCTGATCGTCGCGGACGAACTGATCCACGCCAGCGCCCATGACGGCATGCGCATGTCGAAGGCCGCCGCCGTTTTCGCCAAGCATAATGATGTGCAGAGCTTCGCCGACCTCATCACCGCCTTCCGCGCCGAAGGAGGAAAGGGCCGCATCTGGATCGCGGTCGAAACCCTTTATTCCATGGACGGCGACATGGCGCCATTGGCCGACCTCGCCAAACTCGCCGCCACCCATGACGCCATGCTGCTGCTGGACGAAGCCCATGGCACTGGCGTCTTTGGACCGGGCGGCCGGGGCCTTTCCGCCGGGCTGGACGGCCTCCACAATGTCATCACCCTCCACACTTGCGGCAAGGCGATGGGGGCGGAAGGCGCGCTGATCTGCGGCCCGCGCATCCATATCGACTATCTCGTCAACCGCGCCCGCGCCTTCATCTTCTCGACCGCGCCCTCGCCACTGATGGCCGTCGCCGTCTCCGCCGCGCTCGACCGTATCGAACAGGCCGGCGACCTGCGCGACCGGCTGACGACGCTGCGGCAGGATGCGGCCGAAGCGATTTGCGCGCCGCTCGGCCTGTCCGCTCCGCGCAGCCAGATATTGCCCGTCATCCTGGGCGACGACGCCCGCGCCATGGCGATGGCCGCCACCCTGCAGCAGGCCGGCTTCGATGTGCGCGGCATCCGTCCACCCACCGTCCCGCCGGGCACCAGCCGCCTGCGCATCTCGCTGACGCTCAACGCCAGCCGGTCCGACGTCGCGGCGCTGGGTCGCGAATTGCAGCGGGTGATGCGATGACCGCCCCCTCTCCCATATTCGTCGTCACCGGCACCGATACCGATATTGGCAAGACCGTCTTCGCCGCCGGCCTCGCCGGGGCGCTCGGCGCCTCTTACTGGAAGCCGGTGCAGGCCGGGGTCGATCCGTCGGGCGACAAGGAACGGGTCGCCGCCCTGTCGGGCCTGCCGCCGGAAAAGATCCTGCCCGAAGCCTATCGCCTCGCGACGCCCGCCTCGCCGCATCTCGCCGCGCGGATCGACGGCGTGGAGATCAGCCTCGATCGCCTCGCCCTGCCGCAGGTCGATGGACCTCTGGTGGTGGAAGGGGCAGGGGGCGTCCTGGTCCCCGTCACGGAAACCCTGTCGATGGCCGATCTCTTCGCCTTTTGGGGACAGCCGGTAATCCTGTGCGCCCGCACCAGCCTTGGCACCATCAACCATAGCCTGCTGAGTATCGAGGCGTTGCGCGCGCGCGGCGTGCCGATCGCCGGCATCGCCTTCATCGGCGATCCGGAGGCAGAAAATGAGCGGATCATTCCGCAGATTGCCGGCGCGCCTTCGCTCGGCCGTCTGCCGCACCTTGATCCGCTCGATCCCGCCAGCCTGCGTCAGGCGTTTGCGGCGCATATTCGCCTTTCCGAAACTTTCAACCGCGCATAATTTTCGACCAACGACATGGACAAGCCTTTGTGACGGGCGTTCAAGTCCCGGTCATGCCGGGCGCATCCCGTTCGCGCCCGTCCTGTCACAAGCAAGGGACGCTTTGATGAACAAACTCCTCCTGGGCGCCGCCGCCAGTGCGCTCGCGCTGGCCGCTACCGTCGCCCATGCCGATCAGGCCGCTCCGCAGGCCGCCGCTCCCGCCGCCAAGCCCACCTATGGCAGCTATGGCTTCGACGCCACGGGCATGGACCAGTCGGTCAAGCCCGGCGACGATTTCTATGATTATGCCAACGGCACCTGGGCAAAGAACACGCCGATCCCGGCCGACAAGTCCAACTATGGCGCGTTCAACACGCTGGACGATCTGTCGCGTACCCGCACCAGGGGCATTCTCGAAGCGGCGCAGAGCGATCCGAACAGCAAGATCGGCAATGCCTATGCCAGCTATATGGACGCCGCCACGGTCGAAGCGAAGGGGCTGACCCCGATCAAGCCCTGGCTGGTGGAAGTGAACGGCGTTACCGATCTCGCTTCTTATGCGAAGGTCGCGGCGAAGGCCGCGCGTTCCGGCGTGCCCGGCCCGTTCCGCTTCTATGTGGCCCAGGATGACAAGGATCCGGAAACCTACATCCTCTCGATGATGCAGGGTGGTCTGGGCCTGCCCGACCGCGACTATTATCTGGACGCGGGCGACAAGATGGCCGCGATCCGCACCGCCTATGTCGCCCATCTGGAAAAGATGCTGACCCTGGCCGGCGAAAAGGACGCCAAGGCGCGCGCCGCCGCGCTGATGGCGTTCGAAACGGAAATCGCCAAGGTCCACTGGACCCAGGTCGACAGCCGCGACGCCGACAAAACCTATAACAAGATGACGTTGGCCGACTTGCAAAAGGCCGCCCCTGGCTTCGACTTCGCGGCCTTCTACGCCGCCAATAATCTCAAGCCCGCTGAACTGCTCGTCGCCCAGCCCAGCGCCATCACCGGTGAAGCAGCGCTGATCGCGAAGGCGTCTGTGCAGGTGCTGAAGGATGCGTTGTTGCTCGCCAGTCTGCACGCCTATGCCGATTATCTGCCCGACAACGTCGCCAGCGCCGACTTCGCCTTCTATGGCACCACCCTGTCCGGCACGCCCGAGCGCGAGGAACGGTGGAAACGCGGCGCGACCTTCCTGAAGGAATCGCTGGGTGAAGAAGTCGGCAAAGCCTATGTCGCGCAATATTTCCCGCCCGAAACCAAGGCGGCGATGGATGTGCTGGTCAAGAATGTGCTCGCCGCCATGGGGCGCCGCATCGACGCCCTGCCGTGGATGAGCGACACGGCCAAGGCCCGCGCGCACAAGAAACTGGCCGCCTTCACGCCCAAGATCGGCTATCCCGACAAGTGGCGCGACTATAGCGGCCTCGATATCAAGCGCGACGATCTGGTCGGCAATGCCATGCGCTCCAACGCCTTCGAATTCGACTATAATATCGGTAAGCTGGGCAAGCCCATCTATCGCTGGGAATGGGGCATGACCCCGATGGAAATCAACGCCTATGCCAATTTCGGTATGGTGGAGATCGTCTTCCCCGCCGCCATCCTGCAACCGCCCTTCTTTGATCCGCACGCCGACCCGGCGGTCAATTATGGCGGCATCGGCGCGGTGATCGGCCATGAACTCAGCCATCATTTCGACGATCAGGGCGCGAAATATGACGAGACGGGCAAGCTGAACCAGTGGTGGACCGATCAGGACGTCGCCAATTTCAAGGCGCTGACGCAAAAGCTGGGCGCGCAATATGACGCCTATGAACCCTTCCCCGGCGCGCATGTGAAGGGCGCCTTCACCATGGGCGAAAATATCGGCGATCTGGGCGGTCTGGCCGTCGCGCTCGATGCCTATCACGCTTCGCTGGGCGGCAAGAAGGCTCCGGTGATTGACGGCATGACCGGCGATCAGCGCTTCTTCCTGGGCTGGGCGCAGGTGTGGCGGCGCAATTATCGCGAAGCCAATCTGCGTCAGCGCCTCGTCACCGATCCGCATGCCCCGTCGCAATATCGCACTGACATCGTGCGTAATTTCGACAGCTGGTATGATGCGTTCAAGCCTGCGCCGGGTGGCAAAATCTACCTTGCGCCCAAGGATCGCGTGAAGATCTGGTAAGAGTGAAAGGCTCGGGCCGGGCGCTGGACGAATCCGGCCCGGCCCGATCTTGCTGCAACGCAATATTATTGCTGCGGCGAATGGGGCCTTTGTCGGGACGGGCCGTTGGAACCCTTCCAGTCGCCCCTGGAATCTCACGACTCGCCGTTCAGTGCTTTCCCCGCTGGAACGATTTCAACAGCTTGACCGTCTGATTGTCATCATATCGGTCACGAGGAGAAAAACGTTGACGGGTCTTAGCAACACCAAATTCCTGAAAGCGGGCATTGCGTCGATTGCGCTGTTCGCTGCTTATCCCGCACTTGCGCAGGACGCTGCTGCCCCCGCAGCACCGGCCGCGCCCGCTGCTCCGGCCGCCGGCGCCAGCAACTTCAGCGACGCCGACATCAAGCAGTTTGCCGCCGCCGCTGTCGAAGTGACGAAGATTCAGCAGGACACATCGATCGCCGATGCTGACAAGCAGCCCAAGATGGTTGCCGCGCTTCAGGCGTCGGGCATCCCGCCCGAAAAGTTCAACCAGATCGGTCAGGCGGCTGCCGCCGACCCGGCCCTGCAGCAGCGCATCCAGGCGGCTGCCCCGCCGGCCCCCGCAGCGCCAGCCGCGCCGGCTGCCCCTGCGGCACCGGCCACGCCGCAGCAATAATGTGGGAAAGGGGTGGTCATCGACCGCCCCTTTTTTCTTGGTCCTGTCGCCATGCCGATGAGCGCGCACGCGCCACGGCGCTGATGGTTCCGCTCCGTCGGAAAAATATCGGGGGTTTCCCCCTCGCGTTCGCCTGACTATCCCGGCCTGATGCAGGAACAGGCACTTTCCATCGCGCTGATCGGCATATTGGGGATTGGCGCACAATGGATCGCCTGGCGGACCGGCTGGCCCGCCATTGCCCTGATGCTGGCGGCGGGCGTCCTTGGCGGACCCGTCCTTCACCTCATCAATCCCGAACATGTGTTCGGCGACCTGCTGGAACCGATGGTGTCCGTCGCGGTCGCGCTGATCCTGTTCGAAGGCGGCCTCAGCCTCAATTTCCGCGAATTGCGCAAGACTGACGGCGCGGTGACGCGCCTCGTTCTGCTCGGCTCCCCCATCGGCTGGGTGCTGGGATCTCTGGCCTGCTATTATGTCGCGGGCCTCGTCTGGCCGGTCGCCATTCTCTTTGCGGGCATATTGGTCGTCACCGGGCCGACCGTGGTGCTGCCGCTGTTGCGCCAGTCCAACGTCGCCGCCCGCCCGCGCGCCATCCTGAAATGGGAAGCGATCGTCAATGATCCAACCGGCGCGCTGCTGGGCGTCGTCACCTATGAATATCTGCGCCGATCGGGAGAGGGCAGCACGCTTGCCGCCGTCATCCTTTCGCTGATCGCCGCCGCGATCGTCGCCGGCCTCATCGGCTGGATCGCCGCGCGCGCCATCGGCTGGCTCTTCCCGCGCGGCTATGTGCCCGAATATCTCAAGGCTCCAGTGCTGCTGGTCGCCGTCATCAGCGTGTTCGTCCTGTCCAACATCATCCAGCAGGAAACCGGCCTGCTGGCGGTGACGGTAATGGGCGTGGCGCTGGCCAATATGCGCCTCGATTCCCTGCGCGACATTCAGCCTTTCAAGGAAAATGTCACCGTCCTGTTGATCTCCGGCGTGTTCGTCATCCTCTCCGCCTCGCTGGACCTCAGCGTGCTGCGTCAGTTCGAATGGCGCTTCCTCGCCTTCCTCTTCGCGCTGCTCTTTCTGGTGCGGCCGATCACCGTACTTTTGAGCCTCGCCTTCTCGCCCGTCCCCTGGAATGAGCGCCTTCTGGTCGCCTGGATTGCACCGCGCGGCATCGTCGCGGTCGCCATTTCCGGCCTGTTCGCGCTGCGGCTCGATCGGCTGGGATATGGCGACGGGTCGATCCTCGTCACCCTGTCCTTCGCCGTGGTGGTCGCGACGATCCTGTTCCATGGCTTTTCGATCAAGCCCGTCGCCCGGCTGCTCAAAGTCACCGGGGCACAGGAAAAGGGCCTGCTGCTGGTCGGCGCGACACCCTTCAGCCTTGGCCTCGCCTCGCAACTGCGCGCGCTGGATGTCCCGGTGATGATTGCCGACAATAGCTGGCAGCGGCTCGCCCCCGCCCGGCATCAGGGCATTCTCACCTATCATGGCGAGATATTGTCCGAAGCGACCGAGGAGCGGCTGGACCTCGCCCAGTTTCAGGTCATGGCCGCCACGACCGACAATGAAGCCTATAATGCGCTGGTCTGCAACGAGTTCGCGCCGGAAATCGGCCGCGACAATGTCCATCAACTGGGCGACGCCAGCGACGATGAAGATCCCCGCGCTTTGCCCGAATCCTTGCGTGGCCGCGCGCTCTTCTCGTCCGGTCATGGCGTGGAGGACATCATGCAGCGCGAGGAGCAGGGCTGGACCTTCCGCAAGACCCGCATCAGCGAACAGTTTGATTTTGAGGCCGCCCGCGCCTCCCTGCCCGAAGGCGGCGACATGTTGCTGTTGCTGCGCAAAAATGGCGCGCTGCGTTTCTTCACCCATGCGTCGCGCCCGACGCCCCAGACCGGCGACACGATCCTGTCCTATGTGCCGCCTGTCCTCAAACGGCCGAAAGGAGAGGAAGAATGACAAGATCGACCCCGGCCCTGCTGCTGCTCGGCGCGCTGGCCGCCTGCCAGCCGCCGGCGGAAAAGGAAGCGGCCAATGTCGCGGACAATGGCGCCAATATGCTGGCCGCCAATGAAGCCGACAATGCGGCCGAACCGCAGCGCTCCATCCTGCGCCCTGAAGTCATCGATCAGCCCGAAGAACCGAAGATCGAGCCAGTCGACGGCGTGATCAGCTTTGGTCAGTCCCCCATGGCGCTGGATGATGCGGCGAAGGCTGCTATCGACGCCTTGCTCGCCAGTCCGGCGGCAAAGGAGGGCGGCCCCATCACCCTGCGCGGCCACAGCGATTCCCGCGGCAATGACGGCGACAACAAGGTCGCCTCGCGTATCCGCGCTGAAAAGGTGCGTGACTATCTGGTGGAAAAGGGCGTGCCCAAGGATCGCATCACGCTCGTCGCGCTGGGCGAAGCCCGCCCCATCGCCCCCAATGCGAAGGAAGATGGCAGCGACGATCCCGAAGGCCGCGCCAAGAATCGCCGGGTGGAGGTGCATGTCGCGCTGCCGACGGTGCTGGTTCCCCCGCCGGTGGAGCCGAAGCCTGCGGAGAAGCCATAGCCTTCGTGGCGGCTCTGGCTTAAGGGCGCGCAATGTCTTCTCCCGTCTGGCACCCCTTCACCCAGCATGGCCTCAATGAGCCGATCCCCCATGTCGTCCGCGCCGAAGGAGCCATGTTGCACCTCGCCGATGGCAGCACGCTGATCGACGGCATTTCCAGCTGGTGGGTGACGACCCATGGCCATTGCGAACCGCGCATCGCCGCCGCCATCGCCCGACAGGCGAGCCAGCTCGACCAGCTGATCTTCGCCGCCTACACCCATGAACCTGCAGAAGAGGTGGCGCGCGGCCTGATCGATCTCGCCCCCCGTTTCGATGGCCAGCCGGCCCTGGCCCATGTCTTCTATTCCGACAGCGGATCGACGGCGGTCGAAGTCGCGCTCAAGATGGCGCTGGGCTACTGGCATAATCTGTCGCTCGATGGGCTGGCTGACGCGCGCAGCCGCATCCTTGTCCTTGAACATAGCTATCATGGCGACACGATCGGCGCGATGTCGATCGGCGAGCGCGGCGTCTATAACGCCGCCTGGACGCCCTTGCTCTTTGATGTCGGCACCATCCCATTCCCCGCACCCGGCGCGGAACAATCCTGTCTCGACGCGCTGGAAGCCGCCTGCGCGCAAAAGCCTGCCGCCTTCATCGTCGAACCGTTGATATTGGGGGCAGGGGGCATGCTGCTCTATCCTGCGCATATCTTGCGGGAAATGGCCGCCATCTGTCGTAAGCATGGCGTCCTCTTCATCGCGGACGAAGTGATGGCCGCCTGGGGCCGCACCGGCACCCTCTTCGCTTGTGAGCAAGCGGGCGTCGTGCCGGATATCATGGCCGTGGCGAAGGGCATCACCGGCGGCGCAATCCCGCTTGCCGCCACGCTCGCCACCGCGCCGATCTTCGACGCCCATATTTCCACCGATCGCGCCCGGCTGTTCTACCATTCGTCCAGCTATACCGCCAACGCCATCGCCTGCGCCGCCGCCGCCGCCAATCTCGCCATCTGGCGGGAAGAGGATGTGCTGGGCCGCATTGCTACGCTGGCCGATGGCATCGCGACTCGCCTGTCGAAACTGGCCGCGCATCCCGCCTTCGCCAACCCGCGCCAGCTGGGCACGATCATGGCGATCGATCTGGTCGCAGCCGACGCCGGCTATCTCTCGGATCTTGCGCCGCGCCTGCGCGCCTTCTTGCTGGAACGCGGCCTCTTGCTAAGGCCGCTTGGCAACACCATTTATCTCATGCCGCCCTATTGTCTCGACGCTGACCAGCTCGATTCCGTCTTTGCGGCCCTGCATGCGGCCGGCGATATGTTCGGCGCGCATCCCTGACTTTCATTTTGCTGATTTTGGCGCTATGGCGGCGCGATTTTTCGAATTCGGGATATTATGGCTAAAGAAGAACTGCTTGAAATGCGCGGACAGGTTGTGGAGCTTCTCCCCAACGCCATGTTCCGCGTGCGGCTGGAAAATGATCACGAAATTCTCGGCCACACGGCCGGCAAGATGCGTAAGAACCGCATCCGCGTGCTCGTGGGCGACGAAGTGCTCGTCGAACTCACCCCCTACGACCTGACCAAGGGTCGGATCACCTACCGCTTCAAATAAGCCGCAATTTTGATGCGGCTCATCCTTGCTTCGGCTTCCCCCAGGCGGCGTGACCTTCTGGGCCAGATCGGTGTCGTCCCCGATGCCGTCGATCCTGGCGATATCGACGAAACGCCCCGCAAAGCCGAACTGCCCGCCATATATGCGGCGCGGGTTGCTGCGGAAAAAGGGGCGCTCGTCGCCACGCGCCATCCCGGCGCGCTGATCCTGTCGGGCGATACGGTGGTCGCCGCCGGTCGCCGCATCCTGCCCAAGACGGAAAGCGAGGAGGAGGCGCGCGCCTGCCTGACCCTGTTGTCCGGGCGGCGGCATCGCGTGTTCAGCGCGATCACGCTGATCGACGGCGCGGGACAGGCGCGGCACCGATTGTCCGACAATGTCGTCACCTTCAAGCGGCTGGAGCAGGCGGAGATCGACGCCTATATTGCCAGCGACGAATGGCGCGGCAAGGCGGGCGGTTATGCGATACAAGGGCGCGCCGCCGGCTTGATCCGCGCAATTCAGGGCAGCCACAGCGCGATCATGGGCCTGCCGCTTTATGAAACCCGCACGCTGCTGAAGGCGGCGGGCTACCCGATCGATTAGGAACGCACATGGCCGAATGGCTTTACGAAGAAGGTATTGGCGAGGCGCGCGCCGCGCTGATCGAAAAGGGCAAGCTGGTCGAAGCCCTGATCGAACGCGATGGCGACGCCGTTCGCGCCGGCGCGGTGGCGCAGGGGCGGCTGGTCGCCACGATCATCCCCAAGAAGCGCGGCATCGTCCGCCTGACATCGGGCGAAGAAGTGCTGCTGGAGCCGATCCCGCCCCGGCTGGCCGAAGGCGCTAATGTGCTGGTCGAGATCATCCGCGAGGCGATTGCCGAAGAAGGCCGCCCCAAGCGCGCCAAGGGACGCATGCCCCAACCCGGTTCGAAGCCCCATGCCGGTCCCAGCCTGCTCCAGCGCATCCGCGCCACCGGCACCCCGGTCGTCCCTTGCCCCGCGCATGAGGAAGATCGGCTGGAAGCCCATGGCTGGAGCGAACTGATGGAAGAGGCGATCAGCGGCGAAGTCGGGGCCGAAGACGCTGCGCTGCGTCTCTACCTGACGCCCGCCATGCTGCTGATCGACGTCGACGGATCGCTGCCGCCCGCGCAACTTGGTCCCAAGGGCGCGAAGCTGGCGGCAAAGGCCGTGCGCCGCATGGGTCTGTCCGGTTCGATCGGCATTGATCTGCCGACCATGAACAACAAGGATGAGCGGATGGTCGCCGCTGCGCAGATCGACAAATATCTGCCGCTCCCCTTCGAGCGGACGGCGGTGAACGGCTTTGGCTTCCTTCAGATCATCCGTCGCCGTGAACGCGCGAACCTGATGGAGTTGCTGCGCGAAGACCCGGTGCTGACCGCCGCGCTCGCCCTGCTGCGCCGCGCCGAACGCCATGGTCAAGGCGGCGCTGCCACCATCACCGCCGCGCCCGCAATCATCGACCTGCTGCACAAAAAGCAGGACTGGATCGAATTGCTGGCCAAGCGGCGTGGCGGTGCGATCACGCTGAAGGCCGATGCGGCCTTGTCGCTGGCGGCCGGTCATGTCGCCTAAAGCCCCATCCTGTCCCGTCTGCGGCCAGCCTTCCACGGCCGAAACCCGTCCTTTCTGCGGGACGGCCTGTCGCGATCGCGACTTGCTGCAATGGCTGGGCGAGGGCTATCGCGTGCCTGGACCGGCGGCGGACGAAGCGACGCAAAAAAATGGCAATTATGGGCTGGACAGCGAGCCGGATTGACGCCTATAGGCACGCCTCCATCCGGCGGACGCCTCCGCCAGGAACCCGATGCCCGGGTAGCTCAGTTGGTAGAGCATGCGATTGAAAATCGCAGTGTCGGCGGTTCGACTCCGTCCCCGGGCACCATATTTTCTTATATGATGAACGCTTTGCAGGCTCTCTCGTGCTATCATTGAGGCGGAGCTGATCTGGCGCATATCAAGTGCAGCCAAAGCTTCGTGGCTCAGCATGGATGAAGAAGATCTTCGTCGGGAAACGCAGCGGTCCGGCGCGTTGCTACGCCACTCCGTCGCCATCCAGCACCTGCCGCACCTTCACCGCTAGCTGATCGAAGGTGAAGGGTTTGGCGAGGAAGGCGACGCCCGGGTCCAGCATGCCGTTATGGACGATGGCGTTGCGGGTATAGCCGGTGGTGTACAATATCTTCAGCCCCGGCCGTTCCGCGGTGGCGCGATCGGCAAGCTGGCGGCCATTGATGCCGGGCATGACGATATCGGTGAACAGCATGTCGATGCGCGGCTGAATCGCCAGCATTTCCAGCGCCTGCTCGCCATCGGACGCCTGCACCACGGTATAGCCCAGCTCCCGCAGCGAATCGACGGACATGTGGCGCACCCGGTCCTCATCCTCGACCACCAGGATGATTTCTTCGCCCTGCGCACGCGGCAGGCTGTCGGCGGCGGGCGCGGCATAGCCCTGCGCAGCCTCCGCCCCATAATGGCGCGGCAGGTAGATTTTGATGATGGTCCCTTCGCCCGGCTCCGAATAGATTTTCACATGGCCATGTGATTGCTTGACGAAGCCGAATACCTGGCTGAGGCCCAGCCCCGTGCCCTTGCCCACGCCCTTGGTGGTGAAGAAGGGGTCAAAGGCGCGTTCCACCACATCGGGCGGCATGCCGGTGCCGGTATCCGTCACCGACACCATGATATATTGGCCCGGTATCACTTCGTCATGGCCGGCGGCATAGCCGTCGTCCAGATGCGCATTCGCGGTCTCGATCGTCAGCCGTCCGCCGCCGGGCATGGCGTCACGCGCGTTGACGCACAGGTTCAGGATCGCGCTTTCCAGCTGATTGGCGTCGATGCTGGCGCGCCACAAGCCCCCGGCCAGCACAGATTCCACGCGCACATCTTCGCCAATGGTCCGGCGCAGCAATTCGGACATGCCACCAACCAGCTTGTTGACGTCGGTCGGCTGCGGGTCGAGCGGCTGCTGGCGGGAGAAAGCGAGCAGGCGGGACGTCAGTTGCGCCGCGCGCTGCGCGCCCTCGGTCGCATTGTCGATGCCCTTCATTACGCGCGGATCGCCGCCGTCGCCCAATCGCCGCCGCGCCATGTCCAGCGATCCGATGACGATCGCCAGCATATTGTTGAAATCATGCGCGATGCCGCCGGTCAGCTGGCCGATGGATTCCATCTTCTGCACCTGCCGCAACTGGGCCTGCGCCGCCTCGCGCTGCTCGCCCTCGGCAATCAACCGATCATGCGCGTCGCTTAGCGCCTGTCGACTGAGGAGCGTTTCGGTCACGCGGCGTTGGGCGGTGCGCAGCGCCATCAGCCCCAATATGATCACCATTGCCGCACTCAGCGCCAGTCCGGCCGTCACCATGATGCTCAGACGGTTCGCTTCTGTGCTGCGCTGTTGCAGCAATTGTTCCTCGCGCGCCTTCATATGCGCGACATGGGCGCGCAACTGCGCCGTCAGCGCCAGGCCGGGATAAAAAGCCTGTTCGGGCAGTGATCGGCCGGCGCGTCGGCGGTCGATCCCGTTCTGCAGCAGGTCCATGCGATCGCCGATCATCCGGCCCAGCGTGTCGACCGCCTCCATCTGGGGGGTATTGTCGCGCACCTCGGCGCGCAGCGCCTGCCATTCGCCCCGCCAATGGGTGCGAAAGTCTTCATAGGGGGTCAGAAAATCATCCTGCCGCGTCAAGATGTAGCCGCGCTGGCTGCTTTCCGCTTCCAGCACGCGCGACAGCAGCATCGACAGCCGGTTTTCGACCCGCAGCGTGTGATTCACCCAGGCAATTTCCGCCTGCTGCCCGCGATACAGCCAGAATGTGCCCCCCACCGCCGTCACCAGGACGACCAGCGCCAGCAGCAGGATGATGATCGACCGTTCGGGGCGCAGCGCAGGCATGGGTCTTTTCATGAGTCATTCCCGGGCACAGGGCAAGCCCTGCCGCTCCTGCCGCGTGCAGGACGGCGCGCAAGCCATGCCCGCGCCCTTGCGGTAAAGTCGGGCTGCTTCGTTGCATTGGGCATGAGCTGTTATCGGGAGGGCGGCATGGACAGGCGAGCATTTCTGGGCAGGGCGGCCGGCAGCGCCGGCATCTTTAGCTATGCGGGATTGGCGATGGGCGCGGCCCATGCTGCGTTTGATCCGCTTGCCGGGGTCGAGCCGGTGCGCGCCACGCCCGATCGCATCTTTCGCACGACCGTCTGTCTTCGCCCCTTTCGCGCCGCCGGCCCGCGCATTGAGGCGGAGCAGGTCGGGCGCAAACGTGTCATCCACAATTATGGCCATGGCGGCAGCGGCTGGTCGCTCAGCTGGGGATCGGCGGAGCGGGCCGTCGCGCTGGCGCTGGCGGATGGGGTGCGCGACGTCGCGGTGATCGGCGCAGGTGCGCTGGGCCTCACCGCTGCGCTCACTGCCCAGCGCGCCGGGGCCAGCGTCACCATCTATGCCAGGGAGCAATTCCCTTTCGTCCGCTCGGCGCGCGCCACCGGCACCTGGTCGCCCGACAGCCGGGTGGCGATGCAGGGCGCGGTCGATCCGGGCTTTGCCGATCGGTGGGAGGGGATGGCGCGCGCGTCCTTCGCCTATTTTCAGAGCCTGCTGGGGCTGGCTGGAGATCCGGTAGAATGGACCGATCGCTATAGTCTGTCCGACACGCCCTTTGGTCAGCGGCGGGCCGATGCGGCTCCGGTGGTCGAGCGGCGCGATGACTTCCTGCATCTGGAACAGCGCCTGTCGGACATCACCCCGCGCAGCGTCGACCTGCCGGTCGGCAGCCACCCTTTCCGCCCGGCCTTTGCCCGGCGCAATTCATCGCTGACCTTCAACGTCGCCGATCTGATGCATCATCTGGCCAGCGATTTCCTGATCGCGGGCGGGCGCATCGTGCCGATGGAGTTTCACGCGCCCGGCGACCTTGCCGCATTGAAGCAGAAATCGATCATCAACTGCACCGGTTACGGCGCGCGGGCTTTGTGGCGGGATGACAGCATCGTGCCGGTGCGCGGTCAGATCGCCTGGCTCATTCCCCAGCCCGGCGTCACCTATGGCGTCTATTATGGCTCGCTGTCGATGCTGGCCCGGCGGGACGGCATCGTCGTGCAAGAGGTGGGTCAGGATGAATGGTTCGGTTATGGTGACGCCAATGAACAGGCTGACCGGGCGGCGGCCGAAGCGTCTGTGCGTCAACTCGCAACCTTCTGGGCATGATTCATGGTCGGCGGAACCTTTCGCCGACTTGCGTGTTCTTAGCCGCCCATCACCCCGAACAGTAGAAGGGCGCCTATGCCCCACAGCGCTGCGCTGGACGCGACCGCCAATGGTAAGGCTTTGATAAAGCCAGATATTTCTTCTGAGTTTGGAGGCGATGTCCCATAATGCAAGCAAATGGGATCGGTGCGACCCTGATCAGTCATCCTCTTCTCCAGCAATCGTTTGTAGCTTTGTTTCATTTTTATAGCAGATTCCCCGCGATTCCGCGATTTTTTCCATACATAACTGTTATCGATTTTTTCGCTTAATCGATCGGTTTTGGTGCGGATTGTCCTGTCTTGACGGGCTTGCCATCGGGCAGGCGCGCGGCCATCACCCGATGCCATGACATGGCAATTCTGGATCGATCGCGGCGGCACTTTTACGGATGTGGTGGCCCGCGCGCCCGATGGCGCGCTGCACACCGCCAAATTGCTGTCGAGCGACCCTGAACGCTATGCCGACGCGGCGGTGGAGGCGGTGCGTCGGCTGACCGGCGCGGGGCCTCATGGGAACGGGGCGCCGATCCCGCCCTGTTCGCTGCGTATCGGCACCACCATCGCCACCAATGCGCTGCTGGAGCGCAAGGGCGAGCCGGTGCTGCTGGCGATCACGCGCGGCTTTCGCGATGCGATCCGCATCGGCACGCAGGAACGGCCGGATCTGTTCGCCCGCGCCATCCATCTGCCCGATCCGCTCCATGCCGATGTGATCGAGATCGAGGAACGGCTGATGGCCGACGGCACGGTGCGCGTGATGCTGGATGAGGACGCCGCCCGCGCCGCGCTGCAATCCGCCTTTAACCAGGGCCTGCGCGCCGTCGCCATCATACTGATGCACGGCTATCTCTATCCCGCCCATGAACAGCGCCTGGCGCAGATCGCCGCAGACATCGGCTTCACCCAGATCAGCGCCAGCCATGATGTCGCTCCGCTCATCAAACTGGTCGGGCGCGGCGACACCACGCTGGCCGACGCCTATCTCTCTCCGGTGCTGCGCGCTTATGTCGATGGCCTGCACGATGCGCTGGGGGCGGGGGCCGACATGCTGTTCATGCAGTCGAGCGGCGGCCTGACCGATGGCGCGCTGTTCCGGGGCAAGGACGCCGTCCTCTCCGGCCCGGCCGGCGGCATCGTTGGCCTGGCCCGCACGGCGGAGCAAGCCGGTTTTACCGAAGTGATCGGCTTCGACATGGGCGGCACCTCGACCGATGTGTCGCATTATGCCGGCGCCTATGAGCGCGACAATGAGGCAAAGGTGGCGGGCGTGCGCCTGCGCGCGCCGATGATGCGCATCCACACCATTGCGGCGGGCGGCGGCTCCATTTGCTCCTTCATCGATGGCCGGTTCCGCGTCGGCCCGGAATCGGCGGGCGCGGTGCCCGGCCCGGCCTGTTACCGGCGCGGCGGGCCGCTCACCATCACCGACTGCAATGTCATGCTGGGCAAGATCCAGCCCGATTTCTTCCCCAGCCTGTTCGGTCCGAATGGCGACCAGCCGCTCGACCGCGCCGCCGTGGAGGCGCGCTTTGCCGATATCTGCGCGCAGGTGAAGGATGAAACCGGCCGCGTCCTGACCGCGCGGGAGGCGGCGCAGGGGTTTATTGCCGTCGCCGTCGCCAGCATGGCCAATGCGATCAAGCGCATTTCTGTCGCGCGGGGCCATGATGTGTCGCGCTATACGCTGGCCAGCTTTGGCGGGGCGGGCGGGCAACATGCCTGTCTGGTCGCCGACGCGCTGGGCATGGACCGGGTGATGATCCACCCGTTGGGCGGCGTACTGTCCGCCTATGGCATGGGCCTGGCCGATCGCCGCGCCGTGCGCGAACGCACGCTGGCCCTGCCGCTGGACGAAGTAACGGCTCTTGCCGACGCCATCGCCACGCTCGCCGCCGCCGCCCGCGCCGACCTGCCACAGGCCGACCGCACTGAAACCCTGCTTCGGCTGCGCTATGACGGCACTGACAGCCTGTTCGACGTGCCGCTGGGCGAAGCGGACGCCATGCGCGCCGATTTCCTGACCCAGCATCGCGTCCGCTTCGGTTTCGAAGGACAGGGGCGCATCCTCATCGACATGGCCCGGGTCGAAGCGATCGCGTCGACCGTCGAAGGCATGGCCAGCATCGTGGAGATCGCGGCACAGGCCGCCCCGCCGCTGGCGCAGATCGACTATGCCGGCGACGACGCGCCGGTCCATGATCGCGCTGGCCTGTCTCTCGACAGCGTCATCGATGGCCCCGCACTGATCATCGATCCCGTCTCCACCACGGCGGTCGAGCCGGGTTGGCGTGCGCGGCTCGATCCGATCGGCAATCTCATCCTCACCCGCCATGCGCCCCGCCCCAGGCCCGAAAGCGCGAACGATCATAGCGTCGATCCCGTTCGGCTGGAGGTGATGGGCGGCCTGTTCATGGCCATTGCCGAGGAAATGGGCGCCGCGCTCCAGCATAGCGCTTCCTCGGTCAATATTCGCGAACGGCTCGATTTCTCCTGCGCGCTGTTCGATGTTCAGGGCAATCTGGTCGCCAATGCGCCGCATATGCCGGTGCATCTGGGCAGCATGGGCGACAGCATTCGCGCCATATTGCGCCGGCGCGGTCCCGGTGCGGATGGTGCGCCGATCGACGGGCGCGGCTTGCTGCCCGGCGACGTCTATGCCCTCAACGCCCCCTATGATGGCGGCACCCATCTGCCCGACGTCACCGTGGTCATGCCGGTGTTCGTCGATGGCGACACGCCCCGCTTCTACGTCGCGGCGCGCGGCCATCATGCCGACATCGGCGGCATTACCCCCGGTTCCATGCCGCCGGGCAGCCAGTCGGTGGAGGAGGAGGGCATTCTCCTGGATAACCGCCTCGTCGTGGATCAGGGCGATTTCCGCGAAGCGGCGATCCGCGCCCTGCTGGCGTCCGGTCCCTTTCCTGCGCGCAACATCGACCAGAATATCGCCGATCTCTCCGCCCAGATCGCCGCCTGCGCCAAAGGGGCCAGCGAGCTGCGCCGCATCAGTGAAAGTTACGGTGTCGGAACGATATCCGCCTATATGGGCCATGTGCAGGATCAGGCAGAAGCGGCCGTCCGCCGTCTGATCGGCAAGCTGGATGACGGCCGCTTCAGCTATGCAATGGATAATGGCGCAACTGTCCAGGTCGTTGTCTCCATCGATCGGAACGCGCACGCCGCGACCATCGACTTCGCCGGTACATCCGATCAATTGCCCGGCAATTTCAACGCCCCGGCCTCCATCGTGCGGGCAGCCGTCCTCTATGTCGTGCGCACTCTGATCGATGAAGCGGTGCCGATGAATGACGGGTGCCTGAAGCCCATCACCATCCTCGTCCCCGAAGGCTCGATGCTGCGTCCCCGCCATCCCGCCGCCGTGGTCGCGGGCAATGTCGAAACCAGCCAGGTCGTGACCGACGCGCTGTTCGGCGCGCTGGGCGTCATGGCCGGGGCGCAGGGGACGATGAACAATTTCACCTTCGGCAATGCCCGCCACCAATATTACGAAACGATCGCGGGCGGTTCTGGCGCTGGTCCCGACTTTGACGGCGCCGATGTGGTCCAGACCCACATGACCAACAGCCGCCTGACCGATCCCGAGATTCTCGAAACCCGATTCCCCGTGTTGCTGGAGGAATTTGCGATTCGCCCCGGTTCAGGCGGGCAGGGCGCGCATCATGGCGGCAATGGCGGCCTGCGCCGCATCCGCTTTCTGGAGGATATGACCGCCGGCATCCTCGCCAACCGCCGCAGCGTGCCGCCTTTCGGCCTTGCCGGTGGCCAACCTGGCGCAGCTGGCCGCAATTGGGTGGAGCGCGCCGACGGGGCGATCGAGCCGCTTGGCGCGACCGCCACCGTGGACCTGCATCCCGGCGACGCCTTCGTCATCGAAACGCCCGGCGGTGGGGGATTTGGCTAATCCCGCCAACTCTTGTCGATCCGGTCGATCACCCGCACCAGCGACTGGAAATCGGGCACGCCCGGCCCGACCGGCAATTGCACCCCCGCCAGATCGCGCTGATGCACGGCGATCACCTCGGGCGGGATATGGACCGGGGTTCCGGCCGATCCCGCCGCCACCTGCACTTCGCAGGCGCGCTGAAGCAGCCATTGCTTTAGAAACGCCTCGGGCAGGGTGGACGCCATCACCAGCGTGCCATGATTGCGCAGCATCATGACGCGCCGGTTGCCCAGATGCGCGATCAGCCTGTCGCCTTCTTCGGCCCGAATCGTGACCCCTTCGAAATCATGATAGGCGATGTGGCCGATGAAGGCGGCGGCATAGAAACTGATCGGCCGCAGTCCCTCCGCGCAGGCGCTCACCGCCATGCCGGCTGTCGTGTGGGTATGGATGATGCAATGGGCGTCGGGCAGATGCCGGTGGAAAACGCTGTGCTGCGTGAAGCCGGCGCGATTGACGGGATAGGGGCTGCCGTCCAGCACATGGCCGTCGATGTCGATCTTGACCAGGTTGGACGCCGTCACCTCATGATAACCAAGGCCGAAGGGGTTGATCAGAAAGGCGTCCTCCTCCCCCGGCACCCGCAGCGTGATGTGGTTGTAGATGAGTTCCGACCAGCCCAGATGGTCGAAGATGCGGTAACAGGCGGCCAGTTGCTGGCGCGCCTCCCATTCCTGCGGGGCCATATCCGGGCGGCGAGCGGCTGTTGCCATGGCGATCCTCCTGTGTCTTTTATCGCGCCACTATCGGTTCATGCGCCGCAAAAGTCGAGATCGGGGCCTTTTGGGTTGAATTTGCCCCACTCCACTGGTAGGGCGCCGCCCACATGGCGCAGGGCAACCTGCGACGACTCACTGGCTTTGCTATTCGGTCGGGCCGTCGGGAAGGACTGTATGTCCCGGCGAACCGCTCGTTTTCGATTGGAGATTGACGGACTTATGCAGATCATCGTTCGCGACAATAATGTCGACCAGGCCCTCCGCGCGCTCAAGAAGAAGCTGCAGCGTGAAGGCGTGTATCGCGAAATGAAGCTGCGTCGCCACTATGAGAAGCCGTCGGAAAAGCGCGCCCGTGAAAAGGCTGCCGCTGTCCGCCGCGCTCGCAAGATGGAGCGCAAGCGCGCCGAGCGCGACGGCGTCCGTTAAGACGCTGTTTTGACGGGGTAGCCACGCGGCGACCCCGTTTTCTGCCGATTCCCTGCCCTTAATTGCGAGATTCATCGCCATGTCCACGACGGCTGTCCCCCTTCGTCCCATCGCCAAGGGGTCGTTGACCCGGCTCTGGATCGGCGTCGCCGTTATTGCGCTGGCGGCTGGTGGTCTCGCCTGGGCGGGGCAGCAGCATGTCGCCGCATCGCCGACCGCCTTTCTGGCCAGCAACGCGCATGAAGACGGCGTCGTGACGACCGAATCGGGATTGCAGTATAAGGTGCTGGAAGAAGGGTCGGGCGCCAGCCCGACTCCGGCCGATGTCGCGCTGGTGGGCTATAAGGGCGCGCTGCTCGACGGCACCGTGTTCGACGAGAATCCGCAGGCGCCCATGCCGATCGACGGCGTGGTGCCTGGCTTCTCCGAAGGGCTGCAAAAGATGAAGAAGGGCGGCAAGTACCGCCTCTGGATTCCGCCGCAGCTTGGCTATGGCGATGCCGATAACGGTCCGATCCCGGGTGGTTCGGTGTTGGTGTTCGACGTCACCTTGCACGATTTCAAGTCCAAGGCGGAACTGATGCAGTTGCAGCAGCAGATGCAAATGCAGCAGGGCGCTGCGCCGCAAGCGGGTAACTGATCCACAAAGCCAGTGGGCAAGGGGCGGCCCGTCCGCTCCGTCAGACCGATTGAAAAAGGGGCCGCTTGCCGGCCCCTTTTTTCATGGTCCCGGCTTTGGATGAATAAGTCAGGCGTGTCCCTGACAGCTGGTCTGATCGTCACTCGCACTGGCGCCAAAGGCCAGCGCGTCGGCGCTGCCGATCTTCTCTTCGCCGGCGAACAGCTTGTCGAGCCGGGCCTTGATGTCGCGGCGATATTCCGCATTGGCGACCGATCGCGGCGCCGACACTTCGATGTCGCAGGCGATGGCGCATTTGATTCGCTCGATCGCGGCGTCATCCAGCACGCCGGCCCGGCGCAATTCTATACATATCTGCAACATGCCGACCGCCGTCGCCTGCGCGCGCATGCCGACATTGGTCAGATCGAAATGCAGTTTCTTTTCTTTGTCCAGATGAATGCCCATCGCGCGACTCCTCTCACATGGTAGCTTAGATTATCATGTTGAAAATGCGCGGGACAGGCCGGACGTTCCCTTATTGCATATCATCGCTGTGCCGTTGTGGGTCTTCGCCTCCGCCGGCCAGCGCTTTTGATCGTTCTTCCAGATAGACTTTGATCATCGCCACGATCGGATCGGCCAGAAACAGGCCCATGATGCCAAACAGCGCGCCGAACAATATCTGCGCCGCCAGCACCAGTGCGGGGGCCAGGTCGGTGGCGCGCTTGGCCACCATCGGCACGATCAGATACCCGTCGACGATCTGCACCGCCATATAGACGCCAAAGGCATAGAGACCGGTATTGGTGCCGCCCGAAAAGCCGACCAGGATGATCAGCGCGCCCGACAGGATCGATCCGATATTGGGCAGGAAGGCGAACAGGCCGGTCAATATGCCCAGCAGCCCCGCCATCGGTACGCCGCCGGCCCACAGCAACAGCCATGTGCCCACGCCCTCCACCGCCATGCCGATGATCCGCCCGAACATCAGTCGTCGCAGCGTCCAGCCCATCTTGTCGGCGATGCTGTAGAAATGGGCGCGCTTTTCCATCGGCAACATCCAGGCGACGCCGCGTTCATAGAGTTTTGGCTCGACCGCGATGAAGATCGCCAGCACCAGCATCATGACCGCGCTGGTGATCGCCCCCACGGCCGTTCCGACCGCCGCCGTCACCCGCCCCATGCTGCTCATCGCCTGACTGGCCAGGCTCTTGAGGTCGTCTGGCGTGGTGGTGATGCCCATCTGCTGCATCCAGCCGCCGATCCGCGTGACCTGCGCCTCGACGATCGTGCGCATCGCCTGTGCCTGCGCCGCCAGGCTCGATCCGGTGAGGTAGAAAGTATAGACGAGGAAGGCGACCGCCCCCAGCAGCACCATGGTCAGCCGCCATCCGCGCCCGATCGGCAGCACCCGGCCCAGCAGGCGCGTCCCGCCGTCCATCATCGTCGCCAGCACCAGCGCGCCCATCACCAGCATCAGCGGCTGCGCCAGCACCACCACCAGGGCGATGGCGATGGCGAGCGCGAACCAGACGCCGGCGCGCTTCAGTTCATGCTGGACAAGGGGGCTGCGGACTTCGCTGGGACCGGGTTTCTCGACATGCTGCTGCTCGCTCAAAACCCTGTGCCCCTTTCGTCAAATCATTTCGGCGGGGCAACGCTTTGCGGGCGCAGGCTGTTCCCCGCCCGGCCGCTGCGGAAGGCATGAAGCCATGTCAGCGGGTTCCATGTGGCGTCGCCGTCCAGGCTGAAGGTAATGAATTCGGCGCGCCCGCCGATCGCCTCGAACGGCACCGGGCCGCCCAGCCCATTTTCCTCCAGCGGCGCGCGGCTGTCGGCGCTGTTGTCGCGATTGTCGCCCATCAGGAAGACATGATTTTCCGGCACCCGCACCGGACCATACCAGTCGAGCGCGCTCGGCCCCATGTCGATCGTGACATAGGTTTTGCCATTGGGCAGGATTTCCTGCCGCACCGGCAGTTCGCAATATTCCTTGCCATCCTTGCCCGTCACCAGCGCGCCGGGGAATTGCAGCGGCGGGCAGGGGGCATTGCCGTCCACCGGCAGCATCAGGGGCTTCAGCGTCTTTTGCGGCACCGCCACGCCGTTCAGGATCACCTGTCCGCCGCGCACCTCGATAATGTCGCCGGGCAGGCCGATGACGCGCTTGATATAGTCCTCGCGGCGGTTCTGCGGCGATACGATCACAATGTCGCCGCGTTCGGGCAGCCGGCCCAATATGCGCCCCTTCAGGAAGGGCAGGGGGTGGAAGCTGGGCGAGACATAGGACCAGCCATAGGGGAATTTGCTGACCACCAGCCGGTCGCCGGTCAGCAGCACCGGCATCATCGATTCGGACGGGATATAGAAAGGCTTGGCGACGAAGCTGTGAAATGCCAGCACCGCCAGGATCAGCAGCGTGATGCTCTTTGCCTCATGCCACCAGTTGACCGGGGATTTCGTCTCCGCCGGCTCCGGGGCTTGCGGGGCGGTCTGGTCGTCAGGCAGGTCGATGGCCGTCACGGGCAGGCTTTCGTTGGAATCGTCGGAGGAAGAAGTCACAGGGGCAGGGCTTCGATGATGACGAAGGCTTGCGCCCATGGATGATCGTCGGTGAGCGTCAGATGAATGACCGGCCTGTGCCCCGCCGGCACCATCGATTCCAGCCGCTTGAGCGCCCCGCCGGTCAGCGCCAGCGTGGGCGCGCCCGACGGCGCGTTGACGACGCCGATATCCTTCATGAAGACGCCTGCCTTGAATCCGGTGCCGACGGCTTTGGAAAAAGCCTCCTTGGCGGCGAAGCGCTTGGCCAGCGTCCCTGCCTTGGTAAAGGGCCGGCGCTCCGCCCTGGCCTGCTCGGCTTCAGTAAAGACGCGCTGCACGAACCGCTCGCCAAAGCGATCGAGCGAATTCTGGATACGCTCGATATTGCACAGATCGGAACCGAGGCCGATGATCATTTCTCCTCCCCTGCAAGGGGAGGGGGACCGCCAGCGAAGCTGGTGGTGGAGGGGGCAGGCGGAACAATGCGATGGAGCGCGCCAAGAGGCTCACCCCCTCCACCACGACGCTGCGCGTCGCGTCGAAGCGAGGCGCGTGACTCGCTTCGACCCTCCCCGTGCCGGGGAGGAATCACCGCGCCAGATCCATCTGCCGCCGCATCTCCCGAATGCTGGCCTCCAGCCCGCCGAAGATCGCCTCGCCGATCAGGAAATGGCCGATATTGAGTTCGGCGATCTGCGGGATGGCGGCGATCGGCGCGACATTGTCGAAGGTCAGGCCGTGGCCGGCATGGGGTTCGATGCCATTCTTGGCCGCCAGCGCGGCGGCGTCGGCGATTTTGCGCAGTTCTACCGCGCGCGCCTCGCCGGTCAGATGCGCATAGGCGCCGGTATGAAACTCCACCACTGGCGCGCCCAGTCGGATCGCCGCGTCGATCTGCGCAGCGTCCGCCTCGATGAACAGGCTGACGCGAATGCCGGCCTCGTTCAGCGCCGTCACGATCGGCTTCAGCGCCTCATATTGCCCGGCGGCGTCCAGTCCGCCCTCGGTCGTGCGCTCCTCGCGCTTTTCCGGCACGATGCAGGAGGCATGCGGCTTGTGGCGCAGCGCAATGTCCAGCATCTCTTGCGTCGCCGCCATCTCCAGATTGAGCGGCACGTCCAGCGCCGCCATCAGCATGGCGATGTCGGCGTCGCGGATATGGCGGCGATCCTCGCGCAGATGCGCGGTGATGCCGTTCGCCCCGGCCTTCACCGCCAGCAGGGCGGCCTTGACCGGGTCGGGATGTTCGCCCCCCCGCGCGTTGCGGATGGTCGCCACATGGTCGATATTGACGCCAAGGCGAAGGGGCGTGGTCATCGTTACTGCTTCCGGCTGCCGGGCTTGATTGCGGGCACCGCCGCCAGTTCGGGCGGAACGGCGTCTTGGTCATAGACCGGGAAGTTGATGGAGACGAGCGGATAGAAAGGCACGCCCAGATCGACCTCGCCGGCCGAACGGTCGACCAGCGCCGCTTCGGCGATGACGATGCCGCCTTCCTTCTCGACCGCTTCGATCGCCTGACGCGACGACAGGCCGGTGGTCACGACGTCCTCGACCATCAGCACCTTCTGCCCCGGCGTGATGGTGAAGCCGCGGCGCAGCTCGAAAAAGCCCTCCGGCCGTTCCAGGAATACTGCGTCCTTGTCCAGCGCGCGGCCGATTTCATGGCCGATGATCAGGCCCCCCATGGCGGGCGACACGACCAGATCGATTTCCTGCCGCAATTCGCGGGGCAGCTTCTGCACGGTGGCGCGGGCCAGCTTGCCGGCACGCTCCGCATTCATCAGCACGCGCGCGCATTGCAGATAATTGGCGCTGCGGCGGCCCGACGACAGGATGAAATGTCCTTCGAGCAGCGCCCCCGCCGCCCGGAATTCCGCCAAAACTTCTTCGTCCGTCATGCCGTCCATTATCCATGTCGGGCGATCCCGCGCCATTCGGCCCGGTTCGCCACCCAGTCCGCACGGCATCCCTTCCGGTCCGCCATGATCGCGCCCCTGTGCGCGGAGCCTGCCGAATAGGCGGGCAGGGGAAGCGTTGCAACAGCGAAGAAAATCTGCTCCATCTGTGCTTGAGGCATGGGGCAAGCCTGCCTATAAGCCGCGACAGAACCGAACGGGCGAGGGATATAGCGCACATCAAGTGCGTCTTCGTTGCAGCGGCGCCAAGGGGTTAGGGGTACGAAGACGCTATGAAAACGGTGAAATCGCTCGTTCTTGCCGGGTTGCTGGCCTTAGCGCCCACCCTTGTTTTGAATGGACCTGCGCTCGCACAGGACAATGCCGTCGTTGCCGCACCTGCGGCGGAAAATGCGGCCGCTCCCGCTGATTCGGCCGCCAACGCCGCCGCACCTGTTGCCGAAGCGGCTCCCGCCGCGCCCAAGGTCGCCGCCCCGCCGCGGATGAAGCCGACCGAAGGCATCGGCATGCCGATGCCGGGTGAAATCACCCTGCAAAAACAGTTCAGCCCCACCGGCCACACCGCGCGCTGGCTGCATGACGTGCTGCTGCTGCCGCTCATCACCATCATCTCCATCTTCGTGCTGGTGCTGATGCTCTATGTGATGTGGCGCTATCGCCGCAGCGCCAATCCGGTGCCGTCGAAGACGTCGCACAATACGCTGATCGAAGTGATCTGGACGGTTCTGCCGGTCGTGATCCTGCTGGTCGTCGCCGTGCCCTCGATCGGCCTGCTCGCCGACCAGTATAAGCCCGCGCCCAAGGATGCGTTGACCGTCAAGGTCACGGGCTATCAATGGTATTGGGGCTATGAATATCCCGATAACGCCATTCCCGAATTCGTCTCCAACATGCTGCCCGAAGACAAGGCGAAGGAAAATGGCGAGCCCTATCTGCTGGCGCCCGACAATCGTCTGGTGTTGCCGGCCGGTCGCCCGATCAAGCTGATCATCACCGGTGCAGACGTCATCCACGCCTTCGCCGTGCCTTCGCTCTGGCTCAAGATGGACGCCGTTCCCGGCCGCCTCAATGAAAAGAGCGTCTTCATCGAAAAGCCGGGCGTCTATTACGGCCAATGTTCCGAACTGTGCGGCGCGCGCCACGGCTTCATGCCGATCGCGATCGAGGCGCTGCCGCCCGAACAGTTCGACCAGTGGGTGCTGTCGCAGGGTGGCAGCCTCAAGGGCGCAGCGGAAAAGACGGCAGAGGCCGCTCCCGCCGCGACCGAGAAGAAAATCTGATCAGGGGTAGGAACGCCATGACCACCATCACCGCAGATCATCACGGCGATCATGCTCATGATCATCATGATGCCGATCACAAGCCGGCCTTCTTCCAGCGCTGGTTCATGTCCACCAATCACAAGGACATCGGCACCCTCTATCTGATCTTCGCGATCGTCGCCGGCATCATCGGCGGCGGCATTTCGGGGTTGATGCGCGCCGAACTGGCGCATCCGGGCATCCAGTATCTCCACACATGGGCCATGTTCATGGACGGGCCGGAAGCGACGCTCGATCAGGCTTATCATCTGTGGAACGTGCTGATCACCGCCCATGGCCTCATCATGGTCTTCTTCATGGTGATGCCCGCCATGATCGGCGGTTTTGGCAACTGGTTTGTGCCGATAATGATCGGCGCGCCGGACATGGCCTTTCCGCGCATGAACAATGTCAGCTTCTGGCTGCTCATCCCCGCCTTCGCGCTGCTTCTGGGGTCGACCTTCGTTCCCGGCGGCACCGGCAATGGCGCGGGCACCGGCTGGACCGTCTATGCGCCGCTTTCGACCAGCGGTTCGGCTGGTCCCGCCGTCGACATGGCGATCCTGTCGCTCCACATTGCGGGCGCCAGCTCCATTCTGGGCGCGATCAACTTCATCACCACCATTTTGAACATGCGCGCGCCGGGCATGACCCTGCACAAAATGCCGCTGTTCGTCTGGTCGGTGCTGGTCACGGCCTTCCTGCTGCTGCTCGCGCTGCCGGTTCTGGCCGCCGCGATCACCATGTTGCTGACCGATCGCAATTTCGGCACCACCTTCTATGATGCAGCTGGCGGTGGCGATCCCGAGCTTTACCAGCATCTCTTCTGGTTCTTCGGCCACCCCGAAGTCTATATCATGATCCTGCCGGGCTTCGGCATCATCAGCCAGATCGTCTCGACCTTCAGCCGCAAGCCGGTGTTCGGCTATCTCGGCATGGCCTATGCCATGGTCGCGATCGGCGTGGTCGGCTTCGTCGTCTGGGCGCACCACATGTTCACCACCGGCATGTCGGTGAATGTGAAAATGTATTTCACCGCCGCCACCATGGTCATCGCGGTGCCCACCGGCATCAAGATCTTCTCGTGGATCGCGACCATCTGGGGCGGTTCGATCAGCTTCAAGACCCCGATGGTCTGGGCGCTGGGCTTCATCTTCCTCTTCACCGTGGGCGGCGTGACCGGCGTAGTGCTGGCCAATGGCGGCGTCGACGATGTGCTGCACGACACCTATTATGTTGTGGCCCACTTCCACTATGTCCTGTCGCTGGGCGCGGTGTTCGGCCTGTTCGCCGGCTTCTACTACTGGTTCCCGAAAATGTCGGGCCGCATGTATAATGAATTCCTCGGCCACCTGCATTTCTGGGTGTTTTTCGCTGGCGTGAACATGCTGTTCTTCCCGATGCATTTCCTGGGCCTCAGCGGCATGCCGCGCCGTTACCCCGACTATCCGGCGGCCTTCGAGCATTGGAACTGGGTTGCGACCATGGGCTATATGGTCATGGCCAGCGGCATGGTGATCTTCTTCATCAACCTGATCTGGTCGCTCGCGGCCGGCCGGAAGGCGGAGGGGAATCCGTGGGGCGAAGGCGCCACGACGTTGGAATGGACCCTGTCCAGCCCGCCGCCTTTCCACCAGTTCGAAACGCTGCCCGTCGTCGACTGATGCGATACAGCGCCCGGTTCCGGCCGGGCGCGCCCGCGCAAAAAGCAGGCGTTCCGGGGTAGGACCGTCTGTCCATTTGCCGGAATCGGCCCATGCCTGTATGGGGCGCGGCCGATGCAAGAGGAGTTTATGGCCAGTACGCCGATCATGTCCGGGGTGGCGACGCCCGCGATGCCCGCTCATTGGCGCGATTTCGTCGCGTTGACGAAGCCGCGGGTGATGACGCTGGTCGTCTTCACGGGCCTGTGCGGCCTGCTTGCCGCGCCCGGCCATATCCACCCCGTCCTCGCCTTCACCGCCATCCTGTGCATCGCGCTCGGCGCGGGCGCGGCCGCCACATTGAACCAGTGGTGGGAAGCGGACATCGACGCGAAGATGAAGCGCACCGCCAACCGTCCGCTGCCCGCCGGCCGCATGGACCGGCAGGCGGCGCTGCATTTCGGCGTCGGCCTCTCCTTCTTCTCGGTATTGCTGATGGGCGTCGCGACCAACTGGCTCGCCGCCGCCGTCCTGACCGTCTCGATCCTCTTCTACGTCTTCATCTACACCATCTGGCTGAAGCCCCGGACGGCGCAGAACATCGTCATCGGCGGCGCGGCCGGCGCCTTTCCGCCGATCATCGGCTGGGCGGCGGTGACGGGCGATATCGGTGCGCTGCCGGTTGCGCTGTTCATGCTGACCTTTTTCTGGACGCCGCCGCATTTCTGGGCGCTCGCCTTGTTCGTGCGCCCCGATTATGCCGCCGCCGGCATCCCGATGCTGCCTGTGGTCGCGGGCGAACGGGCCACGCGCCGCCAGATATGGCTCTACACTGCGATCATGGCCGCCGCCGCGCTGGCCCCCGTCCTCATGCGCCTGACCGGCGCAATCTATGGCACGGTTGCCCTTGCCGGCACCGGTCTGTTCGTGGCGCTGGCCTTTCAGGTCTATCGCAGCCGTGAAACCGACCCCGCCCGCATGACGGCGGAACGGCGGCTGTTCAAATATTCGATCCTCTATCTTTTCCTGATGTTCGGGGCGGTGGTCGTCGACCGCTGGTTGCTGGCATGACGCCGGAAGATCAGGATCAGATCCGCGCCCGGCAAAAGTCGCGCGCAATCGTCACCGGCCTGTTGCTCGGCTTCCTCGCCATCCTCTTCTTCGCCATCACTTTGGCGAAGATCGGCGCGAGCCACACTATCTGATGGCCACGCTCCCGCCTTCGCCTTTCGACCGTGACCGGCGCAACCGCCGGACTTTGGTGACGATGGCGCTGGTGGGGCTGGCCATGCTGGGCCTGGGCTTCGCCTCGGTCCCGCTCTATCGCATCTTTTGCGAACAGACTGGTTTCGGCGGCACCACGCGCCGGGCGGAAGCGTCGAGCAGCGTCAGGGTCGCGACCGGCCACACTTTGTCGATCCGCTTTGATTCGAACGTCCAGCCGGGCATGCCGTGGCAATTCTATCCCGAACATCCGACCGATACGGTCACGGTGGGGGCGAAGGACATGGCGATCTTCGTTGCCAAGAACATGTCGGACAAGCCCGTCACCGGCACCGCCAGCTTCAACGTCACCCCTACGCAGGCGGGGGCCTATTTCACCAAAATACAGTGTTTCTGCTTCACCCAGCAGACATTGCAGCCCGGCGAGGAGGTGCGCATGCCCGTCCTCTATTATGTCGATCCGAAAATCCTGGACGACCCGGACAATCGCGATACGCAAGAGATAACGCTCAGCTACACTTTCTACCCTGTTGAGCAGGGGAAGAAGGCAAGCTAAGCAAAGGATAAAGAACAGGAGCAGGGAAGACGGTTATGGCAGGCGCGAAGAATCACGATTATCATATCCTTCCCCCCAGCATCTGGCCGTTCTTCGGCTCCATGTCTGCGCTGGTCATGGCGCTGGGCGCCATCATGTGGATGCATCCCGACGCGATGGGGCCGGGTGGTGGCTGGATTTTCCTGCTCGGGCTTGGCGGCGTGCTTTTCACCTTCTTCAGCTGGTGGGGCAATGTGATCGCCGAAGCCCATGCCGGCGATCATACGCCGGTGGTGCAGCTTCATCTGCGCTATGGGATGATCCTGTTCATCGCGTCGGAAGTGATGTTCTTCGTCGGCTGGTTCTGGGCCTTCTTCGACTTCGCTCTGTTCCCCAGCGCCCTCGCGCCGATCGAAGGACTGTTCCCGTCAAAGGGCGTGGAGGTGATGAACGCCTTCGAACTGCCCCTGCTCAACACGCTGATCCTGCTCTGTTCGGGCACCACCGTCACCTGGGCGCATCATGCGCTGATCCATGGCGATCGCGATGGCTTGATCAAGGGGCTGTGGTGCACCATCATCCTGGGCGCGATCTTCTCGTGCATCCAGGCATATGAATATGCCCATGCGCCCTTCGATTTCGGCGGCAATCCGTACAGCTCGGCCTTCTACATGGCGACCGGCTTCCACGGTTTTCACGTTCTGGTCGGCACCATCTTCCTGATCGTCAATCTGGTCCGCGCCTATAAGGGGCACTTCACCCCGCGCCAGCATTTCGGGTTCGAAGCCGCCGCCTGGTACTGGCATTTCGTTGACGTTGTGTGGCTGTTCCTGTTCGTCGCCATCTATGTCTGGGGCGGCTGGGGCGCACCCGTCCATGGCGGCTAAGACTCTGGCCCTACCATGATAATCTGAGCGGCCGGGGCAAAATTCCGGCCGTTTTCTTTTGGGATATGTTGAACAGCAAATATCATCCGTTCGCCCTGAGCCTGTCGAAGGGCCGAACGGATATTAAAATATCCACATTTGCCCTACCAAGGACCGGCCATGACCGATCAGCCCGCCAAAGCCCGCATCCCCATCATCCCGACCCTGCTGGTCGCGCTGGCGGTGCTGACCATGATCGGCCTTGGCATCTGGCAGCTTCAACGCCGGGCGGAAAAGGAACAGGCGCTTGTCCTGGCCGCCGCCAATCCCGGCCGCCCCGCCGTCGCCTTCCCCAAATTGCCACCGGTCGATCCCGATCTGCTCTTCCGTCGCTCCTCCATTCATTGCCTCAATGTCGTGGAATGGCAGGTCGAGGCCGGACGCGCCGCTGATGGCAGCACCGGATATCGCCATATCGCCCATTGCGCGACCGGGGCGGAGGGACCGGGCGTGCTGGTCGCGATCGGCGTGGGGCAGAAACCGGATGAAAAACCCGTCTGGACCGGCGGTCAGGTTGCAGGCTGGATCAGTCAGGAACCGGACCATCGCGCCCTGCTGACCCGGGTGGATGGAAAAGCGCCGCCGCTGCGCCCGATGTTGATCGCCAGCACCGCCCCCGCCGGCCTCAAGCCCGTCGCGCCGCCACGCGCGGAAGACCTGCCCAACAATCATCTCGCCTATGCGGTGCAATGGTTCTTCTTCGCGGCCGTGGCGGTCATCATCTATATTCTTGCCCTGCGTCGCCGGAACGCCACAAAAGCCGCCTAAATGCTTGCTCCGCGGGCCGGGTGTCGCTACCGCGCTTTCCCATTATGCAATATCAGAGCACCAGGGGGAGCGCGCCCGCGCTCGGTTTTGAAGATGTGACGCTGGCGGGGCTGGCGTCCGATGGCGGCCTGTATCTGCCGACCAGCTGGCCGGCCTTCACCGCCGATCAGATTCGCGCCCTCTCCGGCCTCTCCTATGTCGAAACCGCCGTACGGGTGATGACGCCCTTCGTCGCAGGCTCCCTCACCGAAGACGAACTGCGGGAACTCTGCACCGCCGCCTATGGCCGCTTCAGCCATCAGGCCGTCACCCCGCTGGTTCAGCTCGACCATCAGCATTGGGTGCTGGAACTCTTCCATGGCCCGACCCTCGCCTTCAAGGACGTTGCGCTCCAGCTGCTCGGCCAGCTGTTCGAACGCTTCCTCTCGCGCCGTGATGATCACATCACCATCGTCGGCGCGACCTCGGGCGACACTGGTTCGGCCGCGATCGATGCAGTGGCGGGCCGCGCGAAGATCGACATCTTCATGCTCCATCCCGAAGGCCGCGTGTCCGACGTTCAGCGTCGCCAGATGACCACCGTGCTGGCCCCCAACGTCTACAACATCGCCATCGACGGCAGTTTTGACGATGCGCAGGCACTGGTGAAGGCGATGTTCAACGACGCCGGTTTCAAGAGCCGCTTCAACCTGTCCGCCGTCAACAGCATCAACTGGGCGCGGCTGATGGCGCAGGTCGTCTATTATTTCTACGCCGCCGTGCGCCTGGGCGCGCCCGATCGGGAAGTCGCCTTCTCCGTCCCCACTGGCAATTTCGGCGACGTGTTCGCCGGCTATGTCGCGGCGCAGATGGGCCTGCCGGTCGCCAAGCTGATCGTTGCGACCAACGTCAACGACATTCTCCACCGCGCGCTGGCCGATGGCGACTATAGCCAGGGTCAGGTCGTGCCGACCGCCACGCCCAGCATGGACATTCAGGTCAGCTCCAACTTCGAACGCCTGTTGTTCGACGCTGGCGGCCGCGATGGCCTCGCGCTCGCCGATCAGATGCGCGGGTTCGAAGCCAGCAAGGCGATGCGCCTCACCAACGCCCAGCGCGAAGGCGCGGCAGCCCTCTTCACCTCCTCGCGCATCGATGCCGATGGCATGACCATGGCGATGCGCTGGGCCTATGATGCGGCGGGTCAGGTGATCGATCCGCACAGCGCCATCGGTCTGGCCGCCGCCCGCACCGCCGGCGTGGATGCTTCCATTCCCGTCGTTACGCTGGCGACCGCTCACGCCGCCAAATTCCCCGACGCGGTCGAACGCGCCACCGGCACTCGTCCGCCGCTGCCCTCGCGCGTGGGCGATCTCTTCTCGCGGGAAGAAAGCTACGCCAAGCTGCCCGGCACGTTCGAAGCGATCACCGCTTACGTCGCCGAACGCGCGACCCCGCGCGGCTAAGCCCTTTGGAACTCAAGACCCTCATCGGTGAGCCATGGTCGGATTACGGCCTGCTTGATTCGGGCGACGGGCGAAAGCTGGAGCGCTATGGCCGCTTCCGCTTCATCCGCCCCGAACCGCAGGCGATGTGGAAGCCCGCGACGACCGACTGGAAAGCGGACGGCGAATTTATCCCGGGTTCCGATGAAGATGGCGGCGGCCGCTGGTATTATGACCGGCCCGTCCCGGCCGAAGGCTGGCCGCTGCACTGGAAGGAAGTGACCTTCCAGTCGAGTTGCACCCCCTTCCGCCATCTCGGCTTCTTCCCCGACATGGCGCCGATCTGGGACGAACTGCGCGCCACCTATGCCGACAAGCCCGATGCAGAGGTGATGAACCTGTTCGGCTATACCGGCGTCGGCACGCTGGCCTTGTCGGCTGGCGGCGCGCGCATGGTTCATGTCGATGCGTCCAAGAAATCGGTGGCGCAGGCCCGCGCCAATGCCGCGCTGTCGGGCATGGAGGATCGTCCCGTCCGCTGGATCGTGGAGGACGCCGCCAAATTCGTCGCCCGGGAAGTGCGTCGCAACCGCCGCTATGACGGCATATTGCTCGATCCGCCCAAATATGGCCGCGGCCCCGATGGCGAAGTCTGGCGTCTGGAGGAGGATCTGCCCGGCCTCATCGCCAATTGCCGTGCCCTGCTGGATGCCGACAGCCGCTTTCTGTTCCTGACCGTTTATGCCGTGCGCATGTCGGCGCTGGCGATCGGCGAATTGCTGCGTCAGGCGTTCGCCGATCTGCCCGGCACGGTCGATGCCGGCGAACTGGCGGTGCGGGAAGAAGCGCGCGGCATCGCCCTGCCGACCGCCATCTGGGCGCGCTGGCGCCGCTGACGCCACCACGCGGTTTGGCGCAAAAGTGGAAATTCGTTAACCATTGCGGACTAATGTTGCGGCTCATTAAAAAGGTCGCGCATGTTCTCCTCACTAACCGCCCGGATCGCTGCTTTTGGCATGCTGGTCATGATCGCCCTCGTGGCGCTCATCTGGATGCTGGTTGACGCATCGATCCAGACCCGGGACAGCTTCCGCTGGGTCACGCATTCGGCCGAAGTGATCGAGACGATGGACGATGCGCTCGCCGCGCTGCGCGAAGCCGAATCGGGCCAGCGCGGCTTCGTGCTGACGCGCAACGCCAGCTTCGCCGATCCGGCCGACGCGCGGATCGTCGCCGCGCAGGACGCCATGGCGCGCCTGACCCGGCTGACCGCCGACAACCCGACCCAGAATATGCGTGCGCGCGAATTGCGCGGGCTGATCGATCGCCGCATCGCCTTGCTGCGCGGCACGCTGACGCAGGCGCGGCAAGGTGATTTCGATCAGGCGCGCGCCAGCATCGCAGCTGGCGGCGGTCGCGACCTCATGACGATGGTGTCGCTGCGCACGGACAGCTTCCTGGCCGAAGAACGGGCGCTGCGCCTGACCCGGATCGAGGCGGCCGACCGGCGGCTTGTCTGGGTGAAGCAACTGGCGCTGGTCGGTGGGCCGCTGATCGTCCTGCTGATTTTGGCGGTGTCGTTGCTGCTGATCTGGGGCATTCGCCGGCCTGCGGGCATCATTCGCGGGGCGATGACGGCGCTGGGGCAGGGGGATCGCGACGCGCGCGTGACCGGCGCGATGGGATCGCAGGAATTTGCCCAGCTGGCCGACGGCTATAACGCCATGGCTCATCAGTTGCAGGCGGCGCTTGCCGATCAGGGGCGCAGCGAGCAAGAATTGAAGGCGGCGCATGGCGCCTTGCTGCGCAACAGCGATACGCTGCGCGAAAGGGGCGAAGTGATCGAATTGCTGGGCGGCATGGCCCACCGCATGCAGGCCGCCCGCACTGACGAGGAACTGGCGCAGGTCATCGGCGTGTTCGTGCCGCGCGTGCTGCCCGGTATCGCCGGCGGCCTCTACGCCCATAATAACAGCCGCAACCTGCTGGTGCCGGTGGCGGGCTGGAGCGGCCATGTGCCGTGCGCGGACGGCTTTGCGCCCGACCAGTGCTGGGCCTTGCGCCGGGGGCAGGCCCATTTCGTGGCCGAGCCGGGCGGCGACATCGTCTGTTCCCATGTCGATCCCGACGCCATCTATCATTGCGAGCCGCTGCTAGCTGGTGGCGAGGTGATCGGCACCCTCTATCTGGAGGGCGTGGTGGAGGAAGAACATCGTTTCCGCCTGACCGTGATGGCGGAAAATATCAGCTCCGCACTGGTCAACCATCGCCTGCAGCGGGGCCTGCGCGAACAGACGATCCGCGATCCGCTGACCGGCCTGTTCAACCGCCGCTATATGGAAGAAGCGCTGGCGATCGAGATTGCCCGCTCGCGCCGATCGGGCATTCCGCTCAGCGTCGTCATGTGCGACGTCGATCATTTCAAGCGTTTCAACGACGAATTTGGCCATGACGCGGGTGACACCGTGCTCCAGTCGGTCGCCGCCGAAATGCGCAGCCGCTTCCGGGACGGGGACATCGTCTGCCGCTATGGTGGGGAGGAATTCACGATCATCGCACCGGGCACCACGGCGCAGGCGCTGGCCGGGCGGGTCGAACTGCTGCGCAAGGGCATCACCGAAATCGTCCTGCGTCAGGGCGGTCGCGCGCTGGGATCGACCAGCATGTCCTTCGGCATCGCCACCTGGGACGACAATATGGCGCGCGACGGATCGACGCTGCTACAGGCGGCCGACGCGGCGCTCTATCGCGCCAAGCGCGGCGGCCGCAACCGCATCGTCCTGGACACGCCGGAAGCCGATGAAGAGGCGATCGACCTGACGTCCGCACCGGCTCCCGCTCAGGCAAGCGTCAGGTAAATCTCCGCCTCGATCACCCATGCGCCGCCAACCTCGCGCCATTTGGCGCTATAGCGGCCGGACGCCTGCGTGACGCCCGCGACCGCGCCCTGCCAATGGCCATGCTCCATCGCGATCGGCTCGACCGGGGAAGGGGTGATCATGTCGGGCGTGCGGGTATAGATCATCCGCTCTTTCGCAGCGAATTCGCGCTTCCACGCCATCAGTTGCGCCTTGCGCCCGCTGATGACGGCGCTGTCGGTGCCCGTCACCATCACCACGTTCATCGCGAGCAGCGGCCCAATGGCGTTTAGATCGCCCTCAGCGAGCGCCCGGTTGAACGTCGCGCGCGCCATACGGATGGCGAGGTCGGCATTGGCGGTCATGGATAAGCTCTCGTTGAAAGGGGATTTACCTTCACCCGTTCGCCCTGAGCCTGTCGAAGGGCCGTATTTCTTTCGTTCTTATACCGAAGAAAAGGGCAGGGCTTCGACAAGCTCAGCCCGAACGGGCGAGAGGTTATGTTATGTCAGGCATTACCCGCATCGCGCGGACGTAATCACCATGGCGTCATCATAGCTGATGGTCAGCCGGTCGGGCCGGAAATCCATGGTCATCGCCATGCCCGGCCCGCCCCAACGCAGCATCTTCGCGCCCGACGCCTTCAATAGCGCCGCGCCTGTATCCGCGCTCGCCTTCTGCCCGACAAAGCCGTCCAGCCCGTCATGACGGCATGGTCCTTCGGCCGATGCGGCAGGTGGCGTGTCCGGTCCTTGCCCGCCCGCGCCGGCGCATCCCGCCAGACACAGCGCCATCAGGCCAGTCGCCATCATCCGCATCGCCGCTCTCCTTATTCCGTGCGCGTCATCTTCAGCCGGCCATTCTTGACCGCAAAGGCCATGCGCCCTTCGACCAGATCAACCGCGTCCCGGCCAAATTGTTCATAGCGCCAGCCCTGCAGGATGGACAAATCCTCCCGCACGCCCGCCGCCAGCGCGTCGATATCGTCGCTGCGCGCGATCAACCGGGCCGCCACATTGATGTCGCGCGACCGGATTTTGAGCAACAGCTTGAGCAGGTCCGCCACCAGCGCGCCATCCTTGCCCAAGCCGGGGCGGCGCGGTTCGCGATCGGGCATCTCGTCGCGCGACAAAGGCTGATGCTTGGCCAGCGCATTCATCAGCCGCGCGCCAATATCATTGGTCCGCCATGTCGCGGAAAGGCCCCGCACCTTGCCCAGATCCTCCTGCGCGCGCGGCGGATGGCTGGCGATGTCGGCTAGGGTTTCATCCTTCACGATGCGCCCGCGCGGCAGATTCTTGTCCTGCGCTTCCTTCTCGCGCCAGGCGGCCAGCGCCTTTAGTCGGCCCAGAACGTCGGCCTTCTTGCTGGCGATGCGCACCCGCTGCCACGCCTGCTGCGGGTCATTTTCATAATTGGACGGATCGCTGATCCGCTCCATTTCCTGATCCAGCCAGTCGCCGCGCCCAGTCTTGCGCAGTTCGTCCAGCATTTTGGGGAAAATCTGAATGAGGTAAGTGACGTCGCCGATCGCATAGTCGATCTGGCGCTTGTCCAGCGGTCGCCGCGCCCAGTCGGTAAAGCGCGCGCCCTTGTCCAGCTGCACGCCCATCCACGCATCGACCAGATTGCCATAGCCAATCTGTTCGCCCAGCCCCAACGCCATGGCGGCAATCTGGGTGTCGAACATCGGATGCGGCGTCTTGCCGGTCAGGTTGTGGACAATCTCGATATCCTGCCCGCCGGCATGGAAGACCTTCAGCACATCCTCATTATTGACCAGCAGGTCCAACAGCGGCGTCATGTCCAGCCCCTGCGCCTTCGGGTCGATCGCCGCGGCCTCATGCGGGTCGGCGACCTGCACCAGGCACAGTTCGGGCCAATAGCTGTTTTCGCGCATGAACTCGGTGTCGACGGCGATATACGGGGATTTCGCGATACGGGCGCAGAAATCGGCAAGGGTCTTGCTGTCGGTAATCAGCGGATGAATTTGCATATGGTCTTCGATCTTATTATGGGCTGGCCCGTCGCTCACGGGCTCGTCAATGCTTGACAGGACCGGGCATAGCGACGCTGCAACAGTTTGTCATTTCCGTAAAACGCATCTGAAAGATACAAAACGCCATGCACGCCTATCGCACTCACACCTGCGGCGCCCTGACCACGGCCGAAGTCGGCAATCAGGTCCGCGTATCGGGCTGGGTGCATCGCAAGCGCGATCATGGCGGCGTTCTCTTCGTCGATCTGCGCGATCATTATGGCATCACCCAGATCGTGGCGAAGGCGGACAGCGATCCGCTCCGCGCGCTCGAAAGCCTGCGCCTTGAATCGGTCGTGACGATCGAGGGCGCAGTGATCGCGCGCGCCGCCGAGGCGATCAACCCCCGCATGGCGACCGGCGAGATCGAAGTCGTGGCCGACAGCGTCACCATCCTGTCGACCGCCGCCGAACTGCCGCTGCCGGTGGCCGGCGAACAGGAATATCCCGAAGATATCCGCCTGCGCTATCGCTTCCTCGATCTGCGCCGCGAAACGCTGCACGCCAACATCGTCACCCGCACCAAGATCATCCGCGACATGCGCCGCCGGATGGAAGATGCCGGCTTCACCGAATATTCCACGCCGATCCTGACGGCGTCTTCGCCCGAAGGCGCGCGCGACTTCCTCGTGCCCAGCCGCATCCATCCCGGCAAATTCTACGCCCTGCCGCAGGCGCCCCAGCAATATAAGCAGTTGCTGATGGTCGCGGGCTTCGATCGCTATTTCCAGATCGCGCCCTGCTTCCGCGACGAAGACCCGCGCGCCGACCGTCTGCCCGGCGAATTCTACCAGCTTGACCTCGAAATGAGCTTCGTCACGCAGGAAGATGTCTGGAACACGATGGAGCCGGTCATCGCCAGCGTGTTCGAGGAATTTGCCGAAGGCAAGCCTGTGACCCCGGCCGGCAGCTTCCCGCGCATCCCGCATGCCGAAGCCATGCTGAAATATGGCAGCGACAAGCCCGACCTGCGCAACCCCATCCTCATTCAGGATGTGACGGATCATTTTGTCGGCTCGGGTTTCGGCATCTTCGCGAGCCTGGTCGAAGGCGGCGCGCGCATTCGCGCCATCCCCGCGCCCGGCGCGGGCGCTGGCAGCCGCAAATTCTTTGACGACATGAACGTCTGGGCGCGGGGCGAAGGCTATTCGGGTCTTGGCTACATCAACATCAAGGACGGTGTGCCCGGTGGTCCCATCGCCAAGAACCATGGCGAGGAAGCGACGGCGAAGCTGATCGAGGCGCTCGGCCTTGGCCCGAACGACGGCGTCTTCTTCGCCGCCGGCAAGGAAACGCAGGCGGCCAAGCTCGCCGGCCTTGCCCGCATCCGCGTGGGCGAACAGCTCGACCTCATCGACAAGGATCGGTTCGACCTCTGCTGGATCGTGGACTTCCCCTTCTATGAATATGATGAGGACACGAAGTCGATCGACTTTGCCCACAATCCCTTCTCCATGCCACAGGGCGGTCTTGACGCGCTGAACAATCAGGACCCGCTGACGATCAACGCCTATCAGTATGACATGGTCTGCAACGGCTATGAGATCGCGTCGGGTTCCATCCGTAACCAGTCGCCCGAGCTGATGGTCAAGGCGTTCGAGCTGGTCGGCCTCAGCCAGCAGGATGTGGAGGAGCGCTTCGGCGGCCTCTATCGCGCTTTCCAGTACGGCGCGCCGCCCCATGGCGGCATGGCCGCTGGCGTCGACCGCATCGTGATGCTGCTGTGCGGCGCGCAGAATCTGCGCGAAATCACGCTGTTCCCGATGAACCAGCGCGCCGAAGACCTGCTGATGGGCGCCCCCAGCGCCGCCGAATTCAAGCAACTGCGCGAACTCCATGTCCGCGTGGTGGAGCCGCAGACAAAGGGCTGATTTTCCCTTTGCGCCATGCCGGAAACAGTCCAGCATGGCGCAAAAGGAGACGCGCTGATGACCATCGACCTGGCCGATTATGAGCAGGGGGCGAAATATAAGGGCGATTATGAGGCGGACCTCGCCGCCCTTCAGCAGCGCCTCGCCAAGATTCAGGTCGCGCACATCCTGCACGGCCGACGCAGCGTCATCCTGCTGGAGGGCTGGGACGCGGCGGGCAAGGGCGGCATCATCAAACGGATGAGCGCTGACTGGGACCCGCGCTATTATCAGGTCCATCCCATCTCCGCGCCCACGCAGGAGGAGCGCGACCATCATTTCCTCTGGCGCTTCTGGACGCGGCTGCCCGCCAGCCGCAACATCGCCATCTTCGACCGCAGCTGGTACGGCCGCGTGCTGGTGGAGCGGGTCGAGGGTTTTTGCAGCAAGGCCGACTGGAAGCGCGGCTATGACGAGATCAACGCCTTCGAAGCGCAACTGGCGCAGGCTGGCACCAATTTCGTGAAGCTGTTCGTCCACATCACGCAGGAAACGCAGGACGAACAGCTTGCCCAGCGGCTCGATACGCCCTGGAAACGGTGGAAGACCGGCGCCGACGATTATCGCAACCGTGGCCGCCGCGCCGATTATCTCGACGCCATGCACGCCATGTTCAAAAAGACGAACAGCAAGGTCGCGCCCTGGCAGGTGATCGACAATAATCATCGCAAGGCCGGCCGGATCGCCGCGCTGACCCATGTCGCCGATCGGCTGGAGGCGCTGGTGCCGATGGATTTCCCGGACGCCGATCCCGCCATAGTCAAATTGGCGCGCGAGGCATTTGGTTATAAAGACAAATAAAAACAGTTACTTGTAATAAAAGTGTCATGAAATTCTAACGGCGCATTTACCATTACTGTCTAATTCGCTGTCTCATGTTCGCAGTCCCCGTCGCCCTTCCTCATGCCGATCCGCCTCTGGCCGACCGCGCGCCCGTCGTTCGTCTCGGCCAGCCGCTCAGCGAAGCGGTCGACTGGTTCCAGCGCGATTCGGCGCTGCGCCTGCTGCCGGTGTTGGACATGGCCGATCGTCCGGTCGGCGCGATCTATGAGCGCGACATGCGCCGCATCCTGTTCAACCCCTTCGGCCACGCCCTGCTGCGCAATCCCAGTTTCGGCGGGCGGCTGGACGATCATGTCCGTCCCTGCGTCCTTGTCGATCAGGCGACGGATATCGAGGCGCTGGTCGATCTCTACGCCGCGCAAGGAGCGGGCTGCGAAGGGCTGATCGCCACGGCGCACGGTCGCTATGCCGGCGTGCTGGGCGGCGCGCTGCTGCTGCGTCTGACGGCCGAGCGCGATGCCCGGGTGGCGCTGGCGCGGGCTGAGCGGGTCGACCGCATCACCCGCCACAGCGCCGATTTTCGGGAGGATATCGCCGCCATGATCGCCGACATGGCGACCATGGCCGACCGGCTCGCCGGTCTTGCCAGCCAGTCGGCCGAGCGGGCCGCGGGCGACAGCGCCGATTCCGCCGCCATGGCCGTCGCCGCCGCTCAGACCGCCGAACGACTGGCGGAACTGGCGGCCGGCGGCACGGACCTTAGTCGGCTTTTCCAGTCGATGGAGGCCGAAGCGCAGGATGCCGGCGCGACCATTGCCGAAGCGGCCGCCCACAGCCGATCCGGCGTCCTGCGCAGTGACGCCCTGCGCGGCGAGGCGGACGGAATCGGCGAAGTCGTGGCCCTGATCGATGATATCGCCCGCGCCACCGCCATGCTCGCCCTCAACGCCGGGATAGAGGCTGCCCGCGCCGGCGAAGCAGGCCAGGGTTTCGCCGTGGTCGCGCGCGAAGTCCAGTCGCTCGCCCAGCAAACGCGCGAAGCCGCCGCCGGTATCGCCGGCCGCATCGATCATATCCGCGCCACCATTGCCGACGTCGCCGCCGGCCACGCCCATATGGACGCCACCATGACTCGCGCCGATCGCCTGTCCGCCGCCGTGTTCGAAGCCGTCGCCCGGCAAAGTGCTTTCAGCCGCGCCATTGCGGACAGCGTCGCAGAAGCGGGATCCTCCAGCGCCCATATTCGCGCCGGCGCGCGTCAGATCAGCGACAATGCGCAGGCCAGCGTGCTTGCCGCGCGCGGCATGCGCGATGTGGCGGACCGGCTGGCGGACGAAGCGCACCGGCTGGAACAGCGCGCTGGCGGCTTCATCGCGGCGATGCACGCTGCCTGACGCGCCCAGTCGCAACTTTCCGCCGGAATCTCCACTGGCGTCCGCGCCGGAAAGCGCTAGCATGGTCGCCCATAATAAGGAGAGGACGCCATGCTCGTGATGTTCGTCGGCACGGATCGCACCCAGACTGCGGTCAACCCAGCGCAGGTCACTTTCGTCACCCAGGTCAGCGACGGCACCCGCATCCGCTTTGGCGAAGGGCGCAGCGTCACCGTGACCGAACCGATCGCCGCTGTGCTGGAGGGCCTTAATCAGGCGCTCCGCCCGCACGAATAGGCTCACTCCGCCAGCGTCTTCCTCAGCGCCGCCTCCGCCCGCTCGGCGTAACGGCGGCAGGCGTTGGGGTCGATAAAGGGGTTGGGCGTGCGCGCCTTCCTCAGTTGCGCCACCCGCCCGGCATCGCCATCCAGCGGGTGTGATGCGATCAGCATGTCGCACCGCATCGCCTTCACCTTGGCAAAACTGCCGCGAAAGGCGTCGACGAAGCGCCGATGCGCCGGATCGGCAAAGCGCCAGCCATCGGCAGCAATTGGATTGAGGCTGGCCGCGAACACGATCGTCCGGCAATCCTCCCCTTCACAGCTTTTCCAGCTCCAGCTCATGCTGCCCAGCGTATGCCCCGGCGTCGCATGGGCGGTGATGGCCGTATCGCCCAGCCTGATCACCTCGCCATCGCGCGCCACCCGCAGATTCGCGACGGCGGGAAAGCGTTCCAGCCACGCCGCTTGCGGATCGTCCGGGTCGCCGCCGCCCTGGCGCAGCACATCGGCTGCGGGCGCACTGGCGACTACCGTCGCGCCGCTATCCCGCGCCAGCGCGGCAATGCCGCCGGCATGGTCAAAATGCGGCTCGGTGCTCAGGATCAATTTCACCTGCCGGATCGAAAAGCCCAACGCCCGCATCTTGACCTCTATATCGCCCACCGCCTGCGGCACCGCGCCGTCGATCAGGATCAGCCCCGCGCTGGTGCGGATCAGCGCGACATTCAGCCCGCCAAAGCCCACCAGATAGGTCTTTCCATACAGCCGCACCGGCGGCTGCGGCGTCAGCCGGCGCTTCGCCGATTCCGGCGCGATCGGCCGGGTCAGCGGATCATCGGCCTTACCCGCTCCCATCGCCATCATCCCAGCCAGACTAATGGTCAGCGCTGCTATCTTCCGCATGTTCTTGCCTCTATCCCTTGTGAAGGCCAGAGTGCCGCTTGCTTCCTGTCGCGACAAAGCATCATTTCTCGACAGAGCCATTAGGTCAGCTTATCCCTGTGGTTCCATGGATCGCGCCCAACTGCCCCTCAACGCCCTGCGCGCCTTCGAAGCGGCCGCCCGCCATCTCAACTTCACCAAGGCGGCGATCGAACTCTGCGTCAGTCAGGGCGCGGTCAGCCAGCAGGTCGCGCAGTTGGAGGCGCGGCTGGGCGCGCCGCTCTTCCGCCGCCTGCCGCGCGGGCTGATGCTGACGGATGAAGGCCGCGCCCTGCTGCCGGTGATGGGCGACGCGCTCGACCGGATCGGCGCGACGCTGGGCCGGATCGAGGGCGGCCGCCCTCGCGAAATCCTGAACCTCGGCGTCGTCGGCACCTTTGCCGATGGCTGGCTGCTTGACCGGCTGGCGGATTTCGCCCGCGCCTGCCCGCATGTCGATCTGCGCGTCATGACCAACAATAATCGCGTCGATCTGGCGGGGGAGGGGCTGGATCTGGCCATCCGCTTCGGTGACGGCGCCTGGCATGGCACCCATGCCGATCCGATCCTGCGTGCGCCGCTCGCGTCGCTCTGCACGCCGGATATAGCCGCGCGCCTGCCCGATCCCGCCGCGCTCGCCCGCGAAACGCTGCTGCGCTCCTATCGCGCCGACGAATGGCCGCGCTGGTTCGCCGCCGCCGGCGCGCCTTGCCCGCCGCTGCGCGGGCCGCTGTTCGACAGTTCGATCCTGATGGTTCGGGCGGCGCTGCGCGGCCTCGGCGTCGCTCTCGCGCCGGCGGCCCTGTTCGACCATGAACTGCGCACCGGCCAGTTGGTCCAGCCCTTTGCCGCGTCGGTCGACCTTGGTGGCTATTGGCTCACCCGCCTCATGTCCCGCCCCGACAGCCCGGCCATGGCGGACTTCCGTGCATGGCTGACGGCAACGGCTCAGATCGGATAAACGATGTCCATCACCTCATATTCCTTTTCGCCCGCCGGCAGGCGAACGCGGCGCAGATCGCCCACCGCCGCGCCGCGCAACGCCCGCGCCATGGGCGATCCCCATCCGATCCGGCCGGCATCCACATCCGTTTCGTCATTGCCCACGATCGTCACGGTGCGGTGATTGTCATCCTCGTCGGCGATGGTGACGGTCGCGCCGAAATAGACTTTGTCCTTGTCGGGCTGTTGCCGGGGATCGACGACCTTGGCGTCCTTCATCTTCTTCGACAGGCGCTTCAACTGCCCGTCAATCTCGCGCATGCGTTTGCGGCCATAAAGATAGTCGCCATTTTCGCTGCGATCGCCATTGCCCGCCGCCCAGCTCACCACCTCGACGATCGCCGGCCGCTCCACGCCCAGCAACTGGTCATATTCGGCGCGCAGCTTCGCGAACCCTTCGGGCGAGATATAATTGGGATAGGGCGTGGTCATCGCCATCCTCTAACGCAAACTCAGCCGGGTGTCTGCTTCCCCAGATAGCGACTCAGCACCGCGCTGGTCCCCCGGAACTTCGCCCGCTCCGGGTTCATCGCTTCATAGACGACCGCATTTTCCAGCACCCGCTGCACATAGTTGCGCGTCTCGAAAATCGGAATCTGCTCGATCCAGCGCAGCATGTCCGCGCCGGGCAGGCGGGGGTCGCCATTGGCGCGTACCCATTTGTTCACATTGCCGGGGCCTGCATTATAGGCCGCCACGGCCAATGGGTAACTCCCGCCATAATAGTCCAGCATTCGCTGGAAATAGGCCGAACCCAGCATGATGTTGTAGCTCGGCTCGTTCAGCGATCCGGGGTTATAGCCCATGCCCAGCTTCCCCGCCTGCTCGCGCGCCGTGCCCGGCATCAGCTGCATCAGCCCGCGTGCGCCGGCATGCGACACGATCTGCTTGTCGAACTGGCTTTCCTGCCGGGCGATGGCATGGACCATGGTCCAGTTAAATTGCGCTTCGGACGGCACCGGCACGCGCGGGAAGGCGCTCTGGCCATAGCCGGTCAGGCCGCTGGAAACGGCACGCCGGCCCACCATCACGCCCATGTCGGGGCGGCCGATCTTCTGCGCCAGTTCGGCCGCCAGATAATGGTCGGCGTCGCTGTCGGCATTATTGGCGATGGCGCGGGCGAATTTGCTCTGGTCTTCCCAATAGCCCATCTGCCCCAGCGCCGTGACCGCCCGCACCACCGACCGGCTGTCGAACGCGGCGCGCTCGGCGGCGGAGATCGGCACCGGCCGCTCGACCGTGGCGGGGGCGGGGATCGGCCGGCCCAGCCGCTCCAGCGCCAGCTGCCCGTAAAATTGATCGGGATAGACGCCTGCCTGTCCGAAATAGCTGTTGGCGGTGGCGGCGTCCCCGGCCTGCAACGCAGCGCGACCGGCCCAATAATAGCCTTTCGACCGGGTCTGGGGCGATTTGGCCGCATCGGCATAGCGGCGGAACATCGTCACTGCGTCGGTTGGGCGATTGAGATTATAGAAGGCGGTGCTGCCCGCCAGCCAGGCGAGGCTGGTATAATCGTCTCGCACGCCGATCGGCTGGTCGCTCATCTGCACGCCGGGCGCGACCGCATCGTCAATCTTGCTGGCGATGCCATAGGCAAAGCTCCACTGACTGTCGCTGGCGGCAGCCCGCGCCTGATTCAGCAGAACCTCATAGAATTTCTCGGCGTTGCTCGGCCGATATGTCACGGCGTTGCGGTTCGCCAGATATTGCCGCGCCGCGACCCAGTTGCCGCTGTCGCGCAGCCAAACGGCCTTGTCCGCGACGAAGCCGGCATCGCTGGCGCCGCTCCCCTCGGCCGCCTGCATCAGCATCGGCGCGTCGGGCGATTTGCGGCGGAAGGCAATGCGCGCCTCGAACGCGGCCCGCCGCGCCGGGCTGACATAGGCGATCATCCGGCTCGCGCCGACCATATCATTGCCCCACAGCAGCGCATCGGCGCGCAGGTCATGATCGGCCGGCGTCAGGCTCGATCCGAACAGCGACAGCAATCGCGCTTCGTCCGTGGGTGACAGCGATCCGCCGATCCAAGCATTGCGTGCGGCGACCCGCGCCTCGTCCATCCGGCCCAGCTGCATCAGCGCCACGGCGTTGCGGGCATGGCCGGTCGCGGTGCGCGCCGGGAAGCGGGCGAAGAAGGCGGCGACCTGATTGGGATCGAAACTGTCGGGATTAATCCCCGTTTCGGCCAGCCGCCGCATCCGGTCCTCGCCCGGCCATCCCGGATTGGCGATCATGAAGCTGGCATAGGTGGAAAAGCCCAGAGCGTCGCTCGATTGCAGCGCGCGCCACTGGCTGATCGTCCCGGCGATGCTGCCATCCTGCGCTACGCCGATCCGGCTTTGCGCCTGTTGCCAGGGGCTGGTGTGTGTGTCGGCGGAAGGCAGCGGCTGCACCACCGGGCCTTGGGTGGGATATTCGGGCGGAATGCGCTGCACCATTTCGGTTTGCGCGCCAGCGCCGGCGGTCATGAGCAACAAGGCAATAATCGGCATGCGGATCAGGTAACTTTCGACATGAGAAGAGGCGCGCATGCTGGACATTATCCCCATTGCATCCTTATCAGGCCCTGAATGACGCGCTATAGCGCGCCGCTTTACCGATCATGCCCCGGCCGCCCGGAGATTTGAAGGAGTTTAATGATGTTTTCGGGCTCGATTCCGGCTCTGATCACCCCTTTTCGCGACGACCGGATTGATGAGGCGGCGTTTCGCGCCTTTGTCGACTGGCAGATCGCCGAAGGATCGAGCGCGCTCGTCCCCTGCGGCACCACTGGCGAAAGCGCGACGATGACGGTGGAGGAGCATAACCGGGTCATCGCCATCTGCGTCGATCAGGCCGCCGGGCGCGTGCCGGTGATCGCCGGCTGCGGCTCCAACGACACGCGAATCGCACTGGAACATATGTACGCCGCGCAGGCCGCCGGGGCGGATGCCGCTTTGGTGGTCGCGCCTTATTACAACAAGCCCAATCAGGATGGCGTCTACCAGCATTTTGCCTATCTCGCCGAACGCTGCGACCTGCCGATCGTGCTCTATAACGTCCCTGGCCGCACCATCACCGACATCGGCGTGCCGGTCATGTATCGTCTGGCGGAAGATTATCAGTCGATCGTCGGGATCAAGGACGCCACCGGGAATCTGGGGCGTGTCACCGCGCAGCGTCTGGCCTGCGGCCCGGACTTCTGCCAGCTTTCGGGTAATGACGAAACGGCGCTGGGCTTCAACGCGATGGGCGGCAGCGGGTGCATCAGCGTCACCGCCAATGTCGCGCCGCGCTTGTGCGCCGATTTTCAGGCGGCGATGGCCGCGCATGACTGGGATGGCGCATTGGCGCTGCAGGATCGTCTCTATCCGCTGCATGACGCGCTGTTCAGTGATTCTTCACCCGGTCCTGTCAAATATGCGCTGTCGCGGGTGCGGCCCGACATGCCTGGCGCGGTCCGCCTGCCAATCACCTGGCCGTCGGAATCGAGCCGCGCCGCTGTCGATCGCGCGCTGGAGATTGCGGGATTGGTTTAAGGCGCAGCCGACACCATATCCCGTTTCTTCCGGGCGTTCGCACGGAATAGAGCAGGGGCGTGGCGCGTATCTATGGCGCACCCGCCCGACACGAACGGAAACAGTAAGTTAGATCATGGCCCGCCCTCGTCCCGCCACTTTCGACAAGAAGAAGATCGTCGCCGAAAACCGGCGCGCTCGCTTCGACTATTTCATCGAGGATGTGTTCGAAGCCGGCATCGCCCTGCAGGGGACCGAAGTGAAGGCGCTGCGCGGCGGCGAGGGCAATATCGCCGAAAGCTATGCCGAGGTGAAGGGCAATCAGGTGTGGCTGGTGAACAGCAACATCCCCGAATATAGCCATGGCAACCGCGAAAATCACACGCCCAAACGTCCCCGCAAGCTGTTGCTGCATGAGCGCGAGATTCAGAAGATGCACGGCGCGGTCGAGCGCAAGGGCATGACGTTGGTGCCGTTGATGATCTATTTCAACAGCCAGGGCCGGGCCAAGGTCGAACTGGCGCTGGCCAAGGGCAAACAGAATCACGACAAGCGCGACAGCATCAAGGAACGCGACTGGAAACGGGATCAGCAACGCATCATGAAGGCGCACGGCTGATGAGCAACCGGCAACAGGGGCGTCTGGCCCGCTGGTGGCATGCCAATGCGCCGACCCGCGAATCGCTGGAAAAGAGCAAGGTGCTCGCCCCCGTTGCCCATCGCGTGCTGGAACCGTCGCTCTGGCGCTTCACCCGCCGGTCGGTGCCGCGCGGCGTGGCGCTTGGCCTGTTCGTCGGCATTTTCCTGCTGATCCCGGGCGTGCAGATCGCCGGTGCAGCGCTCTTCGCCCTGCCGTTTCGCGCCAATATCCCGGTCGCTGCGGCGATGACTTTCCTGTCCAATCCCGCCACCACGCCGCTGATCCTGATGGCGTCGGTGTGGCTGGGCAACTGGATATTGGGCCGCAGCGCCGACGCCACCGGCTTCATGGCGCTGGTCGACGGCAACGCCACGATCGGCCAGTGGTGCAACTGGCTTTTCTCCGAAGCGGCCCCCGCCATGTTGCTCGGCCTCTTCCTCATCTCGCTTGCCAGCGCCGTGGTCGGCTATGTCGTGTCGGACTGGTTCTGGCGCCGCCGCATGGGCCGCAAATGGCAGGCGCGCAAATTGAGGATTGGCAAGGTCGGCAAAAGCGGCGCATTGGAGGAGGCCGCCCGCGTCTGACGCGCGGCGTTCCAATTGCGCATCAGGGGTATGGGTTTGAAAAGAGGTGAAGAGGCTTGGCTGATCCAGCCGCGCTCGCGTGTTGCGTTGCCGCTGCTGATCCTGGCCGCCCTCGTCTCCGCCGCGCTGGTCCTCTATGCGGCGGGCAGTTGGGCGCTGGCCGCCGGCTTCGCCGCGACCATCCTGACCGCCGCTGCGCTGCTGACCTGGTATCAGCATCTTTATCCGCCCCAGCTGTCCGATCGGGAATCGACCCCGGACTGGACCGTCGCCCGCGCCGCTGCCGACGCCTCCAGCATGGCGATCGCCGTCACCGATCGCGCCGGCCGCCTGGTCTGCGCCAGCGATCTGTTCGGCGAATGGTTCCCCGGCTATCCAACGCCGCCCGCCGTCACCGCTGACACGGCGCTGGCCGACAGCCTCGCCACCGCCGCCCGCGCCGCCTGGCGCGATGGGGAGGCGCGGCATGAAGGCATGGTGCAGGGCGCCCTGCGCCTGGACGTCGATGTCGCCCGCACCGGCCGGACGGAGGATTATCTCCTCTGGCGCTTCACCCCCGTCCGTCAGCCCAGCGCGCTGGACGACGTCCACCGTTTCCTGACCGGGGAGGCCGGCCGCCAGCTTGGCGAAGCGGGCATCATGGCGGCGATGATCGGCGGGGAAGGGCGCATCCGCGCCGCCAATGGCGCCTTCCTGCTGCGTGCTGCGGGCCGCATCGACGCCAATATCACCGGCCGCGATTTCGCCGCCCATATGCGCGTGGATGACAAGGGCCGCCTGTTCCTGGCGCGCGAGGAGCAGGGCGGCCTGCCGCTGCGCCTGCTGCAAGTGCCGCTGAAGCGCGCCGCCCAGCCCAACGGGTCGCAGGCGTCGGCGCAGGACGGCCCGATGCTGTTGCTGCTCATCGATGAGCCGGCGGGCGGCGGCGGCACCTCTGCGCTCTCCTATATCGAAACCCTGCTCTCGCTGCTGCCCTTTGGCCTTGCCATGGCCGATCGCGATGGCCGCATCCTCTTCGTCAACAACGCCTTCGCTCGCGTCGCCGGTCTGAAAAGCGGGGAGAAGCCCAGCTATCCCGGCGATCTTGTCGTGCGCGAAGATCAGGCGGCGGTGGCGGACGCGGTGCGCCGCTTCGCCGTTGGCCCGCAAATGTCGGGCGACATTGCCGTGCGGATGCGCGACACGCCCGACGATCCGATCGCGCTCAGCCTGGCGGGCGTGCGCGGCCTTGGCGAAGCGGCCGTGCTCCTCAGCCTCAAGGACAATAGCGAGGAATCCAAGCTCAAGCGGCAGGTCGCGCAGGCGACCAAGATGCAGGCGATCGGCCAGCTCGCCGGCGGCGTCGCGCATGACTTCAACAATATCCTGACCGCCATCATCGGCCATTGCGACCTGATGCTGATGCGCCATACGCCCGGCGACAGCGACTATGACGATATTCAGCAGGTCAAATCGAACAGCAACCGGGCCGCTGGCCTCACCCGCCAGCTGCTCGCCTTCTCCCGCCAACAGACGCTGCGCCCGCAAATCCTTCAGCTGCCCGATATCGTCGCGGACGTTTCGACCCTGCTGAAACGCCTGCTGGGCGAAAATGTGAAGCTGGACGTCACCCATGGCCGCAACCTTGGCGCGGTGCGCGCCGACCCCGGCCAGATGGAGCAGGTGATCGTCAACCTGGCGGTCAATGCGCGCGACGCCATGCCCGAAGGCGGCACCGTCAATATCCAGACCTATGCCGTGCCCGCCGCCCGCGTCCGGGAAATGCGTCAGCAGATCCTGCCCGCCGGCGATTATAGCGCGCTGCGCGTGTCCGACACCGGTCTTGGCATCCCGCCCGATATCCTCGCGAAAATCTTCGAACCCTTCTTCACCACCAAGGAACTGGGCAAGGGTACGGGGCTGGGCCTCTCCACCGTCTATGGCATCGTCAAACAGTCGGGCGGCTATATCTTCGCTGAATCCGAACTGGGGCGCGGCGCCAGCTTCGTCATCTATCTCCCCGTCTATGCCGGGGCGGACGTCGAACAGCCGGTGGAGGTGAAGCCCGCCGCGCCGCGCACCGAAACCTGGGGCACCGGCACGGTGCTGCTGGTGGAGGATGAGGATATGGTCCGCGCCGTCGCCGAACGCGCGCTCACGCGACAGGGCTATAAGGTGCTGACCGCCAATGACGGCGAACAGGGGCTGGAAGTGCTGGGCGGCGGCGAACAGATCGACCTGCTGATTTCCGACGTGGTGATGCCCAATATGGATGGTCCCGCCATGGTGGCGCAGGCGCGCCGCACCCATCCGCATCTGCCCGTCCTCTTCATGTCGGGCTATGCCGAGGAGCAACTGCGCAAGTCGATCGACATCGCCAATGTCGCCTTTCTGCCCAAGCCCTTCTCCGTCAACCAGCTGGCCGAAGCCGCCCGCGACGCTCTCTTGACCCGCCCGGCGGCGGAATAATACCCTCTTCATGCCCCTCCCGCTGGCGGGAGGGGCAGCGAGACTTAATGAGCGTAGCGAATTTAGTCGCAGCGGGGTGGGCTGGTCGATGATGCTGAAGTGCACATCGACGCAAACTCTCACGCCTGCCTCCCCATTCCTTGTTCTCGATCAATCCATGCCCTCTGTGCAATCGCCTCCCGATACGATAGCGAAGCACACAGTCATAAATAAGGTTCTCCGCATGTCCGAAGCCAAGAGCATTTTGATCGTTGAGGATGAGGCGATGATCGGCATGATGCTCGAAGATTATCTCGATGCGCTCGGCTATCGGTTGCACGCCATCGCCGCCACGGTCGATGAAGCCTGCGATCATGCGCGCGCCGGTGGGTTTGATGCGGCGCTGGTCGATTGCAACTTGCAGGGCGAAAAAAGTTGGCCCGTGGCCGATCTATTGGCGCAGGCCGACATTCCCTTCGTCTTCGCCACCGGCGGCATGGCCGACGATCTGCCGTCCGATCATGCCGGGCGGCCGACGCTGGCCAAGCCCTTCACCATCGGCGCGGTCGAACGCGCGCTGGGCAAGGTTCTGGGCGGCTGAACCGGGCGCGATAGGGGGCGGATAGGAAATTTCCGTTCCCCTCTTGTTCTGTCGGAACAAACAGGATACATCATCGGTCAGACGCACGGAATGCTTGCGTTCCGCTTGACAGAGGACTGGCCGATGACTGCACTGCTCTCACTCATCGATTCCAAGAAGACGGGAAACATGGACAGACAGAAAGCATTGGACGCGGCGCTCGCACAGATCGACCGCGCCTTCGGCAAGGGCAGCGCGATGAAGCTGGGCAGCCGGGAGAAGATCGAGATTGAATCGATCTCGACCGGCTCGCTCGGCCTCGACATCGCGCTGGGCATCGGCGGTCTGCCCAAGGGGCGGATCATCGAAATCTATGGCCCGGAAAGCTCGGGCAAGACCACGCTGACCCTGCATGCCATTGCCGAAGCGCAAAAGGCCGGCGGCACCGCGGCCTTTGTCGACGCTGAACATGCGCTCGACCCCATCTATGCCAAGAAGCTGGGCGTCGATATCGACGAACTGATCGTGTCGCAGCCCGATACCGGCGAACAGGCGCTGGAAATCGTCGACACGCTGGTTCGCTCCAACGCGATCGACATTCTTGTGATCGACTCGGTCGCCGCCCTGGTGCCGCGCGCCGAAATCGAAGGCGAAATGGGCGACAGCCATGTCGGCCTTCAGGCTCGTCTCATGAGCCAGGCGTTGCGCAAGCTGACCGGCTCGATCGCGCGGTCCAAATGCATGGTGATCTTCATCAACCAGGTGCGCATGAAGATCGGCGTGATGTACGGCAACCCGGAAACCACGACCGGCGGCAACGCGCTCAAATTCTACGCCTCGGTCCGTCTCGACATTCGTCGTACCGGCCAGATCAAGGATCGCGACGATATCGTCGGCAATGCGACCCGGGTGAAGGTGGTCAAGAACAAGGTGGCTCCGCCCTTCAAGCAGGTCGAATTCGACATCATGTATGGCGAAGGCATCTCCAAGATCGGTGAGATGCTGGATCTGGGCGTCAAGGCTGGGCTGGTCGAAAAGTCGGGGGCATGGTTCTCCTACGACTCGGTCCGCATCGGTCAGGGCCGCGAAAACGCCAAAACCTATCTCAAGGAACATCCCGAACTCGCGGACAAGCTGGAAAAGGCGATCCGCGGCAAGACCGAACAGGTTGCCGAAGGGATGATGACCGGACCCGATGCGGAGGATGATGGCGAATAAGCCTTGATGCCCGGCCCGGACGGATCATCCGGGCATGGGTCCATGGCCCCCGCCCGCCTTGCGCATCACGCACTGAAAAGGCCCGCCGCGCTCCCCGCGCGACGGGCCTTTTACCGTTCGGACGAACGAGGGGCGACTTTCCGATAGGATCAGCCCGGCGCACGAAAATGTCCGATTCGGCGGGAAATATGCGAAGTTAAGGCCGGATGACTTTGTGCCGACCCGTTCGTTTCGAGCATGTCGAGAAACGGGCAGTGCCATGCTCTCCGCCGCATCCCTTCGCTTAACCCGCATCATATGCAATCCGCTTGCTAACCCCTTGCGCTCTCACGATGCTGATCGTTGCAGACCGAATCGGCCCGCCCCCTCTGACATTCGGACCCCATCTCCATGCGCGTCGCGATCGAAGCGATCCTCGACTATGATTTTGCCGAGCAGACCGACGTCCTGCTCGCGGTGGAGGCGGCCGCGCTTCCCGATCAGCGGGTGGTCGAACAATCGCACATCATCGACAATGCCGGCCCCCTCACCAACAAGGTTGGGGGCAGCGGTGTCGGCCGGCGCACCTGGACCCGCACCGGCGTCGGCCGCATGGTCAGCACCTATCGCGCCACGATCGACGTCGAACGCCCGACCATCGACATCACCACCCTCGCCCGCAGTCCGCTACCCAGCCTGCCCGAAGATGTGCTGCCCTTCATCTGGCCCAGCCGCTATTGCGAGGCCGACCGTTTCGTCAGCTTCGTCTGCGGCCATTTCCCTGATCTGGACGGCGGCGCGCTGGTCCATGCGCTGGTCCAATGGGTCCACGCCAATCTCGTTTACGTGCCGGGCAGCTCCAACGTCACCACCACCGCCGCCGACACTTTCGTCGCGCAGCAGGGCGTGTGCCGCGACTATGCCCATCTCACCGCCGCGCTCATCCGTTCGCGCGACATTCCCGCCCGGCTCGTCTCGGTCTATGCGCTCGATCTCGATCCGCCCGACTTCCATGCCGTGGTGGAGGTCTGGCTCGACGGCGCCTGGCACATCGTCGATGCGACCGGCCTGGCTCCCGTCGAAACCATGGTCCGCATCGCCGTCGGCCGCGACGCCACCGACATCGCCTTCATGACCGTCTTCGGCGGCGCAACCATGAACGCCCAGTCGATCACCGTGGCTCGCGCCTGATTTACACGTTTTGGCAAGGCGCATCGGATAGCGCTTCGCCATGAGCAATAATCGCCAATTGACCGGCAACGCCGGCGTCTATCATGTCGCGCGCGACCTGTCCCGGCATGGCTGGAATGTGATGCTGACCGTTCGCAACGCGCGCGGCGCCGATCTATATGCCGTTTCGCAATGCGAACGCATCGCTCATCCGATTCAGGTGAAGGCGCATGCTGGCCGGCCCAATGAAGTTAGGCTGGGCCTTGCCCCCGAACTGCTCGTTACCCCCTGGTGGGTCTTCGTTGCCGATGCGTTATCCGACCGGCCGATCAGCTATCTCGTTCCGTTGGACGAGATACGCCAACGCATGATCCGCGATCCCGGCACTCGCTCCGGCAAGCCGGAGGCGGAACGCGCCTGGTGGTTCGACCGCCGTTTCTTCACCCCGGGCAGCGACCGGGAATTGATGGACGCGCGTGAAGCGTGGGAGCGCCTTGGCGATCCCGGCTGCTGACCGCGACGCCGGATCAATAATCCTTCGAATAGCGCAGGTTCGCCGACGATCCGGCATTGGTGCCGGTCTTCGACAACAGGCTCAGCGTCTTCGACAGCGCAATCTCCAGCTGGGTGGCGGTGAAGCCCTTCGAATCGGTGATCACCTCGACATAGATATTGTTCGAGATATGCTGCCCGACCGCCAGCGATGTGCCGCGCCCGGTCGCCTCGTCGCCGCCGACGATGCCGATCCGGTCGATCCCCGACGCGCCCTGCAACTTGCCCATCGGGTTCAGCCCGCCGCTGCCGCCGCGCAGCCCGTTGAGCGCGGCCGCCAATTGCACCGCCTGCACCGCCGACAGGTTGGCGACATTGTCGCCGAACAGGATGCGCGACAGGATTTCGTCCTGCGGCAGGGTCGGGGTGGAGATGAAGGCGATGTCGGGCTGCTGCGCGCTGCCCGTCACCTGGATGCCCGCCGTCACCGTGTCGATCCGCGTCTCCGCCTTGATCTGCAATGTCGGGTTCAGCATCGGCCCGTTGAACGTGATGACGCCCTGCTCCAGTTCGAACTGGTGCCCTGAGAAGCTGTAGCGGCCGCGCAGCGACTCGATTCTGCCCACCACGCGCGGATTGGCGGTGGTGCCGGTGACGCGCATGTTGGTCTTCCATTCGGAATCCAGCCCCATGCCGGTCACGTAAATCTCATTGTCCGCCCGCACGCGAATGTCCAGCTTCCAGTCGGCCGGCTTTTCGGCGGCCTTGCGCGCGGCCAGCCGCTGGTCCAGCGCATCCGGCCCAGCGCCCTTGCGCCGCACCCCGTTCAACTCGCGAATCTCGGTGCCGCCCTGCCACGCCACGCGATACCGGGTTTCAGGCAGGGTCAGGTCGCCCTTGATCAGGCCGCCATTCGCCGCGCTGTTGGTGATGTTCAGCGTTCCGCTCACGACGCTGGTGATCGCCTCGCTGCGCGCCAGCCGCGCCCGGTTGAGCCTGACCGCGATGTCCATCGGGAAGCCGCTGTCCGCCGCCAGCCCGACATTGCCCGAAGCCTGCACCGTGCCGTCGCCCGCCCGGCCGGAGAAATCGCGAATCTCCAGATGATCGTTGGTGAAGCGGCCATCCAGTTTCATCTGCGTGACGCGCGTGCCGAACGTCTCATTCTCATAGGTCAGCGCGTTGGCCCGCACCACGCCGTTCAGGCGCGGATCGGTCAGCCGTCCGCTGAAATCGGCGGCGACGGCGAGGCCCCCGGTCAGCTGCTGGTCGGCCAGCCCGGCAAAGGAAAAGAGCACATCGGCCGGCCCGGCATAGCGGATGCCGCCGCCCAGCGGCGCATTTTGCAACTGCTCGCTCCAGCTCGCGCCCGCGCCCGGCGGCGCCAGCGTGGCGACGAAGCGGCCCAGCGTGGCATTGCCCTCGCGAATCAGCCCGCGCAGATCGCCGCCGGCCGACGACAGCTTGCCCTCGACATTCATCGACACCGGGTCTGACACGGCGGTCAGGCTCGACCGGCGGAAATCGTTAATGGCAAGCCGCGTCGTCGCCGTCGGGAAGGCGCTGCCTTCCTGTCGATAATCCAGCGTGCCGGTGGCCCGCCCGCCAATGCCCAGCCCCGGTGAGGCGATATTGGCTATGGCCAAATCGAAATCCTTGAACCGCGCCTGCGCTATGGTCGTATCGCCGAACCGCCCGGCCAGATCGACCTTGCCCTGCGGCAGCACCAGACTGGCCGGCTCCAGCCGATAGCCGCCCTTCTCCACGCGGATGATGGCCGGTTGCGCCAGTTTGAAGTCGATATTCGCCGCCTTGCCCTGCAAAGCCACGGCATAAAGATCGGGGCGCAGCGCCGCATTGGCCGCGATCGAGAAGGGCACGCCGCTCGACCCGTCGGCCACCAGCTGCGCGCGTCCCCGCCCGCCCTGATAGTCCAGCCGCGCCCGCGCCTTGCGCACCACATAGTCGCCATAGGCGGCATTGGCGATCTGCGCGTCGGCCTTCACCTGCGGCTGGTCGGTCAGCAGCATGGATGCGGTCACGATCGCCCGACCGATCACCACATCGGCTTCACCCGGCAATTTGGCGTTGCTGGCGGTCGCGTTGACGTCCACGCCCTGCACCTTGCCGACCGCCGCCAGTTTGACCGCGCCAGTGATGCCCGATCCGTTCATCGCCAGCTGTCCGACATAGGGACCGGCGGCGCTCTGCTGGATGCGGCCGTTCATGTCGATCCCGGCAAAGCGCGCCTTGGTGACGTCGATGGTCAGCGGACCCTGCGCCGTGCGGATCAGTACATTGGCGAAGAAGGGACCATAGGGCGACCCACCGGTCGCCTCCAGCCGATATCCCGCTGCCTCGCCATTCAGCTTTGCGACCACATCGGTCAACTGCACGCCGACATTGGGCCGCGCCGCGCGCAGAACCGCCTGCGGGCGCTCCATCGTGCCGCGGACCGTCAGCGCCAACGGGCCATATTGTTTGGAGGAAGCCGTCGCGTCGAAGGCGACCTGACCATCCGTGTCATAGCTGCCCGAACCGCTGTGGATCGTGAAATTGGGCGCGGCGCCCTTCAGCCCGGCCAGCGTGAACTTGCCCTCCGGCGTCATGCCGATTCGCCCGGACATGACCGCATTGCCGCCCAGAAAGTCGCGCACTGATGCATTGTCCCATCGTGCCGTGCGCACGCCGAATCGCCCGCCCAGGCCAAATCCGCCCTTGGGTCCGGGGATCAGTTCGACGTCGGTGTTCAGGTTGACGATGCCGACGCCATCGATCTTGTAGTCATTGACCCGCCCCTTGAGCGCGCCGCGATAGATGGCGTTGTCCAGATCGGCCAGCACGATCGCGGTAGCGTCGATCTTGTCGCTGTCGATCTTCAGATTGTCGCTGATCAGCTTGCCGGCAGCATAGGCGAAATCGCCCTTCACGCGCAGATTCTGCATCAGCCCGCCGGCCGCTGCATTCAGGCCCGTCACGCGGGTCGCGGTGGCGTTCACCGGAATGCGGATGCGGTCGGCGTCGATCACCGCCCGGCCGCTGGCCTTCAGATTTTCGATCCCGGTCGCGTCGAAGGCGATGCTCTTGGCGCTGATGTCATAATCGATGAAGGGCGTCGCTATCGGCCCGTCCAGGATGATGGAGACGCGGACATCCTGCCCCTTCACCTTCTCCATGATCGCGCCCGGCGTCAGCAGCGCGGCATTGATCTTCAGTGCGCTGAACTGACTCTTGCCCAGATCGATCAGACCCTGCGCGTCGGCGGTCATGGCGGGCGATCGCAGCGTGCCCTTCAGGTTCACGCGCCGTTCGTTCAGCCCCGCGAACAGGTCGACGTCCAGCTGCGGCGCAGTCAGCCGGTCGACCGTCCCGGCAAAGACCAGCCCCGGCCGCACCGGGCCTTTGGCGGTGAAATTGCCGTCGCGCGCCGCCAGCAGGATGTTCGCCAGTTCGCCCTTGGGCGACGTCGCGACGATCCGGCCGTCCCATGCCTGCCAGGTGCCCTTGCCATCCAGCGTCGCGGTCATGCCGTCGGTCAGGCCGGACATGGCGGCAATGACGCCACCCTTGGGCGCGGTCAGCGTGCCGCTCATGGCCAGCCTGTTCTGCGCCGGCACCGCGTCCAGCTTCGCCTGCAAGCGGTCGCCGCTGTCGACAATCGCGTCGGCAGACAGGATCGCCCGGCCGTCCGAAATATGGGTGACGCCGTCGATCGCGATTTCGCGCTTCTGGCCGATCACCGGCTTGGCCAGTATGAATTTGCCGATCTTCATCCGGTCGACGTCAATGTCCAGATCCGGCAGGATCGGCGCATTGGGATCGCTTTCCACGACATTGAATTGCGGGCTGCGCGCCAGCACGACCAAAGGCGTTTCCAGCAGGCTGACCGAGATATGGTTGTTGATGTAGCGGAATGGCCGCCAGACCACATGCACCTGTGGGCTGACGGCGAATACGCCCTTGGGATCGCGCAGCACCAGATCGTGGATCGTCATGTCGCTGTAGATCGATCCCTCGATCCGCCCGACCTCGATCTTCATGCCCGATTCCATTTGCAGCGCGGCGATCTGCTGGATCAGGAATTTCTTGCCCGGCTGGGTGTTGAGGCCCAGCAGCAGGCCAGCGACCAGCACGACCAGCGCGACGACCAGTCCAACCGCGCCGATCGCGATCTTCTGCCACAGCGGGCGCTTCTCGCGGACCACTACAGTCTCGGTTGCGGTTTCGGTCGAGATATCGTCCTGCGCCATCAGAAAGCCTGCCCGATGCCGATATAGAGGGCGAATTTGGATTCACCCGGCTGCCGGTTGATCGGCATGGCGATGTCCGCGCGGAAAGGCCCAAAATTGGTGTAGAAACGGCCGCCTATGCCGACGCCATATCGCATGTCGGAAAATTTGGGCATGGAGCTTTCATAAACCTGACCGCCATCGACAAAGGCGACGACGCCGTAATTACCGAAGCGATAGCGGCCCTCGACCGCAAATTCATTGACGGACCGGCCACCGATCGGATCGTTGTTCGCGTCCTTCGGTCCCAGTTCCTGATAGCCAAAGCCGCGCACCGATCCGCCGCCGCCGGCATAGATGCGCCGTGATGGCGCCACATCATTGCGACTGACCCCGGTAATCGTGCCCACCTTCGCCCGCCCGGCGATGACCAGAGCGTCCGACACCGGATAATAGCCGGTCAGATCGAAACTGGCGCGCAGATAGGGAGAGAAGCTGCCCTCCAACGATCCTTCCGGTTCGGCGCGCAGATTGGCGCGGAACCCCTTGGTCGGGTTGAGCAGATCGTTGGACCGGTCATAGCCGATCTGCACCGGCAATCCGCCAATGAAATAGGTGCGCCGCGTCTTGTCCGCCGTGGTGGGGTCGAGCACCACCTGTTCGTTGGTCAGCAGGATTTCCGCGCCATAGCTATAGGTCCAGCGCTTCTGGAAGATCGGCGTCGACTGGCGCGACCAGCCGACGTTGAGGCCCGCGGTGAACGCTTCATAGGCGTCGTAATTCTGGTGGTTCAGCGTGATGCCGGTCTGGAATGTCCGGTCGCGCTTGCCCGCGTTGGACCGGCGGAAGGTGCCCGACACGCCCTGTTCCTGCGTGCCCGCGATCACGCCGCCGATCAGCGCGCCTTCGGGCCGGAACATGTTGCGATGGGTCCATGTGCCTTCCGCGCGGAAACCCTGACCCGTGCCATAGCCCAGTTCGCCCGCCAGCGTGCGCGGCGGCCCCGCCTCCTGCTCGACCATCAGGTCGACATATTCGGTGCCGTCTGGCGCGACTTCGCCGGTGCGGACCGGATCGACCGCAACGCTGGAAAACAGGCCGGTCGCCACCAGCGCCTTGCGCAGATCGTCGACCTTGCGGCTGTCATAAATCTGACCCGGCTTGTACCGGCGGATCACCTCCATATGGTCCGCGCCGAACGCCTGCTTTTCGCCAGAGGTCGTGATCTTGCGGAATGTGCCGCGCGGCCCGACGTCCACCGGCAGCGTATAGTCGCCCGTCACGGTTGCGGCGTCGAGCAATATGTCGCGGTCCCCGACCTTGGCGAAGGGATAGCCATTTTCCGGCAGCTTCAGCGCCACATTCGCTTCCGCCCCCTCGACATCGGTGGCGATGATATAGTCGCCACTCTTGAGCGGCAGGCTGTCGCGCACCAGCGACGGCGGGATCGTCGGATCGGCGGTGATGACGATAGTACCGATCTTGTACCGCTTGCCGGGCGTGACCGAAATCACCGCTTTCAGCGTCCCGTCGCCGGCCTGATCCAGGCTGGCGAGCGCGGTCCCGTCATAATAGCCCTGCGAATGGAGCAGCCGGTTGGCCAGCTTCTCATCCTCCTGCGCCCGCGCCTGCACCATGGCGGCGGTTTCGGCCTTGCCATCCCCGTCGATCAGGGCGGATGCGGCGCGGAACTCGTCTTCCAGCCCCGTCTTGCCAAAGCCCTCAATGCTGGTCGCATAACGAACATCGGGCAGCTTGGCGTTGGGATCGTCATTGGATGCGACATTGGCGGGCACGGTCACGCTGTCGAGCGCGGGCAACGGCTGCGCCAGTTCCTGCTCCTCGGCCGGGTCGGTCGCGGGCGGCAATTCGGCGGGCGCCGTGGATTGCGCCGGCATCTGCTGGTCGATCCAGCTGTCGATCGAAGGCAGGGGGGCATTTGGATCAGCGGCCGGCGCCTTGGGCAGGCGGGCTTCGAACTGGTCGTCGGGCAGGATTGGCTCTTCCGCCTCGCTCTGGGCCGGCGGGGGCGTCGGCGCGGCTGTCTGCGCCATCAACGGCAGCGGCGATGCGGTCAACAGGAGCAGGCCCAATGAATATGCCTGTCGTCTGTCCATGAACCTGCGCTGCCCCTTTCGCGCCGCGCATTCCACATGCCCGGCAAAGAGGCAATACGCAGAACGGGTTGCGACGGTTCCGCCTGCGACATGATTTGGTGCGGCTTCCCTCATGACTCATGGGTCGCTACAGCCTTTGCATGACATTTGCGCTCAATATTTCGCGATCGATTTCGGGTCAGCCATGGCGTTGGCGAGGCGGCGGGGCTGATGCCCGCGATCCGGGCTACAGGCCCGATGATCTGGTGACGCAATTGCTGCTGGCGCGTGGCTGTCCTCGCGACGCGGTGGAGGCGCATCGCAATCCCACCATCCGCCAGTTCATGCCCGATCCCAGCCTGTTCCGCGACATGGACGCCGCGGCCGATCGCCTTGCCGATGCGGTTCAGCGCGGCGAGGATGTGCGCATCTTCGGTGACTATGATGTCGACGGCGCAACCAGCGCGGCGCTGCTGATCCGCCTGCTGCGTGATCTGGGGCTGAACGCCAAACCCTATATCCCCGACCGGTTGATGGAGGGCTATGGTCCGTCCGGCGAAGCGCTGGTGCGGCTGGCGGGGGAGGGGGCGACCCTGATTGTCACCGTCGATTGCGGCGCGCAGGCATTCGAAGCGCTGTCCATGGCCCGGGCGACCGGCGTCGATGTAGTGGTGGTCGACCATCATAAATGCGCCACCCAATTGCCCGAGGCGTTTGCGCTGGTGAACCCCAACCGGCTGGACGAACATCCCGATGCCGCCCTTCACGGTCATCTGGCGGCGGTCGGCGTCGCTTTCCTGCTGGGCGCGCGATTGCTCAAGGCGCTCGACGCGCGCGGCTGGTTCGCCACGCGGGGCAAGCCCAATATACTCGACCTGCTCGATATCGTCGCGCTGGGCACCGTGGCCGACGTTGCGCAACTCAAAGGGCTAAACCGCGCCTTCGTGGCGCAGGGGCTGAAGGTGATGGCCAAACGCCGCAATATCGGCCTGTCCGCGCTGATCGACGCCAGCCGCCTCACACGCGCGCCGCTCTGCCATGACCTCGGCTTTGCGCTTGGCCCGCGCATCAATGCCGGCGGGCGCGTGGGGCAGGCGGATCTGGGCGTGCGGCTGCTGACGACCGAAGATCCCGCCGAAGCCGCCCGCATCGCGGAGCAATTGGATCAGTATAATGAAGAACGCCGCGCAATCGAATCGACCGTGCAGGAGCAGGCCGAAGCGCTGCTGGCGGCGCAGGGCAATCGCGCCGTCGCCGTAATTGCGGGCGAAGGCTGGCACCCCGGCGTCATCGGCATCGTCGCGGGCCGAATCAAGGAGAAGGCGGGCCGTCCCGCAATCGTGATCGCCGTCGATGAGGCTGGCCTGGGCAAGGGGTCGGGCCGCTCCATTTCCGGCGTGGACCTTGGCGCGGCGGTGCTGGCGGCCAAGGATAGCGGCCTGCTGGTTGCCGGCGGCGGACACGCCATGGCTGCGGGCCTGACGGTCGCGGCCGACCGGATCGACGCGCTGGCCGATTATCTCGACGAACGATTATCCGCTGCTGTGTCCAGGGCGCGCGACGACCGCGCGCTGCTGATCGATGCGGTTCTCGCGCCTGCGGGCGTGAACCCGGATTTTATCGCCGCAATCGAGCAAGGCGGCCCTTATGGCGCCGGCTGGCCCGCGCCGCTGATCGCCGCCGGGCCGATGCGGGTGATCAAGGCCGACGTCGTGGGCAACGGCCATTTGCGCGCGATCATGAGCGGGGAGGATGGCCGATCGATCAAGACCATCGGCTTTCGCAAGGCCGAAACCGATCTGGGGCAGGCGATATTGGGCGCGCCGCGCGATCGCCGGCTGTGGGTCGCGGGCAAGGCGAAACTGGACGATTGGGGCAGCCGGCCCGCCGCCGAACTGCATCTGGAAGATGCCGCCTGGGCCGACTGAACAAAGATTGTCATTTTCTTGTCTTTAGGGGGTTGACCGTTCAGCCGTCCCCGCCTAATTGCGCCCTCGCTTCGCAGCGCTGCCACGGCGGCGACAACGAACGGCCCCTTCGTCTAGCGGTTAGGACGCGGCCCTTTCACGGCTGAAACACGGGTTCGATTCCCGTAGGGGTCACCATTTCGGTGGCAGGATCACGGAAATGGCAGGCGAGCGACAACCCGCTTTTCTGGCGGCTACTTCCCTCGATTTTTGCACTTTATTCCCTTCGATAGGGATATGATTCCATTCATTTGGCGCGGCGGCGGTGTGAAACGGCCCCCATGCTATGGAACCGCGCGCCATTATCGGGCGTATGGGGGCGGATTGTCACCGTCCGGTCTTGGCGTCGATGTGCAATATTGCCGGAAATAGGGCATATCTCGTGCAAAGGCGGATGGACCAGACAGGCCGGAATGGCTAAGTCCGCAGTTCAACTACCAAGGGAAAGGACCCCCTCACATGAACAATGCTGACCTCGCCGAGACCGTCGCCGGCGCCAGCGGCCTGTCGAAGGCCGATGCGAAGAAGATCGTGGACGGTCTGTTCGCGGCGATCGCGGATGCGGCTGCCAAGGGCGAGGAAGTGTCGCTGAACGGCTTCGGCAAGTTCAAGGTCAAGGAAAGCGCCGCCCGTGAAGGCCGCAATCCCGCCACCGGCGCCACCATCCAGATCGCTGCGTCGAAGAAGCTGAGCTTCACCCCCGCCAAGGCGGTCAAGGACAAGCTGAACGGCTGATCGACGACTGTGCTGGCGCGGCGGCCCTGCCGCGCGCCAGCATACCCCCAATGGCTTTGGCCGCCTCGGCTGAAAGCTCTGCTCGCCAATCCGGCTTGAGCGCCCCGCATCCTCCTGTCGCTCATCGACCAATCGGCTTTCCCTGGCCTTGCCGGGACAGCATGCCAGCGGCTAAGCCGCGTCGATGCATCAGCATCCTGCCTATCGCCAGATCGGAATCGTCGGAACGGGGCGGGTGGCGCGCGCGCTGGCCCATGGGCTGAAGAATCACTCTGCCGCCCCGCTGATGTTCTGGGGGCGCAATCCTGACCATGTTCGCGCCGTCGCGGCTGGCGTCGAGCGGAGCCAGGCCGTGTTTGCGCCGGACGTCATCATGTCTGCCTGCGACCTCATGCTGATCGCCGTTGCCGATGATGCGTTGCCTGATGTCGTCACCGCCATGTCTCGTCACCGACCGACGCAGCCCGACGCCTTCGCCTGCCATGTCAGCGGGCGCAGCGGGGCGGCGCTGCTGGCGCCGCTGCGCGATCGCGGCATGCTGACCGCTGCCGTCCACCCGGCCATGACCTTTACCGGCAACCCGGAAATGGAAGTGGCGCGTATGGCGGGTGCGCGCTTCGTCATTACCGGCGCGGGGCCACAGGCGACGGATGCGGCCGAGCGGCTTGTCGGCCTGTTGGGCGGAGTCGCCGAACATGTCGGGGAGGCGCAACGGGCGCTCTATCATGCCGCCTTGTGCCATGCGGCCAATCATCTGGTGACTTTGCTCGCGGGTTCCTGCGATGCGTTGCATGCCGCCGGCATTGCGGACCCGCACGCGCTGTTGGGGCCGCTGGTGCGCGCGGCGCTGGAAAATAGCCTGGATCGCGGATTTGCAGCGCTATCGGGACCGTTGCTGCGCGGCGATGAAGTGACCATAAGCGATCATCTGGCCGCAATCTCTGCCGATTGCCCGTCGCTGCTGCTGCCCTATCGCGCCATGGCGCGTGCGACGCTGGATCAGCTGGCGCGTGAAGGAACGCCTCCCGCGCGGGGCCTCGACGAACTTTTGGACTGAAAGTCTTGGCGGCGCTTATTGTAGATGATGCAATTGATTCAGGGTTCGAAATGGAACGCAATTTTGTAAAATGCGTAAATCATCGGCCATGAATATCGAAAATCGTCAAAAATCTCTGATTTATGGATCTTGCGACTGATCCGAAAGCAAGTGTCGTTCAATTTCTTTCAACCGTGTCTGAATAGTTTGCATGATTAACCAATATAAAACTCTCCATGCGGCACTATGCTGTCATGAGATGGGAAGCGACCAGAACTGATATTACGGTCCTGTCCTCTTGTGTGCAGGATGAGCGGCTTCGGCCGGCCGTCATGCAACAGGGGCGCAAAGGGGCGTGGACCGCCTATCTTCCTGCGCTGCTGCTGCTTGGCGTCGGACTGGCCGGCCTGGGTCTGGCGTCGCTCATGGATGGACCGGACTCGGGCTGGTATCTCGTTATGGCCGCACCCGGGTCCAGCCGGGCGGACACCATCAATCTCGTCCGCGCCGCCGATGGTCGGCTGGTGCAGGCGGGGCGCTTCTCCAACATCGTCATCGCCGGGTCGACCCGGCCCGATTTTCCGGCCGCGCTGCGCAAGGCGGGCGCCTGGCTGGCGGTTGCTGCGCCCGCGCGCGGCGGTTGCTTCGACTCCTCCTCGCAGGAACAGACCCTATGACCATCGAACTCGATACGCTGCGCTATCATTTCGGCCGGTTCCTCGTGCCGCTTTTCTGGGCGCATGTGCCGTTGCTCGCGACCGTTGCTTTGCTGGCGGGTCATTCGCCTGTTGCAGCCGCCCTGACCGGGGCTGTCCTTGCAGGAGCCTATCATCTGACATGGTGGCGGCAGGGGATCGCCCCTGCGACACGCTATCTGTCCGCCATCGCCCTGATGGGCGAACCGGCGATGCTGCTGTTCCTGATGCGCGGCCATCCCTGGCAGATGGACATGCACATGTACTTCTTCGCCATGCTGGCCCTGACCATCGCCTGGTGTGACAAGCGCGCCATCCTGACCGCTGCGACCGCTACGGCGCTGCATCATCTGCTGCTGCTTTATCTGCTGCCCTATGCGGTGTTTCCGGGCGAAGGCAATCTGGAGCGGGTGTTGCTGCACGCCGGTATCGTTGCGTTCCAGACGACGGTGCTGGTCTGGCTCAGCGACAAGCTGGTGGAAAGCTTCCAGCGCAACCAGCGCATGGGTGAGGAGATATTGGCGAAGAACGAGGCGCTGGAGGAGCGCACGCACGAAGCGGAAGAGGCCAATCGCGCCAAGAGCCTGTTCCTGGCCAATATGAGTCACGAAATCCGCACGCCGATGAACGCCATATTGGGCTTTTGCCATCTGGTGATGCGCACCGATCTTGAACCCAAACAGATGGATTATGTCAGCAAGATCAATCATGCCGGCGTGTCGCTGCTGCGGCTGATCAACGACATTCTCGACTTTTCGAAGAATGAAGCGGGCAAGCTGACGCTGGAATCCAACCCGTTCAGTCTGCGCCGCGCAATCGAAAATCAGCTGCATCTGGTTGCCGACAATGCAGAGATGAAACAGGTCAAACTTGTTTCGCAAATTGACGCCGATGTGCCTGAACGGCTGGTCGGCGACGAAATGCGCTTCTGTCAGGTCGTGCTCAACCTGCTCAGCAACGCCGTCAAATTTTCCGAAGAAGGCACCGTCACGATCAGCCTTGCGCTTGTGTCCGAACAGGATGGGCAGGTCATGCTGGAACTGGCGGTGCGCGATACCGGCATCGGCATGACCCCGGATCAGCAGAATGCGCTGTTCCATTCCTTCACCCAGGCCGACAGTTCGACCACGCGCCGCTTTGGCGGCACCGGTCTTGGTCTCGCCATCTGTCGCCAGATCGTGGAGCAGATGGGCGGGGGCATACGGGTGGACAGCCAGCCAGGCCATGGCAGCACCTTTACCTGCCGCATGCGCATGGCGCGGGAGGATGATCTGGTCGCGCTGGAAACGCCGCTGCCCGAACATGTCCGCCGGCTACGGGTGCTGGCTGCCGATGACAATACGGCGTCGCGCCAGATCATGCACGACGTCTTTGCCGGATGGGGCATGGCGGTCGATCTGGTCGCGTCGGGGCATGAGGCGCTGGCGGCGATCGACGATGCCGATCAGGGCGGCAAGCCCTATGACCTCGTCCTGCTCGACTGGAAGATGCCGGGCATGGACGGCATGCAGGTGGTCGAAGAAATGCGCCAGACCCATTATCGCGGCGGCCGCCCCAAGACCCTGATCGTCACTGCTTATGGCGCCGACGATTTCGTCAAGGGCATTCAGGACGGCGATGTCGCCGCCTTCCTGACCAAGCCGGTGGTGCCCAAGACGCTGCTCGACACCATCATCGACGTCTTCACCCAGCATGATGTTGCGCCCGTCACGATTGCGCCAACGCCAGATGCGCTGCCGATGGTGGCGGAAAATCTGCGCGGGCTTCAGGTGCTGCTGGTGGAGGATAATGAGATTAATCGCGAAATCGCCACCGAATTGCTCGCTGACGCGGGGCTGCTGGTCGATTGCGCAGAAAATGGCCGGATCGCGTGTGACAAGGTGCAGGAGCGCGGCGAAATCTATGCCTGCATCCTGATGGATGTGCAGATGCCGGAAATGGACGGCGTCACTGCGACCCGCATCATTCGCGAAAGCTGGTCGGCCGATCGCCTGCCGATCATCGCCATGACCGCTCACGCTTATGAAGAGGAAAAGCAGCGCTGCCTGTCCGCCGGCATGAACGATCATGTCGCCAAGCCGGTCGATCCGGCCGGGCTGGTGCGGACGCTGAACCATTGGCTCAGGCCGGCGGCGACCGCTGTCGTATCTGCGCCGGCCGTGGCGGCCAAAGCGCCCGATGCATTGCTGCCCGATCATCTGCCGCCCTTCGATCTGCGCGCCGCGCTGCTGCGGGTTAATGGCAAGGCGACCTTGCTGCACAAGCTGATCGTCACCTTCGGCGATACCTATGCCGATGTGGCTGGCGAATTGCGCGTGCTGATCTCCACCGGCATGCTGCCCGATGCGCGCCGGCTGGCGCACAGCTTGAAGGGCGTCGCCGGATCGCTGGAATTGCCAAAGGTGCAGGCCATCGCTGCGGATATCGAGCGGATGCTGGCGGCGGGGGATGTCGATCCGGCGCGCGCGGCGTTGGTCGATCTGGAACGCAGCATCATGCCTGCGATCATCGCCGCCCGCAGCCTGACCGCCAACCGTCAGGATGCGTCGCCTATCGCCCTGACGCCGGCGGACGGCGACAGTATCGCGGCGGCCCGAACCGAATTGCGCGATCTTGTCTTCCGCCGCAGCCTGGGTGCGCGCGCCGGTTTCCGGCGCCTGGCCGATGCGCTGGGTCTGCCGGAAGAGGCGCGATCGGCCCATCCCATCCATCAGGCGCTGGAAAAACTGGATTATGAGGCCGCGCTCGCGCTCATCGACGCGGATATGGCCGCCGATGTCGACCATGCCCGGCCCGACCGGAGAGCGGGGGTGCTGTCATGAGCAAAGCGACGATCCTGATTGTCGACGACGAAATTTCCAACATCGAGATTATGAATGCGGTGCTGGAGGATGATTATGAGGTCTGTTTCGCGACCTCGGGACAGCAGGCGCTGGACACGGCGCGCGCGGCTCAGCCCGATCTGGTGCTGCTCGATGTGCTGATGCCGGGGATCGATGGGTTCGAAGTCTGCCGCCAGCTCAAGGCCGATTCGCTGCTGGCGGACATTCCGGTGATTTTCACCACGGGTCTTGGCGATACGGAAGATGAAATGCGCGGCCTTTCGCTGGGCGCGATCGACTATGTGACCAAACCGATCCAGCCCGCCATCCTGCGCGCGCGGGTGGGCAACCATGTCGAACTCAAGCGCTTGCGTGACCAGCTGGCGATGCTGGCCGTGACCGACGCGCTGACGGGTCTCAGCAATCGCCGCCATCTGGAACGCTCGTTGCAGACCGAAGCGGCGCGACTGGCCCGGACCGAAGACTGGCTGTCGGTCATCATGCTCGACATCGATTTCTTCAAGCAGTTCAACGACACCTATGGCCATCCGGCGGGTGATCGCTGCATCATGATGGTTGCATCCGCCCTGATCCGCGCGGTCAAGCGCGCGACCGATCTGCCGGCGCGCTATGGTGGCGAGGAATTTGCCTGCGTCCTGCCGGGCACCGATCCGCATGGCGCGGAACTGGTGGCGCAGGAAATCCGCTTGCAGATTCAGTCGCTCAACATCCCGCATGAACGATCGCAGGTCAGCCCGTTCATCACCGTCAGCATCGGCGTCGCCAGCGCGCGCTGCCAGCCCAACATGCTGGCGGACCACTGGATTTCCGAAGCCGACCGGCAACTCTACATCAGCAAGCAGCAGGGCCGGAACCGGATATCGAAAGTCCAGTTCGACCAGCGCGAGGAATATTGCCAGACCTGAACCGATCAGGCGTGGCGGAAAATGGTAACGATCTGCGCGGCGATTTCCGCGCGGGTCAGTCGGCCCGGCCGATACCAGTCCGCCGCCGAATTCAGCTGCGTCAGCAGAAGGTTGCGATAAACGGATCGATCAATCCGGGCCGGCAGGGGGAGGTCGGCGATCAGCGCCCGGAACAGATTTTCGAAACCGTCGCGCCGCGCGATCAACTGCGCGCGCACGGCGTCGGGCACTTCGCGAAAATCGTTCATCATCGGCGTCGTCAGCGAATCGGGCGCCAGCTGAATGTCGAGCAGCGTGGCGCATGCCGCCTCCAGCCGCGCCCAGGGATCATGCTGCGTCGCCACCGCCTGCGCGATCCGCGCTTCGGCTGCATCCAGCGCGCTGTTGTGCAGTTCGACAAACAGCGCATCCTTCGATTTGATGTGATGATAGAGCGATCCGCCCAGCACCCCGGCCTGCTCGCCAATGTCCCGCATCGATGTGCCGCGATAGCCTTTGCGTGCAAAAATTTGGGCCGCAATCTCCACGATCTGGCGGCGGCGGCTAGATCCTTCATCGGTCGGGGGGGGCATGGAAACGGTCATCGCATGATCGGTAGCATATCCGATTGCCCAAAGGCACGCGATCGATGGCCATCTTCGGTCAGTCCATCGCCGCGGTTTCCATCAACAGCGCAGCGTTGCGCGACAGATGGCCGTCACGCCACACGAAATGGATTTCCGTGCGCCCGGCTTCGCCCAGGGAATGGGTCTTTACCTGATGATGTCCCGGCAATGTCTTCAGAATCGACCGCAACATCCATGCCGCGCCCATGCCGGCGCTGACGCAGGCGAGCATCGTATGGTAGGATTCGATTTCGATGACCGGCATGTCTGCACGATTGCCGCATGACAGCCAGCGATCCATGCGAAACCGGAAGGAGCAGTCATGGCGAAAGCCGTATAGTTCCGTGCAGTCGAGATCGGCCGGCGTCGTGACGTCGCGATGGCCAGGCGCCGTGACCAGCAGCATTTCGTCGACAAAGGCGACCTTGCTCTTGAGCGCTTTGGAAATGACCGGCCCTTCGGTCAGGGCGACGTCCAGGCTGCCGTCGGCGACATGGGCCACCAAATCCTCTGACGCCTGATGGCGGACATTAAGGTGGATGCCGCGATGGCGCTGCCGCATGCGCCCGATCAGGCGCGGCATATAGTCGACCAGCACGACGTCGAGTGCGCCGACGACCAGGGGACCGCTGCTTTCTTCATCCCGCATCAGCGCGCGGGTGCCATCGGCCAGGTCGAGGATGCGTTGCGCATGCTCCAGCAATTGCCGCCCGGCCGGTGACAGGAACATGCGCTTGCTTTCGCGCAGGAAAAGCTCCCGACCCAGATCCTCCTCAAGCTGGCGGATGCGAACCGTGATGCTCGACGGCACCTTGTTGAGGACGCGCGCGGCCGCCGTGATGGAGCCGGTCTGGGCCACTGCGCAAAAGGCGCGAAGCTGGGGTATCTGCATCGTTCGTTCCGATTTTCAGAAATATCATTTTCATTCTTTTCATTTTTCCGAACGAAAGGCGAGCCATAGATAGGGCGTCGCAACAGGCTGGTCTTTACCGCCTGTCCGATGGAGGACTTCATGGACTATCGCTTCCTTGGCCGTTCCGGCCTCAAACTCTCCACCCTGACCCTGGGCACCATGACGTTCGGCGGGGCGGGCGCTTTCGCCAAGACCGGTAATACGGACATGGCCGGGGCGCAGCGCCAGATCGACCTGTGCATCGACGCGGGCGTCAACAGCATCGATACGGCCGATATTTACTCGGCGGGCCTGTCGGAGGAAATCATTGGCGAGGCGCTGACCGGGGGACGACGCGAGAAGCTGATCCTGGGGACCAAGGTCCGCTTTCCCACTGGCACAAAAGGTCCCAATGAGCGCGGCCTGTCACGCCATCATATCGTGCGCGCCTGCGAGGCCAGTCTGCGGCGGTTGCGGACCGACCATATCGACCTTTACTGGTGCCATGAATGGGATGGCATGACCCCGGTGGAGGAAATGCTCAGCGCTTTCGACATGCTGACCCGCAGCGGCAAGATCGGCTATGTCGGCGTATCCAATTTCTCGGGCTGGCACATCATGAAGATGATCGCCGCGGCGGAGCGGGAAGGTCTGATCCGGCCGATCGCCCAGCAAATTCATTACACGCTTCAGGCGCGCGAAGCGGAATATGAACTGCTGCCGATCGGCGTGGATCAGGGCGTGGGCGGCGTGATCTGGTCGCCGCTGGCCGGCGGCTTGCTGTCGGGCAAATATCGGCGCGGCAAGCCCGAACCGGAAGGTACGCGCAAGGCCGCCAACTGGAACGAGCCGCCCGTGCGCGATGTCGAGGCGCTCTATGACATAGTCGAAATTCTGGTGGAGATTGCGGAGGCGCGCGGGGATGGCGTCACCCCGGCGCAGGTGGCGCTGGCCTGGTTGCTGGGGCGGCCGGGCGTGACCAGCCTGGTCATCGGCGCGCGCACTGACGCGCAATTGGCCGATAATCTCAAGGCTGCGGAATTGCGCCTGTCGGATGAGGACATGGCCAGGCTGGAGGCCGTTAGCCGCCCCCCGCTTCTCTACCCCTATTGGCACCAGTTGGACAGCGCTTCGGACCGGCTGTCCCCCGCCGATCTCGCGCTGATCGGTCCGCACCGCGCCTAAAAACGCGCAGCGCGGACGGAGACGTCTTCGTCCGCGCTGTGATCTTCATCGCTGCATGGCCCGCCAATCGATATGCCGTTTCCGTGCGGGCCGGACGATGTTCTAATTTTCCTCTGCTTTCCGCATTCTACGAGTCATTGGCTGTTACAGCCGACTTCAGAATAATCGGGACTTGAATGACTTTGCTTTGACCCGCTCGCAATGACGATTCGCATCAATATCAACTCGGTCTAAGCGTGCGGCCAGGTGCCAGCATTGCCGGTCCAGCCATCATTCATGAATATTATTCATATGCCTTAACTGAATAAGCCCTCTTATTATGCGCTGCCCGTTTCTGCATGCTGCGCGCAACGTGGCGCCTATGGATCAGCCCTTTCGCTCCGGTGCGCGCCGGTTTGACCTGATGTCGATCTTCCGAAGGTCTGCTTCGGCAGGATTGGTAATGATCGAAGGAGCATCGCCATGATCCGCAATCCTGAACAGCCGGACAGCCCGGATCGCAGGCAGTTGCTTTTAGGGGTCGCAGCGCTGTCGTTTGGCGCAGCTTTGCCGCTGTCTGCCGGGCAGGCTCGACCAGTCTCCGCCCCGCCGGCCCGCGACATGCAAAAGGGCAAGCGCCGCCTCGGCAAGCTGGAAGTCTCCAGAGTCGGCATGGGCTGTCAGGTGCTCACCGGCCTATATGGACCGGCCAAGGATCGTCGCGAGATGATCGCGCTCGTGCGGGCGGCGCATGATCGCGGCGTCACCCTGTTCGATTCAGCCGAAGCCTATGGCCCTTACACGAACGAAGAACTGCTCGGCGAAGCCTTTAAGGGCATTCGCGATGAGGTTATCGTATCGACGAAGTTCGGTTGGGATCTTGGTCGGGCCAATCGGCCCTCCCGTCGCGACAGCCGCCCCGAACATATTCGTCAGGTCGTTGAGGATTCGCTGCGCCGCTTCCAGACCGACCGGATCGATCTGCTCTATCAGCATCGCCCCGATCCGGACGTCCCCGTCGAGGATGTGGCGGGCGCGGTGCGCGATCTGATCGCCGAGGGCAAGGTGCTGCATTTCGGCCTGTCCGAACCAAGCATCGCCATGATCCGTCGCGCCCATGCGATTCAGCCCGTTACAGCGGTGCAGAATGAATATTCGATGATGTGGCGCGGGCCGGAGCAGGATGTGATACCGGTTCTCAGAGAATTGGACATTGGCTTCGTTCCTTTCACACCACTGGCGGCGGGGCTGCTGGCCGGCGCAGTCGCTTCCGATACGGCCTTTGGTGAAGGCGACGCCCGCCGGCGTCTCGCCAGGCTGGGACCCGAACAGCGCCCGGGCAATCTCGCCTTCGTTGAGCGGCTGCGGCCCATCGCCGCCGCCAAATCCATCACGCTTTCGCAGCTGTCGCTGGCCTATCTGATGGATCAATATGCGGGCGTAGTGCCAATCCCCGGCACCACCCAACTCGCCCATCTGGAAGATAATATTGGGGCCGGCGCGGTGGCGCTGGATGACCGAGACCGGGCGCAAATCGCCGATGCGCTCGCAAGCGTGGAATCGTCGCGCATGTATCCCGGTCAGGGCGCATCCTGATCGGCGCAGAAGCCAAATTCTGAAACGGCTACGCCCTCATCATGGCCGCACGGATGCTCGGGGCGACCATGATGAGGGCGTAGTGGGCAGTTGGCAGCCTTCACGCCGTCTGCGGCCGCTTTTCCGCTGACATCGCCACAGCATTGAGGATGCGCAATCCAATGCCTGAAGGTTAGGATCAGGGTATTGATTTTAAATGATTTTATAAAAATGTGGCGGAGCGGGAGTCCGCTTATATGACCGATCGGGAGGGATCAGGACGGGTGATTTTCCCTTTGTTCGACAGTCCCTTAGCGGGACATGATCCCTTGTGACCGCTCAAGATCGTTATAGATTTTTCAAGATTTATGGCGGACAAGATGGCGGACAGACCCGTTGGAGCCGTTCCCATGCCTCGCCTTGCCTATCTGCATCCGTCGCAAGTGACGAAGATTGCGAAATCGAAGAAGCCCGGTCGCTACGCCGTAGGCGGCGTGCCGGGGCTGTATCTCCGCATCGAAGGCAACAGCATCGCATGGGTTTTGCGGACGAAGATCGGCAAGGAAGGTCGCCGGGCCGAAATCGGCGTTGGTCCGTATTTGGAAAGCCGGGACGCCGAAGCGAAAACGCCGGATTGGGCGCGTCGCAATGGCAATGCGCCGGAACCTTACGAAAAGACGTTGGAGGAAGCCCGCCGTTGGGCCGAAGAAAAGCGATCCGCGATCCGCGCTGGCATCGATCCCGTTGAAGCGAAGCGCGAAGCCGCCGCAGCAAACGCCGCACAAGCGAAAGCCGCCAAGGTCAAAGCCGTCACATTTGGCGAATGTGCCGATATCACAATCGCGAACAAGACAGCCAAGTTGAAGAACGAAAAACATAAGGCGCAATGGCGTTCGACGCTGGAAACATATTGCAAGTCGCTTTGGGATCGTCCCGTTGCGGACATTACGAAGCACGATATTGTCGAAGTTCTTGAACCGATTTGGAAGACGAAGCACGAAACCGCCGATCGTCTTCGCGGTCGTATTGAAGCCGTCATGGATTACGCCAAGGGCAAGGACTATCGGACAGGCGACAATCCCGCCGAATATCGCGGTATGCTTGAACCGCTGTTGCCGGTCTATCAGGCCGAAGTGAAGCCGCAGCCGTCGTTACCATTCCCACAAATGGGCGCGTTCATGGCCGATCTTCGCAAGCGTAGCAGTGTGTCCGCGCGGGCCGTCGAATTCATGATCCTTACCGCCACGCGGACGAACGAAGTCATCGGCGCGAAATGGGACGAAATCCACGATCTTGACGGACCTTCGCCCGAATGGCGCATCCCGGCTGAACGCATGAAGGCGAAAAAGCCGCATGACGTGCCGCTGTCGAAAGCCGCCGTCGCGCTGTTGAAGGCGCTGCCCCGTATTGTGGGCAATCCATACGTGTTTGCCGGATCGACCAAGGACGGTTGTTTGTCGAACATGGCGCTTATCCAGCTTGTGCGCGGCATGAACGGCGATCCCGCCCAATACGTCGATCCTTCGGTTAAAGGTGAAGACGGCAAACCCAAGGCAATTGTGCCGCATGGCTTCCGCAGCACGTTCCGCGATTGGGCTGGCGATGACACAACGCACGACCGCGAAGTGATCGAACATGCCCTTGCCCACAGGCTGAAAGACAAGGCCGAAGCGTCGTATCGTCGCAGCACGGCAATGGCGAAGCGGGCGAAGCTGATGCAGGAATGGGCGGATTATTGCGCCATAAACACGCCGAAGGTTGCGACGATGGAGCGCGCCGCGTGACCGACATGTTCACAGGAACCGGCTGGCCTGTCCGATCGCATTTGATCGACGAAGCCGCCTTGGCCGTGCGCCAAGGCTCGACGAAGCGTGCCGCCGGACTAGGCATATATGATCGCTATTACGGATCGAAGTTCGAAGATGACGAAGCCGCCGCGCGCGAAGATCGTCTTCGGGATTTGTCGAAGCAAATGCGAAGACGGCTAAAAGACGACGAATAATTCTCCCAATTATTGCCGCCCGACATTTGCGCCATGACCGCTCCTGACCACTCACTTGGACAGGAGATTTCGATGCAGAACCTTATGCGACTTCCGGCGGTTGCGACCGCCGTTGGCGTTTCGCCGCTTACGGTGAAGCGCAATTGGAAGAAGGGGCTTTTCCCGAAGCCGGTCAAGATCGGCGTTCGCGCAATCGCCTTTCCCGAACACGAAGTTGCGGCGGTCAACGCGGCGCGGATCGCAGGCAAGTCCGAAGACGAAATCCGCCAGCTTGTCGCGGACCTTCACAATAAGCGCGCCAACGCCGCCGCGTGATCCCACAACCCCTTGAATGTGGGCACGCTATGTCCGTCGTATCCTTTCCCTCCGGCCAAGCCGCCGATCAGCCGCCGCGTCCCGCGAACTTCCCGCCGGGTCTGGTCGGCGACGTTGCGGACTTCATCTATCGGAACGCCCCATATCCCGATGAAGTGATCGCGCTTGCCGGAGGCATCGCATTTGTCGCTGGCATTACCGGGCGCGCCTTCAACGTCGAAACGTCGGGCTTGAACCAATACGTCTTGCTACTCGCCGCAACGGGTCGGGGCAAAGAAGCCGTCGCGGACGGGATCGCGCGCCTTATGGCCGCAGTCTATGCGAAACAGCCCCGGATTGCCGACTATCGCGGTCCCGGCGAACTGGTGTCCGCGCCGGGACTGTTCAAATGGCTCGACAAGCTGCCGAAGCCCGTAATGTTCTGCATCATCGGCGAATTTGGCTTGATGCTGAAAGCGATGGCATCGCCGAACGCCAATGCGAATATGTCGGGGCTTCAACGTGTCCTGCTGCACCTATGGAGCAAGAGCGGACGCGGCGCGATCTTCGACGCATCGGCCTACAGCGACCGCGACAAGAACACGCGGGCAATCAGCCATCCTAGCTTGACCATATTCGGCGAAGGCGTGCCCGAAAGTTTCTACGCAACGCTTGACGAAAGCATGGTCACGTCGGGGCTGTTGCCGCGAACCCTACTGTTCGAAACCACGTCGCCGAAGCCCTATCGGAACGCCAATCGCATCGTCGAACCTTCCGGGCACCTTGTCGATAGCATCGCGCGACTTGTCACCGAATGCGGCGTGCTGGCGGATACCGATCGCGTCAAAACCGTCGCGCTAGCCGATGACGCGGCGCGGACGTTCGACGATTTTGGGCGCTTCGCCGTCGATCAGGAAAACAGCGCGGCGAACGATCAGATGCGCGGCATGTGGGCGCGGCTTCACCTGAAAGCCCTGAAACTTGCCGCATTGATCGCGGTTGGACGAAACTTCGAACATCCATGCATTACCTATGAGGATTGCATGTGGGCGACGAACCTAGTCGTCGATCAAACCAATGCATTGGTCGGGAAGTTCGAAAGCGGCGAAACCGGAGAAGTTGCAGGCGATGAAGTAAAGCAAGTCAATGCTATCTTGAAGATCGTGTTCGAATACATCACCGGCCCATATGACCGGGTTTCGAAATACGGCATTACGTATGAAATGCATCGCGATAAGGTGTTTAGCCAAAGCTATCTGTCGCGTCGTATTGCTAGTCTGCCCACATTCAAGAGGGATCGGATCGGCGCGACAAGCGCGTTGAAGCGTGTTCTGGCGCATTTGCTCGAAGGCGACGAAATCAAGGAAATACCAAAGGCGCAGATGCAAAAGGACTATGGCATCACGCCGCGATCCTTCGCCGTATCCCGCCCGCAACGGTTCTTCGACGCCGGAAGCTCTAAATCCGGGGGCCGCGTATGAACGCCAAGCCACTGATTTGCCGTGCATTTAAGCGTTTAAAGAGTTTAAGCGGATTTGCCGTGCAACCCATATCAAACCATGTCGATACAACCCTCTTTAGGTTTCGTGGACAAAGGGTATCCATTGCAGGGCTGAGACGAGATTGACGAAGCCGAGGTAGGACTCTTTGGTTTTGTCGTATCGAGTTGCGATACGCCGCCAGTTCTTGAGTTTGTTGAAGAGGC
>JAJZTH010000038.1 GCA_021849075.1 Pseudomonadota bacterium | reverse complement strand
ACCAGCGCACCGCCCACAGGATCACATCACCCTGGAAATGGCGCCACTTGAAATCCGTCATCGTTCCGTCCGTCCAATCTCCGCCAAGCATGCTCAAGCTTCACGATTTTTGCAACAGAGCCACCGATACTGGTCAGGTTTTCTTTGAACGATGTGAACGAATTGTACAGGAGCGGGATGAAGCTATCGCATTGATTTGTGAACAAGGCGAGCCCCAAGGTCAGCTTCGCGTCACATGTTCAACTACAATGGGAGAACGCTTCGTTGCGCCCATAATTAGGCGTTTAGCAATGTGCCATCCGAAGTTAAATGTGACAATCGATCTTTCGAACCGCATTGTTGATTTGATAGGCGAAGGCTATGATCTCGCCGTTAGGACAGGTCATGTATCTGATCCTCGCCTGATTGCTCTACAGGTTGCTTCACGAACTCTCTACACTTGTGCAGCACCTGGCTATCTCGCCCGCGCCGGAAGGCCCTCTTTGATAGCTGACCTCGCTGACCATGAGTGTATCACGGGCACCAGCACGGATTGGCATTTTAGCATCGGGGAAGATGAAATTTTATATCGTCCAAAAGGGCGTTTCCGGTGCAATAGCGGCCATGCGGTAATCGAAGCTTGCATATCCGGACTCGGCATTTGCCAACTCCCGGATTTTTATATCCTCCCTCATCTGAAGCACCGCACGGTTGAGCTCATCCTGGAGGAATTCCAACCTGACGATGAACCCATCTGGGCCGTTTATCCACGGCGGCGGCACCTTCTCCCCAAGATACAAAAGGCTGTCCGCAGCCTTGAACATGAACTGGCGACAGCGATGCGTTAGATACAGAGCTTATCCAGACCAGACGTAATCATCCGGGGTTTCGTAAACCACACCAATACCCGGAATAGCCCATCGCCGGACAAGCCCCACTCGGGTGAGCGCGGAAATATGCTTATACGGTTACGGACGCTTGAGTCCCGACCTCATTGATTTGGTCAATCCAGTCGACAAGTTCAGACAAGCTGGACAACTCAATGTAGCGCGAATTTTGGGGCGGCGCATCAGCATGCTCATGAAACCAGGCATCCGCCTGAGGAATGAACGCAGCAAAGGCCCCGGCATCCAGCGCAGGCAAAATGTCCGAGCGCATGGAATCTCCCGCCATGACGCATTCCTGCGGTTCGACACCATATTTTGTAAAGACATCCGAAAACGTACGTGAGGTCTTGTTGCTTACGATCTCAACACCAGTAAAGAGATCGCCAAGACCGGATGCCGCAAGTTTGGTTTCCTGATGAAGAAGGTCGCCTTTGGTGACCAATACAAGCTGACCACGATCTTCCAGCTTCATCAGTGTCTGATCGATCTGATCGAGCAATTCGACTGGATGCGATAGCAAAGATCGACCCACCGCCAAAATCTGCTCCACCATCGAACGGGAAAACCCGTCACCAGACAGGTTTAAGGCAGCCTCTATCATGGACAGAGTCAAGCCCTTCGCTCCATAACCATGGATGTGGCGATTACGGTCTTCACAGACATTCAACGCGGCAAGCGATACATCCACATCCGCAAAGGGTTTCAGCAGATTTTGGAAAGCTGAAAACGCCTCATTGAAGTACCTCATATTGTGCCAAAGGGTGTCATCCGCATCCAGGCAGATCAGTTTTATCGTCATATGCGCTCACAAAAAATGAGTTTCTCTATGGCGCAAACCGGCGGATTTTTCAAGTATATCCGACCCTATCCCTGCTTTGACCTCCCCCGCCGATCAAGAGCGTATCGGTGCAAAAGAATGACCGGCTAGCCAGCATTGTCACCCCGGCCCGGTCTGATGTGGATCATGACGCGCCTGGTGCAAAACACCGTTCCGCCGTGAACACGGTGATGAACGGCCTCGTCCGATCGCCACCATGTCGGACACCTGCATTTTCCAGGAAGATCGGACGCGTCATGGCCGGCAGCGTTGGCGCTGTCACTTTGGGTGGCCCCGACCGGTCACTGCCCTCTGCCGAATGCGGGTGCGCTGAGATCACCGCAACCGCTTGCACTACCGGTCATAAACATATCGGGCGCTCTGCCGATTTGTGCCCAACTCATCATCGGTGTCAGCAGATCGAGATTGCCCATTATCGCAATGAGATATGTCGGAGCGCATGCAGAGACGCTCAAAATCATCCACAGTCCCCTGCCCCGTCCCTGCGATTATCGCCTTAAGCAGCGCGCGTGTGTTTTGAGAATCTGCCATGCCGCGCTAGCGAAGGAGTCCACCATCACGTGCTTGAAAGTGGAAAAATAGGCATTGGTGGCACCATAGAGCAAAACGCGCGCGCAGTGCCGGAAGCGTCTCTTCGAAAATGCGAAATAGCCAATCACTGGCAACGCCCCATCTGGCTCATCATTCATCCATGTGCGACAGCGGCTTTAGATAAAGTCAGGTAGCCAGCACCTCTCGAAGCCTTATCGCTGCAGGTGATGGAAGAGACATCGAAATGGCTTTGTTGCATAACGAACATACTGGATTCCCCTGAGGAATCGTTTGTCATAGATGGGCGGGATGCCCAGACCGACACCGCCGAAGTATCGCACTACCAATTGGCCCGAGTATAATGCGGCGCTCCGGCGACGAGGCTCGCTGGATGTTTGGTTTGACCCTGGGATGGATTGGTTTGCACCGCGCGACGGGCGGGCTGGTCGGCCACTGCGGTTTTCGGACCGGGCGATTGAGTTTTGCCTGACCTTGAAAGGGCTGTTTCAACTTCCGTTGCGGCAAGTGACCGGTCTGACCCAGAGCCTGCTCAAGCTGGCGGGGCTGGACTGGCCGGCACCGGATTACACGACGCTGTGTCGGCGCCAGAAGGGTTTGTCGGTCGATCTGGGCGGGAGGCCAAGTGCAGACGGTCTGCATCTGCTGGTGGACAGCACGGGCATTAAGATGATGGGTGAAGGCGAATGGAAAACAAGGAAACACGGCGCTTCCTATCGCCGCCAGTGGCGCAAGGTGCATATCGGCATTGACGCGGAAACGCAGGATATTCGGGCGCTTGAGATGACGACCAACGCCAATGGAGATGGCCAGACCCTTCCTGACCTGCTGGGGCAAATCCCCGAGGATGAGACGATCCTCAGTGTTGGTGGCGATGGTGCCTATGATACAAGGAATTGCCACGCCGCCATTGCCGGTCGCGGGGCTGAGCCGGTCATCCCGGTTCGCCGCAACGGCAAGGCTTGGACCAGAGACGGACCCGGCGTCGATGCCCGCAATGAAACCCTGCGCGCGATGAAACAGCTCGGCAGGGCAATCTGGAAAAAGTGGAGTGGCTATCATCGTCGCAGCCTCGTCGAAACCAAAATGCACTGTTTCAAGCTACTCAGTCAGCGTCTCGCCGCGCGCACTTTTGATCGCCAGACGATCGAGCTCAAAGTCCGTGCCGCAATCCTCAATCGCTTCTCGCAAATCGGAATGCCCAACACCATCCGTGTCGCATAATAATCACAAGTAATCATAGGTTTGCGCTCATCACGCTTTATGCAACAAAGCCCCATCACCCCGTCAGTTTCGGGGAACGATCACCCGCCGAACTTGCGGGTGAAACGCACACCAAACTCGCTGCGGTCGTTGCTGCGGACCACGCCAACGAAGCCGCCCTGATCGAGCCGACCCGTGTCGTAGACCTTGTTGAAGATATTATTGCCGTAGACCGCGAACGACATGGTGCGGGCGGCATTTTCATATTTCAGGTTGAAGCCGACCAGGTTGCGCGCCGCGAGCAGCTCGCTCGCCCGTGCGACCGGCTGGCCATATTCCTTCGCGCGATACGAATAGTCGACCTGCGGCGTGATCGTGCCGCCAGACGGCAGATCAAAGGCATAGCTGGCCACCGCGGACCCCGTCACATCGGGGCTGAGCGCGGTCGGCGCGCCGGCCACCGGCGTACCACCGGTCGGGAAGAAAGCCGGCGGCAACGAATTCACGCTGGTGATCTTGCTGTCGAGATAGCCGAGCGACCCCTTCAACCGGAGACCGCCGAGCGTAATCGTCGTTTCCGCCTCGACGCCCTTCGCGCGGGCATCCGCCGAGATGATCACGGTGTTGAACCCGTTCGCGTTGATGAACGAATAGGGCAGACCGCGGTCGCCATATTCGGTGATGAAGCCCGACAGCAACAGGGTCCAGTTCGGCAAGATCTTACCCTTGAAGCCGACTTCGTAGTTGGTCGCGGTCGTCTTCGGCGATGCGTTGAACGAGCTGGGTCCGCCGAACGGGCGAGGCGTGAAGCTGCCCGGCTGATAGCCGAGCTGGATCGTGCCATAGACGTTCACATTTTCGGCGAGCTTGTAGGAAATATTGCCTTGCGCGGTGACCGCTTCATAGGTCGCCGAACGCGTCACCGGCGCCGGGAAGCTGGCGAAGTCGGCGGTCGCGGTCTTCTTGTCGTGCGAATAACGCACGCCCGCGCCGATGGTCAGCTTCTCGCCCAGATTCAGGTTCGCATTGGCATAGGCCGCATAACTGTTCGAAACCTGCTTGATGTAATAATCGCTGAACCCGCCGAAGAAAAATGCCGGAGACGACTGGTTGGTGCCGTTTTCATGGAAATAATACAGCCCGCCCACGAAATTGAACGCACCATATTCACCGTTCAGCTGCAGTTCCGAGGAATATTGCTTCGCCTCGCCCTGTTCGGGAAAGATGGATATCAGGGCGGGCGTGTCATTGTCGGCCAGACCGCCGGTATATTTGGTCTGGCGATAGCTGTTAAGCAGCTTTGTGGACAGGTGATCGTCGAGCTTCAGCTCGGCGGTCACGGACGCGCCGAAAAGATCGAGCGAAGTGGTTTCCAGACCCGGAACCGACGTGCCGGAATCGTCGGGGCTGACCAGTTCGGACGACGAAATCGGGTTGCCTTCGTCATAGATGTCGACCTTGTACGGCGACTGGCCATCGCGTGCGCGGACGAAATCGACCGAAGCAAGGATCGAGAAATTCTCCGTCGGCGTCCAATAGGCCGCGGCGCGACCGCTGGCGTCGTTCTGCTCACCGATGCTGGCGCTGGGGTTGGGGATATTGACAGCGGTGCCGACACCGTTGCGGCGCTCGTAGCTGCCGTTCAGCGACACGGCGAGCGTCGGCGACAGGCGCGTATCGGTGTAGAAGCTGCCATTGATGCGCCCGCGCGTGCCGACCTGCGCCTGGATCTCCGTACCCTCATCGCTGCCCGGCTTGCTGGTAATGATGTTGACGGCGCCACCCAGCGTATTGCGGCCATAGAGCGTGCCCTGCGGCCCGCGCAGCACCTCGATCCGCTCGATGTTGGAAAGCGACAGGTTCGACCCCAGCTGACGGCCGAGATAGACGCCATCGAGATAAACGCCAACGCCCGGATCGGTTGTGATCAGGTGGTCCTGCAGGCCGATCGCGCGAATGAACACGGCGGCCTGCGCGGTGTTGCCGACGCCATAGCGGCTGATGTTGAGGTTGGGCACATATTTGCCGACATCGGCCAGCGTCGCCGCGTTGAGCGATTTCAGCGAATCCGTTGAAAAGGCGCTGATGGCGACGGGCGTGTCGAGCAGGTTTTCCGAACGCTTGAGCGCCGTCACCACGATCTCGTCCGTTTCAGCCGCGTCGGCCGGCTTGCCCTGATCCTGGGCCTGGACGGGGGACGCGAGGCAGATGGTCGCCGCCAGGGCCGTTGTGCAGAAAAGACTGAATTTACCCAGAAAGGCGACCGAATTTCCTGTTGCGGCGTGACGTACCCGATTGGTCATGAAGTTTCCCCTTACACGGTTGGATCTGCGGTATGACGGCGTAACGACTTTCCTCGAACAGGCGGGCTGAGACCCCATGGGGGAGATCCGGCCGGCCCTGTTTTACCATCAAACGAAATTTTACCGTCGAGTCAGAATTGACACGCTTGGGTTCGAGGCATCCTCACAATTTTTTACCGTCCGGAAAAGATTTATTCCGGATGCAAAATTCGATTTTTGGTTGATCGTTGCATTCGTGCAACAGGTGCACGCGTTGCCTTCCGACAGCTTCACGGAAAGACTCGTCACGCCCCCGGCCACAGGCCCGCCTTTCCGGGTGGCGCGCTTCGTTCATGGGGGCCGACGGGACCTTCGAACGGAGGAAGCCAAGGGCAGGGCAGCAACAGCATATTTCCGCTTTAAATTTTGACAATTTGGTCTAAAATTGATCCCGAAGGCAGTACCTCGATCCCCCGGACCTGACCGGCAACGGCCGTTCCGCCGACGGGAAACGGGGTCCGCGCTTCAGATATGGACCGTTCCCCCGAGGTCGATTATATCGCCGGGCGATCTGATCGGGACGCGGAACGGTCTGACGCCGGAGAAGTCCGGATCGGGAGTGGTACATGGCGCGCGCGATCATTGCTGTGCTGGACAGTCTGGGCGTCGGCGCCAGCAGCGATGCCGCGGCCTTTGGCGATGCGGGCGCGGACACCTTTGGCCATATCGTGGAAGCCTGCGCGAACGGCGAGGGCAACCGCGCCGGTCTACGCGAGGGGCCCTTGCGAATTCCCAACCTGACGCGGCTGGGCATGGTCGCGCTGGCGGAGGCCGCGCGCGCCCTGCCCCTGCCCGGTGTCGACCGTCCCGTTCCGGAAGGGTTGCACGGTTTCGCGGCGGAGCAAAGCCGCGGCAAGGACACGCCAAGCGGCCATTGGGAGATGGCGGGGCTGCCGGTCGATTTCGACTGGGGCTATTTCGAAGCGCGGGAGGGCACTTTCCCCCCTGCCCTGCTGGACGCCCTGATCAGCGAGGCCGCCCTGCCCGGCGTCCTCGGCAACTGCCACGCGTCCGGCACCGCCATCATCGAGGCGCTTGGCGAGGAGCATCTGCGCACCCTGAAGCCCATCGTCTATACGTCGGCGGATTCGGTCCTTCAGATCGCCGCCCATGAAGAAGCCTTCGGGCTGGACCGGCTGTACGAGGTCTGCAAGGTCGGCCGGAGGCTGGTCGACGACTATAATGTCGGCCGGGTCATCGCACGGCCGTTCACCGGGCACGACCGTGGAAGCTTCGTCCGTACCGGCAACCGAAGGGATCTGGTGACCCCGCCCCACGGGCCGACCCTGCTGGATCAGGTGCAGGCGGCGGGCGGCGCCGTGGTCGGCGTGGGCAAGATCAGTGACATTTTCGGGGGCTGCGGCATCACGAAGAGCTGCAAGGCGGTGGGCAATGACACGGTGATGGAGGTCATGCTGGAGCAGATGGCATCGGCCGACGACGGATCGCTCATCTTCGCGAACTTCGTCGACTTCGACATGCTGTACGGTCACCGCCGCGACGTCGCGGGCTATGCGGCGGCGCTGGAACGGTTCGACAGCCAGCTGCCGGCGGTCCGGGCGGGCCTGCGCGCCGATGATCTGGTGATCCTGACCGCCGATCATGGCTGCGACCCCAGCTGGCCCGGCAGCGACCATACGCGCGAATATGTGCCGATATTGGGATTTGGGCCGCATATAACCCCACGGGATATCGGCGGGCGGAGCAGTTTCGCCGACATCGGCCAGAGCGTCGCCCGGCATCTGGGCCTGCCACCGCTGGCCCATGGCGAGACCTTCCTCAACACGCCCATCCGACGGGGACTGGAGCACAATGTCACAGCCTAGCCTCAGCATAACCACCCTGCACAGCAATCAGCCGCCCAGGGTCCAGCCCATCCCGTTCGACAGCGCGCTCGTCGACGGGGTGCGGGTCAATCTTTCCGCCGTCGAACGACGGGTGGCCACGCTTTCCGGGCGGCGCACGGTGAAGAAGCAATGGCAGGCGGCATGGCTGCTGAAGGCCGTCACCTGCATCGACCTCACCACATTGGCGGGCGACGATACGCCGGACCGGGTGAGACGGCTGTGCGCCAAGGCGGTGCAGCCGGTGCGCCGCGACCTGCTTGAGGCGCTCGGCATGGACAAGCGGCCGCTGACCACCGGCGCCGTCTGCGTCTATCACGCGATGGTGCCGACGGCGGTGGCGGCGCTTGCCGGACACAATGTGCCGGTGGCGGCGGTGTCTACCGGTTTCCCCGCGGGGCTGTCTCCCTTTCCGCTGCGGCTGGAGGAAATCCGGCAATCGGTCGCCGCCGGAGCGGACGAGATCGACATCGTCATCAGCCGCCATCTGGTGCTGGAGGGCAACTGGCAGGCCCTGTACGACGAGGTGCTGGCGTTCCGCGATGCCTGCGGCCCCGCCCACATGAAGGCCATCCTCGCGACCGGGGAACTCGGTTCGATCAACAAGGTCGCCAAGGCATCGATGGTGGCGATGATGGCGGGCGCGGATTTCATCAAGACGTCGACCGGGATGGAAGCGACCAACGCGACCCTGCCGGTCAGCCTCGTCATGCTCCGGATGATCCGCGACTTCGCGGAACGCACGGGGCAGCAGGTGGGGTTCAAGCCCGCCGGAGGGATCACGAGTGCCAAGCTCGCCATGCACTATCTGATGCTGATCAAGGAAGAGCTGGGCAACGACTGGCTCAGCCCCCACCTGTTCCGGTTCGGCGCCTCGCGGATGCTGGGCGATATCGAGCGCCAGCTCGAACATTTTGTGACCGGCCGCTATTCGGCAGCCAACCGCCATCCCCTGGGTTAGGAAACGACATGAGCAGCATGCCGAGCGTCGCGCAAATTTTCGACAGCATGGAATATGGACCCGCGCCGGAAGAACTGGGCCCGGTACGCGACTGGCTCGCCAGCCATGCCGACGGTTTCCGGCTGTTCATCGACGGCCAGTTCGTGGCGCCGCTGGGCGGCACGGAAACGATCGTCACCCACAATCCCGCGACCGGGGAGACACTCGGCCGGCTGGCGGTGGCGGGCGCGGACGATGTGGACGCGGCCGTACAGGCGGCCGCGCGCGCCTTTCCCGCATGGTCGGCGACCAGCGGTCACGCGAGGGCGCGGGTTCTCTATGCATTGGCCCGGCTGGTACAGAAGCACAGCCGCTTCTTCGCGGTGCTGGAATCGCTCGACAACGGCAAACCGATCCGCGAGACACGCGACATCGACATTCCGCTGGTCGCGCGCCATTTCTATCACCACGCGGGCTGGGCGCAGCTGCTGGCACGCGAAATGCCGGGCACCGAACCGCTCGGCGTCGTCGGACAGATCATTCCGTGGAACTTTCCGCTGCTCATGCTTGCATGGAAGATTGCGCCAGCGCTCGCCACCGGCAACACGCTGGTGCTGAAACCCGCGGACTATACGAGCCTCACCGCCCTGTTCTTCGCCGAACTCTGCGCGCAGGCAGGTGTGCCGCCCGGCGTCGTCAACATCGTCACCGGCGGCGCGGCGACGGGAAGCGCCCTGGTCGAACATCCGGATGTCGCCAAGATCGCCTTTACCGGATCAACCCGGGTCGGCCGCTATATTCGCGAAGCAACCGCCGGCTCAGGCAAGGCGCTCAGCCTGGAACTGGGCGGCAAGTCGCCGTTCCTGGTGCTGGAGGACGCAGATCTCGACGCCGCCGTCGAAGGGCTGATCGACGCCATCTGGTTCAATCAGGGGCAGGTGTGCTGCGCCGGATCGCGACTGCTGGTCGAAGAAGGAATCGCCCCCCGGTTGATCGAGAAGATCAAGACCAGGCTGTCGCATTTCCGTATCGGCAACCCGCTCGACAAGGCGATCGACATGGGTGCGATCGTGGCGCCGGTGCAGCGCGAGCGGATCGATGCGCTGGTGCAGCAGGGCGTGGTGGAAGGGGCCGAGCTGTGGCAGCCGGACATCCCCTGCCCCGACGACGGCTGCTTCTATCGCCCGACCCTGCTTACCAACGTGCACCCGTCCAACGTCGCGGCGCGCGAGGAGATTTTCGGTCCCGTGCTCGCCGTGACGACCTTCCGCACGCTGAAGGAGGCGGTCGACCTTGCCAACAACAGCCGCTATGGGCTGGCGGCGACGCTCTATTCCGAAAACATCAACCGGGCGCTGGAACTCGCCGCCAAGCTGAAGGCCGGCGTCGTGTGGATCAACACCACCAACCAGTTCGACGCCGCCTGCGGCTTTGGCGGCGTGCGCGAAAGCGGCTATGGCCGGGAGGGCGGCCGCGAAGGGTTGTGGGACTACCTCCGCCTCAAGGACGAATGGCTGCCCGCCACGGAACAGCGGCCCGCGCCGCCCGCACAGGCCGCTTCCGCGAGACCGGCGGGCCTTGGCATCGACCGCACCGCGAAGAACTTCATCGGCGGCAAGCAGACCCGGCCCGACGGCGGCAACAGCCGGCCGGTTTATGACGCCGGGGGGCAGCCGGCCGAGCTGGTGGGCGAAGGCAATCGCAAGGACATTCGCGATGCCGTGGAGGCCGCGTTCGCGGCCCAGGGATGGGCCGGCGCGACGGCGCATCTGCGAGCGCAAATCCTCTATTATGTCGCCGAGAACCTGGACGCGCGCGCGGACGAATTCACCCGGCGCCTCGTCCGGATCTCGGGCCATGGCGCCCGTGACGCGCGGCGCGAGGTGGACGCGAGCATCGAGCGGCTGTTCAGCTATGGCGCGTGGGCGGACAAATATGATGGCCAGGTGCACCAGGCGCCGCTGCGCGGCCTGACGCTCGCCGTCAACGAGCCGATCGGCGTGATGGGGATCGTCTGCCCCGACGACGCGCCGCTGCTGGGTTTCGTCTCGCTCTGGGCGCCGGTGTTCGCGATGGGCAACACGGCGGTGATCGTGCCGTCCGAAGCCAATCCGTTGCCCGCGACCGACTTTTACCAGATCTGGGAAACGTCGGATGTCCCCGCCGGCGTTCTCAACATCGTCACCGGCGGGCGGGATACACTCACCAAGACGCTCGCCGAGCATGATCAGGTCGATGCGCTCTGGTATTTCGGGTCGGCGGACGGCAGCGCTTTCGTCGAAAAGGCGTCCACCGGCAATATGAAGCGTAGCTGGGTAAGCGGCGGCAGGACCCGCGACTGGTCCGGCCCGCATGGCGAAGGAACCGCGTTTCTGCGCCAGGCGACGCAGGTGAAAAATATCTGGCTCCCTTATGGCGATTGACTATAGGTGCGGCGCGACCAAGATCGCATAACAGATGAACGGAGGCCGTTCATATTGGAGAGGTGTCACAATTGCCGGACGTGACCGACCTGCAGCCCGCCAGCCTTGCGGAGGCGGACGTGAACGACCGCAAACGCACGCGCATTCAGGCGCGCAACGAAAAACGCATCCTGGATGCCGCCGAACAGATATTCGCCGAAGCGGGCTTTCGCGGGGCGACCATCGACATGATCGCGGAAGCGGCGGCGATTTCGAAACCCAATCTCCATTATTATTTCAAGACTAAGAACCTGCTCTATGTCGCCGTGCTGCGGCGCATACTGGACGACTGGGTGGCACCGCTCCGCATGCTCGACGTGAACGGCGACGCGGCGCAGGAGCTGGAACATTATATTCGCGAGAAGATCGAAATGTCGCGGAAGGCGCCCCTCGCCTCACGCGTGTTCGCCAATGAAATCCTGCACGGCGCCCCGGTGCTCCACACCTATCTCAAGACCGAGTTGCGGCAGGTGGTCGAGCAGAAGGCCGCCGTTATCCGGACGTGGATCGAGCAAGGCCAGTTGCGGCCTGTCGATCCCGTCCATCTGATCTTCATGATCTGGGCCGCGACCCAGCATTATGCCGATTTCCAGTCGCAGGTGACGGCCATCATGCGCGTCAGGCGCCTCGGCAGGAAACATTTTCAGGACATCGGCGATTCCATCGTCACCATCATCCTGGGCGGCGTGCTCGCTAAAAGGCCTTGAACGAGGCCGGCAGCAGGGTTTCGATCGTGTGCCGCTCGATCCGCCCGTCGGGGTGGCGCAGCAGAATTTCGCTCTCCTGATCCGCGAATTCCAGAATGCGCTGCCGGCAACCGCCGCACGGCGCGCAGAATATCGGGTCGTCCCTGCCGCCGATGACGGCGATGCGCCGGATGCGCCGCCCACCCGCCGAAACCATGGCGCCGATCGCATTCGCCTCGGCACAGGCGCCCTGCGGATAGGCCACATTCTCGACATTGCACCCGACATGGACGTGGCCCTGATCGTCCTCGATCGCGGCCCCCACCAGGAAATGGGAATAGGGCGCGTGCGCGCGCATCCGTACGCCTTGCGCCCGTTCGAACAGGTCTTCCGCCGTCACGCTCATGCCTGCCCCCCGAAACCGATATTCCGGTTGAACGCCGGACGCTTGATATAGCGCCCCGCGCCGCGCACCGCATCGAGCTGGCCTTGGGCATACACGACCTTCCCCTGCGAGAGGGTGTAGGCGGGAAGACCGGTCACGGTCATGCCTTCGAAGATGTTGAAATCGACGTTCTGGTGATGCGTCGCCACCGAGATGGTCTTGCTGGCGGCCGGGTCCCACAGCACGATGTCCGCGTCCGCGCCTTCGGCGACACGTCCCTTGCGCGGATAGAGGTTGAACAGCTTCGCGGCGTTGGCGGACGTCACCGCCACAAACTCCTGCGCCGTCAGCCGTCCGCTGCCCACGCCGTGGGTCCAGAGCACCGCCATCCGGTCCTCGATACCGGCGGTCCCGTTGGGGATGCGGGTGAAATCGTCCCGCCCCATCGCCTTCTGCGGCGCGCAGAAGCAGCAGTGATCGGTCGCGGTGGTCTGAAGATTGCCGGACTGAAGGCCCCGCCACAGCGCGTCCCGATGCTCCGCCGGGCGAAAGGGCGGCGACATGACATGCGCGGCGGCCGTTTCCCAATCGGGGTTCAGATAGACGCTGTCGTCGAGCAGAAGATGGCCCGCAAGCACCTCGCCATATACGCGCTGCCCGCGGCTGCGCGCCTGGGTGATGGCCTCCAGCGCGTCGCGGGTCGAAACATGCACGAGGTACAGAGGGACGCCGAGCACCTCGGCAAAGCGGATGGCGCGCTGGGCGGCTTCGCCCTCGACCGCCGGGGGACGAGAGCGTGGGTGCCCTTCCGGCCCGGTGACGCCCTGCGCCACCAGCGCCTGTTGCAACTGAAACACCAGCTCGCCGTTTTCCGCATGCACCGTCGGCATCGCGCCAAGCTCAAGCGCGCGGGCGAAGCTCTGGTAGAGGATATCGTCCGTCGCCATGATGGCGTTCTTGTAGGCCATGAAGTGCTTGAAGCTGTTGACCCCTTCCTCATGCACCAGCCGGGCCATGTCGGCGTGCACAGTCTCGTCCCACCATGTGACGGCGACATGAAAGCCATAGTCGCCCGCCGCCTTTTCCGCCCAGCCGCGCCAGGTGCGATAGGCATCCATCAGGTTCTGCTGGGGGCCGGGGATGACGAAGTCGATGATGGAGGTCGTGCCTCCGGCGAAACCCGCCGCCGTCCCCGTGAAAAAATCTTCCGACGCGACCGTTCCCATGAACGGCAGCTCCATATGGGTGTGCGGATCGATGCCGCCGGGCATGACGAGCAGGCCGTCGGCCTCTATGACACGGGCGCCGGACGGTGCCTCGATCGCGTCGCCCACCGCCCTGACCGCGCCGTCGGCGCAATAGACATCGGCCCGCACCATATGATCGGCGTTGACGACCGTGCCGCCGCGAATGAGGATGGACATGTCAGCGCTCCTTGCGTCCCATCGCCAGGTACAGAAGAAAGGCGATGCCAAAGCCCACGAACCAGGCGTAGGTATAAATCGTGTCGAAAACGGGCGGCACGTGGTCGACCAGACCCCCGGCATGCAGAAAGCCGGGCAGGTTCGGCAGCACGGCCACTATGACAGCGCCCAGTCCCGCCAGATTCCAGCCCCTGACGCCCGAATAGCGCCCTTCTGACGAAAACAGCTCATCCACCACCAGATGGGTCCGGCGGATAAGGTAGTAATCGGCCAGCAGCACGCCCGCGATCGGACCCAGCAGGGCGGAATAGCCGACAAGCCAGGTGAACAGATAGGTCCCCGCACTCGCCAGCAGTTTCCACGGGAACATGGCGACGCCGATGCCGGCGGTGATGTAGCCGCCCATGCGGAACGAGATATGGCGCGGCGCCAGGCTCGAAATATCATAGGCGGGACCCACGACATTGGCGGCGAGATTGGTCGTCAGTGTCGCCACCAGCAACGCCGCGAGCGCCAGGATCACCCCCATGCCGCCCAGATGCCCGGCCAGCTCCACCGGGTCCCAGATCGCCGCGCCGAAAACGCGCGCGCTGGCGCCGGTGACCGCGACGGAAACAAAGGCGAGTGCCGCCATCGGTATGGGCAAACCCAGCGCCTGCCCCAGCATCTGGTCGCGCTGGCTGCGGGCGAAGCGGGTGAAATCGGGAATGTTGAGCGCCATCGTCGCCCAGAAACCGACCATCGCGGTCAGGCTTTTCACGAACACCGGCCAGAATTGCCCTTCCCTTGGTCCTCCCGGCGCGAAGGCCGAAGGACCGCCGAGCATCGCGTCCCAGCTCCCCACCCTGACATAGGCCCAGCCGAGCAAAACAAGGCACATCAGGATGAGGAAAGGCGCCGACAGGGTTTCGAGCCAGCGGATCGATTCGGTGCCGTGGCGGATGAAATAGAGGTGCGCGCCCCAGAACGCGAGGAAGCACAGTGCCTGCGCGCCGTCTATGCCCAGCACCGGCAGCGCGGTGCCCTTCAGCGCGCCATGCGTAAGCGTGTTCAGGATCACATAGATGGCGGATCCGCCCACCCAGGTGTTGATGCCGAACCAGCCGCAGGCGACCAGTCCCCGGGCCATCGCCGGAAAGCGCGCGCCGGTCGTGCCGAAGGCCGAACGCAGCAATACGGGATAAGGCAAGCCATAGCGCGCGCCCGCATGCCCCACGAGAACCATGGGAACGAGCACAATCGCATTGCCGAGGAACACCGTAAGGACGGCCTGCGACCAGCTCATGCCCTCCGCGATCAGGCCACCGGCAAGCAGGTAGGTCGGGACGCAGACGACCATGGCGACCCACAGGGCCGCATAGGATTTCCAGTCCCAGGTACGGGCCGCGTCTCCGACCGGGGCAAGGTCTTCGTTCCACAGGCTAGGATCGCGGCCCTTGTCCATGCATTCAGCCCTGGTCGGTCAGGATGCCATAGGTTTCCGGACGGCGATCACGGAAGAACTGCCACAGATTTCGTACCTCGCGTACCATTCCCATATCCATGTCATGGATGATAAGTTCGTCCTTGTCACGGCTTGCGATCTTCTCGATCTGGCCGCGCGGGTTGACGAAATAGCTCTGGCCATAAAATTCGCCGATATTCCAGGGCATTTCACGCCCCACCCGGTTGATCGCGCCGATCCAGCATCCGTTGGCGACCGCCGCGGCGGGCTGTTCGAGCTTCCAGAGATATTCCGACAGGCCCGCGACCGTCGCCGAGGGATTGACGATATATTCCGCGCCGTTGAGCGCCAGCGCGCGCCAGCCTTCGGGGAAATGGCGGTCGTAACAGATATAGACGCCGAGTTTGCAGTAGCGGGTGTTGAACACCGGCCAGTCCGACTTGCCCGGCTTGAAGTAAAATTTTTCCCAGAAACCGGCGACTTCCGGGATATGGGTCTTGCGGTATTTGCCGAGATAGGTGCCGTCGGCGTCGATCACGGCGGCGGTGTTGTAATAGACGCCCGTCACCCCGGTCTGCTCGTACATCGGGACGACGATGACCATCTCGTATTTCTTCGCATAATCCTGCATCAGCCTGACGGTCGGGCCGTCGGGGATAGGTTCCACCGCATCATACCATTTCACATCCTGCGACGGACAGAAATAGGGCTGAGAGAACACTTCCTGAAAGCTCAGGACCTGCACGCCCGCCTCGCCCGCCTGTTCGATCAGCGGGACATGCGCGTCGATCATCATCTTCGTGATCGCTGTCGCGGGCATGTCGGTCGTGCCCTTAAGGCCCATCTGGATGAGGCCGCCGCGTAATATTGTCATCGTCCTGCTTTCCTATGCTCAGCCGTTCAGGCTCGGGAACTTGAATTCGGCACCGGCGCGGATGCCCGTCGGCCAGCGCGAGGTAACGGTCTTGAGGCGGGTATAGAAATGTACCGCCTCCGGTCCATAGATTCCGTGTGCGCCGAAGATCGAACTCTTCCAACCACCGAAGCTGTGATAGCCGACCGGCACCGGAATGGGCACGTTGACGCCGACCATGCCGACCTCGATCCGCGCCGCGAAATCGCGCGCGGCATCGCCGTCACGCGTGAAGATCGCGGTGCCGTTGGCATATTCATGGCCGTCGATAAGCGCGGCGGCGGTGGCATAATCGGGCGCGCGGACGACCGACAGCACGGGCCCGAAAATCTCCTCGCGATAGACCTGCATGTGCGGCTCGACACGGTCGAGCAGGGTGCCGCCGACCCAGAAGCCCTGCTCATACCCCTGCAGGCGAAAGCCGCGGCCATCGACCACCACCTTGGCGCCCTCTGCCTCGCCCGCGTCGATATAACCCACGACCTTGTCGCGGTGCGCCGCCGTGATCAGCGGCCCCATATCGGCGTCGCTGTCGGTCGCGGGGCCGATCTTCAGCGAAGCGACACGCGGGGCAAGCCGCGCGATCAGCTGATCCGCGGTCTCTTCCCCCACCGGCACCGCGACCGAAACCGCCATGCACCGTTCGCCCGCCGAACCGAAACCCGCGCCCAACAGCGCGTCGGCGGCCTGGTCGAGATCGGCGTCGGGCAGGATGACCATATGGTTTTTCGCGCCGCCCAGCGCCTGCACCCGTTTGCCCGCCGCGGTGCCGCGCGTGTAGATATAGCGCGCGATCGGTGTCGAGCCGACGAAGCTGACCGCCTTGACCAGCGGATGATCGAGCAGGGCGTCAACCGCTTCCTTGCCGCCGTGCACGATATTGAACACGCCGGCCGGCAACCCCGCCTCCGCGAACAGATCGTGGATGAGGGTGGTCACCGACGGATCGCGCTCCGACGGTTTCAGGACGAAACTGTTGCCGCACGCGAGCGCCATCGGGATCATCCACAACGGCACCATCGCCGGGAAATTGAAGGGCGTGATCCCGGCCACGACGCCAAGCGGAGCGCGTTCGGCATAGACATCGACACTGTTTGCGACCTCGCGGCTGAAGCTGCCCTTCAGGTGATGCGCGATGCCGCTGGCGAACTCGACGACCTCCAGCGCGCGGGCGACCTCGCCCAGCGCATCGTCGTGCGTCTTGCCATGCTCGCGGCTGATCGCGCGGGCAATGTCGTCGCGATGGCGCTGCATCAGCTCGCGCATGGCGAACATGACGTTGGCCCGCTTGGCCGGCGGCGTCGCGGCCCACGCCTTGCCCGCGTCATGCGCGTTCGCCACCGCGAGATGAACCTCGTCCGCGCCGCCCAGGCTGACGACGGCGACCTGCTCGCCCGAAGCCGGGTTGAAGACCGCCGCGGTCGGATTGCGCGGCGCGCGATAGGCCTTGCCCGCGATGATGTGATCGATATGCTCCACGGCGCCCTACTCCAGACCTTTGAGAACATCACCGACGGTGCCCACCAGAAAATCGATCTGGCTCTTGTCGATGATGAGCGGCGGCGACAACGCGATGGTATCCCCGGTCGTGCGGATGAGGGCGCCGGCTTCATAGGCCCTCAGGAAAGCGGTGAAGGCACGCATCACGGGCTTCCCGGCCATCGGTTCCAGTTCGATCGCGCCGATCAGCCCCATCGAGCGGATATCGATCACATGCGGCAGCCCCCTGAGGCTGTGCAGCGCGTCCGCCCAATAGTCCGCGAGGCTCGCGGCGCGGGTGAGAAGCCCCTCGCCCTCGTAAATGTCGAGCGCCGCCAGCGCCGCCGCGCAGGCGATCGGGTTCGCGGAATAGGTATAGCCGTGAAACAGCTCCGGGACATGCTCCGGCCCCTGCATGAACGCATCGTGGATGAAATCCTGCGCGAACACCGCCCCCATGGGAATGATCCCGTTGGTCAGCGCCTTGGCGGTCGTCACCAGATCGGGCTCGACCCCGAAATAATTGACCGCGAACGGCGCGCCCAGCCGACCGAAGCCGGTGATGACTTCATCGAAGATCAGCAATATGCCGTGGCGGGTACAGATTTCGCGCAACCGTTCGAGATAGCCCCTGGGCGGCATGATGACACCGCCCGATGCCGCCACAGGCTCCACGATCACCGCCGCGATGGTGGATGGATCGTGCAACTGGCACAGCCGTTCGAGGTCATCCGCATAGTCGGCGCCGTTTTCCGGCTGGCCGCGGCAAAAGGCGTTGCCCGCGATACCGTGCGTATGACGCAAATGATCGACACCCGCCACCAGCGTACCGAAATGCTTGCGGTTGGCGACCATCCCGCCCACCGACATGCCGCCGAAATTGACGCCGTGATATCCCTTTTCGCGACCGATCAACCGCACCCGCTGGCCCTCGCCGCGCATCCGGTGATAGGCGATGGCCATCTTGAGCGCCGTTTCGACCGACTCCGACCCCGAATTGGTGAAGAAGATCCGGTTGAGCGAACCCGGCATCAGGTTCTTCAGCCGCTCGGCCAGCTCAAAGGCCTTGTAGTGGCCCATCTGAAACGCGGGCGAATAATCGAGCGTATCGAACTGCTGCGCTATCGCCGCGCCGATCTGCGTGCGCTTGTGGCCCGCCGCGCAGCACCACAGGCCCGCGATACCGTCCATGACGTCGCGGCCGTCGGACGTCTTGTAGAACATGCCCTCCGCGCCCACGAACATGCGCGGATTGGCCTTGAACTGCCGGTTGGCGGTAAAGGGCATCCAGTGGGCGTTCAGGTCGTTCGTTATGCTGTGCGGCATGTCACTATCTCGATGGTCGGAGGGGTGGGGCCGATCAGACAGAAACCGTCTGCGGATCGGCTCTCAGCGGGTTCAGGGGATGTTCGGGCCAGGTAAGCGGCGGCAGACCGTTCTCCACCACACGCATCTCGATGCAGCCGGCGACCGGGCAGACATGCTGACAGAGGTTGCAGCCCACGCATTCGGCGTCATCGACGGTAAAGCGCCGGGAGCCATCGTCGCCCGTTTCGATCCGGATGGCCTGATGCGCCGTATCCTCGCACGCGATGTGGCAACGCCCGCATTCGATGCAGCTCGCCGTATCGATATGCGCCTTCACGTCGAAATTCATGTTCAGCGCGTTCCAGTCGACCACATGCGCGCGCGCCTTGCCCCGGAAATCGTCGAGCGTGCGATAGCCCTGTTGATCCATGAAGCGGCCGAGGCCGTCGATCATGTCGTCGACGATGCGGAACCCGTAGAGCATGGCGGCCGTGCACACCTGCACGCCGCTGGCGCCCAGCGCGATGAACTCCGCCGCGTCCGACCATGTCGTGATGCCGCCGATCGCCGAGATTTCTAGATCCTTCAGCGCCGGGTCACGCGCGATTTCGGCGACCATGTTGAGCGCGATGGGCTTCACCGCCGATCCGCAATATCCGCCATGCGTACCAGCGGTGTCCACCGTGGGGCGCGGCGCCATGCGTTGCAGATCGACCGAGACAATCGAGTTGATCGTGTTGATGAGCGACACCGCATGCGCGCCGCCCTTGTGCGCGGCCTCGGCGGGCACAAGGATATCGGTGATGTTGGGCGTAAGCTTGGTGAACACGGGCAGGTCGACTGCCTCGCGGACCCAGCGCGTCGTCTTTTCCACCAGCTCCGCCACCTGGCCGATCGCCGAACCCATGCCGCGCTCGCACATGCCGTGCGGACAACCGAGATTAAGCTCGATACCCTGCACGCCCGCATTGGCGAGCTTGATCGCCACCTCTTTCCAGGCTTGCTCATCGAGCACCGCCATCAGCGACCCGATAATCACCCGGTCGGGCCATTCCCGGCGCAGCTCCTCGATCTCGCGCAGGTTCACGTCGAGCGGACGGTCGGAAATCAGCTCGTTGTTGTTGATGCCCAATATCGTGCCATGATGATCCTTGTGCACGCCATAGCGGCTGGCAACGTTGATGACCGGCGGATCGACGGTTACCGTTTTCCAGACCGCCCCGCCCCAGCCGGCCCGAAAGGCGCGCTCGACGTTGATCTTCTTGTCCGTGGGCGGCGCCGAGGCGAGCCAGAACGGATTGATGCTGGCTACGCCCGCGATGTTACAGTGCAAGTCGGCCATGGTCAGTCCCGTCCTTTCGCGCGCAGACGGGCATCGACCCGCACGGCCGCCTGCTTCCCGTCCTCGACCGCCTGAACGGTCAGATCGTCCCCACGCCTTATGCAGTCGCCGCCGGCGAATATGCCCGGCCGCGAGGTTTGATAGTCATCGTCCACCCACAGCTTGGCGCCATCGGCGCGCAGACCATCAAGGCCCGTCCGCACCATCTGCTGGCCCACCGCCACCAGAACCTGATCGGCGGGCAGGACGAAGGTCTCGCCGGTGGCGGCAAGCCTGCCGTCGACCAGCTCGGTCACGGCAAAGCGGACCCGTTCGACATGGCCGTCGCCCTCGATAGCGACCGGCTGGGCCCAGGTGCGGATGGCGATGCCGTTCAGCCGCGCCAGATCCTGCTCCCATGCGGTTGCGCCCATCTGTTCGGGCCCCCGCCGATACGCCAGCGTGACCGACGCCGCGCCGAGGCAGCGCGCCTGCATCGCGGCATCGATCGCGGTATTGCCGCCGCCGATCACCACCACCTGCCCGCCTACCGCAACAGCCGACTTGTCCGCCTCCTGCCGCAGCCGCGAAATGAAGCCCAGCGCATCGCCCACGCCCGACAGCTCTTCCCCCGGCACGTCCAGCCGGGCCGCGCCGCCCAGCCCCAGCGCCAGAAATACCGCGTCATATTCCCGCGCGAGATCGTCAAGATGAATATCGCGGCCGAGCATCTTGCCCGAATGCAGCGCGATGCCGCCGATCCCCAGCAGGAACGCCACTTCGCGCTGGGCGAAGTCGTCGACCATCTTGTAGGTGGCAAGGCCATATTCATTGAGACCGCCCGCCTTGGGACGCGCCTCGTACACATCCACGTCGTGACCCAGCATCGCCGCCCGATGCGCGAAGGAGAGGCCGGCGGGCCCCGCCCCCACCACCGCCATGCGGCGGCCCGATGCCGGCGCGCGACCGAACGGATGGGGCGACGGCGCGTCCAGCAGACGGTCGACGGCAAAGCGCTGCAACTGCCCGATCTTGACCGGCGCGCCCTCGGTCTTGTTGACCACGCAGGCACCCTCGCACAAAATTTCGGTCGGGCAGGCCCGGGCGCAGGTGCCGCCCATGATGTTTTCGTTCAATATCCGCTGCGCGGCGCCCAGCGCATTGTCGGTGGCGATCTGATGAATGAAGCCCGGGATATCGATATGGGTGGGACAGGCGTTCATGCAGGGCGCGTCATAGCAATACAGGCAACGACTCGCCTCTGCTGCAGCCGCGCCGCGATCCAGCGGCGGGTGAAGGTCGGCGAAGTTGTCGGCGATGTCACACGGCGATAACCCAGCCCCAGCGTGCGAGACGACCAACTGCTTCGACATGCGTGCATTCATCCTGTTCGCCGGAGGCGTCAGCCGCCCCGTCCTGCTTCCCGATTCAGCATAGTTATTTGGATCATTTGGTCAAGAAAATCTCTGGAAGCCTCTTTTGTCCCTTGCGGATCGCCGCGATTTGAGCGCATATCGCGATCAGGCGGCTGTGGAGCATCCGGGTCATGTTGTTCACCGAAATCATTGCCAAAAAACGTGATGGAGCCGCTCTTGACGCCGACGAGATCGGTTTTTTCGTCTCCGGCCTCGCGAACCAGAGCCTGCCGCCCGAGCAGGTTTCCGCGCTCGCGATGGCAATTTTTTTCCGTTCTCTGAGCTTTGAGGAAACCGGCGCGCTGACGCGGGCCATGGCGAGTTCCGGACGCAGGCTCGACTGGCAGGCCCTCAACCTTCCGGGACCCGTGGTGGACAAGCATTCGACGGGCGGGGTCGGCGACAAGGTAAGCTTCCTGCTCGCGCCGATCGTCGCGGCGTGCGGCGGGTTCGTGCCCATGGTATCGGGGCGCGGCCTGGGCCATACCGGCGGCACGCTGGACAAGGCCGACGCCATTCCCGGCTATTGCGCGACGCCGGACATCGAACGCTTTCAGCGCGTCGTCCGGGAATGCGGCTGCGCCATCATCGGCCAGACCAGCGACATCGCGCCCGCCGACCGTCGCCTTTATGCCATTCGCGACGTGACGGGCACGGTCGAATCGATACCGCTCATCACCGCGTCGATCCTTTCCAAGAAGGTCGCGGCGGGCAATCAGGCGCTGGTCATGGATGTGAAGGTCGGCTCTGGCGCCTTCATGGAAACGTTCGAGGGCGCCGAGGCCCTGGCGCAGAGCATCATCGGCACCGCCGCCAGCATCGGCCTGCCGACCCGCGCGCTCATCACCGACATGGGGCAGACCCTGGGTTGCACGGCGGGCAACGCGCTGGAGATTCAGGAAAGCGTCGATTATCTGCTCGGGGTCGCCCGCGAACCGCGACTGCACGAGGTCACGGTCGCGCTTTCGGCGGAAATGCTGCTGCTGACCGGCCTCGCCGCCACGGCCGACGAGGCGAGGGCCAAGGTGGAAGCCAGCCTGGCGTCGGGAAAGGCGGCGGAGACATTCGCGCGGATGGTGACGGCGCTGGGCGGGCCCGCCGACTTCATGGAACGCGCCGCCGATTACCTGCCCAAGGCTCCGATACAGCGTCCGGTCTTCGCCGACGAACCGGGATATCTGTCCACCGTCAACGCCCGGCGGATCGGCAACGCCATCATCACCCTTGGCGGTGGGAGGCGGAAGGTGGAGGACAAGCTCGACCTCGGCGTGGGTCTCGGCGATGTCGTGCCAATCGGGACCCGGGTGGACCAGACACGCCCGCTCGCGACGATCCATGCGGCGAGCGAAGCCCACTGGACCGAGGCGGCGGCGCTGGTGAAGCAGGCCTGCGTCATCGCACCGGACGCGCCACCGCAGACACCCGTCATCCACGCGCAACTGGGATGACGGACTTTCCCCGTCAGACGACGGACACAGACGGTCTGCGGGCCGGCCACGCCGCGCGGGCCATTCAGGCAAAAAACAACGATGGAATGGGGAGACGGGAGTGCATCACCTTTCGGGACTGATCGGGCTGGCGGCGATTTTCCTGTTTGCCTGGGCGATATCCACCGACCGCCGCCGCATCCGATACAGCATCGTTCTGCGCGCGTTCCTCCTGCAATTTTCCATCGCGATCTTCGTGCTCTATGTACCGGTGGGCCGGGAGATGATCGCCGGGCTGTCGAGTGGCGTCGTGTCGATCCTCGATTATGCGAGGGTCGGTATCAACATGGTGTTCGGCGGCGCGGTGGCGAACCTGCCCTCGATCAGCTTCGCCTTTCAGGTGCTGCCGATCATCGTCTTCTTCTCCTCGCTGATGGCGGTGCTCTATCATCTCAAGATCATGCAGAAGGTGGTGCGGCTGATCGGCGGCGCGCTGCAGCGGATCATCGGTACAGCCCCGGTTGAATCGCTCAACGCCGCGACGACGATACTGGTCGGCCAGTCGGAAGCGCCGCTGGTCATCAAGCCCTATATCCCCGGACTGACGGCGCCGCAGCTGTTCGCCGTGATGGTTTCGGGTTTCGCATCGGTGGCGGGGACGCTGCTCGCCGCCTATGCGCAAATGGGCATCCGGCTCGACTATCTGCTCGCGGCGAGTTTCATGGCGGCACCGGGCGGGCTGCTGATGGCCAAGATCATCATGCCCGATGCGCCGGAAGACGTCGGCAACGGCGCCACCAGCGCCGACCTGCGCGCAATCGACCGCATGCCGTCCGAACATGTCAACGTCATCATGGCCGCCGCCGCGGGTGCGCAGGACGGCGTGAAGGTGGCGGTGAACGTCGCCGCGATGCTGCTCGCCTTCGTCGCGCTGATCGCCATGGTGAACGGCATCATCGGCGGCATCGGGGGCTGGTTCGGCTACCCTTCGCTTTCGATGCAGCTGATACTGGGAACGATCTTCGCTCCGGTCATGTATCTGCTCGATATTCCGTGGAGCGAGGCAAGGGTGGCGGGCGGCCTGTTCGGGGAAAAACTGATCCTGAACGAATTCATCGCCTATTTCCATCTCGGTCAGGTGGCCGGCGAACTGAGCGCACGTACCCAGGCCATCGTGACCTTCTCGCTGTGCGGTTTTGCCAATTTTGCGTCGATCGCGATCCAGATGGGCTGCCTTGGCATCCTGGCCCCCAGCCGGCGCGCGGAGGTGGCGCGATTCGGATTGCGCGGCGTGGCCGCCGGCTCTCTCTCCAACCTGATGAGTGCCGCGATGGCTGGCATCATCCTGAATTTCTGACCTGTCGTGACCGCGCTGCCCGTCATCATCGACTGCGACCCGGGACAGGACGATGCCATCAACCTGCTGATGGCGTTTGCCCGGCCCGACCGGTTCGACATCCTCGGCGTGACGGCCGTCGCCGGCAATGTGCCGCTGAACCTCACACAGCGGAATATCCGCTTGCTGTGTGCGCTCGCCGGGCGACCGGACATTCCGGTATATGCCGGGTGCGACCGCCCGCTCATCCGCGAGCCGATCACCGCGCATCAGGTGCACGGACCGGAAGGGATCGACGGCATGACGGTGGGTGCTCCCTCCGTTCCGCTGCAGCCGCAGCATGCGGTCGATTTCATCATCGCCACGCTGGAGGCGGCCGACGATGACGGCGTCACCCTTGTGCCGACCGGCCCGCTCACCAACATCGCCGCGGCGCTGTCCAAGGTACCGGCGATCGCATCGAAAATCTCGCAGATCGTCCTGATGGGCGGGGCGATGCGCGAAGCGGGCAACTTTACGCCTTCCGCCGAATTCAACATCCTGGTGGATCCTCATGCCGCCGAGGTCGTGTTCGGCTGCGGTCGCCCCATCGTCGCGTTCGGGCTGGACGTGACGCATCGGCTGCTCGGCCTGCCCGACCGGCTGGAGCGGATCAGGGCGCTCGGCAACCCGGTCGCGGATGCGGCCTATGGGATGCTCAGCTTTTTCAACCGTTTCGACAGCGCAAAATATGGTTCCGAAGGAGCGCCGCTGCACGATCCATGCACCATCGCGTGGTTGCTGCGACCCGAGCTGTTTCAGCTCAAGCCATGCAACATCAGCATCGAGACCACGTCGCCGCTGACGGTGGGCCATACCGCCGTCGACTTCTGGCATGTGACGACAAAACCGCACAATGCGCGCTGGGCTTTCGAGGTGGACAGCGAGGGGTTTTTCGATCTGCTGACGGATTGTCTCTCGCGCTATGGCGGGCGAGGCCAGGATATGTGACCGAGGCGACAACAGAGAATGTCGGTTGCCCAGAGAATTTTCTGACGGCGGAGTGCGACGAAACAAGGCGGAAAGGACGGGAGAGATACCATGTATTTGCCGGAAAGCTTCGGTCAGGCCCTGCTCCTGACCATCTTGAGCGCGGTTTTTTGGGGGTCGTGGGCCAATAGCTACAAGGGCACCCGCGGTTATCCGTTCGCGCTGTTTTATCCCACATTTCCCAAGTAAGGCGCTGATTTCGCTGTCCTGACCATTATATTTCCTATATAAAACATGGTGTTGAAGGCTGCGAGGGGCGCGTTTCATGGATCACCCAGAGGGTGCGGGCTTGCAACGGGCAGATCGGGTGGATTTCGACCCTCGCGTGCGGCTGGAATTTCGCGGCACGCAGCTCAGTTCCGACGGCGGCCTTCTGGTGATGCGCGAGCTTGATGACGCGCTCGGGTTGTCCGATTTGGCGTCAGCGGCGCTGCGCGATACTCGCTCTGGCAAGAACACGGTCCATCGGCTCGACGGCCTGTTCCGGCAATCAGTCTTTGGGCGGCTGGCCGGATACGAGGATGTCAACGACGCCAACCGTCTCGCCTGCGATCCGGTCATGCGCCAAGTTGTCGGCGGCAGAGCGGTCGATGCACAAGCGGCCTCGGCATCGCAGATGGGACGGTTCGAGACCGAGACGCTGGCTCTGGCCGGGAACCGTGCCGCGCTGGCCGACCTGAACGGGCAATGGATCGACCGGTTCCATGACCGTAACGGGCTGAAGTACATCGTTCTGGACATGGACAGCTCGGTCAGCCCGACCCATGGCGACCAGGAAGGGTCCGCCTGGAATGGCCATTTCGACTGTAGCTGCTATCACCCCAACTTTCTGTTCAACCAGTTCGGGATGCTGGAACGCTGCGCCCTGCGCCATGGCAACGTCCACAGCGCCGATGGCTGGCGTGATGTTCTCGACCCCGTCATTGCGCGCTACGC
>JAJZTH010000010.1:455-104065 GCA_021849075.1 Pseudomonadota bacterium | reverse complement strand
AAATCCATCGAATAGGGCTTCGCCATCCTTGCTGGCCTCCAGAACCCAGCAAGCAACTTGAATCAGAAAGGCACCCAAAAGGGAATCCTCCGATTCAAGCCAATGTCATCCCACTCTAATCCATTCCGTTCGCCCTGTGCTTGTCAGAGGCGAACGGATGGAGATTGGTTTTGGCCGGGGAATGAAGCTTTAACGGAAGGGCGGTTCGTTGAAGGCGCGCAGTTTGCGGCTGTGCAGTTTCGCCCCTTCCTGACGCAGCAGTTCGCAGGTCATCAGGCCCACGCGCAAATGGCCGGCGATCGCTTCCTCATAGAAGCGGTTGGCCTGTCCGGGCAGTTTGAGTTCGCCATGGATCGGCTTGTCGGACACGCAGAGCAACGTGCCATAGGGGACGCGGAAGCGATATCCCTGCGCCGCGATGGTGGCCGATTCCATGTCGATGCCGACCGCGCGGGACAGGCTGAAACGCAGCGCGGAACTGGAATAGCGCAGTTCCCAATTGCGGTCGTCGGTGGTGACGACGGTGCCGGTGCGCAGGCGACGCTTGAAATCCTCCGGGTCGCCGCCGCCCAGCACCGACTCCGCTGCGCTGGCCATGGCGACCTGCACCTCGGCGATGGCCGGCACCGGGATTTCGGGCGGCAGCATTTCGTCCAGCACATGATCGTCGCGCAGATAGGCATGGGCCAGCACATAGTCGCCGATCCGCTGGCTGGGGCGCAGGCCGCCGCAATGGCCGATCATCAGCCAGGCTTCGGGGCGAACCACGGCCAGATGGTCGCAGATCGTCTTGGCATTGGACGGGCCGACGCCGATATTGACCAGGGTGATGCCGCTGCGGTCGGGCGCGATCAGGTGATAGGCCGGCATCTGATGCTTGCGCCAGGCGCTGTCGGCGATCATGCCGTGCGGATCGGCCGTTTCAGGCGTGACATAGACGCCGCCGGCGCCGGACAGGGCCGTGAAGCGGCTGCCTTCCTGCTGCAGTTCGGCGCAGGCCCAGGCGACGAATTCGTCGACATAGCGATGATAGTTGGTGAACAATATGTAGCGCTGCACATGTTCAGCCGGCGTGCCGGTATAATGTTTCAGCCGCGCCAGCGAGAAATCGGTGCGCAACCCGTCGAACAGGGCGAGGGGCCGGTCGCCCTCCGCATCCGGCACGAACAGGCCGTCGGCGATTTCGTCCCCGATTTCCGCCAGTTCGGTCGCGGGGAAATGGCGCGCGAGTTCCGTCGGCGGCGTGCCGTCCAGCGCGTTGATGTCCAGCCCGTCGAGGACATAGGGGAAGGGGATTTGCTGATCGGACAGGCCGACCTCCACTTCGACGCCATAGTCGCGCACCAGCAGATCGACCTGTTCGCACAGATAATCGGCGAACATGGCCGGGCGGGTGATGGTGGTGACGTAGCGGCCCGGCTTTGACAGGCGGGCAAAGGAGCGGCCGGGTGGCGGCGCGCCGCTGTCATCGCGATAGGTGATCCGCAATTCGGGATAGCAATAGCGCCGGTCGGCGCGTGCTTCGGGCGGCGGCAGGCTGCCGTCGCGAGCGTAGGCGCGCATGGCGTCCCGCAGATTTTCGATGGATGTCTGATAGATGCGGTCGAGTTGCGCGACCGTTGCGCTGCCGATGCTTTGTGTCATCGCCCCCTGTTACCGTGTTTGCATGACGGAAGGAAGACGGGGAATTGCGCGCCGGAACAAGATATTCCGGCGCGCAATAAATCGATTTTTGGAAAATGCGCGATAGAGCGCATTTTCATTGCGGCACCGGCCCACGCCCCCACCCGACCGCCCATCAGGATACCATGTCTGGGGGTCGGGTGGGGGGCGTGGGCCGGTGCCGAATGCGCCGGAGGCGCGTTGCCAAAGAGTTTTAAAGCTGACCCAGCATGTAGTCGGCCGAGGAGACTTTGAAGTCGCCGGCTGCTTCGACGTTCAGTTCCTCGACCACGCCATCCTTGACGATCATCGAGAAGCGCTGGCCGCGCGTGCCCAGGCCGAACTTGCTGCCGTCCATGGTCAGGCCCACGGCCTTGGCGAAATCGCCATTGCCATCGGCAAGCATCGTGACCTTGCCGTCCGCGCCGGCCGACTTGCCCCATGCGCCCATGACGAAGGCGTCGTTGACGGCGGTGCAGGCGATATCGTCCACGCCCTTGCTCTTGAGTTCTTCCGCCTTGTCGATGAAGCCGGGCAGGTGCTTGGCCGAGCAGGTCGGCGTGAAGGCGCCGGGCACGGAGAAGATGGCGATGGTCTTGCCGGCGAAATAGTCTTCCGAGGCGACGGCTTCGGGGCCGTTTTCGGTCATCTTGGTGAAGGTGGTGGTGGGAAGGCGATCGCCCTTGGTGATGGTCATGGCTTTTCTCCTGGCCTGTAATGCGGGCGGAGGTCGGCGCTGGCGGGGTTCCTGTCAAGACTGGGCAGCAGGAATATGTCGCGTCGCCTTCCCCGTGCGACCGCCCGTCCTTGGCAAGGGCGTGTGGCGGGCTATATTCAGAACATGGACCAGGCGCGTTTCTATGGCGGGCATTTCCTGCTCGCTCTTCCGGGCATGCAGGACATGCGCTTCGATCATTCGGTCATCGCCATGTGCGTGCATGACGCCAATGGCGCGCTGGGCATCGCGGTGGGCGAGGAAATGGAGGGCGTGCGGCTGCGCGACCTGCTGGAAAGTTTCGACATAGACGGCGGCAAAGTGGGCGATGTGCCGGTGCTGCGCGGCGGACCGGTGGAGCCGCGCCGCGGCTTTGTGCTCCATTCGCTCGACTGGGCCGGGCAGGACATGGTGCAGGTCGACCGGCTATGGGGCCTGTCGGGATCGCTCGACATATTGAAGGCGATTGCGGACGGGCGCGGCCCCAGCCGCTATCTGGTGGCGCTGGGTTATGCCGGGTGGGGCGCGGGACAATTGGAAGAGGAAATGGCCGGGGAAAGCTGGTTCCTGGCGCCCGGTGACGCCGGCCTGTTGTTCGATACCCCCACGCGCAGCAAATGGTCGGCCATCTTCGCGGCCGCCGGCGTCGATTCGAGCCATCTGGTCGGCGGCGCCGGATCGGCATGATGTTGGCGCCAGCTATAGGGCGGCGAGTACATAAAGAAAACTTTATATAGGCTTGCCAGTGCAAGCGGCGATTGGTAATGCGGGCCAATCGCCTGCATTGGTTCATGACCGGCGCAGGCCCCAATTCAAGCTGACGGAGATACGCTCGTGGCCACCGCACCCGCCACCCAGGCGCAGGATTATGTGATCGCCGACATCGGCCTTGCCGCCTTTGGTCGCAAGGAAATCGAGATCGCCGAAACCGAAATGCCCGGCCTGATGGCCCTGCGCGCCGAATTTGGCGCGTCGCAGCCGCTGAAGGGCGCGCGCATCACCGGTTCGCTGCACATGACGATCCAGACCGCCGTGCTGATCGAAACGCTGACCGCGCTGGGCGCGCAGGTTCGCTGGGCGACTTGCAACATCTATTCCACGCAGGACCATGCCGCCGCCGCGATCGCCGCGTCGGGCGTGCCGGTCTTCGCGATCAAGGGTGAAAGCCTTCAGGAATATTGGGACTATGTCGAGCGCATTTTCGACTGGCACAATGATGACAGCGGCGTTTGCAACCTGATCCTGGATGATGGCGGCGACGCCACGATGTTCGCGCTGTGGGGCGCGCGCGTCGAAGCCGGGGAAGAGCTGTTCACGCCGTCGAACGAAGAAGAGGAAATCTTCTGTTCGGTGCTGAAGCGCGTTCTGGCCGAGCGCCCGGGTTTCCTGACCAAGACCGTCGCGTCGATCAAAGGCGTGTCGGAAGAAACCACCACCGGTGTTCACCGCCTGTACGAACTGTCGAAGAAGGGCAAGCTGCCCTTCCCGGCGATCAACGTGAACGACAGCGTCACCAAGTCGAAGTTCGACAACCTCTATGGCTGCAAGGAATCGCTGGTCGACGCCATCCGCCGCGGCACCGACGTCATGCTGGCCGGCAAGGTCGCCTGCGTCGCCGGCTTCGGTGACGTTGGCAAGGGTTCGGCCGCGTCGCTGCGCAATGGCGGCGCCCGCGTCCTCGTGACCGAAGTCGATCCGATCTGCGCGCTGCAGGCCGCGATGGAAGGCTATGAAGTCGTGACGATGGAAGAAGCCGCGCCGCGCGCCGACATCTTCGTCACCGCCACCGGCAACGAAGGCGTTCTGACCGTCGATCACATGCGCGCCATGAAGAATATGGCGATCGTGTCGAACATCGGCCATTTCGACAGCGAAATCGAAATTGCGGGCCTGGCCAACATGAAGTGGACCGAGATCAAGCCGCAGGTCGACGAAGTCGAATTCCCTGACGGCAAGAAGATCATCGTCCTGTCGAAGGGCCGTCTGGTCAACCTGGGCAACGCCACCGGCCACCCCAGCTTCGTCATGTCGGCCAGCTTCACCAACCAGACGCTGGCCCAGATCGAACTGTGGACCAAGAGCGAAACGTACGGCAACGACGTCTATGTCCTGCCCAAGCATCTGGACGAGAAGGTCGCCGCGCTGCACCTGGAAAAGCTGGGCGTGAAGCTGACCCAGCTGAGCCAGCGTCAGGCCGATTATATCGGCGTGCCGGTGGAAGGCCCGTTCAAGCCGGATCACTATCGCTACTAAGCGATAGGCCGTCAGGCGCAGTTTATGGAGGGAGGCGGAAACGCCTCCCTTTTTTCTTGTCCCGCCTTCCCGACAGGTCCGAACTGGTTTAGGCCCGACCGACTTATGAACAGGGACAGTCAGCTTTTGCGGGTGGGAGGACGAAGGGCATGACGACCCTGTCGCCCTATGCCGCGATCATCTTTGGCATGGTGCTGGCCGTGTGGCTGGGCGCGGCCATATGGGCGCTGCTCAGCGGCCAGCGGATGCGCCGTGAAGGCACGCAGGCGCAGGGGAAGCTCGACCGGCTGGCGCTGTTGCTGGCGTCCGCGCCGGCCGCGCCGATCGTGATCCACCCCGATGGTCGGCTGGAAGCCGCCGACCGGCTGGCCAAATGGCTGGGCAAGCCGCGGGTGCCGACCTTCGTTTCGGAATTGACCGATGCCGACAGCGGGCTGGAACCGGACGATGCGGCCCTGTTGGCGCGGGAGATCGCTTCGGCGCAGCGCGCGGGCAAGAGCTTTGCGCTGCCGGTGCGGGGCGTTGGTTCTTCGCGCCTGTTGCTGGTGCGCGGCGCGCCGGCGGGACCGGGACTGGCCGAAAATGGCGGCGTGATCCTGTGGATTTTCGACGCGACCGACAGTCAGGCCGAAATTCAGGGGCTTAAAGGCCATGTCGAGCAGCTGCGCGAGGCGCTGGAGGCGCTGGCGGGACTGGTGGAGGCCGCGCCTTTCCCCATGTGGCACCGCACGCCCGACCTGCGGTTGAGCCTGGTCAACAGCGCCTATGTCCGTGCGGTCGACGGCGAAGATGCCGGCGACGTGATCGCCAACGGCATCGAACTGGTGGAAATGGCGGGCGGCGTCAGTCCGCAGGCCGCCGCTGCGGACGCGGTGGCGCAGGATGCGCCGATCGAGCGGATGGTTCCCGCCACGATCGATGGCGAGCGCCGCACCATGCGCGTGGTCGATGTGCCATTGGGACCGGCGGGCGTTGCCGGCTATGCGGTCGACCAGCATGAGCTGGAAACGGCGCGGGTCGAACAGCGCAGGCTGGAGGCGGCGCAGCGCGATCTGCTCGACCGGCTGTCGGCGGGCGTGGCGCGGTTCGGGCCGGATCGGGCGCTGCGTTTCTGGAACCAGCCTTTCATCAGCCTGTTCGGCCTGCGTCAGGACGCTCTGGTCGACGCGCCGCTGTTCGAACGGGTGCTGGACCAGATGCGGGACGCGCGCCGCCTTCCCGAACATCGCGATTTCCCCGCATGGCGCGCGGAACGGCGCGCCTGGTTCCTGTCGCCCAATCCGCAGGAGGAAAACTGGCTGTTGCAGGATGGCACGCATCTGCGCGTCTATGCCCAGCCATTGCCGGACGGCGGTCTGTTGCTGATCTTCGAAGACCGCACCGAACAGGTGCAATTGTCGAGCGCGCGCGACACGCTGCTGCGCGTTCGCACCGCGACGTTCGACAATCTGTTCGAATCGATCGGCGTCTTTTCCGCCGATGGACGCTTACAGATGTGGAACAGCCGGTTCCGCATGATCTGGGGCGCGGCGGAGGAATTGCTGGCCACCCATCCGCGGATCGACGATTTCATGCGCGCGGTGCAGAACCAGCTCGCCAAGCCCGAACAGGGCAATCTGGTGCGCGAACTGGTGCGCGCGGCGACGGTGGAGCGCAAGCAGCGAACCGGCCATGTCGGCTTTGCGGACGGGCGCATCTTCGAATTTGCGGCCATGCCCCTGCCGGATGGCAATGCGCTGTTCACCATGCTGGACGTGACCGACAGTCGGCGGGTCGAACAGATGCTGCGCGACCGTAATGAAGCGCTGGAGCAGGCGGACAAGGTCAAGACCGCCTTCGTCACCAATATGAGCTATGAGCTGCGCACGCCGCTGACCACCATATCGGGTTTCGCCGAGATGATGAGCGCGGGCTATGCCGGGGAACTGAGCGAGTCGGCGCAGGGCTATGTCGAGGGGATTCTCCAGAGCACGGCGCGGCTGTCGATGCTGGTCGACAATGTGCTGGACCTGACCCAGGGCGAAGTCGGCACGCTTTCGATCGAGCATGCGCCCGTGGATATTGCGGCGGTGGCGCGCGAAAGCGCCGATCGGGTAAGGGCGGACGCTGCGGCAAAGGGCATCGATCTGGTCGTGACGTTGCAGGACAGGCTGGGCGTGGTGCAGGGCGACGCACGCCGGATCGGGCAGGCGATCGATCATCTGCTGGAAAATGCGGTTCGCTATTCTGGCGAGGGCGCGCGCATCCTGCTGCATGGCGACGGTACGGCGGACAAGGCGCGGATCGTGGTGTCGGATAATGGTCCCGGCATCAGCCCGATGCAGCAGAAGGCGATTTTCGACCCCGTCGCCCGCGCGGATCAGGCGCGCAATCACGGCCGGGCGGGCATCGGCCTGCCGCTGGCGCGGCAACTGGCCGAAGCGCATGGCGGCACGCTAACTTTGGTGTCGCGATCGGGGCAGGGGACAATGGCGACGATCGAGTTGCCGCGTGGCTGAGGCGGTGATGGACCTGACGGGCGAAGCGGCGATGCTGGTCCTTGGCCGCCGCATCGCCATCCATGCGCGGATCGGCGACGTCATCGCGCTGGAAGGCGGGCTGGGCGCGGGCAAGACCACGCTGGCGCGCGGCATATTGGAGGCATTGGGGCTGGAGGGCGAAGCGCCCAGTCCCAGCTTTGCGATCGTCCAGCCCTATGATGTGCCCGAAGTGCGCCTGCCGGTCGCCCATGTCGATCTGTATCGGCTGGATGGGCCGGATGAGACGGAGGAACTGGCGCTGGGCGACTATCTGATGGACAGTATGCTGATCGTGGAATGGCCCGACCGGCTGGGCGACGGGCTATGGTCCCATGCGCTGCGCCTTACCATCGAGATTGTGGCAGATGGCGCGCGACGCTTGACAGCGGACGTGCCGGCGGCTTGGACGGATCGATGGTCACAGATATGATCCCCCCCGCCACGACGCCCGATTTCCTCGCCAAAGCCGGCTGGGGCGATGCCGCCGTCGTGCCGCTGGCCGGCGACGCATCCTTCCGCCGCTATTTCCGCGTGCTGGATGGCGGCCGTCGCGCCGTGCTGATGGATGCGCCGCCGCCGCATGAAGATCCGCGCCCGTTCATCGCCATTGCCGAGCATCTGACGGCAGACGGTTTCGCCGCGCCGCGCATATTGGCGCGCGACCTGGAGCAAGGGCTGGTGCTGATCGAGGATTTTGGCGATCTGCGCATAAAGGAGCATCTGGAGGCCGATCCGGCCGATGAACTGGCGGTCTATGGCCGCGCCGTGGACCTGATCGCCGATCTGCATCGCCTGCCGCCTGCCGACCTGCCGGCCTATGACCGGGCGGTCTATCAGCGCGAAGTCGGGTTGTTGACGCAATGGTATTGCCCGGCGATCGACCTGCCGGTCGATGTCGACGCCTATATCGCGGCGTGGGATGCGGTGTTGCCGCTGGTCGAGGGATCGGCCAGCCCGACCGTGACGGTGCTGCGCGACTATCATGCCGAAAATATCATGCTGATCGATCGGGCGGAGTCCCACGGCCTTGGCCTGCTCGATTTTCAGGACGCGCTGGCGGGGCACCCGGCCTATGACCTCGTGTCGCTGTTGCAGGATGCGCGGCGCGACGTTCCTGTCGAGGTCGAAGCGGCTATGCTGGCCCATTATAAGGCGATCGCGTCGCCGCCCGGCGATTTTGATGCGGCCTATGCGGTGCTGGGCGCGCAGCGCAACGCCAAGATCATCGGCATCTTCACCCGCCTGTGGAAGCGCGACGGCAAGCCGCGCTACCTGTCTTTCCTGCCGCGCATGTGGGGGCTGCTGGAGCGCGACCTTGCACATCCCGCTCTGGCCCCCGTGGCAGAGTGGTTTGCCGTCAATATTCCCGCCGACAAGCGCCACGATGCGCTCAAGGAGTTTGCCGCAGCATGATCGATACCGCCATGCTGATGGCCGCCGGCCTTGGCAAACGCATGCGGCCGCTCACCGCCACGCGGCCCAAGCCGCTGGTCAAGGTGGCAGGCAAGCCGCTGATGGACCATGCGCTCGACCGGCTGGAGGCGGGCGGCATCAAAAAGGTGGTGGTGAACGTCCATTATCTGGCCGATACGGTCGAGGCGCATCTGAAGTCGCGCAAGGGCGGCATGGATTTCGTCATTTCCGATGAGCGCGCCAAGCTGCTGGAGACGGGTGGCGGGCTGATCAAGGCCCGGCCGCTGTTGGGCGATGGTCCCGTCTTTTGCATCAACAGCGACAATTACTGGGTCGATGGCCCCAGTGAGACGTTCGCCATGATGCGCCGGATATGGGACCCGGCAAAAATGGACGCGCTGTTGTTGCTGATCCCGCAGGCGCGCGCCATGTGCCACAGCGGGCAGGGCGATTTCCATATGGACGCCAATGGTCGCCTGACCCGTCGCAAGCCGGGGCATGTGGCGCCCTTCGTCTATATCGGCATCCAGATTATTTCAGCCGATCTGCTGGTCGATCCGCCGGCCGATGTGTTTTCGACCAATGTCTTCTGGAACCGGGCGATCGAAAAGGGCCGCCTGTACGGCGTATCGCATCAGGGCATGTGGTTCGACGTCGGCACGCCCAGAGCCATTCCGGTGGTGGAGTCGATGATCGCCCATGGGTGATCGGAGCCATCCGGCCCTGTACAGCATTCCGGCCCATCGGGCTTTCGCCGACGCGCTGGTGACGGGATTGCTGGCGCAGCATCGCGGCGATCCAATGGCGCTGGCGCAGGGCATGGTGTTGCTGCCCAATAATCGCGCGATCCGGGCGGTCAGCGACGCCTTCGTGCGGCAATCGGGCGGCGGGCTGCTGTTGCCGCGGCTGGCGGCGATCGGCGATCCCGATCTGGGTGAGCAGGTGGGCGGAGCACTGGACCCGCTGGGCGAGGAAGACGCCGTTCCGCCCGCCATCGCCCCGATGCGACGACAGATGATGCTGGCGCGCATGGTGCAGCAGGCGCGGCCCGAAGTGGATGCGGGGCAGGCATTATTGCTGGGTCAGGCGCTGGGCGCGGTGCTGGACCAGATGCAGGTGGAGCAGGTGCCGCTGACCGCGCTGCGCGACCTGACGCTGTCCGACGAATTGTCCCGGCATTGGCAGACCTCGCTCAGGATTTTCGAGATATTGATTGCGCGCTGGCCGGATGAACTGGCGCGGACGGGCTGCATCGATCTGGCCGAACGGCGCAACCGGCTCTTCGCGCGGCTGGCGGCGCGCTGGGCGGCGCATCCGCCGGCGGGGTTCGTCGTCGCGGCCGGCATTTCGACCACCGCGCCGGCTGTCGCCCGGCTGCTGCGGCAGATCGCCATGATGCCGGGTGGCATGGTGGTGTTCGCTGGCCTCGACCAGAATATGGACACGGAGGCATGGGACGCGATCGGCCCATTCGATCCCGATCCAATGACCGGCCAGCGCAAGCCCGGCCATGAAAGCCACCCCCAATATGCGCTCAAGAGGTTGCTGGATGGCATGAGCGCCACGCGCGAGGATGTCGCCAATTGGCGATGGGGCAGCGAGCATGATGCGCGCGCCGTGCGGGGGCGCAATATTTCCAACGCGATGTTGCCGCCCAAGCTGACCAGCCGCTGGCGTGACCTGAAGACGGCGGATCGATCGCTCGCCGGGGTCGAGGCGCTGGAGGTGGCGACGCCGGGTGAGGAAGCGCAGGCCATCGCCATTGCCCTGCGCGAGGCGCTGGAGACGCCGGAACGCACCGCCGCGCTGGTGACGCCCGACCGGCAACTGGCGACCCGCGTATCGGCGCATCTGCGCCGCTGGGGGATCGAGGCGGACGATTCGGCGGGTCAGCCCCTGTCGCGGCTGCTGCCCGGAACATTGCTGATTGCGATGGCGGAGGTGGTGGCGGAACGCTTTGCGCCGGTGCCGTTGCTGACCCTGCTGAAGCATCCGCTGGTGATGAAGGGGGCGGAGCGGCTCGGCTGGCTGGAGGGGGTGCGTGCGCTCGACCTGTTGCTGCGCGGGCCAAGGCCGCAGGCGGGGCTGATCGGCATCGACCTGTTGATGCATCCGCGTGCCGACGACCGGCAGCGCGTGCTGCGCGAACAGGTCAGCGCATGGTGGCCGACGGCCCGCGCGCTGCTGGAGCCGCTGGAAACAGGCTTTGCCGATGCGGGCGATCTGGGCGCGCAATTGGCGGTGCTGCGGGAATGCGCCAGCGCCCTGACCGGCGATGCCGTTTGGGCCGGGCATCAGGGGCATGCCGCCGCCGATCTGTTTGCCGAAATGGAGGCTGCTGCGCCGGAAGGGCCGCGTCAGGCCGATCCGCGCGCGTTGCCGGCGCTGCTCGACGCCATGTTGGGCGGCGTCTCTGTACGTCCGCCGCAGGGCGGCCATCCGCGTATCTCCATCCTTGGCCTGATCGAAGCGCAGCTGACTCAGGCCGATCTGATGATCCTGGGCGGCCTGAACGAAGGCACATGGCCCGGCCTGCCGTCGCCCGACCCCTGGCTGGCGCCGCGCATCCGGCGCGAACTGGGGCTGCCAGGGCTTGAAATGCGGATCGGCCTGGCCGCGCATGATTTTGCGAGCGCATTGGGTGCGCCGCATGTGCTGATTACGCGCGCGCGGCGAGGGAGTGGTGGACCGGCCGTCGCTTCGCGCTTCTGGCTGCGGCTGAAGGCGATGGCCGGGCCGCAATGGAAATCGGCGGACCGCTATGCCGGTCTTGCCCGCGCGATCGATGCGCCGGCCGCCTATCATCCCGCCAAGCGCCCTGCGCCGGTGCCGCCTATATCGGCGCGGCCGCGCGTCATTCCCGTCACCGATGTCGACCGGCTGAAGGCTGACCCCTTCGCCTTCTATGCGCGGCGGGTGCTGAAATTGATCCGGCTCGATCCGGTTGACGCCGATGCCGGCCCGGCCTGGCGCGGGACGGCGGTGCATGATGTGCTGCAACGCTGGGCTGAGGGGGATCGGCTCGATCCCGCCGCGCTGGAGGCGAGCGCGCGGGCCATGTTCGACCGGCCGGAGGTTCATCCCTTGCTCAAGGCGCTGTGGCAGCCCCGCCTGATCGAGGCGATCCGCTGGATTGCGGGCGAAGTGATGCGCGACACAGCCGAGGGACGCCGCATATTGGCGGTTGAGCAGGAAGGGCGGGCGGAGATCGCCGGTGTCGAACTGATGGGCAAGGCCGACCGGATCGATCGCCTGCCCGACGGCACGCTGGGCATCATCGATTACAAGACCGGCAAGCCGCCAAGCGCCAAGCAGGTGAAGGCCGGCTATGCGCTGCAACTGGGACTGTTGGGACTGATCGCCGAGCATGAGGGTTTCACTGGCCTGGGCGATCGGCCGCTGGCGGGCGATTTCGAATATTGGTCGCTGGCCAAGAAGGGCGACCAGTTCGGCTATCGCGAGCGGCCGGTGGACCCGATGGGCAAGCGCGACAAGATCGTGACGGCCGATTTCACCGCCCACGCCTATGACCAGTTCGCCGAACTGGCGCGCAACTATATGCTGGGATCGGCGCCGTTCGTGGCGCAGCTGAACCCCGAAGTGGCCAATTATGGCGATTATGACCAGCTGATGCGGCTGGAGGAATGGTATGGCCGCGACGATGGCTAGGGCGCTCCAGAAATTGCTGGGCGATCAGGCTCGCGCCGCCGCGCCCGACGCCCATGTCTGGCTGTCCGCATCGGCCGGCACCGGCAAGACCCATGTGCTGACCGCGCGCGTGTTCCGCCTGCTGCTTCAGGGCGTGCGGCCGGAAAATATCCTGTGCCTGACCTTTACCAAGGCGGGCGCGGCGGAAATGGCCGACCGCATCCATGACCGGCTGGCGGCATGGGTGCAGATGGATGGTCCCGCGCTGGCGAAGGATTTGATAGCGCTGGGCGAGGATCATGGCCCGGAGATGCAGGACCATGCCCGGCGGCTGTTCGCCGAAGTGCTGGAATCGACCGGCGGTGGGCTGCGCATCCAGACCATTCATGGTTTCTGCCAGCAATTGCTGACCGCCTTTCCGCTGGAGGCGGACCTGGCCCCCGGTTTCCGGCCGCTAGATCAGCGCGAACAATCCAGCCTGGCCCGGCAGGCGCTGGCCGATCTGGTGGTGCGGGCGCAGGAGCGGGGCGATACGACGCTGATGGCGGCATTGCAGGCGCTGAGCCTGCGGCTGGGCGAGGGCGGCGCGGAACAGTTTCTGTTGCGCTGTGCGGCGCGGGGCGAGGCGCTGAATGGGCTGCCCGAATGGATCGCGCCATGGCTGGGGGCGGAGCTTGGCCTGCCCGAAGGCGATATTGATCAATGGCTTGCTGATCAATGTTCGGACGATATGTTCGATATGCGGGCGCTGGACTGGATCGTGCGCGCCAATGTCGAATGGGGCAAGAGCCGCGCGCTGGAGCGGTGTGACCGGATTGGGGCATGGCGCGCACTGGACCCGGCGGGTCGGGCGGCGGGACTGGCGGACCTGCACCGCGCCTGGGCCAAGGCGGACGGCGATTTTCTGGACAGCAAGGGGTTCGTGCCCCCGGTCGATGGCTATGCCGACATGGCGATGCGGCTCTATGAGCGGTGCGGCGAGTTGATCGCGATGAAGCTGCGCGCCGATTATGCCGCATTGCTGGCGCAGGTGCTGCACGCTGGGCGCGCCTATGCGCGCGACTATGGCGAGGCGAAGCGGCTGGCCGGGGCGGTGGATTTCGACGATCTGATCGCGCGCGCCGCCAGCCTGCTGGCGCAGGACGGCATCGCAGAATGGATACGGTACAAGCTGGACCAGCGGATCGACCATATATTGGTCGATGAGGCGCAAGACACCAACGTCCGGCAATGGACGATCGTCGCCGCGCTGACGGCGGAATTTTTCGCAGGCGAAGGGGCGAAGGGCGACAAGGTCAGGACGATCTTCACCGTTGGCGATTTCAAGCAGGCGATTTTTGGCTTTCAGGGCACCAGTCCCGAAGCGTTCCGGGTCGCGCGCACTGCTTTTCAGCGCCATGCCGAGGCGGCGGAACAGGATTTCTTCACTTTGTCGCTGGACCAGAGTTTCCGGACCACGCCAGCGGTGCTGGATGTGGTCGATCGCACGATCGCGACCTTGCGCGGCGAGCGGCTGGGGCTGGATGGCGGGGAGGTGCGCCATATCAGCGCCAATCGCCACCCCGGCGAGGTGATGCTGTGGAAGCCCGTCGTCGCCAATCTCTCCGAAGAGGCGGAGGGCGAGGAAGATTGGGCCGAGGATCAGGAGCGGGTGCTGGCCCAGCGGATCGCGCGGCAGATAAAGCAGTGGATCGACGACGGCCTGATGCTGGAAAGCCGGGGCCGGCCGGTGCGGGCGGGGGACATCATGATATTGGTGCGCCGTCGCAGCGAACTGGCGCGACTAATCGTCGCGCGACTTTATGAGGAGCAGGTGGCGGTGGCGGGGATCGACCGGCTGCGGCTGAACGCGCCGCTGGCGGTGCGCGATCTGCTGGCGGCGCTGCGCTTTGCGGTGCAGCCCGAGGATGAACTGAACCTCGCCGCGCTGCTGGTGTCGCCGCTGATCGGATGGACGCAGGATGAACTGATGACCCGGCTGATCGGGCGCAGGACGGGGCTGTGGCGGCATCTGAACCAGACGCTGGATGCTGGACTGCTCGCGCCGCTGCGCGATCTGCTGGGCGTGGCGGATTTCACGACCCCCTATCGCTATCTGGAGGCGATGCTGTCCGGGCCTATGGATGGACGGCGCAAGCTGATCGCGCGGCTGGGGGCGGAGGCGGCCGACCCGATCGAGGAATTGCTGAACGCTGCGCTGGCTTTTGAGAGCGACGATCATCCCTCGCTCCAGCGCTTCATCGACTGGTTCGACCGGGGCGAGGTGGAGATTGTGCGCGATGCGGCGGCGGCGGGCGACATGCTGCGCCTGTTGACGGTGCATGGCGCCAAGGGATTGCAGGCGCCGATCGTCATATTGGCCGATGCCTGTCTGGACCCGGACGCCGGCAATCGGGCGGATTCGCTGGTGTGGAACGGCCTGCCCATTCTGGCCCCGCGCAAGGCGGAAAAGCAGGGACCAATCGGCGACGTCGCGGCGGCGGCGGCGCAGGTCGAGCGCGAGGAGCATTGGCGGCTGCTCTATGTGGCGCTGACCCGGGCCGAGGAAAAATTGATCGTCGCCGGATCGCTGGGGCCGCGCGCCAAAGGCGAGGTGAAGCCCGAAAGCTGGTTTGCCGCAGTGGAAGGCGCGATGGCGTCTCTGGGTGCGGAATGGGAGGCCGATCCGCTGTGGAACGCGGCCCGGCGCTGGCGCGGCAGCGAGCAGTTGCCGGCGCGCAAGGCCGAGCCGGAAACGGTGGCCGAACGGGTTGCGCTGGTGGAACCGGACTGGCTACGACAGGCGGCTCCTGCCGAAGCGCGACCACCGCGCCCGCTCGCGCCGTCGGCGCAGGTCGAGGATGATGTGCCCTATCCGCCGCCGACACCGGCGATGCGGGCCGCCGCTGAACGTGGGCGCTGGCTGCATGCGCTGTTCGAGCGGCTGCCTGCCGTGCCAGCCGATCGTCGCCATGATGCCGCCAATCGCTGGCTGATCCAGCAGGGGGCGGAAGATGCGACGGTGCGTCATGACGTCATCGGCCAGGCGCTGCGAGTGATCGATGCGCCCGATTATGCCGCGCTATTTGGTCCTGACGCCTTGGCCGAAGCGCCGATCGCGGCGGTGGTGGGCGAAGCGGTGATCGCCGGCACGGTCGACCGGCTGCGGATCGGGGCGGATAGGGTGCAGTTTGTCGACTTCAAGACTGGACGCTTTGCGCCGCTGACGCTGGCGGATGTGCCGATCGCCCATGTTCGCCAGATGGCCGCCTATGCCGCCGCGCTGGCCGTGATCTTCCCCGATCGGGTGATTGAGGCGGGGCTGCTCTATACCAGTGCGCCGCGCCTTATCAGCTTGCCAGCTGCATTGCTGGTGGCGAACAAGCCCGGCTTTGTGCCTGCGCAGGAGAATTTGCCGCTCTGGCCCGTTGAGCCGGACGCGCGCCCATCCTAGATATCGATCAACAAAGGAGTTTTACGCTATGGCCACCAAGGCAGTTACCGATGTCAGCTTCAAGGAAGATGTGATCGATTCCGACAAGCCCGTGCTTGTCGATTTCTGGGCCGAATGGTGCGGCCCGTGCAAGATGATCGGCCCGGCTCTGGAGGAAATCTCCGAGGAACTGGCGGACAAGGTGACGATCGCCAAGATCAATATCGACGAAAATCCCGACGCGCCCGGCCAATATGGCGTGCGCGGCATTCCGACGATGATCCTGTTCAAGAATGGCGAAGTCAGCGCGACCAAGGTTGGCGCTGCGCCCAAGAGCGCGCTCAAGGGCTGGATCGAAAGCGTCCTGTAATCGAAAGAGCGAGCGGGCCTATGTCAGCGGGATCATCACCGACTGGGCATAGGCCGGCCGTTCGCGAAGCCGGTCATACCAGGCGCGCACATGCGGCACATCGGGCCGCGGCATGTCGAGCGTGAAGAATGTATGGGCATAAACGCCCATCGGCACGTCTGCGACACCGAAATCGACACCTGACAGCCATGGCCGGGCGGCGAGTGCGTCGTTCAGGATCAACATGGCCTTGCCGGTCGCTTCAGCCGATTTTGCAATCACCTGTCCATCCCGCTGGTCGGGCGTCTTGCGCACCAGTTGCAGGAAGGCGTCGCGCTGGAAGTCGGCGAAGGCGAATTGCCAGTCCATCCATTTGTCGCCCTGCGCTCGCTCGACCGGATCGGCCGGCCACAACGCAGGGGCGTGGCGGGCCGCGAGATAGCGCAGGATGGCGTTGGATTCCCACAGGATGACGTCGCCATCCTCGATGGTGGGGATCAGCGCATTTGGGTTCTTCGCCAGATAGACGTCGTCCATTCCGAACTTGCCGCCGACGTCATGGCGGACATAGGGCAGGCCGATTTCGTCGGCGAACCAGGCGACCTTCTTCACATTATGCGAGTTCAGCCGGCCCCAGATCGTCAACATGGCAAATCCCTTTATACAAATAAGGTGGTTGCAGCCTTGTCCCACAGGCGGGGCGAGGACGCGCCGAGCAAGCCCCGGCTGAGATCGCCCACCACATAAGGCGATCCGTCGAGACGCTGGCAGCAGCCGCCCGCTTCGTTGACGAACAACGCGCCGGCGGCATGATCCCAGGGCAGGACGCGGGCAAAGACCGACACGTCATTCTGCCCCAGCACCAGCCGCGGATATTGTTCGGCGGCGCAGCGGGGAATATCCACCAGCGTAAAGATGGCCTGCGACCGGCTTTCCATGTCGGCGCGTTCCTCCACGCCCATGAAGATAGTGGAGATGGCCGCGATCGGCAGGTCGCCATCGCTTTCGCGCGCCTGCACCTGTTCTCCGTTCACATGGCTGCCGCCGCCCAACATGGCATGGCACAGCCGTCCGGTCAGCGGATCGAAGATCCAGCCGGCCAGCGTCGCGCCGCCATCGGCCAGCGCCACCATGATGCCGAAGGGCGGATTGCCCGAGGCGAAATTGCCGGTGCCGTCGATCGGATCGATGATCCAGTTCAACCCTTCGCCCGCACGATCCAGAATAGTGGGGTCGGCGGCGCAGGCTTCTTCCCCGATCACGCCCGCATCGGGCAGGATCGCGGTCAGCCCTTCGGCAAGGCGGATTTCGCTTTCCTTGTCGGCGATGGTGACGAAATCGTTGGCCGCCTTTTCGCTGATCTGATCGGCGGTCAGGTTGCGATAGCGCGGCATGACGATGTCACGCCCGACCTGCCGCATCAGGGCGACGACGGGTTCATGGAGTTCGAGCAGCATCGGCGGCGCTCCCTTAGCTGCGATAGTCCGCGTTGATCGAGATATAGCCGTGGGTCAGATCGCAGGTCCAGATCGTCGCGCGACCTTCGCCCAGACCCAGATCGACGCCGATGACGATGTCCTGTCCCTTGAGATGGGCGGCGACGGGGGCTTCGTCATAGCCTTCGACCGCCAGGCCGCCGGTGGCGACCTGCGTCGCGCCGAAACGGATGGAGAGCTTGTCGCGATCGGCCGGTTCGCCCGCCTTGCCGATGGCGGCGACGACGCGGCCCCAATTGGCGTCTTCTCCGGCGATGGCGGTCTTGACCAGCGGAGAATTAGCGATCGACAGGCCGATGCGATGGGCGCTCTCGTCGCTTTCCGCGCCTTCGACGGTGATTTCCACGAATTTGGTCGCGCCCTCGCCATCGCGTACGACCAGATGGGCGAGCTGACGGCACAGATCGCGCAGCGCCGCATGGAAGGCGTCGGCGCCGTCATCGTCCATCGACGTCAGCGGCGCATTGCCCGCCTTGCCCGTGGCGAAGGCCAGCACCGTGTCGCTGGTGGAGGTGTCGCTGTCCACCGTGATGCAGGAGAAGGTCCGCTTGTTCGCGGCCGAGAGCATCTGTTGCAGCAGGGCCGGATCGATCGCTGCGTCGGTAAAGATATAGCCGAGCATTGTCGCCATATCGGGCGCGATCATGCCCGATCCCTTGATGATGCCCACCAGTTCGACCCGCACGTCGCCGATCATAGCGGAGGCGTAGGCGCCCTTGGGATAGGTGTCGGTGGTGCCGATCGTGGTGGCCGCCGCTTCCCAATTGCAGGGGGGCGCAGTGAAGGCGGCTTCAAGGCCCGCTTCTGCCTTGTCGACGGGGAGCGGCACGCCGATCACGCCGGTTGAGGAAACAAAGACGTCCGAAGGGAGGCAGGACAGGTGATTGGCGACCTTGGCGGCGATCGCCTCCACGGCGGCGCGGCCGCGATGGCCGGTGAAGGCGTTGGCGTTGCCGGCATTGACCACCAGCGCGCGCGCCGATCCCAGCGGAATGGCGTCACGGCACCATTCCACTTCGGGAGAGGGGCATTTGCTCTGGGTGGTGACGCCGGCGACGGCCGTGCCTGCGTCCAGTTCGACATAGGTGAGGTCGCACCGTTCCCACGCCTTATAGCCTGCGCGCGCGGTTCGCAGCGTCACCCCGGCGATGGCGGGCAGGGACGGGAAGGCGGCGGGGGCGAGGGGGGAGCGGTCTGTCATGGCGGCGGGATGGGGGAAAAGCACGATTCCGTCAATCCGGTCCTGCATCGAATGGCTGACTTGCCGATGCGGTCTTGCCTTGCCGTCGCCGTCATGGTGAGGAAGCGCCATAACAAGGGTCCCATTGCGCCATGACAGTCACCGGCGGTCGCCGTTTCGCCTTCTATGCCAAGCGCTATTCGCGCAAAAAAGCCAGCATCCGGTTGCGCGTGCTGGAGCCGATGGCGGCGCTGCGCGATGCCGGCGTCGATGTGCGGCGCTATCCCAAATTGACGGGACCGGCAGGATGCGACGCGGTGGTCATATCCAAGGCGTTTGGGCGCGGCGCGGTGAAGGCGACGCAGGCGGCGCAGCAGGCCGGGTGCGGGCTGATCTTCGACATTTGCGACAATCGGTTCGCCAACAACCGGGTCAAGGGATCGGCGCGGCATGGCGAGCGTACCGTCAGCCTGTTGTCGCAGGCCGATCTGGTGACGGTGCCGACGCAGACGATGGGCGAGTTGCTGACAGCCGCCACGCCCGAGATTGAAGGGCGCATCCGCGTGGTGCCCGACATGCTGGAGGATATGTCCGGCCTGTCGGCGCAGCGCCCGTCCCTGATCGAGCGATTTCGCCTTGCGCGCCTGCGCCACTTTCTGGCGGGAAACCCCGATGCGCTGCATGTTGTGTGGTTCGGCAACAATATGGCTGGCATTTCGGGCGTGGGGGAAATGGAGGAGGCGGTGGCGCAGCTGCGCGCTTTTGCCAAAAACCATCCCGTCACCCTGACGATCATCACCAACAAGCCGGCAGCCTATCGCAAGGCGTCGGCCAATTGGGGCATTCCCAGTTTTTACATGCCCTGGTCGCTGGTCAGCTTCCCCATGGCGTTGGCGCTGCATCGGGTGGCGATCATTCCGGTCGCGCGCAACGCCTATACGGCGGGCAAATCGATCAACCGGCCGGCGACGGCGATCATGGCGGGGCTGGGCGTGATCGCGGATTCGATCGAATCCTATGAGGAATTGCGGCCTTTCATCGTGCTGGACGAGTGGCAGGATGGATTGTCGCGCTATGCCTATGGCTGGGACGCGGAGCAGGAGCGGCTGGCGCAGGCGCGCGCGCATCTGGACGCGCGCTATGGCCGGCGCCGCGTGGCCGAACGCTGGGTGGAGATATTCGAGGAACTGGCGCGGCAAAAGGCGGCCTTAACCGGCGTCTAGCCGTCTGTCGCGCCGTTCGGGCAGAACGCCGAATTGACGTTCGCCCGACCGATCCCTATTTGCCGCACATTCCACTATGGCGTCGGTCCTTACGCCGTCGGTTTTTTCGCTCAGGGAGAGCTCATGTTCGGCGCACTTGCCAAGTCCATCTTCGGATCGTCCAACGAACGTTATGTGAAGTCGTTGGGGAAGATCGTCGACAAGATTGCTTCGTTCGAACCGGCTGTTCAGGCGCTGTCCGATGAGGAACTGGTGGCGCAGACCGTGCGGTTCCGGGAACGGCTGGCCGCTGGCGAGACGCTGGACGACCTGCTGCCCGAAGCCTTCGCCACGGTGCGCGAAGCATCCGTCCGCGTGCTGGGCATGCGCCATTTCGACGTGCAGATGGTGGGCGGCATCGTCCTGCATCGCGGCGAAATCGCAGAAATGCGCACCGGTGAAGGCAAGACGCTGGTCGCCACCGTCGCGACCTACCTCAACGCGCTGGAGGGCAAGGGCGTCCATGTCGTCACCGTGAACGACTATCTGGCCAGCCGCGACTGCGAATGGATGGGCCAGGTCTATCGTTTCCTGGGGCTGACCACCGGCGTCATCGTGCCGAACCTGACGGAAGAGCAGCGCCGCGAAGCCTATAATGCCGACGTCACCTATGCGACGAACAACGAGTTGGGCTTCGATTATCTGCGCGACAATATGAAATATGACCGCGGATCGATGGTCCAGCGGCCGTTCAACTATGCGATCGTCGACGAAGTCGATTCGATCCTGATCGACGAAGCGCGCACGCCGCTGATCATTTCCGGCCCGACCGATGACAAGTCGGAGCTGTATGTCGCGGTCGACGCAATCGTGAAGCAGATCACCGAAGCCGATTATGAGAAGGACGAAAAGCAGCGCAGCGTCACGCTGACTGAGGACGGCACCGAGAAGATCGAACGCCTGCTGGAGGCGGCCGGCCTGTTGCAGGGCGACAATCTGTACGATTTCGAAAACACGCAGGTTGTCCATCACGTCAACCAGGCATTGCGCGCGGTCGTGATGTTCCGCCGCGACATCGATTATATCGTCAAGGACGGTAAGGTCGTCATCATCGACGAATTCACCGGCCGCATGATGGATGGCCGTCGCTGGTCCGATGGCCTGCATCAGGCGGTGGAAGCCAAGGAAGGCGTGAACATCGAGCCGGAAAACCAGACGCTGGCGTCGATCACCTTCCAGAATTATTTCCGCATGTACCCCAAGCTGGGTGGCATGACCGGCACGGCCGCGACCGAAGCGGCGGAATTCTACGAAATTTACAAGATGAACGTCGTGACCATACCGACCAACCGGGCGGTGCAGCGGATCGACGAGGAAGATACGTTCTACAAGAGCCTGGACGACAAGTTCCGTGGCATTGCCAAGACGATCAAGATCCATGCCGAACAGGGGCAGCCGGTGCTGGTCGGCACCGTGTCCATCGAAAAGTCGGAAATGCTGTCGGAATTCCTGACGCAGGAAGGCGTGCCGCATGCGGTGCTGAACGCGCGTTTCCATGACAGCGAAGCGCATATCGTCGCGCAGGCAGGGCGCAAGGGCGCGGTGACGATCGCTACCAACATGGCAGGGCGCGGCACCGACATCAAACTGGGCGGCAATCTGGAAATGCGGGTCGAGGACGAGTTGCGCGATGTGCCCGAAGGGCCGGAGCGTGACGCCGCGATCGGCCGGATCGAAGCCGAGATCGAAGTCGAGAAGCAGGAAGTGCTGGCGGCCGGCGGCCTGTTCGTGCTGGCGACCGAGCGGCATGAAAGCCGCCGCATCGACAATCAGTTGCGTGGCCGTTCAGGCCGTCAGGGCGATCCGGGCCTGTCCCGCTTCTATCTCAGCCTTGACGATGATCTGATGCGCATCTTTGGCCCGGACACGATGTTCGCCAAGATGATCCGGTCGAACCTGGAAGATGGCGAGGCGCTGCCGCCTTCGCGCTGGCTGAGCAAGGCGATTGAGACGGCGCAGAAGAAGGTCGAAGCGCGCAACTACGATATTCGCAAACAGGTGGTCGAATATGACGACGTCATGAACGATCAGCGCAAGGTGATCTACGAACAGCGCAGCGATATCATGGACGCCGACACGGTGGATGACGTCGTCACCGACATGCGGCATGAGACGGTCAACGATCTGGTCGGCGCATCCTGCCCGCCGGGCACCTATCCCGAACAGTGGGATATGGAGCGGCTGAAGGCGCGCACGGCCGAAATATTGGGTCTGGAACCGGACTTCGACGCCTGGCTGGCCGAAGATGCCGTCGATCCCGAATTGATCGAGGAGCGCCTGACCGCGCTGGCCGACGAAGCGGTGGCGGAAAAGGTCAAGGAGGTCGAGGCGACCGACTGGCACATGATCGAAAAGTCGATCCTGCTCCAGAGCCTGGACCATCACTGGAAGGAGCATCTGGCGACGCTCGATGCGCTGCGCCAGGTCGTTCACCTGCGCGCCTATGCCCAGAAAACGCCGATCAACGAATATAAGCAGGAGGCATTCGCCCTGTTCGAGCGGATGCTGGAGAATATTCGTGAAGATGTGACCGGATCGATCGCGCGGGTGCAGTTCCGCATGGAGCAGCCGCCCTTGCAGGATTATGGCCTGCCGGTGCTGCCGGACTTCATCACGACGCACATCGATCCCTTTTCGGGGGAGGATAATAGCGCGGACATTGATGGCGGTCAGACGGCCGGCATCACCACCATTCTTCCGCGCGGGCCGGTCGGCGCAGCGCCGGCGGGTGGTGAGTTCGCCAATCTGGAAATCAGCCGCAACGCGCCCTGCCCGTGCGGTTCGGGCCAGAAATATAAGCACTGCCACGGCGCTCTGGCCTGACGGAGAGCGGACCGCCGGCTTTGGCCGGCGGTTTTCTGTCAAAATTGCGTTAACCGCAGTTTTTAGGTCTTTTGCAACCAACTCCGATCAGGCTGCCCCTATCTACCGGGGGCAGGGCCGGAGAAAAATGTGGACAGCTGGACCTATCGCGCGCGCGCGGAACAACGGCAGGAGAGCCGTTTTTCCGCCGAAATCGACGCGATCCTGTGTTGGGACGGCGTCAGCCAGCCAGTCATCATCCGCAATATTTCCATCTATGGTGCACTGATCATTGGGGGCTGGTTGCCGCCGGTGGGCCAACGCACGACGCTGATCGCCAGCGGGCTGGAGGTGTGCGGCACAGTGATCTGGGAAGGGCCGGATCGGTGCGGTCTGTTGCTGACCAGCGAAGTCGATCCCGTCGCCCTGATCGGCAAGGCGGGCGGCCAGTCCGAGGACCGGCCGACCATCACCCTGCAACGTGTCGGACCCGACCGCTACGCCTGAACAGGCTCCGGCGCGTCGCCCGCCTTTGCCCGATGCACGCCGAAACGCGCATAGAGGGTGGGCAGGACGAACAGGGTGAGCAGCGTGGCCGATATCAGCCCGCCGATCACCACCGTCGCCAGCGGCTTTTGCACCTCCGCGCCCGCGCCGCTGCCAATCGCCATGGGCACGAAGCCCAGACTGGCCACCAGCGCGGTCATCACCACCGGCCGCAAGCGCTGGAGGGCGCCGGTTCGGGCGGCCAGCGCCGGCTCCATTCCCGATCGCATCAGATCCTGGATCGATGACAGCATCACCAGACCGTTCAGCACGGCGATGCCCGACAGGGCGATGAAGCCCACGGCGGCGGAGATGGAGAAATCCATGCCCCGCAGGAACAGCGCCAGAACGCCGCCGACCAGCGCCAACGGCACGCCAGTAAAGACGATCGCCGCATCTCGCACCGATCCCAAGGCGCCATAAAGCAGCAGTAGGATCAGTGCGAAACAGGCCGGGATCACCAGTTGCAGCCGGTCGCGGGCGGAGGCGAGATTTTCGAACTGGCCGCCCCATTCCAGATAGCTGCCCGCTGGCAGGCGCACCTGCTGCGCGATGCTGGCCTGCGCCTCCTGAACCAGAGTGGCGACGTCGCGGCCGCGCACATTGGCCTGCACTACGACCCGCCGCTTGCCATTTTCGCGGCTGATCTGATTGGGACCATCCACGATGCGCAGGTCAGCCACGCTGGCGAGCGGCACGAACTGGCCGCCGGGTACGGGCACCTGCACCTGCTGAAGGGCGACGAGATCGGCCCGCTGGCTGTCGGACAGGCGGATCACGACGGGAAAGCGGCGATCCCCTTCGAAGATCATGCCGGCCTGTCGCCCGCCAAGGGTGGCGGTCACGACATCCTGCACATCCTGCGCGGAGACGCCGAGGCGGGCCATGGCGTCCCGGTTGACGCGAATGTCGAGCATGGGGAGGCCGGTGGTCTGTTCGACCTTTACGTCCACCGCGCCCGGCGTGCGCCGCAGAACGCCGGCGATCTTTTCCGCCGTGGCGGTCATGGCGTTGAAATCGTCACCGAACACCTTGACCGCCACATCGCCCCGCACGCCTGCGATCAATTCATTGAAGCGCATCTGGATCGGCTGGGTGATTTCATAGGCATTGCCGGGGAAACGGGCGAGCTGCCCCTCCAGCCGTTCGATCAGTTCGGCCTTTGGCAGGGCCGGATCGGGCCATTGGCTGCGATCCTTCAGGATGACGAACATATCGGTGGCGTTGGGCGGCATCGGGTCGGACGCCAGTTCCGCCGTGCCGGTCTCGGAAAAGACGAAGCGCACTTCAGGCTGTTTCGCCATCATCCTCATGATGCTCTTCGGCGGAAGCGGGGGCATTCTGTTGCGGCGCATCGCCATTGCAGGCTGCGAGCAGAAACAGGAGGGGGAGGGCATGAAGCGGAGAAAGGGATCGCATGGGTCAGTTTCCCTGTGTCGGCGCGGGCGCGGTGAGGCGCTCCAACTGCGCGCGGGCGAGATGATAGGCGGCAAGCGCATCGATGGCGGACAGGCGCGTGTCGGCCAGCGTGCGCTCCGCGTCGAGAAGGTCGAGCTGGCCGAACTTGCCTTCGCGATAGCCGATGCGGGCGATGCGAACGGATTCCTGTGCGGCGGCCAGCGCGGGGCCGTTGGCGGTGCGGGCGAGAGTGGCAGCATTGTCCGCCTGCGCCATGGCGTCGGTCATCGCCTGTTCGATATCCAGCGCCGTCATGCGCCGCTGGGCTGCGGCCTGATTGCGCTGGGCGCTGGCCTGCGCAACGGCGGCCTTGCCCGCATTGAATAACGGGATCGGCATCGACACGGAGAAGACCATGGCCGTATCGCCGGTTTGCGAGAGGCGGCGGACCGCCGGCCCAACCTCCAGATCCGGCATGCGCTGGGATTGGGCCAGCCGAACATTGGCGTCGGCGCTTGCCAGATCGGCTTCAGCCGCCGCCAGCGTGAGCGTTCCCGCAGCATCAGGCGGTAAAGCGGGACCATAGCTGTCGTGCACGCGGTCCAGCCAGCCAAGATCGAGCGTGCCGGTCAGTGGCCTGCCGATCCGCCGGGCCAGATTGGCGCGAGTGGCCTCGGCAATACGGATCATGCGGGTAGCGCCCGCCTGCGCATTGATATGAGCGACAGCGGCGCGCTGTTCCTCGATCGGCGAGGCGCGGCCCGCCTGAACCCGTAACTGTGCGGCGGACAGGGCTTCGCCAGCGATCCGCACCTGATCCTGCGCCGTTGTCAGCCGACGTTCGGCGGCGATGGCTTCGACATAGAGTATCGTGACTTGCAAGCGAATATCGGCCTGCATCATGGCGGCGGACAGTTGCGATCGGACGATTTGCGCATCGGCCACGGCGATGCGGGCGGATCGCTTGCCCCCCAGTTCGATCGGGACGTTCAGGCCGACCGTGGTTTCGGCGCTGTCCAGCGCCCGATATTGGCCGGACCCTGCGATATTTTCGACCTGGGTCTGGAATGTGGGGTTGGGGCGCAGCCCTGCGACCGTGCGGGCGGCCTGCGCCGCACTGACGGCGGCCTGTGCAGCCTCGGCCGAGGGCGCTGCGCCGCCGGCCGCCAGAATGGCGTCATCAAGCGTGACCAGCGGACCGGCGGCAATGGCCGTCGGCGGTTGTTGCGCCTGCGCCGGAAGGACGCAGGCGGTTGCAGCCAACAAGGCTGCATGGAAACGATGCATGGAGAAAATCCTGAACCGGAGTCATGGATGTCCGCAGCGCGCAGGGCGTGGCGGACGGCCTATGGCTGGGGTCAGGCGATGGGCGGGCGCAGGGTCGTGCCGACGGGCGCAGGCGTCAGATGACGTGTGGCGCGGCCGTCATGCAGAGAGTTCAAGGCAACCTCTTCAGGCGCATTGGCATGGGCGAGCGGCGGCGCGACATGATGGCCATGACAGCCGCCATGATGGTGCGGATAGCCATTATCGGCATCGCCCGGCACCTGATCCCCGTCATTATCGGAATGATAAGCGCCGTCGTCCGTCAGCTCCACGCAGCCCAGCTTCTCGACGGCGTGCGCAACGGGCGCAACGCCAAGCGAAAGCAGCAGGCCGACAGAGGCGAGGATGAGGAGGAAGCGCCGCACGACACGCGCTGTACCGCGAATATGATCATGCGCCAAGATGATTTGGGAGGGTGGCGGACAGGGTGGGATTCGAACCCACGGTGAGCGTAAACCCACGGCGGTTTTCAAGACCGCTGCCTTAAACCACTCGGCCACCTGTCCGTTGCCCGCTTCCTAGCGTCCCGGACGCGCTTGCCAAGCGTAAAATCATCATCGCATCGGTTCGTCGCCTTCCGCGACCGGGCGCGGCAAGAAGGGGTTTCATCTCCTGCATCGCCTGTGCCACATAAAGGCATGGGAGATTCTTTGCGTACATCCATCCTGTCTTTGCTGCTCGGAATGGCGACCGTTACCGTTGGAAGCCTGGCGGTCGGCCCGGCGCAGGCGCAGGATAGCGCGGATTTCCGAAGCTATCTGGAGAGTTTGCGACCCAGGGCGCGGGCGATGGGGATCAGCAATGCAACGCTGGACAGTGTCTTTCCGACGCTGACGCCCAATCAGCGCGTCATCCAGCTGGATCAGAGCCAGCCGGGCGGCGGCGCCTATTCCCCCATTCCCAATTTCGAGCCCTATCGCCGGCAACATGTCGACGCCGCGCGCATCAGCCGAGGGCGCACCGCCTATCAGGCGAACCGCGCGCGGCTTGCCCGGATCGAGGCGGAAACTGGCGTGCCCGAAGAGATTATGGTCGCCATTTTTGGTCATGAAACCAACTATGGTTCCTATACCGGCGATTTCGACCTGATCCGGTCGCTGGCGACGCTCAGCTGGGAAGGGCGGCGGCGATCGCTGTTCGAGCCGGAATTGCTGGCGACGCTCAAGATGCTGGACAATGGCGTACCGCGCAGCCGGTTGGTCGGCAGCTGGGCGGGCGCGACGGGCTATCCGCAGTTCCTGCCGTCTGTCTATCTGCGCATTGCCAAGGATGGTGACGGTGATGGCAAGGCCGATATCTGGACCAGCGAGGCCGATGCATTGGCCTCCATCGCCAATTATTTCGTTCAGTCGGGCTGGCGGCGCGGCCAGCCCTGGGGGATCGCCGTCAATGTGCCGTCCGGCTTCAATCGCGCAGCGGTGATTGCGAAGACCGAGCCGGCGCGCTGTCCGCGGGTGTTCAACCGGCACAGCCGTTGGCTGACCATGGCAGAATGGCGCAAGCTGGGCATTTTCCCTAGCAGCGGCGTGTGGCCGGCCGACACGATGCTGGCGACGCTGCTGGAGCCGGACGGGCCAGGCAAGACGGCCTATCTGCTCACCAGCAACTATCGGGTGATCCTGGATTATAATTGTTCCAACTTCTATGCCTTGTCGGTGGGATTGCTGGCGGATGCTGTCAAACAATAAGCGGGTGGCGATCGCTGCCCTGATAATGGCGCTGCCCGGGGGCGGGGCGCTGATGGCGCAACCTCGCCAGCCCGCCGCGATGGTTGCGGATGGGCCGGCGCTGCTAGGCGCGCCCTTCACCGTCAATGGCACAAGCTATACGCCGGCGGACCCGGTCTATTATGACGAGGTCGGCTATGCCGGGGTGATGGCGGATGGCAGTCAGAGCGGCGCAACCGCCACGGGCGAAGCATTTGCCGCATCGGCGATCACCGCCGCGCACAAGACGCTGCCCTTGCCCAGCTATGTTGAGGTGACGGCGCTGGATAGCGGCAAGACTATCCTGGTGCGGGTCAATGATCGCGGCCCGATGCGCAATGATCAGCTGATCGCGCTGTCGCCCGGCGCCATCGCCCAGCTGGGCGTTAGCGATCAAGGCCCTGTGGCCGTGCGGGTGCGCCGGGTCAATCCGCCCGAGCAGGAACGCGCTGCGCTGCGCGGGCAGGGGCGCGCCGCCGAGCGGCTGGAAACGCCGGCAAACCTGTTGAAGGTATTGCGCGGCAAATTGCCGGCAGTCCGTCCAGCCATGCCGGCTGCCGCGCCGATCCGGGCAAAGGCTCCAGCGACGCCCGTCCAATCGGTCACGCCAGCCAAGCCGGTCGCGACGAAGCGACCCGGGGCGGATTTTGATCAAGCTGCGCCCGTAAAGCCGCCAAAAGCGGCGCCGCCAGCCGTCAAGCCAGCTTCGTCCCCGAAACCGCCAGCGCCAAAACCGACGGCAACGGCGCCTTCGCCCGCGCCGGCGCGCAAGGGCGGCTATGTCGTCCAGGTTGGCGCTTTTTCTGCGCAGGCCCGCGCCGAAGCGGCGGCAAAGAATGTGGGTGGGCGCGTCGAAGCGGCCGGCAAGCTGTGGCGCGTGCGGCTTGGCCCCTATCCCACGCAACAGGCCGCACAGGCCGGCGTGCGGTCGGCCGCAGCCAAGGGCTTTGAGAATGCCCGGATCATGGCTAATGACGCGCAATGAAGATCGCGGTTCGAGAGCGATTCCATCCCAAGTCGAAGGCAGTTTTCCGATGAAGAAAAGCGTTGCAGTCCTCCTTGCCGCCGGGCTGCTGGCCCAGCCGCTGATCGCCGCCGCGCCGCCCTACACCAGCGAAGCGCCGATCGCCTATATGAAGGACCTGTCGTCGGGCGCTGTCCTGTATGACAAGGGCGGCGAAACCCGGATGCCGCCGGCGTCGCTGGCCAAGATGATGACGGCGCATGTCGCCTTTCGCCTGATCCAGAAGGGCGAACTGAAGCTCGACACCAAATTCACGGTGCGCCCCGAAACCTGGAAGCAATGGCATGGGCCGCAGGCCGGATCGACCATGTTCCTGTCCGCCGGGGAGCAGGTGTCGGTAGAAAATCTGTTACATGGCATCGTCACCCTGTCGGGCAATGATGCGTGCGTCGTGCTGGCAGAAGGCATTTCCGGGACGGAGCAGGCTTTCGTCGCGGCGATGAACGAGGAAGCCAAGCGGCTTGGCCTGAAGAACAGCCATTTCGGCACCAGCAATGGCTGGCCGGACGAAGGCGTAACCTATGTGACCGCCGAGGATCTGGCCAAGCTGGCCGAAGCGACGATCGTGGAGACGCCCGATCTCTACAAGCGCTTCTATGCGACGCGGGAGTTCACCTGGGGCAAGACGATGGGTGGCTCCGCCATCAATCAGGCGAACCGTAATCCGATTTTGGGCAAGATCCCCGGCGCCGATGGCCTGAAGACCGGACATACCGAAGAAGCCGGTTTCGGCTTTACCGGTTCGGCGGAACAGGATGGCCGCCGTCTGGTGATGGTGGTCGCTGGCCTGCCGACCTTCAACGGCCGCATCACCGAATCGGTGCGCTTCATGGACTGGGGCTTCAAGGCGTGGAAAGCGCAGCCGCTGTTCAAGAAGGGGCAGACGGTCGAGACGGCCGAAGTGCAACTGGGTAGCGCGACCAGCGTGCCGCTGGTCGCGCCGCAGAACCTGGCCGTCACCCTGCCGCGCACGGCGTCCGCCAATGTGCAGGTGAAGGTGGTCTATACCGGCCCGATCAAGGCGCCGATCGCCAAGGGGCAGCAGATCGCCCAGCTGATCGTCCAGACCCCCGACACGCCGCCGCAGGTGATGCCGCTGGTCGCGGGTGAAGATGTGGCCGAGGCCGGCATTTTCGGCCGGTTGTGGAACGGCTTCAAGTCGCTCTTCGCTTGACGCCCAAAATGCCAAATAGCGGGCGGTTCATCACGCTGGAAGGCGGCGAAGGGGCGGGGAAATCGACGCAACTTCGTGCGCTGGCGTCTGGGCTGCGTGCGCGCGGACTGGAAGTGGTCGAAACGCGCGAACCGGGGGGCAGCGAGGGAGCGGAGGCGATCCGCACCCTGTTGCTGACCGGAGGGGCGGACCGCTGGAGTCCGCGCGCCGAAGCGCTGTTGTTCGCGGCGGCGCGGGCGGATCATATCGAAAAGACGATCCAGCCGGCTCTGGCGCGCGGCGCATGGGTGTTGTCCGATCGGTTTCTGGATTCGAGCCGGGCCTATCAGGGGCAGGGCGCTTTGACCGATAGCGATATTCTGACGCTGCATCGGATCGGCAGCGCGGGATTTCTGCCCGACCGCACATTGCTGCTGACCCTGCCCGAGGCGGAAGCCACCGGCCGGGCCAAGGCGCGGGACGGCGATGCGGAAGATCGAATCGGCGGACGGGCGAGCGATTTTCATCGGGCGGTGGCGGACGCCTTTGCCCAGTTCGCTGTGGAGGAACCCGATCGCGTTCGCGCCGTCGATGCCGGCGGCGCGGCGGACGTCGTGACGGCGCGCCTGATGGACGCGATCGAAGATTTGCTGCCATGACGTCACTGTTGGGGCATGACGCACAGGCCCGCATGCTGATCGACGCTGCCAAGAGCGGGCGGATGCATCATGGCTGGATATTGGCCGGACCCAGGGGCATCGGCAAAGGCAGCTTTGCGCGGGCCATGGCGATGCGCTTGCTGGCCGATGCGGCCGGGCCAGTTGTTGATGGCGAAGGGCTGTCCGTGCCGGAAAGCCATCCGATCCGTCGCCTCATTGAGGCGGCTGCTCATCCCGATTATGCCGAACTGGCGCCGCTGGAGAAGGAAACGGGCACCGCGCGCAACATCAGCGTGGATCAGGTGCGCGGGCTTGGGCGACTGATCCAGTCGGCGCCCTCTTTGTCATCGCGACGGGTGGTCGTGATCGACAGTGCCGACGATCTGGAGCGGGGCGCGGCCAATGCCCTGCTCAAGACGCTGGAGGAGCCGCCGGCGGACATGCTGTTCCTGCTGGTCAGCCACGCGCCGGGGCGTTTGTTGCCGACGATCCGGTCGCGTTGCCGCACCTTGCGCTTTGATCCCTTGGATGCCGCAGCCATGCGGGCGGTGCTGAAAGCGACCGATGAGACGCTGTCGCCGCAGGAGGTCGACGCGCTGGTGCAGGCGGGGCAGGGTTCGCCGGGGCAGGCGCTGCGTTTTGCCGGGCTGAACCTGGCCGATATCGAGCAGATCCTGGGCATGCTGGCGACGCAGGGCGATCCGGGCAATCGCCAGCGGCTGGCGCTGGCCAAGGCGCTGGCGCTCAAATCCGCAAAGCCACGCTACGAAGCCTTTCTAGAACGCGCGCCCGCCTTCATTGCGCAGGCGGCGCGGACGCGGCAGGGGCCGGCATTGGGGTTGGCGCTCGATCATTGGGAGAAAGCGCGGCATCTGGCCGGCGGGGCAGTGGTGCTGTCGCTCGATCCGGCGGCGGTCGTTTTCGAGCTGGCGGGGCATGTCGCCGCGCTCGCTCCCGTGCACGCATAAAAGCGGCTTTGCGCGGCCGGCAACAGCGGGTAGGGAGGCGGCATGTCCAAGCCTTTCACCATCACCACCGCCATCTCCTATCCCAATGGCCGCCCACATATCGGCCACGCTTATGAGGTGATCGCCACCGATGCGATCGCCCGGTTCCAGCGCATGATGGGCCGCGACGTTTTTTTCCAGACCGGCACTGACGAGCATGGCCTGAAGATGGCGCAGACCGCGCGAGGCCGGGGCATCGAACCGCGCGAACTGGCCGATGAAATGTCCGGCTATTTCAAACAGATGAACGAGCGGCTTAACATCAGCCATGATCGTTTCATCCGCACCAGCGAGCCGGATCATCATGCCGCCAGCCAGGCGATCTGGCAGGCGATGGAGGCCAATGGCGACCTGTATCTGGGCCGTTACGAAGGCTGGTATTCGGTCCGCGACGAAGCTTTCTACGACGAAAAGGAAATCGTCGAAGGGGAAGGGGGCGTCAAACTGTCGCCCCAGGGCACGCCGGTCGAATGGACGATCGAGGAAAGCTGGTTCTTCCGCCTGTCTGCCTATCAGGACCGGCTGCTGGCGCTGTATGAAAGCCAGCCCGATTTCATCCAGCCCGACAGCCGCCGCAATGAAATATTGCGCTTTGTCGAAGGCGGCCTGAGCGACCTGAGCGTATCGCGCACCAGTTTCGACTGGGGCGTGAAGGTGCCGGGATCGGATGGCCATGTCATGTATGTGTGGGTCGATGCGCTCACCAATTATCTGACCGGTTGCGGCTATCCCGACGATGCGGATCGGATGGCGCGCTATTGGGCAGAGGGTGGCGACATCACCCATATTATCGGCAAGGATATCGTGCGGTTTCACACCGTTTACTGGCCGGCCTTCCTGATGAGTGCGAAACTGCCTTTGCCCAGGCAGGTCTTTGGCCATGGCTTCCTGCTCAATCGCGGCGAGAAAATGTCCAAGTCTGTCGGCAATGTCGCCGATCCGATGGAACTGGCCGACCGGTTTGGTGTGGATCAGCTCCGCTATTTCCTGCTGTCGGAAGTCACGTTCGGCAATGACGGCAGCTATAGCGCGGAAGCGATCGTCCAGCGGGCGAACAGTGATCTGGGCAATGCGTTCGGCAATCTGGCGCAGCGCACACTGAGCTTCATCGCCAAGAATCTGGACGGGCGCTTGCCGGCCATTCACGGCCATGATGCGGCCGACGATGAGCTTTTCGCGCTGCTGGACAAGACGATCCGCACCGACATGCCGACGGCCTTCGCCCAGTTGGCGCCGAGCGTGGCGATCGAGGCATGGCTGCGCGCCTGCTTCGCCAGCAACCAATATATCGATGCGCAAGCGCCCTGGGCGCTGCGCAAGACCGATGCCGATCGGATGGAAAGCGTGCTGGCGACGCTCTATATTGCCATCGCCCAGTTGGCGGTCGCGATCCTGCCGGTCATTCCTGCCAGCGCCACCGCACTGCTCAACCATATGGGCGTGCCGACAGACAAGCGCAGCTATGAGGCGATCGGCGGTCATTGGTATTCGGCTTTGGCCGAAAGCGGTTTCGTGCTCGCCGCGCCCAAGCCGCTTTTCCCGCGTCTCGAACTGGCGGAAGCGGAAGTCTGAGCCGATGCTGATCGACAGCCATTGCCACCTGAATTACAAGGGTTTGATCGAGGATCAGGCCAATGTGCTGGTCCGGGCGCGTGAAAGGGGCGTGGGGCTGATGCTCAATATCGCCACGCGCGAAAGCGAGTGGGATGCGGTGCTCGATACCGCCGTGCGCGAACCGGACGTATGGGCGACAGTCGGCATCCATCCGCATGAGGCGGACGAGCATCCCCATGTCGACACCGCCAAGCTGGTGGAGCGGGCGGCGCATCCGCGCGTCGTCGGCATCGGCGAAACCGGCCTCGATTATTATTATGACCATAGCGATCGGGAACGGCAGCAGAAAAGCTTCCAATCCCACATCGCCGCCTGCCGCGAGACGGGCCTGCCTCTGATCGTGCATACGCGCGAAGCGGAAGAAGATACGCTGCGCATCATGCGCGCGGAAATGGAGAAGGGGCCTTATGGCGGCGTGATTCATTGCTTCACCGCCAGCGGCGCCTTTGCCGATGCGGCGATGGAACTGGGCTTCTACATCAGCATATCGGGCATCGTCACATTCAAGAGCGCGAAGGATTTGCAGGGCACCGCTGCGCGGCTGCCGATCGATCGGCTGCTGGTGGAAACGGATTCACCTTTCCTTGCGCCCGTGCCGCATCGGGGCAAAAGCTGTGAGCCGGCTTTCGTCGCGGACACTGCGCAGTTTCTGGCCAATCTGCGCGGGGAAAGCGTGGAAGAACTGGCGGCGGCGACCTCCGCCAATTTCCGCACCCTGTTTTCCAAGGTCGCATGAGCCTGAAGCTCACGATCCTGGGCAGCGGCACATCGTCGGGCGTGCCCCGGATCGGTAATGATTGGGGCGATTGCGATCCGACCGAGCCGAAGAACCGGCGGACCCGCGTTTCCATATTGGTCGAAAGCCCGACGACCCGCATCCTGATCGACACATCGCCCGACATGCGGGCGCAGTTGCTGGCGGCGGACGTCATCCATATCGATGCGATCCTGTGGACGCATGATCATGCCGATCACACCCATGGGCTGGATGATGTGCGGCAACTTTATCATCATCGCCGCAGCCCGGTGCCCGCCTATGCCCGCATCCAGACACTGCGTCTGTTGCAGCGGCGGTTCGGCTATGCGTTCGAAGGGGCCAATGGCTATCACCCGACGATCGACGCCCATGTCCTGCCCGACGGATTGCGGATTGGCGATATCGACATTGCCTGTGTCGACCAGCCCCATGGCGATATCTGGTCGACGGGATTCCGTTTTTCCCATGGCGGACGATCGATCGGCTATGCCACGGATTTTCATGCGCTGACCCCCGACATGCTGGCGCTGTATGACGGGCTGGATGTGTGGGTGGTGGATGCGTTGCGGGCCAAGCCGCATCCGACCCATCCGCATCTGGCGCTGACGCTGGACGGCATTGCTGCGACCCGCCCCGGTCGCGCCATCCTGACCCATATGGACCAGAGCATGGATTATGCGACGTTGCGGCGCACTCTACCGCAAGGCGTGGAGCCGGGTTATGACGGCATGGTGATAACATTGGATGCGAAAGAGCAGGGGGATTGATGGGCGGCACGGATCAGACGGCATCCACCATCTGGTATGTGCTGGCGATCCTGCTGGTCGCGTCCTCTCTGATCGGCCGGCGCTTGCCCTGGGGCAGTCTGTGGCGGATGGTGGCGATATGGGTTGCGATCTTTGCCGGCCTTCTGCTCATTTTCCAGTTTGCCCAGGGGCAGGGGTGGCTGACCGGGCGCTGGGCGGAGCAGGGCGGTGTCGCCGCGCCGCAGGATAGCCCCGAATCCCTGCCGAAGGCGCGGACCGAAGGACAGGTGCTGCGTATTCCGGTCGCGCCCGATGGCCATTATTGGGTGGAAGGCATGATCAACGGCACGCCGGCCCGTTTCCTGATCGACAGCGGCGCGACCTTCACCGCTCTGTCAGCGAACACCGCCCGCGCCACCGGCCTCAATTACGAAGTTGGCGCGCCGGCCGTCATCATGTCCACCGCCAATGGGCAAGTGGAGGCGCGGCGGTCCAATATCGCCACGCTTTCCATCGGGCCGATCCGCATCAGCGATCTGCCGGTGGTCGTCTCGCCAGCCTTTGGTGAGGTCAATGTGATCGGTATGAACACCTTGTCCCGGCTCAAAAGCTGGGGCGTGCAAAATGGGGAAATGGTGCTGACGCCATGACGGCTTCGATCGATGCGGGCGCGCCAACGCAGGCGCAGCGGCTCAAGGCCATTATCGGCGGGTCCACCGGCAATCTGGTGGAATGGTATGACTGGTATGCCTATGCCGCCTTTACCCTTTACTTCGCGCCGCATTTCTTCCCGAGTGAGGACCGCACCGCGCAGTTACTGAGCGCGGCGGGCATTTTTGCCGTCGGTTTCCTGATGCGGCCGATCGGGGCCTGGCTGATGGGGGTCTATGCCGATCGCCATGGACGCAAAAGCGGGTTGACGCTGTCCGTCGCGCTGATGTGCGCGGGATCGCTGCTGATTGGAATCACGCCGGGCTATGAGACGATCGGCGTGGCTGCGCCGATGCTGCTGGTGCTGGCGCGGCTGATGCAGGGGCTTTCGATCGGTGGCGAATATGGCGCCAGCGCGACCTATTTGTCCGAAATGGCCGGCAAGAACCGGCGCGGCTTTTTCTCCAGCTTTCAATATGTGACGCTGATCGCGGGGCAATTGGTGGCGATTTGCGTGCTGCTGCTGTTGCAGGCGACGCTCAATGAGGCGCAACTGGATGCGTGGGGATGGCGCATTCCGTTTTTCATCGGCGGGGCGCTGGCGGTGATCGTCTTCTGGCTGCGCCGGGGACTGGCCGAGACGCAGAGCTTTACGGCTGCCAAGGCCGAGGGCGCGCCGAAATCCGGCTTTGTCGAACTCATCACCAACCATCCGCGCGAAACGATGACGGTGATGTTGCTGACGGCCGGCGGGACGATCGCTTTCTATGCCTACAGCATCTACATGCAGAAATTCCTAGTCAATACGAGCGGCCTGAGCCGGGAAACGGCCTCGCAGATCAATGCCGTCACGCTGTTCCTGTTCATGCTGCTTCAACCGGTCGCAGGCGCCTTGTCCGACCGGATCGGCCGCAAGCCGTTGATGATCGGCTTTGGTGTTCTGGGGATGCTGTGCACCTATCCGATCTTTACCACGCTGGCGACGACCAAAGACCCGTTGATTGCCGGGTTGCTGGTGATGGCGGGTCTGGTGATCGTGACGGGCTATACGTCGATCAATGCGGTGGTGAAAGCTGAACTGTTTCCCGCGCATATCCGGGCGCTGGGTGTGGCGCTGCCTTATGCACTGGCCAATACCTTGTTCGGCGGGACGGCGGAGTTCGTGGCTTTGTGGTTCAAGCAGGCCGGTATCGAGCAGGCTTTCTATGTCTATGTTACGGTGATGATCGCCATTTCGCTGAGCGTCTATGTGAAGATGCGGGACACGGGAAAGCACAGCCTGATCCGGGAGGATTGAGGGATGAGACAGCGAGTGAGACAGTTGTGGGCATCGGCGTGATATGCGGGCGTGTTTAACATAATGTATATTATCGAACTCGACTAAAGCGTCAGGCGATAGGGGCTGTTCAGACCGTTCCGCAGCCCCTATCGCGGCGGTGCAGCCAATTCAGTTCGGGTTTCTTCCATGTCCAAAGCCAGTCCCGCCGACATCATGCCGCTCGCCAACGTGATGGCGCGGCTGCGCGATCCCGATACGGGCTGTCCCTGGGACATCGAACAGGATTTCGCATCGATCGCGCCCTATACGATCGAGGAAGCCTATGAAGTCGCCGATGCGATCGAGCGCAATGATATAGAGGGCCTGCGCGACGAATTGGGCGATCTGTTGCTTCAGGTGGCGTTTCACAGCCGCATGGCCGAACAGGCCGGCCATTTCGCGTTGCAGGATGTAATCGACGCCATCACGCAAAAAATGATCCGCCGCCATCCGCATGTCTTTGGCGAAGGCGCGCGGCGTGAGGATGGCCATGCCCAGTGGGAGGTCATCAAGGCGGCGGAGCGCGCGGAGAAAGAGCCTGACCCGAGCGCCTTGGCCGGCGTGGCGAGCGCCCTGCCCGCATTGCTGCGCGCGGAGAAGTTGCAGAAGCGGGCAGCGCGCACCGGATTCGACTGGACCGATACGGCCAAGGTCGTCGACAAGGTTATTGAGGAACTGGAAGAAGTGCGCGAGGCGCAAAGCCAGGAGCATCGCGAGGAGGAAGTGGGCGACCTGCTCTTTGCCGTCGTCAACCTCGCACGCCATCTGAAGATTGACCCGGAAACCGCTTTGCGTAAGGCCAATCGTAAATTCGACCGGCGGTTCCGAGCGATGGAGGACATGGCCGGCGAACAATTTGCCGCCCTTTCCCTCGATGAACAGGAAGGGCTGTGGCAACGGGCGAAGGCGCAGGAAAAGGCGGGCTGATTAGCCAGCCTGAACCGTGACCGGATAGAGCGGCGCACCATCGGCTTCGAACGCAGCGATGTTTGCAATTGTCGTTTCGGCAATGCCAGACAGCGCTTCCCGTGTGAAAAATGCCTGATGCCCGGTGATCAGCACATTGGGGAAGGTCAGGAGTCGGGCGAAAACGTCGTCGCGGATCGGCTGATCGGACAGGTCAGAGAAGAAAAGCCCCTCCTCTTCCTCATAGACGTCCAGACCGACATAGCCGATCCGGCCATTTTTCAGCCCGTCGATCAACGACCGGGTATCGACCACGCCGCCGCGACTGGTGTTGATGAGCATGACGTCGGGCTTCATCCGAGCGATCGCGGCGGCATCGATCAGATGACGGGTTCCGGGCGTCAGCGGGCAATGGAGGGAAATGATGTCCGATCGGTCGAGCAGTTCGGGCCAGTCGACATAGGCCCCGCCGATCGCCGCCAGCCCGGCTTCATCAGGATAGGGATCATGCGCGATCACGGTGCAGTCGAAGCCGCGCATGATGCGCGCGACGTTAAGGCCGATCTTGCCTGTTCCAACTATACCAACGGTCCGCCCGCGCAGATCGAACCCCAGCAACCCGTCGAGCGCGAAATTGCCCTCCCGCACACGATTATAAGCCTTATGAATCTTTCGGTTGAGGGTCAGGATCATCGCCACCGTATGTTCGGCGATCGCATCGGGCGAGTAAGCAGGCACGCGCGCGACGGTGAGGCCGAGTTCTGCGGCGGCCCGAAGATCGACATGATTGAAGCCGGCGCTGCGCAACGCCAGCAGGCGAATCCCCTGCCCGGCCAATATCTCCAGCGTCGGACGGTCGAGTTGGTCGTTGACGAAGGCGCAGATCGCCTGATGCCCGGAGGCCAGCGGCGCTGACTGCATGTCCAGGCGCGCTTCAAGATAGGTGAAGCTCTGGGCCTCCCCCGACGCCGCATTGGCAGCGTCGAAAAAGCGGCGGTCAAAGGGATGCGTACTGAAAACAGCGACTTTCACGATCTGGCTCCCATAGCGTGGGAGCCAGAATAGCCGTTAGGCGTCGGGATTTATACCCTGTCCGCGCTTGGCGAAGCGAGCAAAGGCGGCGTCGGACAGGCGCACTTCCACCCGGGTTTCTTCCTCCTCGATGGTGGTCGACAGGACTTCGCCATGCTCATGCAGCCAGGCGAGCGCCGCACCGTCCGCCACCGGCAGGCGTAGGCCATAGACTTTCGCACCGCGGGTCATGCGATCGCTGATCGCGCGCTGGAGCGTTTCCACCCCTTCCCCGGTCAGGGCGGACAGAATGATGACATCGTCCCGGCGTGCCGCCTGCTCGCGGGCCAGGGCTTCATCTTCCTGCCCGAGCAGGTCGAGCTTGTTCCATGCCTCGATAATGGTCGGGGCTTCCTCGTCCGCATTTTCGCCCACGACGTTGAGTTCGCCCAGCACATCAAGCACATCGTCCCGCTGCGCTTCGGTATCGGGGTGCGCGATGTCGCGGACATGGACGATGAGGTCGGCGGACAGCACCTCTTCCAGCGTGGCGCGGAAGGCGGCGATGAGCTGGGTCGGCAGATCGGACACGAAACCCACCGTGTCGGATAGGATCGCCTTGTCGAGGCCGGGCAGCGCGATCTGGCGCATGGTGGGATCGAGCGTGGCGAAGAGCAGGTCTTCCGCCATGACGTCAGCGCCGGTCAGGCGATTGAAAAGCGTGGATTTTCCGGCGTTGGTATAGCCAACCAGCGCGATGACCGGCCAAGGCGCGCGTTGCCGGCGGGCGCGGTGCAGACCGCGTGTGCGCGTGACCTGATCCAGTTCACGGCGAATCTTGGCCATGCGATCGCGGATCATGCGGCGATCCGCCTCGATCTGGGTTTCGCCAGGGCCGCCGAGGAAGCCGAAGCCGCCGCGTTGCCGCTCAAGGTGGGTCCAGCTGCGAACAAGCCGGCCGGCCTGATAATCAAGATGGGCGAGTTCGACCTGTAAGCGCCCTTCATTGGTGGCGGCGCGTTCGCCGAAGATTTCCAGGATCAGGCCAGTGCGGTCAATCACCTTGGCCTCGCACGCCTTTTCCAGATTGCTTTGCTGCACCGGCGACAGGCTGTTGTCGACGATGATAAGTTCGGCCTCTTCCTGCCGGGCGAGAGTGGCGATCTGATCCACCTGACCGCTGCCGAACAGGGTGGCGGGCTTGCGATCGCGCACGCGGAACGCCTGCGCCGCGCGCACATCGATGCCGATGGCGAGGGCCAGGCCGCGCGCTTCCTCCAGCCGGGCGTCACTATCCCGACGGTCAGCATTATGGGTTTCGGCATGAACGACGACGGCGCGCGCGCCGCGCGCCACTTCATCATCGGAGTCGCGGTTGAATATGGCCATGGCGGCTTAAAGCATCTCGCGGCGCGCCGGTCCACTGGATCAGCGGACCGGCAACGCAGGCGATCAATCGTCCTGTTCGTTCTCGCCAGTCAGGTCGAGCGCATGGAGCGGCTGGACCGTCGAAATGGCGTGCTTGTAGACGAGCTGGACCATGCCGTCGCGTTCGAGCAGCATGCAGAAAAGGTCGAAGGCGGCAATTTCGCCCTGAAGCATGACGCCGTTCACCAGGAACATCGTCACCGGGCTGCCCGATTTACGGACGGCCGAGAGGAAAATTTCCTGAAGCAGCTTCGAGCGACCATTGCCATCGCTGGTCTTGCGCAGTTCCGTCAGGTCCATCGACTGGGCCGGCATGACGGTGGAAATGGCATGCTTATAAACGAGCTGCGACTGGCCATCGCGGCGCAGCAGCACGGAGAAATTGTCGAACCAGGTGATGATGCCCTGAAGCTTTACACCCTTGACCAGAAACATGGTGACGGGGGTCTTGCTCTTGCGCAGGCTGTTCAGGAAAATGTCCTGAAGGTTATTCACTTTATCGGCCATGGTCTTCGCCAGTCCTATATTCTTGGCGGGACGTTACCCGCTCTCGCACCCTTAAGCAGGGTGTCTTGCCCGCCCCCGCGCACCGGAGGCTGAAAGCGTTTCTACCGCAATTGCGAAGAGGCGTCCATGGCCGGAGAAAGGTTTCGGCGCATTTCTGCAAAGCTTTGCCATCAAAGCCTTGCAGAAGAGCCGTCATTCCTTGCCTTCGGTAATGCCCAGCAATTTGAGCTTCCGGTGCAACGCCGACCGCTCCATGCCGATGAAAGTGGCGGTGCGCGAGATGTTGCCCGAGAAGCGACGGATCTGGATGCGCAGATATTCGCGTTCGAAGCTTTCACGGGCTTCGCGCAGCGGCGCGCCCATGATCGCGGACTGGCCAATCCCCTCCCCGCCGCCGCCGCTGGTGAGTTCAGCGGGCAGCATGTCCAGTTCGATGCGGCCGATCCGGTCGCCGGGCGCCAGGATCATCGTGCGTTCGATGACGTTGCGCAGCTGGCGGACATTGCCCGGCCATTCATTGGCCTGAAGCGCCGCCATGGCGTCGCTGGCGATTTCGGGCGGCGACACGCGGCGATCGGCGGCGAAGCGGGCGAGATAATGTTCGACCAGCGGCGGGATATCGTCCCGCCGTTCCGACAAGGGCGGGATGGCGAGCGGCACCACGTTGAGGCGATAGAAGAGATCTTCGCGGAAACGACGCTCCTCGATTTCGGCCGAAAGGTTGAGCGCGGTCGAGGAAATGACGCGGACGTCGACCTTCACCTGTCGCTGGCCGCCGACGCGGGTAAAGCTCTGATCGGTGAGGACACGCAGAATCTTGCCCTGCGTGGTGAGCGGCATGTCGGCGATTTCATCGAGATAAAGTGTGCCACCATGCGCCTGTTCCAGAAAGCCGGGGCGAACGAGGCCGCTGGGGTCCTCTATGCCGAACAACTCCTCCTCGACCCGGTCCGGGTCCATGCGCGCGGCGGCGACGATGATGAAAGGGGAATCGGCGCGGCCGCTCCAGCTGTGGAGCATGCGCGCAGCCACTTCCTTGCCCACGCCGGCAGGACCGGAGATGAGGACGCGGCTGCCGGTGCCGGCGACCTTCTTGATCGTGGCGCGCACGCCATTGATCGATGCGGAGGTGCCGGTCAGTTCGTCATCCTGACCGAAGCGGGCGCGCAGCACCTGATTTTCACGACGGAGCCGTTCCGTCTCGGTCGCGCGGGAGACGAGGTGGAGCAGGCGATCCGCCTCGAACGGCTTTTCGATAAAGTCGGCCGCGCCCTTGCGGATCGCGGCGACGGCGGTGTCGATATTGCCATGGCCCGAAATCATCAGCACCGGCACGCTGGGATCGCGCCGCTTGATTTCGTCCAGTAATTCCAGCCCGTCCATGCGCGACCCTTGAAGCCAGACGTCGAGCAGCACCAGCGAGGGGCGGCGCGAGTCCAGCGCATCGATCGCGCTGTCGCTGTTAGCGGCGGTGCGGGTGGTGAAGCCTTCATCTTCAAGGACACCTGCGACCAGATCGCGAATATCCTCTTCATCGTCGACTATCAGAATATCAAGCGCCATTGGCTGTCACTTTTCCCGTCATTTTACCCTGGGGCATGGCGATTACCTGTCCCTCTTCCATTTTTTCGAGCGCCCCCGCTGCGAAGCGGAGGGTGACGCAAGCGCCGCCCCCTTCCGCATCGTCGAAGCGTATCTCCCCCAGATGCTCTTCGACAATCTTCTTGACGATGGCGAGGCCAAGACCCGTCCCCTTGGTCCGCGTCGTCATATAAGGTTCCAATATCCGGTTGCGTTCGGGCGGCAGGCCGATGCCATCATCGCGCACGGTGATGATCAGGTCGTCATCCTTTTGCGCCAGTGTCATGCGAACATGGCCGCGCGGTCCGCCTTCGTCCGGTTGTCCCTTTGGTTCAATGGCTTCCACGGCATTTTTGACGATGTTCGTCAACGCCTGTCCCAATTGGCGGCGATCGCAGACCAGCTCCAGATCGGGGGCGTCGGCGTGATATTCAAAGCGAATATCGGGGTGCGCAACCTCATGCAGGAACAGTGCATGCCGTGCGATATCGCCGATTGCCTCGCGCCGGAAAACGGGCTTGGGCATGCGCGCAAAGGAGGAGAATTCGTCGACGATGCGCCGCAGATCGCCCACCTGACGGACGATCGTGCCGGTCAGGCGGGTGAAGGTCGCCTTGTCGCTCGTCACTTCCTGCGCATAACGGCGCTGCAGCCGTTCGGCGGCGAGCTGGATCGGGGTGAGCGGGTTCTTGATTTCGTGCGCGATGCGGCGCGCGACATCGGACCAGGCGGCCCGACGCTGATCGGACAATTGCTGGGTGATATCGTCAAAGGTCAGGATATGGCGCGAGGCGTCCTGCGACAATTTGACCGCAAGCGTGCGCAGATCGCCATGGGCGCGCACCTGCACAATGCCGGAATCTTCGTCCGATGCGACGAAATCCGCGAGTTCCGGGGAGACTTCAGCGAGCGGACGACCGACGGGATCGTCGCCCTCCTCCACCAATATGGCGGCGGCCGAACTGTTAAGCAGCAGGATTTCGCCCTTGAGGTCGACGGACAGAACGCCGGCGGTGACGCCCGACAGGATCGCCTCGATAAAGGCGCGGCGCTCGTCCAGCTGGCTGTTGGCGGCAACCAGCGCGCCGGTCTGCGCCTCCAGCCTCTGCGTCATGCGGTTGAAGGCTGAGGCGAGCGTGCCGATTTCGTCGCGGGTCTGGGGACTAGTGACGCGCGCGGACAGATCGCCTGCGGTAATGCGCCGGGCGGCCGTCACCAGTTCATTGACCGGCCGCACCATCCAGTCGGCGACGGCCAGCGCGATATAGACGGCGATGCCGACCAGCAGTAGCGACCCCAGGAATAGCGCGATATTGAAGCGCAGCTGCAACGCGCGCGACTGGGCGGCGAAGACGTCATAGTCGGCAATCACCTTCTGCGCGCGCGCGACGTTGCTGAAGGAGGATGTGTCGGCGCTGCGGGTGACGTAGAGGTAAATCTTGCTGCCCGGATAGAGCAGGGTCACGGCTTCGATCTGGTTGGGCCGGGCCTGCACTACCGCCGCTTCGCCCGATGCGAGACGACGGACGATGTCCGGGGTCAATATATCCGACGCGGCGCGCTTGTCCGGCTCCACGGCGGCGGCGGTGCGGGCAATGCCGTCCTTGCCAACCTCTATGATGGAGGAGCGGTTCAGTTTCCGGGTTACGACCTGATAGAGATAGCCTTCGGCGAATTTCGGGCTGGAGACGGGGGACTGGCCCAGATAGGCGCGCAGGTCGCCCGCCATGGTGATGGTTTCGTCCTGCACCTCGCTTAAATTCTGCTCATAATAGCCGCGCGCAAGGTCGCTGGCGTTCTGGAGCATGCCGCGCGCGCTGTCCGACGCCCAGAATTGAACGCCATATTGGAACAGCAGCGAGGCGAAGATGACGACCAGGATGGTCGGCACGCTGGCCGCGATCGAGAAGATGGCGACCAGACGGACGTGCAGTTGTCCATCGCTGCCGATGGCGGATTGGGCCGCACGACGTTTGGCCACGCGGCGGCCAACCAGCATCAGAAGCGCAATGGCAGGCAGGAGATTCGCAACCAGCAGCAGCGCGACGATAGGCGGCGTCAGCAGCGTGTCCGATTGTCGGCCGCCCGTCAGGAAATGATAGGTAAGGCCCGCAATCGCCAGCAGCACCGCCAGCGTCACGCCTTCCGCCAATGCGGCCAGCCGCCCCTTGCGCAGGAACGGCGGCAGATATCTCCGCCATGCCGATGCTCGCCGGGGGAGTGTCGTCGTACCGCTCATAGTGGCTTTGTTACAACAACCCCGTGCCCGCCGAAACACAGTATTTCATATATGGGCATGTCGTTGGTCGACGCAGTCCGTCGGTTCGTCCTGAATTGCGACTGATCAAGGTCAATCATTCAAGCGCAGCTGCAATGGATCAAGCCCATAATCGGTAAGCTTCTTGCGCAGCGTGTTGCGATTGATGCCCAGCAGGCCGGCGGCCCTGATCTGATTGCCGTCGACGCTGGCCAGCACTTCCTGAAGCAGGATCGGTTCGACCACGGCCAACAGATCATCATGCAGGCTGCGTTGCGGCTGGCCAATGCCAATGCCCACCTGCCGCTTTGCCCAGTCGCGCACGGCATGAGCAAGCTGGTCTGCCGGCGCGGCATAGTCAGCCGGCACGGCATCCATTGGCAACATGTTGCGCAGCATGTCCGCCGTGATGACATTTTCGCGGCTGAGCACCGACAGGCGCTGCATCATATTTTGCAATTCGCGCACATTGCCGGGCCAGTGCCAGACCATCAGCAATTGCGCGGCGTCATCGGCCAGCGCCTTGCGCGGCAGCCCTTCCTGCGCGGCGCGCTCCAGAAAATGGCGGGCGAGCAGGATCACATCTTCGCGCCTTTCGCGCAGCGCCGGGAGGGCGATGGGCACGACATTGAGACGATAATAAAGATCCTGCCGGAAACGCCCTTCCTCGATCAGCTGCGGCAAATCCTTGTTGGTGGCCGCGATGATGCGGACATTGACCCGCACCGGCTTCGACCCGCCGACCGTCGTCACCTCGCCGGACTGAAGAACGCGGAGCAGGCGGGTCTGCGCCTCCATCGGCATGTCGCCGATTTCATCGAGGAACAAAGTGCCGCCCTGCGCCTGTTCGAACTTGCCGGCGGTGCGGGCGTGGGCGCCAGTGAAGGCTCCCTTTTCATAGCCGAATAGTTCCGCCTCGATCAGTTCGCGCGGGATGGCCGCCATGTTGATGGGCACGAAGGGCTTGGTGCGACGTTGGCCCAGGCTGTGGATCGCTTCGGCCACCAGCTCCTTGCCCGTGCCCGATTCGCCCAGCACTAGGATGGATAGATCGTTGGAAAGGACGCGGGCGATGGTGCGATAGACTTCCTGCATCGCCGGCGATCGGCCGACGAGCGGCAAGCCGTCATGGGGTAGCCCCCCCTCATCGCCCGCTTCCCCTGCGCTTTGGCGCGTGCCGAGCGCATCCGCCACGGCGCGGGTCAGTTCATTGAGGTCGAAGGGTTTGGGCAGATATTCGAACGCGCCCTTTTCGGTCGCGCGGATGGCGGTGTTGAGCGTGTTCTGGGCCGACAGCACGATGACGTTGAGGTCGGGACGGGTTTCGATGATGTCGGCCACGCCGTCCAGTCCGTCGCCGTCGGGCAGCATGACGTCGGTGATCAATACATCGGGCGCAAAGCTTTCCATCAGGGTCGCCCGCTCCCGAATGGAGGCCGCGGTCTTCACCTTATGCCCTTGCCGACGCAGCGCTTCCCCCACCACAACGCAGATGGCGGGATCGTCGTCCACGACCAGGATCGTGCCGGTCGCCGCCATCAGGCCATGCCCATCGGCAACAGGATGCGGAAGGTGGATTCGCCCGCCTCCACATCGCGGGAATATTGAACGAAGCCGCTCATGTCGCGGACCAGCTTGTCCACCAGCGCCAGCCCCAGCCCCTGCCCGTCGCGCTTGCCGGTGATGAAGGGATTGAACAAATGGTCGAGAATATGTTCGGGCACGCCGGGTCCATTGTCGATGACGAGAATTTCGATCGGCAGCACGGCGCTGCCCTTGCCGTCGCCGACCACGACGGACACGCCATGGCGGAAGGCTGTTTCAACGCGGATACGGGGTTTATCCGTATGATCAAGCGCTTCTGCCGCATTCTTTAGAAGATTGATCATCACCTGCACCAGCGCATCGTCATTGATGTTGGAAAATGGCAATGATGGATCATAATGTTTTATGATCTTTATATTTTTTGCAAATCCTGCAGCAGCGATACCGGCCGCTCGATCGATGAGCGGATAGATATTGCCGGGCCGGCATTCCAAGGTGCGATCGGTCGTGAAATCCTGCATCCGGTCGATCAGGGCGGCGATCCGGTCGACTTCGTTGCAGATCAACTGGGTCAGCGCTGCGTCACGCCCGCCCTGGCTGGATTCCAGCAGCTGCGCCGCCCCCCGGATGCCGGACAACGGGTTCTTGATTTCGTGGGCCAAAATTGCGGCGGCGCCCATGGCCGATCGCGCGCCGCCAGCCGAACCGCGATGACCGATCTTGCGCGCCTGGCTTTGGGCATGGAGCGACACGACGCGCCAGCCGTCATGATCCACGATCGGCGCGATCATCAGGTCCACCTCCATTTCGGCGGTACGGCCGGCATGGACCTTTATGTCATAGGCCGCGATCGGCTTGTTATTGTGCCAAATGTCGAAACGTGCGCCGGCCTCCGCAATGCGGATGGTGCGCGCGACGTCGCTGCCGATGATGGCGGAGCGCGCCATGTTCAGCAGGGTTTCAGCGCGGACATTGGCGTCCGCAATGCTGTTGTCGGGCTTGATGATCAGCGTGGCGACCGGCAGCGCGGTCATCTGCTCGCCCAGCGATGGTCCGTCCTGCTGCATGCGAAGCGGCGGAACGGACGTCAGCATGCCGGTCATGCGGCTCTGCGCAGCTCCGCCGGGTGCAGGCCGGTGGCGATCAGCGGCTCATAGAAGCGGGCAAGCATGTCCAGCACCGTCTGGGCGCTCGGCTCCTGGTTCACGGCATGGCGGAATTCGGCCGATCCCGGCAAACCCTTGGTATACCAACCGATATGCTTGCGGGCCATATTGACGCCCGTATAATTATCATAATGTTCGAGCATTGCATGATAATGCCCTATAATCGCCTGATATTGTTCAGCCAGCGTTGGATCGGGCAGGCGCGTTCCGTCGGTCAGCCAAGCCATGACCTGACCGATCAGCCAAGGCCGGCCATAGGCGCCGCGACCGATCATCACGCCATCCGCGCCGCTCTGTTCCAGGGCGGTGTCGGCATCCTCGATCGAGCAGATGTCGCCATTGACGATGACCGGCAGCTTCACCGCATCCTTGACCGTGCGCACGAACGCCCAGTCGGCCGACCCCTTGTACATCTGGTTGCGGGTGCGGCCATGGACGGTGATGAGCTTTGCGCCCAGATCCTCGGCAATATGGGCGAGTTCCGGCGCATTAAGGCTGCTATGGTCCCAGCCCATGCGCATCTTCACGGTGACGGGCACATCCACCGCCTCGACCGTCGCCTTGATGAGCGAGGCGGCGAGCGGAAGGTCGCGCATCAGGGCGCTGCCAGCGTCGCCATTGACGACCTTCTTCACCGGGCAGCCCATATTGATGTCGATGATCGCGGCGCCGCGATCCGCGTTGAGCTTGGCGGCTTCGGCCATTTCCGTGGGCGAACAGCCGGCAAGCTGCATAGACACCGGCTCTTCCAGCGGATGCCAGGCGGCCTTTTGCAGGGATTGGCGCGTTTCGCGGATCATCGCAGCCGACGCGATCATTTCCGTGACGTTGAGGCCGCAGCCATAGCGGCGGACCAACGTGCGGAAGGGCATGTCGGTGACGCCCGTCATCGGGGCGAGGACGACCGGCATGTCGATGGTGATCGGGCCGATGGCGATGGGAGCAAGAGTGCGCATGAGTGTGTTTCGAAATACTGCCTAAAAAACAGGCAGCCTTTAGCCGAAAAGGACGATGGCGGCAAGGCATGCCCCCTTTCGGTCCGTCCCATGACCCGCTATGCGCCGGGCCATGACAGCAAACCGCAGGATCGTCGCGCTGATCGTCGCCGCTGGCCAGGGAAGCCGGGCCGGTGGCGAAGCGCCAAAGCAATTTCGGATGATCGCGGGCAAGGCGGTGCTGGCACATGCCTATGACGCGCTGGCGAAGCATGACGCCATCGATGCGATCCATATCGTGCTGGGCGATGCTCAGGAGGCAACGGCGCGCGCTTTGCTGGGTGATCGGACAGCCAAATTCGTGACTGGGGCTGACAGCCGGCGCGGGTCCGTGCGGGCCGGGCTGGAGGCGGTTGCCGCCGCGGGCGGCGTGGATATCGTGCTGATCCATGATGCAGCACGCCCGTTCCTGCCGGGCGCGGTGATCGACAGGTTGCTCACTGCGCTTGATGGGGCGGAAGGGGCGATCCCTGCCCTGCCCGTCGCCGATACGCTGGTGCGGGGCATGGACGATGTGATGGGGGACGGCGTGGAGCGTGCCAGTCTTCATCGCGTACAGACGCCGCAGGCATTCCGTTTCGATGGCATCCTGGCCGCCCATCGCGGCTGGGACGAAGGGCGCGAGGCGACCGACGATGCGCAAATATTGCGCGCCTGGGGTCATGACGTCATTTTGGTGCAAGGCGATGAAAGGCTTGAGAAATTGACCTATCCGCAGGATTTCGACCGGGCGGAGGCGCGCCATGCGACGCCGCGTTCGACGCGGGTGGGCATGGGCTATGACGTACACCGGCTCGCTGCGAATGAAGAGCTTTGGCTGGCTGGCATATTGGTGCCGCACGACCGGGGCCTGGCCGGGCATAGCGACGCCGATGTGGCGATCCATGCCATTGTCGACGCCATGCTGGGCGCGCTGGCGGAGGGCGATATTGGCAGCCATTTCCCGCCATCCGACCCACAATGGCGCGGCGCATCGTCCGACCGCTTTTTGGCTTATGCGCGCGACCGGGTGGCGGTGCGGGACGGCAGGATCGAACATATCGACCTGACCATCATCTGCGAAGCGCCCAAGATCGGCCCGCATCGCGACGCCATGCGCGCGCGGATCGCCGAAATTTTGTCGGTGCCGATAGATCGCGTCAGCGTGAAGGCGACGACGACCGAGCGGCTGGGCTTTGCCGGTCGCCGCGAAGGCATTGCCGCACAGGCGGTTGCCACCCTCTCCCTTCCCGCGCTATCCTGATCCGATGATCGACACTGTCCTTCCGGCCGAACTGGTCGCACTCGCCGAAAAGGTGATCATCGCCAACCGCCGTGCCGGGCGCACGGTATCGGTGGCGGAAAGCTGCACCGGCGGGCTGGTATCGGCAGCGCTGACTGAAATTGCCGGATCATCGGACGTGTTCGACGCCGGTTTCATTACCTATTCCAATGACATGAAGGCGGAACTTCTGAAAGTTTCGCATGATGTGCTGGATACGTTCGGCGCGGTGTCCATCGCCACCGCATGGGCCATGGCGCAGGGCGCGCTCAACAAGAGTCATTCGCATGTCGCCGTCGCCATCACCGGGATTGCAGGGCCAGGGGGCGGCAGCGAACAGAAGCCGGTCGGCACCGTCGTCTTCGCGCGCGCAGAACGCGGCGCCAGCCCCGACAAGGTCGTGGCCGACATGCATCATTTCGAAAATAACGGGCGGGGCGGCGTGCGCCTTCAGGCGGCGCTGTGCGCGCTGGAACTGCTGCTGCCCGAAGGGGCGTAAAGATCGGCGGCGCGGGTTTCGAACGCACCGATCATCTTGCGCAGCGCCTTGTCGAAAAATTGGCCGGCGAGCATTTCGAACAGTCGGTTCTTGAATTCGAACTCGACCTCGAAATCGACCAGCACCCCACCCTGCCCATCATCGCGGAATCGCCATTCATTGTGGAGATGCTTCAGGGGACCATAGAGATAATCGACCCGCACATGGTCCGGGCGATGTTTGTGCACGCGCGACGTGAAGCTTTCTTTCACGCCCTTGAAGCCCACGATCATGTCGGCGATCATCTCACTCTCGCCATCCGAGCGGACGCGGATCGCGCTCACCCAGGGCAGAAACTGCGGATAGGCGGCGACATTCGACACAAGGTCGAACATCTGCGTTGGCGTATAGGGAAGCTGGCGGGTCTCTTGATGCCTGGGCATGGAAAGATCAGACCCTCGCCGCCGCCTTTGCCAGTTTTGCGTCGCGCGCCGCCTTCATTTCAGCGAAATCCTTGCCGGCATGATAGCTGGAGCGCGTCAGCGGGCTGGACGCGACTTGCAGGAAGCCCTTGGCCCGAGCGATCGCCGCATAGGCGTTGAAGGCGGCCGGGGTGACGAACTCCATCACCTTGGCGTGCTTGGGCGTGGGCTGAAGATATTGGCCCATGGTCAGGAAATCGATGTCGGCAGAGCGCATATCGTCCATCACCTGATGGACTTCCAGACGCTCTTCGCCCAGCCCCAGCATGATGCCCGACTTGGTGAAGATCGACGGATCGAGTTTCTTGACCGATTCGAGCAGGCGCAACGAGGCGTAATAGCGCGCGCCGGGACGAATAGTCGGGTAGAGGCGCGGCACCGTCTCCAGATTATGATTATAAACATCCGGTCGGGCGGCGACGATCATTTCAACCGCGCGCTCATGCTTGTTGCGGAAATCGGGCGTCAGGATTTCGATCGTGGTGTCCGGAGTCGTGCGGCGCAGCGCCTGGATCACCTTCACGAACTGCGATGCGCCGCCGTCAGGCAGGTCGTCGCGATCGACCGAGGTGATGACGATATGTTCCAGCCCCATTTCTGCGCAGGCATCGGCCAGATTCTGCGGTTCATTGACGTCGACCTTGCGCGGCATGCCGGTCTTGACGTTGCAGAAGGCGCAGGCGCGGGTGCAGACATCACCCAGAATCATCACCGTTGCGTGCTTCTTGGTCCAGCATTCGCCGATGTTCGGGCAGGCCGCTTCCTCGCACACCGTCGCCAGACCTTTGGAACGCATCAGCTGGCGCGTTTCATTATAGCCTTTGCTGGTCGGCGCCTTGACGCGAATCCAGTCGGGCTTGCGGGCGCGCTCCGGGCTGTTGGCGGGCTTTTCCGGCGTCGGGATCGGGCTGATGTCGTTCATTCGCCCCAGATAGCGATGCCGGGCCGCTCTTGCCAGTCCTGACTTTGTACGGCACATCTTTGCGCATGACCGACTTTACCGACATGCTCAAAGGCTATCGCCGCTTTCGTGAAACCGGCTGGGCGCGCCAGCGCCAGCGCTGGGATGAACTTAATGAAGGGCAAAGCCCGCGGGTGATGGTGATCGCCTGTTCCGACAGCCGAGTCGATCCCGCGCAGATATTCGACACCACCCCGGGCGAAATCTTCGTCGTGCGCAACGTCGCCGCCCTGGTGCCGCCGTTTGAAACGTCGCCGGGCCATCATGGCGTGTCGGCGGCGCTGGAATTTGCGGTGCAGGTGCTGAAAGTGGGCGAAATCGTCGTCATGGGCCATGGCAAGTGCGGTGGTTGCAAGGCGGCGCTGAGCCATGACCTGAAGGACGCGGCACCTGGCGAAGGCGGTTTCGTCCATAACTGGATCAGCCTGCTGGATGATGCGCGCGAAGTGGTGATCGGCGAATATGGCGAGCGGCGTGACCGCGATGCGGAGCGCGCGATGGAGCAGGAAGGCGTGAAGGTCAGCCTGGCCAATCTGCGCAGCTTCCCCTGCGTGCGGGCGAAGGAAAAGACGGGCGAGTTGAAGCTGATCGGCTCCTTCTTCGCGATCGCGGACGGACAATTGCATTTGCTGGACGAATCGACGGGTGCGTTCAGCCCCGCAGCGACCTGATCCCATGGCCGGCATTCAGAGCGGCAATGTCGCCTTGCTGATCGATGCCGACAATGCATCGGCGGATTATTTTGACCCGGTGCTGACCATTTTGGCGGAACTGGGCACGGTCAATGTCCGCCGCGCCTATGGCAATTGGAGCAAGGGGACGCTCAAAAACTGGGCGGCCCTCTCCATCGCGCAGGCGATCGAACCGCAGCAGCAGTTCGATCTGACCAAGGGCAAGAACGCCACCGACATGAAGATGACGATCGACGCCATGGACCTGATGGCGTCGGGCCGGATCACCGGTTTTGGCCTGATGTCGAGCGACAGCGACTTCACGCCGCTGGCGACACGCATCCGGCAGGAAGGCATTCCGGTCTATGGCTTTGGCACGGCCAATACGCCGGAGGGATTCCGCCGCGCTTGCACACGGTTCATAGATGTCGGGGCGCTGAAGACGGCGGACATGCCTGTCGCGAAGAAAATCGCGAAGGCGACAAAGGCGAAGCCGCCGACCGCCAAGGCTGCTGCGCCCGCAGGCCCTGCCCCAGTTCCTGCCCCGGTCAAGGCGCCGCAGGAAACGGTGGTGGACCCGGAAGTCGTGCGCCTGCTGATCGACGCCTATGATGAAGCGAAGCGGGACGAACGGGGCTTTGTGGCGCTGGGACCGGTGGGGCAGCGCGTCGGCAATCGATCCAGCTTCGACGTGCGCAACTATGGCTATAAGCGCCTGTCCGATCTGGTTGCCGCCATTCCCAATTTCATCACTGAAGTTCGCGAAGGCGGGCAGACCTGGATCAAGCGGATCAAGTGACCATCGCGCGCCATCTGATGATCCATGGACGAGTTCAGGGCGTCTGGTATCGCGGATGGGCGGTGGCGACAGCATGTGAACTGGGGCTGGCAGGCTGGGTTCGCAACCGGTTGGATGGCAGTGTAGAAGCGGTGGTGGAGGGAGAAGCCAATACGATCGACCGCTTCGTCAGCTTGGCGCAAAATGGCCCGCCTGCCGCCAGTGTAGCGCGGATCGACATACAAGACATGGCCATCGAAGGCTTTAGCACGTTTGCACAACGCGCGACCGCTTGAGCCTTGCGCACAAAAGTTACGCAATCGTGCAAGAAGCTGTCGCAAGGGGTGGAGGCAAGGGCGGGCCTCTGTTAGACCTCCATCATGACTCTCCTGTCTCCTGCCGAACGTCATATCCTGGAGCGCGCAGCGGCAGCGCCAATGCTGCGCCAGGTGCAGACATGGGCGACGATCAACAGCGGATCGCGCAACCTGGACGGGCTGGCGCGCATGGCCGGGCAACTGGCGGACGCCTTTTCCATACTGCCCGGCGCGTTGCGCCTGATCGATCCCGCACCGGTCGACACCGTGCTGCCCGATGGCCGCATCCAGACCATCACGCATGGTCAGCATCTTCATCTGTCGGTGCGCCCCGATGCTCCCGTTCGGCTGTTGATGACCGGGCATATGGATACGGTGTTTGCGGCCGACCATCCTTTTCAGCAACAGCAATGGCTGGAGCCGGGCGTGCTGAACGGTCCCGGTGTCGCCGACATGAAAGGCGGCATTGCCGTCATGCTGGCGGCGCTGACCGCGATCGAGGCTTCGGAAGCGGCGTCAAGGATCGGCTATGACGTCATCATCAACAGCGACGAGGAAGTGGGCAGCGCATCGTCCGCCGCATTGCTGAAAGAGGCGGCGGCCGGAAAGATCGCCGCCTTCACCTATGAACCGGCCTTGCCTGATGGCACATTGGCCGGTGCGCGGGCGGGCAGCGGCAATTTTTCGATCATCGTGACGGGCCGCAGCGCGCATGCCGGCCGCAATCCTGATGAAGGGCGCAACGCCCTGCTGGCCGCCGCCGATCTGGCGCTGCGCCTGAAGGCGGCGAGCGGGGCGGGATTTTCCTGCAACCCGGCAAAGATCGACGGCGGCGGCCCGAATAATGTCGTGCCCGACCATGCCATATTGCGGGTGAACTTCCGTCCGCGCACACCCGAAGATGAGTTGGCCGTGCGCGCGCTGATTGATCGGGAAGTGGCGGAGGTGGCGCGCAGCCATGACGTCAGCCTGCATCTGCATGGCGGTTTTGGTCGCCCGCCAAAGCCCATGGATGAAAAGGCCGAGCGCCTGTTTGGGCTGGTCCGGCAATGCGGCGCCGATCTGGGTCTGGCCATTGGATGGCGCGACACTGGCGGCGTGTGCGACGGCAATAATATCGCGGCATGCGGCGTGCCAGTGGTCGACACGATGGGCGTGCGCGGCGGCAGCATCCATAGCGACGCGGAATTTCTACTGACCGACAGCCTGCCGGAACGGGCGCAATTGTCGGTGCTGACCCTGTGGCGGATTGCGCAGGGGCAATATCTTCAATCGGCACAGGACAAGACAGAGGGGATGACCGCTTGAGCTTCATCATGCGCATCGCGCGCGCAGACGATTTGCAGACGCTCTATGAAATGGCCAAGCTGACCGGCGGCGGCTTCACCAATCTGCCGCCTGACCGCAAGGCGCTGGCCGCCAAGCTGGAACGAACCGAAAAGGCGCTGGCGCGGCAGGGAGACGGCATCCAGGACGAGTTGATCGTCATGGTGCTGGAGAATGTCGAAACCGGGCAGGTGCGTGGCACATGCCAGATATTTTCGACCGTGGGGCAAAGTTGGCCTTTCTATTCCTATCGGCTGGGGGTGTTGACCCAGCATAGCCGGGAACTGGGCCGCACCTTTCGCGCGCAGATGCTGTCGCTCACCACCGATCTGGAAGGGTCTGTCGAGGTGGGCGGCCTATTCCTGCATCCGCGCGAGCGGGCCGAGGGGCTGGGCCTGTTGCTGGCGCGCAGTCGTTATTTGTACATCCGCGCCCATCGCGCCCGCTTTGGCGACCGCGTGATCGCCGAACTGCGCGGCGTGATCGATGAGGCTGGCGGATCGCCCTTCTGGGACGGACTTGCCGGGCGTTTCTTCGGCATGAATTTTCAGGAAGCGGACGAATTTAATGCGGTGAACGGCAACCAGTTCATCGCCGATCTGATGCCCAAGACGCCGATCTACACCGCAATGCTGACCGACAGCGCCCGCGCCGTCATCGGCCTGCCCCATCCCAATGGCCGGGCGGCGATGCGGATGCTGGAGACGGAAGGTTTCGACAATGCCGGCTATGTCGACATATTCGACGGCGGGCCGACGATGGTGGGCCAGATCGACCAGTTGAAGACGATCGCGGCGGCGCGTGACGTTACGCTCAGCGCCACCCATGACAAGGGCGGCGACCGGATGCTGATCGCGACCGGCACGCTGGCAGATTATCGTTGCACCTGGGGTTTCGTGCAGGAGGATGTCGATGGTGGTGTGTCGCTGGATGCGGCCAGTGCGGCGCGCCTGAAGATCGCAACGGGCGACAGCTTCACCATGGCGGGGCGGGCATGAGCGTCAGGGAAATCAATTTCGACGGGATCATTGGTCCCAGCCATAATTATGCAGGGTTGAGCCTGGGCAATCTGGCCTCCGCACGCAATGCGGGCGCAGCCTCCTATCCCCGCGCCGCCGCCCTGCAAGGGCTGGAGAAGATGCGCGGCAACATCCGACTGGGGCTGACGCAGGGCATTTTCCTGCCGCAATGGCGTCCCGACGTCGCCTGGCTGAGCAAGCTGGGCACCGATGTCGGCAATGCCGATCCGCATATTCGCGCTGCGGCTATGTCCGCGTCGTCCATGTGGGCGGCCAATGCGGCGACGGTTTCGCCCGCGAGCGACACGGCCGACGGGCGAACGCACCTGACCGTCGCGAACCTCGTCACCATGCCGCATCGCAGCCATGAATGGCCCCAGACGCTGGCGCAATTGCGCATCGCCTTTTCCGACGACCGCGCCTTTGCCGTGCATGATCCGATCCCGGCGCCTTTTGGCGATGAAGGCGCAGCCAATCATATGCGGCTAACGCAGAGCCATGGCGAAGCAGGCGTCGAAATATTCGTCTATGGCCGGTCTGGCGGCGCTTTTCCGGCGCGCCAGCATGTGGAGGCAAGCAAGGCGATTGCGCGCATCCACGGCCTTGATCCGGCGCGCACCCTGTTTGTCGAACAATCGACGGAGGCGATCGCAGCCGGGGCGTTCCACAATGATGTCGTTGCGGTGGCCAATGAGCATGTCCTGTTCACCCACGAACTGGCCTTTGCCGACAAGGCGGCATTCTACACCGCGTTGAGGGGCGCCCTGCCCGGAGTGGAGATTGTGGAAGTGCCAGCCAGCGCGGTCAGCTTGGCTGACGCCATAAAATCCTATCTTTTCAATGCCCAGCTCGTCACCCTGCCCGATGGCGGCGGCATGGCGCTGGTGCTGCCAACGGAGGCGCAGCAGACGCCGGCGGTGTGGGACTGGCTGGAACAGATGATCGCGGGCAATGGCCCGATCCGGCGGCTGGTGCCCGTGGATGTACGCCAGTCCATGGCCAATGGCGGTGGCCCTGCCTGCCTGCGGTTGCGCGTGGTGGCCGATCCAGCGGATATCGACCCCCGGTTTCTGGTCGATGAGGAGCGGCTGGACGGTATTGCCCGTATAGTGTCCGATTTCTGGCCAGAATCCATTGCGCCAGAAGATCTGGGCGACACCCGCCTGATTGCGCGGATCGAACAGGCGTGGTTAACTCTTGTTGACCATCTACAACTTTCAGGCGACCTGTCCCCCTGACGACGGGTTTGCAGTACGGAAAATCCATGGAACGCCTCAAGAGCCTTTTCACGATCAAGACCAAGTTTGAGGCGTTCATGGTCATCTATGCTCTGGCGCTGGGCGCCACTGAGCGCGGCGCTGTCTATATGCAACAATATCCCGGCATTGGCGGGCAGTTGCTGGCGTTGGCCTGTTCCGGCGCCGTGTTCATGGCAGGCGGCAAGATCATCGACGCAATCGAGTATCAGCGCGGACTTTAACGTCATTTTTTCCCGTCGGCCGGGCGATGTTTTCCCTCCACTGCGGATGAAACTAAGTCGCAGCTTCGATCGTTCAACAGCAGTGGCTGTTGCTTGTCATGCTACGGCTTGACAACAAAACGCAATAACATGCTAATCTAGATCAAGAAATTTAGAAGAGGACTCGCGAATGCCGGATTCTCGAGCAGGCCGAAGTGTTACCGCTGCAGAGTTGGTGCGAAATTTCGCGCACTGGCGGGAGGTGGGCGCGAAAGAACCTGTTCTTGTCACGCATCATGGGCGTGAGACGCATATACTGATCGGTATGGAGCCATATGCGCGGCTCGCAGGTGCAAAAGCGCCAACCAATGATCAGGACCGCACCCGGAATCTGGCCAACCACATTCATCAGGGACTGATCCTCTGCAAGGCGGATTTGTCGATCGACTTCGTCAATCCGGTCGCGTTGTCGATGGCGAAGCGATGGGACAGGCAGTTGGAAGGCAAGCCGCTGTTTGAGGCGCTGCCGGAATTTTCCGGCGCCGTCACCGAAGCGCATATCCGCCATACGCTGGCATCCGGCGAAGCAAGCACAGCAGATATTCCTTCGCCATTTCGCAAGGATAGCTGGCTTCATTTCGAAACATTTTCATTTGGTTCGGGCGTAGCGATCCTGCTGCGCGACATTACCGACGATATGCAGCATCATCGGCTGGCCGACATAAAGACGTCCATCCTCAAGGCGATGGCTCTGCATGATGGCGTCAGTTATATCCGCATATCGATGCGGGGCTTCGTCGATGTCGTGGATGATAGTTTCTGCGAGATGATGGGGCTGCCCTGCGAAAAGCTGATCGGGGTCGCCCTGCCCGACCTGATCGCCATGCCGGCACGGCGGCAATTGCGCGAGGATCTGGAACAGGTGTTGAATGGTCAGGGTGACCGGCGCGTTGCGACCCAGTTTCTCAGCAATAGGGGCGATGTCGTCCCGGTTGACGCCAGCCTGGTGCGGTTACACGGAACCTACGGGACCGAAGGCGCGGTCATGGTGATCATACCCCAAGACCATATGCAACCGGCGACATGACAGGATAGTCGCTGGCCAGCATGTAAAATATGTATCGACATGACAAGTTGACCGGTTATTTGACATATTATCGCCTCTTATTGCTATAATTCCATGGCCTTCTGACCATATTGACGCCAAAAGACTGTGTATATTGCACAGTTTTTTTCAGAAATGCTGAACATCGATTATTGGTCGACCCGGCGTAATCTGATCATATGGCAGAGAAAATTGCACATCGACGCAGGTCTGTGACCTTGCGCCTGTCATGTCTGGGACGGGATAGCTGTGGCAGCACATTGGTAGAGGCCGCTTTTGCAGTGCCGATGCTGATCACGTTACTCATGGGCATATTAGGCTTTGGCAGCTGGTTCATGACCGCTCACAGCCTGCAACAGGCGGCCAATGATGCAGCGCGCGCTTCGGTCGCGGGTCTTAGCGCCACCGAGCGCCGCAGTCTTGTCGATCAGAGCGTCGCGGCGAGCCGCAGCGCCTTTCCCGCTCCGGCGGCGCAGACGATCGGCGTGACCACACAGGAAAGCGGCGGCCATTATACGGTGACACTCAGCTATAATCTGTCCAACGCGCCGCTTTTTTCCGCAATTCCTTTCCGCCTGCCGGGCGGAGTCCTGCAACGCAGCGCCGTCGTCATGATGAGCAATCCGTGATGCGCTTGGCTTTGCGCAGGATGCTGGGTGCCGACCATCGGGGTGGCGTCACGGTGTTGATCGCCGGTTCGCTGTTCATGCTGGCCGGCGCAGCCACGGTCGCCGTCGATCTGGGGTCGGTCTATCTTGCCCGCCGCCAGTTGCAGGGCATCGCCGACGCGACGGCGCTGGCCGCCGCGCAGGGCGGGCGCAGCGCTGCGGAGCAACTTGTCAGCCAAAGCGGGGTGACTGGCGTTGCGTTGGCGCTTCTGGAAAATGGCAGTTATGCGACGGACTCCAGCGTCGCCGTGGAAAATCGTTTTCGGCCTGGCGACGCCAGCGGCGGCGCCACGCGGGTCGAAGTGCAGAGGCGAGCCCCGCTCTTCTTCGGCCGGTTGCTGGTTGGGCGCGATGGAGTCAATTTGGCAGCCCGCGCGGTCGCCGCCCGGAGCGACGCCGCCGCCTTTTCGCTCGGCACCGGTCTCGCTTCGCTTAGCGGCGGCGTGCCCAATATGCTGCTGTCCAATCTGGCCGGCACCGAACTCAACCTGTCGGTGATGGACTATAATGGGTTGGTCAGCGCCAATCTGGACCTGTTGCGCATCGCCGACGCGCTGAAGGTGCGGACTGGCCGGAACGGCGACGCATATGGCGCTTTGTTCGATCAGAATATTCCTTTGTCGGATCTGTTGACCGCCATGTCGGACACGGTGGCTGGCAGTTCAGCGGCATCGACCTTGTTGACGCTGGCCAATCGCATTCCCGGACGGTCGGTTCGGCTGAGCGATATTGTCGATCTGGGACCGATGCGCAATTCCACCAGTGCGACCGGCCAACCCAATATATTGATCGATGCCTTTTCCATGCTGCGCATGGTGTTAAGCCCGCCATCCGGCACGGCTGTACCCATGGACCTGCGTGTCGGGGTGCCGGGCCTTGCCAGCACGCGGCTGATGCTGGTGACGGGCGAAGGCCAGAGCCGCTCGCCCCTGATCAGCATCACATCGAAAAAGGATGTGGTGCTGCGCACGGCGCAGACCCGAATCTATCTGGAAAGCACGGTTGCAGCTGCGCTGGCGGGAATCGCGTCGGTCAGGATACCGCTCTATATCGAACTGGCGGCAGCGGAGGCGCGCCTGTCCGACATCAAATGTGGCGACAATGGCGGCGTGACGCTGGCCGTTACTCCATCGGTGGGATCAGCGGCGTTGGCGGATGTCGACGTCAATGCGCTCACCAATTTCTCGACGCCGGCCAATCCCCGCGCCGCCTTGCTCGCGCAGGCGCTGGGCACTCGCGTCACCGCCTATACCAACATCGCGCTGGGCGGCACGCAGGCACAGTCTGTTTTCTTTACCCCAGCGGAGATCAGCGCGCAGCAAGCCAAGACCGTCAGCACCCAGGATCTGGGTCAGGGCATTGCCGCCAGCCTGACGAACAGGACGCAGGTGCAGGTTTCGCTGCTGGGCATCACCGTCAGCAACAGCCCCTTAAGTCCATTGGTCGGCGCGCTGCTAGGCACGACCGCGCCACTGCTGGACGGTATTTTGAACAGCGTCACAGCCACGCTGGGCGTGCGAGTGGGCACCGCCGAAGTGCGCGTGCATCAACGCCGCTGCGGGATCGCCTCCATCGTCGCCTGATCGCCCCCTTGCGCTGACAGCCAAGCGCCTTCAGGAGCGGCATATGGGCGCTATCATGTTGCAGGGAACCGGATCGGACGTTGGCAAATCGGTGCTGGTCGCCGGGCTATGCCGGGCGTTGGTGCGACGGGGCTATCGGGTGCGTCCCTTCAAGCCGCAGAATATGTCCAACAATGCGGCCGTCACCAGTGATGGCGGGGAGATTGGCCGCGCGCAAGCGTTGCAGGCGATCGCCTGTGGCGTTGAGCCGCATACGGACATGAATCCGGTGCTATTGAAGCCGCAAGCCGACCGGACGTCGCAACTGATCGTCCATGGCAAGGTGCGCGGTGCGCTGGGTTCAGGCAATTTCCGTTCGGCGCGCGGCCAATTGCTGGGCGCGGTGCTGGAAAGCTTTGAACGGTTGAAGGCGCAATGCGACATCGTGCTGGTCGAAGGCGCGGGATCGCCGGCGGAGATCAATCTGCGCGGCGGGGATATCGCCAATATGGGTTTTGCGCGGGCCGCCGATGTACCGGTGGTGCTGGTGGGCGATATCGATCGGGGCGGGGTGATCGCGGCGGTTGTTGGCACGCGCGCCGTGATCGACCCTGACGATGCGGCGATGATCCGCGGGTTCCTGATCAACAAGTTTCGGGGCGATCTGGCGCTGTTCGAGGACGGCTATGCACAGATTGAGGCGCTGTCGGGCTGGCGCGGCTTTGGCGTGGTGCCCTGGTTGGATGCAGTCGCCCGCCTGCCGAGCGAGGATGCGGTCGTGCTGGAGCGGCGCAGCTTTTCGGTACAGGCCCCCTTGGTCATCGCCTGCCCGGTGTTGCCACGCATCTCCAATTTCGATGATCTCGATCCGCTGAAGCTGGAGCCGTCGGTCGACCTGCGCATGATCGGGCCGGGACAGCCCATCCCGGCGGAGGCTGCGCTGGTGATCTTGCCCGGTTCCAAGGCTACGGTGGCTGACATGCGCGCCATGGTCGCCCAGGGATGGGATATCGACATCAAGGCGCATCATCGGCGCGGCGGCGCGGTGCTGGGCATTTGCGGCGGGTATCAGATGCTGGGCCGCACGATCGCCGACCCCGATGGGTTGGAAGGGCCAGCGGGCGCGATTGATGGATTGGGCCTGCTGGAGGTGGAGACGGTGTTGAGCGGCGCCAAGACGCTGGAAGCCGTACAGGGCCGCGCGCTGGAGGCGACGTTCGGTGGCTATGAAATGCATATGGGGCGCACGAGCGGCCCGGATTGCGAGCGGCCCTTCGCATTGCTTGACGGGCGAGCGGACGGCGCGATCAGCCGCGACGGACGGGTCATGGGCAGCTATGTCCACGGACTGCTGGCCAGCACCGATCTGCGCGACGCATTGTTGCGCCATGTGGGCGGCGAATCGGCTGGCGGAGACTATGATCGATCGGTCGAAGATGCGCTGAATGAGATCGCCGTGCTGCTGGAAAAGCATGTCGACATCGATGCGATGATCGCGCTGGCGCTGGGTTAACAGGCAAAGAAAAAGGCGACCAATGGCCGCCTGATTTTGGAGAATGGTGCACCCGGAACGATTCGAACGTCCGACCCTCAGATTCGTAGTCTGATGCTCTATCCAGCTGAGCTACGGGTGCACTTTCTCTGCAAGGACAAGGGCTTGAAGCCCGGCCCTTATCAAATTTTCCAATGGTGCACCCGGAACGATTCGAACGTCCGACCCTCAGATTCGTAGTCTGATGCTCTATCCAGCTGAGCTACGGGTGCGTTGGAGTGGCGCTGATAGAAGCGGCCGACCGATTGAGCAAGCCCCTTTTTTGCACTTTTTCGACATCGCAACTTTTCTTCGCTTTCCCACGTTCAAGCGGCAGGAGGACGCAATGATGAGCTTCACCCTGAATGAGCTGGCGCTGCTGCTGATTGCGCTGGCAATCGGCTGGATTCTGGGCCTGATGATGAGCGGGCGCGGCAAATATCGAAGGCTGTGGCGCGACGAACAGATTGCGCATCGGACCGCCATCAAGGATCGCGATGCGCGGATCGAGACGGCCAATGCGCGAATCGCCGCGCTGGAGCGGCAGTCGGCCGGGCCGATTGGCGCCGGCACGGCAACGGCGGTTGCGGGCGCGGTGCATGGTCGGGACGATCTGAGCCGAATCAATGGCATAAGCCAGACGCAGGAAGTTGCGCTGAATGAGGCGGGCTATCACCGTTATGGCCAGATTGCCGCCATCAATGCCGAGCAGGAGGCGACGCTGGAGGCGCGGCTGGGGCTGAAGCCCGGCACGATCGCACATGAAGACTGGCGCGGTCAGGCGGTCGAACTGGAACGCGGGCATAAGCCGGGTCTGTTCAGTCGGCTGACCGGATCGGCCTGACCGGATAAGCCTCCAACGAGCGAGCCTGATAACGAAGAAGGGCGGGAGTTGCCTCCCGCCCTTTCCTTTTACTTCTTTGCCAGAGCCGCCTGCGCCGCGGCAAGGCGGGCGATCGGCACGCGATAGGGCGAGGCCGACACATAATCGAGACCGGTCTGTTCGCAGAAGGCGATCGAGGCCGGGTCGCCGCCATGTTCGCCGCAGATGCCAAGCTTAATGCCGGGGCGGGTAGCCCGGCCGCGTTCGGCCGCCAGTTCGATAAGCTGGCCAACGCCTTCCACATCGATGCTGACGAACGGATCGCGGGCGAAGATGCCCTTGTCGACATATTGGGTGAGGAAGCGACCGGCGTCGTCACGGCTGATGCCGATCGTGGTCTGGGTGAGGTCGTTGGTGCCGAAGGAGAAGAATTCGCCGACTTCGGCGATCTCGCCAGCCTTCAGCGCGGCGCGGGGCAGTTCGATCATCGTGCCGACCAGATAGTCGACCGATGCGCCCTGTTCGGCGAAAACATCCTTGGCGACCTGATCGACGATCGCCTTCATCAGCTCCAGCTCCTTCTTCGTCGCGACGAGCGGGATCATGACTTCGGGAATCGGCGCTTCGCCGCTGCGCTGCTTCACGATCAGCGCGGCTTCGAAGATGGCGCGGGCCTGCATCTCGTAGATTTCGGGATAAGTCACGCCCAGGCGGCAACCGCGATGGCCCAGCATCGGGTTGAATTCATGCAGTTCGGCAGCGCGACGCTTGAGCGCCTCGACACCGACGCCGGCGGCCTTGGCCACTTCCTCAAACTCCGCCTCGCCATGCGGCAGGAATTCGTGCAGCGGCGGATCGAGCAGACGGATGGTCACTGGCAGGCCGGCCATCACCATGAAAATCTGCGCGAAATCGTCCCGCTGTTCGGGCAGCAGCTTGTCGAGCGCGGCGCGACGGCCCTTTTCGCTGTCGGCCAGGATCATTTCGCGGACGGCGGTGATGCGGGCCGCGTCGAAGAACATATGTTCGGTGCGACACAGGCCCACGCCTTCGGCGCCGAAATCGCGCGCCGTCTGGCAGTCGAGCGGGGTTTCCGCATTGGCGCGAACCTTGAGGCGACGGACCTTGTCGGCCCAGGCCATCAGGATGCCGAAATCGCCAGCCAGTTCGGGTTGCACGGTCGGCACTTCGCCCGCCATGACTTCGCCGGTGGCGCCGTCGATGGTCAGGATATCGCCTTCCTTCAGTTCCCGGCTGCCGATGCGCAGGATCTTGTTGGCATTGTCGATCGACAGGCTGCCCGCGCCGGACACGCAGGGACGGCCCATGCCGCGCGCCACCACGGCGGCGTGCGACGTCATGCCGCCGCGCGCGGTCAGAATGCCCTTGGCCGCGTGCATGCCGTGAATGTCTTCCGGGCTGGTTTCGACGCGGACGAGGATGACGGCGTCGCCCAGTTCGTTGCGGCGTTCGGCGGTGTCGGCGTCGAACACGATGAGGCCGCTGGCCGCGCCCGGCGAGGCGGGCAACCCCTTGGTCAGGACGTCTCGGGGCGCCTTGGGATCGAGCGTGGGGTGAAGCAGTTGGTCGAGCGCGGCGGGATCGACGCGGGCGACGGCTTCTTCTTCGGTGATCAGGCCCTCATTGGCCATTTCGACCGCGATCTTGAGCGCGGCCTTGGCGGTGCGCTTGCCCGACCGGGTCTGGAGCATCCAGAGCTTGCCCTGCTGCACCGTGAATTCGATGTCCTGCATGTCGCGATAATGGGTTTCGAGAATGTCGAACACCCGCGCCAGTTCGGCATAGGTTTCGGGCATCGCCTCTTCCATCGACAGCGGCTTGGCCCCTGCCCGCTCGCGCGCCTGCTTGGTGAGGTACTGCGGCGTGCGGATGCCCGCGACGACGTCTTCACCCTGGGCGTTGATCAGATATTCGCCATAATAGGCGTTCTCGCCGGTGGCGGGATCGCGGGTGAAGGCGACGCCGGTGGCCGATGTATCGCCCATATTGCCGAAGACCATCGCCTGCACATTGACGGCGGTGCCCCAGTCGCCCGGGATCGAGTTCAGGCGGCGATAGACCTTTGCGCGGTCGGCCTGCCACGAACCGAACACGGCCGAAATGGCGCCCCAGAGCTGATCATGCACATCCTGCGGGAAGGGCTTGTTCCAGAGCTTCTGCACCAACGCCTTATATTCCGAAACCAGCGCCTTCCAATCGTCGGCGGTCAGTTCGGTGTCGAGCGTGTAGCCATTATCTTCCTTGGCGATTTCGAGCGCTTCCTCGAACGCGCCATGATCCAGTTCCAGAACGACGTCCGAATACATCTGGATGAAACGGCGATAGCTGTCCCAGGCGAAACGCTCGTCACCCGACGCGGCGGCGAGGCCCAGCACGGTTTCGTCGTTGAGGCCAAGGTTGAGGACGGTGTCCATCATGCCGGGCATGGAGATGCGCGCGCCCGACCGGACCGACACCAGCAGCGGATCGGCGGCGTCTCCAAACGCCTTGCCGGTGACGGCTTCGATATGGGCGATGCCGTTGGCGACTTCGGCCTTCAGGCTTTCGGGATAGACGCCGCCATCGGTGTAGTAACGGGTGCACATTTCGGTCGTGATGGTGAAGCCCGGCGGCACCGGCAGGCCGATGGCGGCCATGCCGTCCAGATTGGCGCCCTTGCCGCCAAGCAGGTTCTTGTCGCCCTTGCCCCCGTCATTCACGCCGCCGCCGAAACGATAAACATAACGTGTCGTGCTGCTCATCTGGGCCTCTTCCGTCATAACCATAGTAGCGGCGCTCCCTGCACTGAATTGCCGTGATTGTGCGTTGCAATAATAATGCCGCAATTAGCGGTTTACGATAGATTAGAACAGGAGATAACGCGCTTAACTTCGCATATTTCCCGCCAAATTCGTAATTTCGTTTCCTTACCCCGTAATTTTTGAAAAGTCGGCGACATTGTGCACTGCGTCACGCACCCGCGCCAGCAGCGCGAGGCGAGTCGTGCGCTTGGCCGGATCGGCGTCATTCACCGTGACAGCGTCAAAGAAGGCGTCAATCGGCGCGCGGAGCGTGGCGAGCGCGGCCATGGCGCCCTCAAACTCCTCGGCCGCGACCGCCTGTGCCGCGCGGGGTTCCGCAGCGTCTAGCGCTGCGATCAGGTCAGCTTCTGCCTTTTCCGGTTCATAGGACAGCTCTTTATTCGTTACCCGAGCGAAGGCTGGGGTCGCAGATAGATCAGGTGCTTCCTTCTTGAGGATGTTGGCGGCGCGCTTGTAGCCGGCGAGCAGGTTCGCGCCATCGTCCGTCGCGACGAAGGATTGAAGCGCCTTCACGCGGGCGAGCAGGCGGACGAGGTCGTCTTCGCCACCGAGCGCAAGCACCGCGTCGATCAGGTCGTGACGAACGCCGGCTTCCTTCTGCTGGACCTTGAGGCGGTCGGCGAAGAAATCGAGGAGATCGCCCTCAGCGACGGCGAAACGAAGATCATTAGCCGTAATGATCTGAATAACGCCCAATGCCGCCCGACGTAGAGCAAATGGATCGCGCGATCCCGTTGGCTTTTCATCGATCCCGAAGAAAGAGCGAAGCGTATCCAGCTTGTCCGCCAAGCTCACCGCCACCGTCACCGGTGCAGTCGGCACGTCATCGCCCTGCCCGACGGGCTTGTAATGGTCGCGGATGGCGTCCGCCACGGCATCGGGCAGACCTTCGGCGCGGGCGTAATATCCGCCCATAACACCCTGCAATTCCGGAAATTCGCCGACCATTTCGGTGACGAGGTCGGCCTTGGCGAGGCGGGCGGCCTGTTCGGCGAGGTCCGCGTCTGCGCCCTTGACGATGCCCTCTTCCACCAGCCAGCGGGCGAGCTTTGCGACGCGCTCCACCTTGTCGGCGACGGTGCCCAGCTTTTCGTGGAAGGTGATACGTTCCAGCTTCTGCGCATGGTCCGCCAGCTTGGTCTTGCGGTCCTGTTCCCAGAAGAAGCGAGCGTCGGACAGGCGCGCGGCCAGCACCTTGCGGTTGCCGGCGATGATCGCCGCGCCGCCATCCTTCGCCTCGATATTGGCGGTGCAGATGAAGGCGGGGGCGAGTTTGCCCGCCGCGTCGCGCAGTACGAAATATTTCTGGTTGATGCGCAGGGTTAGCTGAATGACTTCAGGCGGCACCTCAAGGAAAGCCGGGTCGAAATCGCCCAGCAGCGGCACCGGCCATTCGGTCAGGCCCGCATTTTCCGCGATCAGGCCCTTATCCTCGATCACGCTATAGCCATGGGCGGTGGCGGCTTCGTCCGCCCTGGCGGCGATGATCGCCTGCCGTTCCTGATGGCTGACGATAACATGGCAGGCGCGCAGCTTTTCGGCATAGTCATGCGCGCCGCCGATGGTGATTTCACCGGCATGGTGGAAGCGATGGCCGAGCGTGGCGTAGCCCGAATGCAGGCCCTCAATCTCGATATCGACAAGGTCTTCGCCCAGGATGGCGACGATGCCCTTGAGCGGGCGAACCCAGCGCAGGCTTTCGGTCGTCTGGCTGGCGGCGCCCCAGCGCATCGATTTGGGCCATGGGAAGGCGCGGACGACGGCGGGGACGGCCTGGGCCAGAACGTCGGCGGTGGCGCGGCCGGGCTTGTTCACCACGGCGAACCAGACGCCGTCACGATCCTCCAGTTGATCCTGCGTCAGGCCGGTCTTGCGCAGGAAACCTTCGAGCGCCTGCGCGGGTGCGCTGGTGCGGGGGCCTTTAAACTCTTCGCTGACGGCGGCGGTTTCCAGCAGCAGGCCGCGCGCGATCAGGGCGAGACGACGGGGCGTGACGAAGCTGTCGATCGACGCGGGCTTCAGGCCGGCCTTGGCCAGTTCTTCGGTGAAGAGGCGGGCAAGGTCTTCGGACGCCTTCAACTGCATGCGCGCGGGAATTTCTTCGCAGCGCAGTTCGAGGAGGAAATCGGTCATGCGATTTCCTCCGAAGCCCCAGCGAAGGCTGGGGCCGCAATCGAACGAAGCGCTACATCGCCTGAGATCCCTGCCTGCGCTGGGATGACGGATTTAACCATGGTCATTATGCGGCCCACCCGTTCACTTCCATCCACTTTTCGCAGCTGCCCTTCGCCATGTCGCGGACCTGGCCCATATAGCTGGCGCGTTCCTGTACGGAGATCACGCCGCGCGCCTGAAGCAGGTTGAAGGTGTGGCTGGCCTTGATCGCCTGTTCGAACGCGGCGAGCGGCACGCCATTTTCGATGCACTGGTCATATTCCGCGCGGCAATCGCGGAACCAGCGGAACAGCTTTTCGGTATCGGCGACCTCGAAATTCCATTTCGACATCTGCCGCTCATTTTCGAGGAAAACGTCGCCATAGGTGACGCCGGCATCGTTGAATTTGAGGTCATAGACGCTGTCGACGCCCTGAATATACATGGCCAGCCGTTCCAGGCCGTAGGTCAGTTCGCCCGCGACCGGCTTGCAGTCATAGCCGCCCATCTGCTGGAAATAGGTGAACTGTGTGACTTCCATGCCATCGCACCAGACTTCCCAGCCAAGGCCCCAGGCGCCCAAAGTCGGGCTTTCCCAGTCATCCTCGACAAAGCGGATGTCGTGGACCAGCGGATCGATGCCGATTTCCACCAGAGAACCCAGATAGAGTTCCTGAAGGTTTGCAGGCGACGGCTTCATGATCACCTGATATTGGTAATAATGCTGAAGCCGGTTGGGATTTTCGCCGTAGCGGCCGTCGGTGGGGCGGCGGCTAGGCTGCACATAGGCGGCGTTCCAGGCGTTGGGACCAAGCGCGCGCAGCGTGGTTGCCGGGTGGAAGGTGCCTGCGCCCACTTCCATGTCGAGCGGCTGGAGGATGACGCAGCCCTGTTTCCCCCAATAGGCATGGAGGGTCAGGATCAGGTCCTGGAAGGAAAGCACTTTGCCTTCGGCCACGGATGGTCCTTCGAATATGACGGTTTTGATTGGTCCGCGCCTTGGCGCATGGCTGCCGGGTGGTCAAGGAAAAGCGGCGGGAAACAGGGTTAAGTCGCTTGCCCTTGGCCCGCCTGCTCCCCATTGAGGGAGGCATGAAGATGATCCCTGCCCTGTTGCGTGCCCTGAGCGCCGCGTTGCTGATGATCGGCGGCGCGGCTGAGGCCCGCCCTGCCGCGACTGCCACCCCTGCCCTGTGGCAGGTGAAGGACGCCGACACGACCATATGGCTGTTCGGCACCGTCCATGTGATGAAGCCGGGGATCGACTGGTTCGACGGCAAGGTGAAGGCCGCGTTCGACGGATCGGACGAACTGGTGCTGGAAATTATCGAGCCGGACGATCCGGGCGCGATGGGCGCGACCATGGCGCAGATGGCGCTGGCGAAGGACGGGGTGAAGCTGTCCGACCGGCTGGAGCCGGAGGCGCGGAGCAAATATCAGGCGGCGATGGACGCCAATGCCCTGCCCTGGCGCACGTTCGACATGTTCAACCCGTGGATGAGCGGCATGGCCCTGTCCGTCGCGCCGCTGGAGAAGCTGGGCTACAGCAACCAGCTGGGCGCGGAGAAGATTTTGCGCAAGGCGGCGCAGGATGCCGGCAAGAAGGTCAGCGCGCTGGAGACGGTGGAGCAGCAGGTCGGCTTTTTTGCCGGGCTGCCGATGGAACAGCAGGTGGAGTTTCTGACCGCGACCGTCGATGGTCTGCCGGAGATGGAGAAGGAATTTGCCGACCTGCTGACCTATTGGCAGGCGGGGCAACCGGACAAGCTGGCGAAGTCGATGAACGAGTCGCTGGAGACGACGCCGGAACTGGCGCAGGTTCTGCTGACCGGGCGTAATGCCAATTGGGCGAAATGGATCAAGACGCGGCTAGACCAGCCGGGCAGCGCCTTCATTGCCGTGGGCGCGGGCCATTTGGCCGGCAAGGGCAGCGTGCAGGATCAGTTGAAGGCGCTGGGCATCCGCGCCCGCCGCGTGAAGGAGTAAACGGATGACGCGCCTGATGACACGCTTTCTTGCGCTCTTCGCGCTGGTGCTGGTGGCGGCTTGCAGCAAGGCGCCCGAGCAGCCGCCTGCGCAGGGCGGCCCGGCGCTGTGGCAGGTGCAGCGCGGTGCGTTCAAGGGATGGTTGTTCGGGACGATCCATGTGCTGCCAAAGGGCGTCGCATGGGACACGCCGGCGATCCGCGAGGCGATGGCAGGCTCCGACCGGCTGATCCTGGAGGCGGCGGACTTGCAGGATGAACAGAAGACGCTGGGCCTGTTCGAGAAGATGGGCCGAAGCCCTGGCCTGCCGCCGCTGGAACGGCGCGTGCCGGAAGAGGAGAAAGCGCCGCTGCTCAAGGCGCTCAGCGATGGCGGCACCAGTTCGCAATTGCTGTCAGGCTATGAAAGCTGGGCGGCGGCGATGCTGCTGTCGGCCGCCAGCCAGCAGGGGCTGGGCGTCAGCCAGGGCGATGGCGTGGAGCCGGTGCTGATCGACGCCTTCAAGAAAGCGAAGAAGCCGATCGGCGGGCTGGAGACGGTGGAGCGGCAGTTCGACGCGTTCGACACATTGCCCGAAGCCGCGCAATCGCGCCTGCTGGTGCAGACCATCCATGAGGCCAAGGGAATGAAGGCGCTGTATGACCGCATCCTCAAAGCCTGGCTGAAGGGCGACATGGAGGCGATCGCGAAGGAGGATGAGATTGGCGAGCAGCCCGACCCGATGGTCGAGGAAGCGGTGCTGGTGCGGCGCAATCGCGACTGGGTGAAGGCGATCGAGCCGATGACAGGCAAGCCCTTCATCGCGGTGGGCGCGGGACATCTGACCGGCCGGGAAAATCTGATCGACCTGCTGGAGGCCAGGGGCTTTACGGTGACACGGGTGCAGTGAAGACGATGGGCGGGGCCATTTTTTGTGTGCCCCCGCCCATATCTGATCAATAGGCGAAGCGCACGCTGGCCAGCACGGTCGCGGGATCGGCGTAATTTTTATAATAGACCCCGGTCGAGGGTATCCAGGTCGAACTGACGGGCTTGTTGGCGCCCAGGATATTCTTGCCCGTCAACGCGACCTGGAAGCGATCGTCCGGCAAGATCCAGGTGATGGATCCGTTGACGAAAGTCTGTCCTGGCACCCGATCCTGCGCGCGGGCGAGCGCATTGGCATAGAATCTGCTCTGATATTGGGCGTTGACCGACAGGCGCAGATGGCTGCCGCTGGCGCCCAGAGGCAGATCATAGGTCGCGCCGCCCGACAGCGACCATTTGGGCGCGTTGGTCAGCGGGTTGCCATCGGCATCCACGCCATTGCCGCCCGCGCCTTTATAATCGTCATACACGGCCTTGAGATAGCCGCCCGACGCCTGCACGCTGAAGGCGTCGGTCAGCCGCAGGTCGTTTTCCAGTTCTACGCCCCAACTATGCGCCTTGCCCGCATTGCCGCGCCGGCTGCCGACGTAGGCAGGATCATAGAAGGACACCTGAAGGTCCTTATAATCATTGTAGAAGACCGCCAGGTTGCTGCGCAGGGCGCGGCCGAACAGCGTGGCCTTCGCCCCGCCTTCATAGGTCGTCACTTTCTCCGGGTTGAACGGCAAGGTCGCCAGATCCAGCCGGGTGGCGCGGTTGTCGAAGCCGCCGGATTTGAAACCGCGCGACCATGTCAGATAGTTGAGCAGGTTGGGCGTCCATTGCGCCTGCACGGAAATCTTCGGAGTCAGCGCTTTCCAGCTTTTTTCCGCTTCCCCGGCGATGGATTGGGCCACGACATTGCGATCGTCATCAATGACTTTGTTGTCGAAGACGAACCGCTTTTTCTCGATCGTACCGCGAATGCCGGCGGTCAGGCTGAAAATCGCGTTCGCCCGCCATGTGCCTTCGCCGAAGATGGCATAGGCGTCGGTATAGGTGATGTTATGCGCGCGCTGCTTGTTCACGGGGGCTGTCGCCGCGGCGCCGGTGCGGCTGAATCCGTCGCGCTCCACGAAGAAACGCTCATGCAGGTAGAAGAGGCCGCTGGTGAAGCTGACGTCGCCAAGATCGCCGTTCAGCTGCACCTCCTGACTGACGAACTTGTCATTATAATGGATCAGGTTCTTCTGGATCAGCGCCGCCTCTCCGTCATTCTCATAATAGACGGGATTGAGGTTGAAGCCGCCCGCCGCCGTGATCGACTTGACCGAAAGCTGGGGCGAAAGCGTGTAGATCAGGCGCAGCGATCCATTGAGCGCGTTGAGATGCTGAAGCGGCTCCACCTCCGAATAGGAACGGCGACGGCTGAACGCGCCGCCGGGCTGATTGACCGGAATATAGGAACGGCTGTCGCTGCGGTCGCGGATCACATTAACCGTCAATTGCGCGTCGAGATCATTGATCCCGGTGAAGCGCAATTTGCCGCGCCAACCGTCCAGATCGATGCGGTTCACATCATGGCCCAGAGTCGGGTTGTAGGTCACGCCGTCGCGCGAGCGATGAATGTAGGAGACGCTGGCGGACAATACATCCTTGACGATCGGACCGCTGACCAGCGCGCGCAGCTGAACATCATTATAGCTGCCATAACCCGCTTCGGCAGTGACATGGGTCGTATCGTCGGGATCCCGGGTGATGAGGCGTAGCGCGCCTGCGCTGCTGTTGCGGCCATAGAGCGTGCCTTGCGGACCGCGCAGCAGCTCCACCCGCTCCAGATCGACAAACTCGCTCATCGATCCGATCTGGCGGGGGACATAGACGTCGTCGACATAGACGGCCAGCACCGGTTCCTGAATGGGATCGCTTTCGCCGACGCCACGCAGCGAGAAAGTCTGCGTCGTATGGCTGATAGAGGTGCGCGCGACGAACAGGTTGGGCACCTGCCCCGCCAGATCGCGCACGCTGGTGATGTTGCGCTGCTCCAGCAATTCGGGCGTGAAGGCGGAAATAGCGATCGCGGTCTTTTGCAGATCGGTTGCACGGCGTTCGGCCGTGACGATGATTTCGCCACCATCAGCCGCATCATTCGCTGGTAGGCCCTGCGCCTGTGCGGTCTGAACAAAAGCTGCGATCGCGACGGTTGCCGATGCGCCATGCGCCAAGAATTGAGAGAAGGATTTCATGATTTTTCCCGGACGGCCCGCCCCTCGCGGCCCTGAAAATGCCTACTAATTAGATAGACAATTTCGACAATCGAGTTGTGCGGCGGGATCGTTGAGCAGCGCTGAAGCTTTGCGTCGGCGCTCCCTGCGCCAGGGTTTCCGCAGCCAGCCAAACCATCTTGCTGCCCACCCCTTGCCTTTCCGCCCTTTTCTGCTAAAGGGCCGCATTCCCGCGATGGTCATCCCTGGAGGCGTGGCGGGAAAGTACATCAATTAGCTTTTGGAGACACGCAATGAGCGAGCAGCTTACGCTGTCGGCAGAGGCACGCGATCGGGCAGGCAAGGGAGCCTCCCGCGCTCTCCGCCGTGAGGGCCGCGTACCCGCCGTCATCTATGGTAACAATGAAGAACCCCAGTCGATCCACGTTGAGGAAAAGCTCCTCAACAAACAGCTCGGCACCGGCCACTTCTTCAATTCGGTGATCATGGTCGAAATCGGCGGCAAGACCGTCCGCACCCTGGCCAAGGACGTGGCTTTCCACCCCGTCACCGACCGTCCGCTGCACGCCGACTTCCTGCGCGTTTCGGAACATGCCACCGTGACCGTCGCGGTCCCCGTGCGCTTCGAAAATGAAGACGCTTCGCCGGGCCTGAAGAAGGGTGGCGTGCTGAACGTCGTCCGTCACGAAGTCGAACTGATCGTCGACGCCGCCGAAATCCCCGAAGACGTCGTTGTCGACCTGAAGGGTTTTGAAGTTGGCGATTCGATCCACATCAGCGCCGTGACCCTGCCCAAGGGTGCGAAGACCGCGATCGACGATCGCGACTTCACCATCGCCACCATCGTTGCTCCCTCGGCTCTCAAGAGCGCCGAAGGCGACGCGGAGGCTCCGGCCGAAGGCGAATAAGCCTTTATCAGCCGCAGGCTTTTGGCAAACCCCGTCCGAGCCATACTCGGGCGGGGTTTTGCTTTTCTGGAGGATGTTCATGCAAATCTGGGCCGGCCTGGGCAATCCGGGGCAGCAATATGCGATGCACCGGCACAATGTCGGCTTCATGGTCGCGGACCTGATCGCCGACATGTATCGTTTTTCTCCGCCCAAAAAGCAGTTTCAGGGCTGGGTGCAGGAAGGCCGGATCGGCACGGAGAAAATCCTGCTGGTGAAGCCCGCCACCTTCATGAACGAAAGCGGTCGATCGATCGGCGAGGCGATGCGCTTCTACAAGCTGACGCCGCAGGACGTGACCGTCTTTCACGACGAACTGGATCTGGCGCCGATGAAGGTGAAGGTGAAGCGCGGCGGCGGCAATGCCGGGCATAATGGCCTGCGATCGACCGACGCGCATATCGGCGCGGATTTCCGCCGGGTGCGGATCGGCATCGGTCATCCGGGGCACAAGGACAAGGTCCATGGCTATGTGCTGGGCAATTACGCCAAGAGCGAGATGGATGCGCTGACCGACATGCTGGCCGCTATCGGCGCGGAGGCCGAATGGCTGGCGAAGAATGACGACGTCCGCTTCATGAACGAGGTGTCCCGCCGGCTGGCCGATTGATCGATCAGTTGGCGAGAGCCTGCTGCGTCAGTGGTCCCGCCTGCATGGCGGGCGGCAGCATGGGGTTGGTGCTGTGCCATGTCGGCACCCATTCGGTAGGCAGGTTGCCCCACATGTTGAGTTGGCCGAGCGCATCGAACAGCCCCAGATATTGGTGATATTCGACGCCTTCGACATTTTTGGCGATCGGGCAGCCCAATGTGACGACATTCAGCCCATGCACCCGGTCAGGCGGAAGCGACTGGATGGCGTTGCCGATCTGCAAGGCGCCCTTGCTGTGGCCGATCAGCAGCCGCAAAGGCCGATCGCGATCCTTCATTATGGCGTGCAGCACATCGGCCGATCCTGATCCGTGACGGAAGACCGGGCCGCCATGCACCGTCTTGGCTTCGGGCGTGGACGCGGCCAGTTGCCGGCCGATCTTTGCCGTTTGCGGTGCGACATTGGCCAGGCCATTCTGCACCAGGCTCTTTGCCTGCAACCAGTCATACATGCCATAGCCGAACCAGCCGCCCAGCGACTGCAACAGGACGTCCGCAACGCCATAACCCGGCACGATCGCCAACACCGGTTGTTGCAGGGCGACAGAAATATCCCACGCCAGCGCCGCGCTGCCCAATGCGGAACTGCCGACGCCGGTGATGGTGGCGATCATCACCTGCCGCGTTTCTTCATAAGGGGAGGACAGGAACAACTCTACGTCCTTATATCTATGGACATAGGGCGCGGTTGTGGCGTCGATCAGCAACAGTGACCCTTCAGGATCGGACAGTGCGTCGAAGCTGAACAAGCGCGAGGGCAGCTTTTCATCCATGCCGGCGGCGACGCGATCCTTTTCCGACAGTTCGGATTGAAGGCCGGGCACATCGTAGAAAATGCCGTCCAGCATCGTGTTGAAAAGGCGGCACGCGCGCACCGACGGCCGGACCAGCCATTCGGGCAGTTCGAAAATATTGAGCGGCAGCGTGTCCGAAGAGGCGGGGCGATTGTCTCCTGTCGGCATGACGAATCTCCTGATCGATACGGCATGATAACAACATGACGCCGCGATGCAGCATAGAAGAAATGCCGGTTAACGGCGCATTTGCCCGAGACAACTTTGTAATCCGAAAATTATTTCGCAAATGCAGAAGGATGACACCCATTCTGACGACAAGTTGAGCGACCATCGGTTCTTTGCGCGCGACCAGTTGAAACTATCGCATTGCCCCGCGTCGCATTGCCGGGGCATAGAGGCGCGGGCGTTCCTGCCACAGAGGGGAAAAATCGGGTGATCCAGACCGTTGCGACGCAACCCTTTACCGACCAGAAACCGGGCACATCGGGCCTGCGCAAGAAAGTCCGTGTCTTTCAGCAGACCCATTATGCCGAAAATTTCGTCCAGTCGGTGTTCGACAGTCTGGAAGGCTATGAAGGCGAGACGCTGGTGGTGGGCGGCGACGGCCGTTATCTGAACCGCGAAGTCATCCAGACCGTGCTCAAGATGGCGGCGGCCAATGGCTTTGGCCGCGTGCTGGTGGGCAAGGACGGCATATTGTCGACGCCCGCCGCATCGCACCTGATCCGGTCATCCGGCGCCTTTGGTGGTCTGGTCCTGTCGGCCAGCCACAATCCGGGCGGGCCGGACGAAGATTTCGGCATCAAATATAATATCGGCAATGGCGGCCCCGCGCCGGAAAAGGTGACGGACGCCATCGCCGCCCGATCGCTGACGATCGACAGCTACAAGCTGTTCGACGCGCCCGACGTGGATATCGACGCAATCGGCAGCAGCGTGCTGGGTGGGATGACGATCGAAGTGGTCGATCCGGTCGCCGGCTATGCCGACCTGATGGAAAGCCTGTTCGATTTTGCTGCGATCCGGGCGATGATCGCCGGCGGCTTCACCCTCGCCTTCGACAGCATGAGCGCCGTCACCGGTCCCTATGCCGTCGAGATTTTCGAACGGCGGCTCGGCGCGCCGGCCGGAACTGTGATGAACGGCACCCCCCTGCCCGACTTTGGCCATCATCATCCCGATCCCAATCTGGTTCACGCCAAGGACCTGTACGATCGGATGATGGCGGCGGATGCACCCGATTTCGGCGCGGCGTCCGATGGCGATGGCGACCGCAACCTGATCATCGGCCAGCATTGCTATGTCACGCCGTCGGATTCGTTGGCCGTGCTGGCGGCCAATGCGCATCTGGCGCCCGGCTATGCCTCGGGTCTCAAGGGCATTGCGCGGTCGATGCCGACCAGCGGCGCGGCCGACCGGGTGGCCGAAAAGCTGGGCCTGCCGCTCTATGAAACGCCGACGGGATGGAAATTCTTCGGCAATTTGCTGGACGCCGGCATGGCGACCATCTGTGGCGAGGAAAGCGCAGGCACCGGGTCCGACCATGTGCGCGAGAAGGACGGCATCTGGGCGGTGCTGCTGTGGCTCAACATCCTGGCCGTGCGCCAGCAGAGCGTCGCGACGATCATGGCCGACCATTGGGCGACCTATGGCCGTAACTATTATGCGCGCCATGACTATGAAGCGATCGCCAAGGACAAGGCCGATGCGCTGATGGCGGCGCTGCGCGGCAAGCTGGACAGCCTGCCCGGCACGACCAACAGCGGCGGCGTGGTGAAGAGCGCCGACGATTTCGCCTATACCGATCCCACCGACCAGTCAGTCAGCAAAAATCAGGGCGTGCGCATCCTGTTTGCGGACGGATCCCGCGTGGTGTTCCGCCTGTCGGGGACCGGCACGGAGGGCGCGACGCTGCGCGTCTATATCGAACGCTATGTCGGGCCGGAGGGTGAGTTGGGGCTGGAAACGGCCGTTGCGCTCGCCCCGCTGATCGCTGCTGCGCAGGCAGTGGCGGACATTGCCGGCTATACCGGCATGGACAAGCCCAGCGTCATTACCTGAGGCAAAACTCGGTCGCGTGAGAACATAAACTCACAACCGAGAAACAAGATGGAAATGCATCCGTCGTAGAGGGGACAGGCAGCCGCACTCGCCGGCTATCTGTCCTTTTCTGTTTCCGGGAACTCCATGCGCCGCATTGCCCTATGCCTGCTTGCCTGCACCGCCCTGTTTGCATCGCCCGCTCAAGCCGCGACCAGCGAGGATGAACAATTCTGGCTCAACCTGACCGCCATGGGATCGATAAAGGACGAGATCGTCTATTTCGTCGAAGTCCAGCCGCGTATCGGCGATGGCGTGTCACGGGTCGATCAGGCGCTGTTCCGGGGCGCGCTGGGGTGGAAATTCTCGCCCTCGCTGACCCTGTATCAGGGCTTCGCTCATGTCGTCGTTCCGATCGAGGGGGACAAGGATGTCAATGAAGAGCGCAGTTTCCAGCAGATCAACTGGACCATAGGCAAGCCCTGGGGCGGCGAACTGTCGTCGCGCACGCGGCTGGAGCAACGCTGGCGGTCCGATGGCGATGACATGGGATGGCGGGTGCGCGAAATGCTTCGCTATGAAAAGCCGCTGAAGGCGAACAGCGATGCAGTGAATGCGCTGGTCTATGCCGAAGGATTTGCGGCGCTCAATGACACCGATTGGGGCGCGCGCAGCGGCTTTGACCAGCTACGCAGCTTTGTCGGCGCGGAATTGGGCCTGCCCGGCGCCTCCACGCTGGAGGTAGGCTATCTCAATCAGGTCATCAATCAGCGCGCCGGCAACACGCGCGTCAATCATGTGGCGTCGGTGACATTGTTCTTCCGCCATTGAGGGCGCGCGCGAGCGGTCCTAGGATAAGGCATGTCGCGCAGATCGAAACTCCTGTCGGTTTTGGCCTTTATCGGCGTCTTTTCCGCCTTTTACATCGCCACCGGGCCGTGGGAGAATGAGGATCAGCAGGCGTATGACGCATTGGCGGCGGCCAGCACGCAAGTCGTGATACGGCGTGCGTCCGCCGCCAACCCCGACGCGATCAAAGACTGTATGTTGGCGATACCGCCCAGCCTGCTCAATCTGCGACAGTTGAAGGCCGGGGACGGAATCATATTGGCCAATCCCGTTCAGCATCTGCTGATCACGATCATCGCGGAGGGGCGCGGTGCGCAGGTGACGGTGCGGCGTCCGCCCGATCGCACACTGCGCCGACTGCACAGGGCGGCGCTGCTGCGATGCCTGGGGTGAAGGCTATTTTTCGTGCAGCTTCGCCCAGAGCGCGCTCGTCCCGGCCTCCTGCGCGCGGGTGGTGAACTGGGCTGCGACGAGCCACCCCTTGATCGGGCGCATCGGCAGCACCGTGGTCAGGATCAACACCGGGACACCAACGGCCAGATGCACCCACAATGGCGGGCGCGCCATGATTTCCAGCATCAGGATGAAGATGACGCCTGGCACGCAGGCGAAGAGCTGAACGAAGACCGCCGGGCCATCGGCCGGGTCGGCAAAGCTATAGTCGAGGCCACACACTTCGCAATGGTCGCGCAGCGTGAGGAAACCGGTGAAAATATGCCCCTCCCCGCAGCGGGGGCAGCGGCCGAAGACGCCGGTTTCATGCGCCGGTCGCTTTTTCCAGCGGCCGCCGGCCTCGTCGGTCCAATAGGCGTGACCATCCTCTTCCATATCGTCTCCTGTCTGCGCATCCCCTGCGCCCCGGCGCGTCCCTTGTCGACTGCGCCTTTTGTCCAAGGCTGGCCTTTCGCGCGACAAAGCGCTATCGGGCGCGGCAATTCTTCATTTCGATCTTGTAAGGCAATCAGATGGGTTTTCGTTGCGGTATCGTCGGTCTTCCCAATGTGGGCAAGTCCACCCTGTTCAATGCGCTCACCGAAACGCAGGCGGCGCAGGCGGCCAATTATCCCTTCTGCACGATCGAGCCGAATGAAGGCCGGGTCGCGGTGCCCGACGACCGGCTCCAGACGATCGCCAAGATCGGCGGCAGCGCGAAGATCATCGAAACGCAGTTGAGCTTCGTCGACATTGCCGGGCTGGTGCGGGGCGCATCCAAGGGCGAAGGGCTGGGCAACCAGTTTCTGGCGAACATTCGCGAGACGGACGCGATCGTCCATGTGCTGCGCTGTTTCGAGGATGGCGACATCACCCATGTCGAGGGCAAGGTCGATCCGATCGCCGACGCTGAAACCGTCGAAACCGAACTGATGCTCGCCGATCTGGAGAGCCTTGAAAAGCGCGTCCCCAACCTCGCCAAGAAGGCGGCGCAGGGCGACAAGGAAGCCAAGGCTGCCGCCGCCGTGCTGGGTCAGGCGCTCGATCTGCTGCGCGATGGCAAGCCCGCCCGCCTCACCGTGCCGCGCGATGTGGAGGAAGAACGCCTCTTCGCACAGGCGCAGTTGCTGACGGCGAAGCCCGTCCTCTATGTCTGCAATGTCGAGGAAGATGCCGCGTCGGAAGGCAACGCCCATTCGGCCCGCGTGTTCGAGAAGGCCGCCGCCGAAAATGCCAAGGCGGTGATCGTGTCCGCCGCGATCGAGGCGGAACTGGTGACGATGCCGATCGAAGAACGCGCCGAATATCTCGAAGCGCTGGGCCTGACCGAAGCCGGCCTCGCCCGCATCATCCGCGCAGGTTATGAGTTGCTGGGCCTCATCACCTTCTTCACCGTCGGGCCGAAGGAAGCCCGTGCCTGGACCGTGCACAAGGGCAGCAAGGCTCCGCAGGCGGCCGGTGCGATCCACACCGATTTCGAAAAGGGCTTCATCCGCGCCGAAACCATGGCCTATGCCGACTTTGTCCAGTTCAACGGCGAAGCAGGCGCCAAGGAAGCGGGCAAATGGCGGTCCGAAGGCAAAGACTATGTGACGCAGGACGGCGACATCATGCTGTTCCGCTTCAACGTCTGATCCAATAGAACGGGGCGGGGGTCCTCATCCCGCCCCGCCCTTTTTCAGTCTTTCGAAAGTTTGGGCCTGCTGTCTTCTTCCACAGGCACATCCGGCACGGTTTCAGCGTCACTTTCGGCCGGAGCTTCATAGGCATAGGCTTCTTCTTCAGCCGCCTTGTTCCCGCCAAACTTCCCCTTGATCCAGCGCCATGCCACGCCGAAAAACAGGATGATCGGGATCAGCAGCTTCTTGCCGAACGCGAGGATCAGCGCCAGCGCGCCCAGCTTCTTCGCCGCGAGCAAGCCCGCGCCAGCCGCCACCAGACCGCCAATGCCATATTCGGCAACCTTGTCGACATCGGGCACGAAATCGGCATAGCGCGCGCCCTGATCGAACGTCACCGATCCGCCGAACTTGGCCGCCGCCGCCTTCACTTCGGGCAGATGCGACATGGTAGAAATCATGTTGAGACTGAGTACGCCGAACCGGCCGAGCAACCGCACATCATAGTTGAGGGTCCCTTCCGCCGCATCGCCGAAGCGAATGTCGCGGGCCCAGATCACGCTGTGATGGGCGCGATCATAGGCCGGGCGTTCGGCCCAGCCGACCAGATGCACCGGCGGATAGCCCGCCTCCGCCCGCTCCTTGTTCCGATCTTCCTCGCCCGATTTCATATCGGTCATCAGCGCATCAAAATCGGTCGAGGCCGCGTCGTCATCCTTCACATAGCCGCTCTGGTCATAGGTGATGACCGCGCCCCAGGCGTCCTGATCGAGGAAGGTCTTGCCGGCCGGGAAGACGAGGCCCAGCACGCCGTCCGCCTGCGCAGCCGGATTGCCCCAGGCGTCGACGATCACTTCTCGCGCGGCCTTTGCATCCAGATAATAATAATCCTTGCCCAGATGCAGCGTCGCCTTTGCGTCGGGCAGGGCGATGTCGCCGGTCTGCGGCTGTTGCCGCTGCAACATAGTCTTGACCTTCGCCTCGTAGGCGCGTTGTTCCGCCGTCGGTGCGGGCTGTTGGGCCGGAGCTGCCGTCGGCATGCTGCCGAGCAGCAGGATCGCTCCCATGGCGCTCCAGTATCTGTTCATGACTATTCCCCCATATGACGGGCAAGACTTTAGAAACAAAAGGATCGAAGGCAATGGCGGAAAGACCGATGATGCGCGCGCCCAGAAAGATCGCCTTTCCGCCCAGCGTCGACGCGCATACGAAATTACTGATCCTTGGCAGCCTGCCGGGCGACGCCTCCATCAAGCAGGGCGAATATTATGCCCATCGCGGCAACGCCTTCTGGGACTTGCTGGGCGATGTTCTGGGGGAGGCCCTGCGCGGCCAGCCCTATGCGATGCGGCTGAAGCGGTTGCGCGCGCTGGGCATCGGCCTGTGGGATGTGATCGAAAGCGCCGAACGGCCCGGCAGTCTGGACAGCAGCATAAGGGGCGCGGAGCTGCGGGATCTGGGCCTGTTCGTGGAGCGGCTACCGGCGTTGCGGGGGATCGGCTTCAACGGCAAGACGGCGGCCACCCGTGGGCGGCGGCAACTGGGCGAGCGGCCGGGCCTTACGCTGATCGACCTGCCCTCCTCCAGCGGCGCCTATGCCAGCCTGTCGCGGGAGGCAAAGCGGCAGGCGTGGATGGAGTTGCGCGATGTGCTGGCGTGAAACCCTACCAAAACGTCACTTTACCGTAATGGCATCGCTGCTAAGCCGGTTTTATTGCACAGATTGAAAACAAGAGTCGTCATGCTGATCCGATCCCTTGCCTCCGCCCTGCTTGCCGTCACCGCGCTCAGTGGCTGCGTGTCCGTCCAGACCGTCCGTTCCACGCCTGCCGTGGCGACCGCGCAGGCGGAGCAGCGCGCGCCTGTGACCATCCTTGTATCGATCGACGGATTTCGCCCCGACTATCTGAAACGCGGCGTGTCGCCCAACCTCAACGCGCTGGCGGCGAGTGGCGTGGAATCCTCGATGCGCCCTTCCTTCCCGACCAAGACTTTCCCCAATCACTGGGCGATCGTGACCGGCGACCGGCCCGACCGCAGCGGCATCGTCGCCAACAATATGGAAGATGAAAGTCGGCCCAAGGACAAGTTCACCATGGCCAGCGACGATCCCTATTGGTGGAACGAGGCCGAGCCGATCTGGATCACCGCCGAAAAACAGGGCGTGCGCACCGCCACCATGTTCTGGCCCGGCTCCAACGTCGCCTGGGGCGGCACCCGGGCGTCGGAATGGCCCCATGTCATCAGTAATGGATCGCGCCCCAGCGACTGGGCGCAATTTAACGAGGCGATCAGCCCGACCCAGCGCGTGAACAACGTGTTGGACATATTGCGTCGCCCGGCCGACATCCGCCCGCGCTTCATTACGCTCTATTTTGATGAGGTCGACACCGCAGGCCATGTCAACGGGCCGGATGCGACGGAGACGACGCAGGCCGTGGCTGACGTCGATGCGCATATCGGCGATCTGGTGGCTGGATTGAAGGCGCTGGGCCAGAGCGCCAACATCGTCATCGTGTCGGACCATGGCATGGCAGCCAAGGCGAACGACCGGGTGATCGTGCTGGACAAGATCGCCGACCCGGCCGATTATCGCACGGTCGAAACCGGTCCCTATGCCAGCCTGACCGCCATTGCGGGGCATGAAAAGGCTCTGGAGACGGCGCTGTTCAAGCCGCGCGACCATATGCAATGCTGGCGCAAGGGCGATATCCCGGCCCGTTTCCATTACGGCACGCATCGTCGCATTCCGCCATATTTCTGTCTGGCTGACACTGGATGGGTGTTCCAGAACACGACGCCATCCAAGCCGATCACCGGTGGCGACCATGGCTGGGACGATCGCGCGCCCGAAATGCAGGCGCTGTTCATCGCCAATGGGCCGGCCTTCAACACCGGCTTCCGTCCGGCAGCGGACTTCACCAATGTCGACGTCTATCCGCTGCTCGCCCGCCTGCTGGGCGTGACGCCGGTCGCGTCGGACGGCAATGCGGCGGTCTTGCAGGGGCTGGTCAAGCCCTGACATTGACGTAAACGGAAAGTCTCTTTAAGCCATCATCCGTTGCAATAGGAGACGGATGATGGCGAAAGAGATTGTCTATTTCGAGGATATCGCGATCGGCGACGGTTTCGACTTCGGTCCGCTCACCATAACCCGCGACGAGACGGTCGCCTTCGCGGCGGAATTCGATCCCCAGCCCTTCCATCTGTCGGATGAGGCGGCGGCGACCACCCATTTCGGCACGATTTCCGCCAGCGGCTGGCACACGACCGCCCTGTTCATGAAGATGTTCGTCGCCGAAATGCAGGCCCATCCGGGGCGGCAGGCGGCCAGCCTTGGCGCGATGGGCGTGGACGAACTGCGCTGGCTGCGGCCGGTGCGGCCGGGCGATACGCTGCGTGGGCGGAGCGAAGTCATCGACAAGAAGGCGTCGCAGAGCCGCCCGGAAATGGGCATCGTCCGCAGTCAGGTGACGATCCTCAATCAGGATGACAAGCCGGTGCTGACTATGATCCCGATCGCCATGTGGCGCACCCGACCCGTATAATCCGGGCCAGCCGTTGCATAGTGGCTCTGCATAGTCCCCTTCGTTGGCGCTAGGGAAGCGCACATGATCATCAGGGGAAAGCCACCATGCCCAGCATCGCCCATCTTCTTGCCTTCGCGCTGATATCGCTGGGCATGGTGCTGACGCCCGGGCCGAACATGATCTACCTGATCTCGCGCTCCATTGCGCAGGGACGGATGGCGGGCATGATATCGCTGCTTGGCGTGGCCTGCGGCTTTCTGTTCTACATGGTGAGCGCAGCATTCGGCATCACGGCTTTGCTGATGGCGGTGCCCTTCGCCTATGATGCGCTGCGGATCGGCGGCGCGCTCTATCTGTTGTGGCTCGCGTGGAGCGCGGTGCGGCCCGGCGGGCGATCGCCCTTTCAGGTTCGCGCCCTGCCGCAGGATGAGCCGCGTCGGCTCTTCGCCATGGGGTTGGTGACGAACCTGCTCAATCCCAAGGTCGCGATGATCTATCTGTCGCTGCTGCCGCAATTTGTGGAGCCTGCGCGCGGGCATATTTTGGGCCAGTCGCTGGTTCTGGGCGCGACGCAGATCGTGATCAGCCTGTCGGTCAACGCCATCATCGCCTGCCTGGCCGGATCGATCGCCGGATTTCTGCACGGCCGCCCGCGCTGGCTGACGATCCAGCGCTGGTTCATGGGCACGGTACTGGGCGGACTGGCGGTGCGCATGGCGGTGGAGCGGTAGGGGCTACTTCCGCCCGAACAGCTTCTCGATATCGCCATGGCCGAGCTTCACCAAGCTTGTCCCATGTGCGGCAAGGAGCTTCTGAGAACCCTCAGACGTCTGGTTCTAAAGGTTCGCTGCTGAACTCGAAACCCGGTTCTTGTTGAGCCTGAATGGCGTCGAGGTCGGCTTCGGTCGCGACCATGAAAGTCAAATCAACGCATTCCCCACCAATGAGATCGGCGTCTTTCATTTTCTCGACGCCTTCGGAGAACCGCACACCGGCATTGCGAATGCCTCTGCCCTTCAACTTGCTGGCATCATTTTCCAGAGCCATAAGGACATGACAATGATAATGGTCTTCCTGCGGCGACGAAATTAGCCAGTCCAGTTGATCGCGTAGATCGATCAACGCCTCTCGATTGCAATAGACAGTAAGACCGTCCACAGCAAAATTCAGACAGACACGGGATTTTTCGTTAGCTACAGGCTGCATGTATACCTCAATACCCTGACAACCGATGGCTCGCTACCGTTCGCAACGCCGAATTCCAATCACAGATGTGTCAGCTATAGATTTCCAACCCAACACACATTTAAATCATTCTATTTTCTACCAAAAAGCTTCTCGATGTCGCCATGGCCCAGCTTCACCAAGGTCAACCCATATAACCGAATTGTCGGTCGCGTGAACGCGCCTGCTAAATATGGCGATGCGATACAAAGAGATCATGGAAGCGACCACCGCCGAGAAGGCGCAAAAGGCCGCACATAAGCGCGCCAAGGCGCAGCAGAAGTTCAACGATGCCCAGCGCAAGAAATCGGACGCAGCGCAGCGGTATCAGGATCAGCTTCGCAAGGCGAACGATGCCCAGCGCGACGCGCAGGCGACTATGCGCTCGGCATGACACACGCGAATATCGCGGCGGCAGCAGGGGGCATGGTATAAGATGCTCATGCCATCGAACCTACCCAACCGACCTGACACGATCAGCCAGCGCCGCTGGAAGGCGGAGATGATGGACTGGCTCGACGGCTTTCGTTTTACGCACGCGATCACGCTGGTCTGGAACCGCAGCGTCGGTCTGGATCGTGCGCGGGCGGACCTGTGCGACCTGATGCACCGCGTTGATCGCAAGCTCATCAGTTCAACCTTTTACAAGGTGCCGTCGCAATATCGCACGACGGCGTTGTTCTGCTTTGAGGGGCAGCAGCACGACCATGTTCATGTCCATTCACTGTGGAAGGCTCCACCGGGCAAGTGGTTCGCGCTGGGCAAGATGTTCCCGCGCAAGCGTGGCGGCATCTGGAATGATGTCGTCAGCAGCGGTTCGTATGATGTCGAGGCATGTAGCTGGCACGGCGGCAACGCCGAGATCACCGGCTACGCCATGAAGCAGCAGCACCGGTTCTCCGATCCGGCGCTCATGGTCTGGGCGGACGAGTTTCATCCCGTCCGCTGACCCCACCTCGAAACGACCGGATGCTGTGTCCAGTGGCGGTCAGATCGGGGCGGACATTGTTAACCTGAAAGACGGATCGTTCAATCCGAACGAGCCGCAAAGTGAAGTATTGCCTATCGACAGGGACCAGTCGAAGACCTCTGATACACGATCAATGTCCCATCAGACGCATACATACTTAACATTCCACGAAAGTCAGCAGGATGCCGCAAGACTTTCGGATCACTGGCGGTATTTCCGAGAAGTTCCCAAAAATAACCAATGCCACGCTGCTGTGCGAAGACATAACTGCCATCGCTGTTGGGCGAAGGTGCCAACGCTGGCTCGACCGTCAGATGCCAGCCGCGCTTCCCTGCTTCAAGACGATAGCGGAGCGTTGCGCCATCCGCTTGGCCAACCTTGATGACGCCCGCCCGAACATCAAGTGCCGGAGCAGATGGCGCTCGATAGCAGCCATGGACAGCAGTTTGGTCGAACGGTTCGGGGCGAAGAAACAGCGCGCCGAGGATGACCAGCGTCGCCAGCGGCACGGCAATTATCGACCAGCCCATCAGACGATCCTTCCAAGGGATCGTGCCAAAGAATGCCTCCATGGGGTTGGGTGAACGAACGGCCATTAGCTATCAGACCCGTCAGCGGGCCATTGCGCAATAGCGTTTGACGGTTGGTTCCGAGATGTTGAACTGCCGCGCCGTCGCGCTGATGCTGGCGGAGTTGGCCCGCCGCCACGCGACCACATCGTCGATCGACGCGGCCTTCGGACGACCCAACGACACTTTGCCGCGATGCGTCCTGCCGGTGGTGCGTAACGCCTCGCGCGCGACGGCTCGACCGCTATCGCAGCGTTCCTTGATTCGCTGGCGTTCCATGTCGGCGACCTGAGCCAACACGGCGAGAATCAGTTCACCAGCGCCGCGCCCGATCTGACCCAGCCCGCGCACTTCGACGACTACGCCCTTGTTCAGCAGTGCGCGCACGGTCGCCTGAACATCGAGCGCATCGCGGCCCAGCCGGTCAACGGCGTAGACGCAGACCACATCACCGTCGCGCACGAAGTCGAGCAGTTGAGCGAACGCCGGTCGATCCGCCGCCAGCACCGCACCAGACACGCCCTCGTCGATGAACTCGCGCGCAAAGCCGCCGCCAAGCGCCGCCCGCTGCGCCTCAACCGACTGGTCGGAAGTGGACGAACGATAGTAAGCGATTCGGTTCATTGGAGCCTCGGCGTGGATCGCAAGATACACGATCTTTATGATACAGGATTGAATGTCGGTCAAGGTATCTTTTGATCCATCCAAAAGCGGCTGATTGTGGGCGGCTCCAAAGCTACAAGTTTCGATCCATCCTTTCCGTTGGCGCAAGCCCGTATCGCCAGTAAGGTTCGCCCATGAGCGAACAGATTGTAGCGAAGTTCGAGGGAAGCGGAGGTTCACTGCGGCTTGGCGTTGAGGGCTATCAGTTTCCTCACATTTTAGACGACGACTGGGATTCGAACTGGCTCATCATTGTTGGCGAAGCCGAGATCGGAAACCGGTCATGGCGATTTCGCGACGCTTGCCTAACAACCTTCGAAATGGAGCGGCTGGCCGACTGGCTGGACGCCGCCACGACCGGCAAGCAAAGCAATCCGTTCTGCGGCTTCACCGAACCGAACTTGGATTTCGAGAGGGTTTCTAACGAAGCTATCCGCATCGGTTTCTCGTTAGAGGCTGCGCCGCCTTGGAGCAGCGAAGACGACGACTTCGGCACCCATGGTTTCGAAGTGCCTGTGAATGACCGCCTCGGCCTCGCAGCCACTGACCTTCGAAGGCTTTTACAGACATATCCGGTTAGAGCGCGCCACCCATAGCTGATCCACCTACGCGGCGCGCAACGAACCGTTGGCGATCAGCGTCCGCGTGATGCGTTCATGGACAGAGCGAGCCATGCGTTCGGGAACACCGAGGCTGTCGAAGTTTCGATCCGCGAACATGCGCACCGCGTTAGCCTGCCGGATCACCTTGCCGCCCTTGATCTGGAGCGCGGCCAAGCCGCCAGCGAACGCTATGGTCGCCGTGCGATCCTCATCGCACCAGATGTGCGTGATAACGCTGCGCAGCCCTTCCATCACTTTCTTGCGATGGACCTTACGAATGTCGAGGTCTTGGTCGTAAAGATGCTGGCGAACCTCTGCGATGCGCGCCAGATGTTCTTCCGCTGACGCCTGCCCAGCCGCCTTCGCCCGCGCCTGTGTCAACGCGGCTACTTCGGTCGTTAAGCCCTTCGCCTCGGCCTCGGCCTTCTCCGCCAGCGTTCGACGCCGGTCGCTGCTGCTGTCGTCCGCCCATGCTTCCCACAGCTTGTCGGCCCGCTCGCTCGCCATCCGTAGCGCGTGCGACTTGTCGGCAAGTTGCTGGCTTATTCGACCCAGTTCATCGGTCCGAACGAACGCGCGATCATCGAGCGCGATGTGGAGCGCGGCATCCAGCAACGCGCGCTCGAACCCGTAGTAGGTGATGCCGCTCCGGTTCCGGCATCCCCCGTTCAACGCCGCGCGACAGACCAGCGATGCGGACTCGTGTTTCAAGTAGGCGATGTTGCCAGCCGGTCGCGTCCGATAGGGCTTCCCCGCCGCGCGCTTGCGGTCATAGGCCATCGTCGATCCGCAGACTTCGCAGGTCGCCAGTCCGCTGACGAGGTTCGCGATGACCGAACTCTTCGCGCCGCCCTTCGTCGCTTCACGAACCGGCGCATTTGCTCGAACACGCTCAAACAGGTCGCTCGGCACGACCTGCGGGTAAATCTTGATCGGGTCGCCCTTCCCCGTGCGCCAGCCGAGCACGGCCTCGTCCGCCAGAATCTTGCGGATGCGCGTCCGGTCCCACGCGCGAACAGGGCGCTTGGCCCAGCGTTGCCAGACAGGCACGGCCTCGGCGTTCAGCTTCTTCGCGATGGCGAGCGCCCCATCGCCAGCGTCGGCCATGCGGAAGATGCGTAGCACCAGCGCGACGCGATCCGGCACGACGACATACTGATCGCCATGGATGGTCAACCAGTATGGAGCGAGCTTGCCCATCGCGCAGCCCGTTGCTGCTGCGAGGTCGCGACGACGCTTGTGTGCGTCCTTCACGCGAGCGCCCTTCTTCTCTACTTCCTCGCGAGCCGCCTCGGCCTTGATGAGGATCGTCATCACCTGAATCATGTCGAGCGGCTTGCCCGCCTCAAAGAACTGGTCGCCATCGACGGTGGCGATGTGAACGCCGTAGCGGCCCAGCGACTTGATGAGGTCGTAAGTGTCATCATGGCCGCGTCGCGACAAGCGGTCGAGCTTCTCGACGACCAGCACCTTGTCGTGGTGGACGCCAGCGCGCGCCTCTTCCTCGAAGCGGTAAAGCTCGGCACCTTCCTGCCGGTGCCGTGCCTTGGTGGCCGACTTGGCCTCGTCGATGTATTCGTCGTCGAGCAGCCAGCCCTTACCGGCAATGTGCGTATTGGTGTCGTCGCGCTGACGGGCAATGGATGCGCCGGTGCGCTGATCTGTATGCGAGAAACGGTAGTAGGGGTGAGCGATCATCATGGGTCCAACCTACCGAGGCAGGTCAGCGATTCGCATTATTCGCGTTCACTTCCTACCGAACAGCTTCTCCACGCTTTTTAGGTCGAGCTTCACCCATGTCGGCCGGCCGTGGTTGCACTGGCCTGAGCGGGGCGTAACCTCCATCTCTCGCAGCAGGGCGTTCATCTCTGCGACGCTCAGTATGCGGCCGGCGCGGACCGATCCGTGGCAGGCCATGGTCGCGGCGACGAGGTCCAGCCGCTCCTTCAAAGACAGTGCGCTGTCATAGGCGGCGAGGTCGTCGGCGAGGTCCGTCACCAGTCCCTGCACATCGGATTGGCCCAGCATGGCCGGCACCGCGCGGACGAGCATGGCGGAAGGACCGAAGCGCTCCAGATCGAGGCCGAAATCCTTGAGTTCGGCGATCCGCGCCTCCAGCCGGTCGCAGGCCGGTTCGTCCAGTTCGACCACTTCGGGCAGCAGTAGCGCCTGAGACGCCACGCCCTGCCCCTCCATCGCCCGGCGCATGCGTTCCAGCGTCAGTCGCTCATGCGCGGCATGCTGGTCGACGATGACCAAACCGTCCTCCGCTTCGGCGACGATATAGGTGCGCGCCACCTGTCCACGCGCGACGCCGAGCGGGAAGCTGTGCGCTTCGGGCGCGGGTGCGGCGGCCGGTTCGGCGCGGGCCTGTGGCGGCGGGGTCAGGAAGGACGGGCGGCGATCGGCGAAGGAGGATTGCGTGAACTGGTTGTAGCCGATGGGCGATGACGCCGCCGCCTCGAAGATCGGCATAGCGCTGATCGGCGTGGGGGACAGCGGCTCGGGCTTCCAGGCGGCGAGGCCCGCCGCGTCCGCCTGTTGCACCGAACGGAAGCCTTCGGCATCGAGCGCACGGCGCAGGCCGGAGACGATCATGCCCCGGATCAGCGCCGGATCGCGAAAGCGCACTTCGGTCTTGGCGGGGTGGACGTTCACATCCACCTCATGCGGTGGAACATCGAGGAACAGCGCCACCACCGGATGCCGGTCGCGCGCCAGCATGTCGGCATAGGCGCCGCGCAGCGCGCCGATGAGCAGCCGGTCCTTCACCGGACGGCCATTGACGAACAGATATTGATGATCGCCCACGCCGCGATTGTAGGTCGGCAGGGAGGCGACGCCCGAAAGCTGCACCCCGTCCCGCTCAAGGCTCACGATCACATGATTGTCGGCCAGTTGCCGGTCGGTGAGCGACGCGACGCGATCTTCTCGCGCTTCGTCGCCCTGCACGCCCAGCACGCGCCGGCCATCATGTTCGACCGAGAAAGCGACCGCCGGATGTGCCATTGCGAGACGACGCACGACATCGAGGCAGGCGGCATATTCGGCCTTGGGCGAGCGCAGGAATTTGCGCCGTGCGGGGACTTTACCAAACAACTGGTCCACAGTGACGCGGGTCCCCGGCGGCAGGGCGGCAGGGCCCTCCCCCACCAACTGGCCGTTATCGACCGTGCGGTTCCATCCGTCGCTCCCACGCGGGCGGCTGTCGATGGAGAGGCGGGCGACGCTGGCGATGGAGGGCAGAGCCTCTCCGCGAAATCCCAGAGTCGCCACATTTTCAATGGCATCATCGGGCATTTTCGACGTCGCATGCCGCTCCAGCGCGAGCGCCATGTCGGCCGAATCCATGCCGCAGCCATCATCGCTGACCTCGATCCGGTCGAGGCCGCCATTGGACAGGCGAACGGCGACGCGAGTCGCGCCCGCATCCAATGCGTTTTCAACGATCTCTTTCAGCGCGCTGGCGGGTCTTTCGACCACTTCACCGGCAGCGATACGATTGACCAGATGTTCGGGCAGACGGCGTATTGACATTGATTAGGGACTAGCCCAAGCGAGCGCTTTCCGCGAGCCGCGAAGCCAAATTTTTTGCACTGCAAGGCGCAAGAAGGACGCAAGCGAGCCGCCGGACAGAACAGCTTTCCGACGATCCCCTTATCGCGTCGCGGGGACGGCGGGCGAAACAGGATAAGGCATGTCGATCTTCTCGCGTCTCTTCAAATTTTCCTCGCAGGACATGGCCATCGATCTGGGCACGGCCAATACGGTGGTCTATGTGCGCGGTCGCGGCATCGTACTGAACGAACCGTCGGTGGTCGCCATGGAGACACTGAACGGCATTAAACGGGTCAAGGCCGTCGGCGTCGACGCCAAGCTGATGATGGGCAAGACCCCGGATTCGGTAGAAGCAATCCGCCCATTGCGCGACGGCGTGATTGCCGACATCGATGTTGCCGAAGAAATGATCAAGCATTTCATCCGCAAGGTCCATGGCGGCAAGCACAGCCCCTGGCGCGCGCCCGAAATCGTGATCTGCGTGCCCAGCGGATCGACCAGCGTCGAGCGCCGCGCGATCCGTGACGCCGCCAGCAACGCCGGCGCCAGCCAGGTTTTCCTGATCGAGGAGCCGATGGCGGCCGCGATCGGCGCCGACATGCCCGTGACCGAGCCGATCGGTTCCATGGTGGTCGACATTGGTGGCGGCACGACCGAAGTCGCCGTGCTGTCGCTCCGCGGCCTAGCCTACACCACCAGCGTCCGCGTTGGCGGCGACAAGATGGACGAAGCGATCGTGTCCTTCGTGCGTCGTCACCACAATCTGCTGATCGGTGAAGCCACGGCCGAGCGCATCAAGAAGCAGTTCGGCGTCGCCCAGCCGCCCGAAGATGGCGTTGGCGAAACGATCCACATCAAGGGTCGCGATCTGGTGAACGGCGTGCCCAAGGAAATCTCGATCAATCAGGGTCAGATTGCCGACGCGCTGGCCGAACCGATCGGGACCATCGTGGAAGGCGTGCGCATTGCGCTGGAAAACACCGCGCCTGAACTGGCGGCGGACATCGTCGACCAGGGCATCGTCCTGACCGGCGGCGGCGCGCTGCTCAAGGGGCTGGACGACGAACTGCGCGACGAAACGGGCCTGCCCGTCACCATCGCCGAAGATCCGCTGACCTGCGTCGCGATCGGCACCGGCCGCGCGATGGAGGACCCGATCTTCCGGGGCGTGCTGCAAACCGCCTGATCGAAAGGGCCTGAGATATGGCGCGGCCACCCAGCCGACGCCCCGGCATCAACCGGAGGGCGCAATATAGCTTGTTCGCCAGCTATGTGGTGGCGCTCACCGGGGCTGTCGTAGGCTTGCTGCTGGTGGTGGTCGCGATATTCGACCCCACCGGCTTTTCTGCGTTGCGCATCGCCGCCGCCGAAATCAGCCGCCCTGCATCGGTCACGATGAAGAGCATGGTAAGCGGCGTCAGTTCGATCGACGAAGTGCTGGTCGCCTATTGGCGCGCCGGATCGCAAAATGTCGGCCTGCGTCGACAGGTGGAAGCCGACCGCAATCGCATCATCGAAGCGAAGGCGGTGGCGCAGGAAAATCTGCGCCTCAAAAAGCTGCTGAAGCTGGTGGACGAGGATAGCAGCGATCTGCTGACCGCACGCCTTATCGCGTCTTCTTCCTCCAGCGCCCGCCGCTTTGCACGACTGAATGCGGGAAGCTGGCAGGGCGTTCGTCCGGGCATGCCGGTGCGCGCGCCCGAAGGGCTGATAGGCCGCATCCACATCACCAGCCCCAACAGCGCCGACGTGCTGTTGCTGACCGACACCAGCAACATCGTGCCGGTGCGCCGCGCCAGCGACAATATCCCCGCCATTTCCACCGGCATGGGCGACGGATCGGTCGAGGTTCGCGCACTGACCGCAGGGCGCAATCCGTTCAAGCCGGGAGATCTGCTGGTGACGTCGGGCATTGGCGGCGTTTATCAGCCCAATGTGCCGGTCGCCGTGGTGGTGCGCGCGCAGGGTGAGATCGCCTATGGCGTGCCGCTTGCCAATCCGGCGCGGGTCGACGCCGTGGTGGTGGAGCGCATTTTCGAGGAGGCCGTCACCCGGCCCGGTCCCACCGCGCCGCCGATCGCGGACGGAGCGCCGGCAGGCAACGCCGCCGCGCCATGATCGATCCGCATCTGCACCATGTGCCGCGATTGGGGCGTTATCCCTCCCGGTTTCGGCTGGCCGGCACGCCGGTCATTACCGTCATGCTGGGATCTTTCCTGACGGCCTTGCCGGTGATTGCCCAATCTGCGGTGCTGCCCCCCTTCGGCCTGCTGATCCTGCTGTCCTGGCGTTTGCTGCGCCCTGAACTGTGGCGAGCGTGGATCGGGCTGCCGCTGGGGCTGTTCGACGATATGATGAGCGGCCAGCCAATTGGCTCTGCGGTGTTCCTATGGACGGTGGCGCTGATCGGCATCGACTGGATCGAACATCGCATGGTGTGGCGCGGGTATCGGCAGGACTGGCTAATTGCCGCCGTCGCCATTATCTTCTGCATTTCCGGTGGTTGGTTCTTCGCGCGGATCACCGGTGGAGGTCATGTGAGCTTTTCCCTGGTTGCCCCGCAGATGGTCTGGACGGCCCTACTCTTTCCCTTTGTCGTCCGGCAATGCGCGCGGATCGACCGCTGGCGCGTGATGGCATGAAGTTTCTGACTCCCAAGCGCAAGATCATCACCGAAGCCGCCCAGTCCTTCACCTTCTCGCGCCGCGCGATGGTGGTCGGTGGGTTGCAGGGGGCCGTCGGCGCGATGCTGGTCGGGCGCATGGCCTGGATCAGCGTGGTTCAGAATGAAAAATACAGCCTGTTGTCGGAAAGCAATCGCGTCAACCTGACGCTGATACCGCCGCGCCGGGGCTGGATTCTTGATCGGAACGGCAAACCACTGGCCGACAACCGTACCGATTTTCGTGTCGACCTGATCCCGCAGCGCGTGGTCAACCCCGAAGCGACGATCACCGAACTGGCGCGCCTGCTGAAACTGGAACCGGACGAGGTCGACCGCATCCGCGAGGATCTGGACAAGTCGGCGGGGTTCCGCCCGGTGCAGGTGGCCGACAAGCTGACCTATGACCAATATGCCGCGATTAGCGTGCGCCTGCCCGACCTGCCGGGCGTTGCGCCCAGCCAGGGCTTTTCGCGCAACTATCCGGCCGGCGCCACCGTCGGCCATCTGCTGGGCTATGTCGGCGCGGCGACGGCGGAGGATTATAAGGCGCGCAAGGACCCGCTGCTGATCACGCCTGGGTTCAAGATCGGCAAGGACGGTCTGGAAAAGGCGTTCGACCGTCATTTGACCGGCAAGCCCGGGGCCAAGCGGGTCGAGGTGACGGCGCGCGGCAAGATCGTGCAGGAACTGACCACTCGCACCGATACGCCGGGGCGCACGATCAAGCTGACCATCGATGCTGGCCTTCAGGAATATGCCGGCCGGAGGCTGGCGACGCAGAGCGGGTCGGTGGTGGTGATCGACTGCCTCAACGGCGATGTGCTGGCGTTGGCGTCCATGCCCAGTTTCGATCCCAACAGCTTTTCCGACGGCATCAGCCATCTGGAATATGAAATGCTGTCGAAGGACGACCATATTCCCCTGCGCAACAAGACGTTGCAGGGGCTGTATCCGCCCGGTTCGACGGTGAAGCCGATGGTGGCGCTGGCGCTGCTGGAAGCGGGCGTTTCTCCCGCAGAATCAGTGAATTGCCCCGGCGCGATCAGGGTCGGCAACACGCTGTTCCACTGCCACAAGAAACGCGGGCATGGGCCGCTCAATATGCGCGGCGCGATTGCCCAAAGCTGCGACATCTATTTCTATCAGATGGCGCAGCGCATTGGCATGGATCGCATCGCCAGCATGGCCCACCGGGTCGGCATGGGCGAGAAATTCGATCTGCCCTTCCCCAGCCAGAGTTATGGCACCGTGCCAGACCCGGCATGGAAGGAACGGAAATATAACCAGAAATGGCAGGTCTATGACACGGTGAACGCCACCATCGGTCAGGGCTATATGCTGATCAATCCGTTGCAGATGGCCGTGATGGCGGCCCGGCTGGCCACCGGCAAGCAGTTGATGCCCAACTTCATCCATGGTGCGCCGCGCCCCGACCCTGCACCGGTCGGATCCACCGAAGAACATCTGGTCGTGATCCGTGATGCGATGAATGCGGTGGTCAATGGTGGCGGCACCGGCGGCGCGGCGCGCAGTTCCATTCCCGGCGTGATGATCGCGGGCAAGACCGGCACCGCGCAGGTGCGCCGCATCACCATGGCCGAACGCGCGGGCGGCGTGCGCGGCAATGCCGGCCTGCCCTTCAAGCTGCGCGACCATGCGCTGTTTCAGGGGTTCGCGCCGTTCGACAATCCGCGCTACGCCATCGCCTGCATTATCGAACATGGCGGCCACACCATCCGCAACGAAGACGCGCCGATGATCGCCAGCGACACACTGTCCTATCTGTTCGATCCGGCCAAGGCGATGGAGAAGCTGGAGACGCTGGAAAAAGGCTGGGGCGGCACGCCGGGCGAGCGGCAGGCGCGGCAGATGGCGGCTTTCCGCCTGGCCAAGGCGATCGAAAAGGGCGAAGTGGCGCCGGCGGCCGACAACGGGATGAACACGGCCAGCAGCAATAGCGCGCAGCCCGCGCCGACGGCAGCGCCAACGCCTCCACCCGCTGCGGAGGAGGATGACGTTCCGCCGCCCGCCAACAGTACGGCCGCGCCATGAGCATCGTTCCCAAGCCCATTACCGATTTCCCCTGGCGCATATTGGGGCTGCTATTGGCGATCGCCGGTTTCGGCACGGTCGTACTCTACAGCGCGGCCAATGGCAGCATCTTCCCCTGGGCCGTCAATCAGGGGGTGCGTTTCTGCATCTTTTCGGCGATGGCGCTGGGCCTCAGCCGCATCCCCGTATCCGTGTTCGCCCGCTATGCCTTTCCCGCTTATGGCGCGGTGCTGGCGGCGCTGTTCCTGGTCGAATTGATCGGCGGCGTTGCTGGCGGCAGTCAGCGCTGGATCAATCTGGGCTTCATGCAGTTGCAGCCATCGGAATTTATGAAGCCGATCATCGTCCTGACCATCGCGCGTTTCTACGCCATGCTGCCGGTTGGGGAGATACGGCGCTGGAACGCGATCTGGCCGGCGCTGGTGCTGATCGGCCTGCCCTGGGCGCTGGTGCTGATCCAGCCTGACCTGGGTACGGCGACGATGATCCTGGCGGGCGGCATTACGGTCATGTTCCTGGCCGGCCTGCCATTGCGGCTGTTCATAGGATCGGGGCTGACGGTCGCCGCGCTGATCCCGATCGCCTTCAGTTTCTTGCATGACTATCAGAAAAATCGCGTCCTCATATTCCTCGATCCCGAAAGCGATCCGCTGGGCGCGGGCTATCATATCAGCCAGTCCAAGATTGCGATCGGTTCGGGCGGCATCTGGGGCAAGGGGTTTCTGAACGGCACGCAAAGCCATCTGCAATATCTGCCAGAAGGTCATACCGACTTTGTCTTCGCCACCATGGCGGAGGAATGGGGGCTGCTGGGCGGCACGCTGATGATCCTGGCGTTCATGCTGTTGTTCCGTTGGGGCATTCGCGTAGCGATGCGCACGCAGGACAAATTCGCACGACTGACGGCGGCGGGGCTGATCACCACCGTCTTCTTCTATGTCGCGATCAACCTGATGATGGTGATGGGCCTGGCGCCGGTGGTGGGCATTCCCCTGCCCTTCATGTCCTATGGCGGATCGTCGATGCTGACGGTGATGCTGTGCATCGGCATCATCATGTCGATCGACCGGGCCGGCAAACGCCGCGCGGGTATGGGAAACTGGGCCTGAAATCCAGTACTTGGGAAAAATTTGCGGCTTGGGTCAATTTCCTGTTTGCAAATCATCGGGCGGCTGCTAACAGCCCGGCCACGCCAGACGGTTAGCCGTCACGGCATGGACGCATAGCTCAGTTGGTAGAGCAGCTGACTCTTAATCAGCGGGTCCTAGGTTCGAGCCCTAGTGCGTCCACCAAAATCTCCAATAAAATCAATCACTTACAACGCTATCGCGGAGGCCGGATTTCGCCGATTTCCGGGTTGCGCAACAATTTGCGCAACAAATTTCAGCCACCTTTGTCCCTCCTTGCTCGACAGATTTTTTTCCATGCGGCGGCGGAACGCCCCGGCCAGGTCGAAAACGACCGCCATCCAGTCGGAGTGACGGTGCAGATCAGGCGATTCGTTTTTGCGCACTGCCTATAAGGCGACAGGCATATCCAACGCAGGCGCGACGATCGAAGGAGGATGGACGCGCGGAGAGGCTTAGATGTCCCCGCGTCTCGCATCCTGAGCAGCGTCACGGGCAGCTTTGCGTTGAGCAATCCATTCGTCGATTTCCGACGATATCCAGCGATTGGTGCCAATGCCGAGCTTGATCGGAGCAGGAAAGCGCCTCTGCTTGATCAAGCGGGCTACATGCTGACGGCTGAAAGGTATACCCTTTGCCTTCAGGTCGGAAAATGCGAGCAGGTCAGGCATTGTCACGTCCGATCGCATCGCCTGCTGATCTTGATGTCGCGACCAAGAGAGCGGAGGCACCGACAGCGATCTGGTCACTGCACTCGCTTCCCTCCTTCTCCCTCCCCTTCCGGCCGATTCGAGACGATCGAGCTACTATCCGGCCAATACGTGAACGCGTTTGCCAAAGCCGATCTTGTGAGGCTGCATGAGTATAGAGCATGGATTGCTACCCTGTGGGCAGCGCAGACAGGTCATGACGCCACCCCAATCTAGCAATCCTAGCCTGCGGCTCAAAGGACCGAGATCGCACTTTCAGGCAATCAAATGCCGCATACTCCGTTTTCGCTTGTCAATCCCCTGGTGTCATCCCGACGCTCATCGTATCAATCGAGAAACAAACTTGCGCCGGCGTGCGCTATGCCTCGTCGGGATCCGGCAGGCTGTATCGTTCGATCACTGCCTCGCCATCCTCTATCCGGATTTCGATCGCCTCGTTGACGGGATCGCCTCCTTCGCGGAATTCATCGAGAACGATCTCCAGCAGTTCCCGTTGCTCGGCAGGCGGCACTTGCGGGACGATGATGACGAGACCAGCGTGAAGAGGCTGCTGCGCATAGAGCCGGCGAAAGTCCGCAGCATTGTTGGTGACGAACGTGAAATCATCGCCGATGATGCGGGGCATCAGGTTCCAATCGGCCTCGCCGCTGAGTCCGAGCCAGTTTACGTGGCTGGCCTGATGCCCGCGCGCCACCGCTACCGCGACGAGCGAGGTATGCAGACATTCATCAATCAGCAGATTCACCCGGCTGTGTCCGTCCCGGTTGGCCGGGGATCCCGTCTCAGCGTGGTGCGCCTGGCGGACTTTAGCTTGAAGCCGCGATCCTTGAGCGACTTCGGTCGTCCTCGGCGGGGATGGGCCGAAACCCATATCGTCGCCAGTGCGAGCTGACGCTCGTCGAGCCTGGGATAACCCTCCAGTATCTCCGCTGCGTCCGTACCTTCGGTGAGCATAGAGGCGATCAGCCGAACCGGAATACGCGTTCCCCTGAAGACGGGCTCCCCGCCCATCACCTCCTTGTCCTGGCTTACCATCGCTTCCGCCGCTTCGAGAGCACGCGTGCGCGCGGCGATCTGCTTGCGCGCCTCGCCAACATCAATGATCAGAAGATCGTCGGCTTTCACGGTCCTCGCCTTCGGTTTCTGGCGGATCGCGTCGAACAGCCGTTCGCGCCGTTCCTGGGACAGGATATCACCTACCTTGTACCAGAGCTTCACGCGCAGCAGATCGTCCGACGTCAACGCTCGTCGGGCCGGGCCGGCGCCGGAGACAGGCTTCGCGGCCTTGACGATCCGCTTGTCGATTGCGTTGTTGACCGCCTTCAGGCCGATGCCGGTGACGGCAGCGGCTTCGCTTGGCGTAAAGAGGCGGGCGGTAGCAGGCATAAAACATCTCCGTCAGGAGAATATATATAGCGGCGCGTCAGTTTCGTAAAGAGCAGTCCGTGGCTACGCTTCAAATCGGCCTGCGTTCAACGCAGAGGCCCGATCTCTCCGCCACTGTCATCAGTTTCCCACAATCGCTAAAGGCGGTTGCGGATGGTTTGCGCCATCGTGCTCATACTTGTGCCGAAATCCTTCGCCAGCTGACGCACACTCGCTCCGGCGCGTCTGCGTTTTATGATCTCCTCCGCCTGGGGATGCCTCGTGATATACCGCTTTGATTTCGGGTTCAGGCGCTTGTCATTCTCCCACTCATGCAGAACGACGATCACGTCGGGTCGGATATATCCCGGGCGCGATAGGAGCGCAGGTTCGAGGCTTCAGGCCAGGGTACGGCCCCCATTTTCAACAGACCAAATTCCTTCTGGCTCGGCAACAGGAACAGGTTCGCGGGCGCATGATTGTCGTTGTTGCCGTCCAGGCAAATCACGATCTCGTTCCGTTCGAGCCGCCGGCCAATGACGCGTTCAACGACAAGCCGATGCTCGCCATTATATTTCGCGGCATAGCCCTCGCGGTCGATCCTGCGAAACCTCCGCCCGTTCTGCTGCACGACATCGCCTTGCCAGCCCGGTGATCGATCGCGGATGAAATATGAACTCGAGCATTCACGTGAGCACGAAATCACGTCGGAACGCGATCGCGAAACAGTGAACGGCTTGTCGCAATTGACGCATGTCTTGGTGATCCCCTTCGACCTGCGATGCTTATGGAGACAGGAAGTGGAGCAGAACCGCAGGATTGCTTTTTTTTGCGGTAGCGTCAAACGACTTTCTGCAGTTGGCGCAAGACGCACGCCTTGCTGCTGCCCATCCGTGACTGGCTCGAACGCATTCACGCGAACAATATTTCGCGCCATGGTCTCCACCCACATTCTTCCCGATGGGAATTTCGAATGTCCTGCCGCAATGAAGGCAGGATTTCTCCCTGAGGGATGCTGGCAAACGCCGAGACGTGCCAGCGCATGTGCGTGAACAGAATTTCTGTTTTCTGCTCCGCGCTGTGTACGTATTTCCGCAAATCTGGCAAACCTGTCCGGGAACTGACGGCACCCAGTGACCAGCGGGGGAATATCGCGGACCGCCCATATATCCTCCATTTCTTCATGCGTGCGTTGGAAAGAAATGGATCGCCGCGATGCAAAACATCACGCTTCATGGCGACCGCGAACTTCAAATCCAGTCCTTCCCGTCCCTGCGGGCGCGCGCCGCGATACGCTTGCGGGCCACGCCGATATGCTTGACCGGCGCCGCCTCGATGCCGCGCTCTTCGTTGGATCGATGATCAACGCGGACATCAGATCCCAGCGCCGCGAACCTTTCATTGAGGACCGTCGCCCACGCGGCACGAATTTCGAGCAGCTTCCCGCGGCTGTTCCATTCGCGCGGCTTCTGGCCGAACTCGCCGTCAACGATCGGACGGGTCGGTATCAGCACACAGCCATGGTGACGCTTGCCCCTGGGCGTATCGCCCCTCTCGATCAGCGTCAGGTCGGCGGCGAAGCCCGCGACGCCAAATATCTCGCTGGCGAAACGCCGCAGGGTCGCGATCGACGCCGGCAGGTCCAGTTCATCGGGCAGCGCGACGTCGAACTGCCTGGCGAACTGCGCATCCTTGCGGATTTCGGCTGCCTCCAATGCGTTCCAGAAGCACTCGCGATCCTCCCACTGCGCGGGAGCGCCGGACGGCAGTATCAGCGCCGACCAGGCAACCGGCCGCTTGTTTCTGAAATTGGAAAACCGGCCGTAGCGTTCATCGTACAGGCGGCAGCTGTTTTGCCAGGCCGCGGCCGCGACGATGCTACGTCCGGCACCGCGGCTAATGATATTCACATGGAAATGAAAGATCACCATCTTTTCCTCCTGTCCAGCGCCATGCACGGGCCGGACCGTCAATTTTCATGACTGGCCCTTCCCGCCGTCCTGCTACCATTCGGGCGAGAGGTCCTGTTTCAGCCCGGCGATCACTGCTTCTGAAATCGCCTCGATGCATGTGCGTTCGATGCTGGCGAGGTCACCGTGGATCAGCTGCCGCGGGAACCGCATGCGCTGGCCCGCAAAGAGAATCGGAAATGCGATGTGACCGGTCGGAGCACCGAGCCGGAGCGATGCGATCAGGTGGTCCTCGAGCCTTGTCCCAGGCGCGCCAGTCTCGATCTGGCGATACGAGCGCAGGCTTCCTCCCATTTCGGTGGCGAGCTCCAATTGCGTGACATCGAGTGCCTTTCGCGCCTGCCTGATCCTCTCGCCGGAGAGCTTCTTGAGTTCCTTGAAGATCGACAGGTCGACGGCGGCAAATTTCCCATCGGATGCCATATGTCCTTCCTCCCCGGTTCAGCCCGTCGGGCTTTGTGGGCCATCCGGCAAAGGTAGAATCGCGAAGTGACCAACTTCAAGAATAGATGCCGATGATTTTAGAGGAATATTTCTGCCTATTTATAACTGTTGCGCGAACATTTTTATGTTTTGACGCGCATTGAGCATATAATTTCCTCATTCCTCCGTATCGGATCATTGAGGAACTTTATTGCTGGAGCGGCACCGGATCGAACCATATGATCCCGAAAGCGAACGCATAAGGCTAAGTTCGTATATTTGCGGCTAATATCGCCATTTCAGGCCCCCCGCTGCCGGGGTCTATTGCAATCCTCATCGTTTCAAATCAGTCAAGTCTCGTTCCAGAAGTTCAAGTCGAATCGGACCTGATACTTCGGACTGGTAAATATTCCTCAACCATGGCGCGAGACGCCAGCATGGAGTCGTGCATGACGCCGATTGCCAAGACGATGACGGCTACCCTGGGCACACTGATCGTCACGACGACAGCCTGTGCCGGACCCGGCGGACATGGCCGACAGGCCGGCATCACGCCGGTCGCCGAGCGGCCGCGCATCGTGGTGGCGACGGTCGACGGCTTCGTTCTGCGCGCCGCCGCGACGGACCGGACGGAGCCGATGCCCGCACCCGTCACTGTCGGTCACATCCCGGTAGGGTCGGGCACGCATATCGATGCGCGCCTGCTCTCCCGCCCTGCCAGCACTCTTCAGGAGACTTCGCATGCGCATCCGTAAGCCCACCCACCTGTTCCGTGCGGCGGCCCTCGCCCTCCCCTTGCTTCTCGCCGCTCAAGGCACGGCGTTCGCGCAAGCCGCCGATCCGCTTACCGCCGCCGCGCGCGATGCTGAAAGCGAATTGCGGCAGACCTTCGTCAACCTGCAATTCGAGGATTTCGGCCCGGCGCCCGTCAAGGGCCCGATCTATCAGGCGACGGCGGGCGGGCGCATCATCTATTATGCGCCTGACAGTGAACATCTGCTGTTCGCGGAAATCTACGACCGCAACGGCCAGAACCTCACCGCGCTGGCGCAGAACGCCGCCGCCACCAAAAAGGTCGCCGGGATCGATGTGGACAAGGCTCTCGCCATCGGTCCAGCAGGCGCGCCCACGGTGATCGAGTTCACCGATCCCGACTGTCCCTACTGCCGCGCGCTCGACCGCTTCTGGGCCGCCAAGGCGGCCGAGGGCAAGCCGGTGCGGCGCCTAATCTTCTTCGTCTCCGGCATCCACGCGGAGGCCGCCGCCAAGGCCGAGCATGTCCTTTGCTCGCCAGACAAGGAAGCGGCGTTCAAGGGGATCTACGCCGGAGCCGCGCCGACGCCCTTGCGCACATGCGCGGAAGGCAAGGCCAGGGTCGAGGCGCATGCCGGAATCGTCGGCAAGACCGGCATCAACGGCACGCCGACCCTGATCGCGGACGGACAGATGATTTCAGGCTTCCGGCAGGCCGAGATCGAGGCGTTCCTCGACGGCAAGAAGGCGCTCGCCAATGCCGGCCGCTGATCGCCTTCCGGCTCTTCTCATCGCGAACGCGCGGCGCATCGGCCCTGCCGCTGCCGCGCAAATCCCAATGCCGGCGGCGGGACCCGAACCGGGCCGTCCAGCCTCGTCGTCGGCCGACAGCGATCCTCATCGATGCCGGCAGGCAGTCCCCGGAGCGGCCCATCCTCCCTGGAGCAAGTGCATGTTGAACACTCTTCGCAGACAAACCGCCGACATCGCCAATGTCGGTATTCCCGTAACGCTTCTCGCGCTGCTTGGTGCCGGAGGGGCACATGCCTTCTCCGCACCGGCGGCGGGCGACCTTGGCTACGACATCTACGATATCGTCGTGAACCAGGGGGTCAAAGGCCCGCTCGGCTTCGTCGGCGGCGTCGCCGCCTTCCTGTTCGGCGTGAGCAGGCTGTTCTCGAACATCATGATCGGCATCCCGACGATCGTCGCGGCGGTCTGCCTGATCAAGGCGGACTCGATCCTCCAAACCTTCGGGATGGTCATCTGACGGTTCGGTCCGTGGTCCGCCCATGCGGACCGCGGGCCTCAACGGGCCAGCGCGCACAGGCGCGGTGGCGAGACAGCCCACGAAGTTCAACCGGCTTCGCAGGGAGGTCACGACGCAAGGAGAAGGCTCGTGAACGAGCGGCTACCCCAATATCTGCACAAGCCGGTCCAGATCCTGTGGTTCGGATCGGACGAATTCGTGCTGGTGATCACCGTCATCTTCGTCGCCGTAATCCTCGGCGGGATGCTCGGTTGGGCGCTCGTTGCGGGTCTTCTCCTTTTCGTCCCCTGGCTTCGCACCAAGCCGCGCGGGTTCATCCCGCACATGGCCTGGCGCTG
>JAJZTH010000010.1:0-445 GCA_021849075.1 Pseudomonadota bacterium | reverse complement strand
GAATCCAGTTTTAAGAAAATCTGCCTATGCAGGAATGTTCCGGGTCCGACGCAGGCCCGCTTCTTCGAGTGAGACTGGCGATGTTCGGACGTAAACCCGCCGATGCAGCCTCGCGCGACCCCCTCCTCGGCAAGCCCGCCAGCTTCGGCATTCACCGCTACCTGCAAGGGTCGAGTAACCTCTTCGAGGAGAACCGGCTTCTGAAGCTCGCCGTTGTCGGCCTGTTCGGCATCACCGCCGTGCTCGGCACGCTCATCTATACCTCGAACCAGAACACGCGCACGGTGGTCGTGCCGTTCGGTGCGGGCGGCGATCTCTATGTGACCGGGGCCACGCCCTCCGAAGCCTATATGCGCACGATCACGCGCAATGTGGTGTCACTGTCGGGCACTTACTCCGCCTATTCGGCGGACCGGCAGTTCCAGGAACTGCTGAGCATCGTCCA
>JAJZTH010000037.1 GCA_021849075.1 Pseudomonadota bacterium | reverse complement strand
TTCTCCGGGACAGCGAGCACCGCCTCAGTGCCGTAACGGGCAAACTCGACAAATCTATCTACTAGGTATGGTGTAAATTCAGCAAAGGTGTAGATTCCTAGATCAGTGAGGTATCGCGCAATCTTAATGACATTGCGAACAAGGGCGACATGAACATCAGCGTTATCGACTTTACTGTAACGCCCATCCCGTACGAGAAACGCATACTCCTTTACTGCATGATATAGCCGAGGGTGCCTCGTGAGGCATACGCCATCCGCCATGATGAACTGAAAATCGATATCGTGGATATCTTCTGGCTTGTTGGTGCTCGCCACTCGCCATCGAGGTGCTGAATAAGGCTCCAGTAGCCAGGGTGCCGTCCGATCTGTGTCATTCAGACGGGTCGACGGTTCGTCAGGAAAGAGTGTAAGTTGGTTGGCTACCATCGCTATCGCCTCAGATTGGCTGCGGCAGGGGATAATTAGGATCAGCGACGCGGCGGTCAGTGAGTGCCTTAGCCTCCTTCCAAACCAAACGCGCGCTACCAGTGCGCATCTTCTCCTCAACGACGTCGGTGAGGCACAACCATGGCAAATAGACGCTGTCCCAGCGAGCGGGTTGGTCACGCTCCCAGTCACCCTGCGCCAGCCGGAGGCTATGCTGCCATAATTGGAGGAGCGATATTGCTTCAACCTCGGCGAGGACGATCAAGTGCGGGCAGTCATTCCAGCAGTCGAGCGCCTTGCATTTCTCGCCCTCAGAGCCGGGACGACCAAATGGATCGCTGCAAAACGTGCCTAGGCCAGTCTGGGCAAGCCGACTGACCCGTTTGGCGAATTCTTCGGCACCTATACCTAACTTCTCGGCTGCTGCCTCGATGTTACGGGTAACGAGCGCCTCGAAGGCGTCGCTAAACTGCTTGATACGAAAATCGTATAGCAATCGCGTGGGCCACTTGACTTGGTAACCTGCGGTAACCTGTGAGCTATGCTGCCCGATGGCCTGCCCCATCTGGAGGCGCCCGTCATTCTCCAACGCTGCCCGCAAGAGGATCGAGGGGCGGATCATACTTGGTACGAGACCAAGTCCATTCAACTCTTCTGCAGATCCGATGTTAGCTTTGAACCAATTTGTGTACCAATGTGGCTCTGGGAGCTTGTAAGTTCCTGAAATACGTGCAGCAAAGAGGGGGTCTTTGTCCTCCTTCGCAGTTATGTTTGCATTGGCAGCAGATCTGGCAAATTCACCAGACGAAGCCACCCATTCAACAGCCTTCACAGCGTCACATTTTGACGGAAGGTCGGCGATAATCGGCCTGCCCTGAGCACGTGCCTTAAAGCCAGTGATCCGCTTATGACCCGCGAGATCGCTCGGCTCAACGCAATCTCGATGGAGCGTCCTCCCGACCGAGATATTTGCGCCGCTTGCGCAAAGATACATAGTAATAACTGCACCGATGGCATCCGGGTGTGGACTTAAGTACGCATCCATCTCGACCTTGGACCGAATGCTGTTGTATCTCTTTTCAAAGAACTGCCCAAATTCTTTGGGCCGTCCAACAAATCCCTTATCAGGCATCAATCCGTCGTAGTTAACAATCGCAATTTTGATCAAATTCGCAATGCCTATCTCCAGTTTTTCGAGTGTGACAACCTCTCCTGCGACCGGAAAGTGCGGCTGAAGAGCCCGGCCTTTTGCGTGCGTATTGAGAGTAAAGTATGTCTCAAAAAACTGTTCAGGATCGATGTTCGCCATTAAGGCTAAGCGTTCGCCATCATCGTGATGCGCCCTCCATCGATGGTAAATGCCTGTCGCGATCTTCTCGATGGAATTCAGTCGGCGATCGATAATTGCCAGAATTGCTTGTGCAGGATCAGGCGAGAGGTCTGAATCGCGTTCTACTTCCGCGTCTAGAACCGCAAGAAATGCTGCCGATTCTTCCGCTTGGATATCGAAGTTGAACTTCTTTGCCGCGCTCGATAGTTGCGCCGCCGCGAAGTCGATGTAACTTTTCCGCCGAACTGACTCAGAATCATCGCCATCGAATGCGACGGCCTCTGCAACACTAGCGCGCTTACCGCCTTTCCGGCTGGCGTTTTTTATGCCCGAGAGATGACTGCGCAGGTCCGGGAAAATCCGCTTACTAGCGAATTTCGCAAGGATTTGCCGGACGGTATCTATGTATTGCGATGCGGTCGTGACCTGACGGTCCGGCCCAACCGAAGCTTCCATAGCGTTCCGCCACTCCCATACAGCATTTTCCCACTGTCGTTGCGGAATGACGCTGCCGCGGAAGGCGGCAGAGGTAACATCTCGGCAATCAGATGAAGCGCTGGCACCGATGAAGGTCAGCAACTCGATCAGAGTCAGATACGGGCGCTTTCGAGTGGACGACGCCATACTCGGCGCTATCTCGGTAAAACCTACGGCAACTCTCTCAGAGAACTCCTGGCCCCAGGATTCGACCAAGCCACGAAAATCATAACGACGCCCTTCTACAAGCGGCCAAATCCTGCTTCGAAGAGCATCCGCCCGAATTTCCTCCTCTTTCTGCACAATGAAAGGATGGAAGGGATTGCGGAATAGATAGGCCTCAGTGATCTTAACTGCGGTCGCAAGGTGCTTTTTGCTGATCGTGAGTCCGTCTTTATCCAAAGGACAGCTTTCAGCTAAGGCGACTTTGAGCCGAGCCAGATCCTCTTGCAGGCGCTTCGGTTGATAGGAATTTTCTGCCACGCGCGCGTCAAACTCATCGAACATGTCGCGGATTTTTGGAGACCGGACGAGGAAAGTCCCGCCTTTGATGCCGAATACACGACAGAACTCTACGCGATCGATCTTGCCGTCACGGATGCCGAGAGCGCCCTCCTGCATCTTGTCTTCGAGCCAATTGCGCATGGCTGGCAATTTGGTTTCAAGATTGGTACTTGCTCCGACCTCGACTTGATAGCGGTCGAGAATCTTTTCATACCCTTTCTTCTTGAAGATGAATGTACTGCATTTGAGTTGGGTCGCGTAATGCCTGACGCTGATCTTTCCACCACGCCCGAGGACGACGCCGCCGTTGGCAGCATCGCGCTCCAAGATCTCGACAAGCTTGGCATCGTCAGAGGACATAAGACTCCCCGCCCTGAAGCTGCGTGGGCAACATGCGGATAAATGCTCCGGAAGAATCGACCCCGCTGGCGACAGGGCTCGCGCTAGGAGAGGCTAGACGGCCACGTCGGCCTTTATTGCCGGATGCGGATCGTAGCCCTCGACCTCGAAATCATCGATCGTATATCCGTCGATGCTGTCCGGTCGCCGAGAGAGGCGCATCTTCGGGAAGGGCCGAGGCTCACGGGTGAGTTGCTCTCGGGCCTGATCGAGATGATTGAGATAGAGATGCGCATCACCAGCCATCCAGACGAACTCGCCCGGCCGAAGATCTGCCTGCTGGGCAAGCATGAGCTGGAGCGCAGTTGCGCCCACCCAGTTGAATGGCAAACCTAACAAGGCGTCGACCGAGCGCTGAAACATCAGGCAGTTCAAGCGCCCGTCAGAGGTGACGTGATACTGATAGACCATATGGCACGGGGGTAGTGCCATTTCGCCGAGTTCGGCCACATTCCATGCGTGGAATAACATCCGACGGCTCGACGGGTTCGTTTTGAGCATTTCTACCAACGTCGCGATCTGGTCATGCTCTTGCCCATCAGGACCAGCCCAACGCCTCCACTGCTTCCCGTAGACGGGACCCAACTCGCCCCAGCGAGCAGCAAAATCATCATCCTCGACGATACGGCGCTCAAACGCTTCCTGATCGATGTTCTCGCCAGTTTCACGGCGATAAGTGGCGAGCGGCCAATCACTCCAGATCCGCACGTTATCACGCAGCAGATCTTGGATATTCGTGCCCCCCTTCAGGAACCAGAGCATCTCTTTCGTCGAGGTTTTCCAGTAAACCCGCTTTGTTGTGATGATCGGCGCGGTTCCATCAGACAGGTCAAATCGAGCCATCGCCCCAAAGACGGAGCGCGTTCCCACTCCAGTCCGGTCGATACGCTCGTCCCCGTTGTCCAGTATGCGCCGCATCAGGTCCAGATATTGACCCTCCGGATGTCCGCTCTGACCTACCACCTCAACACCTCCGCTACCATAATCCGCATACATAAGGCTGCCCTCACGCAAACACGATACCAATGATCAATTCCAACCCAACGTCCGATTGCCTGCGGTTAACCAAGGGAGGCTGACAACAATAACCCGAACCTCCACAATACAAACCTCATACAATCGGACGTTATGTCCGAATATTTCCTAATATAACGTCCAATAACATCGAATTTATTCCGATTATTATTTAAACATCACATCATTTACTCGGCACATGATACTATATTGATTGAATATTTTCAATCATGGATAGCCATTTTGCTCAGAAGGCGGCATCAGCCAGCATCTGCTAGTGTTTGGCGTACCGAATGAGCTTATTGCTCTCGTGCAGAGCGCATGCATCGCTCCCACTTTTGTCGGCATCGCCGAATCAACGCAGTATGGTGATTGTCGCGCTCAATTGGACGTCACGCGAGCAGAGGGCTTTGGGCACGTTTTGAATGGATACGTCCGATTATTCGACGTCCAGGCTGCATCGTCCGAGACTTCGCTCGCCTCCCGGCATTCACTCACCGGGTGAAGCGCTTCCCTATGCGGCCATTGGCGTCAACTGAAACCAGAACCAGTAAATCCGGCCACATCGGCCACTCACTCACTCACCGCTTCAATGCACTACACCGGAAAAGTAACTAAAACCCAGCCCCAGATCGCAGCTGCGCTGGAACAACAGGCCGTTCAGCTTTCCGTTCGCCACCTGAAACTGATAGGTCATATGACAGGGCGGCAGCGCCATTTGCGGCACTTCCGCCACGTTCCAGCCGGTGAAGAGCAACCGGCGCGATCCCGGAGTCGTACGAATCGCCTCGACCAGCTCTGCAATCTGGTTGCGGCCCTTGTCTGCCTTGCGATACAGGCCCTCGCCCGCCGGCTCATAGATCGGCCAGTTCACCCATTGCGCGCCATAGACCGGGCCAAGATCTCCCCAGCGCGCCGCGAAATCATCATCGCCCACGATCCGCATTTCAAACGTATCCCGGTCCAGATCCTCGCCGGTCGCGCGGCGATAGGCGTCCAGCGGCCAGTCGGTCCAGATATGCACGCCCTGCTTCACCAGTTCGCGGATATTGGTGTCGCCAGTCAGGAACCACAGCATCTCGCGCGCCGCGACCTTCCAGTAGACGCGCTTGGTGGTCAGCAACGGCACGGCGTCATCCGCCAGCGAAAAGCGCATGCTCGCCCCCAGCACCGATCGCGTGCCGACGCCGGTGCGGTCCACCCGCTCATCGCCATGGCGCCAGATATGCCGCATCAGGTTCAGATACTGGTCTTCATAATGGGGCTGGGTATCGGTCAAAGCTGCAGTCCTGAAATCACGAATCTGGTTGGCCGGCTGTAGCCGAGCGTGGACGACAGGCCAAACCCTCCCGCCATTATGGTGCGATCTCTACCCCCTTCCCGCCATAATGGATGGATTTGCGATGGCGCGGATCATGCCGGCCTTCGCACTCTGCCGTCATGATGCAGGGTCACGGACTGACGATCGCCATTCTCGACCATCAGTGGCGGCCGCGCCATGCGCATCCGATGGAGGATGGCTGGCGCGGCCTGATCGACCGTGCGCTGGCGGACGAAGCGCGCTGGCTGGCGTTGATCCAGCGGCGGCGGGCGGACTGCCCCGCCCTGCCCCGGTCCGCCGACATATCGCTGACCCGCGCGCTGGCGCGGCATTTGCGCGCCCTGGACCTGCGGCTGGCCGACCATGTCATTCATGCCGGTCCGGCGCGTTTCAGCTTCCGCGCGGCGGGGCTTTTATAGCCCATGCAAAAAAAGCGTCATTGCCGCTTGCCAGCCCTCAAAGCCCTCTCTATAGGCGCACTCCTGCCTTACGGGGCCGCCCAAAAAGCGGCTTCGGCATCGGTCGGGGAATAGCTCAGCCTGGTAGAGCACTGTCTTCGGGAGGCAGGGGCCGGAGGTTCGAATCCTCTTTCCCCGACCAACTTTCTTCACTGGAAGAAGCGAATGATCAGCGGGATGGCATAACCATCACCGCCGATTTTTTCGTCCATTTGCCGTCCAGCCGCCGCATTTTTTCGACAGATGACATTCGTCGAAAGTATACGGCCTGTTCTTGTGCATCCGTAAAAGATGTTTGACCCCGCCTGTCCGGGTCGCAATGATCCCCTCCATCACACCGGTTCGGCGCCAGCGCCGTCACCCAATCACAATCCGACCCGCGCCATGCGGGCATAGTCAGGCAGGAGACTTCACTTGCACAGACGCGATTTTCTGGCCTTTGGGGCCATGGGCGTTGGGGGCCTTGCCCTCCCCTCCATGTTCGGCAGGGCCATCGCCGCAGAGGAATTGAACAGCGCCATCGATGTGGCGGTGAAGAAAAGCCTGGCCGACACCGCGATGAACGCCGCCAAAAGCGCGGGCGCATCCTATTGCGACGTGCGCGTCGGCCGTTACCTGCGCCAGTTCGTCATCACCCGCGAACGCAATGTCGAAAATATCGTCAATACCGAATCGAGCGGCGTCGGCATCCGCGTGATCGCCAATGGCGCGTGGGGCTTTGCCGCCACCAATGACATGACGGCCGACGCCGTGGCCAAGGCCGCGCAGCAAGCCGTCGCCATCGCCAAGGCCAATGCCCCGGCCCAGACCTCCCCGGTCCAGCTCGCCCCGACGAAGGGCGTGGGCGAAGTCAGCTGGAAGACGCCGATCGTCAAGAACGCCATGGATGTGCCGATCAAGGACAAGGTCGCCCTGTTGATGGACGTCAACGCCGCCGCCATGGATGCGGGCGCGGACTTCATCAATTCCATCCTGTTCCTGGTCAATGAACAGAAATATTTCGCCAGCACCGATGGCAGCTATATCGATCAGGACGTCCACCGCATCTGGGCGCCCACCACGATCACGGCGGTCGACAAGACCAGCGGCAAGTTCCGCACCCGCGAAGGTCTGTCCGCGCCCATGGGCCTTGGCTATGAATATCTGGACGGCGCTGCTTCGGGCAAGACCGTGCTGCCCAATGGCGTCGTCGTCTATGGCAACAGCTATGACATGAAGGAAGATGCGATCGCCGCCGCCAAGCAGGCGCGCGCGAAGCTGAAGGCCCCTTCGGTCAAGCCGGGCAAATATGACCTCGTCCTCGATCCCTCGCACACCTGGCTGACCATCCATGAATCGATCGGCCATCCGCTCGAACTGGATCGTGTGCTGGGCTATGAAGCCAATTATGCCGGCACCAGCTTCGCCACGATGGACAAGCTGGAAAGCCATTTCCAATATGGCAGCCCCAATGTGAACATCGTCGCCGACAAGACCCAGGTCGGCAGCCTGGGCGCGGTCGCCTATGACGATGAAGGCGTGAAGACCAAGAAGTGGGATCTGATCCGGGACGGCAAGCTGGTCGGCTATCAGGCGATCCGCGATCAGGCCCATATCGAAGGCAAGGCGGAATCGGACGGCTGCGCCTATTCCGACAGCTGGTCCAACGTGCAGTTCCAGCGCATGGCCAACGTCAGCCTAGAGCCGGGCAAGGCGAAGAAGAGCGTCGCGGACATGATCGCCGGTGTCGAAGACGGCATCTACATCATCGGCGACGGCAGCTTCTCGATCGACCAGCAGCGCTATAACGCCCAGTTCGGCGGCCAGCTCTTCTACGAGATCAAGCAGGGCAAGATCACCCAGCAGATCGAGGATGTCGCCTATCAGATCCGCACTCCGGAATTCTGGAACGCCTGCACCGGCGTCTGCGACAGCAGCGATTATCGTCTGGGCGGCTCCTTCTTCGACGGCAAGGGCCAGCCGGCCCAGGTCTCCGCCGTGTCGCACGGGTCATCGACCGCGCGCTTCAACGGCATCAACGTCATCAACACCGCGCGTTCGCTCGGCTGATCGTTCAGGGAGACACCATTATGAGCATCCTCACCGAAGCGCAGTCCAAGGCGATCCTGACGAAGGTCGTCGCGCTGTCCAAGGCGGACGAATGCACCGCCCAACTCACCGGCAAGATTCAGGGCAATGTCCGTTTCGCCCGCAACGACGTGTCGACCGCGGGCCTGACCGACGATATCGAACTCGCCGTGCAGGTCGCCTTTGGCAAGAAGGTCGGCACCGCCACCATCAACCAGTTTGACGACGCCTCGCTCGAGCGGGTCGTGCGCCGCGCCGAAACGCTGGCGCAGTTGGCCCCCGACAACCCCGAATTCATGCCCGCCGTCGACAAGCAGGCGTACAAGCCCAGCCCGACCTTTGCGCAGTCCACCGCCGACATCACCCCGGCCTATCGCGCGCAGGTCGCCAAGACCTCGATCGACGCCTGCAAGGCGCAAAAGCTGATCGCGGCCGGCTATCTGGAGGATAATCAGAGCTTCACCGCGATCGCCAACAGCAAGGGCAATTTCGGCTATCAGCGCTCGACCATGCTGGATTACACCTGCACCGTCCGCACCGAAGATGGCCGGGGTTCCGGCTGGGTCGGCACCGATACGCAGGACGCCACCCGGTTCAAGGCGGACAGCGATATCCAGATCGCCATGCGCAAGGCGTCGGCCTCGTCCGAAGCCAAGGCGCTGGAGCCGGGCAAGTATACGGTGATCCTGGAGCCGATGGCGGCTGCGGGCCTGATCGGCTTCATGTTCTATTTCTTCGGCGCGCGTGAGGCCGATGAAGGCCGCAGCTTCCTGTCGAAAAAGGGCGGCGGCAACAAGCTGGGCGAACAGGTATTCGGGCCGCAGGTCAATTTCTACACCGATCCCTGGGACCCGGTCGCGCCGTGCGAGCCGTGGGACGAGGATGGCCTCGCCCGCCAGCGCATGGACATGGTGAAGGACGGCAAGGTCGTGAACCTCAACTATAGCCGTTACTGGGCCAGCAAGCAGGGCAAGCCCGCCGCCGGGCAGATGGGCAATATCCTGATGACGGGCGGCGACAAGTCGACCGCCGATCTTGTCCGCTCCACCGAGCGCGGCGTGCTCGTCACCCGCACCTGGTATATCCGCATGGTCGATCCCCAGACCGTGCTGCTGACCGGCCTGACCCGCGACGGCACCTTCTATATCGAGAACGGGCAGATCAAATATCCGATCAAGAATTTCCGGTTCAACGAAAGCCCGGTCATCATGCTCAACAATGTGGAGGAGCTGGGCAAGCCGGTCCGCGTGCCGCCGGATGAAGTGTCGATGAACATCGTCGTGCCGCCGATGAAGCTGCGCGATTTCACCTTCACCTCGCTGTCGGATGCGGTGTGACGACAGAGCATGCCATGATCAAGCTGCTCCCCGGCGAAGGCCGGGGTCCAGTTCCACGGCCATATCTGGACCCCGGCCTTCGCCGGGGAACGATCCATGCCGCAGAATGGAACATGGCCTGGTCCGATCGGCTTTCATGACTCGCAGCGAATTTCTTCGGTTGATGGCGGGTGGTCTGGCCAGCACGATGCTGGCCCGGCCGCTCGCGGCGCGGGCGGCGGGTGGCTATGACTTCTGGTTCACCCGCCTGCGCTATGACAGTGGCGACTGGGATGTGGATCAGCGCACGCCGTCCAACATCATCACTTCGCTGATCGATTACACCACGCTGCGCGTCGATCCGAAGGAGCATGTCATCGCCCTTTCGGACCCGAAGATGCTGACCGCCCCTTTCTGTTACATGGCGGGGCATAAGCTGGTGGAGTTCTCGCCCGCCGAACGGCGCAATTTCGAACGCTATGTCCGCAATGGCGGCTTCGTCATGGTGGACGATTGCAACCATGACATAGACGGCCTGTTCGCCCGCTCGTTCGAAGCGCAAATGGCCAAGATCTTCGGCCCGAAAGCCATGAAGGAACTGCCCAAGAGCCATGGTCTCTACCGCAGCTTCTTCAAATTTGACGGCCCGCCCAACACCGGTCTGGAGTTGAACGGCTGGGGCGACGACCTCGTCCACGACTATCTCAAGGGCATAGAGGTGAACGGCCGGCTGGGCGTCCTCTACAGCAACAAGGATTATGGCTGCGAATGGGATTATGACTGGCGCAACAAGCGCTTTCTGGCCGAGGATAATACCAAATTCGCGGTCAATATCGTGATGTACGCGCTGTCGGTGTGACGGCCCCGCCTCTCCCTCTTCCCGCCTTTCGTCCAGCAAGGGACATGACATGACCGATATCACCGAAGCCGAAATCCAGACCCGCCTTGACGCGCTGACCGGGCTGCGCGCCGCGATCGGACAGGCGATCGTCGGGCAGGGCGACGTCGTGGAGCAATTGCTGATCGGTCTGCTGGCCGGCGGCCATTGCCTGCTGGAGGGCGTGCCGGGCCTGGGCAAGACATTGCTGGTCCGCTCGCTCGGCGAAGCGCTCAAGCTCGATTTCCGCCGCGTCCAGTTCACGCCCGACCTGATGCCCAGCGACATCCTCGGCACCGAATTGCTGGAGGAGGATCATGGCACCGGCCATCGCAGCTTCCGTTTCCAGCAGGGGCCGGTCTTCACCAACCTGCTGCTGGCCGACGAACTCAACCGCACCCCGCCAAAAACGCAGGCCGCCCTGCTGGAGGCGATGCAGGAAAAGACGGTCAGCTATGCCGGCGTCACCCATGTCCTGCCCAAGCCCTTCTTCGTGCTGGCGACGCAGAACCCGCTGGAGCAGGCCGGCACCTATCCCCTGCCCGAAGCCCAGCTTGACCGTTTCCTGCTGCATATCCGCGTCGATTATCCGACCGAGGCGGAGGAGCGCGCGATTCTGGCCCAGACCACCGGCTCCAAACCCGCCGCCGTCCCCGCCGTAATGCAGGGGGAGGAAGTGCTGGCGCTTCAGGCATTGGTGCGCGACGTCCATTTCAGCGACGATCTGCTCGACTGGGTCACGCGCCTCATCCGCGCCAGCCGCCCGGGTGAAGGCATGGCGGAGGATATTCGCAAATATGTGAAATGGGGCGCGGGTCCGCGCGCCGGCCAGTCGCTGATTTTGGCGTCTAAGGCGCGCGCCTTGCTCCACGGCCGCCTTGCCGCCACGCGCGACGATATCGCCGCGCTCGCCGTGCCGGTGATGCGCCATCGCCTCTTGCTGTCCTTCGCCGCCGAAGCCGAAGGACGCAGCGCCTATGATGTGGTCGCCGCCCTCGTCCGCGCCGTTCCGCTCGCCTGATCCGGCCCGCCATGGTCGATCTTCTCCCTCCCGATGTGCGCAGCCGCCTGCGCGGCCTGCGCCTCGTCACGCGCCGGGCGGTGGGGTCCCATGGCATCGGCCTGCATCAGAGCCACAGCCGGGGCGCGGGGCTGGAGTTCGCCCAATATCGCGCCTATGAACCGGGCGACGAACTGCGCCAGATCGACTGGAAACTCTACGCCCGGTCGGACAAATTCTTCGTGCGGGAGGCGGAGCGCGAAAGCCCGGTCGCGGTCTGGATTACGATCGACGCCAGCGCCTCCATGGGCCAATGCGACGCGCCCCGCCCCGATTACAGCCGTCTCGACGCCGCGAAAGCCATGGCCGCCGCGATCGGCGAACTGGCGATGCAACAGGGCGACCGTTTCGGCTTCATGGCGCTGGGCGATGATGGCCTGACGCTGCTGCCGCCCGCCACCGGCCTGCGCCAGCGCGACCGGCTGCTGCTCGAATTGCTCACCGTCCGCCCGGCAACCGGCTTCGCGCCCGAAAGCCAATTGGGTCCGGTGTGGGAACGGATCGGCGCGCAGGATCTGTCCTCCTCCTCTCCGACTGTTTCGATGAGGGCGCGGTGGCGCTGGCCGAAAAACTCTCTGCGGCGGGGCGCGAAACGCTGGTGGTCGAAATGCTGACCGTTGCCGAACGGGATTTCCCCTTTGACGGCGGCTATCGCTTCCGCGACCCGGAAAGCGGGCAGGAATTGCTGGCCGACGGCGCAGCCCTGCGCGCCGAATTTCTCGCCCGCTTTGCCGAAGCCCGCGCCGCGCTTCATGCCCGGCTGGATGCGATCGGCATCCGCCACACGGTTCATTATCTCGATGAACCGGTCGACCTGCCACTACGCCGCCTGTTCGCGGCCCAGGGCGCGGCGGAATATCAATGAGCATGGGCCTGCTCTTCCCGGCGGCGCTCGCCGCACTCGCGGCATTGCTGGTGCCGCTCATTCTCCACATCGCGCGCAAGAGCGAACAGCTGCCGACCGATTTCGCCGCGCTGCGCTGGCTCCGGTCCCGGCCAAAGCCCCGGTCGCGCCTGCGCTTCGACGAATGGCCCTTATTGCTGCTGCGCCTCGCGCTGCTGGCGCTGGCCGCGCTGTGGCTGGCGCAGCCGGTCCTGTTCGGCGCGGGCGATGAACGGCCCTATGTCGCGGTGGTCCCCGGCGCGCAGGTCGATCAGGCCCCCTTCGCCGACGCCCGCCTCCACTGGCTCGCCCCCGGCTTCCCAAAGATCGACACCGCCCGGCCGGCCGGCCCGCTCCCCGTCGCCAGCCTGATCCGTCAGTTGGACGCTGAACTTCCGGCAAAGACGCCGCTCACCATCGTCACCCCGACCATCCTCGACGGCGCGGACGCCGACCGCCTGCGCCTGTCGCGCAAGGTGACATGGCGGGTCAGCGGAGAAACAAAGGCAGCATCCGACAAGGTAGCACCAGCGCCTACCCTCGCCATCCGCTCCGACGCCGATCATCGCGCCGCCCTGCGCTATATCCGCGCCGCCGCGCTGGCATGGCGGACCAGCGAACCAGACAGCCGACCGACCGACGCCCCCCTGCCAGATAAAGCCCATATCCTCGTCTGGCTGGCCGGCGGAACCCTGCCCGCCAGCGCCATCGACTGGGTGAAGCAGGGCGGCACGCTGCTGGCCGCCAGCGACACAAGCCTGCCCGACGATCAGCCGATGGTCCCGCTCTGGCGCGATGCCGAAGGCCAGCCGCTGGCCGAAGCAACGACGCTGGCCAAAGGCCGCCTGATCCGCTTCAGCCGTCCGCTGGCTCCATCCCAGATGCCCGTTCTGCTGGATGCCGATTTCCCAACGCAGCTGCGCGTGCTGCTGAACCCTGCGCCCAGCCCGACCCGCGTGGCTGCGACAGATTATGCCCCGCTGACCGGCGGCCGCGCCTATGATCAGCCGCCGCAACGACTGCGCCCCTGGCTCGCCATACTGATCGCGCTGCTCCTGCTGGCCGAACGTTGGCTCGCCACCAGCCGCCGCCGGAGCATCGCACCATGAGCGATGAAGCCCTTTTTATCCAATGGGTTAATCCCGCGCGCCGCCGCCGCTTCACCGACACGCTGGCGCTCGCCCTGCCGCCGATCCTGGCGCTGACAATCATTAGCCTGCTAATGATTTCGCCGCTTTTCGCCCTATGCGCTGCAACTGTATCCCTCGTTGTCTCACTCGTCCTCGCCCGCCAGCGCAGCCTCCATTTCGACCGCCTCTGGCTGATCCGCACCCTCGATTCCACCCGCCCCGATCTGGAGGATAGCAGCGCCCTCCTCTTCACCGACCAGGCCCCCACCTCCCCGCTCCAGTCGCTTCAGCGCCACCGCATCGCTTCCCGCCTTGATCAGGGCAGCCCGCAAGACCTCGCCCCGCCATGGTCGAAGCGATCGCTCCTAATCGTCAGCCTTCTCTCCCTCGCCCTGATCACCGCCGCCCTGCTCTGGCCCCGCGCCGGCGACGGTCCGCCCACCCTCGCCCCCAGCAGCGAAGGCTTGCCCGCGAAACCGGGCATCCCCCGCCTCGTCGCGCAAAATCTGCGCATCTTGCCCCCGGCCTATACCGGCCTGCCGGTGCGCGATTCCGCCTCCCTCGACGCCCGCGTTCCGCAAGGATCGCGCCTCGAATGGACGCTGCGTTTTGATCCGCAGGCCACCGCCCCCAAGCTGCTGATGCTGGGCAATCAGCCCATCGCCCTGCGTCAAGACGGCGCCAACTGGACCGCCAGCCGGGCCGCCGACGCCGCCTTCCTCTACCGCGTCGATCCCGCCGCCGGGCGCGGGCCAACCCCGCCGCTTCACCGTGTCGACGCCGTCGCCGACGCACCGCCGCAGGTCAAAGCGCTGACCGACAGCCTGACCATCGTGAAACCGGGTCAGCGCAGCTGGTCCCCCGCCTTCGCCGCCACCGACGATTATGGCGTCGCCGCCAGCGCCCGCGTGCGCATCACGCTGGCAATCGGCGAAGGCGAGAATGTGACCTTTTCCGAACGGGAAATCCCGGTCAGCGGCAGCGGCCCGGCCCGCGACCGCCGCTTCACCCCGCGCCTCGATTTCTCGACCTTCGGCTTTGCCGCGGGCGGTGACATGGTCGTGCAGCTCATCGTCCGCGACAATCGCAGCCCCAATCCGCAGGAAGTGCGCGGCCCCAGCCTGATCCTGCGCTGGCCATCCCCGAAACAGCCTGAGAGCAGCGGCCTCACCGGCATGGTCAACACCACCCTGCCCGCCTATTTCCGCAGCCAGCGCCAGATCATCATCGACATCGAAAAGCTGCTGAAGGAAAAGCGCGGCCTCGCCGCGGACCGCACTCTCGCCCGTTCCGCCTCCATCGGCGGCGACCAGCAGATTTTGCGCGGCCGCTACAGCCAGTTTCTGGGCGGCGAAAATGAAGGCGCGCCCGAACTTCCCACCGCCGACGGCGAAGCGCATAGCGACGGCGACGGTCATGATCATGGCGGCCCGCCGGTCGCGACGCCCAATGTCTTTGGCGAAAAGGAAGATGTGCTGGCCGAATTCGGCCATCCGCACGACGAAAGCCCCGCCTCCAGCCTCGATCCCGAAACACGCGCGATCCTGAAGCAGGCGGTCGATGAAATGTGGCAGTCCGAACGCGAACTCAAGACCGGCCATCCCGACGCGGCTTTGCCCTATGCCTATAAGGCGTTGCGCTTCATCAAGGAGGTGCAGCAGGCGACCCGCATCTTCCTGTCGCGGGTCGGGCCGGAATTGCCACCGATCGACGCCAGCCGCCGCATGACCGGCAAGCGCGAAGGACTGGCCAGCCGCCAGCTAGAAATCACCCCGATCGAGCAACAGGACGGCCCGGCGGCCGCGGCATGGCGCGCGCTGGGCGACGGGCCGGGCGCGATCCCGGGCGCGATCAATCTTGCGCCGCTGGACGGTTGGGTCCGCGCCAACAGCGCTCGCCTTCCCGATGCGCTGGCGCTGAGCGGCGCGATCGATGCGGTGCGGCAGGACCCCGGCTGCACCGCTTGCCGCGCCAAATTGCGCGCCTTGCTCTGGGCTGCGATGGAGCGCCCCTCCGGCCGCCTCGTCCGCCGCCGCCCGGCCGATGCGACGGGCGCGCGCTATCTCGACAGGATCGGAGGGGCGCAATGACCCCGCAGTTTATCATCGCGCTGATCCTGATCCTTGCCGTGCTGGTCGCATCGGTCCGCCTGCTGCTCTGGCATCGCGCAGCCGCACCGCATGCCTCGCCGGTGCGGACCAGCCTGCTCCTGCTGTTGCAGCCCATGGCGGCCGGCCTGCTTTACATGGCGCTGTTCCCACCCGCAACGACCGGCCAAGCCGCCAGCCTGCGTGTCGCCACCGCCAACGCATCCCGACTGGCGGCGACAGCGGACGGATCGCCGCTGATCCTGCTCCCCGAAGCCCCCGCCATCGGCGGTGGCGACGCCGTGCCCGATCTGGCCACCGCGCTACGCCGCCATCCCGGCGTCACCAGCCTGACGATATTGGGCGACGGCCTTGGCCCGCGCGATATCGACGCTGCGCGTGGTCTGGCGGTGCGTTATGATCCACCGCCGCTACGTCCGGGCATCCTCCATCTTGCGCCGCCGCCGGCCGTAGCGCCGGGCGCGCGCTTCACCGTCGGCCTGACGCTGACGGGCCTGCCGAAAGCAACCGTCGACCTGATCGATCCGGCGGGGCGCGTGACGGACAGCGGCGCGCCCGACAAGAGCGGCCATCTCCCGCTCGCCGGCACGGCGCGGGCGGCCGGCGCCACGACCTTTTCACTGCAAGTGAAGCAGGACAAGCGCGTCATCGAACAAGCCAATGTGCCGGTCTGGGTGGAAGACAGCGCCCGTCCGAAGCTGTTGATCCTGGCTGGCGCACCGGGCGCGGAGGTCAAGACGCTGCGCCGCTGGGCGATCGACGCCGGCTATGACGTCACGACCCAGATGAGCGCGGGCGGCGGCATAGCGCTGGGCGACGCGCCAGTCGCGCTGGATGCCGCCAGCCTGCGCCGCTTCGACGTCGCCATTGTCGATGACCGGAGTTGGGCCGGCGCGCGCGGCGCTTTGCTGGCGGCGGTGCGCGGCGGCATGGGATTGGTGCTGCGCCCCGGCGGACCGATCGACGGCGCAACGCGGTCGCAATGGCAGGCTTTGGGCTTTACCCTCACCGGTCCCGGCGGCGTCGCTCCGCTGGCGTTGCCCAAAGCCGACGCCGAGGCCATCGCCTATACTCGTCAGGGCATCGGCAGCGAGGAAATGCCGATCGATATCGCCACGCCTGAAGATTATCTGCCCGATGTCAGCCGCCTTGCCCTGACGCCCGGCGGCAATGATGCCGTGCCGTTGCTGCGCGACGCGGGCGGCGCGACGCTGGGCGCGTGGCGCGCGCTCGGTACAGGCCGGGTCGCACTGTTCACCGGCATCGACAGCTATGGCCTGACATTGACCGGCCATCGCAGCCTGCATAGCGACTGGTGGAGCGCTCTGCTCGATGCCGTGTCCCGTCCGGTCGCCGGCGGCCGCGTCCTGACCGATACGGGCTGGGTCGGCGAGCGGATGATATTGTGCGGCCTTTCGGGCGAAGCGCAGGTCGATAGCCGGGTGCGCCTGTTGCCGGTTCATGGCTGTGGCGGCTATTGGTCGACCCAGGCCGGATGGCATATGCTGCGCAGCAAAGATGCAGCGATCGCTTTCCATATCCAGCCCGCAAATGCCCTTCCCGCCTTGCACGCCGCGCGCATCCGTCAAGCGATGGCGCTCTTGACGACCGGGGATACCAAGCCGGCGGCCATTTCTCTGTCCGCGCAGTCCGGTATGGCATGGCCCTGGTGGCTGGGCTGGCTGGTGGTCAGCGCCTTGCTCTGGGGACTGGAGCGATCCCGCTTTGGCAGGCGCGCCTTTTCGCCGGAATCGACAACAGCTTCGCTTGCAACGAACACAGCGCAGCCATAGCTAGATGGTTCGGCTGAAAAGCCTGAAATCGGGGGCAAATTCCATGCGTTTTCTGTCGGCGAGCGGTGCTTGCCTTCTTCTGCTGAGTGCATCGTCGACGGCGCTGTCCATCGCCAACCTTCCAGCCATGGCCGCAGAGGCGCCCCAGAGCGCCGTCGTCGTACAGGAAGCCAGCCCCGACTGGCTCGCGCCGCGCGACCTGCCTCACCCCTCGACCGACACCATCGCCCATGCACAGGACGGGCAGGCATTCATCCTCACCGACTGGCAGGTGCGCGGAACCGGTCAGGGCTATGACAGCTATTATCGCGTTGCGACCAAGGTTGTGGATCGCAGCGGACTGGAAGGAGCCGGTCAGCTTTCCACCAGCTATGACCCGGCGTTCGAGACGGTCGCGCTGAACTTCGTCCACATCATTCGCGACGGCAAGGTGATTGACCGCACCGCCGACGTCAGCTTCCGCGTCGTCGAACGCGAAGACAATCTTGACGACGGCATCATCAGCGGCAGCCTGCGCGCCATCGCGACGCTGAAGGATGTGCGTGTCGGCGACATCGTGGATTATGGCATGACCCAGCATGTCCGCACCGCCCTGTGGCCCGGTCATTATTTCGCCAGCTTTACCGATCGCTTTTCCGAACCTCTCACGCTGCGCGCCATCCGGTTCGTCTGGCCCGCGAGCCAACCGCTACGCTTCAAGGCCACCAACAGCGATATCGCCTTCACCCAGCAGAAGCTGGGCGACATGATTGCGTGGGAATGGATCGGCCGGGACCGCCCCTATGGTCCGGGCGAGGACGATGTGCCGGCATGGCATCCGCAATATGGCCGGATCGACCTGTCGACCATGGCGGACTGGGCCAGTGTCGCGCGCTGGGCCGCCCCGCTTTATGCAGGCGATGAAAGCCTGACGCCCGATTTCGAGCAGAAACTGGCCGACATCGCCAGGACCTGGCCCAAAGCGGAGGATCGACTGACCGAGGTCAGCCGCTATGTTCAGGATAATATTCGCTATGTCGGCGAGGAACTGGGCGAAGGCTCCTATGTTCCGCGCCGACCCAAGCTGGTGCTGGAACGCGGCTATGGCGATTGCAAGGACAAGAGTCTGTTGCTGGCCGTGGCCCTGCGGCGGCTGGGGATCGATGCCGCGCCCGCGCTCGTCTCCACCCGGCCGGGCCGCGACCTGGCGGATCGGCTGGCCTCACCGTTGATGTTCGACCATGTGATCGTGCGCGCGGTGCTGGACGGGCAGCCGCTCTGGATCGACCCCACCGCCACCCATCGCGGCGGCCGGGGCATCGGCATGACGCCCTCCAACCTCGGCTATGCGCTGCCGATCCGTTCCGATCAGCAGGCGCTGGAGAAGATGGAAGGCTATGCCGCGCGCGCCGGCACAATGAATGTGGTGGAACGGTTCGCCGTGGATGAAGCGGCTCCGACCGCGATGACGCTGCATGTCGAAACGCGCTATAGCGGCGGCATGGCGGACTGGATGCGCGGGCGGATCGCCATGCAATCGGCCGCAAAGATGGCGCGTGGCAATCTGGAATTCTACCAGAAGCGTTTCCCCGGTCTGGCAGAGGCGAAGCCATTGGCGGTCAGTGACGATCGCGACGCCAATATCGTCACCATGGGCGAGGATTACAGCCTGTCGAAAGCAGAGTTCGACAAGGGCAAGATCCTGTCCGATCTCAACACAAACGCTTATGCCGTCCGCGATCTGCTGCCCGGCAAACAGGTCGGGTCGCGCAAGGAGCCACTTTATTTGCCTGCCAATGTCAGCCGCGATCAGGTGATCGAGGTCATGGCCAAGGACCGCCGCCTCTGGGCGCCGGAGGATATCGACATGAAGGCTGGCGGCGTCCGTTTCACCCGCAAGTCGGAACGGGCCGGCGAAGGCGTGCGCATCCGCTATCATCTCAACAATGACGATACCGATACTGTGCCCGCCAGCGATGCTGCGGCGGTTTATGCGATCAGCGACAGGATCGGTGACGAAAGCGGACTGCGCTTCTTCATCGACAAATCGCCGCGCCTGTCGGAAACCACCGGCGTCATCGATCCGGCGGAACTGGCCCCCTATCGCGCTGATATCGACAAGATCGTGGAACTGACAGCGGACAAGACCAGTCAGGCGTCACATATAGAGGCGCTGTCCCTGATCAATCAGTTGGCGGAAAAGGCGGCGCGCCCGTCGGCTGTCGCGGGCCTGTTCGACGGACTGAAGGGCCTGATCCTTGCCGGATTGAACCGCGCGGCGCCAGCGAAGACGGCGCTCCAATCGAGCCTGGCGCAATATCAGGGCAATGCAGACATGATCCGCACCCTGATCGCCCTGCAACTCACCAGCGATGATCCGGCCGCAGTGCTGCAGACGATGCAGGTGGCGGCAGAGAAACAACCCGCGCTCATCAAGAATTTTGATCTAAACTGGATGCAGTATCTCTCGCAGCGCATCCGGGCGCTGCCCGCTGCGCAGCGGGAGACGACGCGGTATGACCTGTGCATGACGCTGGCCGATGGCGGCTGGCGGATGGAGCCGCGCACCGTCGAGGGCGTGGATATATTGGGCTGCGCCATTCGCGGTCGATTACAGCGCGGACAGTTGGAAGCCGCCCGCAAGCTGATCACGCTGCAACCGACACCCGACACGCTGGCCAGTCTGGCGATGGACAAACGCTATCAGGCAATCTGGCCCGATCTGGCGAAAGCGCAGGCGGACGGCTTTGCTGGCGGTATCGACCAGGCGATTGTCACGGCCAAGGCAGCGGTGGCCAAATCGCCCGATGACTTCGGCGCGATGACAGCCCTGATCCGGGCGTTGCGAACCGCCGGACGCGCGCAGGAAGCAGTCGCGGCGGGCAAGGCGCTGGCCGCACGCAAGGACAAGATCGAGGCGACCGGCGACACCGCTTTCTGGTTCGTCAACGAATATGCCTATGCGTTGGCCGACGCTGGCGATACCGACGCAGCGATCGCGCAGATGGATGGCATCATCGCGCTTGGCGTGGATGCCTATCCCAGCCTGGTGTCGCAGGTGATCAACCGGGCGGAAATGTTCAACCATGCCGACATGCCCGATCGCGCGCTTGCCACGTTGACGGAAGCCGATGAAAAATATGCCGGCAAGGCCAGCCTGTTCGGCAAGATGTGGATCTGGTCTGGCAAAGCCTGTGCGCTGCGCAGCCTCAATCGGGGCGACGAGGCCAAGATTCTGGACGACAAGCTGGCGGAAAGCACGGAGGAAAATAAATCCGCCGTCACCATGGCTGCGGCCTGTCGTGGCGATCAGGCGCTGATCGAGAAATTGTTGCTCGACCGGCTCGACAAGACCGAAGATCGCGAAGGGGCGCTCGGCCTGTTCGTCAACTTCCGCAAACAGCCCAAACCATCCGCCTTTGACGCGCGCCTTGGGCAAGTGATGACTATGGTGCGCGCCATGCCGACGGTGCAGGCGAAAATGAAGCAATATGGCCGCCCTGTCGATTTCGCCGGCAGCAAAGCCTATTGGGGCAGTTTCTGACGCCTCCTCAGTCCGCCATGTAGAAGTCGCGCAGCGCCCGTGCATCATGCAGGGCGTTGTGCGGCACGCGGCTATTGGCTGCCGCGCTGAAGCCCGCCGCGTTGATCAGTTCCAGCCGCAAGCCAAAGTCCACGCCGGCCATCCTGCCCGGCCCCGTCACCAGCAGCGCGCAGAAATGGGCCAGATCCTCGGGCCAGTCGGCGATGATGACGGGATCGCTATCCCCCTCCAGATAGGCGGCGACATGGTCGGCCGCGTCGATCCGGTTGAGTTGCAGGTCGATAGCGGGCGGCACATGGCGCAAATAGGGGACGACATGCTTTTCCACCCACGGCTCGATCGCATCGGGCAGCGGCAGGGAAACGTAAAATTCCTCATCCCCTTCATGCTCGGGGACCAGCGCGACGCTGATCAGCGTGCCGCCAAAGCCATTGAATTCGGTGTCGAGGAAATAACGCATGAAAGGGAAAACTGCCTGCCGTGATAGAATGAAACGCAATGGTTGCTGCCTGTAGCATTTGCGTGACGGAAGCCAAGCTGCCATGCGCACCGCGCGCGACAGGCTGTGCGCTGAATGGAAGGACGTGACATGATCCCCCGCGAATATCTGGATTCGGCGCAGGTGCCGGGCGGCCAGGAACTCAAGCTCTACCGGCGCGGCGCCGATCATATGATCGTGCTGGACCGCAACGAACTGATGAGCAGCCGGATGAGCGGATCGGAAAAACAGCTGGCGCTGATGACGATCGAGCGATTGCGCGGGCGCAAGGCGCCGCATCTGCTGATCGGCGGATATGGCATGGGCTTCACCCTGCGCGCGGCGCTGGGCGTGCTGGACAAATCGGCGAAGGTGACGGTCGCCGAACTGGTGCCCAAGATCATCGAATGGGCGCGCGGGCCGATGGTCGATCTGATGGCCGGATGCCTGGATGATCCGCGCGTGCACCTGCTGATCGAGGATGTGGTGCCGGTGATCGAGGCCGGGCATGGCGCCTATGACGCGATCCTGCTGGACGTCGACAATGGACCGGACGGGCTGACGGCAGCGGCCAATGACCGGCTTTATTCAAGGGCTGGATTGCAAACGGCCAAGGCGGCGTTGAAGCCGGGCGGCATATTGGCGGTGTGGTCGGCGGGATCGGACGACGCTTTCACCCGGCGGCTCAACAATGCGGGCTTTCTGGTCGAGGAAGTCGCGGTCAAGGCGCGCGACAATGGCAAAGGCCCGCGCCATGTGATCTGGTTCGCGACGAAGCGGTGAGGAATGTGGGGCTATTGAAGGATAAGAAACTTCGCCGCCCCACCAGAATCCGTTCGGGCTGAGCCTGTCGAAGCCTGACCCTGCCTTTGCAAACCTAACGCCAACAGAAAAGTGCGGCCCTTCGACAAGCTCAGGGCGAACAGAGATTATACATCTGAAAGCGACCAGCTTTCGTCACCCCGGACTTAATCCGGGGTCCCGCTTCCTTTTGGTATTTGCAGAGAAAAGCGGGATGCCGGGTCAAGCCCGGCATGACGAAAGAGAGATGGCGGGTAGCGACCAGAAGCGGACACCCAACATCCGTTCGGGCTGAGCTTGTCGAAGCCCTGCTCTTTTCTTTTAAGCCCTGCGTTTTGAAGAGAAGTGCAGCCCTTCGACAGGCTCAGGGCGAACGGAGTGTGGGAAGTTGGACCGTCCGCAATCCACCCCTTCCTGCATCTCCCCAATCATCACTCAATGGAAATCCCGCGACTTCGGCAATATCCGCACATCACGCGGATGCCGATGTGATGACGGCCTGCCGCGTGGTTGCCCCGGATGCGTTACTTCGTCGCCGCGCGCCATGGGGTGGTGCAGGCCATCCAGTGCGGCGCTGGCGTCGGTTACGCGGTCGACGATCAGGTGGACGACATTTTCCTTGCTGCGCTGGACTTCGCCGTCGATCAGCATCAGACGGGCGGCCATCACCGCGCGACGCTGTTTCTCCATGTCGCGCGCCCACAGCAGCGCGTTGACGATGCCGCTTTCATCCTCGATCGTGATGAAGACCGCATTGCCTTTGCCCGGCCGCTGGCGGGTCAGCACCACGCCCGCCACCCGGACCTTCGCGCCGTCCTTTGCCGCATTGACCGCCGCACAGTCGATCGCCCCGGCGCGCGCGAAACGGGCGCGCAGAAACTGCATCGGATGCCCTTTCAGCGACAGGCGATGGGTCACATAGTCGATCGCCACCTCCTCCGCCAAAGGCATGGCGGGTAGCGCAGCGTCCGCTTCCCTGCCCAGTTCGGGCAAATCCTGCGCGGCGAAGAGCGGCAGTTGCGCGGGCGGCACGCGCCGCGCCTCCCACCCCGCCTCGCGCCGATTTTGCCCGATCGACCGCAACGCATCGGCGTCGGCCAGCAAGTGCAACGCGCGGGCCGGCATCCCCGCCCGGCGCGCCAGATCCTCCATGTCGCGGATCGGCGCATCGGCCCGCGCCGCCATCAGCGCCTTCGCCCATTCCTCGCGGAAACCGTCTACCTGTTTCAGGCCGAGGCGCAGGATGCGTTCGCCCTCAAGACTGCTATGCCAGTCGCTGGCCTGCACATCGATCGGCCGCACCTGCACGCCATGTTGCTGCGCATCGCGGACCAGTTGCGCGGGGGCGTAAAAGCCCATCGGCTGGCTGTTGAGCAGGGCGCAGGTGAAGACCGCAGGATAATGGCATTTCAGCCAGGAGGAGACATAGGCGAGCCAGCCGAACGCCTGCGCATGGCTTTCGGGGAAGCCATATTCGCCAAACCCTTTGATCTGTTCGAAACAGCGTTCGGCGAAATCGGGCGGATAGCCGCGCTTCGTCATGCCGGTGATAAATTTCTCCTGCCAGTTGCCGATGTCGCCGCGATTGCGGAAGGTCGCCATGGAGCGGCGCAGGCCGTCCGCCTGCGCTGGTGTGAATTTGGCGGCGACGATCGCCAGCCGCATCGCCTGTTCCTGAAACAACGGCACGCCCAGCGTCTTTTTCAGCACATCCCGCAGTTCATGCGGATTGTCAGGCGGCCCCGGATAGTCCGGCTTTTCCTCCCCGGATCGCCGCCGCAGATAGGGATGGACCATGCCACCCTGGATCGGCCCGGGCCGCACGATCGCGACCTGGATGACGAGGTCATAGAGGCAGGCCGGCTTCATCCGGGGCAGCATGGCGATCTGCGCCCGGCTTTCGACCTGGAAGGTGCCGATGCTGTCGCCCGTCTGGAGCATGGCGTAGGTCGCCCGGTCCTCCACCGGCACCCTTTCGAGCGTCAGGTCGCCAAGGTCGTGGCGGCGCATCAGATCGAAGCTCTTGCGGATCGCGGTTAGCATGCCCAGCGCCAGCACATCGACCTTCATCAGGCGCAACGTGTCGAGATCATCCTTGTCCCATTCGATGAAGGTGCGGTCGGGCATGGCGGCATTGTGGATCGGCACCAGTTCGTCGAGCCGCCCATGGCTCAGCACGAAGCCGCCGACATGCTGCGACAAATGGCGGGGATATTCGAGCAGCCGGCTCGCCATGTCGCGCAGCCGGGCGAGTTCGGGATTGGCGGGGTCGAAGCCTGCTTCGCTCACCCGGCTTTCGGGCACGTCCTCCCCGCCCCAACTGCCCCAGACGGTGCCGGAGAGGCGCGCGGTCACATCTTCGGTCAGGCCCAGCGCCTTGCCGACTTCGCGGATTGCGCTGCGCTGACGGTAGCGGATGACGGTCGCGGCGATGCCCGCCCGATCGCGGCCATAGCGGCGGTAGATATATTGCATTACCTCCTCGCGCCGCTCATGTTCGAAATCGACGTCGATATCAGGCGGCTCGTCGCGATTGTCGGAGAGGAAGCGGGAGAAGAGCAGTTTCTGGTCCACCGGATCGATCGGTGTGACGCCCAGCAGATAGCAGACCAGCGAATTGGCGGCAGACCCGCGCCCCTGACAGAGGATCGGCGGGTCGAGGCTGCGGGCATAGGCGACGATGTCGTGGACGGTCAGAAAATAATAGGCATAGTTGCGTTTGCGGATCAGAGTAAATTCCTCATCCAGCACCTCACGATAGCGCGGCGGCAGGCCGTTGGGGAAACGCGCCTTCGCCTTGTCCTGCACCAGATGTTCCAGCCAGTCCTGTGGTTGCCATCCCTCCGGCACCGGCTCGTGCGGATATTCATAGACAAGCTGGTCGAGCGTGAAGTCGATGCAGGCGAGCAGATCCTGCGTCGCCGCGATCGCCTGCGGGCAGGTGGCGAACAGGCGCGCCATTTCGGCCGGCTCCTTCAGATGGCGTTCGGCATTGATGGCCAGGCGGCGGCCTGCGGTCTGCACGCGCAGCCCTTCGCGGATGCAGGTCAGGATATCCTGCATCGGCCTATCGTCTGCCTCTGCATAGAGGGCGTCATTGGTGGCGATCAGCGGCACGCTGCACTGCGCCGCCAATGCCTGACGCCGCGCCAGCATCCGCGCATCGCGCCCCGTCCGCCCCATGGTCGCGGCGAGCCAGAGATGCGGGGTGAGACCGCGCAACTGGTCCAGCAAAGTGGCGTCGCCATCCATCGCGATCAGCGCCATGTCCTGCGCATGATCGATCAGGTCAGGCAGGCCCAGTTCGCATTCCCCCTTGATCGCGCGGCGATTGCCCAATGTCAGCAGCCGGGTCAGCCGGCCCCAGCCGAAACGGGTCATGGGATAGGCGATGATATCGGGCGTGCCGTCGGCAAAGACCAGCCGCGCGCCGACGATCAGGCGCATGCCCCCGGCCAAAGCGCCCAAATCCTTCATCGCCTGATGCGCGCGCACCACGCCCGCCACGCTGTTGCGATCGGCGATGCCAAGACCGGTCATGCCCAGATGCGCCGCCTGCACCACCATGTCGCGCGGATGCGATGCGCCGCGCAGGAAGCTGAAATTGGTCGCGGCGACGATTTCGGCAAAGGGCGGCGCGCTCATGCGAACAAGCCATGCAGATACCAGTGGATATCCACTTCTTCCCCGAACAGGCCGTGGCGGAACATCCAGTAGCGGCGGCCGTCCTGATCCTCGATCCGGTAATAGTCGCGCGTACGCCCTGCGCCGCCGGGCTGATGCCCATCGCGCCGCCGCCACCATTCGGCCGCGATCCGCTCCGGCCCCTCGGCCAGCCGCACCTCATGCAGCGCACCGCGCCAGCGGAAGCGCAGCGGTGGACCATCGGGCACGCCGGCGATCACATCGACATTTTGCGGCGGATCGAACAGCAGCAGCGGCCGGGGCGGACGATCGGGATCGGCGGGCCATTCGACGGTGGAGGCGCGGGCCGCCGGGACCAGCCTTTGCATCCCCTCGGGCAGATGCCGGTCGCATGGTTCCAGCCGCCGCACCCGATCAGGACCGAGCCGGATCCCCAGCCGGTCGATCAGGGCGATGACGTCCGCCTCTCCCCGCGCCTGCGCTTCGCCCTCCAATGTCGGCTGCCGTTCGACCAGTGCCTCCGTCCAGGACACGGCCAGATGGACGGAATCAAACCCGAAACCGGGATCGAGCGGATCGGCCATCATATCGATCCGTTCGCGCAGCAGGCGCAACACGGCGGCGGGATCGCGCACCGGCTGGCCCGTCTCGATCCTCAGCCCCTGCCGCGCGCCATCGCTGCGCACCAGCTGGACGATGAAGCGCCGCCCGCCCAAATGGCGCGCCTCCATCTGCCGCGCGGCCTGCGCCAGCAGATGTTCGATCACCTCCATCACATCATCAGTGCGGCCGATCGGTTCGGGGAAGCGGGCGTCGGCGCGGATCGGCGCCTGCGGGCGGCGCGGCGCGATCGGGCTGGGCGCTTCCCCCATGATCTGCCGCAACCGGGTAACGGCCTGCTCGCCGAAACGCGCGGCGATCATCCCCATCGGCCGACGCGCCAGATCGCCGATCGTGCGTAGCCCCGCCCGCCGCAGCGCCGCCAGCGCGCCATCGTCCAGATCGAGCGCCGCGACGGGGAGCATCGCCACATCTTCGCCACTGCCGCCATGCCGCGCCAAGGCCCGCGCCGCCATGGCGTTGGGACCAAAGCCGATATGGCTGACAAAACCCACCTGCCGCCGCGCCGCATCGGCCAGCGCAGCCTCTCCGCCGAACAAATGCGCGCACCCGCTGATGTCCAGAATCACCCCATCGGGCGGATCCAGCGCGACCATCGGCGTGAAGCGGCGCATCCCTTCCAGCAACCGGTCCAGTATGCGCGCATCGGCGGCGGGATCGGCAGGTGAAGTGACCAGCGCCGGGCAACGCGCCCGTGCATCGGCCAGCGTCATGCCCACCGCCAGCCCCTGCGCCAGCGCCAGCCGATCGACCGCCGCCAACCGCAACGCATTGCCGACCCGCGCTACGAGAGCAAAGGGTTCAGGCGAGAGAGGTTCAGGCGACGTTTCGCCGGGCATCCCCATCTGCGCCCGTTCGCAAGCGAGAAAGGGGAACCACAGCGCCAGGCAGCGTCTGGGGCCGGGCTGAATCCCGAAATCGTCCATCATCCTCGTCCCACATCAGCCGCCAGCGTCCCCCGGCGGGACCGCCGCGATAGCGGAGCAGTTCGGCGTCGATCGCCGGAGAT
>JAJZTH010000062.1 GCA_021849075.1 Pseudomonadota bacterium | reverse complement strand
GAAGCCGGCATCGAAGGTCTGGTCCACGTTTCGGAAATGTCCTGGACCAAGAAGAACGTCCACCCCGGCAAGATCGTTTCGACCAGCCAGGAAGTCGAAGTTCTGGTCCTCGAAGTCGATCCCGAAAAGCGCCGCATTTCGCTCGGCCTCAAGCAGGCCCAGTCGAACCCGTGGGATTCGTTCGCAGAACGTCACCCGATCGGTTCGACCGTCGAAGGCGAAGTCAAGAACGCGACCGAATTCGGTCTGTTCATTGGTCTCGACGGCGACGTCGACGGCATGGTCCACATGTCGGACATCGCTTGGGGCATTTCGGGCGAAGACGCGCTGGCGCTGCACCGCAAGGGTGAAACCGTTTCGGCCGTCGTTCTCGACATCGACGTCGAAAAGGAACGCATCTCGCTCGGCATGAAGCAGCTGGAACGTGGCGGCCCGGCCGCCGGCGGCACCACCGCTGCTGCTGCTGGCCTGAACAAGAACGCGATCGTCACCGTGACCGTTCTGGAAGTTCGCGACGGCGGCCTGGAAGTCCAGGCTGGCGAAGATGGCGCCACCGGCTTCATCAAGCGCAGCGACCTGGGCCGCGACCGCGACGAACAGCGTTCGGAACGCTTCCAGATCGGTCAGAAGTTCGACGCCATGGTCACCGGTTTCGACCGCGCCAAGAAGCCGACCTTCTCGGTCAAGGCGATGCAGATCGCCGAAGAGAAGCAGGCTGTGGCGCAGTATGGCTCGTCCGACAGCGGCGCGTCGCTGGGCGACATTCTGGGCGAAGCGCTCAAGGCCAAGAGCGAAGGCTAAGCCTTTTCTCTGCCGCCACAGGCAAGAAAACAGCCCGCCGGACATCCCGTCCGGCGGGTTTTTTCATATTTGGAACATATGTCCTTTTGGGAACGAAACGATCTTCTTGCTGCCCGATTGTCAACGGCTTGCCGAATCTCTATTATGGCTGCGGGGTACAGCAGAGGGGCGCTGGAGAACCAATGATCCGTTCGGAACTGATTCAGAAACTGGCCGAGGAAAATCCTGGGCTGAATCTCCAGGAAGTCGAAAAGATCGTCGATCTTTTCTTCAAGGAGATTGTCGATCGCCTGTCTTCGGGTGGGCGAGTCGAGCTACGCGGCTTCGGGGCCTTCACGACCCGATCTCGCGATGCGCGGACGGGCCGCAATCCCCGCACCGGCGAACAGGTGCCGGTGGACGCCAAGCGCGTCCCCTATTTCAAGCCGGGCAAGGAAATGCGCGAGCGGCTGAACGTCAAGGGCGCCGCCTGACGCCAACTGCCGCTTGACGAGCCGCGCCGTACCCTTCAGGGGTGGCGCGGCCGCACCTGCATGCGGTCGCGCGGACGTGGCGAAATCGGTAGACGCAGCGGACTTAAAATCCGCCTTCCCCTGGAATTGCGGGTTCAAGTCCCGCCGTCCGCACCATCCTGAAAACAATGATCGCCATTTTCGTCTAATTTGACGCGAGGGGTGGCAATTCCGTTCTTCAGCCGCAATGATGGCGCATGGCCGGCGCAATCAATCCCCAAAGCTTCAGCGACTCCCTCGTCATCCTCGGCGCGGCGGGGCTAGTGATCCCCGGCTTTGCGCGCTTCCGCATCAGCCCGGTGATCGGCTTCATTCTGGTGGGGCTGGCGGTCGGGCCGGCGGGCCTTGGGTCGCTGGTGGGCCAATATCCCTGGCTCTATCATGTCACCATTTCCAATCGCGAGGCGATAGAGCCGTTCGCGGAACTCGGCGTCATATTGCTGCTCTTTTCGATCGGACTGGAACTGAGTTTTCGCCGATTATGGACGATGCGCACGCAGGTTTTCGGCGTGGGCGCGGCGGAACTGATCGGCAGCGGACTACTGATCGCGCTGGGCCTCTATCTGCTGGGTCAGCCAACGGCGGGCGCGATCGGCCTGGGACTGGCGCTCGCCCTCTCCTCCACCGCCGTCGTGCTGCCGATGGTCGGCACGCAGAGCGCGGTCGGGCGATCCGCCTTCTCCATGCTGCTGTTTGAGGATCTGGCGCTCGTCCCGATCATCTTCATGCTCGGCGCGCTGGCGCCTTCCGTCGCCGCCAGCCCCGAAGGCGCCTGGAACGAACTGGCCACTACGCTGATGAAGGGCGGCGTCACCATTGCGGTGATGCTGGTGCTGGGCCGGATCGCCCTGCCCCATATGTTCAGTCAGGCGGCGCGCACCAAAAGTCCCGAAGTCTTTCTGGCCGCCAGCCTGCTGGTGGTCATCGTCTCCAGCCTCGCCACATCGATTGCGGGCCTGTCGCCGATCGTGGGCGCGCTGCTTGCCGGGCTGCTGATCGCCGAAACGGACTATCATGGCGAGGTCGAGGTGATGACCGCCCCGTTCAAAGGGCTGGCGTTGGGCGTGTTCCTGATCACCGTGGGCATGAGCCTGGACATTCGGGTGATTCTGGCCAACTGGCCCAGCCTGTTGCTGGCAGTCCTCGGCGTGGTGCTGGCCAAGACCGTGGTGACGGCCGCGCTGCTCTATCTGTCGGGCGTGCGCAAGGGCGTGGCGCTGGAGGTCGGCGTGCTGATGTCCAGCCCATCGGAAACCACCTTGATCGTGCTGTCGGCGGCGGCTGCGGCGCAACTCATCCTGCCGTCGACCGCCGCCTTCTGGCAGATCGTGACCGCCATCGGCCTCACCATCACGCCTTTGCTGGCCCGGATCGGCCATGACATTGCCCGGCGGCTGGAAATGGCGCTGGGCGAAGAGCGGGTCGAAACCGAACAGGAACAGACCGAAGCGGCCGCCGTCGTCATCGGCTTTGGCCGGGTCGGCCATATGATCTGCGATCTGCTCAAGACCCACAAGCAGCGCTTCATCGTCGTCGAATCGGACCCGGACGTCGTCGCGGAGGCGCGACGGCTGGGCTATCCGATCCTCTTTGGCGACGTCGCCCGGGCGGAAATGCTCGACAAGCTGCGCCTTGGCCATGCCCGCGCGCTTATCCTGACGATGGACGATCCGGTGCTGTCGGTGCGCGTGACCAAGCGGGTGCGCGGCTGGGTGCCCGACCTGCCAATCATCGCCCGCGCCCGCGACACCGATCATGCCGCCCAGCTTTATCAGGCAGGCGCGAGCGACGCGGTGCCCGAAACGCTGGAAAGCTCGCTGCAACTGGCGGAAACGGCGCTGGTCGATCTGGGCGTCGCCATGGGTCCAGTGATCGCGTCGATCCACCAGACGCGCGAGGATCTGCGCATGGGCATCAAGGAAGCGGCCCATCTGGACAAGGCGCCCAAGCTGCGCCGCCTGCGCCCCGATGAGGTGGCATAGAGTATTTTGAAGGCATCTGGACCAGTGACGGGCGCTGGAGCAAGACACTCTGTCCTACATCATTCGGCGCGCCTATGGCTCGACTCTCCATATGCGACATGCAAGAAGTTAGAGATTTTTCAGGTCTACGATCCGCCAGCGCACTTACATCGCCGGCGCGCTGAACACCGACCATCCGGTCGCTTCGGCCAGCATCTGTAACGCCTGCGTGCCCAGCATCGAATTGCCATTGTCGTTCAGGCCGGGGCACCAGACGGCGATGGCGGCGCGGCCGGGCACGATCGCCAATATGCCGCCGCCGACGCCCGATTTGCCGGGGATGCCGACGCGGAAGGCGAAGTCGCCCGAAGCATCATAATGGCCGCAGGTCAGCATCAGCGCATTGATGCGCCGCGCGCGGCCGGGCGACACCACCCTGCCCCCGTCGGGATGCCGCCCGTCCAGCATCAGATAGCGGCCGGCCAGCGCCAGTTGGCGACAGTTCATCTCGATCGCGCATTGATGGAAATAGGTGCCCAGCACCAGATCGACCGGATGCCGCACATTGCCAAAGGCGCGCATATAGTTGGCCAGCGCCATGTTGCGAAAGCCGGTCGCCGTTTCGGACGCGGCGACATCCTCATTGATGGCGATGCTGTCGTCACCGCTCAGATAGCGGACGAAGCGCAGCATTTCGCCAATGGCGACGCGCGGCTGATGCCCGCCCAGATTGACGTCGGCGACCACGATTGCGCCGGCGTTGATGAAGGGGTTGCGCGGTATGCCATGTTCCTGTTCCAGCTGGACGATGGAGTTGAAGGCATTGCCCGACGGTTCGCGCCCGACCCGCTGCCACAGCTGGTCGCCGACCTTCCCCAGCGCCAGCGTCAGCGCAAAGACCTTGGATATGGACTGGATCGAAAAACTGGTGTCGGCGTCGCCCCCGGTCAGCATCCGCCCGTCGGCAGTGGCGATCGCAATGCCGAACTGGGCCGGATCGACCTTCGCCAGTTCGGGAATATAGCTGGCGACCTGCCCGCGATCCTCCGCCGCGCCCATGCGGGCGACTATGCTATCGACAAGGGCGGCGAGATCAGGCGTCATCCTGTGCGTCATAGGGGCGAAAGGCCCAAATGGCAGCAGCGAAATGACGCCGCCCCCGGACAAAAGAAGAAGCGCGCAAGGCCCAATGGCCTGCGCGCTTCAGTAGGGGCGCTTGGGAGCGTAAATTCAGCGTGAAGCGTATTGACGCCCACGGCTGGCCACAGCCCATCTTTGCGGCGTGGCGTTGGGTGCGCTTTCGCGCACGAAACATTGGCCATGTCTGGCGCGAATCGACCGGCAGGCCAGCGCCGCATCGGCACGGGTGGCAAAACCGCTGACGGCAAGGCGATGATAGATCTTGCCGTTGACGGTCGCCTGACTGGTCAGGACCGGAAAAGCGGCCAGCGCGTCGCTGCGACCGGCCATGGTCATATATTTTTCCTTGGCGATCGCGGCATTGTCATAGGCGCCAAGCTGCACCACCCAGTTGCTCGCGCCGCTGGCGACCGGTTTGATGAAGGCGGCCTGCTGCATCCGGGCGATAGGCGCGACGGCGGGCTGGCCCTTGGCGCGCGCCTTTGCGGCGACCGGGCGGGCGTTGTGATCCTCGATGATGAAATCGCGGGCGGCGACACGAACCGGGGCGCGCGACGCCTTGATCATTGGGGCGGGCTTTGCCGCCGGCGCGGCGACGGGCGCCGGATCTGCCTGCGCCATCTGCACGGCCGGCTGGGGCGCTTCGGCTTGCGCCGGCTCTGGCGGCAGCGGCGCGTCTGCGGCGGCCATCTCGACCGGCGCGGCGTTGGCTGGCGCAGCAAGCGCCAGCGCAACCGGCTGGCCGGTATCGCCCTGATTGAGCGTCACACCCATCAGCGCGGCCACCCGCATCGGCGCCAGCGACGGTTCGGCGATCTGCGCCCAGTCGGAAATACGCTTGTTCGCGGCCAGCGGCTCCATATCCATGCCCACGACCATGCGCGCATCCTTCCAGCGGCCGGCCAGCGCATAGGCATAGGCTAGATTCTGGCGCGTGCGGGCATTGGCCGACGGGTCCTGAATCGCAGCGGACAGGATGCGCACGCCTTCGGCCGCGTCGCCCGCCATCGCCATCGCCAAGCCATAGTCGCTGGCCGGAACGGTGTCGGCATGTTCGACCAGCAGGCTGCGCGCAACATCGCCACGGCCCTGCGCAACATGCACCAGCG
>JAJZTH010000036.1 GCA_021849075.1 Pseudomonadota bacterium | reverse complement strand
CGCAGCATATGGGCCACCCCTGCCCTGTCCAGAAGAATATCGACCCGATGCAATTTCCCGCTTGCGCGAGTCACATAGCCCCGTTATTGGCCCCCTCCACGGCGGGCGTGTAGCTCAGTGGTAGAGCACTGTGTTGACATCGCAGGGGTCGCAAGTTCAATCCTTGCCACGCCCACCATGACAAAGCCCGTCGCTTCTGATGAAGCGGCGGGCTTTCTCTTTTCCCGGATATGTCGATAGCGCCGATCAGTGCGGCGTGGCGCGGATCGCTTGTGCGAGCAGGCGGCGGCAATCGTCGCGCTTGCCCGACAGGGCGCGTTCGACGCGCGCCCAGGCTTCGATGTCGGCGGCAGTGATGGTTTCTTCGCTGGCGGCGGGACGGGCGCGGATCGGCACCACGCGCGACGTACTCCGGTCAATATTCTGCTTCATCATAGGCTGGACCATAGCATTGGGCGCTGTCACAGGCGTGTCCGCAACATTACAGGAAAGCAATCATGACAGGGTTTCAGGGCGTGGACTGCGAACAGGTCGGATCAAAGCGCGTCCTCTTCGTCATGGCGGTGGAGGCGGAATATGGCCCACATCTGCGCGCGCGCTTCACCCCGCTGATGACCGGCATCGGCCCGGTCGAGGCGGCGCTCGTCACCGGCATGGCGCTGCACGATCTGGCGCTGCGGCAGGCCCTGCCCGATCTGGTGGTGTCGCTCGGTTCGGCGGGATCGCGCCTTTGCCCGCTGGGGGAGATTTACCAGATCGCCAGCGTGTCCTGGCGCGACATGGACGCTTCGCGCCTGGGCTTTACAAAGGGGGTGACGCCGCTGATCGACCATCCGGTCGATGTGCCGCTGGCCACGCCGCTGGCGCTGCCGCTGGCGCGCCTGTCCACCGGCGCGAATGTGGTGGGCGGGGACGACTATGCCGCGATCGACGCCGACATGGTGGATATGGAGACGTTCGCCGTGGCCCGCGCCTGCGATCGATTCGGCGTGCCGTTGATGGGGTTGCGCGGCGTATCGGACGGGCCGGGCGAGCTGGATCATATCGACAGCTGGACGGCGTTGCTGGGACTGCTGGACGAACGGCTGGCGAAGGCGGTCGACGGGTTGGAGGCGACCCTATAACAGGGCGATGATCTGATCCGCCGCCGCTTCGGGCGGCAGGCGACCGCTATCAAGCGACAGGCGCGGCGCGGGCATGGCCGCCATGCAGCGATCGCAATCGGCGCGAATCGCGCGCAGCAAATCGACGTCGCGCAATTTGCCGAAAGCGGCGCGGCTCGGATCGGCGATGCGGGCGTCCTGCATATCCGGCGCGATGGTGAGCGCCACGAAGCACAGAGCGCCGCCCGCCGCCTCAACCTGCGCACGCAGACGTTCGGGGAAATCGGGCGCTACGCTAGGTTCCGGCGCAAAGGTGAAGATCAGCGACCGCCCGTCCCTGATCGCCGCGACCATCGCCTCCATCCAGAATGCTTCGCGCAGACGCGCAAATTCGGGCGATCCGAAGGGGAACAGCGCCGCCACCGCATCGACGATCAAATGATTGTGGAACAGCGCCAGCCCGGTGCGCGTAGCGACGATCCGCGCCACGGTCAGCTTGCCGGCCGCCGCAGGACCATAGAGGAAGAGCAGAGTGGGCGCGGCCTTAATGGCCATCGAAGGTCATGATCGCCCGCGCCGCCACACCGTCGGCCTCCAGAGCGGCCATGCCGCCCAGCGCCGGCAGATCAATCGCAAACAGCGCCATCAGCACGATCGCGCCCTGCTCACGCAGCAATTGCGCGGCGGCGTTGGCCGTGCCGCCAGTGGCGATCAGATCGTCGACCAGCAGGACGCGGCTGCCCTGCGGCACCTGTCCTTCATGCATTTCCAGCCGGTCGGCGCCATATTCCAGAACATAATCGATGCCCACGGTCTTGCCGGGCAGCTTGCCCTTCTTGCGCACGGGCACGAAGCCCTTGCCCAGCGACAGGGCCAGCGCCGCGCCCAATATGAAGCCGCGCGCCTCTATCCCGACGATCAGGTCGGGATCGAGCGGCCGGGCGATGTCCGCCAGCGCCGCGGTCAGATCGCGCAGCCCGTCGCCATCGGCCAGCAAAGTGGTGATGTCGCGAAACTGAATTCCCGGCTTTGGAAAATCGGGAATGGTGCGGATGAGGGCGGTCAGGTCGCCGGTCGGGTTGCTGCTCATGCGCGCCTCCATAGAGAAAGGGCGCGGCTTCCTCAAGAAACCGCGCCCTTCGTCTCGTCCGATCCGGCTTTTCAGGCAGCCTTCTTCTTGTCCGCCCAGATATTCTGATAGGACATATAGGCCAGCGCCGTCGCGATCAGGAGGAAGATCACCGTCGCCAGACCCGCCGCATGGCGGTTTTCCAGCTTGGGTTCGGCCGTCCAGGCGAGGAAGGCGGACACGTCCTGCGCCATCTGATCGACGGTCGGGTTGGTGCCGTCGCCATAAGTCACCTGCCCGTCGGCCGACAGCGGCGGCGCCATGGCCAGGTTCAGGTTGGCGAAATAGGGGTTGTAATGCAGCCCCTCGGGCGTCTTGGCGTCGGGGAACTTCTTGAGCAGTTCCGCCGGCTGGTCCTGGAAGCCCGTCAGCAGCGAATAGACATAGGTCGGGCCATGATGACGCGCCTTGGTCATCAACGACAGGTCTGGCGGGATCGCATTATTATTCGCCGCCGCCGCCGCGACATTGTTCGCGAAGGGCTTGGGGAAATGATCGGCCGGAACCGGATCGCGCGTCGCCGGCTCACCCGTGGCGGGATCGACCGATGGCGTCTTGATCGCCCATTGCTTGGCGATCGCCTTCACTTCGGCTTCGTTATAGCCCAGCGCTTCCAGGTCGCGGAAGGCCACGAACTTCAGGCTGTGGCAGGCCGAGCAGACTTCCTTGAACACCTGAAAGCCGCGCTGCAGCTGCCGCTGGTCATATTTGCCGAACGGTCCTTCGAAGGAGAAGGACACATGTTTGGGGGCCAGATGGAATTCATGCTCCACCGTCTTGGCCGGCGGCTCCACCACGTAGGAATAAGCGCCCACGAGGAAGGAGATGAACAGCCAGCCGGCAAAGAAAAGGCCGACGAGAAATGCGCCAATGCGAACCATGATCTCGTCCCCCCTTATTCGGCCGGGACTGCGGCGGTTTCGCCGTCAGCCTTGGCATATTTGGCCAGCACCGATTCGGTGATCGAACCGGGCAGCGGCAGCGGCTTTTCGAAGCGCGCGATCAACGGCAGGATGATCAGGAAGTGCGCGAAATAATAAGCCGCAGCGACCTGAGAGATCATCACATAGGGTTCTTCCGCCGGCGCGCCGCCGCAATAGCCAAGGATCAGCACGTCGAACATCAGCAGCCAGAAGAACGCCTTGAAGGTCGGGCGATAATGGCCCGAACGCACCGGCGAGGTATCGAGCCAGGGCAGGAAGAAGAGCAGCAGGATCGATGCGAACATCGCCAGCACGCCCAGCAGCTTGGCCGGCACGAAGAAGAAGTCGACGGTGAAGGCGCGCAGGATCGCGTAGAAGGGCCAGAAATACCATTCGGGCACGATATGCGCGGGCGTCGAAAGCGGGTTCGCTTCGATATAATTGTCCGGGTGGCCCAGATAATTGGGCGCGAAGAACAGCATGATCGCGAACAGGATCAGGAACACGCCGACCCCAAACCCGTCCTTTGCGGTGTAATAAGGATGGAAGGGCACAGTGTCCTGCGGCCCCTTCACTTCCACGCCCGTCGGGTTCGAAGACCCCGGAATATGCAACGCCCAGATGTGCAGGATGATGACGCCCGCAATCACGAAGGGCAGCAGAAAGTGGAGCGAGAAGAAGCGATTGAGCGAGGCGTTGCCGGGGGCGAAACCGCCCAGCAGCCAGGTCTGGATCGGTTCGCCCACCACCGGGATCGCGCCGAACAGGCCGGTGATGACCTTTGCGCCCCAATAGCTCATCTGCCCCCAGGGCAGCACATAGCCCATGAAGGCGGTCGCCATCATGAGCAGGAAGATGACGAGGCCCAGCAGCCACACCATTTCGCGCGGCGCTTTATAACTGCCGAAATAGAGGCCGCGGAAGATGTGGAGATAGACGACGATGAAGAAGAAGCTGGCGCCGTTGGCGTGCGCGTAACGCATCAGCCAGCCGGCATTGACGTCGCGCATCGTCTGTTCGACGGTGCCGAAAGCGACCAGGTCATTGGCGCCATAGTGCATCGCCATGATGACGCCGGTGACGATCTGGATCACCAGCGCCACGCCGGCGAGCACGCCGAAATTCCAGAAATAGTTGAGATTGCGCGGGACCGGATAGCCCGCGCCGATCGCGTTATAGACGAGGCGCGGCAGCGGCAGCTTCTCGTCGACCCACTGCATCACGGGATGCTTGGGGGTGTAATGTTCGGCCCATGGAAAGCTCATGTCGGTCCCCCTCAACCCACGAGAATGGCAGTGTCGGAAGTGAAGCTATACTTCGGCACTTCCAGATTCTTGGGGGCAGGCCCCTTACGGATGCGGGCCGCCGTGTCATAGGACGATCCGTGGCAGGGGCAGAAATAGCCGCCAAACTCGCCGCGATTCTCACCCTCGCCCGCGCCCAGCGGGACGCAGCCCAGATGGGTGCAGACGCCCATGGTGACGAGCCACTGCTTCTTGCCGTCGACGGTGCGTTCCTCCAGCGTCTGCGGGTCGCGCAGCGTGGACGGATCGACCTTGTCGGCTTCGGCGATTTCCTTTTCGGTGAGTTGCCGCACGAACAGGGGCTGCGACCGGAAGGTCGTCTTGATCGCCTGTCCGGGCTGGATCGCCGAGAGGTCGACTTCAGTGGATGCGAGCGCCAATACGTCGGCGCTGGGGTTCATCTGGTCGATCAGCGGCAGGGCGACGACGACGGCGCCGACTCCTGCAAAGCTCACCGCAGCGATGTTGATAAAATCGCGGCGGCGCACCCCTTCTCCGCCGGATAGACCTTGGCCGTCAGAATGCTCTACGCTCGCCATGCACCTCTACCCTTGCAAGACTTCCCTGCACACACCGGGACCCCTTAATGGCCCAGATTATCTAGGGATTTGGGATTTCAGCTTGTGGCTGCTCCCGCCTTCCCCCCGGCGTGTTCGAAGGGGGTGATAACCGGACTGCGCCGTCTTTGCCAGTCGCAATATTACCTAGCCTATTGCAAATGCTCCTAATGGACTATGGCGCTGCGTCATGCGTATCGCCCTTTACCAACCGGAAATTGCGGGCAATGTCGGCGCGATCCTGCGTCTGGCCGCCTGTTTCTGTGTCCCCGTCGACATCATCATGCCGACCGGATTCGCCTTTTCGGACGCCCGCCTGAAGCGGGCGGCGATGGATTATGGCGAAGCGGCCGACGTCACCCGCCATGCCAATTTCGCCGCGTTCGATGCGGTGCGCCGAGCCGAGGGCCGCCGCCTGCTGCTGATGAGCGCCCATGCGTCGCAGCGCCTGCCGGAGGTGGCGTTTCAGGAGAATGACGTGCTGCTGATGGGATCGGAAAGCGCGGGCGTGCCGGCCGATGTGCGCGATCTGGCCGACATTCGCGTCCGCATTCCGATGGCGCCGGGCTTCCGGTCCTTGAACATCGCCGTGTCCACGGGCATCGCCGTCGCCGAAGCCCTGCGCCAGACTGGAAAGTTCCCCGGATGACCAACCCGATCCCGACCGTGCCCTTCCCCCTCGACGCCCGACAGCAGGCGGCGCGCGACTGGTTCGAATCGCTGCGGGACCGCATCTGCGCCGAATTTGAAGCGATCGAGCGCGAAGCCGGCAGCGACGCCCGTTTCGATTTCACCGCATGGGACCGGGAAGCCGAAGGACAGGCCCCCGGCGAAGGCGGCGGCGGCGTGCGCGGCGTGATGAAGGGCAAGGTGTTCGAGAAGGTCGGCGTCAACGTCTCGACCGTGGGCGGAGAATTCGCCCCCGCCTTCGCCCAGACCATCCATGGCGCGGCGGACAATCCCGCCTTCTTCGCCACCGGCATCAGCCTGGTCGCGCATATGGCCAATCCGCATGTGCCGGCCGTCCATATGAACACCCGCTATCTGGTGACGACCAAAAGCTGGTTCGGCGGCGGCGCGGACCTCAATCCGCCTCTGCCCCGCGACGCGGACACGGCGCATTTCCATGATGTGCTCAAGGCCGCCTGCGACGCGCATGATGCGGACTATTATCCGCGGTTCAAAAAATGGGCGGACGAGTATTTCTTCATCCCCCACCGCAATGTCCATCGCGGCGTGGGCGGCATTTTCTACGATCATCTCGAATGCGCCGACGATTCGGCGTTCGACGCGCATTTCGCCTTCACCCGCGCGGTTGGCGACGCCTTCCTTGCCGCCTTCCCGCCGATCGTACGGCGGCGCATGGATGAGGCATGGACCGATGCCAACTATCGCACCATGCTGGAATGGCGCGGCCGCTATGCCGAATTCAATCTGGTGCATGATCGCGGCACATTGTTCGGCCTCAAGACCGGCGGCAATATCGACGCGATCCTGATGAGCCTGCCGCCGATGGCGAGTTGGAGCTGATGCCCTTCATCCCCGTCGAACCCGGCATGGTGGCGGCTGTCGTCACCCATCTGGAAATGCGCGAAAAGCCCAAACCTGCGCCGATCCCGCCCGCGCCGTTGCGGCTGGTGCCATGGAAGACCCCGGACCTGAACGCCTATCGCACCCTGTTCCGGCGGGTGGGGGAACCCTGGCTGTGGTTTTCCCGGCTGGTGATGAGCGATTTGGATCTGGCGGCGATCCTCCATGATCCGGCGGTCGAAATATATGCCGTCACCGATCCGCGCGGCACCGAAGTCGGCCTGCTGGAACTGGATTTCCGGTCGCTGCCCGATTGCGAGCTGAGCTTCTTCGGCCTTGTCCCGCAGCTGAACGGCAAGGGGCTGGGCCGCTGGCTGATGGCGCAGGCCAAGTCGCTCGCCTGGCGCAAGGGTGTAGAGCGCTTCTGGGTCCACACCTGCACCGCCGACAGCCCGGCGGCGCTGGGATTCTATCAAAAGTCAGGCTTTGTGCCCTATGGGCGGGAGATCGAAACCTTCGCCGACCCAAGGCTGGCGGGCGTGCTGCCCCGCGACGCCGCGCCGCATGTGCCGGTGCTGGATCAGCCGACCGCCTGACGATAGAGCCGCGCCAGCATCGCCAGCATATAGACCTGAATCACCGTCGACACGATGGCCGCGGCAATGCTGCCGGCCAGCTTCGCGCCATCCACCCCGGCGATCAGTCCGCCCAGCACGCCGACCACCGCCTGCGCCGCCGTGCTGGCGATGGTGGACAGGATCATCACCAAAATCAGGAACCCGAAGAGCCGCCAGAAATGGCCGCGCGTCAGCGCCCATGCCGCGCGCAGCGACGCCATCACCCCGGCCTGACTGTCGATCACCACCGGGTTCAGCAGCACCAGCCGGATGCTGGCGTAGAAAACCAGCCCGGCCGCGCCCAGCCCCAGCAAAAGGCCCAGTGTCGCCGCCAGCGCCTTGGACGCGAGCGAGAAGACGACCCCCACCAGCACCGCGACGATGACGATGGCGGCCAACGCGCCCGCCGCCACCAGCGCGGTGCCGATCAGCACCGGCAGCCGCGCCAGGCTGAGGCGCAGCGCTTCGCCCACGCTGATTCCCGGGCGCAGCGCCAGTGCGAACAGCGCCAGCGACCCGAACCAGATCAGGATGATCGTCAGCATCATCGCCAGCCCGAAGCCGGGCGGCATGGCGGGGATGGTTTCCATCTTGGGCTGGGCGAACCATGCCTGCAATTCGGGCGGGGTCATCTGTTCCAGGATCAGCCCCGGCAGCGCCACGAACAGCAGGGCCACCGGCAGCAACAACGATGCTTCCCGCGCGACGAAGGCCACCGCCTCCTCCCACGCCTTGCCGATCGACATCGTCGCCATATCTTTATGTCCTGCTACCCGGAAAATACGCCCTGAGCCTTGATCGCTCGCCCGTCGCAAGTCAAGAAAGCCGCCATGTCCAATCCTGCCTCCGCTCCGTTGCCCTTTCCCGATACGGTCGAATGGCGCGTCGCCGACGCCCCGGTCGATTATCCGCCCGCGCTGGCGGAGATGGAGGCGCGCGCCGCCGCCATTTACGAAGGGCAGGCGCGCGAGCGGGTGTGGCTGCTGGAACATCCGCCGCTCTACACCGCCGGGACCAGCGCGGACCCGGCCGAACTGCTCGACCGGCGCTTTCCCGTGCATGATGCCGGGCGCGGCGGGCGCTATACCTATCATGGGCCGGGACAGCGGATCGGCTATCTCAACATCGACCTCAGCAAACGGGGCAAGGATGTCCGCAATTTCGTCCATCATCTGGAAGGATGGATGATCGCCGCGCTGGGCGATCTGGGCATATCCGCGCGCCGGGCCGAAGGACGGATCGGCATCTGGACCGATGACCCGCAAGGGCGCGAGGCGAAGATCGGCGCGCTCGGCATCCGGGTGCGGCGCTGGGTCACGCTGCACGGCTTTTCGATCAACGTCGATCCCGACCTGTCCCATTTTGGCGGCATCGTGCCGTGCGGGATCAGTGAATATCCCGTCACCAGCATCGCCGCGCTGGGCGGCAACGCCTCCATGGCGGCGCTCGACACTGCATTGAAGGCGCATTTTCCAGCCTTTCTCAGCCGCTTGGCGCGCTGTGGCACGGGGGTTGAGCAATGCGGGGCGGACCGCTAGGGTCGCGGCTTCTTTTCGCCGGGCGGGGGCTGCCGGGCACGACCAATATAAGGATATCCGGATGCGTCGCGTCGCCACCCTTCTGTTTGTGATTGCCTGCCTGCCGCTCACCGCTTGCGGGGAAAAGCAGCAGAGCGAAAACAAGGTCCAGATGAAGGACATGGAGGTGGTGGACGGCACCGCAACCGACGCCATGACCGATCTGGACGGGGTGCAGAGCGAAGGCACCGCCGTCGCCATGCCGACCGGCAACGCATCCGCCGGCAACAGCAGCAGCGCCCCCGCCAAGCCCGCCGCCCCGGAAAAGCCCGCTGGCGATGACGCCGAAGTGGTCGCGGACCAATAATCGTTCAGGGCGGATACAGCCACCCGAGCCAATGAAGCAGACAGGAAAGGCCGGCCCATCAGCCGGTCTTTCGGAGAGGCCATGATGACAATGCTCCCGACCCCGTTGCGCCGCACGATCGCCGGCCTTGCCCTGACCATCGCTTCGCTGGCGGCCCAGCCCGCCGCCGCGCAATTTTTCTGGTCCCCGCCCGATTTCAGCGCGCCGCCGCTGACCGACGAAGCCGCCGCCACCGCGCTGGGCCTGCCCGGCGCAAACGCAGCCGAAATCAAGGCGGGTCTGGCCTGGAACCTGCGCGCGGCGCTCAATGTCGCGGCGCTGCAATGCGATTTTGAACGCACGCTGCTGACGACCAGCAACTATAACGCCACCATCGCCCATCATGATGCGGAACTGGATGCGGCGCAGGTGACGCTGTTGGGCTATTTCCAGCGCACCGTGGGCAAGGGTCGGCCTGGCCAGTCGGCGGCCGACATGTATAATACCCGCATCTATTCCAGCTATTCGACCGTACAGGCCCAGAAAGGCTTTTGTCAGGCCGCGGCCGCCGTCGGCCGCGACGCGATCTTTGCCGATCGCGGCACGCTGAGCGAAGTGGGTCGCCGGGGCCTGGGATCGATCAAGAAGGCGACGATCCCGGCCGGCGAGCAATTTTACGGGACGCCGGGCTATGACTATGTCGTCGCCACCCCGTCCTTCGACCCCAAATGCTGGAAAAAGAATGTCCTCCAGCCCGCCTGCCATCAGGCGTGGAACGACCGGGCCGGCGTCGGCAAGCCCTGACTGGAGAATGGCTTATCGCAGGCCCAGATATTTATGGGCCTGCACCGTCAGCCGCCAGTGCGGCCGATCCATCACCAGCGCGATCGCGGCGCGGGCATTGTCCACCGCATGGGCGTCGTCCAGCGGCTGAACCAGATGATGGTCGAAATCCCATGCACCCATGGCGTCGACGTCCGACAGGCTGTGCCCGACGCCCGGCTGGGGCCAGACCAGCTTCAGTTCATGGCCTGACCGCTGCACCACGTCGCTGCCTGCCTTGGGACTGATGCAGATCCAGTCGATGCCGGGATGGGCGGGCAAGGTGCCGTTGCTTTCGATCGCGATGGTGAAGCCGCGCGCATGCAGCGCGTCGACCAGCGCATCGTCGATCTGCAACATCGGCTCACCGCCGGTCAGCACGATATAGCGGTCCCCGCCGCCATTGCCCCAGAAGCCCAGCGCCGCATCGGCCAGCCCGTCGGCATCAGCGAACTTGCCGCCGCCAAGCCCATCGACGCCGACGAAATCCGTGTCGCAGAACTGGCAGATGGCGCTGGCGCGATCCTGTTCGCGGCCGCTCCACAAATTGCAGCCGGCAAAGCGCAGGAAGACGGCGCGCCGCCCCGCCTGCACCCCTTCCCCCTGCAGGGTCAGGAACATTTCCTTGACCGCATAGCTCATCGCATCGCGTCCTTCAGGGCCGCGTCGCGTAGATGGTGGGATCGGGCAGGCCCGCTTCCTCATAACCCTTGGACCGCAGGCGGCAGCTGTCGCACAGGCCGCAATGCTTGCCATCAGGCGTGGGATCATAGCAGGACCAACTGAGGCCCGTATCGAGACCAAGGCGATAGGCTTCGCGCACGATATCCGCCTTGCTCATATATTGCAGCGGCGTGTTGATGCGGATCGGATGCCCTTCGACCCCGGCCTTGGTCGCCAGCGTCGCCATTTTCTGGAAGGCGTCGATAAATTCCGGCCGGCAATCGGGATAGCCCGAATAGTCGAGCGCGTTCACCCCGATGAAGATGTCGCTCGCGCCCGCCACTTCGGCCAGACCCAGCGTCAGCGACAGGAAGATGGTGTTGCGCGCGGGGACATAGGTGACGGGTATCTCGTCCCCGACCCCGGTTTTGGGTACATCGATATCAGCGGTCAGCGCCGATCCACCAAATGCGGTCAGATCGAGCGGCAGCACGATATGGCGAATGGCGCCCAGCGCTTCGGCCACGCGGGTCGCGGCTCGCAGCTCGACGCGATGACGCTGGTTATAGTCGATCGACAGGGCCAGCACATGATAGCCCGCTTCGCGCGCCAGCCCGCCCGCGACCATGGAGTCTAAACCGCCCGAAAGCAGCACGACGGCGAATTTTCCAACATTGGCAACCATGGGACCGCGCTACTGCCCGCAGCGCGCAAGCGCAAGTCGCCGCAAGGCGCATGGATCAGCCACAGGCGCCCACCCGCCGCCCTTCGGCTGCGAATGCGAAGGGCGCGCCGTCGGCGACCCCCTGCGACCGGATCTGCACCAGCCGGGTGGTTTCGATGCGCAAATCCGTGCGCCCCGTACCGGCCGCCGCGCAGTCATAGGTGACGGACACGGCGTTCGGACTGTCCGACACGGTGAAGCTGTGACAGAGCGTGCGGCCATGGCGCACCTGAAGCAATTGGCGCAGGTCGGTGACGCACAGCTTTTGCGTTTCCGCGCCTTCGCCCCGGCCGCGCAATTCCCATTCCCCCGGCTCCAGCGTGCGCAGGGCGGCAGGCGCCGGAGCGTTGGCCACCCCTGGCCCCGCCGCCATCAGCATCGTTGCCATCGGCAACGCCGCCACGGCGCAGAGCGTCCGCAGATTCGTCGTCCTCATCTTTTTGCTCATTTCGTCCAGAGCCGCCGGCCCCTACGGCCGCGGCTATGCGCATCCTGCCTTGCCGTGCAATTGCGGCAATTTCATAGCGCAAAAGGCACGGCGCGCCTCAATTACAAATATCGGTAGCGAAACGATTGCACGCAGACTCTGATTCGGGCTCAACGCGCCGCAAAACTGTCCAGCGCGAGCGGGAAGATGCGCGAGCAGAAGGCGCAATCGACGCCGATCACGCCCTGCTCGTCGGCCATCTCCGCCCGTTCATCGACTGAAAAGCGGCCGATCACATCGCGAATATGAGTCAGGTCGCATCGGCACCCCTTGGCCAGCGCCACCGATTCGGTCACGCGCACTTCCTCTTCCTCATGGAACAGGCGCCAGAGAATATCGGTCAGCGGCAGGGCCGGATCGGTCAGTTCATCGGGCTTGAGCGTTTCCGCCAGCACCTGAACATGTTCCCATTCGGGGTGATCGTGCCGCACATGCAGACGCTCACGCCCCACTTCGCCCTCCGGCAAATGTTGCAACAGCATGCCGGCCGCGACGCAGCCTTCGCCCGCATCATGGCGCGTGGCGATGCGAATGACGCTGGGTATCTGTTCGGACTGGAAGAAATAATGTTCGGCCGCATCGGCCAGCGACTGGCCTTCCAGCGGCACGATGCCCTGATAGCGCTCGCCCGTCACCGCCTGATCGAAGGTGATCGCCAGATAGCCTTTGCCGAACAGGCCGAACAGCGACGGGTCGGGTCCCATCTCGGCCAGCCGGTCGGCGTCGAACTTGGCATAGCCGCGCAGGTCGCCATCCTTGTAATCCGCCACCAGCAGGCTGACGACGCCATGTTCGGTCTGCGCCTGCAATGTCAGTTGCCCGTCCGCCTGCTTGAGCGTGCTGCCCAGCAGCGCCGCCAGCACCAGCGCCGACGCCAGCAGCCGTTCGACCGCCGGGGGATAGGCGTGCGCGGCCAGCACCTGATCCAGCACCGGTCCCAGCCGCAGGACGCGGCCGCGCGCATGGCGCGACGGGATGGTGAAGCCAAGGGCCTGGTCAAGATCGGCGGCAGACGTCAATTCACAGCTCCGGTCGTCCGGCGCAACACACACCGGAGATAATAGGGCATCGGATGATGCGGGCGGGCTTCCTAGATAGGAAGCCCGCCCTTAAACTCAACCAAGGCGGCCCAGCGCCCACAGCAGCACCGATTTCTGGGCATGAATGCGGTTTTCCGCCTCGTCCCAGATCAGCGACTGCGGGCCGTCAATCACCTCGGCCACCACTTCTTCGCCGCGATGGGCAGGCAGGCAGTGGAGGAATTTTGCGTCGGCCTTGGCCCCTGCCATCAATGCAGGCGTGACCTGATAGGGCATCATCGCCTTGAGCTTTTCGTCCGCATGCGCCTGGCCCATGGAAATCCAGGTGTCGGTGACGACCACATCCGCGCCGGCCACCGCCTGCGCCGCGTCGCGGGTCAGGGTGATGGTCGATCCGGCGGCGCGCGCCGCATCGGCAAAGGCGGGATCGGGATCATAGCCTTCGGGAATGCCCATGCGCACATCGAACTTCAGCAGCCCGGCCGCCTCGACGATCGAATGGAGCACATTATTGCCGTCGCCCAGCCAGGCCCATTGGCTGCCCGGCAGCGCCAGCCCATGTTCCACCACGGTCAGCAGGTCGGCGACGATTTGGCAGGGATGCGACAGGTCGGTCAGGCCGTTGATCACCGGGACGCTGGCATAATGCGCCATTTCCTCGATCTTGGCATGATCGTCGGTGCGGATCATGATCGCGTCGGCCATGCGGCTGAGCACGCGCGCGGTGTCGGCGATCGTTTCGCCCCGGCCCAGCTGGCTGGTCGCGCCGTCCAGGATCAGCGACGTCCCGCCCAGCTGACGCACGCCCATGTCGAAGCTGACGCGGGTGCGGGTGCTGTTCTTTTCAAAGATCATCGCCAGCGTATGGCCGGCCAGCGGCGCATCCGCATCCACCCAGCCTTTGGGCTTGCCTGCGCGCGCCGCCTTCCGGTCGATGGCGTCGGCGATCATCGCGGCGATGGCGTCGCCGCCCGCATCGGAGAGATTCAGGAAATGCTTGGTCATTATAACCACCCCGAAACCGTTCAGGCTGAGCCTGTCGAAGCCTTGCACTTCCTTGCAAGAAAAGTGCGGCCCTTCGACAGGCCCAGGGCGAACGGAGGTTAGTTTTAGGCCGCCTTGGCTTCGACAAAGCTCCGCGCGCCGGCGGAAATCTTCTCGATGCATTCGGCGATATGGCTTTCGTCGATGACGAGCGGCGGCAGCACGCGCAGCACATTCTGCCCGGCCGACACGGCCAGCAGGCCATGATGGTCGCGCAGATGGCCGACGAAAGCGCGCGCGTCATGCGTGTCCTTCAGCTTGACGCCCAGCATCAGCCCCATGCCGCGCACATCCTCGAACATATCGTCATGATTGGGGATCAGCTGCTCCAGCGCGGAACGCAGGCGCGCGCCCATCGCCTTGACATGGTCGAGGAAGCCGTCGGCCAGAACCTCTTCCAGCACAGTGAGGCCCACCGCCATGGCGAGCGGATTGCCGCCATAGGTGGAGCCATGGGTGCCGAACACCATGCCCTTGGCCGCTTCTTCCGTTGCCAGGCAGGCGCCCAGCGGGAAGCCGGCGCCGATCCCCTTGGCCACGGCCATGATGTCGGGCGTCACGCCATATTGTTCATGGGCGAAGAAGGTGCCGGTGCGGGCATAGCCGCACTGGACTTCGTCCAGGATCAACAGCAGGCCATGGTCGTCGCACGCCTTGCGCAGACCGGTCAGGAATTCCGCCGTCGCCGGGGTCACGCCGCCTTCGCCCTGCACCGGTTCCAGCAGGAAGCCGGCCGTATTATCGTCGATCGCAGCCAGCGCGGCGTCGAGATCATTGAACGGCACCACCTGAAAACCGGGCAGCAAAGGTTCGAAACCGTCGCGCATCTTGGGCTGGCTGGTGGCCGAAATGGTGCCCAGCGTGCGGCCGTGGAAGGCGTTGTCGAAGCTGATGATCTTGTGCCGGTGGGCCGCGCCATTGGCATAATGATAGCGGCGTGCGGTCTTGATCGCGCACTCCACCGCTTCCGCACCCGAATTGGTGAAGAATACGGTGTCGGCGAACGTGTTGTCGACCAGCTTCTGCGCGAACTGTTCCCCCAGCGGCGATCCGTAGAGGTTCGAAATGTGCATCAACGTGGCGGCCTGATCGGCAATGGTCTTCACCAGCTTCGGGTGGCCATGGCCCAGCAGGTTGACGGCGATACCGCTGGCGAAGTCGAGGTAACGCTCGCCGCGTTCCCCGATCAGATAGCAGCCCTCGCCTCGCACCGGACGCACATCGCACCGGGGGTAAACGGGCATGAGCGGCGTAATCGACATGGGCCTTCCCTTTCTGGACGTGATATATCGTCAGGTGCGCGGATGTGCGCGAAACGCAAAAAGGCGGCCCCCGCCGGGCCGCCCTTTGCGAGCGTCGCCTATACAGAGGCCATGAAGGGGGTGCAACCCCGCTGCATGGCCACCCATGCGCGACTGGCCTTATGTTATGATGTTATGCGCCTATGGCGCACCGGCCCGCACCCCCACCCGACCGCCCAGACATGATACCCTGATGGGCGGTCGGGCGGGGGTGCGGGCCGGCGTCGTATCAAAAATGCGCTCTTCCGCGCTTTTTCCAAAAAATTCTCAACCGATCTGGTTCCAGGCTTCGGCGATTTCGGCGACCATGGCGCGGGCGTCATCCACCGGGGCGGCCGAACGCTCCTTGGCGCCCACCAGCAACAGGCGGCGCGCTTCGCGATAGATTTGCGCCAGACCGACGGCAACGTCGCCACCCCTGTCATAGTCCAGGCTCGATTCCAGCGCGAAGAGGATCGACATGGCGCGGGCCTGCTTGTCCGACACCTTCATCCGGTCGCCATTGCGTTCCGCCAGCGCCGCCGCGTCCATCGCCAGCAGCAGTTCGTCGAACAGGATCTTGACCAGGCCATGGGGCGTGGCGCTTTCGGTGCGGCTGCCGGAATGGATCGCCGCATAACGCCGCGCCGCCGCACCACCACCTGCATAGCCCTGATTGTAGAACATCGTCGTATCGCCCCGATTTAATTGTCGCTGTTGTTCCAGACCTCGATCTGCTGTTCGAGGTAGCTTTGTGTCGCCTTGAGCGCGCTCAGGCGCGTTTCCATGGCTGCGTAGACGCTGGTCAGATGCTCCTGATAGTTGGTCATCTGCGTATCCAGCTTTTCCAGCTGCTTGGTAAATTCCTCCGCCTGCGCGGCATAGACTTTCTGCGCCGACTTCATCGGCCCATCGTCCTTTTCGACATTGTCGCGGACCTTGTCCATCAGTGCGGACAGGCCGGGATTGGCCGTGGTCGACACCTTTGGATTGACCATGTTGGTCACGCCTTCCGGGTCGCTTTCCATCGCCGCAGCCAGCCGGGCCGTGTCCAGGCTGAGCGTGCCGTCGCGATTGGTGCTGACGCCAATGTCGGACAGCGTCTTGAAAGTGCCGGTCGCGCTCAACTGGGTCGACGTAATGGCCGCCAGCTGACGCTTCATGTCGCGCACGCCCGCCACGCCGTTCAGCACGCCAGACGAGGATGAATCAGCGCCAGCCGCAGTTGCGGTGTTCAACGCCGACATCAGCGTGTTGTAGGCGCTGACAAATTCCCCGAGCAGGTCCGACAGGCCCGCCGTCGGCTGCGACATGGACAGGGTGACGGTGGTGCCGGGCGACGCCTTGTTCAGGTCGATCCGCATATACGGGATCGCTTCGTCGATCGTGTTGCTGGCGAAATCATATTCCACGCCATCCAGCGTGATCTTCGCATTTTGCGGCGTGGAGCTGCTGACCATGGTGGCGCTGTCCGTGCCGCTCCAGCCAAGGCCGGCCAGCACGCTGGCGCCGTCATCGGCGGCGACGCTGATGCTGAAATCATTGTCGGCGCCGGTTTCGCCCTTGAACACCAGCCGCGTGCCATTGGCGTCGGTAACGACGCGGGCGGTGACGCCCATGTCCGCCGCATTGATCGCGGAGGCGAGACCGGCATAGCTGTTGTTGGTCGAATCGATTGTGATCGTGGTGGTTGCGCCCGACGCGGTGGTCAGTGTGAAGCTGCCAGTGCCGATCGCGCTCGCGCTGGTCGCGCCGCCGTTGGCGCTGGAGGATATGACGCGGGCGGCGGCCAGCTGTTCAACGGTCAGCTGCGCGGGCAGGCCCGACGGACTGCCGCCGCTCAGCAGGCTGACGCTGGCGATGCTGGTGTCATTGGATGCGATCGTGCCGGTATAATCCGCGCCGGAGAGGACTTCGGTCAGGGCGTCGGCGAACGTATTGAGCGAGCTGAGCGCCGAAGCCAGCGCGGAAATGCGCGAGCTGTTGAGCGACTGTCGCGACGTGATCGCCGCTTCCTTCGGCTCGCGCGTTGCGCTGACCAGGTTCGATACGAGCGCCGAGGTATCAATCCCCGAGCCCGCATTGAGCGCCGTCAAGATGCTGCTGCCTACCGAAGCCATTTGACCGTCCTTTCAAGAGGGTAGAACGGCCCTAACAGCCAGACCTTTAGGAAAGATTTTCGCTTTCGCTCATGCGGGAGAAATCGGACCGGACGACAGTTGCGAAGCCGCGACCTGCTCCACCAGTCCGCGCGACAGATTGGCCTGTGCGACGTGGCTGTAGGAGGCGCGCTCCACGATCCGCTTGGCGATGGCGGCCGCATGCTCGACCGCCTCCTTGGTCGCGGGCGGCAGCGGCACGATCACCATCGGCCTGGGAATCATCGCCTGCACCGATCCCGCCGCGCCGTTCACGCTGATCGATCCGGTATCAAGGTCTGCCAGAATTTCGGAAATGCGGGCGTGGACTTCGACATATTCGGCGACACTCGCCAAATCCTGATCGACGGCGGCGACGTCCTGCTCGGCCACGGGCGCGCCCATGCCCTTGCCTGGCGCGTCGCTGGCGCGACTCGCCGACACCGGCTGCACGGCCTGCGCCGGCACAGCCGCGCGCACCACCGTCCGATCGACCGGCGATATTTCCGCACGAGACATATAATCGTCCATGACGCACCATCCTCAGGCGTCCCCGTGAACCGATTACGACCCGGCGCGATCAACCTTTAGGGGCGATTGCAAATTTTTTCAGATTGTACGAGCCGCAGGCTTTTAAAGGCCCGACCCCGCCCCACTATTGCTTGCGCCCGTCGGCGTCGAAACGCAGATCGTCGGGCACGGTGATGAAGGGGCGGTCCATTTCGCTGGCCATGCGGTTTTCGACCCGGAAGACGAAGGCCAGCACGGTCGCGACCGCCATGTACAGCCCTTCATTGACGATCTGCCCCGCGCGCGAGGTGAAGTAGATGGCGCGCGCCAGTTCGGGATATTGCAGCACCGTAACGCCATTGGTGTCGGCCAGTTCGCGAATGGCCGCGGCAACCGCATCGCAGCCCCGCGCCACCACCACCGGCGCGGCGTCCTGCCCCGGCTTGTAGCGTAGGGCGACGGCGAAATGGGTCGGGTTGGTGATGATGACGCTGGCTTCGGCCACGGCCTTGCGGGTGGAGCCACTCAACACCTCGAACTGGCGGCGGCGGATATGCCCCTTCAGCTCGGGCGAGCCTTCGCTCTCCTTATGCTCGTCCTTGATGTCCTGCTTGCTCATGCCCAGCCGCTTGGCCCGCTGCATGATCTGCGCGGGCACATCGATCCCCGCAATCAGGAACAGTCCGCCCGCCATGACCAGGCAGGTCAGGATGAAGATATTGCCCAGATCCGCCATGGCCGGCGCAATCCCCGCCTTGCCCAGGCCGATGATTTCGGTCAGCCGCCCCCAGATCAGCCAGACCCCGATGCTGCCCAGCAGGCCAACCTTGGCGATCGACTTCAGCAATTCGATCAGGCCCTGCATGCCGAAAATGCGCTTCAAACCCGAAAGCGGGTTCATCTTTTCCGGCTTGGGGGCAAAGGCGCCGGGACGGAAGCCCAGCGATCCCAGCAACGCGGGCGCGGCGATGGCCGCCAGGAAGGTCGCCAGCATCACCCCCGCCACCGGCAGGGCAATGCCCTTGAGCAGTTCGAACCCGCGATCGACCGGCGAGAAATCGACGATATCCTCCCGCCGGAAACGCAGCCCTTCCACCAGCATGTCGGACAAGGCTTCGATCAGCGACGGGCCGATGACCGCAATGCAGCCGATGCCGGCCATAACGACCAGCGCCGTGCCCAATTCGCGCGACTGGAGGATATCGCCCTTCTTGGCGGCGTCCTGCAATTTCTTCTGTGTCGGCTTTTCGGTCTTTTCGCCGCCCTCATTGCCGCCGGCCATGTCAGCGCCCCTCCGATATGGAGCGGGCCTGCTCCAGGGCGGCCTTTAGCGACGCGGTCATGCCTTCGGCCATGATCGGCGCAGCGATGGCCAGCAGGATCAGCCCGGCCATCATCGCCACCGGCATGCCGACCGCAAACAGATTGAGCGACGGCGCGGCGCGCGACAGCATGCCCATCACGATCTGCACCAGCACCAGTGCGAAGGCGACCGGCAGGGCGACGGTGACGCCCGCGCCCAGCAACGATCCGCCAAATTCGACCAGATGCCAGATCATGTCGTTGGACAGCAGCGCTCCCCCCGGCGGGATCGCGACATAGCTTTGCACGACGAAGCTGATCAGCAGCAAATGGCCGTCCATACCCAGCAGCAGGAAGGTGGCGAGGATCGACAGGAACGTGCCCAAAACCTGCGTCGACTGGCCCGATGCGGGATCGACCATCGCCGCAAAGTTCAGGCCCATGGCGTTGCCGATCGTTTCCCCCGCGACGAAGGCGGCGGCATAGCCGATCTGCACGGCAAACCCCATGGCCAGGCCCGTCAGCACTTCGCCCAGCACCAACATCACGCCTTCGAAACTGGCGACGCCGTCGTGGGGCAACTGGATGGTGACGCTGTTGAGTGCGGCCATGCCCAGCGCCAGCGACAGGATCAGCCGCAATTGCAGCGGCACGCCGGGCGCACCGAAGACGGGCGCAGCGATGAAGGCCGCGCCGGGCCGGATCATCGCGATCAGCCATATCCACAGCTGCGTTTCGACGCCGGTGAAACCCGGCGCGATCATTGCAGCAGGTCCGGGATGCGTTCGAAGATTTCGCGAGTGAAGTCGGCGATCAGCACCATGATCGACCCGCCGAACAGGGTCAGCATCGCGCCCACGACCAATATCTTGGGAATGAAGCTCAATGTCTGTTCGTTGATCGAGGTCGCGGCCTGCACCATGCCGATGATGAGGCCCGCGATCAGCGCCGGAATCAGGATGGGGGCAGCCGCCAGCGCCGTGATCCACAGCGCCTGCTGGGCCAGCCCCATGAAGAAATCGGCGTTTTCCATTGGAGGTTAAATCCCCCGTTCCGTTCGTGTCGCCATCATGTCGCGAACGACCCCGCCAGCGACCCCATGGTCAGCGCCCAACCATCCACCAGCACGAACAATAGCAGCTTGAACGGCATGGAAATGATGGTGGGAGACAGCATCATCATGCCCAGCGCCATCAGCGTGGAAGCGACGACAAGATCGATGATGAGGAAGGGCAGAAAGATCATGAAGCCGATCTGGAAGGCGGTCTTCAGCTCGCTCGTCACGAAGGCCGGCAGCAGGATCGAGAAGGGAATGTCGGCGGGCGAACGGAAAGCGGGCGCTTCGGCCAGATTCTGGAACAGTTTGAGGTCGCTTTCGCGGGTCTGCTTGGTCATGAAGCCGTGCAGCACCTTGCCCGACCGGCCGACCGCTTCCTCGATGCTGATCTGCCCCTTCCCATAGGGATCGAACGCCTGCGCGTTGATCGTGTCGATCGCCGGGCGCATCACGAACAGCGACAGGAACAGGGCAAGCCCCACCAGCACCTGATTGGGCGGCGTCTGTTGCAGGCCCAGCGCCTGCCGCAACAGCGACAGGACGATGATGATGCGGGTGAAGCTGGTCATCATGAGCACGAGCGACGGCAGCACCGTCAGCAGGCTCATCAGGATCAGGATTTGCAGGGACAGCGACATCGACCGGCCATCGCCGGAAATCTGACCCATGGCGCGGCTGAGCGCGCCGCCATTGTCGACCGGCGGCGTTGGCACCGCCTGCGCCAGCGCCGGCTCCACCAATGCAAGGCCGGCGGCGATCAGGACGCCGCCGATCAGCAGCATCTTACCGCGCACGATAGGGGTCGCCTTCCGCGATCTTCTCGATCCGGCCGCGCGTGACCGCGACCAGGATCCGCTTGCCTTCAAACTCCACCACGGCGAGCTTGCCAAAGGCGCCCATGGGCAAAGCCTCCAGCAGCTTGAGCGATCGATCGCCCTGCCCCGCCATCATGCCGGGTTGATATTTGCGCCACAGCCACAGGGCACCGAACGCCATGCCGCCCACCAACGGCAGCAGGATCAGCAGTTTGACGAAATACCAGAACATGAAGGTCCGCCCGCGACTATGGTTAATACCGGCCTGCGTTCCGCCGTTTCATGCCCGAACGCAAGCGCAAAAATCAGCCGCGCCGCTCGATCCCGGCCAACCGATTCTCGGTCGCGGCGATATCGACGATGCGGATGCCATAGCGGCCATTGACCGTCACGACCTCGCCCTTGGCGATCAATGCGCCATTGACCATGATGTCGAGCAGATCGTCGGCCTGACGGTCCAGTTCCACGATGCTGCCTTCCGACAGGTCCATGACTTCGGCCAGACGCAGCGACGTCGATCCGACCTCCACCGACATGCGCACGGGGATGTCGGCCAGCAGCTTGAACTGGCGGTTGTTGTTCATCCGGCTGACCGGGTCTTCGGCCCGGTCCATCCGGGGGGCTTCGCTCATGTCGCTCATTGATCGGGTTCCTGTGCAAGCTTTTCAATCTGGAAGGCGGCGCGACCATCCTGTTCGCCGATCGTGCCGTGCGCGACGATGCGATTGCCCACGATCAGCGGCAGCGACCGGCCGATCGTGACGGGAATGACGTCCCCGACCTTCAATTCCATCAGGTCGGCGAGGGAAAGATTGGGACGCGCCAGCACGGTCCGGGCCGGCAGACGAATGTCGCGCATGCGCCGGGCGATGCGCGATTGCCATACGGGATCGCGATGTTCCTCGTCCGTGGGCATATGGGCGCCGGTCAGCGCCTCGACCGCACGCAGCGCGGACAGCGGGAACAGCAGGTCCACCGGCCATTCCTGATCGCGGGTCAGCGACACCATGAAGCGTTGCAGCACCATCTGGTCGCCGGGCTGGGCGGCGGCGGCATAGCCGACCGAGCTTTCCCGCAGGATCAGCCCCTGCTCCAGCGGCAATATGTCGGTCCAGGTTTCGACCAGACGGGCGGTGATGGTGTCGGCAAGGCGGGCGATCAGCCGGTCTTCGGTCGGCGTAAATTCGCTGCGGGCGGGCAAAGGGCGATTGCCAATGCCGCCATAAAAACAATCGACCAGGGTCGAAATCATCGCCGCGTCCAAACGCAGCAGCAATTGCCCCTTAAGCGGCAGCAGGCGATAGATGGAGATGCTGCAAAAGGCCGGCACATCGGCCGACCATGCGCCGAATTCCAGAACGCGGGTGTCCTGCGCCAGAACCTGCGGCCGCATGCCGGCAATCGGTTCGATCAATGCGCGCATGCGCCGACTGAGCTTTTCGCCCAGCCGGTCCAGCCCCGACAGCATGATCGGCGCCTGCGTTTCCCCCCGCCCGAAGGCGTAGGTCTGTACATCGGTCATTTCGGTCCCCTGCCCGCATCGGATCAGGGGGCATCCCGGTCCTGTTCAGGCGGGACCATAAATAACGAAAATGGTAAAATTCCGGTTAATCCGTCCGGGCCTGCGACCGCCGGAGCCTGTCTGGAAAATGCGCGAAAGAGCGCATTTTCGGCGCCGCACCAAAGGCGCATTTCCAAACAAACTCTTACTGGATCACGAAGTTCGTGAAATAGACGTTGTCGACGCCGCCATAGCCGGTCTTCTCTTTCAGAATCTCGTTCACTATGTCGCGGATTTTCTTCTGCAGCCCCTGCTTGCCCTGCGGCGTGTCGAGCACTTCTTGCGGCTGCTGCGCCAGCATCATCAGCACCTGGCTGCGGATCGGCATTTCATGCGCCTTGACCCCGGCGATGACCCGATAGTCATAATAGGTCGAAACCGCGACGGTGATCTGCGCGAAGGCGTCCGAGTCCGACATGTTGGAGGTAAAGGGTGCCTGCAACTGGAAATAGGTCGCCTGATAGGCCATCGGATTGGCGGGCGTGGGCAGGTCTACGCCCTTGCCGGCATGGGCCGCAAAGGCATGGGGCGCAGCGGCTGCGCCGCCTTCATGGCCGCCACCGCCGCCCTCGCCACCACCACTGCCGCCACCTTCACCAGCCCAGCCATGGGCGGTGGCGACGGCTTGCGCATCTTCACCGGCCAGCACCAATACAGGCTTGTTGGGATCTTCCTTGGGACCTTCAGCCTTCGGGCTGAAGAAGCCGGCGGCATAAAGGCCGCCCGCCGCGCCCGCGCCACCCACCACGACCCCGACGACCAGCAGCAGGATCATCTTCATGCCCCCGCCCTTTTTCTTCTTGGCCTTCGGCTCTTCGCTCATTGCTTTGGTCCCCTAGGATTGGCGCGCCTCACGCATAGCGCGCGCGCGGCAGGTCGCCAGACATATCGCCGGCCTGTTCATGGTTAAGAACGACCGCGTCGCCGCTTCCTTTATGGCCAAATGCGTTATTTTCGCGCGATTGCCCGCGTCCCTGCATGTGCGACTGGGCAGAAGACTGGCCCATATTCTGGCCCGCACCCTGCCAGCCGTTGTTCTGAGACTGGGATTGGGACGGGTTCTGGTTGCCGGCCGAATCGGCGCGTGCGGATTCCGCCACATGCGGCGCGCGCTCCACCTTCACCTCGCTGATGCGCACGGCCGACAGGCTGGCGTCCTGCTTCAGCCGGTCGCTATCCTGCCGCAGCGCCAGTTCGGCCGCTTCGGTCGCGACGGTCAGGCTGACGGTCGCGCCGTCGCTGCCGTGTCGAATGTCGACCTGCACAGGGCCAAGCTGATCCGCATTGATCTGGAAACGCCCCTGCGCGCCATTGGCTGACAGGCCGGCGATGTCGCGGGCCAGCCCGTCTATCCACTGGCCCGAAACACCCATGTCGACCACCTGCGCGCCAAGGCTGGCGGACAGGTCGACGGTGGGGGTCGCCGCTGCCGTTGGCTGAGGGGCGGCGGATTGTGGCGCCGCAGCGGGCGTGAGCATGGGCTGGGCCGAAGCCACCGGCGCGACGGACATGTCGCTGGCCGCCGGCGCATCGGTCGATAGGGAGCGTGCTTCGGGCGCTGCCGCAGTCGGCCGCGCCTTCATATGATCGCGCACCAGTTGCAACAGCGATACGGCTTCGGCCTTGACCGGCTTCACGGTCCGTTCGGTCTTTGCCGGTTCCAATGCCTCCGCTGGCGCGGCGGCCGGAGCGGCTTCGGGCAGCGCAGCTTGCGCATCCGGCAAAACCGCTGCGGCGACAACCGGCTCCGCCACGGCAGCGGCTTGCGGCGCGGGCGCGGCTTGCGCAACGACGGGTGCTGCGGGCGCGTCAGGCGACGCCGGCGCATCGGCGGCCACGGGTGCGGGCGGGATTGGCCCAGGCGAAATGGGCAGGGGCGAAACGGGCGCGATGGCAATCGGCGCGGCTTCCACGACCATGATCAGCGGATCGGCCGATTGCGCGGAAGCGTCCGCCGCGATTGCGTCGCCATCATCGGTTTCGATGTCAGCATCGTCGCTGGCTTTCACCGGCGCGGCAACGGGTTCGCCAACAGTGGCGATCATGGGCAGCGCCTTGGGCTGCACCGGATGCTCGACCTTCATGGTCAGCTTCGCTTCCGACAGCATGGGAGCCTGCACCTTCACCTCTTCAGCGGGCGCTTTGGCGGGGGCGAGTGGCGCAGACGCTTGTGCGACCGACGGTTCGGCCCTGGACGGGGTCGGAACCGCCTGCTCCTCCTCAGGCGCGACCATGGCCGGCACGACGGGCGCATCCACCGCCGCTTCGGCGGCGGGCGTCGCCGGCTGCACCTGAACGGCCGGAGCAATGGCGGCAGGACGTGACGCCAGCGCCAGCGCCACGCTCTGATCGGGGGTGGCGCGGTCCGGCGTGGCCGCCAGCTGAAGTGCGGGCGTCTCCACCACATCCACAGTCACTTCGGGCGCGGCGTCGGGCATGTCAGGCGCGGCCGCTGCAACCGCGGGTGCAGCGTCCATAACGACGGCATCCGTCGGCGCATTGGCGGCGTTCATCAAAACCGTGAAATCCGGCGCGCCCTCGGCGGGCGCGGCGTCCGTCAGGCCAGCCAGCTTCTGCGAAGCGGCCGGAAAGAGGATCGCCTTAAGGCTGGCAAGCATGTTCATGTCAGACATCCTGCGACTTTTGCATCCGGCGGTAACGCGGCAGCGCCGCCAGCTTGTTTTCGCGCCATTCCTCCATGTCCGCGCGGGCGCGGTCCTTCAGGCGGGTGGCGATTTCCTTTTCGCGATTGGCGGCGATGGTCAGCCCTTCCTTGGCCTCCACATTGCGCCTGGCGTCATAGAGCGCGCCGTCCAGTTGTCGACCCGCCTGTTCCAGCCGGGTGGCGAGTTCCTGCATCGCCGCAAAGGACGCGCCATTGGCCAGCCCCTCCCCGCCGAACAGCTCGCCGCGCACCTTGCGCAGCCGTTCGATATTCTGCGCGATGCCGTCGGCCGCGTCGCGCGCCCGGGCGGTTTCCGCCACCGCCATCGCATGCTGGACATGGCGCACGCGCAGCACGCGCTGGCGACGATTGACCAGGCCCTTCATGCGCCGAACCCGATGATGAGCGCGGCGGCGCTGTTGGCCAGGTCAACGCGGCTTTTCTGGTCCTGCCGGATGAAGTCCAATATTTCCTGCCGGCGCTTGACCGCCTCATCGATGACGGGATCGTTGCCGGGACGATAAGCGCCCATCAGGATCAGGTCACGATTTTCCTCATAGGCGGCCCACAGGCGGCGATAACCGGCGGCAGCCATGCGATGTTCGTCATCCACCACATCGGCCATCACGCGCGACAGCGACTTGCCGATATCGATCGCGGGGAAAATCGCCTGTTCGGACAGATGCCGCGACAGCACGAAATGCCCGTCGACAATGGCGCGGGCGGCGTCGACGATCGGATCGTCGGTATCGTCGCCATCGGCCAGCACGGTGTAAAGCGCGGTGATCGACCCGCCGGTGCGCGCGTCGACGCCGGCGCGCTCCACCAGACGCGGGATCAGCGCCAGCGCCGAGGGCGGATAGCCCTTCATCGCCGGCGGTTCGCCCAGCGCCAGCCCGATTTCGCGCTGGGCATGGGCGCAGCGGGTCAGGCTGTCGATCAGCAGCAGCACCTTCTTGCCGCGCGCGCGATAATATTCGGCGATGGCGGTGGCGCGCGCAGCGGCGCGCAGGCGCAGTACAGGCGGATGATCGGCCGGCACGGCGACGACGATGCTCTTGTGCATCGCATGCTTCAGCTTGGTTTCCAGAAAGTCGCTGACTTCGCGGCCGCGTTCGCCGATCAGGCCGACGACGACGATGTCGGCTTCCGCGCCGGCGATCATCTGGCCCATCAGCACCGATTTGCCGACGCCGGAGCCGGCGATGATGGCGATGCGCTGGCCGCGCCCGGCGGTCAGCAGCGCGTTGACCGCGCGCACGCCAAGGTCAAATGGTTCGGTGACGCGACCGCGATCCAGCACATTGCCCTTCACGCCGTTGAGCGGCCACACGCCGCCAGCGATGATCGGTCCCTTGCGGTCGAGCGGCTGGCCCATGGCGTCAACCACCCGGCCGATCAGGCCATCGCCCACCTGCACCATGTTCGCCTGACTGTCCGGCTCGACGCGGATGCCGCTTTCCAGCGGCGCGTCGGCGTCCAGCGGCACCAGCAGCGTGCGATCGCCGCGAAAGCCGACGACTTCGGCGCGGCAGACCGAACCGTCGCTGGCCAGCACCCGCGCGCCCGAACCGATCGGACGGCGAAAACCGGTGACTTCCAGCATGCCCGCATCATGGCTGACCAACCGGCCGACATGGCGCGGCTGGCGGTTCTGCACCTGCAAATGATCGAACAGCGTTTCCGCCTGAGCGAGCGCGGCGCGGATCATGCCCAATATCCAATCATGAGCGGCCTTCCATGTCGTCCATCAGGGCGCGCAGGCGGGACAGGCGCACATCCGGGCCATCCTCCACCCAGCCATCGGCGGTTTCCAGGCGCACGCAGCCGCGCTGCATGCCCTTGTCCGCGACCATCGGCACGCCGATCGCCTCATCCTTCAACAGGTCCGCGTCGTCGGGATGCAGGTGCAGCGCGCTCTTGTCCTGATTGCTTTCGATGAAGGCGGCGACCGCATCGCAGCGCTGGAGCAGGCGATCCATGTCGATCTCGACCTCGCCGACAATCTGTTCGACCAGACGGACGACGGTGGCGGACAGCATGGTGGACAGCATGCCGCTGGGCGCGGGCACCAGCAGTTCCAGCGCGTCGGCCAGACGGCTGCGCGCGTCGGTTTCGGCGGCATGGGCTTCGCCCGTGATGCGGCAACCTTCATCGAAGCCCAGCGTGAAGGCTTCCATCCGGGCTTCCTCGATCAGGTCGACTTCCGGCTCGCCCTGCGCCTCATCGGCCATGGCGGCGCGGATCGTCGCGCTCTGCTGCGTCGGCAACGCGGTATAGAGGCTGCGGAAGCCGCCGGTTTCGACCGGGCGAAATCCGGCGACGGCGACCGGCGCGAAATCCTGAACCGCTTCGGCGCCCCAGATCTTAGACAAAGTCGTTGCCCTTTCCGCCAAGCATGATGGTGCCGGCGTCGGCCATGCGACGCGCGGTGGCGATGATCAGCTTCTGCGCGTCGATCACTTCGGCCAGACGAATGGGACCGCGCTCCTCGATCTCGTCGGCGATCGCCTGTGCGGCGCGGGCGGACATGCAGCTGAAGATCTTGGCCTTCAGCATATCGTTCGCACCCTTCAGCGCCACGACCAGCACCTGGCTGTCGACCGTGCGCATCAGCGTGCCCAGATTCTTGTCGTCCATGTCGATGAGGTTGTCGAAGACGAACATCTCCTCCTCGATGGTCTGGGCGATCATCTTGTCGCGCTTGGCGACGGCCTTCATGATCCGCTGCTCATTATCCTTGCGGACATTGTTCATGATCGCGGCCGCTTCGACCGTGCCGCCACGCTGCGACGCCGCCCCCTGCTTGCCGACCGGACCACGCAGCAGCAACTGCTCCAGATCCTCCAGCGCCTCGTTCGACACCGGGCCGAGCGTGGCGATGCGATAGACGATTTCTTCCTGATATTCGGACGGCAGCAATTGCAGCACGTCGGCGGCCACCGGCGCTTCCAGATGCGCGAGGACGATCGCCATGATCTGCGGATGCTCCGCCTCGATCAGGGTCGCGATTTCCTTGGCGTCCATCCACTTCAGCATTTCCAGCTGGGTGGAGCGGGTCGGCGGCGTGATGCGCGCCAGGATGGTTTCCGCGCGTTCCTCGCCCAGAGCCTTGGTCATCGCGCCGCGAATATGGCGGGTCGCGCCATAGCCGATGGTGGTGCGCTTCTTGGCCTTGGTGACGAAATGATCGAGCGCCTCGTTCACTTCCTCCGGGTCGACATCCTGCACATCATACATGGCGTAGCCGAGTTGGCGGACTTCTTCCGGCTCCAGACGCGACAGGATCTGGGCGGCTTCATCCTCGTTGAACAGCATCAGCAGGACGGCGGCGGCGGCGCTGCCCTTGAGCGCCTCGGGACGGCCGGGGACGATCTCAGAGCCCGATTCAAAAGTTTCTCAGGGGTAGCAATACCTTGCGGTTCTGCGGATGAGCATGCGGATAGAAGCGATCATAGCCCAGGCGGTTGAAGAGGCGATGGTCGCTTC
>JAJZTH010000035.1 GCA_021849075.1 Pseudomonadota bacterium | reverse complement strand
CCCTGGTCGTAGCCAAGTCGACGGTTATCCGGTTCTCCCCGGCGAAACGGCGACGGCGGACGCGCTGGCCACCCTGCGATGGCAGCGTGATTCCCTTCGGCATAAGCGAACGCGGCGTCCCAGTCATAGCCGTGAACGTCGCGGGCATGGAGGATCGCGCCATTGCGGCTGTCGGTGCTGCCCTGCGCGACCTGGCGCTCGACGAAGGCGAAGTTCGCGATCGTGCGCTGGCGCTCGGTTTCCTGGGCGATCGCCTCGTTGAGAGGACGAAGCGCCTGAACGCGCTCGCGGGAACGCGCCATGCGGGCATCGAGAGGCGCATCGTTCGGCAGGTCTGGGAAGCGGCGCCAGGCATCGGCGAGCGCCTGCGCATGGTTGGCCGGACGGCCGCGCGCCATCCAGCATCCCGCATCGGCGGGATCGAAAGTGTCGGTCATGACGATCTCCGGCCCGGAATGTCAGCGGCTGGCGAGAAGCAGGTCGAGAGCGCGCGCAAACACCTCGTCGCCGGCGTCGTTGACGATGACCGCGGCGGGATTGGTGGCGCGCACGGCGCGGCTGACGATCGCGAGTGGCCGCTTGCGCAGCGGATATTGCAGGATTTGATCATTCTCGATCGTGACGAGATTGGTGCGAAGCAGCCGCTTCAGGCGACGGCCTTCGACGGCGCGAATGAGGAGATCGCTCACTTCGATCTCGAGATCATGGTCGCAGGCGAGATTCTCATCCAGATAGCGCACCGGCCGGTTGGCCTTGAGCCAGGCATCGACCTCCGCCACGGTCCACCGGCCGACCTGATGATAGAAGTCGGCGCCGCCCATTCCCTCGTTACGCGCGTGAAAGGCGAGTTCGCCGTCAATCCAGACTTGCGCTGAGAAAGCCGCGGTTTCCTGCGATAACGCGGCGCTATAGGAGATGCGCCGTAGTTCGATTTGCATGGGGATTCTCCAGACTGCTCCATCATGCGGAGCACCCTCCCCCGTCCCTCCTCCCCCTCCTTAGGCGCAGCCCGGACTGTCACTTGCGCCGTAAGGCCGGTATTCGGCATCGTAGAAGTGGCTGTTCTCGAATTCGGGATCGTCGGTTTCATCGACCAAATAGCCGGTGACCTCTTCGGCGGACTCCGCCTCCAGCACGTCGGCGGCGTTCGGAAGGAGACGAACAGGGAAAATGCCGCGTCCGACGATCGCGTCAGCCTGCCGCATAGCGTCCGCATGATCATTGGCGGTCACCGCAACCTTGACCCTGATCGTGGTATAGACATGGACGTGAAATCCTCTCATGCCGGGATCTCCGACCAGCCACCGGCGGCGCTGATCCGGACCATGCCGAGAGCGCGGAGCGGCATTTCCATGCGATCACTGGTCTCGGCGAGGGGATCGCGCACGAACACGCTGCCGCGGTCGTTGGCGCGCTGCGGGGCGCGTCCGCCGAGCACCATCAAATCGTTGGCCCCGCCCGGCATGGGAACGATATCGCCCGGCCTAACCTTGGCGGCTAGCAGGCTGCAAATCGTGTAATGAAGGGTCCACCCATTTTCGGAAATGGAAGCCATAGACGTTCTCCTTTGTGTGGATTTGCGGGACGAGATTCTCGCGTCGCTCCACCGGATCGGCGTGCGATTTCGGCCGGTGCAGGCCGACTGACGCGGGGTGATGCGGTAGGTTCAGTCGCCGCGGGGCAACGGGATCGGGACAGCTTGACCGCTGGCGAGGTTGAGGAAAGCGCCCGCGTGACCGATGGAACCTCGCCCGAGAAGGTCGAACAGCAGCGCCAGGGCATGGCTCGCAATGACGCGATTGACGAACAGCGACTGGCGTTCAAGTGCTTCGGCGACTGAGCAGGATGGCGCATCGTCATCGGGCAGGTTTTCGTCGGCGAGTTCGGGGAAATATTCGAGCACGGTTGGAAGGCGTGGCTGATCCGTCCCCGCCACGCGACCCGGGCAACCGATCAGATATTGCCCGTCTCCGGCACGATTGCCGAGGTCCATCCAATAGGCTGGAACGGTCCTGCTCCTGGTGAGGGCAGCACCGATCGTGCGACGGGCCGATGCGGTGTCCACGCAGGTGAGGAGGATATCGGCATCGTGGATATCGACGGCGCCGGGCGCGCGGCCATGCACCGCCTTCCAGGCAAGGCCGTGGGCGAGATTGATCCGTTCGGTGAGCGTGCGCGCTTTTGAACTGCCGAGATCACACCGGTAGAAGGGCTGCCTGCCGAGATTGGCCTCGCTGACGATGTCGTCATCGACCACGGTCACGTCCAGCGACCGCGAGGAGATCGCCCGCAGCGCCGTGTCGAGCGAGGCGAGCCCCATCGCGACCTGCGCGCCGTTGCCGCCGCATCCGACCAGCAGGACCCTGATGGCAGAGCTGTCGAAAATAGCGGGAAGAAAGTGGCGGACGCGGGTGTCAGATTGCATCTCGATCTCCCATGAACGGGCCGCGCGGCAGGGGCACGAACATGCCGCCGGCGCACAGACGCGAAACCATCGTCGGGCCGTCCGGCTGGTCGAACCGCCCCAGAACCAGCGCTATCTTCGTGGCATGGGCATCATCGGCATCGTCGGTGGCGCTGAAGAAAGCGGGACCGGCCGCATGGCTGTGGGCGTCGCAAATGATGTGTTGACCCGGAGGCAGGACCGGCGTGCGATAGACCAGGCGGGATGGCGTCGCCTCATCGATCTGCGGGAAAAGCAGCGAGAACGCACCGGTCGCCTCATCCCAGGCGACGAAAGCTGCAGCCTCGTTGGGTAAGCACGTCCGGAACCACGCCGATATGCGGTCAAAAATCTCTTGAGGGATGAAGCCTGAACGCAGCTCGGCCTTGGGGCTTCCGATGCTGCCATAAGGCAGATAGGCGGTGAGCGGCGGCGTGATGGGAATATCGAGCGCGAGCCAGGGCCGGCGCAGGATCAGCATCACGCCGTCGCTGCCGACGGCAAGGCCGTGCCCGGCTTCGGCGGCACGCAGGACTTCGAGAGCCGGCGATCGTCCCTGTGGCGGAACCGGGTAGCAGGGCACGGCATCGAGGACGGCCGCCGCCGTTGGATCATCGGTGAGCATCGAAATCACCATCCACCTCGGATCAAAGTCCCGACGGTTATAGTGGCGGGTGCGGCCGCACCCGGTGATCGAGGGGCTTGCCGATTGGGCGTGAACGGCTTCAATCGTCCGACGGGGAAGCACTTCGCCTTGCGCGCGGCAAGATCGTCCCAGAGCCGCACAAGGCCCCCTTTGCCGGTGACCGTCAGTTCCTGCCCCGGATTGGGGTGGGTCGACCAGCTGTCGAACACGGCGCGCTCGAATTGTGGGATGGAGGCAATGGCGAGAGCCTTGGGCTTGGGGATATTGCCCCAGCACAGCGCCCCATCGAGATAGACGTTGAGCACCGGCGAGTGCAGCACCGGCGTATCTGCGGTCGGCCGCTCGTTCACCGGCAGGGCATAGACGCCGAGACCCGATCGGGTCGCGAGGAACATGTGCGGCGGATAGGGCACCGGCACGCTCGTCCGCGTCGACAGGGCTTTCAGGCCGGCGGGCGGCGCTGATAGATCGAAATAGGCCGGGCGCACGCGCTCCGGGATCCACCAGGCAAGCATATCGGGGTGGGCGACCAGCACATTGTCGGGCAGGAGCTCGGGGAGAACGGTTCGCCCCAGGGCCTCGGTCCATTGGCGCAGATGCGCGCGCGACAGCGATGTGCCCGCGCCGATAATCGGGCGCCCCTCGTCATCATGTTCGATCGGATGGATGCTGGCAAATGCCGCGGCACCCTCGCGAGCAGTGGCGTAGACACTGGCGCTGCGGATCGGCTGGCTGCGGTAGAGTAGGATGGCGTTGGTCAGCGCGAGGCCACCGGCGGTGCCTTCGAACTGGATAGCGTGGTCGGTCATGGCGGGCCTCACAGAGTGGTGGGGTCGAGCTGGATCAGGTCCTGGGCGGCGCGCAGGAACCGGGCGCCCGCCTGCAAGGACAGGAGCCAGTCGTCGATGCGGGCCGGATCGGACAGCGGGCAGAAGCCGGCGATGTCCATGAAGCCGAATTCCATGCCGTGGCGCCCGACGTCGTCGACCTCGCGCGCGAATTGCTCGACCGGGACGATCGTCAGCGGAGGCAATCTCGAGCATTCGTCGATGCCGGGGATGTAGTCGTAGGCGACCTCGAAATCGAAATGCCAGGCATCGCGCTCCGGGGGCAAGCGCCCGAGGGCGCCATGCGTCTTGCGAAGTTCATGCAGTTTTTGGTGCAGGCGCTTCGGCAGGCGCGCCGAGGGAGCCGCGTTTGCCGCGATCATCCATTCGGGCCGGCGCGCTTCCATGGTGGATGGCAGCGTCAGCTCTTCGCTATCGTCCGGGTCCGCACCCTGATACTCGATGATCCATTGCCGCGCGGTCTCATCGTCAGTCGCGCCGTCCCAATAATACATCGAGATTTCATCGAAGAGATCCTGGTAACCGAAGACCGGAAGCGCGCGGCCCAGCATTTGCTCAAGCGCCCTGTAGGCAGCCGCGCGCCAGGGAATGGGTGCATCGCTCTCCTCGATCCACCCGAGGTCGAGTTGCCCCATGCTGTCGCAGATCACCGCGATCCCCGGTGGAAGGTCCCCTTCGCCCTGAAGAACCACGACCCTGAGGTCAGCGAATTCGACGGAACCCAGGATATCGAGCACTGCCTTGTTGAACACCCGCTCGATATGCTGGCGCGCCTGGTCGCGAGTATAGCGTTCCGCCGTCGTTTCCCGGGATGCAACCCAGCGGCCCATCAGCTTGTGATGCGATGCCAGCGGAGCGTCGAAGAGGACGGGAATATCGCCCGAGAGCGCGACGACACGCCCAGCGAGGTCAGCCGAGGGGTGGGAGGCGTAGGCCCGGCGGCGGCGGAAGCGGCCTGGGCGCTTTGCCTCGCCCGTCGCTATCCACGATGAGGATGCGCGCGTGGAGCGCCTGGGCCTGCCTGCTGCAGGCTGGTGGGGTAAAATCGGTCGTGTTGCCATCGTCATGTTCGATCCATTCGGCAAGGGACTTGCGGACTGCGGGGGGGATCGCCGTGCTGGTGCTGCGCGCCATGGTCAGCCCTTGGTGCCGACCGCCCGGCGATATTCGGTGACGTGGGCGCCGCCCGACACGCCGGCGTCGAACAGTTCGGCGTTGAGGATCGCGGGGTAGAGCGTGGCGTGGTAGGCCCGCAGGCCGTCAGGATCGCTGGCGAGATGCGGCGGAACCGGAAGGTCGATGCCGTCATAGCGGTAGGCGCGGGTGAGATGATTGATCTGCATGAGGAGAGTCTCCGGCTTGAGGTCGTGGCAACGATCGGGCAGCGTCGCTCAGAATAGGGTGGCGGGTTGATCCGGCTTGGCGTCGACCGGCGGACTGGCCGGGGGCAGGAGTTTCGCAAGACTGGCGGGCGTGGTCGTCTTTGCCACCGTGGCCTTCGTGGCTGCGACCCTCGCGTCCTCGGCCGCCTGGCGCTGATCGGCGATCTGGTCGGCGAGCGTCTTGCGCGAAGCGATGAGCTGGCCAAGCGCGCCGTCCGTGCCACGGCCAAGTTCCGCATCGATCTCCGCAGCGGTTGCCGTGATCGAGATCGGGCGGGTCTCACCGGCTTCGAGGCTGTGTTTCGCCCCTTCCGCCTTGCGGGGAATGACGGTGAGCGTGACGGTATCGTCGGGGCCGGCGACAAGATCGAAACCGAGCGAATAATTGGCGAGAAGCGGGAGCAGGTTGGTGATCAACATGGGCGTAGGTCCTTGTCTGGAAGGGCGAGGATGCCGGTCAGGCGGCGATTTGCGGGATGGGAGCTTCGGCTGGCGGGGCAGCGCGATCCGGGGGCGATCCATAGGCGCCATCGAGCGTCATCGCGCTCGGCAAGCGCCCCGCCCAATCGAACCCGATGCGATTGAGCATGCCGGTGACAAGCTCGGTCTTCTTCGATGCCAGCAGCTTGGCGAATCGCTTCTCGCCGACATGCGCGATCAGGCCGCATTCCTGGGCGATGAACTTGAGTTCGTCCTTGGTGTAGCGCTCGAGAAATGCCTGATCGACCTGCCAGCTGCCCCGCAAATCGACCTCGAAGGTCCGGGCAAGGTCAGCGACGCGCGCGAAGTCGAGCACGTCCTGGGCGTAGGCACCGCCGATGACGGCAAGCACATTCGCCGCTCGCGCGTCCGGCAATGCCAGGATTTCCGCGATCTTGTCCTTGAAGTCGAGATCCGGGAATGAGGCGCCGATCAGGATGCCGGCACGGGACGTCAGCGTGTCGGGCTTGATCTGCGAGAGCGTGCCCGACATTGCGGCGACAAGGATCGTGGTCCGGGCGTGGGCGGCATTGCCCGCGAGCGCACGGGCAAGCGCGGTTCGCCATGCCGCCTCGCGAAGCTCGATGGTTCGGGCCGCGATCGACCTAGCCGTGGCAGTCGGTTTATGCGCGGTCGACGTGGCGTGCACGGTGCCGGCGGGGCGTGCCGGAGGCTCGCGGTTTTCGACCACACTGGATGATATGACGCCGCTTCCCGGCTGGGGCTGGAGATCAATCGATGGCGCGGGTGCATCGATGACATCGTCCTGCTCATTATCGTCGGCATCATCGGTGATGGGAGGCGTCGCATTCCTTGCCGCTTTCGCGGCCATCTCCTCCTGCTCGAAACGGATCACCTCGGCGGCTTCGGTCTTGAGTTCGAAGCATCCCGGATTGGTGCAGTGGCCGTCGTCAACGTGGATTTCGAAGAGGACTTTCTGGGCAGCCGAGTTGAACGGACAGGTGGAGCACTCGATCTTGTCGAAACACGCACTCGCAAGGCTGTGCGTAATGCGCATGAGTTCCTTGCGCGTGTCGTTCACGTCGAGGTTCAGACGGAGGATCGTATCGAGCGCCGTATCTTGCTTCTCCCCCGGAATGACGGCGAGCAGCTCTGCATGACCGACCTTGATCCGCCGTTCATTGAGCGCGCATTTGACAGTGTCAGAAAGGTCGGCGAGCGCCAGACGACGATCGAGCTTGGCGCGTGTCCATCCGAGTCTCCGAGCTGCTTCGGCCCGATTATTCTGGCACGCGGCGAGGTGGAGAACGGCGGCATCCGCCTGTTCGGTTTCCGAAACATTGTCACGGTTTTCGTTCTCATCGATCACGGCTTCCAGCGCTTCCTGGTCAGTCATCTCGCGAATGAGGACAGGCACTTCACCGTCCGGACCGTAAACCTCAAGGGCGCCTCGGTATCGCCGTTCGCCGGCGACGAGAGTGAAAGTCCCGCTGCCGTCGGGCGTCGGGCGCAGCAGTATGGGCTGGCTGATGCCGCGCAGCTTGATCGACGCTACCATTTCGGCATGCTTTTTGGGGTCGAAGTAGCGGCGGGGATTGTACTTCTTTACGATTTTGGAGAGCGGCAGCGTGGAGGGATAGCTCGGTTGTGGCGAGGTCAAGGCTCGTCTCCTTGTGGACAGTGACAGGCTCGCGGTCAGGGCTATTGGGCGCCCTTGCTGCTGCGCGTGTCTGATTGTGCGGAGCGCAGCTGATCATCAGCTGCATTCCGCAACCATCTCCCTCCCCCTTCCCCTTCGCCCGGTACAGATCGTTCCAGTCGTTGAAACCGGGCGGTGGGGGCAGCGGCTCGATTGAGCGGCCGTCTCGCGCATGGGCCTGCTTTGCCCGCGCCGCGCCGCGTCGTCCGGAAGAGTCGTTGTCGTGAAGCACAAAGAGGCGTTCGACTCGCTCAGGAACAGTCACCAAGGGGAAGCGGTCGGCGCCAAGAGTTGCCCAGACGGGGATTCCGAGCAGCAAATGAGCGGACCATGCAGTCTCCCAGCCCTCCGCCAGTCCCAGCACATCGGTGGCGGCGCCGAAGCGGATGGCGCCCCCATGCGGCCGTCCCAACATCAGCTTCGGCGGATCGAGATCAGTGGCCGGTAATCCGGTCCGAGGATCGAGGAACAGGCGTTCGAGTGCTATGACGCCGGTGTCGGCTTCGAGGGCGGCGAGCAGCGCGGGACGGAAACGGACGTCGGTTCCCCGGCCGAGCGGCACATGATTATGGTAGCGCAACGCCGGATGCGGTCCGCTAAAACCCCGCGTCGCCATATAGACGCTCACCGGTATCTCGGTGATAGGACGCGCCTCCTTCCAGAGTGAGCGAATCCGGCCAGTCAACCGTCGCTCGCTGGCATCCCCGCGCGCGAATTCCGTTTCAGCATCGGTCGTCGGGATAGGCTGCCTATCCGTGCGGAGCGCGCGGATGACATCGATCGTGGAGCAGCCGGCGAAGCATTTGAACAATATGCTATGCTCGCCGACCCGGACCGACAGGCTCGGGCGATGGTCGTCATGGGCAGGGCAACGACACATCGCGCCCGATGGTTTCCATGTCCCACCGAGTGATTTGACGATATTGGCGGCAGCGGCATGCAGGCGCGGATCCGCGCTCGTGCGCGACAGGGCCATGGGAGAAACTCCAGCATAGGGAAAACTCCCTCGCCCCACTCCTCCTTCTCTTCAGGCCGCAGCCGACACTTGCTGTCAGTATGATCTCAGACGGGCAGCGCGTCCCCGTTTCACCGGTATAGTGCTACGCTACGCTGGCCTATTGACTGGCTACCGATATCGGCACCGCGTTTCTATCGTCGGAACCGGCGGACACCATCTATCGCGATGCAGAACGGGACCTCCTGTCGGGCACCGTCCGGAGCGTCGCCACATTTCCGGACGCAGTCGTGACAGGTTTGCGCATATCCCGACAGCAAGGTCTGGAAGCAGGCATCCATCTTATCCCGTCCGGCGGCGGTCATCCGGACATATATCCGGCGTTTATCGAAGGGATCAGGGAAGCGCTCGACTATACCTTGCGCCTCCATCTCGGCAAGGCATCGCCGGCCCGTCATCTCCGATGCTTTCGACGCGAGGCAGAAGCTGGTGAGGGAAGTCTTCAATCCCTGGCTGTCGCGCCAGTAGAGATCGAGCAGCATTTCGCATCCCGGGTCGGCGCAAAGAGAGCCAAACATGGTGGCCGACGCTGCTCTTGCGCTGATGATCGACCTGCATAAAGGCGCGAAAACAGCGGGACGGCTTGTGTCGTCCAGCATGGGTTCAATTCGGGCTTCGTGTCGCATGGGCAATCGCTCTCCATCCCATCGGGGCATCGGGCGAACCGCGCCGATACCCTACGTCTGCTTGCCCCCCGCTAACCGAACAAAACACTCCAACGGCCATCATCATGGAATTTCACCATTCGGCAATGTGCCTTTTTGAGGGGATTTCATCGCGGAAATGGTTAACATCAAAGGACATTCCCGCGTCCCTGATCCACGTATCACTGCGCGAGAAGCCTGTGCGGCACCGCAAAACGATGGCAAAATACACCCGGCAGCAATCGCCGTCTCTTTCGTGGTGGGAAGCTCTGTCGTACGCAGCTTGTTTTTCTGGTGCAGCCTCGTAGCTGAACCTTGTTCGCCTGTGACGACCATGCGACTATGCTGATATGCCCAAAGCAAATGAGCCGCACTGATCCATGCCCGACGAGGAGATGAAGCTCACACCGGAGATGCTCCAGACGATGGCTGAGCCCGATCCCACGGTTCTTGCCATAGAAGAGCTCATCCATGCCGCCAAAGGGGACGATAAAAAGATCGAAAAAATCGTGCGCGGATATTTGCGCAACGCGATTTTCGTTTTCCAGAGCCACATGGTGAGACGCGCGTTGCGTGATCTCGATCTCAAACAAGATGAGCTGAGCGATGAACTGCTGGCGCAGATTGCCGCCGATACAGGCGGCTATATGGGCAAGTTTCGAGATTGGCTCCTCCTCGAACTGAACCGCGCCAACGTGAAGCCAAAGTCGACAAATTAGCGTGCGGTCTGAGCCCAAAAGGCAAGAAGCGTGCGGAACCCAACCGACAGCATTACCGTGGCACATTTCGTGGCACATTTAGGGTAACGGAGGGTAATCAGGGGCAATTGGCGCACCACAAATCAAGGGCTTGCTTCCCCTGCGTTACCCTGTATTACCCCAAAGGCCCAGTTCTACGCCCGTAGGGGAGCTAGCTTGCAGAAGTTCTTTCTGCTTCTGCCGTTCGTTCCATTTGGCTGTTTGAGCGAGACCGGCCGCGAGCTTTCATTGGAACGATGTTGTCCTTCGGATCGAGTATCCGCGCCACTAATGACGCCAGCTTCCGAAGGGCCTCCGTCTTTTCAGCCAGATAGTCGTGCTGATCATAGACACCTTCTACGCCTGGTATAACATGCCCAAGCACTCGCTCAGAGACATGCGGCGAGACGCCTGCTCGTATCATCAGCGTCTTTCCGGTCCGGCGCAGGTCGTGCAGAACCCAATGCGGGATAGGATGACCGGCGATTTCCTCCATCTTGGCGTCCAGTTCTGCCTTGGCGTCAGTGAAGCCGTTGATTGGACCAGCCAAGCGCCCCTGGAAAACAAAGGGTCGGGTCGGAGTCGTAGGCTGCTTCTTAACGATCTGCATCGCCATGGGCGATAGCCGAACATACTCGGCATTACCCTTCTCTCGATCTTCTGTCGGGATCGTCCACAGTCCATCGGACATAACATAGTCCCGGTGCATCAACCGCAGTTTTTCACGCCTCTGAAGAGTCAGCAGCAATAGCTGGCAGAAAACACCGAACACCTCCTGCGTCCCGCAAGCCTGCCAGAATATGCGGATTTCCTCGTCACTCAGAATACGTTTGCGTTTGCGCTCGGAAGATTTGGTTCGCTTCATTCCTCGCACAATTGGAGACACGAAATCGTCTCCCCGCGCCGCATACCAGTTGAACATGGAGCTAAGCTGCGCGAGCACGGCATCCGCCTGAGTGGCTCCGCTGGTATCCTGAATCGTATCGAGCAACTCTGTGACATCTCGGCGTGTAACCGAAATGATTGGGCGGTTTCGCCATCGCTCATTCCCATCGAGGTCCGCGAAGATATAATGCTCAAAGATTCGCTTGATCTCTTTTGCGGAGCGGAGCGGGGCCAGTGGCTTGCCGCGGCCATCCTTTTGCCCCTCCTTCATGACATGCCGCTTAAAAAACTCGGCGAACACCGTCGCAATGGTATCAGGGTCGGGGACCGCCTGCTCCGCCTGGACAGGTTTGCCAGGATCGGTACCATCGGCGATCATCGCTTTCCATTCCCGTGCCTTCTGGCGGGCCTGGTCTAAGGTTAGGGTAGGTACGCCCTTCTTGATGACATAGATTCGATCTTTGGCATCGTCTGGGCAAAAGTCTCCCAACACACGACGGCCTGGATGATTGGACTTGCCATCCGCTTTGGGAAACCGGCCAATGAACCAGAAGGTAATGCGGCGCTTCGAATTCACCGTAACCACCAGTCCAGTTTCAGCTTCATCAAGCCATTCGTTGCGGACGCCGTCCGCCGCTGCCTTCAATCCGCGCAGCCAAGGATCAGTAAATTTTTTGGTTGCCATGTCCGCCTCGATTTGCGCAACAGTTTGCGCAACAAATGCCATGAGATGCCAGCTACCACGCCGTTCAGGAGAATGACGCGAAATGCCGATCAATACAATGTAATATAAGGGAATTTCTTGTAACATGGTGTCACAAGTTACTTCGAGGTTGCTCGATGAGACGCTGAATCCAATTTCTCTTAATCAGCGGGTCCTAGGTTCGAGCCCTAGTGCGTCCACCATAACTCCACAAAACCATTTGCAAACGCAGGCTTCCCTTCGGGGAGCTTCTAGCATGCCGCCATTTTTCGGCCATCGACGACAGCGATGACGGATCAATGCGCAACCGCGTGTCGGCTATTGACGTCCATACGCTTAAAGCCCCATTCAGTTGGCACGGCATAAAAGTGCATGACCGGCAAGAGGCCGGCAACAATGCCGCCACATTTCCTAGGGGTATCCATCCATGTCGCTTGCATCGGTTGCCAGAACATTCTCCCTGCTCGCCCTTTGCGCAACGGCCGTTCCGGCTATAGCGCAGACGGGAGACGCCACGAAGGGCAAGACCGTCTTTGCCCGGTGCGCCCTGTGTCATGACGTAAAGCCCGGTCCGAAGAAAATGGGACCGAACCTGGCCGGCATCTTTGGCCGCACATCGGGCACGGCGGCTGGTTTTGCCTATTCGCCGGCGATGCAGAAGGCCAAGATCCGCTGGGACGTCAAGAGCATGGACAGCTTCATCACCAAGCCATCCGCGCTGGTTCCCGGCACGAAGATGGCCTTCCCCGGCATTCCCAATCCTGCCGATCGCGCCAATCTGCTCGCTTATCTGAAGGCGGAAGCCAAGTAAGCGCCTAAATTCCGCCTGCCGTCACGGCCCAGCCGCCGCGCTCCAGCGCGGCGCTGAGGTCGCTGACGCAGGCGTCCAACCCATCCTGACCGGTCGACCGGATCACGAAATTTGCGCCAGTCCGCCCTTCGCGGAAAAAGGGATAGCTGCCGATCTGACAGCCGTCATGCGCGCGCTCCGTCGCCGCCAGCAGTTCCGCGATCTCGCTTTCAGCGACCCAGCAGCCGATAGTGGCGGACAGGACGGGAAGCCCACCCTCCAGCGTGCCCGTCAGCCGATCGAGCATGCCCGCCGTGATATGCGGCACGCCGGCCATGATGAAAATATTGCCATGGCGGATGCCAGGCGCCCCGGACATGCGGTTTTCGATCAGACTGGCGCCGGCTGGCACGCGCGCCATGCGCAGGCGCGCTTCGGTTAAGCCGCCGCGCGTTTCATAATAAGCGGTCAGAATGGCGCGCGCCTGTTCGTTGATTTCCACACCCACGCCCAATGCCGCCGCGATGGAATCGACGGTGATATCATCATGCGTGGGGCCAATCCCGCCGGTCGTGAACAGATAATCGTTGCGCACGCGCAGACTGTTCACGGCCTCGATTATGGCGTCTCTATCGTCCGCCACCACACGGACTTCGCGCAGACGAATGCCCTGGACGTTGAGCCAGAGCGCTATTTGCGCGACATTCTTGTCCTGCGTCCGACCGGATAATATTTCGTCGCCGATCACGATCAGCGCTGCGGTCCAGATGCGGTTGGTATCGGCCATGGCCAAGCCCATAGCCTGCACTACGGGCCATGCCTAGTGTGGTGGATTTGAAATACGCCTTATCCAACGAAAAGCGCTGCGCGTATTTCAAATCTTCGAACCACACTGGAATCATATGGTTGCTAGCGACCCGGTCGAATCTGAAGTTCGTTCAGCCCTGTCGGCCAATATGACGAGCTTCAGATGCGGGTCTCTAGCCCGCCTCTCGCATTATTGATGGTCTGTGCCTATAATCGGATCATGACCGAATATATGACGATGACGGCGGACGCGCCGACCACCCGATCGACCGCAATCAAACTCTATGACGAAAGCGGTTTTGCCGGCATGCGCAAGGCAGGCCGTCTGGCCGCAGAGATACTGGACGCGCTGGTCCCGCATGTCGTGCCGGGCGTCACCACCGGCGAACTGGACGACATAGTCCGCCGCATGACGCTGGACGGCGGCGGCGTGCCGGCGACTTTGGGCTATCGCGGCTATGCGCATAGCTGCTGCATCTCACTCAACAACGTGATTTGCCATGGCATTCCCGGTGACTATCGGCTGAAGGACGGCGACATCCTCAATATCGATGTGACGCCGCAGGTCGATGGCTGGCATGGCGACACCAGCCGCATGTTCATCGTCGGTGAAACATCCATCAAGGCGCGCCGCCTGGTGGAAGTGACCTATGAGTGCCTGATGCTGGGCATTGAGCAGGCCAAGCCCGGCAATCATCTGGGCGACATCGGCTATGTGATCCAGCGGCATGCGGAAAAGCATCGTTATGGCGTGGTGCGCGATTTTTGCGGCCATGGACTGGGGCAGGTTTTCCACGACAGCCCCGAAGTCGTGCATGTCGGCCGCCCGGGCACCGGCCCGGAACTCAAACCCGGCATGTTCTTCACGATCGAACCGATGATCAACATCGGCAAGCCGGGCGTGAAGATGATGGACGATGGCTGGACCGCCGTGACGCGCGACCGGACCCTGTCCGCCCAGTTCGAACACAGCATCGGCATCACCGAAGCCGGGTGCGAGATTTTCACCAAAAGCCCGGCTGGTTTCGATTGCCCGCCTTATAAGCTCTGATCATCGAAACGCTGCCCAAAAAAAGGGCAGAGAGTCACGATATTGCCCGGAAACCGGGCAATATGGACAAAGATTGCTGCATCGCCGAAAGCAGTTGTAGCGATTCGCCATTTGGCACGGTAATTGATTGCTAAGGGAGACGACGGGTGCCTCGGGGGGCATGACGATCGTCGCTCGAAGGAGAGAAGGATGCGGGCGCGCCGCATTCTTTCGTGCGTCATGGGTTGGGATTACGAGTGATGAAAAAGATCGAAGCCATCATCAAGCCGTTCAAGCTGGACGAGGTCAAGGAAGCGCTGCACGAAGTTGGCGTTTCGGGCATCACAGTCACCGAAGCGAAAGGCTTTGGACGTCAGAAGGGCCATACCGAACTGTATCGGGGCGCCGAATATGTCGTCGACTTCCTGCCCAAGGTGAAGCTGGAAGTGGTGGTGGACGATACGCTGGCCGACCGGGTGGTCGAGGCAATCTGCGCCGCCGCCCAGACCGGCCGCATCGGCGATGGCAAAATCTTCATCTCCAATATCGAGGGTGCGGTCCGCATCCGCACCGGCGAGCGCGACAGCGACGCCATCTGACCGTTTTCCCGCTGGTTGACAGGGGACCGGCGGACAGGAACTTCAACGACCCCTTCGGGGGGGTTTTTCTAGAGAAGGGCAACTGCACATGGCCAACACGCCAAAAGACATCCTGAAGATGATCGAAGAAAAGGAGATCGAGTGGGTCGATGTCCGCTTCACCGATCCCAAGGGCAAGTGGCAGCACCTGACCATGGTGTCGAGCGTGCTTGGTGAAGATGAGCTGACCCAGGGCCTGATGTTCGACGGTTCGTCGATCGAAGGCTGGAAGGCGATCAACGAATCGGACATGATCCTGAAGCCCGACCTGGACGCCGTCTATGTCGATCCGTTCAGCGCCACCCCGATGCTGATCATCTTCTGCGACATCGTTGAACCCGACACGGGCGAACTTTATGCCCGCGATCCGCGCTCCTGCGCGAAGCGCGCCGAAGCCTTCGTCAAGTCGGCCGGTTTTGGCGACACCATCTATGTCGGCCCTGAAGCCGAATTCTTCATGTTCGACGATGTGCGCTTCGAGAATGATTACTCGCAGAGCTATTACAAGATCGACGATATCGAACTGCCGACCAACACCGGCAAGGAATATGAAGGCGGCAATCTGGGCCACCGTCCGCGCGCCAAGGGCGGCTATTTCCCCGTCGCGCCGGTCGATCCGTGCACCGACATCCGCGCCGAGATGGTTTCGACCATGCTCGAAATGGGCCTGCCCTGCGACAAGCATCACCATGAAGTCGCCGCCGCGCAGCACGAACTGGGCCTGACCTTCGGTACGCTGGTGCAGACCGCCGACCGCATGCAGATCTATAAGTATGTCGTGCAGATGGTTGCGCAGGCTTATGGCAAGACCGCGACCTTCATGCCCAAGCCGATCGCGCAGGATAATGGCAGCGGCATGCACACCCACATGTCGATCTGGGAAGGCGGCAAGCCGCTTTTCGCGGGCGACGGCTATGCCGGCCTGTCGGACACCTGCCTCTACTTCATCGGCGGCGTCATCAAGCACGCCAAGGCCCTGAACGCCTTCACCAACCCGACCACCAACAGCTACAAGCGTCTGGTGCCGGGCTTCGAAGCTCCGGTTCTGCTGGCCTATTCGGCGCGTAACCGTTCGGCTTCCTGCCGTATTCCCTATGGCGCGGGCGCCAAGGCGAAGCGCGTGGAATTCCGTTTCCCCGACGCGATGGCCAACCCCTATCTGTGCTACGCCGCACTGCTGATGGCCGGCCTCGACGGCATCGAGAACAAGATCCATCCGGGCGCCGCGATGGACAAGAATCTCTATGACCTGCCGCCCGAAGAGCTGAGCCAGGTGCCGACCGTTTGCGGTTCGCTCCGCGAAGCGCTCAACAGCCTGGAAGCCGACTATGAGTTCCTGCTGAAGGGCGACGTCTTCACCAAGGATCAGATCGATGCCTATATCGAACTGAAGTGGCCCGAAGTCTATCGTTGGGAAATGGCGCCGTCGCCGGTCGAATTCGACATGTACTACAGCGCCTGATTTATTCGGGCCTAATTTTCAGGTCTAATTATGGAAAAGGCCCGGTCGCTCCATTGAGCGGCCGGGCCTTTTCCTTTGCACCGTCGAAGCCCACATGAGGAGCATGACCAAGCTCGACTCGCTCACCCTGTCCGTTCCGATCATTCAGGCCCCGATGGCGGGCGTTTCCACGCCGGAGATGGCGGCCGCCGTCAGCAACGCGGGCGCACTGGGTTCGATCGCCGTGGGAGCGATCGATGCGGACGCCGCGCGGGCGATGATCATGGCGGTGCAGGCACGGACCGACCAGCCCTTCAACGTCAACCTCTTCGTCCATCCGCCGGCGCATGCGCGGCCAAAGGTCGAACGGGACTGGGTCGAGGCGCTGAGGCCGCTTTTCGCCGCCTATGGCGCGCAGCCACCGGCGGCGTTGCGGGAAATCTATCGCAGTTTCGCCGCGGATGACGCCATGCTGGCGGTTCTGGCGGAAACCCGGCCTGCCGTCGTCAGCTTTCATTTTGGGCTGCCCGACGCTGCCCGTATCGCAATGCTGAAGCAGGCCGGATGCCTGTTGCTCGCCACAGCCACCTGTCTGGACGAAGCACTGGCCGCGCGCGAGGCCGGGATCGATGCGGTGGTTGCGCAAGGCCATGAAGCGGGTGGGCATCGCGGCATGTTCGATCCCGATGCGCCCGACGCCTGCCTGGGAACCTTAGCCCTCACCCGGTTGCTGGTCGAGCGATCCGGCCTGCCGGTGATCGCCGCAGGCGGCATCATGGATGGACAGGGCGTCCGGGCGGCGCTCAATCTTGGGGCGGTTGCCGCACAGCTTGGCACGGCCTTCATCGCCTGCCCTGAAAGCAGCGCGGACGACGCCTATCGTGCCGCCCTGTTCAGCCCAGCGGCGCATCATACGACCATTACCAGCGTGATATCCGGCCGGCCGGCCCGATGCCTGCCCAACAGCTTCACCGCCTGGGAGGCTTCCAACGAAGCGGAAATACCCGACTATCCGATCGCCTATGATGCAGGGAAAGCCCTGAATCAGGCGGCAAAGGCGATGGGCGAAGACGGCTATGGTGCGCAATGGGCGGGCCAAGGTGCGCCGCTGGCCCGATCGCTGCCGGCGGCAGAGTTGATCGCTGCACTTGTCGCTGAAATGCAGGCTGCGTGACCCGTCCTTCTTATGCGCAGGCGCTGGCCTGCTCCGATGCTTTGGCCAAGCTGGCGCTCTTCGATCCCCATGTCGTGGGAACCCCGCCGCTGGGCATCGACCTGCCCGAAAGCGATATCGACATTGTCTGTGAAGCGCCCGCCCCGCCCGCTTTCGCTGCCCATCTCCAGGCAGTATTTGGCGATGAGGCGGAATTTGCGTTGCGCGAACGGCCCGATCTGGACGCCGTCATTGCGGGCTTCACCGCCCATGGCTGGCCGTTCGAGATTTTCGGCCAGAACCGCCCCGTCGCCCAGCAAGATGGCTGGCGGCATTTTCAGATAGAAAATCGGCTGCTGCGGATCGGCGGGACGCGGTTGCGCGCGGCGATCATGGATTTGCGCCACAGGGGCCTGAAGACCGAGCCAGCCTTTGCATCGCTGCTGGGGCTGGCGGGCGATCCCTATGCGGCGCTGCTGAAGTTGGACAGCGAAAGCGACACCTGTTTGCGCGATCGCCTGATCGCGCTCAGCCTGGTCGACGCTCAGGAATAGAGGCGCCGAACAGCAGAACCGGCTCGCCCGGCGGCGACAGGGCTATGTCGCCCTTGGCCTCCAGCACCAATTGCCGGATCATCCAGGCGGCGGCCGTACGCGACGCCAGCCCTTCGATCGGCAGGGTGCCAGCAAGGGCAGCGCGCAGATCGGGGTCCAGCACGACCTTCGGCCCTTCGGCGCGCACCACGATTTCGATCACGCCAGGCCGGGTTTCCGTGCCGATGTCCAGCTGTCCGCCGCGCACCAGCGCATCACCGGCGATCAGGGCCAGATTGAGCAGGATCTTGGCCGCCAACTTGTCCAGCAATTGTTCCTCGACCATCCAGCCCAGCTTCACCCGGCCGGCGGTGGCGAACATGCCCTCGATCGCGACGCGCGCTTCGTGCGGCGGCACGGCGTCGCCGAAGCCGCCCGCCGATCCGAAGGCCAGACGGAAGAATTTCAGCTTGTTGGCGGAGGTCCGGGCGCTTTCCCCCAGCAGGTCCAGGCAGCGCTCGCGCATTTCCGGGTCCGTCTCATCCGCCATCAGTTCCAGACCATTGTTCAGCGCGCCAACGGGGCTGAGCAGATCATGGCACAGGCGCGAGCAGAGCAGGCTGGCAAATTCGATGCTGTCGGTGGGATTGGTCATGCAGGTTCGCGGTCGCCGGATAGGAGGTCAGGAAAAGCGTGTTTCCTGGCTAATGCGCTGCCCTGACCCATGATGCAAGCCCAGCCTGCCGCCTTTGTGTCACCGCCTGTCGAGCTGAACTTTGGTGAAATGGACGTTAACCGCCGTGTCCGGCCCGGCGCGCCATAAAGTGACTTCGCCACCGCCCAGGATCATCCACAAACTTCCATCGGGCGCGGCGCAGGCCGCATCGGTCGCTGAGGGGGCCGCGACACCCGATGGGTGCGAATGATAGTGGCCAAGGACGGCAGGTCCACCCGATCGCGCCGCCCGATGCGCCGCGATCAGCACAGCGGGGTCCAGTTCGAAATGACGGGCCGGGTCGGATGCGACATTGGCGGCAGACGCGATCGCTTCTATCCTGCCCTCCTGCCCCAACAGCAGGCCACATATCTCATCTGCGCTGTCTGCGGCCAGGGCCACGATTTGTTCCAACAGCCCCCTTGATATTACGACCCTCATTCCTACATCCCTAGCTGATGCATCCGGGGGATTCCATCATCGAAGCGGCGATTGGCGAAGCCCAGCATGGGCTGCGGCTGGATCGCGCGCTGGCGGATTTGCTGCCAGACATGTCGCGCGAGCGGCTGAAGGCGCTGATCGGCGAGGGTCAGGTGCGCAGTGCCCAGACGACGAAGATCAATGCATCGTTGAAGGTAAGCGCCGGCCAGACATACAGCATCACCCTGCCCCCGCCGGTTCCACTCGACACGATAGCGCAGGATATTCCGCTGGTCATTGTGCATGAAGATGACGAGTTGATCGTGGTGGACAAGCCTGCGGGTCTTGTCGTCCATCCCGCCGCTGGCAATCTGGACGGCACGCTGGTCAATGCGTTGCTGCATCATTGCGCCGGGCGGCTTTCCGGCATTGGCGGCGTGGCGCGGCCGGGCATCGTTCATCGCATCGACAAGGATACTTCGGGCCTGTTGGTCGTTGCAAAGACAGACCGGGCGCATGAAGGGCTGGCCCGGCAGTTCAAGGATCATAGCATCGACCGGCTCTATGCCGCTGTGGTGTATGGCGTTCCGGTTCCGGCCAGCGGCACGGTCGACACCTGGATCGGCCGGTCCGACGCTGATCGAAAGAAGATGGCGGTTCATCGGGAAGGACGCGGCAAACATGCCGTCACCCATTACCGCACCGTAGAGCGCCTGAAAGGCGCGGCAATGGTGGAATGCCGACTGGAAACCGGCCGAACCCATCAGGTCCGCGTGCATATGGCGTATCTGGGACACCCCTTGATCGGCGACCCGGTTTACGGTAGAGACAGAAAAGGTTTCAAATCAATACTGGAAACGCTGGGTTTCAAAAGGCAGGCATTGCACGCGAAAACACTGGGGTTCATACATCCTGTAACGGACAAGCCCCTATTGTTTCAAAGTGTGTTGCCGACCGACATGCAGGAACTGTTAAGCGAGCTTCACGTATAGGTTCAAACAAGTTTGCGACGGCGCCTGTGACGCCTCTTCTGGGTCCCGCCGCGCAATGAAAGGGAAAGGTGACGACATGGCCAAGAGCAATGTCCCCGCGGTTCCGGCGCTGGGCGGTGAAGCCAGCCTCAACCGCTATCTGTCGGAAATTCGCAAATTTCCGCTGTTGACGCCTGAACAGGAATATATGCTGGCGAAGCGCTACGAGGAACATCAAGATCCCGCAGCCGCAGCGCAGCTTGTCACGTCGCATCTGCGGCTGGTGGCCAAGATCGCCATGGGCTATCGCGGCTATGGCCTGCCGGTCAGCGAACTGATCAGCGAAGGCAATATCGGCCTGATGCAGGGCGTGAAGAAGTTCGAGGCTGATCGCGGCTTCCGTCTGGCGACCTACGCCATGTGGTGGATCCGTGCGTCGATCCAGGAATTCATCCTACGCAGCTGGAGCCTGGTGAAGATGGGCACCACCGCGTCGCAGAAGAAGCTATTCTTCAACCTGCGCCGGATGAAGAACAGCATCGATGCGTTCGAGGATGGCGACCTGAAGCCGGCCGACGTCAACAAGATCGCCACCGATCTGGGCGTATCGGAAGAAGATGTCGTGTCCATGAACCGCCGCATGGCGATGGGCGGCGACACATCGCTGAACGTGCCGATGCGCGAGGATGGCGAAGGCCAGTGGCAGGATTGGCTGGCGGACACTGATCCGTTGCAGGACGAGCGCGTGGGCGAGCAGCAGGAAAGCGCGATGCGCCACGAAATGCTGGTCGAGGCGATGGACGATCTGAACGACCGCGAAAAGCATATCTTGGCCGAGCGCCGTCTGGCCGAAGAGCCGAAGACGCTGGAAGAACTGAGCCAGGTCTATGGCGTATCGCGCGAGCGTGTTCGCCAGATCGAGGTGCGCGCTTTCGAAAAGCTGCAAAAGGCGATGATGCGCATCGCCGGCGGCAAGCTGGAAAAGATGGCGCGCCTGGCCGCTGCCTGATCCGGCAGATCAAGAATAAGAAAAAGCCCCGGAGCGATCCGGGGCTTTTTTATTGCCTGTCAGCTATGGGCGTACCGGCCGATCAGGCCGGCACCGCCGCCAGCGCCGCCTTGACCGCGTCGATCGCCGCCTGCGCCTTGTCGCCTTCGGGGCCGCCGCCCTGCGCCATGTCGGGACGGCCGCCGCCGCCCTTGCCGCCCAGCGCCTCCACGCCGGCGCGGACCAGATCGACCGCGCTGAACGTGCCGGTCAGATCATCGGTGACGCCCACGGCAATGGTGGCGCGGCCATCGACCACGGCCAGCACGGCGGAAACGCCGCTGCCCAGGCTCTTCTTGTTGCCGTCCACGATGCCGCGCAGTTCCTTGGGGTCGAGGCCGTCGATCACCTGACCGAGGAAATCGATGGCGCCGACCTTTTCAGGACCGGCCGCCTGCGCGGAGCCGCCGCCACCAAGGGCCAGCGCCTTCTTCGCGTCGGCCAGTTCCCGCTCCAGCTTGCGGCTTTGTTCGACCAGCGCGGCAATGCGTGCGGGGACTTCGTCCGGCGAGGTTTTGAGTGCAGCGGCGGTCTGGCGCAGCTTGTCATCGCGGTCGATGAGCCAGAGGCGTGCGGCTTCGCCGGTCAGCGCTTCGATACGGCGCACGCCCGAGGAGACGGCGCTTTCCGATACGATCTTGAACAGAGCGATGTCGCCGGTGGCGCGGACGTGGGTGCCGCCGCACAGTTCGACCGAATAGCTATGTTCATCACCCCGGCCCATGGAAAGGACGCGAACTTCGTCACCATATTTCTCGCCGAATAGAGCCATCGCTCCAGCGGCAATGGCGTCGTCCGGGGTCATGAGGCGGGTCGTAACCTCCTCATTATGGCGGATCTGGGCGTTCACATCCGCTTCGATCTTCGCGATCTGGGCATGGGTCAGCGCTTCGGGATGGCTGAAGTCGAAACGCAGACGCTCCGCCGCGACCATGCTGCCCTTTTGCGTGACATGCGCGCCCAGTTCCTTGCGGAGAGCGGCGTGCAGCAAATGGGTGGCGCTGTGGTTGGCGCGGATGCGATCGCGGCGCTCGACATCGACCGAAAGGTTGACGGTGTCGCCGACCTTGACGCTGCCTGCGCTGATCGTCGCCTGATGCGCATGCAGGCGGCCAAGCGGCTTGGACGTGTCGGCGACCTGAGCGACCAGTCCGCCGAGCGAACTGATGGCGCCGGCGTCGCCATTCTGGCCGCCGCTTTCGCCATAGAAAGGCGTCTGATTGGTGATGATCGTCACCGTGTCGCCAGCGCTCGCGCTGTCGAAGTTCACACCGTCCTTGACGATGGCCAATACTTCACCCTCGCCCACGGTCGAATTGTAGCCGATAAACTCGGTATTGCCGGCCTTTTCCGCGATGTCGAACCAGATTTCGTCCGACGCCTTTTCGCCCGACCCCTTCCAGGCAGCGCGCGCCGCGGCCTTCTGTTCGGCCATGGCGGCGTCGAAGCCGGCGCGGTCTACCGACAGGCCCTGGGTGCGCAACGCATCCTCGGTCAGGTCATAAGGGAAGCCATAGGTGTCGTAGAGCTTGAATGCGGTTTCGCCGGGCAGCGTGCCGCCTTCGGAGAGGCCCACGGTCGCTTCGTCCAGCAGACGGAGACCGTTTTCCAGCGTTTTGCGGAAACGGGTTTCTTCGCGCAGCAAAGTTTCTTCGATCAGCGGCTGGGCACGGACCAGTTCGGGATAGGCGCCGCCCATTTCCGAAACAAGGCTGGACACCAGACGATACATGAGCGGGTCTTTCGCGCCAATGATGTGCGCGTGGCGCATGGCGCGGCGCATGATCCTGCGCAGCACATAGCCGCGACCTTCGTTCGCGGGCAGCACGCCGTCCGCGATCAGGAAGCTGGTCGAGCGCAGGTGATCCGCGATAACGCGGTGGCTGGCCTGAAACTCGCCGTCAGTCGCCGTCTTCGTCAGCGCGGCGGAATCCGCGATCAGCGCCTTGAACGTGTCCGTATCATAATTATTGTGAACGCCCTGCATCACCGCCGCGATGCGCTCCAGCCCCATACCGGTGTCGATCGAGGGCTTGGGTAATTCCGAAACGATCTCGTTCGCTTCCTGCTCATATTGCATGAAGACGAGGTTCCAGATTTCGACGAAGCGATCGCCATCTTCCTCCGGCGAACCGGGAGGGCCTCCCCAGATATGGTCGCCATGGTCGTAGAAGATTTCCGAACAGGGACCGCACGGGCCGCTGTCGCCCATCGCCCAGAAATTATCCTTGGTCGGGATGCGGATGATCTTGTGATCGGGCAAGCCGGCGATCTTCTTCCACAGGTCGAACGCCTCGTCGTCCGTGTGGTAGACGGTCGCGGTCAGCTTCTCGGCGGGCAGACCCCATTCCTTGGTCAGCAGGGTCCATGCATGATGGATCGCCTGTTCCTTGAAATAGTCGCCGAAGCTGAAATTCCCCAGCATTTCAAAGAAAGTATGGTGACGCGCGGTATAGCCGACATTGTCGAGATCATTATGCTTGCCGCCGGCGCGGACCGACTTCTGGCTCGACGTCGCGGTCTTGTAGGGGCGCGTTTCCAGACCCGTGAAGACATTCTTGAACGGCACCATGCCGGCGTTCACGAACATCAGTGTCGGATCGTTGTGCGGCACCAGCGGCGCGGACGGAACGATGGTGTGGCCGTTGGCCCCGAAATAGTCGAGGAAGGAGCGGCGAATGTCGTTGGTCGAGGTCATGGGGGCGATTTAGTGGGAAGCGGCCCGCCGCACAAGCGGGGGATTTGGTCGTGCTGCAACCAATGCACCGACAACCTTCTTTCACTCTACACTCGATCCGTTCGCCCTGAGCCTGTCGAAGGGCTTGGCCGCCTTGCCTGCCCCAAACAGGAGAAGGAAGAAAGGAGCTTCGACAGGCTCAGCCCGAACGGGGGAAAGGAAGCAATTTACCCAATCGGCTCCTCGATCGACACCGGCGGCTTGGAGAACCATTTCGCCCCCTCCCCCGTCATGTGGAAGCAATCTTCCATGCGGATGCCCATGGTGCCGGGGAGGTAGAGGCCCGGTTCGTTGGAGAAGCACATGCCGACGTCCAGCTTCGTGGTTTCACCATGGACCAGATTGACCGGCTCATGCCCTTCCATGCCGATGCCATGGCCGGTGCGGTGGGACAGGCCGGGCAGCGCGTATCCGGGGCCGTAGCCAAGCGATTGATAATAGCCGCGCACCGCATCATCGACCGAGCCGGCGGGCGCGCCAAGTTTCGCGGCGGCGAAGGCGATCTTCTGGCCCTGCGACACGTCGTTCCAGACTTTGCGCTGCTGGGCGCTGGGGGCCGCGCCATAGACGAAGGTGCGGCTGATGTCGGACTGATAATCCTCGACCGTGCAGCCGCAATCCATCAACACCACTTCGCCTGCGCGCACCGCCTGCGGCTTGCCGGAACCGTGGGGATAGGCGGCGGCCTCCCCCAACAGGATGAGGTTGAATTCGACCTGCCCGCCCAGTTGCTTCGTCGCAGCACCCATCAGTGCGCCGATGTCAGCCGGAGTCATTCCGGCCTTTACCTGGGGGTAGGTCCAGCGATAGGCGGCCATGGTGAGGTCGGCGGCCTTCTGCATCAGGGCGATTTCGGCCGCGGTCTTGCGCATGCGGATGGCGCGGGTGACGGAATCCTTGACGAGCGTCGCGGCAGGCAGCGCAGCCTTGATGCCGTCGACCGCGAAATAGCGCACCGTTTCCTCGATGCCGATGCGGCCTTTCGCCAGCCCCTTCACGGTCAGATAATCGGCGATCGGGGCGTAAGGGCTTTCATGCTCCTGCCAGACACGGACTTCGGCGGGAATCGCGAGCGATTCGTCGATCGAGGGCTTTTCGAAGAAGGGGCAGACGACCAGCGGCGCGCCGCTGGCCGGGATGACCAGCGCGGTGAGACGTTCGCTACGCCACCAGCGGATGCCGCTATAATAAATGAGGCTGGCGCCCGGTTCGACCAGCAAGGCGTCGATCCCCTGCGCCTGCATCATCTTTTGCGCGCGGGCGAGGCGGTCGGCCCGCTCTACTTTGCCGATCGGGGCGACGCCGCCGGTCAGCGATCGCAACCCCTCCGCCGCCTTTTCCTGCGCGAAGAGGCGTGGGCTGATGAGCGATGTGGCAAGGCCGGCGGCGGCATAGCGCAGCAATGTGCGGCGGTCAGGCGTAGGCATAATGTCCCCCGGTCTGGAGCGCAGCCTGATAGGCGGGCCGCGCATGCATGTCTTCCAGCCAGCGGATCAGATGTGGGCGTCGACTGTCAAGGCCACCCCGCGCGCGGGATGCCTCCAGCGGGAAGCTCATCATCATGTCGGCGGCGGTGAAGGCATCGCCCGCAAAATAGCGGCGGCTGGCCAGTTCGCTCTCCAGCCAGTCGAGATGATCGTCCAGCATGCGCTGCACCGTCGGGCGCGCGGGTCGACCAAGCAGGCCAAGCTTGTTCACGACGAGCAGCGCCAGCAGCGGTGGCATCATGGAGCCTTCGGCATAGTGGAGGAACTGGCGATAGAGGATGGCGCCCTGCGCATCGGCGGGCGGACCGAAGCGATGGCCCGCGCGCGCGACCAGATAGTCCATGATCGCGCCCGTTTCGATCAGGCGATGGCCGTCCACCTCCACCACCGGGGATCGCCCAAGCGGGTGGATGGCGCGCAGGGAAGCGGGCGCACGCATCGTCTTGCGATCGCGTTCATAGCGGCGAACGTCATAGGGTTCGCCCAATTCCTCCAAAAGCCAGAGGATGCGTTGCGATCGGCTATTATTCAAATGATGGACGATAATCGCCATGTTCCCCCTCCGATGCTTTACGCCGGATTCTAACTCTTTAGCACCAATGCGATGAGGTCGGCGGAGGACACGCCGGCCGACCGCAGAAAGCCCTGATAATAATCGCACCCTTCGCGCGACAACAGATCAAGCTGCTCTTCGGTTTCGACCCCTTCGGCGATCACCTTCAGTCCCAGCGACTTGGCCATGTGGATGACCCCGCGCACGATGATCCGGTCCCGCGCGGTGCCGGCGATATCCTGCGCCAGCCCACTATCGATCTTCAGATAGTCGAGCGGCAGATTCTTGAGATAAGCGAGACTGGAATAGCCGGTGCCGAAATCGTCTATCGCGACCGCAAGCCCTTCGGCCCGCAAAGCCGAGAGCAACGCGCCGGCCGCGCCGACATCCTCGATCAGGCCGCTTTCGGTAATCTCCACCGTCAGTCGCGACCGGGGAAAGCCGCTGCCGTCGACCAGTCCCAGCAAATTGATCATGAAGCCGGGCTGGGCGATATCCGCCGCCGTGACGTTGATCGACAGGCGCAGGTCCGACAGGGCGCCGGGCCAGGCGGCTGCCTGCCGCAGCGCCTCAGCCTGAATATGCGCCGACAGGGGCAGCATGTAATCGGACCGCTCGGCCGTGGCGAACAATATGCCCGCGCCCAATGGGCCATAATGGGGGTGGTTCCAGCGCGCGAGCGCCTCCACACCGCTGATCTTGTCGGTATCGACCGGATATTGCGGCTGGAACACGATGCTGATCTCTCCGCGGTCCAGCGCCAGTCGCAGGTCCGTTTCCAGCCGGTCGGCGTCTACCTGCCGGCTTTGGCGGTCGGCCGACAGGATACGGATGCCCTCCCCGCCGCCCTGCCGCGCGTCGGACAGCGCGGTTCCGGCGCGACGCAGCAACTGGGTGGCGTCATCTTCGGCGCGCGCCTGCGCAATGCCGCACCGGGCCGTCAGGCGGATCAGATGGTCGCCAGCACTGAACGGCTGCCCGACCGCGCCGATCATCTGCCGCGCAAGGAAGGTCGCACGGTCGCTGCCCGCCGTTTCACCGATCAGGCCGATCAGAAATTCGGTGCCGGCAATGCGGGCCACCATGGCGCCGGGCGCGACATCATCCACCATCCGCTCGATCCGCCGCGCGATGCGCCCCAGCAAGGCATCGCCCACAACCTGCCCATAGGCCGCGTTCATCCGGTCGAACTGGCTGATCGACAGGAGCAATATCGTGGTCGGCAGACCGGCGCGCCGATCCAGCCATTCAAGCGCCGCCTGCCGCGATCGCAACCCGGTCAGATAGTCACGGCTGCTACCATCCTGTTCATGCCCGTCGGACAGCCATTCCACATCGGCCGCCACCGCGCCATCGGCTACGCGCAGATGATGGACCAGCCTTTGCGCGGCTCTCCCCGGCAAGCCATGGGCGAGTGCGGCCGGCCGGCCCGCGACCCGCATCGCCCGCAAAGCTCCCAAAACGCTGCGCCGCTCGCTGCGCGGCAAAAGGCGCACCAGAGCCGCCGGCGAAAGTGCGGCCTCCGTCAGGCCCAGATGCTGCGCCAGATTATCGCTCAGCCGCACCAGATGGCTGCCGCGCGGCAATTCCCAATAAAGCGCGTCGCCCCGCCGGATGCGCTGCGCCCGCTGGCTATGCTGCGCCCCGCCGCCCAGCCTTTCGACCAGCCGATGCGCGGAGGCGAGCGCCGCCCGCAACCCGTCATCTGTCACCGGCCCCAGCAGATAATGGGTCGCCCCGGCGGCCATGATCGTGGGAATATGCGCTTCGTCACGCGGATCGACCAGCACCAGCAAGGCACCGCCGCCGGCCTCCATCGCCGGCACCAGCGGCGCCAGCAATTCCGTCGCCCCGCCCTTTCGCAGATCGACCAGGGCCACCTGCGCTTCGCTGCGCAAATAGCGTTGCGGCGCATCCTTGGCCCGGCGCGCGCCGATCGTGCGCCAGCCGACACGCTGGGCGGCATGGCTCAACCCGTCCCGGTCGCCCGGCGACAGGATGAACAGGCTACGCTGACCCTCGGCGCTTTGATCCGCACTCACTAATCTGTTTCCCCGGCGCCGCGCATTGCCCCGCCTTAGCAACAAGGCGTTACCGACCTCTTGCGATTGCTGCAACCGGGGTGCTTGCACAGGGCATGTCCATCGCTTAGCTAAGACCTATGGTCATGGCCGATCCTTCGCGCACGCTGATGACCGACGGCCTTGGCCGCCGGATCAGCTATTTGCGCATATCCGTCACGGATCGTTGCGACCTGCGCTGCCGCTATTGCATGTCGGAACGAATGCAGTTCCTGCCCAAAAATCAGGTGCTGACGCTGGAGGAGATCGCGCTGCTGGCCGATCTGTTCATCGCCCGGGGCATCGACAAGATTCGCCTGACCGGTGGCGAGCCGCTGGTGCGGCGGGATATTGGCGATTTGGTGCGGCGGATCGGGCGGCATCTGGGTCAGGGCCTGAAGGAACTGACGCTCACCACCAATGGCACCCGCCTGACCGAACATGCGCCGATGCTGGCCGATGCCGGCGTGCGGCGGATCAATGTCAGCCTCGACAGCCTGAACGCAGATCGCTTCGCCCATGTGACGCGGGGCGGCAAGCTGGATCAGGTGCTGGCCGGCCTGGACGCCGCCCGCGCCGCAGGACTTGCAGTCAAGATCAACATGGTTGCGCTCAAAGGCGTCAATGAAGACGAAATCCTGCCGATGCTCCGCTGGTGCGACGGGCAGGGCTTTGACCTGACGCTGATCGAAACGATGCCGCTGGGCGAAACGGGTGAGGATCGCACCGACCATTATCTACCGCTGACGCAGGTGGCGGAAAGGATCGACGCAGATCATGCGCTGACCCCCATCGCGGATCGCACAGGTGGCCCGGCGCGCTATCATGCGGTCGATGGCCTGGGCGTTCGCCTTGGCCTCATCACCCCGCTGACCCGCAATTTCTGCGCCGACTGCAATCGCATCCGCATGACGTGCGAAGGCAAGATCTTCATGTGCCTTGGCCATGAAGACCATGTCGATTTCAAGGCGGCGCTGCGGGACGGTGGGCTGGACGCGGTCCAACCGCTGATCGACCGTGCATTGCGATTGAAACCTGCGGCCCATGATTTCCGCATCGGTACGGGCGAACGCGCCGCCACCCAGCGACATATGAGCGTCACCGGCGGATGAGCGGCGAACAACGGCGCGCACTTGTCGCGTCCCCCACCCAGGCGGCCCGCGCGGCCGAGGAGAGGCTGCGCGCAGCCTATGATTTCGTTCCGGTAGAGCAGGCCGACATGATCATCGCATTGGGCGGCGACGGCTATATGCTCCAGACGCTGCATTCGATGCTGGAAGGGCGCCGCATCCTGCCCGTATTCGGCATGAACCTGGGCACGGTCGGCTTCCTGATGAACGAATGGCGGCTCGATGGCCTGGAGCAGCGACTGGCCAAGGCGAAGAGCTTCAAGGTCAACCCTCTGCGCATGACGGTCGACACCGTCGATGGCGAGCAATTTTCCATCCCCGCCATTAATGAAGTGTCTTTGCTGCGCGAAACCCGCCAGACCGCCAAGCTGGAAGTAGAGGTGAACGGCCGCACAGTTCTGCCCGAACTGGTGTGCGACGGGGTATTGGTGGCGACGCCCGCCGGGTCCACCGCCTATAATCTGTCCGCGCACGGCCCGATATTGCCGCTGGGATCGGCGCTGGTCGCATTGACGCCCATCAGCCCTTTCCGCCCGCGGCGCTGGCGCGGCGCAATCCTGCCGGAAGCCACCCAGATTCGCTTCACCGTACTCAACCCGGTCAAGCGGCCGGTCAGCGCCGTCGCAGACCAGCGCGAAGTGCGCGACGTGGCGCAGGTAGAGGTCCGCATCGACCGCACCACGCCTCTGACCCTGTTGTTCGATCCCGAACATACGCTGGACGACCGGATCGCGGCCGAACAATTCATTGCGTAAATTTTCGTGACATTGGTGCTTGCCATTCCGCAAAAACCGCTGCTATAGGCGCGGCCTGCCCGGCGGAAGTCGGGTTGCTCCCCGATAGCTCAGCGGTAGAGCATTCGACTGTTAATCGAATGGCCGTAGGTTCGAATCCTACTCGGGGAGCCACTATCTTCCTAAATAAGT
>JAJZTH010000034.1 GCA_021849075.1 Pseudomonadota bacterium | reverse complement strand
CGCAAAGGACTGGGAAGCGACCATCGCCTCTTCAACCGCCTGGGCTATGATCGCTTCTATCCGCATGCTCATCCGCAGAACCGCAAGGTATTGCTACCCCTGAGAAACTTTTGAATCGGGCTCTTAGCGAACAGCTTTCCTTCCAGCAGCGTGCCCTTGAAACGGCCGCGCAAAGTGCCGTCCTGCCCGGCGATCGGCAGCGTATCGCGCCAGGCCATGCCCCAGGGTTGGCGCGCGATCCATGTGAGCAAGGTGACGGCCGCGCGCGGGGTGATGCGGTTGTAGGAGGACATGCCCGATCCGTCGGCGAAGCTGTAGCTGGTTTCGGGCAGACCGGCCTGCGCCATCAGCCGGTGCAGCGCAACCTGTCCGTCAGCGATCGATCCGCTGGCCTGCGCGCGGGAGACGCGGCGCAGCATCAGGTCGGCGTGGAGATTCTGGCTCTGCTTGTTAATGATGCGCATGTCGTCCGCCAACGGCAGGGCGGGGAGTTGCGCCAGCATGGTGGGCGCAGGCGGCCGGGCTGCGGGCGCGTTCTTGCGGATGGCGGGATCGTCGGCGGGCGAGAGGGGGCGGTGGCGGGCCATGACTGCGCCGTCGACCTTTACCCCGCGCGCGATCAGCAATCCACGCAGCCGCCAGGCGGCATAATGGGCCGGATCGTCGATACTGAAATGGAGCGTGGCGGGTTGCGCCTCCGCCCCGATCGTGCCGGTCAGGCGGATGACGCGACCATAGGGCATACGGTCGACGGTGATCGCTTCGCCCTTGCCCAGGACGGTGGTGACGCGATTGTCTATGCTGTAATAGGCGGGGGCGGTGACGGTGGGCGGAGTGCCGATCGCGGCGGGCGCGACCGAAGCGGTCATTTCATTATCGTCCAGCGTCAGCGCCGAAATACCGGTGCCATAGCGCGACTGGATATTATTCCAGCTCATCCCCGGTCCCCAGCGTTCGTCGGGAAACCAGCTGTCGTCACCCACGATATTGCGGACATGGAGGGTTTTGGCGGCGATGGCATCGGCCAGCGTCTGAAGGCAGTTGGTGGCGCAATCCTCCGCGCTGGAGAAGCGCGCATCGCCATGGCCGACGAGGATGACGTCGCCCCGATCCAGGCGGACGCCGGTGCCCTGCGCCGCCGCGTCCAGCGCAGGCAGGTCGGCATAGGCTGTGGCGGTGGTGAACATCTTGGTGTTGGAGGCCGGGATGAAGCGCTGATCCGGCGCGATGGCGAGGATCGGCTCCCCTTCCAGTGTGGCGACCAGCAGGCCGTAACGAGTGCCGGCTGGTCCCTGCGCCAGTTGCTGTTCCACCGCAGCGAGAAGCGGCGGCGGCGCATTCTGGGCGGACAGGCCGGTCAGCGGCAGGGTGAGGGCGAGCAGGGGAAGGATCAGGCGCATGAAGCGGATCATAGACCGCAAGCAGACCTGTGGAATAGGGTGCGAACGGCGCGACCTATAACTTGAGGCAATGAGGTTATTGCGAGGTGGACGATGCCGGGAAGGGAAGGTATATAAAGGTAATACTCTTGGCTACCAGAGGCATCCATGGCAACGGCTACATCGATCAAGCTGGACGAGGTCTTGAAGGGGCGGGTTCAGCAATTGGCGCAAGCCCGCGATCGCAGCGCACACTGGATCATGCGGGAAGCCATCACGCAATATGTCGAGCGCGAGGAAAGGCGAGAGGCGCTGCGGCAGGACAGTGTAAAGGCATGGGAGGCGTTTCAGGCGAACGGGCTGCACGCCACCGCTGAAGAGGTCGACGCTTGGCTGGCCAGTTGGGGAACGGAGGATGAACTGCCAGCCCCGCCATGCCATCCATAATCTTCGCCCCGGCCGCGATCCGGGATATGCAGCGCCTGCGGGACTTTCTGGAACCCAAGGATGCGGATGCTGCCCGCCGGGCGGGTGAGGCCATCCGGCAAGGTGTGAAGACGCTTGGCGTCTATCCCCGGATGGGCCGAATGGTGGATGATCTGCCCGAAGAATATCGGGAATGGCTGATCGACTTCGGGGATAGCGGCTATGTCGTGCGATATCGCGTCGAGGCCGCGATGGTGATCATATTGGCGGTACGGCACCAGAGAGAGGCTGGGTATAAATAAGGAATCGGTTGTTTTGAATCCGAAATAGGCGAGTTCGGGCTGTCCGAATCAGTTACGGCACATGCACCGATTGAACTTCCAGTCTTGCAAGTCCATCATCTCGCAACCGCGCGTGGATTACCAGATCGCTAACCGGCTCTGCTGTAGTCGTCAGGTCTATCAGGAACTGCCAATAGCCATCCATCCAGCGATAGACTGCACGGCCCCACACGGCAGGGTTAAGCGGGGCGAGGGTGCAACCATAAGCAGATATATTAGCTGCAATCGATTGGGCGATAATGGGATCGACGGGTGCAATTCGATCGAAAGAAGAATGGCTTAGGGTGAAGTCCCCGGAAATGAAGGATGTGACCATGTTCTGAACAGCGGTACGCCATTCCAATGGAATGGCATGTTCCATATCATCCCTTTCAAGCATTATCCTGCTTCCTGATTTTCGACAGTTCTTCTCACCCCGCATCCCACGCCGCGATCAGCGCGTCGCCCACGGCCGGGCGCAGGGTGAAGATGCCGCTGTCGGCGTGGCGGGTGGGGTGGACGCGGTTGGTGAGGAGGGTCCAGGCGAGGCCGCGGTTGAAATCGATCCAGAGGCCCGTGCCGGTGAAGCCGGTATGGCCGATGGTTTCGGCCGAACAGGCGTCGCCGCCCGACCAGCCGGCAAAGGCGCGTTCCCAGCCGCAGGTGCGGTGGCCCAGTTGCGCCGTGCGGGTCTGCGCCAGCATGGCGGGCGAGAGGATCGAGCCGTCCAGCATCGATTTTGCAAAGCCCAGCACGCCGTCCACCGTGCCGAACAGGCCGGCATGGCCCGGTGCGCCGCCCAGCGCGGCGGCGTTTTCATCATGGACTTCGCCCTTGAGGATGCGGCCGCGCCAGCTGCATGCCTCGGTCGCGACGGCGGGGCCGGGGGGCGGGCCGTAGGAAAGGCCATCGCCCAGCGGCCAGTCGCTGAGCGGCGCGCCGGTGATGCGTTCGATCGCGATGCCGAGCAGGATGAAGTTGATGTCGGAATAGACCGGCGGGCCGTGCCGCCATTCGCGCTGGAGGACGAAGGCGCGCAGCCGCGCGGGATCGTCGCCATAGGTGTAGATCGGCTCGACCGCCGGCAGGAAGCTGCGATGGGCGAGGCAATCGCGGAAGGTCAGCTTGCGTTCGGCCGCGTTGGCGACGTCATATTGGCGCAGGTCGGGAATGGCGTCGGTCAGGGGACGGTCGAGGTCGAGCCGGCCCTGCTCCGCCAGTTGCAGGATCATGGTGGTGGTGGCGATCACTTTCGACACAGACGCAAGATCGAACCAGTGGTCACGGGTCAGGGCTTCGCGGTCGGGCAGGATCGCGGCCGATCCGGCGAGGCGCACGGCGCTATGGCCGTCGGCGCTGACGATGCCCAGCGTTGCGCCGGGGATGCGGCCGCTGGCGACAGCTTGCGCCGCCGGGGCGAAGGCGGCTTCGCAGATATGGTCGATCATCATTGGTCCCAAGCTGTTCTGGCCCGAACGCGCATGACGATCGGCAGGAAGAAGATGGCGGCGAAGCTCAAGGCGCCCGACAGGATGAAGAAGCCGTCATAGCCAATCTGTTTCTGGATCGCGCCCGCCGCGCCGCCGATCAGGCGGGGCAGCAGGAAGGCGAAGCCCGACAGGAAGGCATATTGAGTGCCGGGATAGCGCGGGCTGACCAGCATGGAGAGATAGACGACGAAGACAGCGCCCTCCAGCCCATGGCCGAACTGGTCCACGCCGGCGGCGACATAGAGGACGAAGGCGGAGGGTTCGGCATAGCAGAGCCAGACAAACACCCAGTTGCCGATCGCCGAGGCGCAGGCGCCGATGATGAGCGCGACCGTCATCGGCAGGCGTGCGGCGCACAGGCCACCCAGCGCCACGCCGGCCATGGAGCAGGTGAGCGCGACGATGCCGTCGGCCATGCTGATCTGTTCCAGGCTGTAGCCGGCGGCATTCCAGAGCGGATGCGAAAGGGTCAGCGTTAGCACATCGCCCATGCGGTAGAAGGAGACGAAGGCCAGCACCGGCAGCACCGCATAGCCATAGCGCCAGAAAATCTCGACATAAGGGGCGACGAAGCCGGGCATTTTCGCGGGCGCATCGGCGGGCAGGCGGCGGATGCGCGGCAGGGCGATGGCGAGCGCGGCGAAGGGCAGCAGGGCGACCGCCAGCACGATCGGCGTGACATTGGTCTGGGCGGAGAAGCCCGCGCTCTGCACGGCGGAGAGGAGCGCCCAGCCGATCAGTGCGGTGGCCGCGCCGGTGACGGCGAGGATAGCGAGGCTGACGAGGGTGCCGCTGATCAGCGCGCCGGTTCTCCCCTTCGCGCCTTCCGCTTCCGGGCGCATGGCGGCGAGTATGGGGAAGGGCAGGAAGGCGGCGATGGCGATGGCCAGATAGGCCCAGGTCCAGTCGGCCCAGGCGGCGACCAGCACCGCGCCGCTGCCCGCCGCGACCATGGCGCTGCGATAGCCCCACAAGTTGGCGGCGACGATCGGTCCCTGCTGCGCCTGTGTGGGGGCCATTTCGATGCGCCAGCCGTCGGCCGCGACCTCCAGCGTGGTCGTCCAGAAGGCGAGGAGAATGGCGAACAGGGCGGTGAGCGGTAGGCTCTGGTCGCTGGAGGTAAAGGCCATGGAGACCATGGAGAAGAAGATGCCGAGCTGCGACAGCATGATCCAGCCGCGCCGCCGACCCCAGAAACGGGAGAAGCCGGGTACGCTGTAGCGATCGAGCAAGGGCGCCCAGACGAATTTGAAGGTCGGCAGCAGCGCAATCCAGGCGAAGAAGCCAATGATGACGATGTCGATGCCATGGCGCGCGAGGCGCAACGTCAGCACCGCATTGAACATGTAGAAGGGCAGGCCGGCGGAGAAGCCGAGGAGGAGATAGAGGCCGAGCGTGCGGAGCGGTGGCCGCTCCGGCGCAGGGGTGTGCGTCAGGTCGGCGGCGATCGATGCGGTCATTCAGCCGATTTCCTTGAGTTCGGTCACAAAGTCATAGCGGTCGCCGCGATAGACGGAGCGGGTGAATTCGACCGCCCGGCCGCCCGTTATGCGGGTGAGCCGCTCGATGCGCAGCACTTCGCTATTCTGGCGGACACAGAGCAGGCCGGCTTCGGTCGGGGTGGCGAGTGACGCGCGGACGCGCTGCGTGCCGGAGGTGGGGCGAAAGCCGCTGCGGCCCATCGCTTCATAGAGAGAGTCGCCGATGCTGGTTAGATCGGGCAGGCAATCAGCGGGCACGACGGCATGTTCGATCGCCAGCGGCTCCCCACCCGACAGGCGCACACGGCCGAGGCGCGCGACGCGGGCGGAGGGGGAGATGGCGAGCGCTGCGGCCTCCTCCTCGGTTGGCTGGGCGTAGCTTTTCATCATCCAGATGACGCCGGGATCTTCGCCGCGTAACAGGGCGTCGCTGGTGAAGCTGGACAGGACCGAGGCGGGCGTTTCGATCCGGCGGGCGACGAAAGTACCGGAACCCTGTTTGCGGAACAGCACGCCTTCCTCGATCAATTGTTCGATCGCCTTGCGCACGGTGACGCGCGAAATGCCGGCCATTTCGCTGAGGTCGCGCTCCGATGGCAGGGCGTTGCCCGGTATGATGCCGCCGCTTTCGATGTGATCGCGCAGATTGCGCGCCAGTTGCAGGTAGAGCGGCGTGCCGTCCTCCCCCCGTGCGACCAGTTTTTCCCGCATGTCCCCCTATTCCCCCCTTTGCACGGCGCGCATCGCGTCCGGCAGATTCTGGCCGTGGATTTCAAGCAGGCGGTGGGCTTCGTCGGTCGCCACCCCCATGGCAACCAGCACCGCCTGCTTGATGTCCTGTCCCGCTGCATCGAGTGCGCGCGATGCGGCGGCCATGTCCACATCGGCAATGTCGCGCACCATGGCCTCTCCGCGCAAGCGCAGCTTTTCGTTGGAAATGCGCATGTTGACCATGCGGCCGCGATAGACGAGGCCCATGCGCAGCATGATCGCGGTGGACAGGATGTTGAGCGTCGCCTTTTGCGCGGTGCCGGCCTTCATCCGGGTCGAGCCAGCGACGATTTCGGTGCCGGTTTCCGCGACCAGACCATAGTCGGCGGCCGCAGGCAGGGCGGTGTTCGGATTATTGGCGATGCCAATGGTGAGCGCACCGGCCGCGCGAGCGGCGGCAATGGCGGCAAGCGTGTAGGGCGTGCGGCCGCTGGCGGCGACGCCGATCACGACATCATGCGGGCCAAGGGCGGCGGCGGCGATTTCAGCGCGGGCGGCGTCGGCATCATCCTCCGCCCCTTCGGCCGCTTCGGTGAGCGCGGCGAGGCCGCCGGCCATCAGGAACAGCAGGCGTTCCTGCGGCCAGTTATAGGTGGGGTAGAGTTCGACGCCGTCTTGCACCGCGATGCGGCCCGATGTGCCCGCGCCGACATAGACCAGTCGGCCCTGCGCGCCCAGGCGCGCGGCAGCGGCTTGCGCAGCCTGTGCGATGGCGTCCGCCTGCGATCCGATCGCGGCGATGGCGGCCATCTGTCCTTCCAGCATCGCTTCGACCGCGCATATGGTCGGCCATTGGTCGATGTCGACATAGCGCGGATCGATGGCTTCGGTACTCATATAGGCTCCGTGGCCGGCCGTTGACGCCCGGCTGTGATCGGTTCAACTTCATGCGCGGCAGGCAGGATGCGTGCAAGCGGCAACTGAGGCATGTGGTATTGTCCTTGTGGCGTTTTGATGCAACCAAAATAAATCCAATTGCCCTTTTTCGTTCATTTGGTATTGTTTCGGCATGATCGCGAACAAGGATGAGAGCCGCGCCACGCTGATGGCGCGCGAGGCGGAGGAAGCGCCGGAGCGCTGCGCGGCGCAGATTGCGCGCAATACCGATCTGATGCGGGAGGCAGGCGCGCGGCTGCGTACGCTGGCGCCGCCTTTTGCCGCGACGCTGGCGCGGGGCAGTTCGGATCAGGCGGCGGCCTTTGCCAAGGTGCTGCTGGAAACGCGGGCGGCGATGCCGACTTTGAGCCATGCGCCATCGATCGGGTCGCTGTACAAAGTCACATCGCCGCGCTTCAAGGGCGTGCCGCTGATCGCGATTTCGCAGTCGGGACGCAGCCCGGACCTGATCGCGGCGGGGGTGGATGCGCAGCGGCAGGGGGCGCTGGTGGTGGCCATCGTCAATGACGACGCTTCGCCGCTGGCGCAGATGGCGGATATCTGTATTCCTATCCATGCCGGGCCGGAAACAAGCGTGGCGGCGACCAAGAGCTTCATCGGCACGCTGGTCGCGCTGGCCCATCTGGTGGCGGAATGGAGCGAGGACGCGGCGTTGCTGGCGGCTTTGGCGTCGGTTGGCGATGTGCTGGAGGCGGCGGTGGCGGCAGACTGGACCGGCGCGGTGCCGTTGCTGAAGGATGCGGGCAATATGCTGGTGCTGGGGCGGGGCCTGACCCTGCCGATCGCGGGCGAGGCGGCGCTGAAGTTCAAGGAGACGTCGAGCCTGCATGCCGAAGCATTCAGCATCGCCGAGGTCGCGCATGGGCCGATGACGCTGATTGGTGAGGGCGATCCGGTGTTGGCGCTGGGACCGATCGATGCAGCGCGGACGGGGCTGCGCGAGCGGCTGGAGGATTTTCGGGCGCGCGGGGCGCAGGTGATTGCGGCGGGGCATCCCGATGATGTCGCAGCGGCGACGCTGGCGCTGCCGGGGCAGTGGGATGTGCATCCGGTGCTGGGCGCGATTGCGCAGATTCAGAGCTTCTATGGATTGGCCAACGCCCTGTCGCTGGCGCGCGGCCGCGATCCCGACGCGCCGCCGCATCTGGCCAAGGTGACGCGGACATTATGAACAGACAGGCGCTTGTCGGCGCGGCGATCGTGCAGCCGGAGGGAATCGCGAACGATGGCGCGCTGCTGATCGAGGACGGGCGCATTGTTGGCGTCGTGGCGCGGGACGCGGCGCCGGCGGGATATGAGACGGTGGCGCTGGCGGGCGGATGGCTGTTGCCCGGCTTTATCGATACGCAGGTTAATGGCGGCGGCGATGTGCTGCTGAACGACCGGCCCGATGTGGCGGGCATCCGCGCCATTGCGCAGGCGCATCGGCGGTTCGGCACGACCGGCCTGCTGCCTACGCTGATCAGCGATGACGCCGCCGTGGTCGACGCGGCGATCGCGGCGGGGGAGGCTGCGCTGGCGCAGGGCGTGCCGGGGGTGCTGGGCGTGCATATTGAAGGGCCGCACCTCAACCCGGTGAAGAAGGGCATTCATGACGCCGCCAAATTCACCGCCATCGATCCCAAGGTGCTGGAACGGCTGACGCGACCGACGATCGGGCGGCGGATCGTGACTCTGGCGCCCGAACTGGCGCCGCCCGGCGCGATCCAGGCGCTGCACGATGCCGGGGTTCTGGTGGCGGCCGGGCACAGCCTGGCCGATTATGACCAGACGGTCGCGGCGCTGCGCGAAGGCTTGACTGGCTTTACCCATTTGTTCAACGCGATGACGCAGTTGGGAAGCAGGGAGCCGGGCATGGTGGCCGCCGCATTGCTGGACCGGGGTAGCCATTTCGGGCTGATCGTCGACGGGCTGCATGTTCACCCCGCCGCCCTGCGCGTGGCGATTGCGGCGCGGGGGCTGGACGGCGCGATGCTGGTGACGGACGCGATGCCGCCGGTTGGCGGCGCGCAGGACAGCTTCACTCTGATGGGCCAGCCGATCCATGTGGTGGACGGCACCTGTCGCGGGCCGGATGGCACGCTGGCTGGATCGGCGCTGAGCATGGCGCAGGCGTTTCGCAATGCGATGGACATGATGGGCTGCTCCATGGTTGAGGCGTCGCGCATGGCGAGCGGCAATCCGGCGCGTTTCCTGCGGCTGGCGGATCAGACGGGCGCGATTGCGCCGGGGCTGCGCGCGGATCTGGTCCATCTGGACGGGGACCGGCGGGTGCAGCGGAGCTGGATAAGCGGGCAGCGGGAGGATGGCGGCGAGTGAGTGATTTGCTACCCCGGCTGCGTGCGATCGTGGGCGCGCGCCATGTGCTGACGGGTGCGCAGGCGACGGCGCGCTATCGCCATGGCTATCGCACCGGATCGGGCGAGGCGCTGGCGGTGGTGCGGCCGGGCAGTCTGGTCGAACAGTGGCGGGTGGTGCAGGCGTGCGTCGCGGCGGACGTGTCGATCATCATGCAGGCGTCCAATACCGGGCTGACCGGTGGATCGACCCCCGATGGCGACGATTATCCGGGCGGCTGCGTGATCATCAGCATGACGCGGATCGACGGTCTGCACCTGATCCGCGACGGCGCGCAGGTCATTTGTTTGCCCGGCACGACGCTCTATGCGCTGGAAAAGGCGCTGGCGCCGCTGGGGCGGGAGCCGCATTCGGTGATCGGCTCCTCCTGCTTTGGCGCGTCGGTGGTGGGGGGCGTGTGCAATAATTCGGGCGGATCGCTGGTGCAGCGTGGGCCAGCCTATACGCAACTCAGCCTCCATGCGCAGGTCGGCGCGGACGGGACGGTGCGGCTGATCAATCATCTAGGCGTGGCGCTGGGCGATGATCCCGAAGAGATGTTGCGGCGGCTGGAGAGCGGCGACTTTTCCGCTGGGGATGTCGACGCTGCGGCGGATCGCTGGGCGCATGACCATGATTATGCCGGCCATGTGCGCGATATCGACAGCGCGACGCCCGCCCGCTTCAATGCCGATAGCCGGTGCCTGTATGAAGCGGCGGGCAGTGCGGGCAAGATGATCGTCTTTGCCGTGCGGCTGGACAGTTTCGTGAAGGAGGAGGGAGCGACCACCTTCTACATCGGCACCAACGACGCCGCGCAGCTGACGGCGATTAGGCGCGCCATCCTGGGCGGGTTCGCCCATCTGCCGGTGGCGGGCGAATATATGCATCGCGACGCATTCGATATTGCAGACCGCTATGGCAAGGACATGTTCGTCGCGATCGAGCGGCTGGGGACGGATCGATTGCCCCGGCTGTTCGCGCTGAAATCGCGGGTCGATGCGTTGCCCTTCGTCGGCGCGGGGGTCAGCGACCGGATGATGCAACGGATCGGCCGGTTACTGCCCGATCATCTGCCGCCCGAAATGCGCGCCTATCGCGACAAGTTCGAGCATCATTTGCTGCTCAAGATGCCGTTGGCGGCGGTGGCGGAGACGCGCGCCTTGCTCGCCGACCTGTTTGGGGCCGGGGAGGGCGATTATTTCGAGTGTAGCCCGGCGCTGGCGGCCAAGGCGTTCCTGCACCGCTTCGTCGCGGCGGGGGCTGCCGTGCGCTATCGCGCGGTCCATGCCAACGACGTGGAGGATATTGTGCCGCTGGACGTGGCGCTGCCGCGCAACACGCTGGACTGGCAGGAGAAATTGCCGACCGATCTGGCGGCGCAGAGCATCCACAGCCTCTATTATGGCCATTTCCTGTGCCATGTCTTCCATCAGGATTATATCGTGCGCAAGGGCGTGGATCCGCTGGCGTTCGAGCATCGCATCTGGGCGCTGCTGGATGAACGCGGGGCGGAATATCCGGCGGAACATAATGTCGGCCATCTGTATAAGGCGAAGGCCGATCTGGCGGATTTCTATCGCCGGATCGATCCGCGCAACCAGTGTAATCCCGGCATCGGTCAGACTGTGCGGGCGCGCCATTGGGGCGAACAGCAAGAGGAGGCACGGCCCTGACCTATTTTTTGGGCATCGATGCGGGTGGCAGCAATTGCCGGGCGCGGCTGATCGACGGCGATGGCGCGGTGATCGGCAGGGGGCAGGGCGGGACGGCCAATGCCCGGATCGGGCTGGAGCCGCTTTATGCGACGCTGCGGGCGGTGTCCGATCAGGCGATCGGGGAGGCGGGGCTTTCGGCGGCGCAGGTCGCAACGATCCGGGCGGGCATGGGCATTGCCGGGATTTCGCGGCCGGGCGTGCGCGATGCGCTGAAGGATTTCGCCTTTCCCTTTGCCGCGGTCGCCTATGAGACGGACGCCTTCATCGCCAATCTGGGCGCGCATGGCGGCGCGGACGGCGCGATCCTGATCCTAGGTACGGGCAGCATTGCGCAGGTGCGCGCGGGTGGCCGGGACTTCACCATCGGCGGCTATGGCTTCCCCATTTCCGACGAAGGCAGCGGCGCGGCGCTGGGCCTGAGCGCGATGCGCCATGCGCTGCGCGCGCTGGACGGGCGATCGCAGAAGACGCCGCTCAGCCGGGCGGTGACGGAGCGCTTTGGCCATGATACGGCGCAGGCGATCGGCTGGATGGATAAGGCCAGCCCCAAGGATTATGGCAGTTTCGCGCCACTGGTGATGGACTATGCCGAAGCGGACGATGCCATCGCCCGGTCGATTGTGGAAGATGCGGTCCAGCATATCGAGCGTTTCATCGAGACGATCTTCGAACGGGGGGCGAGCCGTTGCACGCTGGTCGGCGGACTGGCCGAGCGGATGCAGCCCTGGCTGCGGGCGCGGACGGTGGCGCGGCTCAGCCCGATGCTGGGCGATCCGCTGGACGGGGCGCTGCTGCTGGCGGGCTATCGCGCTAAGGCGTGACGGTGATGATCGCACGGCGATAGGCGGTGAGGGCAGGCTTGCCCTGATCGCGCGCCTCCAGGATGATGTGGAAGCGGGTCAGTTCCTCCACGGCCGGGACGGTGAAGCGGGTGTCGCCCGGGTCGCCGCGTTGCAGTTCGACGCGGGGATTGCGGTTGGTCGCTTCGGACTCGCGATATTGCCACCAGTCATAGGTGACGGCGTCGCCATCGGGATCGGTCGATCCGGCGGCAGAGAGGCGGACGATGTCGCCGGCCTTTGCCGTCAGTTCGACTGGAGCGTTGCCGGAGACGCCGTTCAGCACCAGCCGGGGCGGGTGATTGGCGCCCTTGTAGCTGGACTGGAGCGACCATTGTATCCGGGCGGCAAAGTCATTCTGGAAGGCGTCGCGCCAGCGCCAGATGGTGGCCTTGTTGCTTTGGTGCGTGCGGCCGTCCGCGCCGGTGACGAGGTCGCTGGTGTCGGTCCAGATGCCGTCCCATTCGGAAATCTTGCCATAGCGGCCGCCCCAGCTGCCATAATCGGGATGCTCCGGATGGCCCAGGCCATTGGGGACCAGATAGAGGAAGCTGGGCGTGTCGCCCTCCATGATAAATTCATAATTGGGGTAGAGCGATCCGAGCGGGCCGATCTGAATATTTTCGCGCAGCCATTCTTTCGAAACGGTGGTGAAATCCGGTCCGTCGAAATAATACATGCGGTCGCCTGATATGCCGCCCCAGGTCGACAGATTATAATGGCGGTGCGCGGTCAGGCTGACGATCCAGAAGAGATCGGGGAAATAGCGGCGGACCCAGGGACCGGCATTATCCTGATCGGAAATGGAATAGACGCGCAGCTTGGCGACGAATTTGGCGAGGTCTGCGGGCGAACGGGTTTCGCGGACATGCCAGAGCGCCTGCGCCAGATCGACCGCGCCGCCCCAGATGGTGATCCATACCGGACGGGGATCGGGCCGGTCGACGGCGGCGATGATCGCCTGTGATCCGGGCGTGTCCTTGCCTGCGCCGACGCCCGCCATGCCATATTCGGGACGACCGGGCTTTACCGCAGCGCGCAGCGTTTCGGCGCTGGGCCAGCCATTGGCATGGACTTTGAGGTTGGGCAGGATCTGGGCATAGGCGTCGATCCGGCGCACTATCTGTTCGGGGTGGACGCTGTCCTTCAGGTGGCGCGAGGTGGATGGGATCAGCGCCTCTATGTCGAAATCATTGGCATAGAGGAGGAAGCGGACCATGGATTCCATATCGTCGGGGTCCGACCCGATATCGGTCAGCACGATGACGCGGGATTTTGGCAGGTCGCTGGCTTTGTCCGGCGCCGCCTGCGCGGGCGCTATCACCAGCGCCATGGCGCATAGGGCGCAGGCCCAGAGGCGTTTCATCGGGGATCGTCCTTTGCCGGAAAAAGGGCGGAGCGTTGCAGCCCCGCCCGGTCAGGATCAGAAGCGGACGCGCACGCCGCCCGACAGGCGCCGGCCAGTCTTGCGATATTCCTTCGTCCGGTCGGCGCTCACCGAATAGATGAACTCCTTGGCATCGTTGAGGTTGATCGCGTCGGCGAAGATGGTGAAGTTTGGCGTCACTTCATAGGAGAGGCCGGCGTCAAGCTGGCCATAGGCGTTGAAATATTCCGGTTCGCCGTTGCGGCCCGACGCGACCTGAAGAAAATTGTCGCGCCATGTGTAGGCGACACGCGCCTGCACCCCATATTTTTCGTAGAAGCCGACAAGGCTGTAGCTGTACTTGGACAATCCTTCGAGGCCGAAGGAGACATTGGCGACGGCATTTTCATATTTGGCGTTGGAATCGGTGAAGTTGAAGCTGGTCTGGACGCCGAGGCCATCGAAGGGGGCGGGGAGGCCGGAGAAAGCCTGACGATAGCCGACCTCGAAACCCTTGACCGTCGCGCCCTTGCCATTGCCGGGCACCGTCACCTGGAACGTCACCTGATCCACCGTCTGCGGCGTGGTGATGAGCGTCACGAAGGAATCGATCTTCTTGTAGAAGGCGGCGAAGGACAGGAGCGAGGAGTCGGCGAAATACCATTCCACCCCGGTTTCGATCTGCTTGGCGCGGAAGGGTTGCAGATCGGGATTGCCGCGGCTGATCGTCTCATTGCCCGGATTGGTCTGGATCGACTGGCGCGGCGACAGATCGGTCAGGGTCGGACGGGTCATCACCTTCGACGCGGACAGGCGCAGGATCAGGTTATCGGTCGCCTCCAGCTTGATATTGAGCGAGGGCAGCCAGTCGTCATATTTGCCGCGGAAGCTGACCGGGACGATGCCCGACACGACGATATCGTTTTGGCCGGTGGGATTGCCATTGGCGTCCACGCGCGGCTTGGCGCTGAGCACGGTGCGCGATGCGCCCGATGAGGTGTAATCGGTATTTTCGTAGCGCAGGCCGGCGTTGATGGTCAGCGGCATCGACCCCAGCATGGTTTCGAAATTGGCCATGGCATAGGCGATCTTCACCTTCTCATCGATGACCGAGGAGGCGGAGGGCGAGAAGACGGCCGGATTGAACGCCCTGCCATCCTGGGTCGCATATTGATCGATCAGCTGGACCAGCTGCTGCGGATTATAGATCACCCAGTCACGGATGATGTCGTCCGGGCCGCTGCCCTGAAAGAAGTTGCGGTTGGTCGGGCTGAACAGCGATGTGGGCAGCAGACGGTCGGAGCCGCAATAGGCGCATTGTTCGCCAAAGGGCATTTCGTCGGCCGTCAGCGTCTTCTTGCGGTTGGCGATCATGCCGCCGGTGAAGAGCGTGAGGTTGGACGTCGCCTTCCATTCGGCGTCGGCGCGATATTCGCCGATCTTGTCGTCTACATTGGTGCCGCCGCCCCAGATATAATAATGCGCGGTGATCCCTTGCGGATTGGTCGCGGCATTGGGGTAGTTGGGACTGGTGAAGCCATAATCATAGATCGGGCTGTCGCCGCGCCGATCGAACCACAGGTCGACATTCTTGCGGCGGATGGTGGTGAAGAGATTATTCTCCTTGCCGCGCCGTTCCGCCTTGGACCGGGAAGCGTCCAGCTTCAGCTTGAAATTATCGGCCGGCTTCCATTCGATATTCGCGCCGAACTGGTTGGTCATGACGTTGCGCTGGTCATATTGCAGGATCTGGTCGACGAAGCCGCCCTGATAGCGCTGATAGACCGCCTCGCCATCCTCCACGACCTGTTCGACCAGCGTGCCGCCGGAAAAATCATAGGCCAGGCCGGTCTGCTGTTCGGTGAACTTCGCCTTGGAATAAAGGCCGTCGAGCGTGAGGGTCAGCGTTTCGGTCGGGCGCGCCTGAAAGGAACCGGAGAAGCCATAGCGTTCCAAACCGCGTTCGAAGAAGAAAGGCGACAGGTTGGACGGCATGGAGATGTTGCTGAACGGGGCGACGTTCGGCCCGATGCGGCCGCCGTCCACGCTATTGGCGCGATAGTAGGAATCGGTGCTGGAGCGGTGGACATGGCCCGCGCCGATCGTAAATTCGTCATTGCGGGTATCACGCTTGGTATAGACGCCCGACAGCGACAGGCCGATGGTGCGGTCCGCATTGCGCCAGGAGGCGACGCCGGAAATTTCAGGATTGAATTTGTCGGCGATCTCCGCCCACATCTGGCCGGCGGACGCGCTGAAGGCGAACTGCTCCTTCTGGTCGATCGGACGCAGCGTGTGGACGTCCACGGTCGCGCCGATCGATGCGCCGTTGAGATTGGCCTGGGGCGATTTGAACACATCGGCGCCGGCGATGATTTCGGATGGCAGCACGTCGAAGGAAAATTCGCGACCATTATTGTCGGTGGCCAGCGTGCGGCCGTTGACGGTGACGGCGTTGAATTTGGGACCAAAGCCGCGAACGGTGATGTAGCGGCCCTCGCCCCGGTTGCGTTCGATGGTGACGCCGGCGACGCGCTGAAGCGATTCGGCGACATTCTGGTCGGGCAGCTTGCCCAGATCTTCCGCCACGATCGAGTCGACCACCGCGACGGAGTCGCGCTTGATGTCGATCGACGCTTTCTGGCTGGCGCGGATGCCGGTGACGATAATGTCCTCGGTCGTCGCTTCCGCATTTTGCGGCGCGGCGGCGTCCTGCGCCATGGCCATGGCGCTGATCGTCAGCGCCAGCCCGGACGCCGCCATCATGCTCGCAAGACGGATTTTGCCCACCTTCCTCATATCACTCTCCCTCTCTTTATTGTCGGCGTTTATGGCGCAGCGCAGCGCATATGTCAAATGACGTAATACATAATATGAATTAGCGGACGGCGCGGATCGGCAGCACGCACAGCGCCGATCCGAAGACGAACAGCAGCGCCGCAATGAAGATGGCGCGATAGTCATTGTCGAACAGGCCAAGCAGGATGGCGGCCATGACCGGGCTGATGATCTGGGGAATGTTGACCGCCGTGGTCAGCACGCCCAGATCCTTGCCTTCATCCCCCAGCGCGCTTTTGGGCAGGACTTGCGTCATCAGCGCCATGTCGATCGACATGAACATGCCGTAACCGATGCCGATCACCCCGGCATAGACCCACATGCCGGCCATGGATGGCGCCAGCAGCGGCGCGATCATGGCAATGCCCATGATCAGGCTGCCCAGAATGACGAAGGGCTTGCGCCGTTGCCAGCGATCCGACAGCCAGCCGGAGATCAGCGAGGAGGCGACGAGGCAGGCTAAAGTGAGCAGCGCCATGTTGGCGATGGCGATATTGGACGCGCCATCCGACAGGCCGATATAGTCGCGCAATATGTAGAGCAGATAGGCGGCGACCGCCTGATAGCCCATATAGATGGTGAAGCGGCTGGCGAAGGCCCAGGCGAAATCGGGATGGGCGCGCGGGCTGATCCAGAAGCTTTTGAGGAAACTGCCCCATTGCATGGCTCTATGCGGCAGCGCGTCGCTGGGTGGTTCGCGGTTGAGCGCCACGAAGGCGATGCAGGAGGCGGCGATGGCCCCGGCGAACAGACCATAAGCCAGCACGCGATCGCCAGCCAGATAGCCCGCAACCACCGTGCCCGCCGTCAGACCGGCCGTCATGCCTGCGCCGACGATGCCCGATATGCCGCCGCGTGTTTCCGGCGCGAAGCGATCGGCGATCAGCGTCGTCATCGCCGGTTGCATGGCGTTATAGGCGATCGCCGCCATCACCCACAGGATCATCAGCGACCAGAAGCTGGTCATCCACGACATGCCGAACAGGCAGAGGGATCCGATCAGGGAGGCGATGGCGATCCATGGCGCGCGGCGGCCCCAGCGGCTGCGGGTCCGGTCCGACAGGGCGCCCGCGATGGGCGTGGCCAGCGTCGAGAAGATCGAGGTGATGGCGAAGAGCAAGGCGAGGTTATTTTCCTTCGCGCCCGGCGAAAGTTCGGCGATCTGATTGGGCAGCAACACGCCCAGCACCCCGCTGTAGAGCGCCATCAGCAGGAAGAAATTGATCATCAGCGACAGTTGCAGCCGCGCGCGCGCCGGGCCAGTCACCCAGGCGGGGGCCGGCGCATCAGCAGGAGAGGAGACGCCGTGCATTAATGTGTCGCCCGGTCCTGCGGCACCAGACGCAGGCCGGCGTCGCGGGGCCGGCGGTGCGGGCCGCCGCGCACATTCCAGCCATTGCCGGCTACGCTCTGTGCAATGGCGGCTTCATCGATCAGAATGCCCAGGCCCGGCCGGTCGCCCAATATGATGCCGCCATCGGCAATTTGTTGATCGACATCCAGGCCGATGGGGAAATGGAAATCCTGCACCTCTATGCCGATCATATTGGGCACGGCGGCGGCGGCATGAGCGACCGGATTGGCATTATAGGCAACAGGCGATACGGGCAGGCCGCGCGCATGGGCGGCCATGGCGACGCGGTGGAAATGGGTGATGCCCCAGACGCTGCCGGTCTGGACGATGTCCATCGCGCCGGCATCCAGCAAGGGCGCATATTGTTCCAGCCCGGTCAGATTTTCGCCCGTCGCGACGGCGGCCTTCGCTGCGCGGGAAATGGCGGCATGGCCCGCTGCATCCCAGCGGCGCACCGGCTCCTCGATCCAGGTGAGATCGATATGCTTTTCGATTTCGGCCAGATGGCGGATCGCCTGCTTGCAATTCCATGCCTCGTTGACGTCGAGCATCAATGCGGGGCGACTGCTGTTGCGTGACAATATGGCGCGCACGGTTTCCAGCCGGGCGATGTCGCGATCGAGATCGCGGCCACCCTTGATCTTGGCGGCGGTGAAGCCGCGATCGGCCCAGGCGCCATAATGGGCGGCGAAGGCGTCGTCATCCAGGCCATAGCAAAGGCCCGAAGCATAGCCGGGCACGAAGCGATCGCCCGCGCCCAGCGTGCTCCACAGCGGCTCGTCGGCCATCTTGGCCTTCAAATCCCACAGCGCCATGTCGATCGCCGCGATCGTGCCGAAGGTCGCGCCGGCATGGCCGCTCTTGAACACATGGGCCAGCATCGCATCATACAGGGTCGATACGGCGCGCGGGTCCGCGTCTTCGACCGCCGGGAACAGCCGGTCGATCTCCCCATGCTGGCCAAGGCCCACGCCGGTCAGGCCACCATCGGTTTCGAGCAAAAGCAAGGGCACTTCGGTAATGCCGGACTGGACGACGCCATTGACGTCTCCCACCGGGCGCCGCCAGTCATGATAGGCGGTAAGGCTGCGATAGCCTGTGATCTTCATTGTATGTCCTCTACCCTCCGGCGTCGCCGACCATGAGCCATATCATGTATTACCTATGTTGTTTGACAAGTCTTGACGGCGCTTGTCAATCGGGTCCACCGTGAAAAAGAGCGTCGTGCAGGGCGCTAGTGTAAGAAAAGGCGTAAAAAATGCAGGATAGACTGGCTGGCGGGGGGCCGGCGGCGACGCAGAGGGTCAGGCGTCGTCCACGACTGGCGGAAGCGGTGGTCGAGGATCTGGTCAATGCGATCGTGACCGAAATGTATCCGGCTGGCACCGCATTGCCGCCGGAAAATATGCTGTGCGACCTCTATGGCGTCAGCCGGACGGTGGTGCGCGAGGCGACGACGGCGCTGACCGAAAAAGGGCTGGTGGTCTCGCAGCAGGGGCGGGGTACGATCGTGCGGGATGCGCGCGACTGGAACCTGCTGGACCCGATGATCCTGGCGGCTTTGTTCCGGCGCGAAGACGGCTTGTCCTACCTCGACAATCTGTCGGAAATCCGGTCTTCGCTGGAGGCGTCGATGGCGGGCAAGGCAGCGAAAAAGGCGACGCCGGACAGTATCGCCGAGCTGTCGGCCCAAATCCAAAAGCTGGAAGGGCTGGTCGAAATGCCGGCCGCCTATGTCCATGAGGATGTGCATTTCCACGATATCATCATGCGCATGTCGGGCGACCGACTGAGCAAGGCGATTATCGACGGCATTCAGGGTAAGGCGCTCAAGACCCACGGTTATGCCGGCAAGCTGAGCGTGGCGCATGTGCGCGACACCCATGCGGCGCACCGGCGCATCTATGATGCGATCGCGGCGGGCGACCCGGACGGCGCGGCCCGCGCGATGCGCGAGCATATCGAATCCTCCTGGGCCAAGCGGCGCGGTTCGCACACGGCGGCATAAATGAGATGCGCCGGGTAAAGTGGCGGCCATGACACTTTACCCGGCGCGTCGATGCTTTGTGACACTTTACCGCCGGGCAAAGTGTCACTCGCGACAAAAATGGCAGGAGCGACTCGAAGGGGATTCCCTTTGATCCGCTCTTGTGCTTGATTCCTACCTGTTATGTTTCACGGGTCCCTTCAGCCTCGGTCCGCCTGCAATGGTGATCGCTCGGCTTTGCTCGACCGGCTGGCCCATGCCAGTTCCCGACCGCGCTACGCCTATATGCTGTTGACCCTGATTGCCGATGTGGCCCGCCCGGATGGCAGCGCCGGGCCGCTGGTGGCGCAGGATGGCGGACTGGTGGGTTTGCGCGACTGGCTGTGCGATGCGCTGACGCCGATGGGCGGACGCGATCCGCGCCGGCTGGCGCTGACCGAGCGGGTGCGGGCGGAAATGGGCGAAAGGGGCGAAGCGCCCAGCGTCGCCGCGATCGAGGAAGAGGTGAAACTGCGCGTGCGCGCTTCGGGCAAGTCCAACCTTAGCCGGGCGGTGTCCGAACTGGTGGCCGCCGGGCTGCTGCGCCGCCACTGTCAGGGCTTTCGCGTCGATCACCTTAATCGCGGGGCGCAGCGGCAGGCGGTCTATACGCTCACCGGCCTCGCCCGCGCATTGGTGGCCCGACCGTCAGCCCCGCCGCCGGCATCCGCACGGGCGCGGCAGGGAGAATTGGGTTTTTAAGCTGCCCGATCAGCCATAGGGCGGATAATCGGTATAGCCTTTGGCATCGCCGACATAGGCATAGTCGAAATTCGCCGGCGCCAGCGGATGGCCTTTGGCCAAGCGGGTGACAAGGTCGGGATTGGCGATATAGGGCCGGCCAAAGGAGATGGCGTCCGCCTTGCCGCCTGCGATATGCGCAACGGCGGTGGGGGCGTCGAAACTGCCATTCTGGATGATCGCGCCGCTGAACATGGCGCGCAGATGGTCGATCACGGGATAGTCCGGCTTTTCCATAAAGCCCGATGCAACCGGCTCGATCAGGTGGATATATGCCAATCCATGACGCTGGGCGAGGGCGCCGATCGCTTCGGTGAGCGCGGCGGGATTGGCGTCGCCCATGCCCTTGCGCTCGCTGGTCGGGCTGATGCGCAGGCCCACGCGACCCGGATCGACATGTGTCGTCACCGCCCCGATCACCTCGTCCAGCAAGCGGACCCGGTTTTCGACGCTGCCGCCATAGCCATCCTGCCGCTGGTTGGTCTTCGATTGCAGGAACTGGTCGATCACATAGCCATTGGCGCCATGAATTTCCGCGCCGTCAAAGCCGGCCGCCATCGCATTGGCGGCCGCCCGGCCATAAGCGGCGACCAGATGGTCGATGTCGGCCTGGATCATTGCGCGCGGGACGACATAGGGCTTCATCGGCAGGAAGCCGCCGTCATAGTCTGGGGTTGGCGGGGCCATGGTTTCGCCCTCGCCGGCAATGGCGGATGGGCCGATCGGCAGCGGGCCGCCCAGATAGTCGGGCAGCACCAATCGCCCCATGTGCCAGAGCTGGCAATAGATGCGCCCGCCTGCGCCATGAACCTGATCGGTCACGCCCTTCCACGCCGCCACCATCTCATCCGACCAGATGCCGGGTGCGCGATACCAGCCCATGCCGAGCGGATCGACGGCGGTGGCTTCCGATATGATGAGGCCGGCATCGGCCCGCTGCGCATAATATTCGCCCTGGATCGGCATGGGCACGCTGGCGGCGCTGGCCCGGGCGCGGGTGAGCGGGGCCATGACGACCCGATTGGGCATGGCAAGCGTGCCGATCGTCAGCGGGCTGAACAGCGCGTCGAAGGACATGAAGGATCGTCTCCGTAAATCAACGGGTTGGGAGGAAGCTTGCACACTTCCTCCCAACCCGCTTCCGCTTATTATGGGTCGAGCCATTCGCCCGGGTTGATGCCCGCATTGGAGCGCGCAAATTTCAGAATCTTGGCAATGCGTTCGCCCAGCACGGTCGGGTCTTTCGACGCTTCGCAGCTGGGACCATGCTGCCAGCTTTCGGCGACGGTGATGCCATAGCCCCACACTTCGAACACGCGGCCGCTGACCTGCGCGGATTCCGGGCTGGCGAGCCAGGCGATGAAGCCGGCGATCCATTCGGGATCGCGCCGTTCCAGCTGTTCGGGCGTCCATTCGCGCAGGCCCGCAGTCATGCGCGTCTCCGCGCGCGGCGCAATGGCGTTCACGGTCACGCCAATGCGCTGCAATTCGCGTGCTGCGACCTGGCTGAAGCTGGCGATGCCGCCCTTGGCTGCGGCATAATTGGCCTGGCCGATATTGGCGAACAGCGCCGAATGCGACGTGGTGTTGATGACGCGCGCGTCGGGCTGACGCCCGGCCTTGCTTTCGGTGCGCCAATAGTTGGCGGCATGGTGGGTCGGCGCGAAAGTGCCCTTCAGATGCACCTTGACGACGATGTCCCATTCATCCTCGGTCATGTTGACGAGCATACGATCGCGCAAGATGCCGGCATTGTTGATCAGGATGTCGAGCCGGCCGAAAGTGTCGACGGCCTGCGCCACCATGTCCTTCGCATTGGCCCAATCGGATACATCGCCGCCGTTGACGACGGCTTCGCCGCCCTTCGCCTTGATCTCCGCCACGACTTCCTGCGCGGGTGTAAGGTCCGCGCCGCCACCCGCCGCATCGCCGCCCAGGTCGTTCACCACCACTTTGGCGCCATATTCGGCCAGTTTCAGCGCATAGGTGCGGCCTACACCGCGACCGCCGCCGGTGACGATGGCGACTCTCCCTTCAAGCAGACTCATAGTCTTTTCCTCACTGTCATGATTGTTGGCATGATTGTTGGATGTTAGGTTTCACAGCGACACGCGCGCGCCGCTGGCCGCCGCGCGCTCGATCGCGTCGATCAGGCGATGGCGCCGCACGGCGTCGGCGAAGGTGGGGCAATGGGATGTGCCGTCGCGCAGGTCGCTGGCGAGCAGCGCATAGGCTTGCGCGACATTTTCCGCGAAAGGCGGGATGGTCGCCGGCGTCCATTTATAGTCGGACGGTACTGGCAGGGGTTGCAGCGCTTTGTCCTCGCCCCGTCCGCCATGCAGGGTGATGGGGAACATCTGGGCATGGCCGGCATCGGCCGTGGCGACGATGTCCCCCTCCGTCCCATTGATTTCCCACCGGAAATTGGTGCCACGGCAAAAGCCGCCGCGATAATGGACCGCCATCGTCGCGCCGCCTTCCAGCACGCCTGACACCAATATCTGGTCTTCGGCGCTCATCGGCTGTTGCGACCCATCCTCGACCATGGTGAAATGATCGCGCCGGTTGGCAAGCGTCGCCTGAAGCGAGGAGAATTCGCCCAAGCATTGAGCGACCGCATCCATGGTGTGGCCGAACGGAATGGTCAGCAATGTCGCGCCGTTCGCCTTCTCGGCGGTATAGGCATTGGGCTGGTCGATGAACGCGCCCCAATTCATGCCGGACCCGACCAATGTGCTCGACAGCACTTCGCCGACATAGCCGTCGGCGACGAGATCGCGGACGTAGCGCAGGGCCGGGGCGGATCGGGCCTGAAGCCCGACTGCGCCGACGACGCCCTTGTCCCGCGCCATCGCCGCCATCGTCTCGGCTTGCGCCAGGCCGTTGCCCAGCGGCCATTCGCAATAGACATGTTTGCCCGCCGCGATCGCCGCCGAAACCAGTTCCAGATGGTGCGGCACCTTTACGGTAACGGCGACCAGATTGACGGCGGGATCATTCACCAGAGCCTGATGATTATCATAGGCGCTGGCGACGCCGAATTCGGCGGCCGCGGCATCGGCGCTTTCCTGCCGCGTGGTGCTGAGCGCGCGGACCTCATAGTCGGGCAGCGCCTTGAGCGCGGGAATATGCGCCAGCGCCGCCCAGCTCCTGCCGGGGGACACGCCAATAATCCCAACCCCGATGGCCATTTGCGTCCGCTCCATATAGTCCGTTATCGTTTCGTCAGTATGCGTACTATATGTTTATGAGCGATGCTGCAATGGGCGTTGTTCATAAAAGCGGATTTGCCATCGCTATGGCGATCGGCCCCTTGGGAACGAGGCGGCGATGCTAGTCGATTGCGGCCATCGCCGTCTGAAACTGGGCGGAATCGAAATAATCGCGCCATTGGGCGAGCAAGCCGCCCTGCCATTCGAACACGCCCATCACGGGCATTTCGATCCACTGATCCTTGATCAGAAAGCGGTCGACTCGTTCGGTTAGGACGACGCCGTCGGCATTTTCCGCGGCATGATGCACGCGCCAGTCGATCGCCTGCGCGCCTGACAGAAAAGCGGCCAGCCCTTCCCGGATGGCGGCATGCCCCTGCAACGGCGACCAGGGCATGTTATGATAGAGGCAATCGGGTGCCATGGCGGCGAGGATCGCCTCGAGATCGATCCTGCTCCACAGTGCGATGAAATCCAGCGTGCGATCGAGGTTGGAAGTCATGGTGCGGTTCCTTTTGCCGGGATCGGTCAGCGGCCTGACCAGTTGGGCGTGCGCCGCTCGACGAAGGCGCGTTTGCCCTCGATCGCGTCTTCGCTGGCGAGAACGGCGTCGGATAAGGGGAAATGGCGCATGTCGAGCGCCTGTTCGATCGGCATGTCGAACGCGGCATAGGCGATCTGTCGCGCGCAACGAAGGGCCAGCGGCGCGCAGGCGGCGATCTGGCTGGCCCATCGCATGGCGGCAGGCAGCAGGTCGGCGGAGGGCGTCACTTCGCTCACCAGGCCGATGGCATGGGCTTCGGCCGCGTTGACGGTGCGCCCGGTCAGGATGATGTCCATGGCGCGCTTCATGCCCACGGCGCGCGGCAGGCGCTGGACGCCGCCACCCACCGCCGCCCAGCCAACCCGCGGCTCTGGCAATGCGAAGCTGGCGGCGTCGGATGCGATGATGATGTCGCAGGCGAGCGCCAGTTCAAAGCCGCCGCCCATGGCGATGCCGTTCACGGCGGCGATCACCGGCAGGGGATAGTCGCACCGCGCATTGAAGCCCGCAAAACCCGTTGGCGGCAATTCCATAACGCCGGTTTCCAGATTGTCCTTGAGGTCATAGCCGGCGCAAAAGGCGCGATCGCCGGCGCCCGTCACGATGACGACGCGCACATCGTTCATCGCCGCCAGTCGATCGAAGGCCGCGGACAATTCATAATGGGCGGCGGGATGCAGCGCATTCATCCTTTCAGACCGATGGATCGTCAGGGTCGCGATGCCGCCCTCTATTTCGATCCTGCTATAGTCGCCGTCGGCCATCATAATCTCCTGATGAATGGCAGTTGATAAACATCAATATCGTATATATGCAAATCATATTGACGCTGAAGGGAGAGGCGCATTGGCAGTCACGGATCTGGTGAAGTTGGCGGGGATGCGCGGCATCATCGCACAGAAGATGACCGAAAGCCTGACGAAGACGGCGCAGCTCAGCTTTTTTTGCGATATCGACGCGACGGCGTTGATGGCGGCGCGGGCGGAATGGAAAGCCGCCGGGGTCAAGGCTGGTTTCGAGGATTTGATCGCCAAGGCGGTTGCACGGGTGATGGCGAATTTCCCGGCCTTCAACGGAGTCGAGACGGCGGCCGGGGTGGAATTGCATGATGAAGTGCATGTCGGCTGCGCCATCGCGCTGCCGGGCGCGCTGGTCGCGCCGGCAATCGCCAATGTGGAGCGGCTTTCGCTGCCTGACATCGCGGCGGTGCGGCAGGATCTGGTGGATCGGGCGAAGCGGGGCAAGTTGACGATCGCGGAGCTGACCGGCGCAACGGTGACGATCACCAATCTGGGTCTGACGCGGGTGGAGCATTTCACCCCGATCCTCACCTATCCGCAGCAGGCGATCATCGGTCTTGGCCGGATTGCGCCAAAGCCCTGGGTCGATGCGGACGGGCAGACGCTGGTCGTGCGATCCGTGATGGGCCTGTCGCTGACCGTCGATCATCGCACGATCGATGGCGGGCCGGCCGGCGATTTCCTGGCCGCGCTGGCGCAGGCGCTGGAAAGCGCCGACGGCCTGACGCCGGAGCGGTAGCGCGGTGTCGGTCGTCCTGTATCAGTCGCCCTGCAACATGTCGCGAATATTGGCCTTCACCTGCGCCAGCGTTTCTTCGGTGATGCGTTGATGTTCGGGGGATACGCCCGCCAGGATCGATTTGTTGAGCTTGCTGCCGACCTTCTGCATCTCGGCAATCACTTCAAAGCCCTGATCGGTGATGAACACGCGCCGGGCGCGCCGGTCTTCGGCATCCAGGCGCCGTTCGACATAGCCGGCCGCCTCCAGCCGGTCGATCAGACCCCCGATCGTCACCTTGCCCACATCCATATGACGGGAAATATCAACCTGCATCATCCCGTCCGCGCCGACGCGCGACAGGGTGGCCAGCACCGACCATTGCGATCGGGTCACGCCGCGCGACCGCATGACGTCGTCAAACAAGGTGCGGCGCATGCGCGAAACGTCATGCACCAGGAATCCGAAACGGAAAGGCTTCACCACTGGCCGCGATGCGGGCTTGGCGTCCTTGGCCGGGCTGGTCTGTTTCCTGGGCATCGTCGTCCTTGGCTCAAGCAGAAATGAATAGGTCGAACCTAATATAGCGGTTCAGCAACTGGCAATAGCGCGGTCGGTTTCGATTGCAAATTGATAATACACTATCGCACCAAATGGCGACTTTAATCGATATATTCCGATGATTGGAGAGAGATATGCTGCTGCACGAGGATTATCCCCACAGCGTTCCCACCCGCGCCTGGCTGCGCTGGAAGGAAAATTATTTCTGGGTGTTCATGGACCCGGAGCGGGACATTTGCTGTCTGGCGCATTGCACGGCGGAACCAACCTATGATCGCGCCTTCGCCTCCTTCACCGTGCTGCACAAGGGGCGGACGATCATCAGCGGCAAGGAAGTGCCGATGCCGTCGCCCTTCGAACATGCAAAGACGCTGCATTATGGCGACCTGACGATCGATTTCGTCAAGCCGCAGGCCGAATTCGTGGTGGAATATGAAGATGAAACGGTCGCGGCGAAGCTGATCTTCACCCGGCGCATGCATTTGTTCGATTTTCAGGCATGCGCGGACGTCAATCCCGACTGGTTCTCCATCTCCGAAAACACCGCCTTCGAACGCAACAGCTTCCGTCATCAGGGGCAGTGCATGAACGCGACGGGTAACGTCACCTTCAAGTCGGGCGATTTCGCCGGCACGTCGATCGACGTCGATGGATCAGGCTATCGCGATCATAGCTGGGGCATGCGCAATGACCAGATGACGCTGGACCATAACTGGTCTTTCTTCAATTTTCCGTCGATGGGCTTTCACCTGATGCGCGTGCGCAACGTCATCCGCCCCGAAAGCCGTACTGCGGAGGGCTATATCGCCCTGCCCGAAGGCAATGAGGTGATCAAGGCGCTGGAGATCGACAATGTCGGGGAAGGGCCGGAGGGCATGCCTGAAAAGGTCATCTTCCGCGCGACGACGCTGAGCGGCAAGCCCTATACGCTGGTCGCCGATGTCGGCAACGCCTTCGCCCGGCTGCCGCTCCATTCGCAAAAGCCCGGCGCCAAAGTCTATCTGAATGTCGAGAATATGTGCCGGGTCCATTGCGAGGAAACCGGAGAGCAGGGGCTGGCCAATGTCGAGATCGGCGCGCTGAAGGACGCTTGAGGAGGCGCACGGCCATGAATGATCCCGCGCATTTCCTGTTCGACGTTGCCGACGGCGTCGCCACCATCACCATCGACCGGGCGGATCGCCTGAATGCCTTTACCCGGGCGATGGCGCTGGATCTGACGGCCCTGTTCGACCGGGTTGATCATGATGACGCGGTGCGCGCGGTTGTCCTGACCGGGGCGGGGCACGCCTTTTGCGCGGGTGCGGATCTGTCGCCGGGGCAATCCTCGCTCTCTTCGGCGCAGCCGGACGATGTGGGGGACTGGTCGGATCCCGCCACCCGCGACTTTGGCGGCCTGATCACGCTGCGTATCTATGATTGCCTGAAGCCGGTGATTGTCGCGTTCAACGGATCGGCGGCGGGCATGGGCGTCACCATGGCGCTGGCGGCGGATTTCCGGCTGGCGTCGGATCAGGCGAAATTTGCTCTGCCTTTCGTGCGGCGGGGGATCGTGCCGGAATCGGCGTCGAGCTGGTTTCTGCCGCGGATCGTGGGCATTGCCCAGGCGCTTGAATGGACGCTGACCGGCGCGACCTTTCCGGCGCAGGAGGCGTTGCGCGCCGGTTTGGTGCGATCGCTGCACCCGGCCGACGACGTGCTGCCCGCCGCTTTGGCCCTGGCGCGACAGATCGCCCGGCAGGGCGCACCGGTGTCGGTGGCGCTGACCCGGCAGATGCTCTGGCGGGCGCTGGGCATGGCGCATCCGATGGATGCCCACCGGATCGAGAGCCGTGGCATTTATGCGCGTGCGCGTGCGGCGGATGTACGCGAAGGCGTGGCGAGCTTTCTGGAAAAGCGCGACCCGTTATTTGCGGACCGGGTGACGGACGCCATGCCATCCTTCTTCCCATGGTGGGACACGCCTGATTATTGACCATGATATTTGGATCGGGCTGCGCACGCGATGCATTGCGTTCTGGAAAATTAGGCGTATAGTTTGCGAGCATACGGATTGTATCCATATCAAATGGACGCGAATCAAATCCGGGCGGAAATATGGGAGGATGTCTGGCGCCGCATAAGGGCGAGCCAACCCTGTTGACCATAAGAAAAGCTGCACCGGACGCCGGTAGCAGATGTTGCTGCATCAGAAAACGCGCCGGAAAAGGCGCATCTGCAACAAGATATACAGAGGGAGGATGTCCATGTCTGGACCCGTTCGTGATCTTTGCATCAACGGCGCGCGCAAGGCTGCGCTGCTGGCTTCCGTTGCGACCCTTGTCGGCCTGACCGGCACAGCGGCCCATGCGCAGGAAGCGCAATCTGAAAATTACCAGCTGCAGGATATTGTCGTCACCGCGCAGAAGCGGTCGCAAAATGTGCAGGACACGCCCCTTTCGGTGACTGCTGTCAGCGGCGAGGCGCTGGTGTCGCAGGGTATTACTAGCGTGCAGGAACTGAACCGCATTGATCCCGCGCTCCAGATCGGACAGGCGACCGGTACGGTGACGACTTTCATTCGCGGCATCGGCAATCCGGTGACGACTGCTGGCAATGAAGCGAGCGTTCCCGTCTATATTGACGACGTCTATTTCATCCGCGCCGGCTTCCCCTTCTTCGATCTGGCCAGCGTCGACCGCGTGGAAGTGCTGAAGGGGCCGCAGGGTACGCTGTTCGGCCGCAACGCATCGGGCGGCGTCATTTCCATCTATACCAAGGACCCGAGCCAGGACGCCGAACTCGAAGCCCGGATGGGCTATGCCAATTATGAGACGATGGACCTGAAATTCTATGGCAACATGCCGATCACCGATCGTCTGGCCGCGAATTTCTCCATGAGCTGGCATAATCAGGATCAGGGTTGGGGCCGTAACAAGAAGCTGGTCGATCAACTGGATACGTCCAAAGGTTATCAGGATGGCGGCGACGATTATTGGAAGGGGCATAGCATCAGCCTGCGCGGCAAATTGCTGTGGGAGCCGACCGATACGACCGCGGTCAAGCTGATCGGCTATTATCAGAATAGCTGGAGCCAGATCGGCATCTATTCCCGGCCCTTCCCCGGCACGGTGGGGGGATCGCCCGACCCGGCGCACAATGGCGCAGGGCCGATCCCGGAGGCGCCGGTGCCATCGCAGGTGCTGCCTGCCCTCGACTTTTACGATGTGTCGCTGGCCGAAGAGCAATATGACGCCTCCGAAGGCTGGGGCGTTTCCGCGCGGATCGATCAGGAACTGGGTTTTGCTGATTTCGTCAGCATCACCGCCTATCGCCACAATAAGGAACTCTATCATTCGTCCGGCAATTATTCCGACTATGACTGGCTGGTCTATGACCTCAACATCGTCGACAAGCAGTTGTCGCAGGAATTCCAGCTGAAATCGGCCGCTGGCAGCAAGATCAACTGGATATTGGGCGCTTATTATCTCAATGCCGATGGCGGTTTCGATCCGACCTATATTGGTGGCCCCGGCCAGAACGCCAATGGCATCGACGTCATCAAGATCGTCGGCCGGCAGAAGGTGAAATCCTATGCCGGGTTCGGACAGGTCACTGTGCCGCTGGGAGCCATGACCAATGTGACAGGCGGCCTGCGCTACACCGTCGATAAGGTGCGCGGCACGGGCTATACCGACATCACCTTCTTCCCCGGTATTTTCGGTCCCGATCCGTTCGTGCTGCGCGCGCAGCAGTTCGACGCGCATAATGATTTCGGCAATCCCAATGGAATCAATATTGTCGATGGCGACAATCCATCCGCGTCCAAGACGTTCAAGAAATGGACGTACAAGATTTCGGGCGATCACAAGTTCAATGACAATGTGATGGCCTATGCTTCCTATAGTCGCGGTTACAAGGCGGGGACGTTTAACACGCTTCCGCTCGACACCAAATCGCTGAATCCCGAAATTGTCGACGCCTATGAAATCGGCCTGAAGACCGAATTGTTCGATCGCAAGGTGCGTTTCAACACGGCGCTATTCTGGAACGACATCAGCAATCCGCAGATTCAGGCGCAGCGCAATGGGCTGGTGTTCCTGGCCAATGCCGGATCGGCGCGGACCAAGGGCGCGGAGTTCGATCTGACGACGGTGGTGGCGCAGGGTCTGACGCTGCGGCTGGGCGGCACCTATCTGGACGCCAAATTCCGCAACTTCGGCGATGTCGACGGCAATGGCACGCTCGACTGCGCATCCTATGTGCCGTCCCCGAGCGCGCCGGGCAATCTGGACCAGATCAGCATCAATTGTAGCGGCAACCGCATGCCCTATGCATCGAAATGGAAGTTTAGCGGCGGCGCCAGCTATGTCCGCGAGATTGAGGGCGCGGGCGAGATGACGCTCGACCTGACCGGCAATTGGTCAAGCCGCTTCAACTGGGACGCTGATAATCTGATCAAGGAGCCGTCACGCTTCCTGCTGGACGGCGCGGTCGGCTTCACCCCGGAACGCTGGGAGCATCTGACCCTGCGCTTCTGGATGAAAAACATCACCGGCAAGAAATACAATATCAACTATTATGCGCAGGCGTCGGGTTCGGCCTTTGCCAGCGCACCGGGCGCGCCGCGCACCTATGGCGGGGAACTGGTCTTCAAATTCTGAGAGTCTTCTCTGATTGGGGCTTCCTAGGTCAAGCTGCTTCCTCGATTTCTTGATCGTTCCCATGGATCACTCGCTTCTCTCCGCGGTCGGCGCGTGGCCGCCGCATAATGGGGTCAGGAGAG
>JAJZTH010000033.1 GCA_021849075.1 Pseudomonadota bacterium | reverse complement strand
CCTCTACACCTATGCGCTGGTGATGCTGATTGGCCTCGCCGCGGCTGCAACCTGGGCGATGACACGATAATGGACGGCTTCCCCATCCTTTCCCTGATGATGGCAGTGCCGATGGCCGGCGCCATCGCCTGTCTCTTCGCGAGCGCCAACAGCGCGCGCTGGATAGCGCTGATCGCCACTTTGGTCGATCTGGTGCTGGGCATCGCGCTCTGGACGAATTTCGACCAGGGCGGGCTGCAATGGCAGTTCCAGGAATATTATCCGGTGTTCGGGCGTTTCGCCTGGGCGCTGGGTATCGACGGCATCGCCCTGATGCTGATTGCGCTGACCGTGTTCCTGATGCCGATCTGTATCGGCGCCAGCTGGGAAGCGATCACCAAGCGCGTGCCGGAATATATGGCGGCGTTCCTGTTCATGGAGGTGCTGATGATCGGCGTCTTCGCGGCGCAGGATCTCTACCTCTTCTACATCATGTTCGAAGCCGGCCTGATCCCCATGTATCTGGTGATCGGCATTTGGGGCGGCGCCAACCGCATCTATGCTTCGTACAAATTCTTCCTCTACACGCTCCTCGGCTCGGTCCTGATGCTGATCGCGATGATGTGGATGGTGCATGAAACCGGCACCACCGAAATTCCGGTCCTGATGGCCTATAATTTCGATCCGCATGTCCAGACCTGGTTGTGGCTCGCCTTCTTCGCCAGCTTTGCGGTGAAGATGCCGATGTGGCCGGTCCACACCTGGCTGCCCGACGCGCACGTTCAGGCGCCGACCGCAGGTTCGGTCATTCTGGCCGGCGTGCTGCTGAAGATGGGCGGTTATGGCTTCATCCGCTTCTCGCTGCCCATGTTCCCCGAAGCGTCGGCCCAGTTCGCCTGGCTGGTGTGGGGTCTGTCGATGGTCGCGGTGGTCTATACCAGCCTCGTCGCCCTCGTTCAGTCGGACATGAAGAAGCTGATCGCCTACTCCTCGGTCGCGCATATGGCGATCGTGACAGTCGGCCTGTTCGCCTTCAACCAGGCGGGCATCGAGGGTTCGATGATGGTCATGCTGGGCCATGGTTTGGTGTCGGGCGCGCTGTTCCTGTGCGTCGGCGTCATCTATGATCGGCTGCACACTCGCGAGATCAACCGTTATGGCGGCCTCAGCATCAACATGCCCAAATATGCGGTGCTGTTCCTGCTGTTCACCATGGCTTCGGTCGGTCTGCCGGGCACGTCCAACTTCGTCGGCGAATTCCTGTCGCTGATGGGCATTTATCAGGCATCGAGCTGGGTCGCGCTGGTCGCCACCACGGGCATCATCCTGGGCGCGGCCTATATGCTCTACCTCTATCGCCGCATCTGTTACGGCGATCAGGTGAATGCCGATGCGGCCGCCATGTCCGACCTGTCGGCGCGCGAAATCGCGCTGCTGGCGCCGATCGCGGCGGCGGTTCTGTGGATGGGCGTCTATCCCGAGAGCTTCCTCGCACCGATGCGGGCCGACATTCGTGCGCTTGAAGCGCGCCTCGCCCCTGCGGCTCCCGCAGGAGATTCCAAGATCAAGATGGGTGCGCCCAAGCCTGTGGGTGAAGCGCATCACGAAGAAGCATCCGCGCACGGGGAGGCGCACTGATGATTGACTCCGCTTCCCTTCTGGCAGTCCTGCCGGAACTCATCCTGACGGCGGGTGGGCTGGTCCTGATGCTCGTCGCGGCTTTCGGCGGCGACAATAGCGCGCGCGTCGTCAACTGGCTGTCCGTCGTGACGCTGGCGATTGCCGGCATCTCGCTGTCCTGTTCGCTGGCCCACGGCCCGGACGCCTTTGACGGACTGATGCGCGCTGACGCCTTCTCGGTCTTTGCGAAAGCGCTGATCTATGGCGCGGCGGCGGCGGCCATCCTGCTTGCGCCGCGCTTCTTCTCGGTCGGCGGCAAGCCGCGCCCCGAATATGCGGTGCTGATCCTGTTCGCCGCGATCGGCATGGGCATGATGGTGTCGGCGGGCGACCTGCTGACGCTTTATGTCGGGCTGGAGATGAACAGCCTTGCCTCCTATGTGCTGGCCAGCTTCATGCGGCAGGATGAAAAGTCGTCGGAAGCGGGCCTGAAATATTTCGTGCTCGGTTCGCTGGCGAGCGGCATCCTGCTCTATGGTTCGGCGCTGCTTTATGGCTTCACCGGCACCACGGCGTTTGACGGCATTGCGGTCGCCATGGGCGACGGCGTGTCGAATGGCGAGCTGTTCGGCATGGTGTTCCTGCTCTGCGGTCTGGCGTTCAAGATCAGTGCGGTGCCGTTCCACATGTGGACGCCCGACGTCTATGAAGGCGCGCCGACCCCGGTCACGGCCTTCTTCGGCAGCGCGCCCAAGGTTGCCGCCATGGCGCTGACCGTGCGCGTCGCGATCGAAGCGCTCGGCCCGGCGGGCCTGGACTGGCAGCAGATCGTCATCTTCGTGGCGCTGGCGTCGATCCTGTTCGGTGCGGTCGCCGCCATCGGCCAGACCAGCCTGAAGCGCCTGATGGCCTATTCGTCGATCAACAATGTCGGCTTTGCGCTGATCGGCCTTGCCGCCGGCACGCCAGCAGGCGTTGCGGGGACGATGAGCTATATGGCCATCTATGTGCTGATGACGGTCGGCGGGTTTGCGTGCATCCTTCAGTTGCGCGATACCGACGGCAAGCCGGTCGACACGATCGCCAGCCTTGCCGGCCTGTCGCAGTCGCGCAAGGGGCTGGCGGCCGCCTTCGCCATCTTCATGTTCTCGATGGCTGGCATCCCGCCACTCTTCGGCTTCTGGGCGAAGTTCCTGGTGTTCGATGCCGCGGTCGCCGCGAACCTGACTGCGCTGGCGGCCTTCGGCATCGCCATGTCGGTGATCGGCGCCTTCTATTATCTCAAGATCATCAAGACGATGTATTTTGACGAGCCGGTCATCGCCTATGAGGCGAAGGGTGGCCCGGTCGAGAATATCATCCTGACGGCCTGCGCCGTGGTGATCGTGCTGGGTTATCTGCTCAACCCCGTACTGGATCAGGCGAGCGCCGCCGCTGCGGCGTCGCTGTTCTGACACTTCTTCGCTTCGTCGAGGAAACTGGCTCCACCAACGCCGATATGCTGGCGTTGGTGGAGCAAGGCGTTCCAGAGGGCAGCTGGCTGCGCGCCGGCCGCCAGACCGGGGGCAGGGGGCGTATGGGCCGCGCCTGGGAAAGCCCGGTCGGTAATCTTTATTGCTCCACGCTGGTCAGGGTCGCGCCGGGCGATCCGCTACCCCATACGCTGGCGCTGGTCGCCGCCAACGCCGTGCATGCGCTTATCGCGCCGCTCTGCGCCGGGCAGGCGCGGATCAAATGGCCCAATGACATATTGGTCGATGGCGCGAAGATCGCCGGCATATTGCTGGAGCGGTTTGGCGATGCGATCATCATCGGCATCGGCATCAACGTCACCCATCATCCCACTGGGCTGGACCGTCCTGTCACCAGTCTGACCGCGCAGGGCGCGCAGGATGCGGAGGCTGGCGCGCTGATGGAGCGACTGGCGCAGCTTTTCGCCCATTGGCTGGGCATCTGGCGGGCGCAGGGGCTGGACCCGGTGCGCGCCCATTGGCTGATCAACGCCCATCCGACCGGTACGCCGATGCGCGTCGTCCAGCCCGACGGCGAAGTGGTGGAGGGCGCGTTCGACACGCTCGACCGCCAGGGCATGTTGATCCTGCGCTTGGCGAATGGCGAAAGCCGTGCCATTCACGCCGGCGACATCATTCTGACCTGAAGGACGGGCCATGCTTCTCGCGATCGACGCGGGCAACACCAATGTCGTTTTCGCGCTGCTGGACGGCCGCGAGATCAAGACGCGCTGGCGGATTGCGACCGACCCGCGCCGCACGGCGGACGAATATGCGGTCTGGCTGCACCAACTGTTGCAGCTGGAAGGGTATAGCATGGCGGATGTCGATGCGGTCATCATCGCGACAGTGGTGCCCCGCGCGCTCCATAATCTTCAGGTGCTGGCCGACAAATATTTCAAGACGCCGGCGCTTGTCGCCGGGCAGTCCCCCGTCGACTGGGGCATCGAACTGGACGTGGCGGAGCCGGCATCGGTGGGCGCGGACCGGGTTGTAAACGCCATTGCCGCCCACCATCTTTATCAGGACGACCTGATCGTTATCGATTTCGGGACGGCGACGACATTCGATGTGGTCGATTATAGCGGCGCCTATAAGGGCGGGATCATCGCGCCGGGGATCAACCTGTCGCTCGACGCGCTGGTCGCAGCTGCGGCGAAACTGCCCAAGATTGCGATCGAGCCGCCGGAGAGCCGTTCCGTGATCGGGCGCACCACGGTAGACGCGATGCAGATCGGCGTCTTCTGGGGCTATGTGGCGATGATGGAGGGGCTGGTCGCGCGTATCCGCGCCGAAATAGGCCGCCCTGCAAAAGTGATTTCGACGGGAGGACTAGCCGTCCTCTTCAATGACAATAGCGATATTTTCGATGCGATTGCGCCCGACCTGACCATTCAGGGGCTGGCGCTGTTGTACGAACGGAGTTTGAAAACAGAATGACACCCAAGGACGAACTGCTCTTCCTGGCCCTGGGCGGGTCCGGTGAGATCGGCATGAACGTCAATCTTTATGGTTGCCAGGGCAAATGGGTCATGGTCGACCTGGGCCTGACCTTTGCGGACCCGGCCTATCCCGGCGTGGAACTGGTGCTGCCCGACTTATCCTTTATCGAGGATCGCAAGGAAGACCTGCTCGGCATCGTGCTGACTCATGGGCATGAAGACCATATCGGCGCCATCCCCTATCTGGCCGCTGATCTGGGCGTGCCGCTCTATGCGACGCCCTTCACGGCGGGGCTGATCCGGCTGAAGCTGGAGGAAGAGGGCCTGACCAAGGAAGTGAAGCTGCATGTCATCGAGAATGAAGGCAGCTTCAACCTCGGCCCGTTCGGCTTCCGTTATGTGCCGCTGGCGCACTCGATCCCGGAGGGCAATGCCGTCCTGATCGATACGCCCCATGGCCGTATCTTCCACACCGGCGACTGGAAACTGGATGAGGCGCCGCTGCTGGGCCAGCCCTCCACCCCGGAAGAATTGACCGCAATCGGCGATGAGGGCGTGCTGGCGCTGGTGTGCGATAGCACCAACGTCTTCAATTCCGAAGCCAGCGGGTCTGAAAGCGATGTGCGCGACGGGCTGATGCAGACGGTGAAGGGGGCCAAGGGCCGAGTGCTGGTCACGACCTTCGCCTCCAATGCCGCGCGCGTTCAGACGCTGGGCGAAGTGGCGGTGGCGACGGGGCGCAAGCTGTGCGTCGCGGGCCGTTCGCTCGACCGGATCATCAGCACCGCCAAGGCCGCCGGCTATCTCAAGGACTTCCCGCCGATGGTGGACTGGGACGACGCCATGGCGCTGCCCCGCAGCGATGTGATGATCGTCGCCACCGGCGGTCAGGGCGAGGCGCGCGCCGCCCTGTCGCGCATCGCGTTCGACAGCCATCCGATCAAGCTGGCGGAAGGCGACATGGTCGTTTTCTCCTCCAAGCAGATCCCCGGCAATGAAATCGCCATCGGCCGCATCCAGAATGCGCTGGCGGCGAAGAATATCGTGATGGTCACGGATCGTCAGGCCGAAGTCCATGTGTCGGGCCATCCCGGTCGCCCGGAACTGGAGGCGATGTATCGCTGGATTCGCCCCGAAATCCTGCTGCCCGTCCATGGCGAGCGTCGTCATATGGCGGAACAGGCCCGGCTTGGCATCGCCAGCGGACTGCGCCATGCGGTGGTGCAGTCGAACGGCGATGTGCTGCGGCTGGCGCCCGGCGCGCCGACCATCATCGGCCAGGAGGATACGGGGCGTCTGGTGCTGGACGGCGACGTCATTCTGCCGGCCGACGGATCGACCATGAACGAACGGCGCAAGCTGGGCCTGCATGGCCAGATCAGCGTAGCCGTGGCGCTGGACCGCAAGGGCAAGCTGATCGGCGAGCCGGCATTGCGCACGCAGGGCGTTCCGGTTGAGGAAGACAAGGCGACTTTCCTGGCGGAAGCGGCAGAAGAAGCCGCCGCCGTCGTGCCCAAGGGATCGCAGGAAGAGGATGCGTTGCGTGAGCGTGTTCGGCTGGCCGTTCGGCGTGTTGCGACCCGCTGGACGGGCAAGAAGCCGATAGTGGACGTTCTGCTCATCCGCGCCTAATCAGGTCGTCATGAACTGGTACGCGATCTTCGCCATCTACTTCCTGATGTGGGTGATCAGCGCCTTCATCATGCTGCCCTTTGGCATTCGCACGCCCGATGAAACGGGCGAGGCGTTGCTGAAGGGGCAGGCGGACAGCGCGCCCAGCAATTTCCGGCCCGGTGTCGTGGCGCTGCGCGCGACGATCCTGTCCACGCTGATCTTCGGCCTCTACTACGTCAATTATGTGGAAGGCTGGGTGACGCTGGACATGCTGCCGGGCTATCGCGGCGGGCAGTGACAGCCATGGTGCGCATCGTCTGCGCGGCAGGTGAACATGTGGAGCAATGGGCGGCGATGCGGAGCACCCTGTGGCCAGATCCATCGATTGATGCGCATCGCGAAGAAATAAGCACAATGTTTCAGGATGGCGGCGATGATAGCGTCGCCTTTATCGCAGTCGATGCGAAGGGTGCTGCTATTGGGTTTGCCAAGGTGGCGCTGCGGCATGATTATGTGAATGGCTGCGATACCAGCCCGGTTGCGTTTCTGGAGGGCATTTATGTGGAGCCTTCGGCGCGCCTGAGCGGTGCGGCCCGTGCGCTGGCCGATGCCGCGATGGCATGGGGCAAGGCATTGGGTTGCACCGAAATGGCGTCCGACGCCGATCTGGCCAATTCCGCCAGCCATGATTTTCATGCCGCGATCGGCTTTGTCGAGACGGAGCGGGTCATCTATTTCCGCAAGATGATCCCGTAAATCAGAGCGGCAACACCGTCACCCGATCGCCAGGCGCAGCGGCGGGTGAATTGGCCGGACGCAGGATCAGGCAATCGGCCTGCGCCATGGCGGCGGTGGCGGCGCTGTCCTGCGACGTGACGGAGACGATGCCATTCGGGCTGCGGAAGGCGCGCAGATAATCGTCCCGCTCTGCGGTAGCCGGCAAGGGAGAGGCCAATATCGCTTCGCCTACTAGTGGAAACGGATCAGTCGCACCGCACAGATGGCGCACCAGCGGTAGCAGGAACAGGGTGCCGGTGACGAAGGCCGATACCGGATTGCCCGGCAGGCCAAGGAAGAGCGCGTCGCCCAGACGGCCGGCCATCAGCGGCTTTCCCGGACGCATGCGAATGCGCCAGAAATCGAGCGAACCGCCGGCCTGAAGGAAAGCGGGGCGAACGAGGTCATGGTCGCCCACGGATGCGCCGCCGGTCGACACGATGATGTCGGCCTGTGCCGCCTGCGCCAGCGCGGCAGCCATGGCGTCGAGGTCGTCCGGGACAATGCCCAGATCGATGACGTCGCAGGGCAGAGAGACTAGCATGGCCGCCAGCATCGGGGCATTGGACGACGGCAGAAAACCCGGTGGCGTCGGCGCGCCGGCGGGGACCAGTTCATTGCCGGTGGACAAAAGGGCTATTTTCGGGCGCGCGCCGACCGACAATGCGCCGTGACCCGCCACGACGGCAAGGGCGATCTGGGCAGGGCCGAGCCGTGCGCCGGCTTTCAGCAACACGGCATTGCGTGCGAAATCGAAGGCGGCTGGGCGGACATTGCGGCCGGGAGGCAGAGGATCGGCATTGGCGGTCAGAGTATCGCCGTCTCGAACGGCGTTTTCCTGGATCAGGATGGTGTCCGCGCCGGGCGGCATGGGCGCGCCGGTGAAGATGCGCATCGCTTCACCCGGAGCCAGTGCGGGAAGATCGGCCGCACCTGCCGCGCTTTCCCCGACGATGCGCCAGGGACCGGGATATTCGGCGGCGCGCACGGCATAGCCGTCCATCGCGGAAAGATCGGCCCAAGGCTGATCGCGCAACGCGACGACATGCTGCGTCAACCAGCGGCCCGCAGCCTGGGTGATGGGCACGGTTTCTGCCGGAAGGGGGCGGGCGAGGGCGAAAAGGCGCGCCTGCGCATCGGCGACCGGCAGAAGGCTCATGCCGCGCGCCAATCCCCGGACTTGCCGCCCGACTTGGCGATCAGGCGGACGCCGCCGATGACCATGCCTTTGTCCAGCGCCTTTGCCATGTCGTAGATGGTGAGCAGCGCGACCGACGCGGCGGTCAGCGCCTCCATTTCCACGCCGGTCTGGCCGGCAGTGCGGGCGGTGGCGGTGACGGTCACGCCGTCGCTATCCAGATCGAAGTCGACCGTCACGGCGCTGAGCGCGATCGGGTGGCAGAGCGGGATCAGGTCGGCGGTCTTCTTGGCCGCCATGATCCCGGCGACCCGCGCCACGGCAAGGACGTCACCCTTCTTGACCAGTCCATCCGCGATCGCCTTGGCGGCTTCCCTGCTCATGTCGATGCGGCCGGCAGCAACGGCTTCACGCGCGGTCACGGCCTTGGCCCCGACATCGACCATGCGGGCGGCGCCATCGGCATCGAGATGGGTGAGGCCACTCATGCGCCGGTCAACAGATTGCGGGTCGCCGCCTCGACATCGGCCTGCCGCATCAGGGTTTCGCCGACCAGGAAGCAGCGGACGCCATGATCGGCCATGGCGGTGAGGTCGTCATGGCTGCCAAGGCCGCTTTCGGCGATGAAGGTGCAGCCTTCCGGTGCCTTGCCCACCAGTTCATAGGTGCGGGCGAAATCGACGCTGAAGTCGCGCAGGTCGCGATTATTGACGCCGATCAGGCGCGAGCGGAGTTTGAGCGCGCGCTCCAGTTCGGCTTCGTCATGCACTTCGATCAGGGCGTCCATGCCAAGGCCAAGGGCGGCGTCCTCAATCTCCTGCATCTGGCCGTCTTCCAGTGCGGCGACGATGATCAGGATCGCGTCGGCGCCGAGCGAGCGGCTTTCCAGCACCTGCCATGGATCGACCAGGAAATCCTTGCGCAGGACGGGCAGGGCGCAGGCGGAGCGGGCGGCCATCAGATAATCGTCATGGCCCTGAAAATAGGGTTCGTCGGTCAGCACCGACAGGCAGGCCGCGCCGCCGGCGGCATAGGCGACGGCATGAGCCGGCGGATCGAAATCGGCGCGGATCAGGCCCTTGGAGGGGCTGGCCTTCTTCACTTCGGCGATCAGGCCGAAGCCGGAGCGGGCGGCATCATCCAGCGCCTTGCGGAAGCCGCGCGGGGGCGTCTGTTCGCTGGCGCGGGCATGGAGCGCGGCGATACTGGTCGCGGCCTTGCGGCGGACGACGTCCTCCCGCTTGAAGTCGCAGATTTCGATGAGCTTGTTGGTCATTGATAGGCAATCCAGCAATTGAGCAGCGCATTGGCAAGGCCGCGGTCGATGGTTTCGGCGGCTTCCTCCACGCCTTCGCGAAGGTCGGGGACGGCGTCGGCGACGAGGAGGGCGGCGGCGGCGTTGAGCAGCACGGCGTCGCGATAGGGGCTGGCCTCACCCTGAAGCAGGGCGCGCAGGGCGGCCGCATTGTGGGTGGCGTCGCCGCCCCGGATCGCTTCGACCGGGTGGGTGGACAGGCCGAGTTCCGCAGCGGTCAGGCGGTGCATGGCGACCAGGTCATGGCCCTTCACTTCGGCCATGTCGTTGCCACCCGCCAGCGAGAGTTCGTCCAGCCCTTCGTCGCCTGAGATGATCATGGCCCTGTCTACGCCCAGTTCGGCGAGCGCTTCGGCATAGATGGGGACATAGGCCGGGCGGGCGATGCCGACCAGCTGACGGCGGACATTGGCCGGATTGGCGAGCGGTCCCATCAGGTTGAAGATGGTGCGTTCGCCGATCGCCTTGCGGATCGGGCCGAGGCGTTTGAGCGCAGGGTGGTAGTTTTGCGCGAAGAGGAAGCAGATGCCGAGATCGGCAAGGGTTGCTTCGGCGGTGGCGGCGGCCTTGTCGAGATTGAGGCCGAGCGCTTCGAGCGTATCGGCGGCGCCGGCCTTGGACGAGGCGGCGCGATTGCCATGTTTGGCGACGGGAACGCCGGCCGCCGCGACCACCAGGCTGACGGCGGTCGAGACGTTGAGCGTGTGGTGGCCATCGCCCCCGGTGCCGCAAACGTCGATCGCGCCAGCGGGGGCCTGCACCGAAATCATCCGGGCGCGCATGGCGCGGGCGGCGGCGGCGATTTCGGTCGCGGTTTCGCCGCGCCGGGCCATGGTGACGAGGAAGGCGGCGATATCCTCTTCCGGCAGATCGGCGTCGAACAGCAGGTCGAAAGCCGCCGCGGCGGCGTCAGCGGGGAGCGGTGCGGAAGGATCGGGCAGGCTGGTCATCGCCCTCTGCCTTAGTCGGCGGAAGGCCGCAGAGTCGAGGGGGCGTGCGCGCTTAACTTCGCATATTTCCCGCAGAATTGGACATATAATTTCCTGTTCCAGTCATTTTCGGAAAGGTGGCAAGGGAAATATAGGCCAGCCCGCCGGAGTAGGACAGTCAGGGCGCGGCCGGTTCAGCGAAGCCGTCTTTGGCCAAAGGCGCCGTCGCCTGAATGACGCTGCCCTGCCGGGGACCGAGTAGATAGTCGTTCGCCTGAACGCAGAGATAGGGGCGAGACGGCAGATTATCGGCATCGCGCCGCAGCACGGGCCATTTGCCGGTACAGTCCGCTGTCTTGCAGCGGCAGAGCAGCAGGTCGAAGGGTGTGCCATCGTCCGCCGTCACCCGATCGGTCAAGGCGCGTTCAGGCTGTGTGTTCGGCGGAACCTGCGCGAAGGCCCCGTTGGATGCGGTCAGGCGGGCGAAATCCTGCCGCGCCTCCTTCGCCCAAGACGGGCTGTCATGGTAAGGCTGACTCAACCGGACGAAGCCTGCCTCGTCGCGTTCCGCCAAGGCGGTGAACAGGGCGCGCGCTGCATCGCGCATCGCGGGCAAAGCGGGCCAGTCGGCCGGCGCATCGATAATGTCCCGCTGTTCGGGCGTCGTTTCCGCTTCGGTCAGGCGGAGCGGGCGTGTCATGTCGAGCGCCCGGATATGGGAGGGGTTGATATAGGTGGCGAGGGAGGTGTGGCAGTAACCGCCCACCATGATGATCTGGTCCGGCGTTGCAGCCTGTTTTTCGGCGATGGCGTCATGGGCGTCCTGGCAACTGCCGACGCGGCCGGTGACTTCGACCGTAATGGGGCGATTTTCCGGTAGGCGCGGTGCGCGATTTGGGAAAAGGACGATCGATCGGTGAGCATTTGCACCATCGGAAGGATCATGTTCGGTCAGCGCCTGCCGGTCGCTGTAAAGACGATTATCAACGCCTATCCCCCGCACACGCACGCATTGGCCGGCCCAGCCGCGGTAATTGGACTGGATCGTTTCAATGTCCGTGGGTTTGGCCGTGGCGGGAGAGCAGCGGTCGGATGATCTGGCGAAAGCCGCACCACCGAAAGCCAGCAGCAGGGCAGCGATCAGGAACGCTAATCGCCGCCGCATGATCGTGTCAGGCCGCATCGCGCTCCCGCACGGGCAGGCCGGCGATGCGGAGGAAATTGGCCAGCATGTCATGGCCATGTTCGGTGGCGATGCTTTCCGGGTGGAACTGCACCGAATGGATCGGCAGGGTCGCGTGGCGGAAGCCCATGACCGATCCGTCCTCGCTGGTGGCGTTGACGACCAGCGTGTCGGGAATATTTTCCACGATCAGCGAATGATAGCGGGTCGCGGTAAAAGGCGAGGGCAGCCCTTCGAACAGGCCGGTGCCGTCATGGCTGACCGGCGAAGTTTTGCCATGCATCAGGCCGCCGCGGACGACCTGGCCGCCGAAATGCTGGCCGATCGCCTGGTGGCCCAGGCACACGCCCAGCAGCGGCGCGCCGGCATCCGCACAGGCCGCGACCAGATCCAGGCTGACGCCCGCTTCATTGGGGGTACAGGGGCCGGGCGAGAGCAGAAAAGCCTTCGCCCCGGTGGACAGCGCCTGTCCCGCAGAAATGGCGTCGTTGCGGACGACCTCCACCTGTGCGCCAAGCTCCATCAGATAATGGACGAGGTTCCAAGTGAAGCTGTCATAATTGTCGATGACGAGGATCATCACAAAGCCTTAGCGCGACATGGGGGCGGGGGGAAGGGGGCGCGCCCTTTTGGCTTATAATGGCAAAAGGGCCAGCCCGCATATGGCGGACTGGCCCTTTTGCTTTGCGATTACGGATCAGATCAGAAAGCGACGGTCAGCGAAGCGGCGATGGTCGTGCCGAGCTTATACTTGTTATAAAAGACCTTCGTCCCGCCCTGTTCCTGGAATTCCTGATATTTGCGGCCGGTGATGTTGCGGGCCTCAAATTTCAGTTCGCTGTTGATGCCGCCGGGCAGGGTGATGCCCTGACGCGCAACGAAGTCCAGTTGCAGGCCCGGCTTTTCCTTGATGTCGGGTTGCAGGTTCGGGCCGCGGCTGGTGACGCGGGGGCTGGCATAGGTCAGCAGCAGCGTCTGTTGCGACAGCTTGTCCGTATCCTCCAGACCCAGTTGCAGGTTGACCAGATGGTCCGACTGGCCGGTGAGCGGTGCGCCATCCACGAAATAGTCCGACGCCGCCGGCAGATCGCCGGTGGTGTAAGTGTAGGGGATGGTGGTGTCGCCGTCGCTGACCTTCAGTTCCGACTGGGTATAGGTGTAGTTGGCGATCAGCGCGATGCGGCGGCTCTGGAAGAAGGGCGAATTCCACCCGTCGAGCGGAATGTACTTCTGTGCTTCCAGTTCGGCGCCGTACAGCGTCGCTTCCGGCGCGTTGGCGAAGCTGGTCGTCACCGAATAGGTGTCGCTGATCGTGGTGTAGGTTTCGATCGGGTTCTTGATCTTCTTGTAGAAGGCCGATGCGGTCACGCGCTCTTCGCGACCCATATACCATTCGGCGCGGATATCCGCATTCCACAGTTCGCTGTCCTGCAGGAAGGGATTGCCGCGATAGAAGCGGTTGGAGTCGGTGTCGATGAACGGCTGGGCGATCAGTTCGCGGAACTGCGGACGGGCCAGCGTCTTGGACCCCGAAGCCCGGAATTGCAGGCCGCCGCCGACATCATAGGTCAGGGTGACGGCGGGCAGCCAATAGTCGTTCTTGATCTGGTTGAACGGGGTGACGCCAGTCGAATAGACGTCCACGCCCGTCACCGACTGACGGCCGCTTTCATAACGGACGCCGGCGTCGATGCTGAGGCCGGCGAACAATTCCGCCTTCACCTGACCATAGCCGGCATGGACGCGCATGGCGGCGTCATAGACAGGATAATTGCCCGAGAAATCGAGCAGGGTCATGTCGTACAGCTGGATCGACGCATCCGAAAGCAGATAGTCGGGGCGCAGTTGCTGCACCGCGATCGGCAGGTTGGTGGCGTCGAAATGCAATTCGTAGCGCGACGAGGTGCGCTTCGTGTCCGTGTAAGCATAGCCGCCGGTGATCGTGAACTTGGGCGACACCTTGTAGCTCAGGTCCGCGCCGCCCGACCACAGATCTTCGTTCAGATCGCTGAACGTGACCGATGCGTCGCCGCGCTGACGGTTGAGCGCGTTGACGAAGCGATCGCCGACGGGATCGATGGCGAGATCACGGTTGGAGCGGACATAGACGAATTCGCGTTCATAGGGCGCTTCACGCTGCGAATTGGCATAGCCGCCGCGCACGTCGAGGCTGAGCGCGTCATCAAATTTGAACTCACCGGTGAACTGGGTGTCGATCAACTGACGCTCATACCATGCGGTCTGCTGCGTCATATAATCGGCGCCCTGGATCAGGCCGTCATTGGTGCCGACCGCCAGCGCGCCGCGCTTCAACGTGTCGCGAATATAGAGGTTGGTCCAGCGGATTTTCTGGTCGCCCCATTCCAGGCCCAGGCCGAGCAGGCCGTTGACCGTCACCTGATTGTCGGTGACGACCTGATGATAATCCTTACCCGCGCCTTCCGACACGGTCAGCGAAGCCTGCTGGATGTTGTCGCGGGTGCGCCATTTGTTGCTGTAGCCGGCGGTGGCGATGATGCCGAGGCGCGCGTCGCCCATGTCGAACGCGGTGCCGGCGTTGAGCGAGCCGGAGAAGTTGAAGGGCAGGCTGTTGGTGCGTTGCAGGACGGAGGTCTTGCTGTTGAGGAACTGCATCGACATCGCCTGAAGATCGCTGCGATCCATATTGGCGAAGGGGACGCCCCCACCGAACGCCTGCTTGAGCAGCGGCGGCACATCGCGCGAGCTGTCGTCAAAGCCGGTCCAGTCGGACTTGCTGCCATAATAGGTATAGCCCATCTGGCCCGAGCTTTCGGTGTTGCCGGCAACGCCGCCGCCGATTTCCAGATAGCTCTCGGTCGGAATCGCCTTGGTCGTCAGGTTGATGACGCCGCCGCCGAACTCGCCGGGGAAATTGGCCGAAAAGCTTTTCTGCACCAGGGTCGATGCGATCACGCTGGTCGGGAAAAGGTCGAGCGGGACGACGCGCTTCAAGGGTTCTGGGCTGGGCAGGGGGGAGCCGTTCAGCAGGGCGAGCGAATAGCGGTCGCCAAGGCCGCGGACATAGACATAGCCGCCCGACACGACCGACAGGCCGGTCACGCGCTGGAGCGAGCCGGCGATGTCGCCTTCACCCGTGCGCTTGATGTCGGCGGCGGACAGGACGTTCACCACCTGCGGCGCGGACTGCGAGATGTTGCTGGTGCGGCGGCCGGTGACGATGATGTCGGAACCGGGGATCGACACATCGACATTGCCGTCCTGCGCGGCGGCCTCATCGGCGGCGCTGGGCGTGGTCGACATGCCGGCGTCGCCGGCGGGCGTGGAAGCGGTGTCGGTTTGCGCCATCGCCATCGGAGCGACAAGAGCGCTGGAAATCAGGAGCAGGCGCGCCAGGCTGAGCGGCTTCGACATGCTATTAGTCCCCCTTGGGAAGAAAATCAGTGCAAAGAAGGCGGGGAAGCGGTTGCACGCTCCCCCGCCCCTGTTGAGGTCGTGGGTCCGATCAGGTCGTCGGGATGGCGGTGCAGGCGCCGCTGGTGCTGCCGAAGCTGGCGCTCACCGAGTTGCAGGTCCAGCCGGCGTACCAGGTGTCGCTGCTGTCACGCACGGCGCCAACATAGTTGGTGGTGGTGAAGGCAGTGTCGATCGTGCGCGGATCGATCGCGACGACGGCCGTTTCGGTCGGGCCGTTGATGAACAGGTTGGTCAGCGACGGGGTGTAGGTGAAGCTGCTGTTCGCGCCGGCGGTGAAGATCGACTGGACCAGGGTGGCGTCGACGCCCGTGCCGGTGCCCTTGAACGGCGTGCTGTTGCACTGCATCACGACCGACAGGTAGCGCGGACGGCCGGCGTCCTGAAGCGTGGTGTCAGCATCGCGCACCGCTGCGGCGCCGTTGATGCGCAGGCAGCTCTGGTTCGGGCTGACGATGATGCCGTTGACCAGCGCCAGATCGGCGCCGCCGCGCAGCAGCATCGATGCGCCGTCATCGCCGGTGTTCGAACGCTGGATGTGCGTGAAGTTGGCGACCTTGAGATACTGGCGCGGCAGGGCGTCTTCGCTGGCGTTGCTGTTGGTCGCCGAACCGTTCGAGTCGGTTTCGAGGAAGGTGTCGCCGATATTGTTGCCTTCGCGCTGGGCGGAGATCACGAACTGGGCGGTGCCGCGGAAGCCGACGTCGGTGTCGAGATTATCGTCTTCGTTGCCGGTCAGCACCAGATATTTCATGTTGGCGCTGCCGCCGAAGGCTTCGATGCCGTCGTCCGAGCTGTTATGCACCTGAATATGGTCGATGGTGGTGCCGGTGCCGACGCCCGACGGGGTCAGGCCCTGCAATTCCTTGCTGTCGGCCAGAACGAAGCCCGAATAGCGGATCTGGACATAGCTGAGGCGGCCGGAATTGTCGGCGTCGTTCGCGCCGCCATAGAGGGCGTTGCTGGTGCCTTCGGTGTCGCGTTCGCAGGCCGTGGTGCCCGGTGCGGCGGCCGGCGCCTGACAGTCGGTGATGCGCGCGCGGCCGAGCAGCACGATGCCGCCCCACTGGCCCGACGACTGGTCGTTGGCGGCGCCGGTGACGTTTTCGCGGCTGGTGAAGATGATCGGCGCGGTGGCGCTGCCGACGGCGTTGATGCGGTTGCCGCGGTTGACCGCCAGATAGGCGTTGCCCGTGCTGGCGAACACGACGACGCCCGGATCGATGCTGAGCGTGACGACATTGTTGGTGCTGGCTGCGCCCTGATCGGTGCCGACGTCAACGCGGCCCGGCAGCGAATAGATCACGCCGGCGGTCTTGGCGATCGCGGTCGTGCTGTTGAAGCGTGCCGGGAAGGCGCAGTTGCGCCAGGTGTTGGTGCCGTCCGTGATGGTGCCCAGATTTTGCAGCTGGTCCGAACCCGCGATGGTCGGGCAGTCGGCGGCCGGCGTCACGGCCGTCGGGGTCGGCGTGGGGGTCGGCGTCGGGGTGGGGGTGGGCGTGGGTGTCGGGGCTGGGATGACGATGGTGCCTTCGCCCGGCGAGGCGATGTCGTCCGCGCCGCAGGCGCTCAGGCCAACGCAGGCGCAGCTCGCCATCAAAATGGTGTGGATACGATTAATCTTGGCCATGTCGTCTCCGCTCCGGCCGCGGGCCGGGAAAGTTGAAGTGCGGAGCGCAGGGGAATTTCGACTCGGACAACGCCCCCTGTCGCCCTCGGAAGCGGCAGTTAGGCGCGGCAAATGACATGGTTGTTTTGCTTCTGTGACGAAACAGCGTCTCTAAAATGACAGAAAAATGACTAATCTTTCAAATGAATGACATTGTGCAGCGAGCGGCGCGGCAGGTGGCGCAGATGCGCGAAGGGCGCCGTCCTGATCGGACGACGCCCCGCTCCCTGCACCTTGAACTGCCGAAATTAGCGCGGTTGTCAGCGCATCGCGTAGCTGGGATTGAGTTTGTTGAGGGCGCGCTGAGCAACCGTGCGTGACGATTCTTCCGTGCCATTGGCGAGGGCCAATGTGGTTTCCGGCGCGAAGCGGGCCGAACGATAGGCTTCGCGCGCGGCGGCCATGCGGCCGAGGCCGGCATAGGCATTGCCCAGATTGATGAGGCGGGCCGCATCATTGGCGCCGTCGGGCCACATGGCCTTGAGCTTGTTGGCGGCGGCGTCATAATCGCGCGCGACCAGCGCTTTGGCGGCCAGATTGCCGTCGGGCACGCCCAGCACGACGACGTCGTCAGCCGCTGCGTGAGCGATCCCCGGTGCGATCGCAGCCAGCGCAAGGCCCATCATGACAGCGACTTTTTTCATCAGATATCTCCTGAAAAAACTTCCTACTATAGCCGGAATTATTTCATCTAGATGACATCTGGGCAAGTGCGCGCGCGTGCATGGAAAACGAATTTCTTTCGTTTAAATTCAGTGGTATATAATTTTTTCATGAGAGTGTCATAAAAGCGTAATCGAAAGAATTCGCGAAATTCATTCCGATTCGAATCGCAAATGGACCGGACGAACAGTGTCGATGCGGCGGGGCAGGCAGGCGGCAGGGGCCGCAGCCGTCGTGCGAGGCGCAGCAAAATCCGATTGTGATCAAGGAAGGTCCAGAGGCTTCTGTTGCCCGGCGCCCCTGGAAGCCGCTGAATTCCCTTCTGTTGCCCGGTGGGTTCAACCGCGCTATTTTAGAGTAATGTCAGGCCGTGAGGCCCTCAATTACGCTGCAATGGCGAGTGCTTCGTTATCGTTGGCACTTGTGAGTTTTGCACAGTTTAACGGCTTACACGGGCCGGGTAAAAGCATCGCCTTTGAACACACGTCGATCCTAGTTCGGCCCCGTCAGACACCCCGTTCAAGACGGGATATGTGGTGGAACCGCCGGGTACTGCCCCCGGGTCCGCTGCGTCTATTACACGACACGATTTATCACCATAGCCGGGCGAACCCGGCAGCCCCTATATGGAACGGGGCGGGCGATTTATCAAGTCGTTGCAGGCAGGAGCGGAAAACGGAATGTGCATCATGGCGATGGCGTGGAACGCGCATCCGCGCTGGCGGCTGATCCTGATCGGCAATCGCGACGAATATCATGCCCGGCCGGCTGCGCCATTGGCGCGCTGGCGGGATCGGAACGGCGTGATTGCCGGGCGCGATTTGCAATCGGGCGGGACATGGCTGGGCGTGTCGCAGGCGGGGCGCGCGGCGATCGTCACGAACTTGCGTGGGTTTGGCCGTCCAGATCCGGAACGGGCCTCGCGCGGGGCGCTGGTGACGGATCTGCTGGCTGGCGACGGCCTATATGCCGATCCGGCGCATGCGTCCCTGATGGATTTCAACCCGTTCAACCTGATCCTGATCGATAGGGTAGGCGCGCATTTCCTGACCAACCGGCCGGAACTGGTTCGCACCGCGTTGACGCCGGGACTATATGGCCTGTCCAACGGGGCGCTCGACGCGCCCTGGGCCAAGACGCTGGCGCTCAAGGCGGCTTTGCTCGGCTGGCTGACGGCTGGCGCGAACCGGCCGGAATTGCTGTTCGATGCGCTGCGGCAGGAGAGCCTGCCAGATGCGGGCATTGCGCCCGATGGCCCTTCCGACGCGCCCGACGAAGCCGCGCCGTCGCCGATCTTCATTCGTCACCCGATCTACGGCACGCGATGCAGCAGCATCGTGGCGATCGATCGGGACGGGCAAGGGCAGATTTTCGAACGGCGGTTTGATGCGAGCGGGGAGCAGGTCGGCGACAATGCCATCGCCTTTGCCTGGCCCGATGCGGACTAGCCCCAGGGGCGTTCGCGATACCATTTGGTGATGACATGCTTCACGCCGCTGCGCACCTTCATGCCATGATGGATGCTGGCGGGATTGGGCTGGCCATCCGCCAGCCGATTGTTCCAGGCGAGCAGCTTGCCGGCTTCGGGCTGCACCGTCTTGCCAATCTTGGTGAAGCGGGTCGCGCCTCCTGCCGCCGGTGCGTCGAGGTAGATCATCAGCGTCCATGTGCGATTGCCGGCGACGCCGCAATATTGGGGATAGTCCGCGCCCTTGGGATCGAAATAGTCGGTATGCGCCTTGAATTCCTGGCCCACGGCATAGCGTTGCCCCTGAATGGGTTCGCCATGGGCGGTGGCGATGCCGGCGAAGGCGTCCAGCCGGGCATTGATCGCGGCGACGAACGGATCGCCATGGTCGAGATCGCAGGTTTCGCTGGTGCGGAAATAATGGTCGCCATTGGCGTCGGCGATGGTCGAGGGGCGGCGCTGCGCATCGATTCGATCGACCAGGGCGGCGCATTCCTCCGCGCTCAGGAAGTCGCGCTGGATGAAGAGCGTCAAATCCTTGCTGGGCACGCGCTGAATGCGCGGGTGCGCCCCGATCAGGGCGGGATCGCCGTCGGTGGCGGTGCATATGGTGGCGGTCATTGCATGTCCTGGTGCGGAAATATGCGGCTGAGACGGCGTCCCTGCTAACTTCCAGTCCCATAAATGCAAGCGACTGCATGACATGTCATATTTATGTAATATAAATGTCATTCGGCAGTAAGAACATCTGCCTAGCAGGCTCGCAGATTATAGGGGGTTGGGTCAGCAATCATGCGGGTGCCGTTTGGCGACAAGATGAGCGGATGGCGTCGCGGGTCCAGCGGGGCGCTGCGCGGCGTCCACTGGCTCGGCTGGCTGGAGCGGGGGCTGCTGGCGCTGCTGGCGCTGGCGATCGGACAACTGGCTTGGGTGATCGTGACGCCGACGGGCAGCTTCGGCCCGTGGGAGGGGCGGCAGGCGCAATTGCTGTCCGCTTCCGCGCGGCAGGCTTTGTTCGCGAGTTTCGACCCCTTTTTCCGCACCGGAGCGCCGCAGCAGTCGGGCGGCGTCGTCACGTCGCTGGCGCTGACCGTCTATGGCATTCGCCTGAATGAAGGGTCGGGGCTGGGATCGGCGATCATCGCCGGGCCGGACGGGGTGCAGAACAGCTTTGCCGTGGGCGACGAAATCCTGCCCGGTGTGGTGTTGAAGTCAGTCGCCTTTGATCATGTGACGATCGACCGGGGCGGCGCGGAGGAACAGGTGTTCCTCGACCAGTCGACGCCTGCGCCCGACGCCGCGCCTCCGGCCGGAGACGCTGGGCCGGGATGGCAAAGCGCGGCCCCGCCGCCGCAGTCTGCGCCGGGCGTAGGGTCGGCCATCGGGCCGAATGTCGACAGCCTGAAAAAGGACATCGGCTTTGCCCCGCGCATGCAGAATGGCCGCATCACCGGCCTGGCCGTCAGTCAGCGCGGCCCGGCCTTCGCCAGTGCGGGCTTTCGCCCCGGCGATATCATCAGTCAGGTCAATGGCCAGCCGGTCAGCGACCTGACGTCGCTTCAAAACCAGATCGCGCCCGGTGCGCGCCTTTCCCTGACCGTAGAGCGCGGCGCCGCCGTCGCATCGGTCAACCTGATAGTGCAAGGCCAATGACCCGCAAATTCCTGCTCTCCGCTGCCGCCATGGCGCTGGTTCTGGCGACGCCGATCGCCGCCTCCGCGCAACAGACGCTCAATGTTCGCGATGCCGATATCCGCGCCTTCATTCAGGATGCGGCGCGGGTGACGGGCCGCACCTTCATCATCGACAACAAGGTGCAGGGAAAGGTGTCGGTCGTGACCGACCGGCCGCTCAGCCGATCGGAATATTTCGAGATTTTCCTGTCGACCCTGCGCGCCAACGGGCTGGTCGCGGTGCCCGCGCCCGGCGGCGCCTATCGCATTCAGCCGGTCGACGGCGCGGCCGGCCAGCCGAGCGGCGTGGGCAGCGCGGCCAATCGCAACAGCTTCGTCACCGAAGTCTTCCGCCTGCGGTCGATCGATGCGGCGAGCGCGCTGGAGACGCTGCGCCCGCTGGTGAGCAAGGAAGGCTCCGTCACCGCCAACCGGGCGGGCAACAGCGTGGTCGTGGCCGACTATGCCGATAATGTCGCGCGCATCCGGCAGGTGATCGCACGGGTCGACCGGGATACGGCGGCGACGCAGATGGTGGTGCTGAAAAATGCCGGCGCGCGGGAGATTGCGACGTCGCTTCAGGCGCTGGTGACGAGCGGGGGCGGTGGCGAAAATGCCGCGCCTTCCGCCGCGACGGTGGTGCCGATCGACAGCAGCAATTCGGTCGCGATCCGGGGTGACGCCAATACGGTCGCGCGGCTGGCGGCGATGGCGCGGCAACTGGATCAGCAGGCGGCGAGCGGCACGGAAATCCGCGTCTATTGGCTGGAGCATGCCGATGCGGAAAAGCTGTTGCCGGTATTGCAGCAACTGGTCGGCCAGTCGACCAGCCAGCCGGTCAGTTCCGACGCGCCGGCCGCCAAGGGCAGCGCTGCCCCGGCATCGCAGGCGGCCGCTCCAGTGGCGGCCTCATCTGGTTCCTCTTCTTCGGCGGGCGGCATCAACACGCGCGGCCCGGCGATCGTTACCCGCTATGAAGGCGCCAACGCCATCATCGTGGCGGCGAACAGCGATGTGCAACGCATGCTGGGCGAAACCATCCGCCAGATCGACACGCGGCGCGAACAGGTGCTGGTGGAAGCGATCATCGTGGAAATCAGCGATGCGGCGGCCAAGCGGCTGGGCGTCCAGTTTCTGATTGGCAGCACATCGACTGGCTTTGCCGCGACCAACTATTCCAATGCGCAGCCCAATTTGCTGACGCTGGCCGGGGCCTATGGCGCGGATCAACTGGGCACCACCACGACCACGGTTGTCGCGCCCGACGGCACCCAGACCACTACCGAAGTTCGGGAAAACAGCGATCTGGCCAGCACGCTTCAGTCCGCCGCGATCAGCAGCCTGCAAAGCGCGACCGGCGCGATCGCGGGGCTGGGCGGCAGCATCGGCAATAACGGCATTTTCGGCGCGATCATCAATGCGGTGAAATCCGACACCAAGAGCAATCTTCTGTCCACGCCGTCGATCATGACGCTGGACAATCAGAAGGCGTCGATCCTGGTCGGGCAGCAAGTGCCGGTGACGACCGGGGAGGCGCTGAGCCAGAATTTCGACAATCAGTTCCGCACGGTGCAGCGGCAGGATGTCGGCATCAAGCTGGAGGTGAAGCCGCAGATCAATACCGGCGGCGCGATCAAGCTGTTCCTGAAGCAGGAAGTGTCGAGCGTGGCCGGACCGGTCAGCACCAGCAACAGCGACCTGATCATCAACAAGCGCGAGATCGAGACGACCGTTACCGTGGATGACGGCGAGATATTGGCGCTGGGCGGATTGCTGGACGACAATGAACGCCGCACGATCGAGCGCATTCCGCTGCTGTCCGACATTCCGGGCATTGGCGAATTGTTCAAATCGCGCAGTAACAGCCGGTCCAAGACCAATTTGATGGTCTTCATCCGGCCGACCATATTGCGGTCGAAGGAGGATGCGCAGAAGCTGACGCAGCAGCGCTATGGCTATGTGCGGGGCATGCAATTGCAGCGCGATCCGCAGTCCGAGCCGACGATCGACGAACTGGTGCGCGACTATATGGGAGCGACGCCGCCGATCGCATCGCCGCAACCGGGCGATATGGTGGCGCAGCCGGGCGTGGCGGCCGATCCGCAGGTGATCGAACCCACCGTGCGCCAATCGAGCGGCGTAGTCCGTCCCGTCGAAATTCCCGCCAGCGGAGAACGCAAGTGAGCGACGACACGCACGCTGCTGCTGCGAACCGTCCCATCGACATTCCCTATGGTTTTGCGCGCAAGCATGGCGTGGTGCTGTTGCCGCCCGAGGGCGAGCGGCTGACTATTGCGGTACGCGAGGGGAGCGATCCGCGCGTGCTGCTGGAAGTGCGGCGGCATCTGGCGCGCAGTTTCGATGTGCGGTTCGTGGAGCCGGCGCAGTTCGACCGGCATCTATCCGACCATTATGCGATGGAGGGCAGCGCGGCGGCGATGGCGGGATCGCTGGAGGTCGGCGCGGATGAACTGGATATATTGGCGGCCGACATTCCCACCGCCGATGATCTGCTGGACAGCGCGGACGATGCGCCGGCGATCCGCCTGATCAACGGCATCATTGCCGAAGCGGCGCGGCAGGGCGTGTCGGACATCCATATCGAACCCTATGAAACCGGGCTGATCGTGCGGATGCGCATCGATGGCGTGCTGCGTGAGACGCTGCGCATGCCACCTCACGTTGCGCCGGTGGTGGTCAGCCGCATCAAGGTGATGGCGCGGCTGGACATTGCCGAGCGGCGCGTGCCGCAGGATGGGCGCATCGGCCTGACGCTGGGCGGGAAACTGCTCGATGTGCGCGTTTCGACCCTGCCGAGCCGGGCAGGGGAGCGGGTGGTCCTGCGCATATTGGACAAGGAAAATGCCGGCATCACGCTCGACCTGCTGGGCATGACGGGTGCGCCCGATCGCATCTTCCGCGAAGGGCTGAGCGAACCCAATGGCATCATCCTGGTTACGGGGCCGACGGGTTCGGGCAAGACGACGACGCTTTATGCCGGGCTGCGCACGCTGAACGATGGCAGTCGCAATATCCTGACGGTCGAAGATCCGGTCGAATATGCGATCGAGGGCGTGGGCCAGACGCAGGTGAACGCCAAGGTCGGGCTGACCTTCGCGGCGGGACTGCGCGCCATCCTGCGGCAGGACCCCGATGTCGTGATGGTCGGCGAAATCCGCGATCGCGAGACGGCGGAAATTGCGGTGCAGGCGTCGCTGACGGGGCATCTGGTGCTCTCGACCGTCCACACCAATGACGCGGTGGGCGCGATCACCCGTATGCGCGACATGCGGGTCGAACCGTTCCTGCTGGCGTCCACCTTGCGCGCGGTTATCGCGCAGCGGCTGGTGCGGCGGCTGTGCCAGAGCTGCCGCGAGCCGGTGCAGGCGGACAAGTCGGCCAGCGCGTTGCTGGGCTTTGATCCGGGTACGATCATCTACCGCGCGCGCGGCTGCGACCAGTGCAACGGCACCGGCTATAAAGGCCGGATCGGCGTGTTCGAGGCGATCCGCGTGGATGATACGATCCGTCGGCTGATCAATGACGGCGGCGATGAATCGCTGATTGCGCGTCACGCTTTCCTCAACGCACCCAATCTGGGATCGGCGGCGCGGGCGCTGGTGCGCGACGGGCAGACCACGGCGGAGGAGGCGATCCGCGTGTCGCGGCGTGACGCGACCGAGGTGGAAACCATCGCCGATGGCTGATTTCGATTATGTGGCGATCGACCCTGCGGGCAAGGAACGCGGGGGCAGGATCAAGGCCGATACGATCGAGGATGCGCGGGCGAAGCTGGACGCGCGCAAGCTGTTCGTCGTCCGGCTGGAGCCGGGCGCGGCGGAGGCGGCGCGCAAGCGCGCCGGCCTGTCGCTACGTGCGCCGAAATTGTCATCCAAGGAACTGACGCTTTTTACGCGCCAGCTTTCCACGCTGATCCAGGTCAGTCCGCTGGAAGAATCGCTGCGCACCATCGGCAAGCAGAGCGAGCAGGATCATGTCCGCGCCATCGTGGGCAAGGTGCATGGCGGCGTGCTGGAAGGGCGGCGGCTGGCCGATGCGCTGGGCGCAGAGCCGAAAAGCTTTCCGCCGCTCTATCGCGCGATGATCTCCGCTGGTGAAAGTTCGGGCAGTCTGCCCACGATCATGGAGCGTCTGTCGGACCTGATGGAGCGGCAGGCGGTGATGCGATCCAAGGTGCTGACCGCCATCGCTTACCCCTCCGTGCTGGCGACCTTCGCCATATTCGTGGTCGCGGCGCTGATGATCTTCGTTGTGCCCAAGGTGGTGGAGCAATTCGATACGGTGGGGCAGGAACTGCCCTTCCTGACGCGAATGGTGATGGGGATTTCTGCTTTCCTGGCGGGTTACTGGTGGCTGCTGCTGATCCTGATGGCGCTGGGCGCTGTCGGTTTCTGGCGGGCGATGAAGGTCGAGAGCTTCCGCTATCGCTTCGACGCGATGTTGCTGGGCCTGCCGCTGCTGGGCCGGCTGATCCGCGACCTGCATGCGGCGCGAATGGCGCGCACCTTGTCGACCATGGTCGCCAGCCGCTTGCCATTGATGGAAGGCTTGTCGCTGACCGCTAACACCGTGCACAATCGGGTGCTGCGCAAGGCGTCTGATGAGATTGTCGAGGCGATCCGCGGCGGTGGTAGTTTGTCCGCGGCATTGCGCCGGGCGGGTGTGTTCCCGCCTTTGCTGGTCTATCTGGCGGCGAGTGGCGAGAGCGCCGGGCGGCTGGACACGATGCTGGAGCGCGCCGCCGATTATCTGGAACGCGAATTTGACAGCTTCACATCGGCCGCGTTGGCGATGCTGGAGCCGATCATCATCATAGTGATGGGCGGCATCGTCGCCGTCATCATCCTGTCCATCCTGCTGCCGATCCTGCAGCTGCAAAGCCTGACCGGGGCTTGAAGGAGTGAGTATGCGTAAACTGAAATCCGTTCGGGCTGAGCTTGTCGAAGCCCTGTTCTCTTCTTCGAAGAAAATGCAGCCCTTCGACAAGCTCAGGGAGAACGGTGTGAGGGACGATGAGGCCGGCTTTACGCTTGTGGAATTGATGGTCGTGATCGTCATCATCGGCCTGCTGGCGACGATCGTGGCGATCAACGTGATCCCAGCGACGGACACCGCGCGCGTCGAGAAGGCGAAGGCCGATATTTCAACGATCGAACAGGCGCTGGAGCAATATCGGCTCGACAACCTGACCTATCCGGCGGCGGCGGACGGGTTGCAGGCGCTGCTCAATCCGCCCGCTTCGCTGGCGCAGCCACAACGCTATCGCCGGGGTGGTTACATCAAGAAGCTGCCGCAGGACCCGTGGGGCCGCGCCTATGTCTATACCGTGCCGGGGCGCAAGGGCGCGTTCGACATCAGTTCGCTGGGCGCCGATGGCCAGCCGGGTGGCGACAATGAAAATGCCGACATCTATTCCAGCGAGCTTTGATCGCTCTTCCGTTCGCATAGGGCCGGTCGAGACGGGTTTCTCGACTGCGCTCGAAACGAACGGATGTAGGGAAGCTGGCTTCACGTCTTTTGACCGTTCCGCCGAACACGGCTTCACGTCTTTTGGACGTTCCGCCGAACACGGCTTCACGCTGATCGAGCTGATGGTCGTGCTGACGATCATCGGCTTTATCTCGGCTGCCGTCGTGCTCGGCATCCCCGATCCGCGCGGGCGCGTGATCGAGGATGCCGACCGCTTCGCCGCGCGCGTTGCCGCTGCGCGCGACGAAGCGGTCGTGACCGCACGCCCGATGGGCCTGTGGGTGTCCGCCTCCGGCTATGGTTTCCAGCGTCGCGAGGGCGATCAATGGACGCCGGTCGAGGAGAAGCCCTTCGTCACCGCCAACTGGAAAGGTGGCACCCGCGCGCTGGTGGGCAAGGATGGCCGCCAGCAGATCGCTTTTGACGGAACCGGCCTGCCGACCGATCCCCTGACCGTGACGCTGGCCCGCGAAGGCGAGCGTGTGTCCGTAACCGTCGATATGGCGGGAAAGGTCATGGTCGGTGGGTAAGTCCATGCTCCGTGTTCCTGCGGAAGCAGGAACCCAATCTTGCCGTCAGAACTGGGTTCCCGCCTTCGCGGGAACGCGCTCGAGTGCCAACGAGCGCGGCTTCACGCTGCTCGAAATGCTGGTCGCGCTGGCCGTGTTCAGCCTAGCTGCGCTGGCTCTGGTGCGGTTGCAGGGGGTGACGCTGCGCACCGCCGCCGATCTGGACAGCAAGGCGCTGGGCCAGATCGTCGCACGCAACCTGATGGTTGAGGTGCAGAGCGATCCCGCGCCGCCCTCGATTGGCGAGGAGGATGGCGAAGTCGACAATGGCGGGCGGCGCTGGCGCTGGAGGCGCAGCGTCAAGGCAATGGAAGACAGGCGCTTGTTGCAGGTCGATGTGACGGTCGATGGCCAGCCCGGCGCATCGCCCGTCGTGCTGAGTTTCGTGCGGGTGGTCGAATGATGACCGCTGTCCCGAAAGAGAGAGAGAATGAACACGGCTTCACGCTGATCGAACTGCTTGTCGCGCTGATGATCTTTGCGATGCTGGCGGCGGCCGGTGTATTGCTGCTGGGCAACAGCGTGTCGGCGCAGGCGCAGGTCAAGGCGCGGCTGGACGATATGGCGGCTGTGCAGCGGGCGGCCGGCGCGCTGGCCGGCGATCTGGGGCAGGCTGTGCCGCGCATCACCCGCACGGAGGCGGGCACCAATGCGCCGGCCTTCTGGGCGCATGATGATGGCGAAGGCCAGCCGGTGATGCAGCTGGTGCGGGGCGGTTGGGACAATCTGGGCGATTTGCCGCGTCCTTCCCTGCAAAAAGTCGAATATTGGGTGCGGCAGGGGCGGCTGGAGCGGCGGACCTATGCGCAACTGGATGGCGCGGCGGGGGATGATCCGGCGGCGCTGCTGAACAATGTCGAGGTGGTGACGCTGCGCTTTCGTGATGCGCGGGGGAAATGGCTGGAGCAATGGACGCCGTCCCAGCCTGACTTGTTGCCGCGCGCAGTGGAGATGACGATTGTGCGCACCGGCGAGCCGCCGGTGACGCTGCGCTTTCTGGTCGCGCCTGGCCCGATCGAAAAGCTGGAGGGGGCGGCCGGTGTCTGATCCGCGGAACGACAGGGAACGGGGCGCGGCGCTGCTGACCGTGCTGTTGCTGGTGGCGGTGATGGCGGTGGTGGCGGCCGGCGCGCTGGAGCGGGTGGCGCTGGCGACGCGCATGACCGGCAATGGCGGCGCGATCGATCAGGCGCGGGCCTATGCCGATGCGGGCGCAGACATGGCGCGGATGCGCATCGCCGATCTGACGGCATCCAATCCGGCAAAGATCACATTGGCGGGTGGCTGGATGGGGACGCCCCAGAGCCTGCCGGTGCCCGGCGGCGTGGCGACCGTGAGCGTCAGCGATGCCGGCAATTGCTTCAACCTGAACAGCGTGGTGAGCGGCGAGAGCGAGGCTGCGTTGAAGGTTCGGCCGATTGGCGTGACCCAGTTTCAGGGGCTGCTTGAAGTTTTGGGGGTAAATGTGCGGCAGGCGCAGGCCGCCGCCGCGGGGTTGGCGGACTGGATCGACAGCGATAGCGTGCCGCAGCCGGGCGGCGCGGAAGATGAGGTCTATGCCGGCTACGCGCGCTCCTATCGCACGCCCAACCGGCTGATGGTCGACCCCAGCGAATTGCGCGCGGTCGCGGGCGTGTCGCCCGCCATCTATGATCTGGTGAAGCCGTGGATTTGCGCGCTGCCGGTCACAGATTTGTCGCCGATCAACATCAATACGCTGCTGCCCGAACAGGCGCCTTTGTTCGCCATGCTTTTGCCGGGGCGGTTGACGATCGCGCAGGCGCGGCAATTGCTGGCGCAGCGGCCAGCGGACGGCTACGGCAGTACGGTGCAATTCTGGGCCTTGCCCTCTCTGGCGGGCCTGTCGCCGGCGACCGAAGTGGCCGAACAGGTGAAGTTGAAGACGGGATTTTTCGGAGTGAATGTCGCGGTGGATGTCGGGGGAACCCAATTGGTGGAGCGGGCGCTGATCGACGCGCGGGAAAGCCCGGCGCGGCTGGTGCGACGCAGTTGGGGGGCGGGCGTATGAGTAGCCGCAACGCCCTGATCATCCTGCTGCCTGAAGGCGACGCCCAGCCGATATGGATGCGGGTGGTGGATGGCGCGCTGGCCCAGTCGGGCGCGGGCGCGAACTGGCTGGCGGCCTGTGGAGTCGCCGCCCTGCCGGAAAAGGCGCGGGTGATGCTGATGCCACCGGCCGCGCAAGTGGCGTTGCACTGGATCGCGCATCCCGACCTGCCGGTGCGGCAGGGGCGGGCGGCGGCGCGTCTTGCCGCGCTGGCGGCCAGCATTTTGCCGGCCGACCAGATGTTTGCTGCGACCGACAGCAATGACGATCCGGCCCGGCCGCATGTCGTGGCCGTGGCAAGCCGCGTGGATATGCAGCATTGGCTGCTGTGGGCGCAGCATCATGGTCTGGACCCGGACATGATTGTCCCGGCCCCGCTGTTGCTGCCCGAGCCGGAAGCCGGCTTCGCGCGCGCCCGGATTGGCAGCGAAACCGTACTGCGTGGCGCGGACATGGCGCTGACGGCGGACATGGCGCTGCCTGCGCTGATTGGCGATGCGCCAATTGCCGATGCGACGCCGGGCATGGTCGAGGGGCGGATGATCGCCGCGCTGGATGCGCCGCCGCTGGATTTGCGGCAGGGCGATTTCGCCAAGCGGGTCCGTCGGTCGATGGACAAGCGGGCGCTTGGCCGGGTGGCTTTGTGGAGTGGCCTGCTGTTGCTGGTCTGCCTGACGATCGCCCTGATCGGGATCGTGAAGCAGCATGTGGAGGCGAGCCGGCTGGATAGTGAGAGCGTAGCGCTGGCGCGACAGGTGTTGCCGGGTGCAAGCGATGCAGCGCAGGCTCTGGTCGAGCTGGAAGGGCGGCTGGCGGCGCGTGGCGCGGGGGGGCGAGCCTTTACCGCGCCGGTTTCCGGCTTGCTGGCGGCGATGCAGGATGCGCCGGGCGTGGCGCTGACCAGCCTGTCGCGCGATCCGGACGGCATGATCCGGGCGACGCTGGCGGCGGCCAAGGCGGAAGACATCAACACTGTGCTGCTGGCGCTTCAGGCGGCGGGCTTCACGATCACGGCGACGCCTTCGCAAGATCCGGGCGGACGCACTCTGGCAGACATCACGGTGCGGTCATGATGGAACGGATAGCGACCTATTGGGGCGAGCGGTCGCCCCGCGAGCAGTGGATGCTGGGCGTGATGTTCGCGCTGCTGGCGGCGACTATATTGTGGTTCGGCGTCGCCGCGCCGCTCGACCGGGCGCAGCGTAGCGCGCGGGAGGCGCTGCTGGACGCGACCGATCGCAATGCTGCCGTTCGGTCGGCGGTGAAGCAGTTGAAGACATTGCCGCGCACGCCGGCTGCCACGGGCGCCGCCGCACCGATCGACCAGTTTGTCGGGCAGGGCGCGGGTGAAGCCGGGCTGACGCTGGAGCGGGCGCAGGCGCAGGGTAACGACCGGATGGAAATCGCCATCGCATCGGTCCGCCCGGTCGCGCTCTTTTCCTGGCTGGCCGGGCTGGAGGCGCAGGGCGTGCGGGTGGAGACGATGAGCGCGCGGCCATCCCCGACGACCGGCAGCGTGTCGGTACAGGCGGTGCTGGTGCGGGGAGAGGGGCAATGATGGGCCTGATATTGTCGCGCCGGATTCGGATCACCCTGATCCTGGTGTTGCTGTTGGGCCTGCTGCTGTTCCTGCCTATGCGCGTGGCGCTGGGACTGGCCGGGCTGGAGCGGATCGGCGTTGCCGCGCGCGAGGTGCGCGGGACGGTGTGGAGCGGGCGGATCGATCAGTTGATGCTGGGCAACATGCCGTTGGGCAGCGTGCGGGCCGGGCTTTCGCCCATCTCCCTGCTGCTGGGCCGCGCGCGTTTCGATGTCGCACGGACCAAAGGGCTGCCCGACGATGTGAAGGGCGCGCTGACGGTTGGCTTTAGCAGGATCGGCGTGGATGACGTCACCGGCGCGGTGCCGCTGGGGCGGACATTCGCGCCATTGCCGGTGGGCAGCCTGATGCTGGAGGATGTAAGCGCTTATTATAGCGGCGAGACTTGCGGCCATGCCGAAGGACGGGTGCGGGCGCGGATGGCCGGGCAGTTTCCGGGGCTGAACCTGACACAAGGGCTGTCGGGCACGATCGCCTGCGATGGCGACGCGCTGTTGCTGCCACTGGTCAGCCAGTCCGGGCTGGAGAAGATCACGCTGCGAATCTGGCGTTCGGGGCGATATGTGGCCGAAATGCGGGTTGAAACCGCCGATCCTGCATTGGCGCGCGCGCTGGGGCAGGCGGGGTTCGCCAGCGTGGGCAACGCACAGTTGCTGAAGGTCGAAGGAACGCTGTGATCCAGCCGATTGCGGCGCTGATCGGCGCGCTGGCCGGAGCGATCCTGGGCAGTTTCCTTGCGACGCTGATCTTGCGCTGGCCGCAGGGCCGGGGCGTGATGCGGGGGCGATCGGCCTGCGACGGTTGCGGTCGCACGCTGGGCGCGCGCGACCTGATCCCGATGCTGAGCGCGCTGATGAGCAAGGGTCGTTGCCGCACCTGCGGCGGTGCGATCGACCCGCTGCATGGCCGGGTGGAGGCAGGCTGCGCGATTATCGGCGCGCTGGCGATTGGCTTTCGACCTGACCTCGGCGGCATTGGCTGGGCGCTGTTCGGCTGGATATTGTTGACGCTGGCGGTGCTGGACTGGCGGCATTTCTGGCTGCCCGATGCGTTGACCCTGTCGCTGGCCTTTCTGGGCTTCACCATCGGGATGTGGGCGAGCGATGTGGCGCTGCCCGATCGGATCATCGGTGCGAGCGTTGGTTATGGCGCTTTGTTGGCGATCGCGCTGGGTTACAGAGTGGTGCGCGGGCGGGACGGACTGGGACTGGGCGACGCCAAGCTGCTGGGCGCATTGGGAGCGTGGCTGGGCTGGCAGGCATTACCTTTCCTGTTGCTGATCGCGTCGCTGCTGGGGCTGGCGGTGATGCTGGTCACGGGCCGGGCGACGCAGCGCACCGCGCGGGTTCCGCTGGGGACATTTCTGGCGCTGGCGGCGGCGCCTGCCGCCTTGCTGGCCGATCGCCTGATTGGATAATATCCTTTGCTTTCCGCTCGCCGCGGTGGTGACGACGGAAATGAGCGAGGCGGCGGTGAGGGACTGTCAGGATTTCCGTGTGTGGCCGGGCATAATGGGCAACAAGGAGTCCCACTATGTCACGACGCAAAGAACCTGCCATACCGAATGAGCTTCTCGATCAGCTTTTGGCGGGCGGCACTGCCA
>JAJZTH010000032.1 GCA_021849075.1 Pseudomonadota bacterium | reverse complement strand
GAGGGGTTGGGGTGGGGAGCGTCGCGTCAGCGACGCTTTACACCGATAGATTGTAAGCTCGCTGCGCTCGCACCCACCCCACCCCCTCCCTTGAAAGGGAGGGGCTAATTATGTCTGCCTTTGGCCGCTACCCGCCATCTCCCTTTCGTCATGCCAGACCCCAGCTGGCGCCCTGCTTCTTCCTGTCCTACACGCCCGCACATGGCTAAGGCGCGACTTTCCATATGCGATACGCGAGAAGTTAGAGAATTTTCGCCAATGTCCTCCCCGGACGCGCCGCCTCTTGGCATCGCCCTCCCCACGCGATAGCCCCGCCGCCATGTCCACCTCCACCCCTCGCCGCACCGCCGCGATCCTCTTCATCCTCATCACCGCGTTGCTCGACGTCATGTCGATGGGGATCGTCATCCCGGTGCTGCCGCAGCTGATCGAAACGCTGTCTGGCTCCAGCGCGGCGGCGGGCATGTGGAACGGGCTGTTCGTGGCGCTCTGGGCGGGCATGCAATTCCTCTGTTCGCCTCTGATCGGATCGCTGTCCGACCGGTTCGGGCGTCGTCCTGTGATCCTGATCTCGGTCGCAGGACTGGCGCTCGATTATGTGCTGATGGCGCTTGCGCCCAATCTATGGTGGCTGGCGCTGGGCCGCATCCTGGCGGGCGTCACCTCCTCCAGCTTCACCTCCACCTTCGCCTATATGGCCGACATCACCCCGCCGGAGGGTCGCGCAAAAGGCTATGGCCTGATCGGCGCGGCGTTCAGCGCCGGCTTCGTCGCCGGGCCGCTGATCGGCGGGGTGCTGGGCGAGATTTCCCATCGTGCCCCCTTCTGGGCGGCGGCCGCGCTCTCCGGCATCGCCTTCGTCTACGGCCTGTTCGTGCTGCCGGAATCATTGGCCCCGGAAAAGCGGATGGCGTTCAGCTGGCGGCGCGCCAATCCGTTCGGCGCATTGAGATTGCTGCGCTCCCATCCTGAACTTTCCAGCCTCGCGGTCGGCAATTTCCTGCTCTACTTCGCCCACCATCTCTTCTCGGCCGTTTTCGTCCTTTATGCCGGCGATCGCTATGGCTGGGGCGCTTGGCAGGTCGGCACGCTGCTGGCGCTGGTGGGCCTGATGGACATGGGGGTGCAGGGATTGCTGGTCGGACCGGTGGTCCGGCGGCTGGGCGACCGCACCACCATGGTCGTGGGCCTCAGCTTCGGCGCGATCGGCATCGCGGCCATGGGGCTTGCGCCCACAGGCTGGCTGTTCGTCGCCGCCATGTTCCCCAATGCGCTATGGGGCCTTGCCATGCCGACCATCCAGTCGCTGATGACGATCCATGTCTCCGAATCCGAACAGGGCCAGCTTCAGGGCGCGAACAACAGCGTCGGTGCGATCGCCGGCATCATCTCGCCGCTCTTCTTCGGCGCCGTCTATTCGCTGTCGGTCGGCCCCGCGCCGACACTGCCCTATATCGGCAGCGCCTTTCTGATCGCGGCGCTGGTGCTGGCCAGCGCAGCGCTGATCGGCTGGCGCGCAGGCCAGCAGTTCAAGGTTTGAAATGCGCCTGCGGCGCAGCAGCACCGGCCCACGCCCCCACCCGACCACCCAGACATGGTATCCTGATGGGAGGTCGGGTGGGGGCGTGGGCCGGTGCCGAAACAGAAATGCGCTCTTTCGCGCATTGCTCAAACAGGCTCTTAGCTGGACATAGCGGCAAGGGGCGACTAACCGGGCGCGAATCCCTTCCACCGCACGATATAAAGGCGATTCGATGACGCTGCCCCTTCAGGATAACATCCTTATCGTGGACTTTGGCAGTCAGGTGACACAGCTCATCGCCCGCCGCGTCCGCGAAGCCGGCGTCTATTCCGAGATCGCCCCCTTCAACAACGCCGCCGAAGCTTTTGAACGGCTGAAGCCCAAGGGCATCATCCTGTCGGGCGGCCCTTCGTCCGTCATGTGGGAAGACAGCCCCCGCGCCCCGCAGGCTTTCTTTGACGCGGGCATTCCGATTCTGGGCATCTGCTATGGCCAGCAGACGATGATGCAGCAGCTGGGCGGCAATGTCGAAGGCGGCGAAAGCGGCGAATTCGGCCGCGCCTTCATTGAGGTGAAGAAGGATTGCGCCCTGTTCGACGGCCTGTGGGCCGAAGGCGAAAAGCATCAGGTGTGGATGAGCCATGGCGACAAGGTGACGCAGCTTGCGCCCGGCTTCGAAGTCGTCGCGGTCAGCGAAGGCGCGCCCTATGCCATCACCGCGAACGAAGCCAAGCGCTTCTACGCGACCCAGTTCCACCCCGAAGTCGTCCACACGCCCGACGGCGGCAAGCTGCTCGCCAATTTCGTCCGCCATGTCTGCGGCCTGGCGGGTGACTGGACCATGGCCGAATTCCGCGCCACCAAGATCGCCGAAATCCGCGAGCAGGTGGGCGAAGGCCGGGTGATTTGCGGCCTGTCGGGCGGCGTCGACAGCGCGGTCGCGGCCGTGCTGATCCACGAAGCGATCGGCGATCAGCTGACCTGCGTCTTCGTCGACCATGGCCTGATGCGTCTGGGCGAAGCCGAGCAGGTGGTCAGCCTGTTCCGCGAACATTATGGCATCAAGCTGGTCCATGTGAACGCGGAGGAGCGCTTCCTGGGCGGCCTCGCCGGCCTGACCGACCCGGAAAAGAAGCGCAAGTTCATCGGCGGCGAATTTATCGCCGTGTTCGAAGAGGAAGCCGCCAAGATTGGCGGCGCCGATTTCCTGGCGCAGGGCACCCTCTATCCCGACGTCATCGAATCGGTCAGCTTCACCGGCGGTCCTTCGGTCACGATCAAGTCGCACCATAATGTCGGCGGCCTGCCCGAACGCATGAACATGAAGCTGGTCGAACCGCTGCGCGAGCTGTTCAAGGACGAAGTGCGCGTGCTGGGCAAGGAACTGGGCCTGCCCGACATTTTCGTAGGCCGCCATCCCTTCCCTGGGCCGGGCCTTGCCATCCGCATCCCCGGCGAAGTCACCAAGGAGCGGTGCGATATCCTGCGCAAGGCGGACTTTATCTATCTGGAGGAAATCCGCAACGCGGGCCTCTACGACGCGATCTGGCAGGCATTCGCAGTGCTGCTCCCGGTCCGCACCGTGGGCGTGATGGGCGACCACCGCACCTATGACAGCGTCTGCGCCGTGCGCGCCGTCACCTCGACCGACGGCATGACCGCCGACATCTACCCCTTCGACGCCGCCTTCCTCAGCCGCGTCGCGACCCGCATCATCAACGAGGTCAAGGGCATCAACCGCGTGGTGTATGATTACACCAGCAAGCCCCCCGGCACGATCGAATGGGAATAAAGCGATTTCCAAGCGATCGGAATCGATCGCTGGTTAAGAAATCGCGGTAAACAAGGAACTTAGAGCGGATGATCGTCCCGGAGACGGTCATCCGGTTTATCAGGTCGCGCAAGCGGCCGCAGCATGTCGCGGCCAAAGCGGCGGCTTTCGGTCAGGACGCCATCGATCGCGGCGCGTTGCGCAGGGCTGCGATATCCACAGCGCTGGAAAATTCCACGCCCATCCGGTCGTCCTTCGACCAGCGGCTGGTGGCGTTGACCATATGATTGTCGGCAAATTCTATCGCAAAGGGCGTCCCCGCCGGCACGTTCCATAGCCCCTCGATCAGCGCGCCGGTGGCGGAAATGTTGCGCACCCGTCCGGTATAGACATGACCGTCATGATGCACGGCGACAGTGCGCAACATCGTCTTGCGCGCCGGGCGGCTCGACCGATAGCCATTGGCGCTCGCGGTGATGCCGGTGCTGCGCTGCGCGATCAGCACATCTTCGATCGGCATCGGCCGGCCGTAGATGTAACCCTGAATATGGCTGCACCCCAATTGCCGGATCAGCGCCAGTTCGTCCTGCGTTTCCGCGCCTTCAGCCGTGGTGTCCATACCCAGCGCCTCGGCCAGACTGACGATCGCCTGTACGATCGCGCCGTTGCGACTGCCCTTGATCGCGGCGCCGCGCACAAAACTCTGGTCGATCTTGATCTTGTCGAACGGCGCGGTCCGCAAATAACCGAGCGAGCTGTAGCCGGTGCCGAAATCGTCCAACGCCAGCCGGACGCCGATCGCTTTCAGCCGCGCGAAGATCGCATCGATGCCGGCTTCCTCGTCCAGAAAGACGCTTTCGGTGATTTCCAGCTCCAGCCGTTCAGGCGCCAGTTGCGCGGCCGCCAGCGCGCTCATCACCGTGGAGGGGAAGCCGGGACTGGTAAACTGGTTGGGCGACACGTTGACGGCGACGCGCACGCCATCCTGCCATTGCGCCGCATCGCGGCAGGCGGTGCGCATCACCCACTCGCCAATCTGGCCGATCAGGCCGATATCCTCGGCGATCGGCACGAACAGCGCCGGCGAGACTGCGCCGCGGACCGGATGAGTCCAGCGCAGCAGCGCTTCATAGCCCGTCACCTGCTCCGTTTTTGCCGATACGACCGGCTGATAGACCAGATGCAAGCCGTCTTCCGCCAGCGCCCGGCGCAGTTCCTCTTCCAATTGCCGGCGATCTTCTGCATCGGCATGCATCTCCGAAGAATAGAAGCGGTGGACGCCCCGGCCATTGCCCTTGGCGGCATAGAGGGCGAGGTCGGCATTGCGGATCAGAGCGTCAGCAGTGATGCCGTCCTGCGGGCAGGCCGAAATGCCGATCGACACGCCGATCACCACGGCGGTCCCTTCGATCATATAGGGTTGCGACACATCGCTGATGATTGCCTTGGCCAGATGGCCAAGCGCGGCCTGCTCATGGCGGCCGGGCAGCAATATCTTGAATTCATCGCCCCCCTGACGACCCACCAGCCCCTTGTTGCCGACCACTTTCTGCAACCGTAGGCTGACCTGCCGCAACAGCGCGTCGCCGGCCGGGTGGCCCAGCGAGTCGTTGACACTCTTGAATCGGTCGAGGTCCAGCATCATCAGCGTGCAGGCGCCCGGCTTGCCGTTGCGTTCGGCCACCGCCTGCTCCAGCGATCGCAACATCTGGATGCGGTTGGCAAGGCCGGTGAGCGAATCGAACTGCGCCAGCCGCGTGACCTCCGCCTGGCTGCGGCGCATTTCGGTGAGGTCCGCGCCTGATCCGCGAAAGCCGTGAAACTGGCCATATTCGTTGAACACCGGCTGGCCCGAAATCGACCACCAACGCTCTTCCTTCGCATCCTTCGACAGGGCGGCGCACACCGAAATTTCCGAAAAGCCGGTCCGGGCCGACAAATGGAAGCCCAGCGTCCGTTCGCCCTCTCCCGCCTTGCGGTCATCCGGGCGCACGATATCGGTCATCGGCCGCCCCAACAGCCCGCCGTGCGGCACATCCAGCGTCTGCGCCAGCGTTTCCGAAATATAGGTAAGGCAACCCTGCCGGTCGGTTTCCCAGAACCAGCCGCGCCCGGTGCGTTCATGCTCCTGCAACAACCGATCGGACCGCTGCGCACGCAAATCCTGCCGATGGCGGGCGATCGCCTGGTCGCGGTCCGCCGTCGCCTGACGCACGGTGGCGATCAGCATCACGATAACGCAACTGCACAGCAAGCCGACCTGCACCATGGCTGCGCGATCCAGCACCGACACGATCAGCGCGCCCAGGAAATAGCTGATCCCCAGCAATCGCCGGTCGCCGAAAATGCACACCGCCAGCAGCGCCACGACCAGTTCCGGCACGGCGGCCAGCAACAGCACATCGCTCGCCCGGTGACTGCCATGGCTGAGCCACAGGCTGAAAGTCAGACCCGACAGGAAGACCATGGGCAGCATCAGCCGGTTCTGGACGTGGGGCATGCATCGCTGAAACCATGAGCGCCGGGGCAGCAGCATCAGTGCGCCATCGATCATCAGCATGACGGCCAAAATTCCGGCCTGCAACGCATTGCCCGAATAGATGGGCAGGCGCAGCAGCATGATGACGCAGATTTTGGCCAACAGGATCAACGGCCACAATCGCGCGATATGAACGAACGCGCCCGAAATCCAGGAAGCCGACACCTCGGTCCCGCTTTCGGCAAGACCAAGCGCGACCATCATGGTCATGGATCGGGACGGACTATCGGCAAGAGATGCACGCAACAGGGACATGCCCGGCATGATAGCGTAAACTTCTTGCCAGAGAATTACTCCGCCCTCGCCCAACAAAGGCTATTTCATTGCACATGAAGTCCAAGATCGCCTTGGCTGGCTGACTTCAAAAACATGCCGGTAATGCGCGAATTTCTGCAAATATTGTACGATATTAAGGCGTTGAAGCCTGTATGGCCAAAGCGATATGGCGATAGCCGCCGGCGCCTGACGGATTGACGCGCCGCCATCTGCCATTCCTGTCCTACACCGCCCCTCTCTCCTATGACTTCTCCTATGTGCATATGCGCGAAGTTTGTGAATTTTCGGCGCCCCAGATCGCTTCTCCTCCACATCTACCCTTGGATTTTTCGTCCACCCCCCTACATCGGAGCCAGTTTTGCGAGTGATTCTTAACTGGGAGTAATGCATGTCCGCTACCCGCACCGAAACCGACAGCATTGGCGCGATCGAAGTTCCCGCAGACGCTTATTGGGGCGCACAGACGCAGCGCAGCATCGAAAATTTCCCCTTTGGCCTGACGGAGCGCATGCCGATTGGCATCGTCCATGCGCAGGCGATCGTGAAACAGGCGGCGGCGCGGGTGAATGCGAAACATGGGCTGGACGCCGGGATCGTCTTCGCCATTGAGAATGCGGCGCAGCAGATCGTTTCCGGCGCGCTGGACGACCAGTTTCCGCTCGTCATCTGGCAGACGGGCAGCGGCACCCAGACCAACATGAACGTCAATGAAGTGATTGCCGGCTTCGCCAATGAACAGCTGGCCGGCACGCGCGGCGGCAAAAGCCCGGTCCACCCCAACGACCATGTGAATATGAGCCAGTCGTCCAACGACAGCTTTCCGACCGCCCTGCATGTCGCGACCGTGATCGCGACGCGCGACCGACTGATTCCGGCGCTCGAAAAGCTGACCGCGGCGCTCGTCGCCAAGGCGGAAAGCTGGAGCCATATCGTCAAGATCGGCCGCACCCATACGCAGGATGCGACGCCGCTGACGCTGGGGCAGGAATTTTCCGGCTATGCCGCCCAGTTGATCAGCGCGAAGGCGCGGATCGAAGGCGCCCTGAACGGCAATATCCGCAAGCTCGCCATCGGCGGCACAGCGGTCGGCACCGGTCTCAACGCGCCGGAAGGCTGGGCGGAAGACATGACCGCGGCGATCAGCGACATTGCCGGCACCCCGTTCGAAAGCGCGCCCAACAAGTTTGAGCAACTCGCCGCCAAGGATGGCCTCGTCTTCTTCTCCGGCGCGCTCAATACGCTGGCGGTGGCGCTGACCAAGATCGCCAATGACATCCGCTTCCTGGGGTCGGGTCCGCGTTCGGGTCTGGGCGAACTGGACCTGCCCGCCAATGAACCGGGTAGTTCGATCATGCCGGGCAAGGTCAACCCGACCCAGTGCGAATCGCTGACCATGGTGGCCGCGCAGGTGATCGGCAATCATCAGGCGGTGACGGTCGGCGGCATGCAGGGCCATTTCGAACTCAACGTCTTCATGCCGCTGATCGGCGCCAATGTGCTGCGCTCCCTCCATCTGCTCAGCGTCGGCATGGAAAGCTTCGCCGAACGCTGTGTCGACGGGCTGCAAGCCAATGAGGCGCGGATCGCCGATCTGGTGAACCGCTCGCTGATGCTGGTGACGGCGCTGGCCCCCGAAATCGGCTATGACAATGCCGCCGCCATCGCCAAGCACGCCCATAAGAAGGGGCAGACGCTGAAAGAAGCGGGGCTGGAACTGGGCCTGGTCGACGAGGCGACCTTCGATCGACTGGTGCGCCCGGAAAATATGGTCTGATCCAGATCAACTGGCGGAACCGGCGGGGCTGCGGTACATTAATCCTCTATGAAGAGGAAAACGCCCAATCCCGCCAAAGGCCCCGCCACGCCGTTGATAACGGTCCGCCCGCCGAAAAAGCGCGGGCTGCTGCGAAAGGCCGCCCGTGTCGGCGCGACCGTGGTGGCGGCGCGCGTCGCGGCGGACACCGGCAAGAAGGGCGTGATCGGCCTGCTGGCCGGGGCCGGCGCAAAGCGCCTCATCATGCGTTATCCCGCTGGCGCGCTGCTCGTGACCGGTGCCTATATGGCCGGCAAGCTCTATGAGGCGAAGCGGGAGGCGGACCGCAAAAAAGCCCTGAAGCTGCTGCCCGACAAGAGCGGCGAGCCGATCCCGATCGAGAGCGCGCGCGCCGCGCGCAAGGGACCGTAGCGCCGGGTTACGCACAGGCCCCTTGCAAAAAGGCCGCTCTGGCGTCACTAGCGGCCATGGCCGACACCACCCCCATCGAGACTCCCGACTTCAAGCGCCGCGGCGTGCTCTTCGTTCTGTCCTCGCCCTCGGGCGCGGGCAAGTCCACCATCGCACGCAAGTTGCTGGCCGCCGAAGCGGACCTTTCCATGTCGGTATCCGCCACCACCCGGCCGATGCGGCCCGGCGAAGTGGACGGCAAGGATTATCATTTCGTCGATCTGGAAGAATTTCGCCGCATGACGGCGGAACATGAATTTCTGGAATGGGCGCATGTCTTTGGCCAGCGTTACGGCACCCCGCGCGCGCCGGTGGAGGAAATGCTCAAGAGCGGCAAGGATGTGCTGTTCGACATTGACTGGCAGGGCGCGCAGCAGCTGCACCAGATTGCCGGGGGCGATGTCGTCCGCATCTTCATCCTGCCGCCTTCGATGGAGGAGCTGGAGCGCCGCCTGCGTGGTCGGGCGACCGACAGCAACGAAGTGATCGAAGGCCGCATGGCGCGCGCCGCGGGCGAAATCGCTCACTGGGACGGCTATGACTATGTGCTGTGCAATGTCGATGCGGAGGATTGCTTCGCGCGGGTGCAGACCATCCTGCATGCCGAACGGATGAAGCGCAGTCGCCAGACCGGCCTGATCGGCTTCATCCGCCGCCTCAGCCGCTATCATCAGGAAGATTGATCGCTCCGGCGATCGGATGATCGGTTAGCGGACAAACCCCGCCGGCTCGGCCCAATCGGGGTGGGTCCAGGCCATCGCCTTGAACAATATCCCCATTTCCTGATCGTCGGTCAGGCGGTGGCGGGCGGCCTCCACTTCCGCCGCGCGGGCGGGGGCGGTGCGGGTCAGTTGATCGGCGCGCGCATCGATGCCCAGCTGTTGCAGGAACGCGCCCTGGCCCACCGGGCCATGCACACGCAGCCCCGCCTGCCGCGCCATATTGCCCAACATGGTGAAATCGACATGGGTGGTCAGGTCGACTTCCCCCGGATCGGTGAAGGGATCGGCGAACTTATGCGCCTTCACCGCCTGCAACGTGTCGCCCAGCGCCGGTCCTTCATAACCATAGTCGATGATAATCGCGCCGCCGCCCTGCTTGGCGATGCGATGGGCGAGCGCATAGGCAATGCCCGCACCCATGATCGGCGATTCGATGATCGCGCCATCGGGCGCTTCATTGGCGATCGGCGGCAGTCCCGATTCGATCCGGCGATAACCCGCGACAGGAATGAAGCGCCCCTCCTCCTCGCGGCGGATGACGACGCGCTCGCGCCACTCATCACCGACCCGAATGCACTGGCGCACAGGCAAGGCGTCGAAAAACTCGTTCGCCACCACCAGCAACGGTCCCTGCTCGGGCAGGCTGTCGATGCTGTCATGATGGACGATATGGGGGATCAGCGCGCTTTGGCGCGCGCGCAGCGCCTGGCTGGTTTCGACCAGATGGATGCGCGGGGCGACTGCCGTCCGCTCCATCGCCCGCAGCGCGTCCGACGCCAGCGTGCCGCGCCCCGGCCCCAGTTCGACATAGCTGGCCTCGGGTCGGCGCCCCGACCGCAGCCACATGTCGGCCAGCGCAAGCCCCACCAGTTCGCCGAACATCTGGCTGATTTCCGGCGCGGTGGTGAAATCGCCCTGCGCGCCCAGCGGATCGCGGCTGTTATAATAATGCTGGTTCGCCTCGCCCATGAAATGGGCGACGGAAATCGGCCCGCCCGCCGCGATCTGGCGCGTCAGGCGCTCGGCCAGCGGCAGCGGTTCGACGGACATGGTTCAGCTCACGCTGGCGGTGCCGGCCACCGGCTCCACGCGCAGGCGGCGGCCATTGGCGGTGGCGATCAGATACAGGCCGGCGAGGATCATCGGAATGCACAGCCACTGGCCCATATGCAGGCCGGTGCGCGCGGCAAACTCCATCAACTGAGCGTCGGCTTCGCGGAAATATTCGACGCCAAAGCGGAAGCAGCCATAGCCCAGCACGAAAATGCCCACCAGCATGCCCGGCTTGTAGCGCGCGCGCGTCTTCCAGAAGGCGAAGGCGAGGATCAGGAACAGGACGACGCCCTCCAGCACGGCTTCATAAAGCTGGCTGGGGTGGCGCGCGAAGGGACCGCCGGTCGGGAAGACGATGGCCCATGGCACGTCGGTTTCCTTCCCCCACAATTCGCCGTTCACGAAATTGGCGAGCCGGCCGAAGAACAGGCCAAAGGGCACGACGCAGGCGACATAGTCGTGGATGCGCAGCCAGCTGAGCTTTTCCTTCCACGCCATGTAGAGGATGCCGATCGACACGCCCGCCGCGCCGCCATGGAAGGACATGCCGCCATTCCACAGCTTGAAGATGTCCAGCGGATGCTGAAGGATTTCGGGCTGGTAGAAGATCACATAGGCCAGCCGCCCGCCGATGATGATGCCCAGCGTCGCATAGAAGATCATGTCGTCGGCATGCCGCCGCGCCATCGGCGATCCGGGCTGGGCCACCAGTTTGAGCAGATACCAGTAACCGATCAGGATGCCGGCCAGATAGGCGAGGCTGTACCATTTCAGCGTGAAGAAGCCCAGGTTCAGGGCGACCGGGTCCAGCCCCAGATCTTTGAATTGAATGGCGCCCGAAGCGGCGGCGGCGAGGTCCAGGATCAAAACGGCGTCCTCATGGGAATTGGAGTGCGGGCATAGAACATGCGGCGCCGAAGATGAAGGGGGATAAGGCCATTTGCCGCGCGCGCTCGGCGACAACCCCATGGGTGATCAACAGGGGCGAAAAGCGGGCAAACTTCGCTAACTTCTCGCATGTGACGCATGAGAGGCGGCATCCGCGAGCAAGCGCGGAGCGGGACCCGATGGCCGGCAGTCGCCTGGAAGGACCGCCAGGAGGAAGCCGCTGGATTTGCCTTATTTTTTCTTGCCGAAGTCCACCGTCACGACGTTGGAGCCATCTTCGCTCGTCACCGCCGGGGCGTCATTTTCCGCCGCGTCATGCGGTTCGGGCAGCTCATCGGCCGCGACCTGGAACTGGAGGGCGAAATTCACCGCCGGATCGACGAAGGCGGTGATCGCGCTGAAGGGGATGTAGAGATGCGCCGCAATCTGGTTGAAGGTCAGGCTGACCTCGAAATGGCGATCGCTGACCTTGAGATCCCAATATTTATTCTGGAGGACGATGGTCATTTCGTCCGGGAAGCGCTCGATCAGATGCTTGGGAATGTCGACGCCGGGCGCCTGCGTTTTGAAGGTGATGTAGAAATGATGCGCGCCGGGCAGGCCACCCGACTGCTGCACTTCGCCCAGCACACGGCCAACGACCGCGCGCAGGGCCTCCTGCACGATTTCGTCATAGGGAATCAGGCTATCGGGCAGGTCGTCGCTCATGGCCCAATGTCCTAGCGGCACGAAACGGAGGGTCAACCCCCATCGCCGCGCTTGCATGACGCGATTGCATGATGGGCGCGACGCGCTATAGGGCGGCCATGCGCACGGCCGAGATTCACCGCAACACGGCGGAAACCCAGATCGACGTCACCGTCAACCTCGACGGGACGGGCCTCTATACGGTGTCGACGGGCATCGGCTTCCTCGATCATATGATCGAGCAGCTGTCGCGCCACTCGCTGATCGACATGACCGTCAAGACCGTCGGCGATCTGCATGTGGACCAGCATCACACGACCGAGGATACGGCGATCGCCATTGGCGAGGCGCTGGCCAAGGCGCTGGGCGACAAGCGCGGCATCAGCCGCTATGGCAGCGTCTATTCGCCGATGGACGAAACGCTCAGCCGCGTGGCGCTCGACATTTCGGGCCGCCCCTGGCTGGTGTGCAAGCTGCCCTTCACCGTCACCAAGATCGGCGAATGGGACACGGAGATGGTGGAGCATTTCTTCCACAGTCTTGCGCAGGCTGCGGGCATCACGCTCCACATCGAGCTGCTCTATGGCAGCAATAACCACCACATCGTCGAAAGCGCGTTCAAGGGCCTGGCCCGCGCGCTGCGTCAGGCGGTGGAGATCGACCCGCGCAAGGCGGATGCGATCCCTTCGACCAAGGGCATGCTGTAAGCAGCCGCAATTCGGAAAGGCCGGACCCATGTTCATCATTTCGCTGACCTATACGGCGCCGATCGATGTGCTGGACCATCATCTGGCCGATCATCGCGCCTGGCTGGATCAGGGGATTGCCGATGGCTGGCTGTTGCTGGCGGGGCGGCGTGAGCCGCGCACCGGCGGCATATTGCTGGCGCGGGGCACAAAAGCGGATATTCAGGAAAAGGCGGCGACCGATCCCTTCGTGCTGAACGGCGCGGCGTCGTTCGAACTGATCGAATTTCTCCCCGCACGCGCCGCCAGCGTCAATCTGGACACGCTGCTGCCATGACCATCGCCCTGATCGATTATGGCGCGGGCAATCTCCATTCGGTGCACAATGCCCTGCGCAAGGCTGGCGCGGACAATGTCGTCATCACCGCCGATGCCGATGTGGTGGCCAAGGCCGACCGCATCGTCCTGCCTGGCGTAGGCGCTTTCCGCGCCTGCCGCGACGCGCTGGTCGCGATCCCCGGCATGGTGGACGCGATGAACGAGGCCGTGAACCGGCGCGGCATCCCCTTCCTGGGCGTGTGCGTGGGCATGCAGCTGCTGGCCGATGCAGGCGAGGAATTTGGCCGGCATGAGGGGCTGGGCTGGATTCCCGGCACGGTGCGCCTGATCGAGCCGACCGACGCTGCGGTGAAGGTGCCGCATATGGGCTGGAACGATGTAACGCTGAACGGCCAGCCGCCGTTGATCGAGGCGGGTGAAGCCTATTTCCTGCACAGCTATCATTATGAAGCGGCCGACCCGGCCCATGTCGCCGCCGTCACCAATCATGGCGGATCGCTGGTCGCCGCCGTGGCGCGCGACACCATCATCGGCTGTCAGTTCCACCCGGAAAAGAGCCAGCGTTACGGCCTGTCCTTCCTGTCCCGTTTTCTCGACTGGCGCCCTTGAGGCCCCGCTCGCGCAAAGGTTGATCCCATGTCCCTGATCGTCTTTCCCGCCATCGACCTTAAAGGCGGCCAGGTCGTCCGCCTGGCCGAGGGCGATATGGATCGCGCCACCGTCTATGGCGACAATCCCGCCGCACAGGCGCTGTTGTTTGCCGAGAGCGGCGCGCAGCATCTGCATGTCGTGGACCTCGACGGCAGCTTTGCCGGCCATGCGGTCAATGCCGCAGCGGTCGAGGCGATCGTGGAAGCCTTTCCCGGCCATGTCCAGCTGGGCGGCGGCATCCGCAACCGGGAAGCGGTGGAGCGCTGGTTCGACCTTGGCGTATCGCGCATCGTGATCGGCACGGCGGCATTGAAAGACCCGGCCTTCGTGAAGGCGGCGGCGCGCGACTTTCCCGGCGGCATCGTCGTCGCGGTCGATGCGCGCGACGGCTTCGTCGCAACCGACGGCTGGGCGGAAAAGAGCGACATGCCGGTCATCGACCTGGCCCGCCGGTTCGAGGATGCGGGCGTCGCCAGCCTGCTGTTCACCGATGTCGGCCGCGACGGGTTGTTGAAGGGCGTGAATATCGACGCGACCGTCGACCTCGCCCGCGCCACCGACATGCCGGTGATCGCCAGCGGCGGCGTGGCGGGAATCGCGGATATCCGCATTTTGAGCCTGCATGCCGATGACGGGATCGAAGGCGTCATCACCGGCCGCGCGCTCTATGACGGGCGGCTGGACCTCAAGACCGCGCTGGCGGTTGCGCAGGCTGCAGCTTGATCAGATTTGCTTCATTCTGCCGCGCTCGCTGATTTCAAACAATCCTCTGGAAACCAGTTCAGATTGTCCCACAATGTCTGGCCAGATATAAAGCAAGCGAGCTATTTGTTGATGAAGCGGCCTCTTCCTTAACGACGGCGCTAATACAAAGCCGACCAGATTATTGCGTAGAAAAGCCTCTCTCTCGATCGCATTGCGACCAATACGCCTATCCGCAGTCAAAACCGACCATCGCCCTTCACCGCCCAGCGCCTCAATCCATTCCTTGTCTGAAATTCCGGGGCGCCCGAACTTGTGACGCAAGGCTACAATCTCATGCTCTTCAAACAGAGCTTGAAGACTACGAGCCGCTCGTGGCGGCAAATTTTCATCAAGCAGCAGCCGCACGCCTTGGAAAAAGCCCTCGCTCAAACTCGATTGCAGATCGGACCGCCGATATCGACACTTCAAATTGTCGAGCAACGATCGCCTCGTCTCCTTCGGCCTCATAAGCCTCTAAGAGACGGAAGGTAGGAATTCCTGTATCGTCAATAACCGGCTGGCCAAATGCCACCTCCGGGGCGATCGAGATGCGCTTACGCCGGCCAGCCACATGCCATTTCGACACCACGCCTTGATCAAAATCCAGATCCTTGAAAGTTGGACTGATCAACGAACGAAATGCATGTTGACCATCCCGAACATCAATCGCATGTCCAGTTTCACCCTCTCGGCCGTGATCCCAAATCTCCAGAAACAGCGTTCTTCCATCTGTCTGAAATTGCCGAGTAGAAAGGGGATAATCATGTCCGATAAGCGTTCGAGCCTTGGCCAGAAGCGAACGCACAGAATTCTTGTCCAAACCGGCCCGAACAAACGCAACTACAAAACGAATCTCAATTAAATCCCGAAACCCAAGATAAATTTCATCCAAGTTCGAATATTCAGAAATCCATAGCGGTGCCTGCTCTACAACGCGGTCTCCACGACGGTATTCATATCCCCCCAACCAACGCTTGATCTTAGATGGCTGCACGCCCAAAAGCCGCGCAGCCTCGCTGGGTTGATAGACCGCGAAATCTTGATGGCGTTGGAACATATCGGGGACCTAACATATGCTCATAGGGTTGAGAATCCGAAAAATGGGGTGGCAATCATGACCGTCCGCACCCGTGTCATTCCCTGTCTCGACGTCGCAAACGGGCGCGTGGTGAAGGGCGTCAATTTCGTCGACTTGAAGGACGCCGGCGATCCGGTGGAGCAGGCCAAGCTGTATGACGCAGCCGGGGCGGACGAACTCTGCTTCCTGGACATCACCGCCACGCATGAGGCGCGCGGAACCATATTGGACGTGGTGCGCCGCACCGCCGAAGTCTGCTTCATGCCTGTGACCGTGGGCGGCGGCGTGCGCACGCCCGAAGATGCGCGCGCGCTGCTGCTGGCGGGAGCGGACAAGGTGGCGGTCAACAGCGCGGCGGTGGCGCGGCCCGAACTGGTCGCCGACATTGCCGATCGCTTCGGTGCGCAGTGCATCGTCGGATCGGTCGACGCCCGGCGGGTGGGGCCGCATGCCGATGGGTCGCCGCGTTGGGAAATCTTCACCCATGGCGGGCGCAAGCCGACCGGCATCGACGCGCTGGAACATGCGCTGCGCCTGGCGGAGTTGGGCGCGGGCGAGCTGCTGGTCACATCGATGGACGGGGACGGCACGAAACAGGGCTATGATCTGGCCCTGACCCGCGCCATTGCCGACGCCGTATCGGTGCCGGTGATCGCCAGCGGCGGCGTCGGCACGCTGGACCATCTGGTCGAAGGCGTGGTGCAGGGCCATGCCAGCGCCGTGCTGGCCGCCTCCATATTTCATTTTGGTCAACATAGTATTGCCGAAGCGCATCAGGCTCTGGCGGCGGCGGGCATCCCGGTACGGCGTCACTAAGCCACGGAAAAGCCGGCAATTGTCGGGTTAATTTACAGTAACCATATTTGGGCGCGACGTCCCTGGACCGTCAACCGCGCAAAAGCGTCACCCCGCAAAATTGGCACATAACCTGCGAAAGAACAGGCGGGTCGTTTCGAAACGATTTTTCCTTTCTGCAAACGGGGTGACTATTATGAAAATCAGCAAAATATTGCTGGCAACAGCAACAGCCGGCCTGATGGGCGCGGCCGTGCCTGCACCGGCGCAGGCGACCTGGTGGTGCTGGTTCGGCAAGTGCGGCACATCGTCGTCCTCTTCGGGCGGCACGACCAGCAGCTCGGGTGGCAGCACCGGCGGCACGAGCAGTTCGGGCGGATCGTCGGGCGGCACGCCGACCCCGGTGCCCGAACCCGAACAGATGGCGTTGTTCGGCATGGGCGCCGCCGTGCTGGTTGGCCGCCTGGTCATTGCCAAGCGCAAGCGCAAATAAGAGGTTGACGGGTCGCGCGCACGGCGCTTGATGCAGGGCCATGCGCGCGACCCTTCAAACCCTTGAACAGACCATCCGCCAGCGGCGGAGCGCCGATCCGTCGGCCTCCTATGTCGCCAAGCTGGCCGCCAAAGGCCGCGCCAAGATTGCGCAGAAGGTCGGCGAGGAAGCCGTGGAGGCGGTCATCGCCGCCATGGCGGACGATCGACAGGATCTGATCGGCGAAAGCGCGGACCTGATCTTTCACCTGATGATGTTGCTGGCCGATCTGGACGTGCCGTTCGACGCGGTTCTGGACGAACTGGACCGGCGCGAAGGCGTGTCGGGCATTGCCGAAAAGGCCGCGCGTCCGAAGGATTAGGACATGACGCTTTAGATAACTGCCGTTCGGGCTGAGCCTGTCGAAGCCTCGTTCCTTTCTCTGTGCGCAGCAGCAGTTGCTCAGTACAGCCCTTCGACATGCTCAGGGCGAACGGATCCTATTGAAAGCGCTGCGCTCGACCTGCTTTTTGGGAAATACGCCTCTGGCGCATCCGCCCCGGCCCGCATCGGAAAGAAGTTGCCCGCCCTGCGTTGATGCGTCAGTTTCGCATCTGTTTGGGGGGAGAATCCATGCTTCGTTCTCTGATCGGCGGCCTTTTGGGCGGCCTTGCCATGTTCATCACCGGATTCATCTTCTGGGGCACGCCTTTGTCCGCGCTGGCGCTGAGCCGCGCCGATGATCAGGGCAGCGCCAATTTGCAGGCCGCCATGGCGCAGGCGCTCAACACCACCGGCACCGGCGTCTATGTGATCCCCGATCCGGCGACGGCGCAGGGCACGATCCTCTATGGTCGAGGCCCGGTGGCGCAGATCTTTTACAATAGCGGCGGCTTTCCGGTGATGGACGGCAGCGCGCTGATCGGCGGGCTGATCCTGTCGCTGGTCGTGGGCGTGCTGATCGCGCTGGCGCTGCGCTATGCGCTGGGCGACTTCGCCAGCCGGGCAAGAGTCAGCATCCTGTTCGCGCTGGCGGCCGTGCTGTGGCTGCATATCGGCCAGGCCGTGTTCAACCATGCGCCCTGGGGCTATATCCTCTATCTTGCGTTCAGCGATTTCGTGGCGCTGGCGCTGGCCGGCCTGATCGCCGCGAAGCTGATGGAAGGCAAGCCGAACGCTGCCGTAACATCGGGTGACACGCTGCACTGACTCAACGCGGACTGCCCTCTGCCGGCCAGGGCAGTCCATAGCCTGCAAATTCCTCCGCGATCTTGCCATTCAGCCTGATCGCGGCGGCACGATCGGCCTCCGCCTTGGTGCGGTCGCCCTTCGCCGCCCAGGCCAGCGCCCGGCCATAGAGCGAGGTCGGATAGCTGCCCTGCTTTCCCAGCACCTTGTCATAATCGCGGATCGCATCGTCCAGCCGACCGAGGCGCAGCAGCACCAGCCCCCGGCTGTCGAGGAAAGCAGCGGCATCCTGTTGCGGCGCCAACGCCGCGTCGCAATCGGCCAGCGCCGTTTCCATCGCCTTGGCCGATGCGCCGGGGGTGGTCGCCTTCATCCAGCACAGGCTGTTCAATTGTACCGACTGCCCGGTCGCCTTGGCGCGGGCGCTGGCGAAATCCTTGTCCGCCGCCGCCCGGTTGCCAGACAGGTCATAGGCAAGGCCCCGCCCGGCCAGAAAATCGGCATTGTCCGGGAATTTGGCGATCGCCTGCGCATAGCTGTGGATCGCGCCCCTGCTGTCGCCGCTTTGCAGTTGCAGGCTGGCGCTGGCGACCAGCGCGTCGACATCATCGGGGGACAGGCGCAGCGCTTCGGCAAAGTCCGCCTTCTTGCCGGCCAGGTCGGCGCGCGGCCGGCGCTGCCCACGGTTGATATAGATATAGGCTTCCGGCTTGATCGCGATCGCCCGATCATAGGCTTTCTGCGCCAGATCCCAGCGGCCGAAACTGTCATAGATGCTGGCGGCCGCAACATGGGCATAGCCATCGTCGGGTAGCGCTTCTTCCAGCCCCTGCCCTTCCTTCACCCCGGCTTCGATATCGCCTTTGCCGCGCAAAATGCTGGCGCGCAGCATGTAGAGATCGGTCCAGTTCGGATTGCCCTGAAGCGCGGCGGCGGCATCCGTCAGGGCCGCGTCGCCATTGCCGGCGGCGCGATTGGCGATCGCCCGATGCCCCAATGTGAAACTGTCGCCTTCATTCAGCGCAAGCGACTGGCTGTAGGCGGCGACCGCCTCCGCCCATTGCCCCTTGCGCTCGGCGATCAGGCCGCGGGCGCGCGAGACCATCGGATTTTTCGGATCAAGAAGCGCCACCGCATCCATATCCTTGTTGGCGGCGGCATAATCGCCCAGCCAGACCTGGCTCATCCCGCGATTGGCGAGCGCCCATTCATCCTTGGGGTCCAGTTCGATCGTCTTGGTGAAATCGGCGATGGCTTCCTTGAACTGGCTGGCGTCCATGCGCGCGCGGCCGCGGTCGAAATAGGCTTTGGCGCTATCTGGTGTGGCGGCGTTCATCGCCGCCAGTTCCTTGTCGGTCGGGCGATAACCAGCCGGCTTGCGCAGATAGACGACCTTGTCCGCCAGCCGGCGCAACGCCGCCTGCGCGGCAGGCGCATCGGCTGCCGGAAATTCAGGAATCAGGCTGCGTTCGCTGCGCTCCACACGGAACACATTACCCGTCAGCGTCGCGCTCCGTTTGTATGCGATGCCGGCCACCGTTTCGTCCACATCGGCATTGTCCGCCCCTGCCTTGCCGGAAAAACCGGGCGGCAGCAGGATCGTCTCGCTCGCGCGGTTATAATAGGGATAGGCCACGGCAAAGGGCGCCTTCTGGTCCGGCCCGGGATCGCGGCTGAAATCGGCCTTGTAGCCGACCCGCATCTTGTCCGTTTCGTACCAGCCATCGTCCCAGTCCATCTTCGCCAGGCCCTGCATCGTCAACCGCTCTTCGCCCGTCGCCGGGTCGAAGGTCGCGCCGGTCGACTGGACCTCGACAAAATCATATTGCCCCTTCCAGTAACGGCGCAGCGCATCCTCGCGCGCGGCGCCGGTCAGGTTCGCCAGCGCATTTTTCGTGGCGATCGCCCCATCGCCGGTCATCACCGCCTCCACCGTGATCGGCGCGGGGATGCTGAGACCCGCAGTGGCGTCGATGCGGATCGTCACCACCTCATCAGGAATGTCGAGCGGCGCGGGCATCATCCGCACCAGCGCCGCGCCCTTGGGCGTCAGCGGCAGGCCCCAGCCATAGGCCGGCACCTGAAGCCGATCGAGATCGGTGTCGCCCGTCCGCGTGCCATCCAGCCAATAGGTTTTGCCGCCGATCGTCGCGCGCACCAGCACATGGTTGAACAGGCCGACCATCGGCAGGCGCTGATCGATGCCGTCGCCCGATATGGCGTTCACCGCCACGGCATCGGCCGCGATGCCCAGCGCATGGAGCAGCCCCAGCAACAGCGCGGTCTTGCCCTTGCAATCGCCATAGCGGCGCGACCATGTCGTTTCCGCATCGGCCGGCACCAGCCCGCCCGTCCCCATCGCCAGCGCGACATAGCGCACCCGGTCCTGCACCAGATTGAGCGCCGCCTGCGCCCGCTTTTTGAGATCAGGGGAAAGGGCGGCGATCCGGTCCAGTTCATCCTTCAGCGGTCCCTGCGCGGGCAGCCCCGCCGCCTTGTCATAAAGCGGGGCGAGCAGCGCGCCCAGATCCGCCCAGGAGGAAAAATCGCTCAGTTCGACATAACGGCCCATGGCGTAGCGGGCCGGCGCGCCCTTGGCCGGGATGATCGGCTCGACCGCACCGGGGGCATAATCGACGCTCATCATGTCGCCTTTGCGCACCGGCTTGACCGCCGGCATGTCGCGGCTGGCCTGCAGGCGAGCGGGCAGGCTGGCGGGCCATTGCACGCGCAGCCGCGCCTGCCCGATCGGCATGCCGTTCCACGCCGCCGCCACCTGTTCGACATGGCCCTGGAAGGTCGGGTCGGACGAGTTGATCGATGCGGCGAATTCGACAATGTCGCCGACCTGCAAGCCTTCGGGCTGAATATTGGCGGTCAACACGCCGTCCAGCGTCGCATTTTCCAGATTCTGCTCGCGGCGCATGACCGTGAAGCTCTGGCTGGCGAGCACGTCGATCAGCTGATCGCCGCGCCGGATCATCAGCTTATGGACGGTCAACTCGTCGGTTTCGGGCCGCCAGGGGAAGGAGATATTGCCGGCTGCCAGCCCCTGCGGCGTGCCGATCCGCATCGCCACATCGGTATAGACGGTCTGGCGTCCCTTCTCCAACTTCACCTGCTGATCCGACCGGAGCAGTTCGACCGGGGCCTCCGCCTCCTTCTTCGCCTCCGGCAACGCGCCGGCAGGGATCACCCAGGCGGGTGCGGGCGCCAGCACGGGCTTGTCGGCGGCATAAGCCTGCACGGCGATCAGGCTGGTTGCGGCAAACAGGACGGACAGATGCTTCATAAACCCCCAGAGCGGCGCAGGAGGCCCCATCCCCATGGAGCGCGCCGAACAGACCAGTGATCCCAATCTATCGACCGATTTGCAAGGGGTTAGACGTAATTTGAAAATGCGCGAAAGAGCGCATTTTAGGAGCCGCAGGCGCATTTCCAAACAGATCCCTAGACGCATTGCTCCGCCATACGAATCATGCAGTCGGCATGGCGGCGAGCAATCGCCATCCGGTCCGCGCCATAGCCGCCGCCCATCGTGCTGGCGACGGGGATGCCGCGCCCCCGCGCCTGCCGCATGACGGTGCGATCGCGCGCGGCCAGCCCGGCGTCGGTCAGCGCCAGCCGCCCCAGCCGATCCTCCTCATGCGGATCGACGCCGGCCTGATAGAGAATCAGGTCGGGCGCAAAATCGTCCAGCACGCGCGGCAACGCATCGGCCAGCACCGCCAGATAGGCGTCATCCCCGGTCCGGTCGTCCAGCCCGATATCCAGCGTCGATTGCGCCTTGCGCACCGGGAAATTCTTGTCCGCATGGATCGACAGGGTGAAGATATCGCCTCGCCCGGCCAGCAGCGACGCCGTGCCGTCGCCCTGATGCACGTCCAGGTCCAGAATCAGGATGCGCGCCGCATCACCCTGCGCAATCAGCCGGTTGGCGGCGATGGCCAGATCGTTGAACACGCAATAGCCCGCGCCGGTATCGTACAGCGCATGATGGCTGCCGCCCGCGGCATTGGCGGCATAGCCATGGATCATCGCCAGTTTCGCCGCCAGCCATGTGCCGCCCGGCGACAGCATCGACCGGCGCGCCACCCGATCCGTCACCGGAAAACCGATGCGCCGTTCCTTGTCCGACGGGACGGACAGGGTCGCCACCTGATCCACATAATCGGGATCATGCACCGCCGCGATCCACGCGCGCGGCATCGGTTCGGGCGCATGGATGACATGGGCCACGCCGCTTTCCCGCAGCGCATCCATCACCAGACCATATTTGTCGAAACGAAAAAGGCTGCTGGTTGTTAGAGGGGCGGTCGTTAACGGCCCGGGTGTTGCAGGGGAGACATAGGCGGGATGGTGAACAACGTGCAGCATGATCTTTTCCCGCTATCGCGATTTGAACGATGGCGGCTTTGCGCTATCTGGTCCAGCATGAACCGTCCCGATTTGATCCGTTTCCAGCTGCTGGCTGTCGCTGGCTTCGTCGCCGTCCCGCTTGCCGCGCAGACGCCGCCGCCAGCCGTCGCGCCGACGATAACGCCCCCCACCGTCCAGCCGCTGCCCGCGCCGCCGCCGCCCGTGCCGATCCCGGCGCTGTCGCCCGCGCAGGAAAGCTGGGCCAATGACTGGCTGAAGACCGGCGTGACGCAGGGCCTGATGGCGCGCAGCAAGGCCAGCACTGCGCTGAAGGGCGATGCTCTGGTGAGCGCGCTGCTTGATCGCGCCAAGGCGCTGGGCACCGGCCGCGTCGACACCGCCGATTTCCTGGAAGTCTGGGCGCTGCGCCCCGCCGCCGTAGATCCGCGCCCGGCGCTGGCGAAGGCGGTGAGCGAAGACCGGCTGCAACAATGGGCCAATGGGCTGACCCCGCCCTGGTCGGGATATGACACGCTGCGCAAGGGCCTGGCCAAATATGAGGCGATCCGCGACAAGGGCGGCTGGCCGACGCTGACCGCCGGCACCGCACCCGATGTGGTGCGCGCGCGCATCGCGCTGGAGGACCCCGCCGTCACCCAGACTGAAAATCTGGTCGATGTGATCCAGCGCGCGCAGCGCCGCTATGGGCTGGAGCCGACCGGCCAGTTGGGCGTCCGCACGCTGGAAGCGCTTAATGTGAATGTGAATGACCGGATCGCCGCGATCATGGCCAATATGGAGCGGTGGCGCTGGATGCCGCGCAGCCTGCCGGTCAACCGCGTGCAGGTGAACATCGCCGCCGCCGTCTTGACCGTGTTCGAAGGCGACCAGCCGGTCAGCTCCATGCGCGCCGTCACTGGCAGCCCGACCAACCAGACGCCGATGCTGTCGTCCAGCATCCATTCGATCGTGGTCAATCCGCCCTGGAACGTGCCGATGTCGATCGCAAAGCGCGAACTTTTCCCCAAGGGGCGAGCGACGCTGATCAAACAGGGGTACAAGATCGTCAAGACGCCCGAGGGCGGCGAACGGATCGTCCAGCCCGCAGGACCAAGCAGCGCGCTGGGTCGGTTGAAGTTCGATTTCAACAATCCCTTCGCCGTCTATCTGCACGACACGCCGTCACGCGGGAAATTTTCCAGCTATGACCGGCTCGCCAGCCATGGCTGCATCCGCCTGGAAAAACCGGTGGCGCTGGCCGAACGCATGGTCGCCGCCGATCCCAATCTGAACGGCCAGATTCAGACGTTGATCGATGAAGGCAAGACGCAGCGCGTATCCTTGCCGTCGCAGGTCGCGGTCTATCTGCTCTACTGGACCGCTTTTGCCGGCAATAACGGCACGGTCAGCTTCCGCGCCGACCCCTATGGCTGGGACAAGTTGCTCGCCGCCAAGATCGAGGCGTCGAGCAATCGCGTTGATCCGACCGCCGCCCCTTCTCCCTCTCTCGCTTCCAAGGACTGATATTTTCATGCGCAAGATCGCCCTGATCGTCGCCCTTTCCGGCGCCCTCGCCCTTGCCGCTTGCGGCAAGAAGGAAGAGGAAGCGCCGGCCGCGACCAACAATCTGGTCGAACCCCCGGTTGAAAATATGGTGGTCGAGGAACCCGAAGCGGCCCTGCCCGAAGTGCAGAATAATGCCGCCGCGACTCCGGCCGCGCCCCCGCCCTCCATTTCGGAACAGCAACAGATTCAAGATGATGCGGAAGCGACCGGCATGACGTCGCGCCTGCCCGAAGGCGGCGAACAGAGCCAGCCTGCGGACGAATCGAGTACGACAGGCGAATGAAGACGCATGCCCCGGTCTTCAACCGGGGCGGCGGCTTTGCTATAGTGCGGCCATGGATCGCCGCAATTTTACGAAGTTCGCTTTAAGCGGACTCGCCTTTTCGTTTTTGTCGGACAGCATGGGTCGCGCTGCGCTGCCGACGGACTCCGGTCTCATCGGGGCTGAACCCGCAAAGCTGGCTCCGGTTCCCGCGACGCCCCGCGTCGTTGCGGAAAAACCCTATGCGCCCCTGCTGGAGCGCGCGAAGGCTGCGCTCGACAATCATGCCCATCATTTCGAACTGCGCGACCGCGTGGCGATCGTGGATTTCGACGCCCCGTCGAAGGATATGCGCATGCATATCGTCGATCTGATCGGCGGACAGACCAGCAGCTATCTCGTGTCACACGGGCGCGGCTCCGATCCGGGCCATTCGGGATGGCTGCACAGCTTTTCCAATGAACCCAATTCGCTGGCCAGCAGCCAGGGCGCCTTCCGGACCGGCGACATCTATGTCGGCCAGCATGGCCGGTCGATGCGCCTGATCGGCCTTGATCCGCAGAACAACAATGCAGAGGCGCGCGCCATCGTCGTGCATGGCGCCGACTATGTCAGCGAGGATCATGTCGCGTCCTGGGGCAAATGCGGCCGGTCCGAAGGCTGCTTTGCCGTCGCGCCGCATCTGGTGCCGCAGGTGCTGGCCCTGCTCGGTCCGGGGCGCATGCTCTATGCGGACAAGCTGGGCACCGCCTGACGCAATGCCTTATGGGCGGGGGTACAAGAAATCCCCGCCATCGATCTTGTCCAGCGCAGTCGTGTCGCGCGCATAGGCGTAGATCCAGGCGTAGATTGCGCCGCCCGCCGCCTCGACAGCGCAGATTTCCCGTCGATATTCATGCGGCTGCGGGAAAGAGGGCGCGCATTCCTCATAAATATCGAGCCAGCTTAGCGTAGCGGCCATATTGGGCAGAGCGAACAGATCGCCCGTCACCCAATCGTCCCCACCAACCGCCAGCCCCGGATAATCAGCGATCCGATAGAGCACGCCCTTCACACGGGCGGGGCCGATCAGGACAGCTTCCGCGCGCAGACGCCGCGCCATGGGACCATCAAAGCCGGCGCGCAGCGTGCCATAGACGAAAAGATGCGCTTCGCTCATCGCGCACGCCCGATATTTTCACCAGATAATGGTGTTTTTCCCCACAATCCAGAATTTGCCACAGCAGCAACTTGAAGCCGCCGCTCAGAAATCCACGGATTTCCGCCAAAAATCAAAACTGGCACAGCCTCTGCAATATCTCCTGGCATCAAGACCGGACGATCCGGTCCTCTTGTCAGGGAGTTTCCACCATGTTCATCGCCAAGATCCAGAACGCCGCTTTCGCCCTCGCCGGCGCCGTCATCGTCGCCAGCCTGTTCATCGGCGCCGCCATGCCGGTATCGCCGATCGCCTGATCGCCCCCCCCCCTTCCATATCCTCTCCTCAGAAAGCCAGAACCATGAACAACAGCTTCACCCTCGACCGTCGCAATGGCAAGATCATGGGCGTGTGCGCTGGCGTCGCCAATCGCACCGGCCTGGACGTCACACTGATCCGTGTCGCGCTGGTGCTGCTGACGCTCTGCGCGCTGGGACCGATTGGCGTTGTGGCCTATCTGCTGGCCGGCTGGCTGGCCGAGGGGTGATAGCTTTTGAACCATCATCGACCATCAGCCAAAGTCATAGAAAAGTAAAAAGGCCGCCCTGGTTAACCCAGGAGCGGCCTTTTCGCATCCCGTTCAGACGGGATGAAGATCACGGCGAAACCGCGATCAGGCATAAAGCACCGAATAGAAAGTCAGCATCTGCACGCCGACCGCAACGGCCAGCACAGCGCCTTGAAACATCTGACGCATATTTTGCTCCATAGTGAAGAGAATCAATCCCCCGTCACGAGGGATGCGCGCCATTAGGCCCGTCATATTGTTGTAACAATCGCAAAGCACGACTTTCCGATTGCATCAAATGCAACAGACTGTCACCCTAAAGCCACGACCATCGCCTGCGCCGCTGCAGGATTGCGCTCTTTCGCGCCGCTGATGAAGAAGCTGAACACATCACCCCGTTCCGCCTGCCGCCGGGCGTCCTCAACCCAGCGCTCCATTGCGGCCGGGTCATAACCGGCCGGCTCGTCCGCTTGTGCGCGCATCAGCCGGCGATAGGAAAAGCCGACATCATGGCCGACGATCGCGGGATAGCTTTCATGATCGGCCAACACCACCGCCGCGCCGGCCTCCCGCGCCATCGCCAGAAAAGCGGGATCATCGAAGCTCTCATGCCGCACTTCCAGCGCATGGCGCAGCGGGACGCCATCGACACTGGCGGGCAACAGCGTCAGGAAAGCCCCGAAATCATCGGGATCGAACCGCTTGGTCGCCATAAACTGCCACAATATCGGTCCCAGCCGGTCGCCCAGTTCGGCGATGCCCTGCCCGACGAACTTCGCGATCGATTCGCCCGCCTCGGCCAGGACTTTGCGATTCGTGGCGTAGCGTGACGCCTTCACCGCGAACTGGAATCCATCGGGCACCGCCTTCGCCCAGTTGGCGAAGGTCGTGGGTTTCTGGCTGCTATAATAAGTGGCGTTGATTTCGGTCGCGGTCAGATGCTGCCCCACATAGACCAGCTCATCCTTTTGCCGCAGCCCCGCCGGATAGAAGCTGCCGCGCCACGGCTCATAGACCCAGCCGCCAATGCCCACCCTGATCCGTCCGGTCATGCCGCATCTCCTTGACGCTCTTTTTGATCGCCCCGCCCGATCAGAGCCAGCGGAAAAAGCCATTGGCCACTATTGCGAACGACTCTTAATTGAGACATCAACAAGGAGACGCCCCATGTCGCTCGACCTCATCAAGACCGGAACCTATCTGACCATCCACCTGACCGTCGGCTTCACCGTCGCCTATGTGATGACGGGATCGCTGGCGCTGGCCGGCGGCATCGCGCTCATCGAACCGATGATCAACGCCGTCGCCTTCTTCTTCCACGAACAGGCATGGAAGAAGATTCAGGCCCGCCCGCCCCGGGGCAGCGGCCGGGCGTGGGTCCGCGATCAGGCGGCCTTCGCCTGATCGCCATAACCGTCTACTTCGCTGTCTTCCGATTGAGACCGATCAGCCAGGGCTTCACCCCGCGGGACGGTCTGGGCGCGCCATCCAGCCGCCGGGCGCGCAAGATGGCGATCGGCTTGACGATCATCTGCCCGCGCATCGGTCCCGATCCGCAGCAGGTGGGCACGGCCAGAATCTTCTTCACCACATCCATCCCCGCCACCACATGGCCAAAGGCGGCATAGCCGATATAGTCGCCGCGCGCGTCCATGTTGGGCGTGGGACCGATGGTGATGAAGAAATTGCCCATCGCCGAATTGGGCCGATTGGGCCGCGCCATGGACAAGGTGGCGTCAAGATGCCGGATGCCCGTCTGCGTCGTCGGCTCATGCGGGATCGGCGGCAGGGACCGGCGCGCATCGGTGTCGATGCCACCCTGAATCAACCCATATTTGGGGTCAGCCTTGCGCCGGGCGGCGCGATAGAATGTAACGCCGTCAAACCGCCCGTCATCGACATAGGTCAGAAAATTGGCCGAAGTGCGCGGCGCGCGCTTCTGGTCCACCGCCACGATGATCCGGCCCACCGATGTATCGATTGCAACCCTTGTGTAGCCGGCGTTTGGCTTGTTTGCAGGAAGAGCGACTGCTGGCCCAGCACAGCAAAGAAACAGCAGAAGCAGACGGCGCAGCAAGATCGGCATCAGGGCACTATACTCGACAGACAGGGCCGCCCGCTTAGCAAGACTGCAAGAGCTATGCTATTTCCGCTTGCCGCCCCTTGCCTTCTTTCCTTCCTTTACCGGCGCGGCGGAGGCATGAGACAGGACAATGCGCTGGAGCACATAAATGCCCTCGGCGCATAGCGACAGGCTGCCCGACTGTCCATCTGGCAGCGACAGACTGAAGGATTCCAAGTGGGTAGCCAAAGGATAGGCCGCCTCCGTCACCACCGCATCGTTGCAGATAAAACGCAGCACCATCTGCTGCGCCGACATAGGCGATGTCGACTTGCGCGCCGTAACCGCCACCTCCAGCCCGCCAGCCAGCGCCGTAACGGGCAAGGTGACGGGGACAGTGATTGACCGCCCTTCCTGCTGCACGGACACACGCAGGACCAGTCCGTCCGATACCTCCAGCAATTCGCCCACCCCACCCTGCTGCTCCAGCAGCGCGCTCAAGGCCGCCGCGTCCAGATCCAGCAGGATCGCCCGTGCCTTGTCCTTCGAGTTTCCCATGCCAGCCATGCATCATCCTTTCGTTCAGGAAATGATATGCACTTTCAACGGAAAAGCAAATCGCCGCTCGTCGCCATCGTCCCAACAGCAGATGCGGAAGGGCAATGCACGAAAACCAGTGGCTGCGCCTTCGCCAGATGCGAGATTCTCTTCTCTATTTGCCCGGACTGTTCTATTCCCATGCGATGGGTGAGCCGGCGGATCATCTCAAAAGCATTGCCGATCTGGCGCGCCTTGCCGGCGTGTCCGTATCCACCGTGTCGCGTGCGCTGACCGGCAAGGGCGCGCTTAACAAGGGCACGCGCGCGCGCATTCAAGCGCTGGCCGACCAGCATGGTTTCCGCATGAATGTCGCCGCACAGAATCTGCGGCTGGGGCGGACGGGCGCAATCGCGGTGCTGTTGCCGATCGGGCCGGAACGCAGCCGGCAATTGTCCGATCCTTTCTTCGTCACCATGCTGGGCTATCTGGCCGATGCGCTGACCGATCGAGGCTATGACCTGCTGCTCTCGCGCGTCGTGCCGCAGGGCGAGGAATGGCTCGACGCCTTCATTCGCTCCAGACGCGCCGACGGCATCATCGTTGTCGGCCAATCGACGCAGAGTAGGGCGCTGGACCGGGCCGCCGCGCATTACCGGCCCATGGTCGTATGGGGCGCCGGATCGACAGATAATGTCCATGTAACCGTGGGAACCGACAATGTTACAGGCGGCGCTCTGGCGGCCCGGCATCTGATGGAGCGGGGGCGGCGGCGACTGGCCTATTTCGGCGCAGTGAGCGTGCCGGAATTTGCCGCGCGCCATCGCGGCTTCCTGGACGCCCTGCCCGATGATTTACGCAACGGCGTGGATCTGGTGCCCACGGCGATGACGCCCGACCAAAGCTTTCGCGCGGCCGCCGACTATTTCGCCGCCGGCCACCGCCCCGACGGCGTCTTCGCCGCGTCGGACGTGGTCGCGATGAGCATCATGGCGGCCGCCGCCGAACATGGATTGCGCGTGCCGCAGGATATGGCGGTCGTGGGCTTTGACGACATCATGCTCGCCCGCTTCGCCCATCCGCCGCTGACGACCATAAGGCAGGATATAGAGGCAGGCGCGCGGGCGCTGGTCGACCTGCTGGTCCGCCGGATCGAGGGACAGGAAGCGCTTACCGTCCAAATCGCGCCGGAACTGGTGGTGCGGGAATCGAGCTAATCCGCCTGTAGCAGCATGATGATGGCGCGTGAGGCCCGGGTGACGTCATCCCAGGTCACGGCGAAACCCGCTTCGTCACCATAATAAGGATCGGTGACGCCGCTGCCCTCGCGACCGGGAACCATGTCCATCAGCAGGCGCAGTTGCGCCGTGCCGTCCGCCGGACGAATGCGCCGCAAATTACGCAGATTGTCAGCGTCCAGCGCAAAGACATGGGTGAAGCGACGAAAATCCTGCGCCTGCACCTGTCGCCCGCGATAGCCCGAAATATCGATGCCATGGGACAATGCCTGGCGCTGCGCCCGCGGATCGGGCGGGCTGCCGACATGCCAGTCGCCCGTGCCAGCCGAATCCACGATGATATCCAGACCCGCTTTCTCCGCCTCCGCGCGCAGAGCGGCCTCCGCCAGCGGCGAGCGGCAGATATTGCCAAGGCAGACGAACAGGATGGCGGGGACTATACTCAACCTTCTATCTCCGTTCGCTTCGAACGAAGTCGGGAAGCGGCAAGCGTAGGCCGATAATTTCTCGACTGCGCTCGAAACGAACGGATGGTGTTTCCGGGAGGATCATCCGTCCGCCGCCGCGGTCGACAGGCCCAGCCCCGGCAGACCGATCGAGCGCTTGCCCGAAAAATCGGTGCGCGCGACGATGACGCCCAGCTTTTCCATATAGTCGATCAGCCGGCGCACACGGCCCGGCGAACTGGTGCCATAGGCGCGGGCCAGCGCCACATCGTCCGGGCAGGGCTGTCCGTCCAGCGCCGCGCGCGCAATCAGCAGGAAGGGCGCAAGCATATCCTCTGGCACTGGCTCTGCGGCGCGGATGGCATCCTGCCAGCGGGGATCGTCGGCATCGGCCATGCCGGCCTGCGCCATGGCGAAGCGCTTGCGAAAGGCGGGCAAATCAAGCGGCGAGCGCTTCAGCCCCTTCATCCGGCAGCGCACGCCGAAATCCTGATAGAGCGTCGCCACGCTGGGCGCGGCATCGCCCAGATCCGCAACGATATCCTGCAGCACGGCGATGACGACAGGCTCATTCTCGCCGAAATCCAGTTCGGGCGCGGCGGGCTTGGCCGATGGCGTGTCGGCCAGCGCGCGCATGATCTCTTCGGCAGGACGGGCCGGCGGCTCGGCGCGCGGCGGGGGAGGAGGCAGCGCCTCTTCCTCGACTTTCGCGAAGAGCAGTTCCTGAAAATCCTCGCTGGTGGCGACCGGGGGAGGCATCAGCTTGTGCGTGCCGCCGCGCGTGCCGGTCTTCACCGCGCCGATCTTCACCGCCACCGGGCGCCGCGCGATCGCCGGGCCAAGCCCCAGGAAGCGGCCCCGCTCCAGATCGCGGATCTGCTCTGCCTGCCGCCGCTCCATGCCCAGCAGATCGGCCGCGCGCGCCATGTCGATGTCCAGGAATGTGCGACCCATCAGGAAGTTGGACGCTTCGGCCGCGACATTCTTGGCCAGCTTGGCAAGCCGCTGGGTCGCAATCACGCCCGCCAGGCCGCGCTTGCGCCCGCGACACATGAGGTTGGTCATGGCCGCCAGCGACAGGCGGCGCGCTTCGTCCGACACATCGCCGGCGGCGACCGGCGCAAACATCTGCGCTTCATCCACCACCACCAAGGCGGGATACCAATGGTCGCGCGGCGCATCGAACAGGGTCGACAGGAAGGTCGCGGCGCATTTCATCTGCGCCTCCAGTTCCAGCGACTCGAGGCTCAGCACAACGGACGCGCGATGTTCGCGGATGCGCGTCGCCATCTTGACGATCTCGCGCTCATTATAGTCGCCCGCGTCGATCACCACATGGCCATATTCATCGGCCAGCGTCACGAAATCGCCTTCGGGATCGATCACCACCTGCTGCACCATCGGTGCGCTTTCCTCCAGCAGGCGGCGCAAAAGATGCGACTTGCCAGATCCCGAATTGCCCTGAACGAGCAGCCGGGTGGCGAGCAATTCCTCCACGTCGACGACGACGGCATTGCCGTTGCTGTCGGTTCCTATGCTGATGCTGGCGGTCACTGACGCCCTTTGGCCCAAGCGGGCGGGGGAGTGCAAGGGCGCTGATGGCATGGCGGGACAATCGGTCCGCTGTCCACCGCTCCATCGGGTGGGCTAAGGGCATCACAAAGGAGTCTTTGCGTTGCGATTTCCCATGGCGGCTTTTCTCATCCTGCTATTCTTGTCGGCCTGCACCGATGAGCGCCGGGCGGAAAGGTTGCGCGCGGCCGGTCCCAACCCGTCGCTCGACGCCCTGTTGAAGGTGGCGGATGCCGATATCGGCGCGCGCAAATTTGGCGCCTGCGCCGGTTGCCACAAGGCAAGCAAAGGGGCGCCCGATTTTGGCGGTCCCAATCTCTATGGCGTGTTCGGTCAGGTGATGGGTCAGCATAGCGCCCGCTTTGGTTATACGCAGGCGATGGTCGACAAGGGCGAGGTTAGCGTCCGCGCTCGTGGTGTAATTTCCGGTGTAGATTGAGGCGATCGCATGGGTGGGGCATGCCCCACCCATGCGAATTCGATCTCGGTGGCCACCGGGCTCATCGGTAAGGTGGAGTTAC
>JAJZTH010000009.1 GCA_021849075.1 Pseudomonadota bacterium | reverse complement strand
GATGCCACCACGTGAGTGGACCATGGCGAAGGCGCAATTTGCCGTGATCTTCGGCGAACGTTTCATCAGAGCCATGGCGGCCTGATGATCAACCGCCCGGCCACACACGGAAATCCTGACAGTCCCAAAGCGCTGATTTGCTGGCAAAAACGCTGAAGCAATAGCCATAGAAAAAGGGCGGTCCCTTGCGGGGCCGCCCTTTCCTGTAACTGTGATCGGAAAACCGATTAGCGCGAATAGAATTCGACGACCAGATTCGGTTCCATCTTCACCGGGTAAGGCACTTCGTCCAGCGTCGGAACGCGGACATAGGTGATCTTGGCGGCGCCATCGGGCGACACATAGTCGGGGATGTCACGCTCGGGCAGGCTCTGTGCTTCCAGAACCAGCGCCATTTCCTGCGCTTTCTTGCCCAGGGTGATTTCGTCGCCCGGCTTCACCAGACGCGACGCGATGTTGCACTTCACGCCGTTCACATAGATGTGGCCGTGCGAAACGATCTGACGGGCCGAGAAGATGGTCGGCGCGAACTTGGCGCGGTACACGACGGCGTCCAGGCGGCGTTCCAGCAGACCGATCAGGTTCTGGCCGGTGTCGCCCTTCATGCGGCTGGCTTCGAAATAGTTCTTCTTGAACTGCTTTTCGGTGATGTCGCCATAATAGCCCTTCAGCTTCTGCTTGGCGCGCAGCTGAATGCCATAGTCCGACATCTTGCCCTTGCGGCGCTGGCCGTGCTGACCGGGACCATATTCACGCTTGTTGACGGGCGACTTGGGGCGACCCCAAATATTCTCGCCCATGCGACGGTCGATTTTATACTTGGCGCTGGAGCGCTTCGACATAAGTAATTCCTTACAACTGCTACTACGTTATCCGCCCTCCTGATCCGAAAACCGGGGGTCCGCAAATGCGGAGGGCGAAGGCTTCCCGGTCATCGCCTGTTTCCATATTTCAGGGACAGGGCCACCGCTTCACCGGGATGCGGGGCCAATCGCGAAGGCGCGCCTATGGCCATGTGACGGGGATATGTCAAGCGCGGACTGGGCCTCGACAGGGATGGCGCGGATGCTTAAATCCTGCGGCTATGAACCCAGACAGCTATACCAGCATGATGCAAGTGCGGGCGGGCGTCGACGAACTGGATCGCCAGATCGTTGCCCTGCTCGGCCAGCGCTTCGCCCATATGCGCGCCGCCGCCCGGATCAAGCCCGACCGCAGCGCTGTGCGCGACGAAGCGCGCAAGACCCAGGTGATCGATCAGGCGCGCGTAGAGGCCGAACGGATCGGCGCGCCCGGAGACGTGATCGCCGATCTTTGGGAGCAACTGGTCGAAGCCTCCATCGCCTATGAAATGGCGGAATATGATCGGACGCGGGGTTAACCCTGCGTCCACTCTAGAAATGTCGGCTGGTTCCCGACTCTGTTAGCCAATACTGGTACGGCGGATTGCGTCGGGAAAGGCAGTTAACGACCTAAATTACCGGTCAAATTGCCGGCTCGCGAAACCATTCGTAAGCGATCTTGCTCACGCTTCATCTTGTCATAAGCTTGCCATTGGACGTCTGTCCCGCATGTTTTGACGCGAAATGTGCGAAAACTATGGGGCGTTGCGATGTAGCGACAGGTCATCTGTTCGACCTGATTGCCATCGTTGGCGCTGGTTTCAGAGGTGGCAAGCTGAGTGGAACTCGCCAGTGCGAGGGAAGCAAACAATATGCCTATCGACATCATATTTCTCCATTCGGTCCCTGACCTTTGAAAGGTCAAACATGCGCAAGCAGTTGTCAATGCTCACATGGCAACTCGAAAGCTCAGCGGACTGGAGTAGGAAGCGAACCGATCATCGATGGGCTACTGCTCATGGCTGCACCTTTTTGCCATGCGCGTTGATCCCGCTCCGCCCATTGTTGCTTGGTAAGGCATCTCCGGCTGCGTGGAATGCGCGATCCGGTTTTGCGTGTATCACGACAAATGACAGTTGCGGACTCAGTTGCATCTTCGCTCACCGCGAACGCCTGATCGGCGGCATTTGCGTTGGTTGCGCCTGGAATGAGGAGGAGTGCAATAATGGCATATCTCATCGATATTCTCCCGCTTATTTGCTGACAGGCATTCCAATCTTGATTGGAACAACTGGCGATTGCCCAAATTTCTCTATCGCAATCGTCCGCCAATCAGTCCCAAACTCTACCCTTTGCGCTTCTGACGAGATGATGAAGGCCAACAGCCATCCATAAATGAGCCGAGCGAAACAGCCCGTCATTTCGGGTGTCGATGCGCTGGCAAAATATAAATCGTCCCAAACCACAATAGAATGAGTCGAAAGCGCATAAGGCGCTAGATATTACTCTATATTCCCATCCAGGCTATCTCAACGACGGCGTTTGTCAACGCTCGCGCGGGCGGTTGAGGTGGGACAGCACGCCGCGCAGCGTGCGCACCTCCAGATGGTTCCAGCCCGGCTTGGTCAGCAGGTTGCGCAGCGTCAGCTTGGTCGCTGGCGCACGGTCGGGCGGGAAGAAATAGCCGACCTTCTCCAGCAGCGTGTTAAGCTGGTCGATCATGCCTTCCAGTTCCAACTGCGGCGCGGGTTCGAGCAGATCGGTAACGGTGGGCTGTTCCAGCCCGGCCTGCTTCGACCATTCATAGGCGCACAGGATGACCGCCTGCGCCAGATTGAGTGATCCAAATTCCGGGTTGATCGGCACGGTCAGGATCTTGCGGGCCAGTGCCACATCTTCGGTTTCCAGCCCCGATCGCTCAGGGCCGAAGACATAGGCGCTGCGGCCCGGCGCAGTGTGGATTTCGCGCGCAGCCTCTTCTGGCGTGACAACCGGCTTGGTGACGCCGCGCTTGCGGACGGTGGTGGCGTAGACATGGGCGCAGTCGGCCACCGCATCGGCCAGCGTTTCATACACCTCCGCCTTGTCGAGGATGAAGTCCGCGCCGGCGGCCGCCGGACCCGCATCGGGGTTCGGCCAGCCGTCGCGCGGAGTGACGAGGCGCATTTCGGTCAGCCCGAAATTCAGCATGGCGCGCGCGGCCTTGCCGATATTCTCGCCCAGTTGCGGGCGGACCAGAACGATGACGGGGGGGAGGGGGTTATTCACGACCGACTTCCTTCACCGTGCTGGCGAACTCCTCAAACGCCTTGGCGTCGGTGAAATCCTTATAGACGCTGGCGAAGCGGATGTAGGCGACGCTATCGAGACGTTTCAGCCCTTCCATCACCATTTCGCCGATCGCCCGGGCGGGCACTTCGCCGTCGCCGCTGGTTTCCAACTGGCGCTGAATGCCGGAGATCAGCTTTTCGATGCGGCTGGGATCGATCGGCCGTTTGCGGCAGGCGATGCCGATGGAGCGGGCCAACTTGTCGCGTTCGAACGCTTCCTTGCGGCCTTCGCTCTTCACCACCCAGATGTCGCGAAGCTGGATGCGTTCGAAGGTGGTGAAGCGCGCGCCGCACGCTTCGCACTGGCGGCGACGGCGGATGGCGTTGCCATCTTCCGTCGGCCGGCTGTCCTTCACCTGGCTGTCTTCATGGGAACAGAAGGGGCAGCGCATCTATAATATCTCCGTTCGTTTCGAGCCGGGTCGGGAAACGATGTCGTGGAACCCGTTTCTCGACAAGCTCGAAACGAACGGCTCTTGGTGTTAGAGTCTGTTTGGAAAATGCGCGAAAGGCGCATTTTCGTAGCGGCACCGGCCTTCAAACGAGGCACGTGACTCGTTTGAACCCCACCCGACCGCCCAGACATGGTATCCTGATGGGTGGTCGGGTGGGTGTGTGGGCCGGTGCGGATGCGCCGGAGGCGCATTTCCAAACAGGCTCTTAGTAGATAGGGAAGCGGGCGGTCAGGCCCAGCACCTTTTCACGGACATGCTGTTCGATCTGGCCATCGCCTTCGTCGCCATTGCGCTTCAGACCCTCGACCACCTCTGCGATCAGGCGACCGATTTCGCGGAATTCTTCCTCGCGGAAGCCGCGGGTGGTGCCGGCGGGGGTGCCCAGGCGCACGCCCGAAGTGACGAACGGGCTGGCCGTGTCGAACGGGACGTTATTCTTGTTGCAGGTGATGTAGGCGCGATCGAGCGCCTTTTCCGCCGCCTTGCCGGTGGTGTTCTTGGCGCGCAGGTCGACCAGCATCAGGTGATTGTCGGTGCCGCCCGACACGATCGACAGGCCGGCGTCGCTCAGCGTTTCGGCCAGCGCGCGGGCGTTGGCGACGATCTGATGCGCATAAGCCTTGAACTCGGGGGTCAGCGCTTCCTTGAAGGCGACAGCCTTGGCGGCGATGATGTGCATTAGGGGACCGCCCTGAAGGCCCGGGAAGATGGCGCTGTTCAACTTCTTGGCGATCGCTTCGTCATTGGACAGGATGATGCCCGAACGCGGACCGCGCAGCGACTTGTGGGTAGTGGTGGTGGTGACATGGGCGTAGGGCACCGGCGAAGGGTGCGCGCCGCCGGCGACGAGGCCCGAGAAGTGCGACATGTCGGCCAGCAGATAAGCGCCCACTTCGTCGGCGATTTCACGAAAGCGCTTGAAATCCCACACGCGCGAGTAGGCCGTGCCGCCGCATATGATCAGCTTGGGCTTGTTTTCGCGCGCGATGCGGGCGACTTCGTCCATGTCGATCAGATGGTCGTCGGGGCGCACGCCGTAAGCGACCGGCTTGAACCACTTGCCGCTCATGTTGACCGGCGATCCGTGGGTCAGGTGGCCGCCCGACGACAGGTCCAGGCCCATGAAGACATCGCCCGGCTGGAGCAGCGCCAGGAACACGGCCTGGTTCATCTGGCTGCCGCTATTGGGCTGGACGTTGGCGAACTGGGCGCCGAACAACTGCTTGGCGCGCTCGATCGCCAGCGTTTCGACGACATCGGCATATTCGCAGCCGCCATAATAGCGCTTGCCCGGATAGCCTTCGGCATATTTGTTCGTGAAGATCGATCCGGCCGCTTCCAGCACGGCCTTCGACACGATGTTTTCCGACGCGATCAGTTCGATCTTGTCCTGCTGGCGCTTCAGTTCCTTGCCGATCGCGCCGAAAATTTCCGGGTCCGCGCTGGCGAGCGATTCGCTGAAGAAGCCGTCCTGACGGATGGCGGGGGCGAGGGTGTCAGTGCTCATCTGGGTTCCTTTCAGAGCGCGGGTCAGATTGCGGGTTGGGAGAGTTTTTCGACGCGGCCGGCATGGCGGCCGCCGCCGAATTCGGTGGAGAGAAAAGCGGTCACGCACGCCTTGGCCATGTCCACGCCGGTCAGGCGCGCGCCCATGGCCAGGACATTGGCGTCATTATGTTCGCGCGACAGCGCAGCCGACAGCGGTTCGCCCACCAGCGCGCAGCGACAGGCCGGGTTGCGATTGACCGCGATCGAGATGCCAATGCCGGATCCGCACAGCGCAATGCCGCGTTCGGCAGCGCCCGAGGCGACCGCCGTCGCAAGCTTGTAACCATAATCGGGATAATCGACCCGGTCGGCGGTCGCCGGGCCAAGGTCGTTGACCTCATGCCCTTCGTCGCGCAGCCATTGGACAAGTTCCGCCTTCAGGTCGACGGCGGCATGATCGGAAGCGATGGCGATTTTCATAGGTGCGGCCCCTGCGTCCATGGGGTGATTCGTTTCTGCGCGCCTCATAGTGGGAGCGGCGCGCAATTGCCACCATGGAGCGCGCGCTCTATGCCAAGCGGTATGGTTGGAACGATTTTATCCATTTTGATGCTGGCGGGCGCGCTGCTCACCGGGGGCGGCGTTTACACGATCGCGAAGAAGGGCGACCGCAAGCGGGGCTTGCTGATGATCCTGGCGGGACTGGTGATGTTCGCCAATGTAGCGATCACGGCGATCCCGGGGCCTGACCTGCCGATGCTGGAGCGGCGCTAACTGCGGATTTGCGCAACCAGTAGGAGGAATGGACAAAGCTCTTGTCCGGTCCGCCGAAACTGGCTGTCGCGCCCGTCAGTCCGATTTTGGCCAGCGAGTCCGCCAGCTCCTTATTCTGCAGTTCATTCATCAGTTTCCTCACCTGATCCGATGACAAATTAAGCTTCATCGCGATTTCGCAACTCGCATCGCCGCAAAGTGCGCGAACAGGTTGATGCACGCCATATTTGCTTAGCAGAACGGCGTAGCGGGCTATTAGCGCCTTTTCCGTTTTGTCCGCCCATGGCCCGTCGCGCTTTTCCGCGCGCACGATGACATAGCGTTCCGATGGAGTGGGGCCAAAGAGAGAGCCGGCGAGCAGAGGATCGTCCTTTGCCGGGCTAACAAACTGTTCCTCAATCGGCGCTCTCGGCACGGAAGGCGCACTTTGGAGCAGATAGGCGCCTGCGGTCAGGGCGATGGCGGCGACGATGGTCATGGCAACTCCTCGAAACAGCGCGGACCGGGATGGTCCGCCCGCTTCGGGCAGTTCTGGCGCGACCGGTTCGACCGGGTCGACCCCGATTAAATCGTCCCGATTTTCTTGGGCGGAAAGGGCGCGGGATAGGGCGCGGCTGCTGCTGACGCCGGTCTTGCGCCGGGCGTCGCGCAGCCGTTCATTGACTGATCCGACTGACCGGCCGGTCAGGTCCGCCACGCTCTTTGCGGTGTGCCCCTGTGCCAGAAGGCGTAATATTTCGCGTTCGGCCGTGTTGAGGGCCGACAGGTCGGTCATGTCATCCTGCATGTGGCGATCCTGTCATGCCGGGCGGCGGAGGCAATCCCAAAAAAATCGGGATGGATCAAAGCGGTCGGTTAGGCCGCGCAGGGACACAAAAAAACGGCGCCCGGTCAGGGGCGCCGCTTCTTCCTTATCCGTGGTGCCGTCGCTTAGCGCGCGTCAACCGGAACATAGTCGCGCTCGGTCGGGCCGGTGTAGAGCTGGCGCGGACGGCCGATCTTCTGCGCTGGGTCCGAAATCATTTCGTTCCACTGCGCCACCCAGCCGACGGTGCGGGCCAGAGCGAAGAGCACGGTGAACATTTCGGTCGGGAAGCCGATGGCCGACAGGATCACGCCCGAATAGAAGTCCACATTGGGATAGAGCTTCTTTTCGACGAAGTACGGATCGTTGAGCGCGATCTGCTCCAGTTCCTTGGCAACGTCGAAGATGGGGTCGTTGACGCCCAGCTTTTCCAGAACATCCTTCGCGGTCTTCTGCATCACGGTCGCGCGCGGATCGTAATTTTTGTAGACGCGATGGCCAAAGCCCATCAGGCGGAACGGATCGTCCTTGTTCTTGGCGCGGGCGATATATTCAGGAATGCGATCGACGGTGCCGATTTCGCGCAGCATGTTGAGCGCGGCTTCGTTTGCGCCGCCATGCGCGGGACCCCACAGGCAGGCGATGCCGGCCGCGATGCAGGCGAACGGATTGGCGCCCGACGAACCGGCAAGACGCACGGTCGAGGTCGACGCATTCTGTTCATGATCGGCATGCAGGATGAAAATCTTGTCCATCGCGTCCACGATCACCGGATCGGGGATATAGTCTTCCGCGGGAACCGAGAAAGTCATGCGCAGGAAGTTGGCGGTGTAGGACAGGTCGTTGCGCGGATAGACGAAGGGCTGACCCACCGAATATTTATGCGCCATCGCGGCAATCGTCGGCATCTTGGCGATCAGGCGATGGCTGGCGATGCGGCGCTGTTCGGGATCGTTGATGTCGGTCGAATCGTGATAGAAGGCCGACAGAGCGCCGACCACGCCGACCATGATCGCCATCGGGTGCGCGTCACGACGGAAGCCGCGGAAGAACGCCGTCAGCTGTTCGTGGATCATCGTGTGGCGGGTAATGGTGTTGGTGAAGTCCGCCAGTTCGCTCTTCGAAGGCAGTTCGCCGTTCAGCAGCAGGTAGCAGACTTCCATGAAGCTGGACTGTTCGGCCAACTGGCCGATCGGATAGCCGCGATGCAGCAGTACGCCGGCGTCGCCGTCGATATAGGTGAGGCCCGATTCACAACTGGCGGTCGAGGTGAAACCCGGATCGTAGGTGAACATGCCGGTGTTGGCGTAGAGCTTTCGAACGTCGATGACCTGGGGACCGACCGAACCATCCATGATGGCGTAGTCTTTCGCCTCTCCCCCAACGGTCAAACTGGCTTTGTTATCCGACATGTTTTTCTCCTTGTATGCCATCAACCGGCCGTTGCGTGCCCTGCAGCGGTCAGTCGTTCCAAGCTCGCCTCTTTCCCAAGCAGGAAGAGGACGTCAAAAATGCCCGGCGAGGTCGTTCGGCCGGTGAGCGCCGCACGCAGCGGTTGCGCCACCTTGCCAAGGCCCAGGCCCGCATCCTCTGCCACGCGGCGTATAACGTCTTCGATCGCTTCTACCGTCCAGGACTGAACGGGCTGGAGAACGTCGGCTGTCTTGATCAGCAGCGCGCGCGCGGAGTCGTCTAGCAGAGCGGATGCCTTCTCGTCAAAATCGAGCGGGCAATTTTTGAACAAAAATTCGGCGCCCTCGGCAATTTCGTTAAGGGTTTTGGCGCGCGGCTTCAGCGACGCCATCGCCTGGGTCAAAATGCCAAGTCCGTTTTCAGGAAAAACTTTTCCAAGCCGCTGCGCGATACGCGGCGCGACCAGTTCGGCCAGTCGCGAGTCGTCGGCTTCACGCAGATAATGGCCGTTCAGATTTTCCAGCTTCTTGATATCGAAACGGGACGGGGAGCGCCCCACGCCGCTGATGTCGAACAGTTCGATCGCGCGCGCCAGCGGGATGAACTCCTCATCGCCATGGCCCCAGCCCAGACGCAGCAGATAGTTCAGCACCGCTTCGGGCAGCATCCCCATCTCGTCACGATAGGCGTCGACGCCCAGCGCGCCATGGCGCTTGGACAATTTCGCGCCATCCGATCCGTGGATCAGCGGGATATGGGCGTAGGTCGGTTCTTCCCAGCCCATCGCTTTAATGATGCTAAGCTGACGGAAGGCGTTGTTGAGATGATCGTCGCCACGGATGACATGGGTGACGCCCATGTCATGATCGTCGACCACAACCGCCAGCATATAGGTAGGCGTGCCATCGGACCGGAGCAGGATCATGTCGTCCAGTTCGGCATTCTGCACGACCACGCGGCCTTGCACCGCATCCTCGATCACGGTTTCGCCGTCGCGCGGCGCCTTGATGCGGATGACGAAGGGGGCGCCTTCGGGCGCTTCTTCGGGTGAACGGTCGCGCCAGCGGCCGTCATAGCGCATCGGCTGCTTGGCGGCGCGCTGCTGCTCACGCAGTTCGGCCAGTTCTTCGGGCGTCGCATAGCAGCGATAGGCGTGACCGGCTTCCAGAAGCTGGTTGGCGACTTCGGCGTGGCGCGGAGTGCGTTCGAACTGGAACACCGCCGGCTCGTCGCCGCCCAGACCCAGCCATTCCAGGCCGTCGAAGATAGCCGCCACGGCTTCCTCAGTGGAGCGGGCGCGATCGGTATCCTCGACGCGAAGCAGGAACTTGCCGCCATGGTGGCGGGCATAAAGCCAGTTGAAGAGCGCCGTGCGGGCGCCGCCAATGTGGAGGAACCCCGTGGGGGACGGGGCGAAACGGGTCACCACCTGCTTGTTCATTCCCGTTGCACTTGCCGTCATATTCTCTGACATTCGCCTTTGCTGACCCATGGATGCGCCGCCCCCTAGCACGGCTTTTGAGCCACGACAAACCTCCCTTGGTGCAAGGGGGGCGCTGTTGTTCCAGACGGGGATGGAAGCGGTTGAAAGCTGGCTGGAATGCGAGCGGGAACAGATCTGGCTGTGGGCGCCGGTTGCGCTGGGCGGCGGGATCTCCGGATGGTTCTTGCTGCCGCATGCCATGGCCTGGCTGGCCTTTTGCTGCGTGGCGCTTGGCTTGGCCTGTGCCGGGGCGATGCTGCCTGTCGGTGGGCGGGTGCGACACATGATTGTCACGGGCGCAATATTGCTTTGCTTGGGCTGTCTGCTGGTGTGGGGGAAGGCCGCGCTGCTGGGGCAGCCGCCGCTGGCGCGAGCGACCTTCATTCAATTGACGGGCGACGTCATTGGCGTGCGGCCAGTGCCGGCGCAGAAGATGGTGCGTGTGATGTTGCGGCCGGTCGAGGCGCTGGCTCTGCCTGGCGTGGTTCGGGTGAACATCGCCGATGCCGATCTGCCTGCGGGATTGGGGGAGGGGGCGCGCATCCGGTTTCGGGTGCGGCTGATGCCGCCGGCGCCGCCAAGCGTGCCGGGCGGTTATGATTTTGCTGCGCGCGCCTATTTTCAGGGGATCGGCGCGACCGGCAAGGCGCTGAAACCGATCGATATGCTTCGACCGTCCACCGCCGGGCCATCGCTGCGGGCGCGATTGTTCAGCCATATCATGGAACGGTTCGATGGGCCGGCCGAAGGTATTGCGGCGGCGCTGGCGACCGGCGATCAGGGGGCGATCCCGGAAAATGATGCGGAGGCGATGCGGCGCAGCGGGCTGGCGCATCTTCTGTCGATCAGCGGGTTGCATGTCACGGCCTTGATCGGGGCGGTCATCTTCCTGCTGATGCGGCTGATGGCGCTCAGCCAGCGGGCGGCGCTCGACTGGCCGTTGATGCTGATTGCAGCGGCGGGCGGGGCGCTGGCCGGCATTGGTTACACATTGCTGACAGGGGCGGAGGTGCCGACGGTGCGGTCCTGCGTCGCGGCGTTGCTGGTGCTGGGAGGTCTGGCGATGGGGCGGGACGCGGTAACGCTGCGGCTGGTGGCAACGGGCGCGCTGGTGGTGTTGCTGTTGTGGCCCGAAGCGCTCGCCGGGCCGAGTTTTCAGATGAGCTTTGCCGCCGTGACGGCGCTGGTGGCGCTGGCCGAGCATCCCCGTTTCCGCGCCTTTGCCGCGGCGCGCGAGGAAGGGGCGATTCGCAAGGGCGGGAGGATGCTGGCGGTCATGCTGGCGACCGGCGTTGCGGTCGAACTGGTGCTAATGCCGATTGCGCTGTTCCATTTTCACAAGGCGGGATTGCTGGGCGCATTCGCCAATCTGATCGCGATCCCGCTGACGACCTTCATCGTCATGCCGCTGGAGGCGTTGGCGTTGTTGCTGGATATCATTGGGCTGGGCGCGCCCTGCTGGTGGCTGACGGCGCAGGCGCTCAACCTGTTGCTGGGACTTGCCCATGGCGTGGCAGCCAGCCCGATGGCGACGCTGCTCGCGCCGACAATGAGTGTGGGCGTGTTCAGCGTCACGGCGGCGGGGCTGCTGTGGTGCCTGCTGTGGCGGACGCGGGTGCGATGGTGGGGGCTGGCGCCGGTGGTGACGGGCGTGGCGTTGACGCTGCTTGCGCCACCGCCCGACTTGCTGATCACTGGCGACGGGCGGCATGTGGCGGTGCGCACGGACAGGGGCATGGCCATATTGCGCGACCGGGCGGGGGAGTATGTGCGCGATGTCCTGTCGGAAAGCGCCGGTTATGACGGGGAATTGACGGCGATCGCCGATTTGCCGGAAGCGCGCTGCTCAACCGATCTGTGCGCCGTGCGTTTGAAGGACCGGGCAGGACGCAACTGGCGATTGCTATTTACGCGCAGCGATGTGCTGATCGCGCGGCGCGACTTTGCGCGCGATTGCGCGGCGGCCGACATCGTGGTCAGCGACCGCGGGCTGCCCCGCTGGTGCCGACCGCGCTGGATGAAGATCGACCGCCGGCTGCTGTCACGCACCGGCGGCCTGTCCATCACTCTGGAAAAGGGCGAAGTTCACACCGTCTTCAGGCCAGGCGACGCGCATCCCTGGATCGCGCGCCGCCCGTCTCGCATACCTTAATTATAGCGGCGCAGCAGCCCGGCCAGCTTGCCCTGAATGCGTACCTGACGCGGATCATAGATTTGCGGTTCATAGGCGGCATTGGCCGGATCGAGCCGAACCTTCGCGCCTTCGCGGCGGAAATATTTGAGCGTGGCTTCCGCCTCGTCGATCAGCGCGACGACGATCTGGCCTTCGCGCGCAGTTTCGGTGCGCTGAATGAGGGCGAAGTCGCCGTCGAGGATGCCGGCCTCCATCATCGAATCGCCCGACACTTCCAGCGCATAATGATCGCCCGCGCCCAGCAAGGCAGCGGGCACGGAGAGCATGGCGTGCCCCTCCATCGCCTCGATCGGCACGCCGGCCGCGATGCGGCCATGCAGCGGAATTTCGATCACGTCATTGGCGGCGGTCGGCAGCATGGGCGGCTGAACCGGCGAGACGACCTTGGGCTGGGGCGCGATGACGGGCGCGGGCGCACGGTGCATGGCGTCGGGCAGCTTGAGAACTTCGAGCGCACGGGCGCGGTTGGGCAGGCGGCGGATGAAGCCGCGCTCCTCCAGCGCGTTGATCAGGCGATGAATGCCCGATTTGGAGCGCAGGTCGAGCGCGTCCTTCATTTCCTCGAACGAGGGCGATACGCCGCCCTCTTCCAGTCGGGTCTGAATGAAGCTCAGCAATTCCTGCTGCTTGGGCGTCAACATCGCTGCGGTCCTCCGTGGAACGTATGAGGAACGCATAGGAAACACATCGGGATTAGTCAAGCGTTTGCCGGCATGTCGCCGGCCCGGCATCATTGGCTCGTCAGCGCCTCATTGCCGCAGTCGTTCAATCGCCTGGGCCAACGCGACATAGAGCTTGCCCATGTCGGACGAGAGAATGGCGACGCCCAGAGCATTGCCGTCGCGCGCCGACAGGATGATCCGCAACATCGCTTCAAAATCATGGATATAGCGGTTCACATGATCGCGGAAGTCGGCGTCATTGTCATAATGAAGCGCAATTTCCCGCGACTCGCCGGCATCCAGCAATTTCACCGCGCGGCGGGTGAACACGCCCCGGTCGCCTTTCAGATAGGCCGACCATGCCGAATCGGTCACATCGTTGGACAGGATTTTCGCGACATCGATCGCCGTACTGTTGAGCGAGTCGATCAACAGAGCGGAACGGCGGGCGAAATGGTCCCGATCACGATCTTCCGACGCCTGCTGCGCTTCGACGATGCGCTGTTCGACCGTGGCGCTGGTGTCGGCGATGGTCAGCAATTGGCGGGTCAGCCGCTCGGACGCCTGATGGGCGGCCTTGACCGCTTCTTCGGCGACGCGGGCGACCTGTTCGATCTGCGCCGTCACCTTCTCGCCAATCACGCCCTCCAGCGCGGCGTCGCTGGCCTGCGCCAGTTGCTGAGCTGCTTCTGGAATGGCGCGGCCCAGCGCCTGTCGCGCGCGTTCCGCCGCCTGATCGGCCGTGTCCTTGACGCGCAATAGAGCAGTGACCAGCAGCGGCCCTGCGCCTTCGGTAATGCGGCGGGCATCCTGATCGGCGGCGTCCAGCGCCGTGCGCAGCCGATCGACGAGTTCGCGATTGGCGGTAAGGCCGCCCTGCGTGCTTTCCAGCCACTCGGTCAGACGGCTGCCTTGGCCGCGCAGCAGCGATTCGGCCTCTTCGGCCCGGCCGACCAGCGCTTCGGAAATCGCCTCCAGCCGCTCCATTTCGGGCGTCGTGCTGCCCAGCAGGGCGCGGCTCTGCTCCATCCGGTTATCGAAACGGGTCAGCGCGCCGGGATAGGTTTCGTCCAGTTCGCGCACGCTGGAGTCGAGCGCGACCATCAGCGTCTCGGCGGCACCGATCAGTCTTTCGGCGGTCAATCCGCCGGCCGTGAGCGCGCTGTCGATCCGCTGCGTTTCCTCCGTCATGCGGGCAAGGGCTGCGGTCAATCGTTCACTGCGGGCGAGCGCATTGTCCTCCAGGGCGGCGAAGCGACCTTCCGTCGAGGCAATCGTATCATTCAGGCCGGCATGCAGGCCGGACATCAGACTGCGCTGACCCTCGACCATGGTGTCGAGCTGATGCAGGCGATTTTCAATGTCGCCGATCATGTCGCTGAGGCTGGCGACCGTTTCGCTGCCGATCGCGTCCAGGCTTTCGCGCGACCGGGCGATCAGCGCGTCAAGCGCGTCGGCCTGGGTGGCGAGGCCGCCGCTGGTGATGGCAAGATTTTCCTGCGCCCGATCCAGTGCCGCCTCCAGGCGGCGGCGCAGATCGCTGTCGATCGCTTCCATGTCGCGCGACAGGGCCGTAATGGCGCTCTGGCTGGTTGCATCAATGCCCTTTTGCGCGCCGGCCAGCAGCGTTTCGAGCGCTTCCGCGCGGCGGGACAGACCCTGATCGGTGGTGGCGAAGCTGTCACGTACCGCATGCAGGAGGCTGTCGATCCGACCACGCAGCGCGCCGCCGATCGCATCGAGATCGTCAGCCAGCGTGGCGCGCACCTGATCGCTGGTGCTGGCGACACCGGCCTGGGCGGCTTCAATCGCGGTCGTCAGCGCGACGGCATGGGCCTCCATATCCTGTCGGCTGCGGTCCATCGCCTGTCGCGCGCCCTGCGCCGTGGCCTCGATCCGGCCCGACGCGATGTCGGCCATGCCGGTGACTTCCTGCGTGGCGGCGCGGGTGCTTTCCTGCAGCTGGGTCAACTGGCTCGACAGGCTCTTGGTCGCGGCCAGGGTGCGCGCGCGCGCTTCATCGGACAGTTCGGTGAGCGCGTGCAGACGCGCCTCCAGCATGTCGATCCGTTCGGCCAGCGCATGGCCATCGTCCATGATGCGCGCGCTCATGCGGCCGGCGCGTTCCTCCAGTTCGGGAATGGAGCCGATCAGCGTTTCCATCCGCTGGACCAGCGCCATGCCGGCGCGCTCCGCGATTTCGGCCCGTTCGGTGGTGGACTGGGCGCGCGCGGCGATCAGTTCGGCGGACGCCTCCATATTGCTGCTGGCGGCCGCGCCATAGCTGTCGAGCAGCTCGGCCTTGTCCTGCATCGTCTGCCGCGCATTTTCCAGCTGGGCGCTGATGCGGCCAAGGCGCAGTTCCAGCAGATCGGCTTCGGTGCGCAGCGCGCGGGCGGTGTCGAGATAGCGGCGCGATTCGGTGCGGCTGTTGCGCACCAGCAGCAGATAGGCGAGCGCCAGCAAAATGAGCGGCGCGGTCAGCGTGGCGACCGCGCTGGCCCAGGCGGAAGGCCCGGCCAGCAGGTCGCCCGATGCGACCATCGCCCAGATGGCGAAGCCGGTCCACGCCACGCCCAGCAGCGACAGGCCGATGCGCACGCGCCGCACCATCGTTTCGCCGGCGCCATTGGCCGGATCATCCTGATCGTCGATTTCCAGAACAGCCTGTTTCAAAAGTAAAATATCATCCGCCTGCGACTCGTTCACGGTCGCGCCCGGTTCGTCTCGCCAAAATTCGACGATTGTGCTGCTGCCCCCTGTCATGCCCGCATCCTAGCAGTTTTTCCGTCCGCGCAAATGCCCTGTTACCAAAACTTAACGCACGCCAGATAGCGTCCGTCGCCATGTCTTATGATTCCGGCGCCCTTCACGCTGCCCTGGCGGCAGCCGTTGGCGAAGATCAGGCGCTGATCGCCGATCTGCGCATCGCCTTCATGGAAAGCGCCACGCACCATGTCGACCTGCTCAGCCGGGCGCGGTGCGACGCCAATTGGGAATTGGCCGCCTGGCGGCTGAAGGGGCTGGCGGCCAGTTTCGGCCTGACGGCATTGATGGCGATGGCGGACGAAGCGGCGCAGTCGGCCCCGGGCGATCCGCGCATCGTGCGGCAATTGCGCGCTGTACTGGAAAGCCTGCGTCAGGATTGATTCGCACTGACGGGGCCGGCGCTGCTTGCGCGAAGCCGTCCGCCTTGCGAAAAGGTCGCCCGTACAACAATCGGGTCACAAGCGTAACGACATGAGTTTCGCCGCAATTCTCAGCGCCAGCAGGCCATCGGCCGATTCGCCGTCCGGCCTGCGGGCGAGCCTGCATTTCGCCGGGCAGACACTGGTCGAATATCAGGCGCGTCAGGCGGTTCAGGCCGGCGCGGATCGCATTCTCATATTGGTCAGCGTTATCACGCCCGCCCTGTCGCAGGCCGTCGATCGGCTAAGCGCCGACGGCATTGTGGTCGCGCTGGTGCGGGACATGGTGTCGATGGTGCGCGATGCGCCCCGGGACAGCGACGTTCTGCTGGTGGCGGACGGCGCGGTCGTGGCGCAGGCGCATTTCGACAATATCGGCGCTGGCGAGGGCAATGCGCTGCTGGTGGCGGACGACAGCCGGGCGAGCGGCCCGCTGGAGCGGATCGACGCCGGGCAGCGCTGGGCCGGGCTGGCGCGGGTCGGCCCCGACCTGCTGTTCGGCACGCTGGACATGATCGGCGACTGGGATCTGGCGCTGACGCTGGTGCGGGCGGCGGTGCAGAAGGGCGCTCGCCGCGTCACCGTGCCACAGGATGACCTGTTGGAAGGGCGCGTCGCGCTGGTGGAAAACCAGGAGCAGGCCGATCTGGTTGCGCAGGCGGTGACGGCGGCCGGCGCTTCGTCGGTGCGCGGTCGCGGCGGGATCGAGCATTATCTGCTGGCGCCGCTGGCGCGCCGGATCGGCCCGGCGCTCATGCGGCTGCAGGTGCCTGCGGTGCAGGTGCGCATCGCCGCCATGGCGCTGGGCGCGATCGCGCTGGTGCCGATCGAACTGCAATGGATGCTGACGGGCTTTGGCGTTCTGATCGGGGCGCTGTTGCTGGCGGAAACGGCCGATCGGCTGGACGAACTGGCGTTGCGGCCGCCGCCATTGGGGTGGGTGGCCTTCGTGACGCCGGGCTTCGCCCTGATCGGCATGGCGCTGGCGGGGGCAAGTGCGATCGCCGCCTATCTGGCGTTGTTGCTGGCGGTGATTTTGGTCGCGGATCGCTGGCGGCGGACGGGCGCGGCCCGGCCATGGATGATCGCCACGCCGGGCACGGCGCTGATCCTGTTGTTGATCGCCGGCCTGATCGGTGTAGCGGAAAGCGGATATGATGTGGCGATGGCGGCGGCGATCGCCTCGGTCGGAGCCATAATCCTGCGTAAGCCGGACTGACGGATCGCCCGTTCGAAATTTGTTTCGGGCGCCGTTTTTTCGCGATCAGGGTTTAGTGCATTTTAACGACGTGCATTTATGCTGCATTGCATGAGCGCCCTTTCGTCCTTCACCGGCACGGCCATGGCGGGCAGCTGGCCAATGGCGCGGGTCATGGCGGGCATGTCCGTCGTGCCTGTTGCCCACGCGATCGATCTGGCCTTTTTCTTTCCCGATAATGCTTCAGCGCGGCACGATGCGCTGATTGCGGAAACGCGGCGGCATCTGGGCGGATGCATCGCCGCGGTGGAAATGGCGATGCGCCTGTCGTTCGATCATGCGCCCGACATTGCCGCTGCGCTCGATCGCTGGCCCGAACCTCTGGTCTGGCCCACGGTGCGGGCGCAGCCGACCCTGTTGGGGCCGGGGTTACTGGCGCATATGCAGATGCGTGCGGGCGTCACGCTGATGTTGCGGCAATTTGGCGAGGCGGATCTGGAGCGGCCGGGCGAGGCGGATGGCGGTCTGCCGAGCGCCGACGATCCGGATCTGGGCGAAGCGGTGTCGGCGCTGGCGCTGGCGGAAGGACGCTGGCTGATGCTGGGCGGGGAAGATCGGCCGATGCGGCCCGATCTGCCGGCCGAACATTATGCCGAACTGGTATGGACGGTGGCCGCCTGTCTCGCGGCAGTGGCGCAGCGCACCATGCCCGATGCTGGCGACGCTTTGCTGGGCGCGTTCGAACGATCGGGCTGGGCGTTGCTGACCGATCATGACGAAGCGGCCGGGCCGATTGCGCAGGCAGACCGGCTGGTGCGGCGGATGGGCGATCGCGCCGATTCGCTGGAGCTGGTCGGCGCAGCGCTGGACCAGCGGCGGTTCCTGTTGTTCACGGCGCTGGCGGCGCGTCGGCTGCGGCTGGACAGCGTGCAGGTGACGGACATGCTGGTGTTGGGGCCTTTGTCCGATGTCGCATTGCTGTGCCGGGCGCTGGGGGGATCGGATAGCGACTATCGCCATCTGCTGATCGCGCTGCGGCCGGTGCGGCCCGCTTTGTCCGACATCGCGATCGTTGCCGAGGCCGAACGCTATCACGAACTGAGCGACGGGGACGTCGATCTGGCGATCGGGGCGTTGCGCACGCCGGCGGCCTTCCGCGCGAAGCTGGATCATCTGCGCGCGGTCTGCCCGGCATGAACAGTCCTGCCCACCCCGCTGTGGTCCGCGCCACGCTGGCAGCCGACGGCCGGCTGCTGAGCGCGGACGCGCCATTGCTGGCGTTGCAGCGGGAAGCGGGGGCGGATCTGGGCATGGTGATCGCCGTGCCGCAACTGGCCGCCATCGCGCGGCTGGCGGCGCGGCTCAACATCACTTTGTCGCGTCCGGTGGTCGCGGCGGCCGAGCGCGGCGACATCGACATGTGGGTGCGCGCCAGGCCCGACGCGAACGGCGTCAGCCTGTCCGTGGTCGACTGGCGCGAACGGCCGCCACTGTCCATGCCGGCCGACAATGGCCAGCGCGACGCCGATATTGCCGCTCTGTCAGAAGGATGGACCTGGCAGATCGACACGCAATTGCGGTTCGAAATGGTGCTGGAGGGGGCGGGGCAGGATGGCGCGCTGCCGCCGGAGCCGCCTGTGCCAGGCAGCCGATTTTCCAGCTATTTTCAGCTTCAGGCCGATGCCGATGGCGACATGGCGATGCTGCGCGGCTTTGCCCTGCGCCGCGCCTTTCGCGATCAGCAGGCGGTGCTGGCGAAGGATGCCGCCAGTCGCTTCAGCCTGTCGGCCTTTCCCATGTTCGATCAGGCGGGGCAGTTGAAGGGCTATCGCGGCACCGCCTTTCCCATGGTGCGCGCGGTCATGGCGCCGATGGCGCAGGAACCGCCGCTGACGCTCTATCCCGCCGAATTTGGCAAGCGGCTGGACCGATCGCTGCGCCAGCCGCTCGGCCGGATAATCGCCAATGCCGACACGATCAGCGCGCAGTTAGAAGGGCCGTTGCGCGCCGATTATGCCGGCTATGCCAGCGATATTGCGGCGGCGGGCCGGCACCTGATGGCGCTGGTCGATGATCTGGCGGATCTTCAGGCGATCGACCGACCGGATTTCAGCGTCGTGGCCGAGCCGGTCGACTTGGCCGATCTGGGCCGGCGGACGGCGGGGCTGTTGTCGGTCAAGGCGCTTGACCGGCGGATCGGCATCGTTGCGCCGCCACCCGAATCTGTGCTGATGGCGACCGGCGAATTTCGCCGGGTGCTTCAGATTCTGGTCAATCTGGTGGGCAATGCGGTCCGCTATTCGCCCGAAGGCAGCGAAGTGCGGATCGCCACCGAATGGGAAAGCGGACAGGCGCGCATCGCCGTGATCGATCAGGGCGGCGGCGTCGATCCGGCGGATCGCGAACGCATTTTCGAAAAGTTCGAGCGACTGGGCCGGGACGATGCCGGGGGCAGCGGCCTTGGCCTCTATATCTCGCGGCGGTTGGCCCGCGCCATGGGCGGCGACATCGTCATCGGCGGCGCGCCGGGCGAGGGCGCGCGCTTCATATTGTCGCTGCCGGTATCTGACTGACGGACAAAAAAGGGCCGCCTTTTCAGGCAGCCCCTTCTTCCATTGCAACCAGCGATCAGCGGATCGGCGAATCCGGCGACAGGCGCATGTCGAGATAATTGTCGACCGACTTCATCAGTTGGTCGAGTTCATGCTCGAAGAAGTGGTTTGCACCCTTGATCTCGTCATGATGGATGGTGATGCCCTTCTGCGTGCGCAGCTTGTCGACAAGCTTCTGCACGGCGCTGGCCGTCACCACTTCGTCCGACGTGCCCTGCACGATGATGCCCGAAGAGGGGCAGGGGGCCAGGAACGAGAAATCATACATGTTCGCGGGCGGCGCAACCGAGATGAAGCCGCGGATTTCCGGGCGGCGCATCAGCAACTGCATGCCGATCCATGCGCCGAAGGAGAAGCCGGCGATCCAGGTGGTCTGGGCCTCGGGGTGGAAGCTCTGCACCCAGTCAAGCGCCGCTGCGGCATCAGAGAGTTCGCCAATGCCATTGTCGAACGTGCCCTGGCTGCGGCCGACGCCCCGGAAATTGAAGCGCAGAACGGCAAAGCCGCGCTTCACGAAGGTCTTGTACATCGCCTGGGTGATGCGGTCGTTCATCGTGCCGCCGCCCTGCGGATGCGGGTGCAGGATCATGGCGACCGGCGCACGCGGGCGGGGCGGGGGGCTGAAGCGGCCTTCGAGGCGGCCTTCGGGTCCGGTGAAAATGACGTCGGGCATGGCACCTGTTATCGTTCTGGGCCGCGGGAATGCGGCGGGGATAGGATCGATGCGCGCGCCGACGCTAGGCACAGGGGCTTCACGCTGGCGCTGCGCGGCAGACCGCCTATATAGAAGTCGCCGCCATTTCCGCAATCAATGAGTAACACCCGCTTGGCCGCCGACCGTCTTTATCTGGATCATGCCGCAACCACCCCGATGTCGTCCGCCGCACAGGCGGCAATGGTGGGGGCGATGGCCGGCTGGGCCAACCCCTCCAGCCCCCATGCCGATGGCCGCGCCGCCCGCGCCACGCTGGAGGATGCGCGCAGGCGCATCGCGGCGGCGCTGGGCTGGGACGGGCATGTCATTTTCACCTCCGGCGCGAGCGAGGCGATCGCCATCGGCCTCACCCGGGCCAAGGCGGGGCGGATCGTCACATCGCCGGTGGAGCATGACGCGGTGCTGCGGGTGACGAAGGGCGCTGACCGGCTGGCGGTGGATGGGGATGGCATTGTTCAAGGTTCGCGAGATTCCAGCCTGCGCTGGGATGACGTCATACTCGCCATCCAGCATGTGAACAATGAAACCGGCGTGATCCAGCCGCTCGACCGGATGGACCGCAACGGCGCGATCCTGTTTGCCGACTGCGCCCAGAGCGCGGGGAAGCTGGTGCTGCCCGATGCGGACATGATCGCGATCAGCGCGCATAAATTCGGTGGTCCGCCCGGCATCGGCGCACTGTTGCTTCGCGATCTGGCGCTGATCGAACCGAGCGGCGGACAGGAACAGGGCTATCGCGCCGGCACCGAAAATCTGCCCGCCATCCTCTCCATGGCCGCCGCGCTGGAGGCGCGGGAGGACTGGTTGGGCCGGGCAGCGGAGATGCGCGCGCGTCTGGATGCAGGGATAGAGGCGGCCGGCGGCATCATCGTTGCGCGCGATGCGCCGCGCCTGCCCGTCATCGCCAGCTATCGCATGCCGGGTCTATCCGCCCGTGCGCAGCTGATCCAGTTCGACCTTAAAGGCATATCGGTGTCGGCGGGCAGCGCCTGTTCGTCAGGCTCGCTCAAGACCAGCCATGTGCTGGGCGCGATGGGGTGGGATGATGATGCGGCGGCGCAGGTGGTGCGGGTTAGCTTTGGTCCTCAGACCTGCGACAACGATGTAGACAGGTTTCTGTCGGTGTGGACCGCCATGGCAGAAAAGGCGCGGCCATGATCTATCTCGACTATCAGGCGACGACGCCGCTGGCGCCCGAAGCCTTTGAAGCGATGGTCCCATTGTTGCGCGATCAGTTCGCCAATCCGCATAGCGCGCACCGTCTGGGCCGCGCCGCTGCCGCGCAGGTGGAACTGGCGCGGGACGAAGTAAGCAAGCTGTTGCCTTCTGGAGGCAGGACGCTGTTCACCTCCGGCGCGACCGAGGCGCTGAACATCGCCATTCAGGGTGCGCCAGCAGGTGGCATCGTCACCATCGCGACCGAACATGCGGCCGTACTGGATACGGTGGAGGCGATGGGCAGGACAGGGCGTGCCGTCACCATATTGCCGGTCGAGGCGGACGGTCTGGTCGATCTGGAGGCGGCGCGGAAGGCGATCGTTCCTGGTGTCTCTATCGTTGTCGCAATGCTGGTGAATAACGAAATCGGCGTGATCCAACCGGTCGAGGCGCTGGCGGCGCTGGCGCATGAGGCCGGCGCGCTGTTCCTGTGCGATGCGGTGCAGGGCTATGGCCGCGTGCCGATCCCGCAGCAATGCGACATGGTGGCGATCAGCGCGCACAAAATCCACGGCCCCAAGGGAATCGGCGCGCTGTGGCTGCGCGACGGGGTGAAGCCCGCGCCGTTGATCCATGGCGGCGGGCAGGAAGGCGGACTAAGGTCTGGAACGCTGTCGCCGGCTCTCTGCGCCGGGTTCGGCGTCGCCGCCCGATTGATGCGCGAACGGGCGGAGACCGATCGCGCGCATGTCGAAAGCCTTGCCGCGATGGCCCGCACCCTGTTTGCTGACTGGACGCTCAATGGCAGCGGCACTGTCCGTTATCCGGGCAATCTCAACCTGCGGCGCGAGGGGATAGACGGCGCGCGGCTGTTGTCCCATTGCCGCACTGTTGCTTTTTCGTTGGGAAGTGCTTGCGCAAGCGGGTCCGGGCGGCCTAGCCATGTACTGCGTGCGCTGGGTTTGACGGATGGGCAGGCGCGCGGATCGGTGCGGATCGGCTTTGGCCGCTATACGGACCGGCAGGATATGGAGAGGGCAGCCGAAGCATTGCAGGAAGCGGCAGCCGCACAAGCGGCGCCGTGACAAGGGAGCGCACGCAGTCATGACCAAAGTCACCTTCATCAGCGCTGATGGCGAGCGGCGGCAGGAGGTCGACGCGCCGGCTGGATCAGTGCTGCTGGACATTGCGCAGGCCGCCGGTCAGCCGCTGGAGGGGACATGCGAAGGACAGATGGCCTGCTCCACCTGCCATGTCATCGTGGACGCCGGCGATTTCGGCTGCCTGCCGCGCGCGAGCGAAGATGAGGAAGACATGCTCGATCTCGCCGCCGCCGCCACCCGGACCAGCCGGCTCGCCTGCCAGATCGTGCTGGACGGCAAGCTGGAGCAACTGACCGTCCGTATCCCGAGCGAAGCCTATAATATGCAGGGCATGTGATTGATCCGATGACGAAGTTGACCACCAAGGCCCTGTCTGTCTTCGCAACGCTGGCGCTGCTGGCTGCGCCGTCAATTGCGGCCGACAAGAAGAAAGCGCCGGTCAAAGAGCCGGTGCCGACCGGGCGGCTCGATTCGCTGATGCCGGCCGCGCCGCGCTATCTGGTGCCGCAATCGGTGCTGGCGCAGGTGCGCAATCCGGCCGAGATCGAAAAGGAAACGGGCGGGCGGCTGGGCGTCGCGCTGGTGGACCGCAACGGCGCCCTGATCCTGGGCTTCAACCGGGACGAGCGTTTTGCCATGTGTTCGACCTTCAAGGCGCCGCTGGCCGCTGCGGTGCTGATCGGCGCGGAGGCGGGCAAGTTCGGGCTGGAGGGCGAAATCCCCTTCAGCGGCGACGATATCCTCGATTACGCCCCGGTGGTGAAGAAGAACAAGAAGCGCGGCCGGATGAGCATGGGCGAACTGGCGCGCGCGGCGGTGGAGGTGAGCGACAACAGCGCCGCCAATCTGCTGCTGCCGATGCTGGGCGGGCCGGAAGGGCTGACATCCTTCATGCGGGCGCATGGCGACAGCGTGACCCGGCTAGATCGCAACGAACCAAAGCTCAACGAAAATGCGGAAGGGGATGAACGCGACACCACGACGCCTGCCGCCATGGCCGGGCTAATGGGGCGGCTGTTCTTCCGCGACATGAAAGGGCAGAGCGCCGACACGCTGCGCGCCTGGTTCAACGCCAGCAGCACAGGCGACCATCGCATCAAGGCGGGCCTGCCCGAAGGCTGGACCTCCGGCAGCAAGACCGGCACCTGCGGCAACGCCTATAATGACGTTGCGCTGGTGAAATCGCCGGCGGGCGACGAATATATATTGGCTATCTATATCGACCGGCCGACGGTGGACGCAAAGAAGGCCGAAGCCGCCATCGCCGAAACCGCGCAGGCTGCGCTCGCCTTCGTCGCGAAGGCGCAGAAAAGTGGGCTGGAGTAAGGCGTCGGCCGAAGGCAGGACAGGCCGTCGCGCGTGCGTGCGGGAGAGGGGCGGCGAGACCATGCCGCCCGCTTTCTGCCTGACTAACGCCTTGATCGCAGCATGAAATCCGATCCCCCTTGCCAAGCTGTCACGACTTCGCCATATGCCGCGCCGGGAGTCGGGCGGACGTGATCGTCGCGAACCGGGTCAGGTCCTGACGGAAGCAGCCACAGTGATTTCGTCACGGGTCGTTCCGGCTCCTACTTTCCAGCCATCCTTCAGCCCGGAACCTTCCGGCTTCGACAATGGCCGCATGAGCGGCTAGGACAGGGCCATGTCCGATTCACCCCAGCCTTACCGCGTTCTTGCGCGCAAATACCGACCGCGCAATTTTCGCGAGCTGATCGGTCAGGACGCGATGGTCCAGACGCTGGGCAATGCGATCAAGCGAGGGCGGCTGGCCCATGCCTTTTTGATGACCGGCGTGCGCGGGGTGGGGAAAACCTCCACCGCGCGGCTGATCGCCAAGGCGCTGAACTGCATCGGACCGGACGGGCAGGGCGGCCCTACGATCGATCCGTGCGGTGTGTGCGAACCCTGTCTGGCGATTGCCGAAGGCCGCCATATCGATGTGGTCGAAATGGACGCCGCCAGCCATACCGGCGTGGACGATGTGCGCGAGATTATCGAGGCGGTGCGCTATGCCGCCGTGTCGGCGCGCTACAAAATCTACATCATCGACGAAGTCCATATGCTCTCCAAAAACGCCTTCAACGCGCTGTTGAAGACGCTGGAGGAGCCGCCGGCGCATGTGAAATTCCTGTTCGCCACGACCGAGGTGAACAAGGTGCCGGTCACGGTTTTGTCGCGCTGTCAGCGGTTCGACCTGCGCCGCATCCCCGCCGGACTGCTCGCAACGCACTTCGCTCATGTGGTCGAGGCGGAGAGCGTGGCGGCCGAACCCGATGCGCTGGCGCTGATCGCACAGGCGGCCGAAGGATCGGCGCGCGATGGCCTGTCCATCCTCGATCAGGCGATCGCCCATGCGGAGATGGGGCCGGGTAGCGACGACGCTGCGCCGATCGTCACGGCGGCGCAGGTGCGCGATATGCTGGGCTTGTCTGATCGCGGCTCTACCCGCCGTTTGCTCGGTCTGTTGCTGGAGGGCGATACCGGCGCGTTGCTGGGCGCGGTGCGCGATCAATATGCGCTGGGCGTCGAGCCGCTGTCGCTGATGCGCGGCCTGATGGAACTGACCCATGCAGTGACGCTGGTGAAGGCCGGGCGCGATATCGCCAGCCCTGGCCAGTCGGCCGAGGAGCGCGAGGCGCTGGCCGAATGGGCGTCGCAACTGGGCTTCGCGCCGTTGCATAGACTGTGGCAATTGCTGGTCAAAGGGCATGAGGAGGTGGCGAACGCCGTCCTGCCGATCGAAAGCTGCGAAATGGCCCTGCTGCGCGTCATGCATGCGGCGACCATGCCCGATCCAGGCGAACTGGCGCGGATATTGCGCGAGGGCGGTGCGCCGATGGCCGCGCCGGCTGCTGGCAATGGCGCATCGGGGGCATCCTCCGCCCCTGTCGCGCGGTTGCCCGCCAGCTTTGCCGATCTGATCGAAAGCTTCTGGCAGAAGGGCAAGGGGCAATTGGCGCAGGAACTGCATGATTGCGTAGGCGTCGTGCGCTTTGCGCCGCCGCAGTTCGACTATCGCCCGACGCCGCAATTGCCAGCCGATTTCACCGCGCGCCTCCTGCCGGCGCTGCGCGAAATTACCGGAACGGTCTGGCAGGTGGCGCAGGCTGATGGCGGCGAACCGACCCTGCTGGAGCAAGAGCAGAGCAAGGCGGCGGATGCCCGCGCCCAGATTTTGGAAACCCCGGTGGTCAAGGCGGCGATGGCGGCCTTCCCCGACGCCGAGCTGGACGACCGGCTCGAACAATGGAGTGCATGAGAGATGAAGGATTTGAATGAAATCCTGGGCATGGCGAGCCGTGTTCAGGAAGAATTGCAGCGGGCGCAGGATAATTTGGACAAGCTGGAGGTCGAGGGTGCGGCCGGCGGTGGGCTGGTCAAGGTGAAGGCATCTGCCAAGGGGCGCATCCTGGGCGTGTCAATCGACGGCAGCCTGCTGGCCCCTTCGGAAAAGCAAATGCTGGAAGATCTGATCACCGCTGCATTCAACGATGCGCGCAAGAAGGCGGATGAGGTCAGCAACGCCGAAATGGGCAAGATGACTGCCGGCCTGCCGCTGCCCCCGGGCTTCAAGCTGCCGTTTTGAGATCGGGTTCGGGCGGCGGGGCGGCTGGTGCCGGCCGCCGTCGCCTTTTTCGAAAGCGATTGATCCCGACTTGGAACAGGTCGGGAAAGAATGGCCAGGCGATGTTCATGCTGCGCTCATGGCCGATATGCTTGTTTTGCGGCATGTCAGCAGCCTCGATCCGGCCATATTTGGGATTTCCTCCGCAATCGGTCATTGATAGTGGGGAGGGCTGCGCCATATTAGGGCGAATGGACCGCCCTGTGCGGCCGGTGGAGAATTTCTTTTGACCGAACGTTTCCCTCTTCTTCCCCTGCGCGATATCGTCGTCTTTCCGCAGATGATTGTTCCGCTGTTCGTTGGCCGCGACAAAAGCGTTGCTGCGCTTGAAGCGGCGATGGAAGGCAATAAGGAAATCTTCCTGGTGTCGCAGCTGGACCCGGCGGAAGATGATCCGGGCCGCGATTCCCTGTACGACACCGGCGTCGTTGCGGTGGTGCTTCAGTTGCTCAAACTGCCCGACGGCACGGTGCGCGTGCTGGTAGAGGGCAAGCATCGCGCCCAGCTGGACAGCATGGAAGCTGGCGACACGCACCTGATCGCCCATGTCGTGCCGGTCGAGGATATTCCCGCCGAAGGGCCGGAAGCCGCTGCGCTGATGCGGTCGGTTGCCGAGCAGTTTGAAAATTACGCCAAGCTCAACAAGAAGCTGCCGGCCGAAACGCCGGTGCAACTGCGCGAGATTGAAGACGCCGGGCGCCTGGCCGACGCGGTGTCGGCGAACATCAACGTCAAGGTGTCCGACAAGCAATCGCTGCTGGTGGAGGCCGATCCGGTCAAGCGCCTCGAAATGGTCTTCGCCTTCATGGAAGGCGAACTGGGCGTGCTGCAGGTCGAAAAGAAGATCCGTGGCCGCGTGAAGCGCCAGATGGAAAAGACCCAGCGCGAATATTATCTGAACGAGCAGTTGAAGGCGATCCAGCGCGAACTGGGCAATGGCGAGGGTGAGGAGGGCGACGAGCTTGCCGAACTGACCGAGAAGATCGCCAAGACCAAGCTGAGCAAGGAAGCGCGCGCCAAGGCGACCGCCGAGTTGAAGAAGCTGAAGGGCATGCAGCCCATGTCAGCCGAAGCGACGGTGGTGCGCAACTATCTGGACGTGCTGCTGGGCCTGCCCTGGGGCAAGAAGGGCAAGGTCAAGACCGACCTCAAGAAGGCGCAGGCGATCCTGGACGAGGATCATTTCGCGCTGGAGAAGGTCAAGGACCGGATCATCGAATATCTGGCGGTGCAGGCGCGCACCAACAAGCTGAAGGGGCCGATCCTGTGCCTCGTCGGCCCGCCGGGCGTGGGCAAGACATCGCTTGGCCGTTCGATCGCCAAGGCGACCGGGCGCGAGTTCGTGCGCCAGTCGCTGGGCGGCGTGCGGGATGAAGCCGAAATTCGCGGTCATCGTCGCACCTATATCGGCTCGCTGCCGGGCAAGGTCGTGTCGAACCTGAAAAAGGCGGGAACGATGAACCCGCTCTTCCTGCTCGACGAGATCGACAAGCTGGGCCAGGATTTCCGGGGCGATCCGGCGTCGGCGCTGCTGGAAGTGCTGGACCCGGAACAGAATAGCAAGTTCCAGGATCATTATCTGGAGATCGACGTCGATCTTTCAGACATCATGTTCGTGACGACGGCCAACTCCCTGAATTTACCGCAGCCTTTGCTTGACCGTATGGAGATCATCCGGCTGGAAGGCTATACCGAGGATGAGAAGGTCGAGATTGCCGAGCGGCATTTGCTGCCCAAGCAGATCGACGCCCATGGCCTAAAGGACGGCGAGGTCGAAGTGACCGAGCCGGCGATCCGCGACCTCATCCGCTATTACACCCGTGAAGCCGGCGTTCGCACGCTGGAGCGCGAGATGGCGCGTCTGGCCCGCAAAGCGCTGCGCAAGATTTTGGAAGGCGAATATGACAAGATCGTCATCACGCCCGACAATCTGGCCGACTATGCCGGGGTGCGCAAATTCCGCCATGGCGTGGGTGAGGAAGAAAATCAGATCGGTGCGGTGACGGGTCTGGCCTGGACCGAGGTGGGCGGCGAATTGCTGACGATCGAGGCTGTGACCGTGCCCGGCAAGGGGTTGATCAAGACGACCGGCAAGCTGGGCGAAGTGATGAACGAATCGGTGCAGGCCGCCTTCTCCTATGTGAAGGCGCGCTCGCCCGGCTATGGCATCAAGCCCAGCCTGTTCAACCGCAAGGACATCCATATCCACCTGCCCGAAGGCGCGGTGCCCAAGGACGGCCCGTCGGCAGGCATCGGCATGGTCACGACGATCGTGTCGACGCTGACCGGCATTCCCGTCCACAAGGATGTGGCGATGACTGGCGAGGTGACTTTGCGCGGCCGCGTGCTGCCGATTGGCGGCTTGAAGGAGAAGCTGCTGGCGGCGCTGCGCGGTGGCATCAAGACGGTGCTGATCCCGCAGGAAAATGAGAAAGACCTAGCGGAAATTCCATCCAACATTCGCGAGGGGCTGGAGATTATTCCGGTGAGCCATGTCGACGAAGTGCTGGCCCGCGCGCTGGTGTCGAAGCCCGAGGCGATCGCCTGGACGGAGGAAGATGATCTGGCTGCGCAGCCGTCCACAACGGCGGCGCGTGACGGTGATCCTGCGCTGCGCCATTAAGGACAGTCAATTGCCGTAAATGCCCGGCTTTCAACCGATTTGGGCCACAGGGCGCAAAATTGGGGGGAGGCCGGGGACTTTGTCGCTTTCCCTTTGACAGGCGCGGCAAACCGGGCCTTATTGCCGGCCCTACGCCGCGATTCCTAACGAACAAACAGCACAAGGGGGTTCCCAAGGCATGAATAAGCAGGATCTGATCAGCGCGGTCGCTGAAAGCAGCGGCCTCACCAAGAATGACGCGACGAAGGCTGTCGAGGGCGTGTTTGACGCCATCACCGGCGCGCTGAAGAAGGGCGACGAAGTCCGCCTCGTCGGTTTCGGCACTTTTTCTGTTTCGCAGCGCAAGGCTTCGACTGGCCGCAACCCGCGCACCGGCGAGACCATGACCATCAAGGCTTCGGCTCAGCCGAAGTTCAAGGCCGGCAAGGGCCTGAAGGATTCGGTCAACTGACGGACCGGGCGCCCGTGACAATCGGGCGCCCGCCGTTTTGACCTTCAGCCGGCGTCGCGGTCGGAAAGTTTTTCAGGAGAGTAGCGCGGATCGGGAGCACAGCTCCAAAACGCGCATGAATGCCAGAGGTGGAAAGGGACGAAGGCGCATCTGGCCCTTCGTCCCTTTCTTTTTGGCTCATTGGACGCATTGAAAGCCGGCAACGGCGATTTGGGAGCGTTATGCACAGCGCGATACGATTGGGATCGATAGTCACGGGACTGCTGGCCCTGTCCGCCTGTGGCGGCGGCAATTATTGGCCGGTGAGCGATACGCCGGTCAGGATCGGCCGGCCTTATGCCGTGCGCGGCGTTACGTATGTGCCGGCGGCCGACCCCAGTTATGACATGCTGGGCTATGCCAGCTGGTATGGTTCGGAATCGGGCAGTCGCACGGCCAATGGCGAGCGGTTTCGCGCCAAGTGGGTGACGGCCGCCCATACTAGCCTACCCCTGCCCAGCTATGTAGAGGTGACGGCGCTGGACAGCGGGCGGACGATCCTGGTTCGCATCAACGACCGAGGTCCCTTTTCCGGGCGCGGGCGCATCATAGACCTGTCGCGTGGCGCGGCCGAGGAACTGGGCGTGCGGGCGCAGGGCCATGTCGCGGTGCGGGTGCGCATCGTCGATCCGCCGGAAAAGGACAAAGAGCGGCTGCGCCATGGCAAGCCGGCGCGGCAGCGGGCGCGAGTGTCGGAGACGGCGCTGGCCAATTTGCGTGCGCAATTGCAGGCGGCCGGGCAGTGAGCGAGGCGGTGGCCACGGAGCAAGCGGTGCGCCGTCTGGCCGCCGGCCATCCCGTTGTCGCCACGATCCTGTCGCGCTGGGACCGTGTTGCGCTGCCCGACGCATGGTTGTCGGGCAGTTTGCTGGCGCAGGCGCGCTGGAACGAATATTTCGGCTTTCCGCCAATCCATGGCATAGCGGACGCCGATATCATCTATTTCGATGCCAATGATCTGTCCGAAGCGGGGGAACAGGCCGTCGCGGAAAGAGTGCAGGCGCTTTATCCCGATCTGCCGATACGGCTGGACGTCAAAAATGAGGCGCGGGTGCATATCTGGTATCCCGATCATTTCGGCATGCCTATCGCGCCCTATCGATCGGCGATCCAGGCGACGACCACTTTCCCGACAACCGCGTCAGCGGTAGCGATCACGCCCGTTGCCCTTTCCGCGCCCTTTGGCCTGGATGATCTGATGCAGCCCGTGGTGCGGGCCAATGCGACGCAGATCGACCGGGCCTATTATGAGGTGAAGGCCGGACGCTGGGCGCTTCACTGGCCCGATCTTGTCATCCTGCCCTGGGATCAGGCGGTGCGTTATGCGCCTGAAAATGGGGCCGCGTCATAAAGTCGCAATTGTTCGCTTGACGGGGGCGGATGGGCCGCATATGTGGCCCTTCTCGCAGGGCCAAGCGCCCTTGTGGCGATCGTAGCTCAGTTGGTTAGAGCGCTGGTTTGTGGTACCAGAGGTCGCGGGTTCGGATCCCGTCGATCGCCCCATTTTTCCCTGAAATCATTATATTAGCCGCTATGCGGCCCCCGGCCGGATCGGCATGTCCGCGCGCGTCCGGTTGGTGCGCTGCGCTATCACAGGCAAGAAAAAAGGGCGCCCTTTGCCGGGGCGCCCTTTCCTGTTTCAGCTGGCTTTCGACGGGATCAGAAGCTGGCCTTGATCATGCCGCCAATGATGCGCGGTTCATTGATCATGCCGGTCAGATTGTTGAAGTCGATCGCGCTGACGGCGCGGATCTGGTTGGTGATGTTGCGGGCGAAGGCCGCGATCTCATAACCATGATCCGACTTGTAGCCGAGCTTCAGGCCACCCTCCAGCGACGAACGGCCGCGGAATTCGGCCGCCGAATAGAGGAAATAGTTGATGCTGCTGCGATAGGCCCAGTCGGTATAGGCGAACACTTCGCCCGAACCGACGGGGATGCCATAGCGCAGCGTCGCATTGCCGATGTAGCGCGGCGCCTGGGGCAGGTCGTTGCCGTCCAGATAGCTGTAGGTGGTGCCGCCATCGACGAAGGTGTTGCCGGTTGGCGTGCACATCCCCGAACCGCAGACCGCCACGAAGGCGTTATTGTCGCGGATTTCGGTGAAGTTGTAGCTGCCGCCGACGGTCAGCGTCAGGTTGGGGATCGGCTGGGCTTCCAGATTGCCTTCCAGACCATAGCCGACAGCCTTGTCGACGTTGATGAGGCGGGCAGAGTTGCCCACACCACCTACGGCGGTCAGCTGCAAGTCGTCGGTGTTCCAATAATAGGCCGACAGGTCGAAGCGGACCATGTTGGCGATGGCGCCCTTGATGCCGCCTTCATAAGAAATGGTCGTCTGCTTCTTCGCCACCGAAGGCGTGCTGAAGAAGGTCACGCGGTCCTGGATCGCCGGACCCTGATAACCGGTGGCTATGCGGCCATAGAGGTTGACGTCGGCGCTGAGCGCATAGGTGGCGCTGACGTCCCAGGACAGATTGTCGCCCTTGGCGGTGTTGCTGAGCGGCAGGTCGACTGCGATCAACTGCGAAGAAATGCTGCTGGCGGCCAGCGCCGGGTCCAGCGTGATCGTATCGCGCTTGTTGTCATGCGAGTAACGCACGCCTGCGCGCAGCGTCAGGGCTGGCGTCACCTTGGCTTCGCCCGATGCGAACAGGCCGATATTCTCGTTGGTGTTGTCGTGCAAGATCGCGCTGACCCGGTTGCCCGCAAGATCATAGGCATATTCGTTGTAGTTCAGCCGCTGATGGAAGAAATAGGTGCCGGCCTGAAGGCGGATGCCGTTCATGTCGTCGGTCGCGAAACGGAATTCCTGGCTGAATTCTTCCGGTTTCGTCACGCCGCCGGTGTTGGAATCGAAGCTGCCCACGCCCAGCGTACCAGCGGTGCAGCCGGTATAAGGATAGCAGCCGCCGCCATCGACATCGCCGGTGCTTTCGACGCTCGCCTTTTCATAGCCAGTGGTCGAGAAGAAAGTGCCCAGGCCGTCCAGATGCACCTGCATGCGCAGATTGCCGCCGCCCTGCTTCATCGACTGGCTGGTATAGCCATCCAGATTGACGCGGTTCTTGTCGAACCCGTCGACGAAATGATTGCTGCCCTGACGGAAGATATTGGCGCGGAACACGCGGGGGCTGGCGTCCAGATCGCGATAATGGCCGCTCAGCACTGCCTTGAAATCACCCGATTCATAGGCGATCTGGAGGCGGCCGGCGAGGTCGCGATACCCCTCCAGTTCGCTGGCGGCATTGCCGCCCTGATTGTCGTTCTTCACCCAATCGTCGCGCCGCTGGAGCATGCCCGACAGGCGGAAGCTGAGACCATCGGCAATCGGGCCGCTGATCGCGCCTTCGGCGTTCACGGTGTTATAGGTCGCCCAGGAGGCGCTGACATAGCCGGTATAATGGTCGGTTGGCGCGGCGGAGGTCAGCTTGACCACGCCTGCGGGCGTGTTGCGGCCGAACAGCGTGCCCTGCGGCCCGCGCAGCACTTCGACGCTGGCAAGGTCGAACACGGGGAAGCTCTTGAGCATCGGATTTTCGAGCGCGACATCGTCCAGCACGACAGAAACGGGCTGGGCCGCGTTGGGATCGAAATCGGTATTGCCAAGGCCGCGGATATAGAAGCGGGGGAAGGTGCGGCCGAAGGAGCTTTCGACCTGAAGGCTGGGCGTGCGCGCGGCGAGGAAGCGAATGTCGAGGCCGCTGCTGTTGAGCGCGTCCAGCTTTTCCCCGCCTATTGCGGTGACGGCGACGGGCACATCCTTCGCATTTTCGGCGCGGCGCGATGCGGTGACGACGATTTCGCCAAGCCCTTCACCGGCTGTCGCTGCGGGATCGGTCTGCGCTTGGGCGGAGACGGGCGCCAGCGCGGCGGCGAGCGAGATGGCGAGAGCGCCACGCGAAATCATCGTGAAAATCGGTAGTGATGACATGATAAGACCCTTTATTCCCTGGCCCTGCATCCGCTCCCGGCGGCATTCCGCTTCTGATTGTCGCGCGGGACGCTATGCGCGCTTGTCGTCGGGGGCAAGAAATGCTGACGCGAATTTGTCGCCATTCTGCAACGGTCTTGCCAAAAAGCGACAGGCGGTTGGTCGCTCTGCCGTTCTGCATCGTCGCTTGAAAAGGGCTTCGCAGCGGGCGCGCACGGCTCTATATCGCGGCGATGGACGATATGCGCGACAAGGGGCTGACCCTCAATCCGAAATTTGACCGGGATGGCCTGATCACGGCGGTCGTCACCGACCATGTCAGCGGCGATGTGCTGATGGTCGCGCATATGAATGCGCAGGCGTTGGACCTGACGATCGAAACCGGTCTCGCTCATTTCTGGTCGCGTAGCCGCCAGTCGTTATGGAAGAAAGGCGAGACGTCCGGCCACATGTTGCAGGTGCGCGACCTGCGCATCGATTGCGATCAGGATGCGGTCTGGGTGAAGGCGGTGCCTGCCGGTCCCACTTGCCACACCGGCGCGCGTTCCTGCTTCTTCCGCCGGGTCGGGTCGGAGGGTCTTAGCAGCGTCGATGCGGCGGATTAGCTCTGCATTCCTGATCCTGCTCGCCGCCTGCCAGCGCATGCCGGCGGGCGAGATAGCCGCGCCTGATGGAGGTGCCGCATCGGCATCCGGGCTGGAGCGCGCGGCGATCGAAAGCGGCGCCATCGCCGACGCCAGCAAGATTTCGCCGGTCGGCCTGTATCAGCATAGCCATGAGGCCGGGCGCGACGCGCTGTGCGTCATTCCGGGCAAGAACGGGCAATATCGCTTCGGCCTGGAGGCGGTGTTCGGCGAGGAACCAAATTGCCGCGGCCATGGCGCCGCGCGTCGGGCAGGCGACAAGCTGATCCTCAGTTTCAAAGGCGGGGATCGCTGCATCATCGTAGCCCAATATGATGGCGACCAGATTTCCCTGCCCGGCGTGGTCGATATGGCCTGCGCCGATCTGTGCGAGGGGCGCGGATCGTTGGAAGGGGTCAGCTTTCCGCGCATCGCCAGCGATGCGGCAACGGCTCTGCGCGCGCGCGATCGTGGCAACGCGCCACTGTGCGACGCTTAATAGCCGATATAGCGCCCCGGTCGATGGTTTACGACCAATACGGCATTCATCGCGGCGGCGGACAGGATCGACAGGCCGAAGCGGTCTAGGCTGAGCACTGGCAATGACAGCAGCAGGATCATGATGTCGCAGATCATCTGGGTGCGGCCGGCGTTCCAGCCGCGCGATTTTTGCAGGATCAGCGCCACTACGCCCACCCCGCCTACGCCCGCGCCATGGCGGGCGATGGCCAGGATGCCGAAGCCGATGATCGATCCACCGAACAGGGCGGCGAAAAGCGGACTGATCTTTGCGATCTGCATCGCCCAGGGCATCGTCAGGCCCAGCGCCATGATTGCGACATTGGCGAACAAAGTCTTGAAACCGAAAGCCGGTCCCATCGCCTTGCCGGCAAACAGGAAGAAAGGGATATTGATCAGAATGAACAGCGCGGCGGGCGACCAGGGGATGAAATAGGAGAGCAGCAGCGCAATGCCCGCCATGCCGCCCGTCACCAAACTGGCCTGTTTCAGCAGCATGATCCCCATGGCGATGAAGGCGCAGCCGATGGCGATGGCATAGCCATCTTCGGCAAGGCTGTGGGGACGGGCAGAGTGAGGCTGTGACGGGATGACAGGCGGCATGGGCGAAGTCCGTAAAGCGGGAGCGCCCCGGTCATCCTCCTGTTATTTTATTGCGCTTGCCAATAACAAACTTGCGGCGACCTGCAAAGTCCTCAGATGTGATCTCTGATTCAACCACCCGTGTCGATCTGCGCCAAACGGTCAGCGCCTTTTCTCTTGTCTGATCGATCATGCACCCCGCCTTATCGGGCGAAGAGGCGGGAAGAAAGCCGCTTATTCGGCGGCTGCCGGGATCAGGTCTAACCGGCGGTCCAGCGTGATGGCGATCACGAAGATGGCGAGGCCACCCAGCGATAGCGCGCAGCCGATCCAGCCGGTCGACACCAGACCATAGCCCGCCGCGATCGACAGGCCGCCCAGCCAAGGGCCAATCGCATTGGCGATGTTGAACGCGCTGTGATGCAGCGCGGCCGCCAGCGTCTGCGCATCGCCCGCAACGTCCATCAGCCGCGCCTGCAATGGCGTGCCCATGCCGCCGCCAACGCCGATCAGGAAGACGATGAGGCTGAGGCTCCAGATATTGCCCGCCATGAACGGGAAGAGGGCAAGTGCCGCCGCGCTCCACAGCAGCACGCCGATGACCGTGCGGTTGAGCGCGCGATCGGCCAGCCAGGCGATAGCCAGATTGCCGAGAGTCATGCCCAACCCGAAGGCGATCAGGACCAGCGGTACATAGGCTTCCGACACATGGGTCACTTCGATCATGGTCGACGCGACATAGGTATAAACCGCAAACAGACCGCCAAAGCCGATTGCGCCGGTCAGCAGCGTCAACCAGACCTGCGACTTGCCGAGCGCCCCAAGTTCCCGCATCGGACTAGCCTTGGGATCGCCGGCGTCGCGCGGGGCATAGAATGCGACAAGCGTCATGGTCAGCACCGCCAGCGCTGAAACAACGAAGAAGCCCGACCGCCAGCCTAGGATTTGGCCCATCCAGTTGGCGACGGGCACACCCAGCACGGTGGCGATGGTCAGACCCGACATCACCTTGGCGATCGCCAAGGTCCGCTTTTCGATCGGCACCAGACTGGCGGCGACCAGCGCGGCGACGCCGAAATAGGCGCCGTGCGGCACGCCCGACAGGAAGCGGAACAGCAGCATCCAGTGATAGCTGGGCGATAGTGCCGACAGGGCGTTGCCGATCGCGAACATCGCCATCAGCCCGATCAGCAGCGTGCGACGCGGCAGGCGGGCGGCAAAGGCGGCGATCACGGGCGCGCCCGCCACCACCCCCAGCGCATAGGCGCTGATCGCATGACCGGCGGTCGGCGCGTCGATATGTAGATCACGCGCGAAGAAGGGCAGCAGGCTCATCGACGCAAATTCGGTGGTGCCGATCGCAAATGCGCCGACCGAGAGCGCGAACAGGACGAGCGCGGGATGCGCTTTATGAGGCTGGGCGCCCATGGCAAGCTCCATGCTGCAATGCAAAATATATGGAAGTCCCGCAAATGGGCTTGCTGCCAGCGTTGGTCAACCCTGCATTCGTATGAGTTTTTTGCAGTCGCGACGACAAATTGTGCAAGCGCCGCCCGACAGGAATGGGTCGCACCTGCCGCATAATCGGCTATAGCGCCCGCCATGACAGAGAAAAACAGGCAGGATGGGCGCGCCGTGATCGTCGGGGCTGGCGCGGTATTGGCGTCGCTGACATCGGTGACGCTGGGTGCGGCCATCGCCAAGACTCTTTTCCCGCTGGTTGGCGCCTATGGCATCACCAGCTTGCGAGTCGGCCTGGGCGCTATCCTGTTGCTATTGTTCCGTCGGCCTTGGCGGCGCGCGATTCCAGTAGGGCTGCGGTGGCCACTGCTGGCCTATGGCGCGGTGCTGGGGCTGATGAACATCCTGATCTATCAGGCGTTCGCGCGCATCCCGATCGGCATTGCCATTGCGATCGAAGTGATCGGGCCGCTGGCCGTCGTCCTGTTCGGATCGCGCCGGCCGAAGGATTTTCTGTGGCTGACGGCGGCCGTCGCGGGATTGCTGCTGCTGTTGCCGCTGCGTGCCGATGCTGCGCTCGATCCGGCGGGGGTCGGCTTTGCGCTGGCGGCGGCGGCGTGCTGGGCGACCTATATATTGACAGGCAAGCGCGTTTCGGGCGCTTTGGGCGGCGATGCGGTCGCATGGGGCATGCTGATTGCGGCAATCCTGATATTGCCCGTCGGGCTCGCCGAGCAAAATGCCGCGCTGTTCAGCCCCCATGTGCTGCTGTTGGGCATCGCCATTGCCATCTTGTCCAGCGCCTTGCCCTATTCGCTGGATATGGAGGCGATGCGGCGATTGCCGGCGCCTGTGTTCGGCCTGATGGTCAGTTCCGCGCCGGCGGTGGGAGCGGTAATTGGCTTCCTGCTGCTGGGTGAGTGGCTCACGCCGCTGCAGTGGGTCGCCATTCTGTGCATCATGGCGGCATCGGGCGGCAGCGCGCTGACGGCCGGGCGCAAGCCGGCGATCGAGGAAGCGCCGCAATAGCGATGGGTCAGCCGCTCACCTTGGCCTGACTGACGTCCAGCATCTTGCCATCGGTGATGACGACCAGGTCGCCCAGCTTGGTCACACCGAACAATTTCTGCGCGAAAGCCGTGGGCACGCCGATGCAACCATGGGTGCCGCGGCCCCATTGCACATCGCTGCCATGGATGAACACGCCGTCGCTGGTCAGGCGCTGGGCGTAGGGCATGGGCGCATTATTATAGGTGCGCGAATAATAGTCCGCGACCTTCTGACTGATTGGGAAGGCGCCTTTGGGGCTTGGTTTGTCGGTCGCGCCATAAAGGATGACCGCCGCGCCAATTTCATAACCGTCGCGAAAGACCGACAGCGTCTGCGCGCGCAGATCGACGGTGATGATGATGCGCCCGGTCTTGGGCGCGCCATTTTCGTCCCAGGCATAATCGCCGTGGCGGAATGGTCCGTCGATCTTCAGCACCCGCTTCACGCGCAGCGCGTTGGGATCTACCGCCATGCCTTGATCGCTGCGGAGTTCGGCGGGCTTTGCTGCGGGTTGGGGCGCAGCAGGCGAACCATCTGCTTTCTGCGCGGCCACCGGCGCTTCCGGCGCAGCCTTACCCTCGAATGCTTGCCGGTCGATCGAGACGCCCACGACCAATGCGGTCACGGCCACCACGCCGCCGATCGCCAGCTTTGGCCCAACGTCTTTCGGGAAACCCGCCATCTTTGCCCTCATGCCTTCCTTCGCGGCGCAGCATAGGGCGGAAAGGTTAAGCTCAGCCTTCCCGCGCCACTTCCGCCGCTGCGATCGCAGTCAGGTTCAGGATGCCGCGCGATGTCACGCCAGGCGTCAGCACATGGATCGGCTTGGATAGGCCCATCAGCATTGGCCCGACTGTCGGCGAACTGGAAGACGCGGACAGGGCGGTTAGCGTGATGTTGGCCGCATCCAGGTTGGGCATGACCAAGAGGTTGGCCGGCCCTTCGAACCGTGAATCGGGGATCAGGCGTTCGCGCAGCGACTGACTGAGCGCGGCGTCGGCGTGCATTTCGCCATCGACGGCCAGTTCCGGAGCTGCTGCGCGGACCAGCTTGAGCGCGGCGCGCATTTTGCGCGCGCTGTCGGTGTGCGACGCGCCGAAATTGGAGTGAGACAGCAACGCCACGCGCGGGGCCAGGCCGAAATGCTGCAATTCGGCCGAAGCCGCCAGCGTCATTTCCGCAATCTGTTCGGGCGTGGGGTCGGGCACCATATGGGTGTCGGTGATGAACAGTGCGCCAGCGTCCAGGATCAGGCCGGCCAGCGCATAGACGCGACTATGGCCCGGCACGCGATCGATGATGCGCAGCACATGTTCCACCTGCCCCCAATATTCGGAGCGGCCGCCGACCAGAGCGGCGTCGACGCGGCCGGTGCGCAGCAGCATGGCGGCGGTGATGGTGGGGCGGCGATAGACATGGCGCAATATTTCATCGGCGGGCACGCCCCGGCGCGACGCGATGGCGCGATAGGCTTCGACCAGTTCGCCCATCACCAGATGGTCGGTTTCCGGATCGATCACCACGACATCCTTGTCGAGGTCGAGATTGAGGCCGAGTTCGGGCAGCTTCTGTTCCAGGATGCGGCGACGCGCAATAATGGTCGGCTGCACGATCCCTTCGTCCAGCGCATCGCGAATGGCGCGCAGCACGCGATCATCCTCACCCTCGCCATAGACGATGCGACAGGCGCTGCCGCGCGCGGCTTCGAACACCGGCAGCATCAACTGGCCCGAGCGGGTGCTCTGATGGGTCAGGCTGCGCTTGTAATCGTCCAGGTTCAGGGTCTTCTTGGCGACGCCGCTGTCCATTGCGGCTTTGGCGACGGCGACGGCGATCTCGCCGATCAGGCGCGGGTCGAACGGCGTGGGGATGATATAGTCCGCACCGAACACCAGCTTGCGACCGCCATAAGCCTGCGCCACGCTGTCATGCGCAGGCATGCGGGCCAGCGCGGCTATAGCGTCGGCAGCGGCGACCTTCATCGCTTCGTTGATCTGCGTAGCGCCCACGTCGAGCGCGCCGCGGAAGATGTAGGGGAAGCACAGGACATTGTTGACCTGGTTCGGATAGTCCGAGCGGCCGGTGGCGATGATCGCATCCGGGCGGACTTCGCGCGCGGCCTCCGGGCGGATTTCCGGTTCCGGGTTGGCGAGCGCGAAGATCAGCGGATTGGGCGCCATCAGCGGCAGCCATTCCGGCTTCAGCACGCCTGGGGCAGACAGGCCGAGGAACAGGTTTGCGCCCGGCAGCACATCGGGCAGGGTGCGCGCGTTGGTGTTGCGGGCATAGCGCGCCATGTTGGGCAGCATGCCTTCGCGACCCGAATGGATGACGCCGTCCTTGTCGGTCATCGTCACATTTTCAATCGGCAGGCCCATCGACACGAGCAGGTCGACGCAGGCCAGCGCGGCGGCGCCCGCGCCCGACGTCACCAGCTTTGCGTCGGCCAGAGTCTTGCCCTGCAGCACCAGCGCATTGCGCACTGCGGCGGCGACGACGATGGCGGTGCCATGCTGATCGTCATGGAAGACCGGAATGTTCATCCGGGCCTTCAGCCGCGCTTCGATCTCAAAGCATTCGGGCGCCTTGATGTCTTCCAGATTGATGCCGCCAAAGGTCGGCTCCAGCAGGGCGACGGCTTCGACAAACTTGTCCGGGTCGGTGGTGTCGACTTCAATGTCGAACACATCGATGTCGGCGAATTTCTTGAAGAGGACGGCCTTGCCTTCCATCACCGGCTTGGACGCCAGCGCGCCGATCGCGCCCAGGCCCAGAACGGCGGTGCCGTTGGAGATGACGGCGACCAGATTGCCGCGCGCGGTATAATCCATCGCCTTGTCGGGATCGGCGGCGATCTCGACGCAGGGCGCGGCGACGCCCGGCGAATAGGCCAGGGCAAGGTCGCGCTGGTTCACCATGCGCTTGGTCGGCTCGATGCGGAGCTTACCGGGCTGGGGATAGCGGTGATAGTCGAGGGCGGCGCGGCGTGTGTTATCGTCCATGCGATGGGCCTTAGTGACTGCGTTCCGCTAGGGCAAGACGGTCCGTTCCCAAGGGGGCGTCGGGACATAAAGTGTAACAAGAAAATCGACAAAGGCACTGATCGCGCGCGGCGGATTGGCCTGTGGCAGTTGCACCGCGAACAGGCCGACGTCGCTGGACCCTTCATAGGCGGGTAAAATTTGCTGCACTTCGCCGCGCAGCAAAGCTGTGCTGATGTCCCACAATGACCGCAGCGCCACGCCGCCGCCCGCCAGCGTCAGCTCGCGCACCAGTTCGCTGCTGTTAGTGCGGACATGGCTATGGCCTTCCACCTTCGTTGGTCCCTTTGGCCCGATCAGTCGCCAGGGCATCTGGCCGTCGGCGGCGAGCAGGCGATGATGGCCGAGGTCCGCAATCGTCCTGGGAGTGCCATGCTGCACCAGATAGGCGGGCGACGCGCACAGGATGCGCCGATTGGTGGCCAGCCTTTGCGCCGTCAACCCCGCGCCCGGATCGGCGGTGATGCGGATGGCCAGGTCCGCCCGGCTTTCGATCAGGTCGGCGAAATCGTCCGACAGGTCGATGCTGAGTTCCACCTTGGGGTGCGCATCCAAAAAACGCTGAAGATAGGGCGCCAGATGCATGCGGCCGAAGGATGTCGGCGCGGTGACGCGCAGCGCCCCGCTGGCAACTGCCGATGCGCCCGATACGCGCCGTTCCGCTTCGTCCAGCGCCGCCAATATGCCCCGCAGGTCAGCGTGCAATTGTTCGCCCGTCGAGGTCAGTGCCAGCCGCCGCGTGGTGCGATGGACCAGCTTTGCGCCTAGCCTTTCCTCCAGTCGGGCAAGCCGTTTGGACATCATCGCGGGCGAGATATGCAGCCGCCGCCCGGCCGCCGCCAGTCCGCCTTCGTCTACTACTGCCACGAACAGTTCATGGTCAGGGTCCATCATATTCGTTCACCACAGGAATGACTGTCTTCGAATAATAGCGTCTACACCGCATAATGCGAACAGTCTATGAAGGACGCAACCAATGGAGTGGATAGCATGACCGACCGCATGATCGACAAGGCCGGCCTTCAGGTCGCCGAGCAACTGGCCAATTTCATCGAAACCCGCGCGCTGCCCGGCACCGGTATTGCGCCCGACACCTTCTGGAACGGCGCGGCCGCCATTTTTGCGCGCTTTGCCCCGGAAAACGCCGCCCTGTTGCGCAAGCGCGATACGTTGCAGGCGCAGATTGACAGCTGGCATGAACAGCGCCGGGGCCAGCCGCATGACGCCGCCGCCTACCAAAGCTTCTTGCATGACATCGGTTATCTGGTGCCCGAACCTGCGCCCTTCACCATCGGTAGCGAGAAAGTCGATGATGAAGTTGCTCGGATGGCTGGGCCGCAGCTGGTTGTTCCCATCCTCAACGCCCGCTTCCTGCTGAACGCCGCCAATGCGCGCTGGGGCAGCCTGTATGACGCGCTCTATGGCACCGACGCCATTTCCGGGGCAGCGGCGGGGAAAGGCTATGACGCTGCGCGCGGCGCACAGGTCATTGCATGGGCCAAGGCGTTTCTGGACGACGCCATCCCGCTGGCCAGTGGCAGCTGGGCCGATCTGGCGAGCGACGAGATCGTTTTGGCCGATCCGGCGCGGTACATCGGCACGAGCGAGAAGGGAAAGCTGTTCCGCCACAACGGTCTTCATATCGAGGTTGTTTTTGACAAGGCGCATCCGATCGGCGCGACCGATCTGGCTGGCATCGCCGACGTCATCCTGGAATCGGCGTTGACCGCGATTTGCGATCTTGAAGACTCCGTCGCCGCCGTCGATGCGGAGGACAAGGTTGCCGCCTATGCCAATTGGCTGGGCCTGATGCAGGGCGACCTGACCGATACGTTCGAGAAGAATGGCGCGATGATGACCCGCGCGCTCAATCCCGATCGGGCTTACACCGCGCCGGATGGCAGCGCCTTCACCCTGCCGGGGCGCAGCCTGCTGTTCGTCCGCAATGTCGGCCATTTGATGACCAATCCGGCCATCCGCCTGCCCAATGGGGAGGAGGCGCCGGAGGGTATATTGGACGGCATCGTCACCAGTTTGATCGCGATCCACGACCTGCAAAAGCAGGGCGGCAATAGTCGGACCGGCAGCGTCTACATCGTCAAGCCCAAGATGCATGGGCCGGAGGAAGCTGCATTCACCAACCGCCTGTTCGATGCGATCGAGGATTTGCTGGGCCTGGCGCGCCACACGATCAAGGTCGGCGTCATGGATGAGGAGCGGCGGACCTCGGCAAACCTGGCCGCCTGTATCGAGGCGGTTCGCGACCGCATCGTCTTCATCAACACCGGCTTCCTCGATCGCACCGGGGACGAGATGCACACATCGATGCAGGCCGGGCCGATGATCCCCAAGGGGGAGATGAAGACCAGCGACTGGATCGCGGCCTATGAGGATCGCAACGTCCAGATCGGCCTGGCCTGTGGCCTGTCGGGGCGGGCGCAGATCGGCAAGGGCATGTGGGCCGCGCCTGATCGCATGGCCGACATGCTGGAGCAGAAGGTCGGTCATTCCAGGAGCGGCGCCAACACCGCCTGGGTTCCTTCGCCCACGGCCGCCACGCTGCACGCGACCCATTATCATCGTATCGACGTCTTCGCCCGGCAGGACGAGCGCAAGGCCGAAGGCATCGCGCCGCTGGAGAAGTTGCTGACCATCCCCGTCGCGGTTGGCCGCAACTTCTCGGATGAGGAGATCGCGCAGGAACTGGACAATAATGCGCAGGGCATCCTTGGCTATGTCGTTCGTTGGGTCGATCAGGGCGTCGGCTGCTCCAAGGTTCCCGATATCCACGATATCGGCCTGATGGAGGACCGGGCGACGCTGCGCATTTCATCGCAGCATATGGCCAACTGGCTGTTGCATGGCGTCTGCACGGGCGATCAGGTCGATGCCGCGCTGAGCCGCATGGCCGCCAAGGTCGATGCGCAAAATGCCGGCGATCCGCTGTATCAGCCGATGAGCGGTCGGGAGGCGGAGAGCCTGGCCTATCAGGCGGCGCGGGCGCTGGTGTTCGAAGGCGTCGAACAGCCCAGCGGCTATACCGAACCTTTGCTCCATGCCTTCCGCGCGGAACAGAAGGCGGAAGCGCTGGAGGACGCATAAGCCTGGTCCAAACCTCCGTTCGTTTCTCGACTTTGTTCGAAGCGAACGGAGGTCAAATGCTTAGCAACGGCCAAAGGGTGATGAGGATGCCGGCCAGCCCGGCCATGAAGATGATCGTGCGGATGACCGGAACGCCAACCGCATAGAGCGGCAGATAGACGATCCGCGCGCCAAGCCAGATCCAGCCGCCCATCGCCGTCCATTCGCTGGTCTTGTCTGCCAGCACCACGCCAATCAGGGCGACGATGGCGATGGGCAGGGTTTCCTTGTAATTGGCCTCCGCACGGGCGAGGCGGCCGGCCAGCGGGTTCATGGGCGGCAGATGTTCGTCGCGCGCGCCCATATTCCATTTCGCGCCATATTGTTTGGTCTTCACATGGGCGGCGGCGAAGATGTGGACGAGGAGCAGGATCATGCCCCAGGCGAGAATCGTGATTTCTACCGGCATGATGCAAATCCTCCCGCTGCGATCGTACCAAAGCGGGAGGGGATAGGACAGGGCGTCAAAGGGTGAAACCGATCCGTGCGATCAGGCTGGCCCCGGCATGAGCGCTGTTGGGGGCGTCGATGTCGGTGTCGGCATAACGCAGGCCGGCGGACCAGCGACCCCTGTACCAGTCGAGCGCGACGCCATGATCCCAGTAATTGCCATCGGGACGCAGCCGCGTGGCGCGCAGGGGATCGCGCACATCGCCTGACGACCGGCCGACATGACCGGACAAGGTCAAGGGCGTGCCGGGGATGGCAATGGCGGAACTGGCCGAGACGTAAAGATTGTCGCCGCCGATGGATGACTGGCGCGGCGCGTAGCGGGCTGCCAGATCGACGCTGGCGGGGCCGAGCAGGAAGCCGGCGATTGCGCCGACTTCGCCATAACCCCAATGGCCAAAAGCGTGATCGGCGCCGGGGAAGAGATGATAGCGGCCTTCGGCGCTGAGGCGGAACCCGCCCAGTTGCCTGGCATAGGTGGCGCCCACATCGAGCACGGCGTCTGCGCCGCCATGACGGTCGCTGCCCCAGAGGGTGGTGGCGGTGCCATCCAGGCTGAGGCCATCGGCGACGGGCACGGAGAGCGTGCCGCGCAGCACCGGGTCGCCGTCGCTCCAGCTGAGGCCGCGACGTCGTTCGTCACTGGCGGTTTCAACCGTGGCGGTGATAGCGGACGGGCTTTGGGCGGTGCCGGCATGGGCATGGCCGGCGAGCAGCAATGCTCCCAGCCATGCCGCCCGGCGCAGTCGATCAGTTGGATGCAAGATTACGTACCGAGTCCAGTTCAGCCAGAAGGGGTGCGCGATCAGCCTGTGCGATCGCGACCAGATGCGCCTCGATCTTTTCCTGATGCTGGGCAAGGTTGCGTGCGCCCGAATTGCGACCGGGCGTGCAGGCGCCGGCTTCGCTGCCCGAAAATGTCTTGTCGGTGGCGATGGTGCGGGCCAGCGCCGGACCATGATCCAGCTTGCGATCGACCACGACGGTCGCGGTCCACTGGCAGCGCTGGGCGTCCATGCGGTTGGGGGTCTTGGCGCCGATGGTCTTCGTGCGCATTTCCGTGCGGGCGGTGTAGGTCGCGCCGAGCTGTTGGCCATGATGCTCAACGGTGACGCTGTGGGTCGCGACGGCAGCCGCGAGAGCGATGATCAAACTCATATCTATTCTCCTGCTTGCGACGCCGGACTTTGGTGCCCGGTCGTCCTCGCCGGATTTAGATTTCCACTGTTGCTGATGCGTTTCCAGATGATGATGAATGGCGACATGAAGGTCAGATTCCGGCGACTTTGGCGCGACAGGCGAAGTTCACACCATCGCGGGGTGATTTGCGCCGAATAGGCCCCTAAGTCGACAGCGACGCGCCAGTAAAGCGACATGAGTGCGCCACTGACGCGACAAGTGTGCGCCACTGGCGCGGCATTCGCGCGACGGAAAGGCGACGGCGAGGCGACGTAGAGAGACGTGGCGTTGGTCATCCGCCAAAATAGGCAGAGCGGGGGCGAGTAGGACAGGCGAACTCACCCAGCGGCTTTCATCAGCCCCTTCGACAATTGCAAAGCGCCGTTGAGGCGGGCTTGCGGATCGGGCCAGGCGCGTTCGACGACGATCTTGCTGTCGGGGCGCAGGCGGGCGACGCCGTTCAATTTCTGAACATAGGCGATGAGGCCGGCGGGCTTGGGGAAGCGATCCTCGAAGAAGCTGACCAGCGCGCCCTTTGGCCCGACGTCGATTTTGGAAATGTTGGCGACCAGGCAATTCTGCTTGATCTCGATGATCTTGAGCAGATTTTGTGTCGGCAACGGCAGCTTGCCGAAACGGTCGATCAATTCGGCGGCGAACGCCTCCAGACCGTTGCGATCCTCCAGTTCGTTGATGCGGCGGTAAAGGCCCATGCGCAGATCAAGGTCGGGCACATAATCGTCGGGGATGAGGATGGGCGCGTCGACGGTGATCTGGGGCGAGAAGCTGTCGCTGCGCCGCTCGATACCGACGCCGCCGGCCTTGGCGTCCATGATCGCGTCTTCCAGCATCGACTGGTAGAGTTCGAAGCCGACTTCCTTGATATGGCCCGACTGTTCGTCGCCGACGAGATTGCCCGCGCCGCGAATGTCGAGATCGTGGCTGGCGAGCTGGAAGCCTGCGCCCAGCGTGTCGAGGTCCGACAAGACTTTGAGCCGCTTTTCCGCTGTCTCCGTGATGATGCGGTTGGCGGGGGTGGTGAAATAGGCATAGGCGCGGGTCTTGGAGCGACCCACGCGGCCGCGCAGCTGGTAGAGCTGGGCAAGGCCGAACCGGTCGGCGCGGTGGATGATCAGCGTGTTGGCGCTGGGGATGTCGAGGCCGGATTCCACGATGGTGGTGGAGAGCAGCACATCATAGCGCTTGTCGTAGAAGGCGGACATGCGTTCTTCGACGTCGGTGGCAGACATCTGGCCATGGGCGACGATGGGTTTGATTTCGGGGACTTCGGTGCGGAGGAACTCCTCGACCTCGGTAAGGTCGGAGATGCGCGGGACCACGAAGAAGCTCTGTCCGCCGCGATAATGCTCGCGCAGCAGGGCTTCGCGGATCACTACGCCGTCCCACGGCATGATGTAGGTACGGACCGCCAGACGATCGACGGGCGGGGTCTGGATGACCGACAGTTCCCGCAGGCCCGACATGGCCATTTGCAAGGTGCGCGGGATGGGCGTGGCGGTGAGCGTCAGGACATGGACGTCGGTCTTCAAGGACTTCAGCCGTTCCTTGTGGGTGACGCCGAAACGCTGTTCCTCATCCACGATGACGAGGCCGAGGCGTTTGAACTCCAGCCCCTTGGCCAGCAGGGCGTGGGTGCCGACGACGATGTCGATCGTGCCGTCGGCCAGGCCCGCCTTGGTCGCCTTCGCCTCCTTGTCGGGGACGAGGCGGGACAGGCGGCCGATATTGACGGGGAAGCCGCGGAAGCGATCCTCGAAATTCATGTGATGCTGGCGGGCAAGGAGCGTGGTGGGGCAAATGACCACCACCTGCATGCCAGCCATCGCCGCGACGAAGGCGGCGCGCAGGGCGACCTCTGTCTTGCCGAAGCCGACATCGCCGCAGACGAGGCGGTCCATCGGGCGGCCGGCACCCAGATCCTCGACCACGTCGCTGATGGCGCGGTCCTGATCGTCTGTTTCCTGATAGGGGAAGCGGTCGACGAAGGCGGGATAGCCGGCGGCATCGGGTTCCGCGACGGTGGCGGGGCGCAGGGCGCGTTCGGCGGCGGTCTTGAGCAGTTCACCCGCGATTTCGCGGATGCGCTCCTTCATCTTTGCCTTACGCCGCTGCCAGGCTTCGCCGCCCAGTCTGTCGAGGCTTACGCCGTCGCTGTCGCTGCCATAGCGGGAGAGGACTTCGAGATTTTCGACCGGAACATAGAGCTTGTCGCCGCTGGCATAAGAGAGGGCGACGCAGTCATGCGGGGCTTTGGCCACCGGGATCTGCATCAGCCCTTCATAGCGGCCGATGCCATGATCCATATGGACGACGAGGTCGCCGGGCGAGAGGGTGGCGAGTTCCTGAAGGAAGGCGTCGGCGCTCTTCTTGCGCTTGGCGCGGCGGACGAGGCGGTCGCCCAGCATGTCCTGTTCGGTGAGGACGGCGACGTCGGGCGCGGTGAAGCCATGGTCAAGGCCGAGGACCATGAGGGTGACGCTGCCGCCGGCCGCGATGCCCAGCGCTTCCTGCCAATTATCGGCGGCGGCGAGACGGGACACGCCATGGTCGGCGAGCAGGCCGGAGAGGCGCTCGCGCGCGCCGCCGGAGTAGCTGGCGATGACGATCTTTTTCTTTTCGCGGCGGAGCGCGGCGATGTGTTTGCCGACGGCTTCGTAAATGTTCGTGTTCTGCGCGCGTTCGGGCGCGAAATCGCGCGGGCCGTCCACGCTGAAGTCGAGGACGGTCGCGCTTTCCGGTTCATGGAAAGGCGTGGTGCCGTGCATCGGCAGGGTAGCGACGGCGGCGTCCCATTCGGCGGCATCGAGATAGAGGGCGTCGGGTTTCAGGGGGCGATAGGAGCCGGGGTCGGACGATTTCGCCTGTATGCGGTTGGCGTGATAATCACGGATCGCCTCGAACCGGGATTCCGCTGCGCCTGCGACGCCAGGATCGCGGATCAGGACGGCGTCTTCGCCCAGATGCTCCGTCAGGGGAACGAGCCGTTCCTCGAACAGGGGCAGCCAATGTTCCATGCCGGCAAGGCGGCGGCCGTCGCTGACCGCCTGATAGAGTGGGTCGCCGGTCGCGGTCGCGCCGAAGGTTTCGCGATAACGGCTGCGGAAGCGCTTGATCGTGTCCTCGTCCAGAAGGGCTTCGGACGCGGGGAGCAGGGTGAAGCCATCGACGCTGCCGGTCGTGCGCTGGTCGGCCGGGTCGAAGCGGCGGACGGTTTCGATCTCGTCGCCGAAGAAGTCGAGGCGCAGCGGCTGTTCCTCGCCGCCGGGGAAGAGATCGACAATGCCGCCGCGAATGGCGAATTCGCCCCGGTCATGCACTGTGTCGGTGCGGACATAGCCGTTGGCCTGGAGCATGTCCGCCAGCTTCTGAATGGCGATCCGTTCCTTGGGCGCGAGTTTGGCGACCAGCTGGCGCACGCGGAAGGGGGTAAGGGTGCGCTGGGTCATCGCCGCCAGCGTGGTGACGACCAGTTGCGGGCCTTTGGGCTTGGCCTGAAGCGCGTAGAGGCCGGCGAGGCGGGCGGAGGCGGCGCGCAGCGAGGGGCTGGCCCGGTCATAGGGCAGGCAATCCCATGCCGGGATTTCAATGATCTCAATCTCCGGCGCGAAATAATGCGCCGTATCCGCGACGGCGCGCATCAACTGCTCGTCCGACGCGATGAAGACGGCGCGGCCACCCGCTGCACCTGCGGCGCGGGCGATGTCGGCCAGCAGCCAGGGCTGGAAACCGGCGGGTACGCCGGAGAGGGTCAGCGGCGCCTTCGCCTTCAGGATTTTCTGGAGATCGGTCATTGTCGTCTCTGTCCCCCTCCCGCAAGCGGGAGGGGCTAGGGGTGGGCAAATCAACAGAGGTGGCGCAGGCCCACCCCTTGATGGGAGTCACGTGCCTCCCATCAACCCCTCCCGCCTGCGGGAGGGGGGACTTGGTTAATTCTCGATCTTCACGAAATCGAGTTTCAGGAACTTGTCCATCATCGGGCCTTTCCATTCTTCCGGCACGGGGATGGTGCCGAGCGCCCAGCCGATGATATCGGCATCCTGTTCTTCCATGAAGCGTTCGAACCAGTCGATCTCTTGGGCGGTCCATGTCGCGTGATACTGGTCGAAGAAGCCGCCGACGGTATAGTCCGCTTCGCGCGTGCCGCGATGCCAGGCCCGGAATTGTATGCGGCGCATCTGGGGATTGTCGTTCACAATTTGTTCCTTTAACGGGCATGGCGCAACCCGCCGATCGGGTGTTTGAACGACCGTCCCGGCTGGCATTTTCATTTGTCGCATTTTCCAGGCCGCCGGCCGTTCCGGCCGTCTCGAAAATGCTCTAGAGCGCGTCAGATAGCCATGCGACCCGATATTCTCAATCCGCTCTTTGCCGAAATATCCCTGTTCAAGGGGATCGGCCCCGCACTTGCCCGTCCGCTGGAGCGGCTGGGGCTGGCGCGCGCGGTCGACGTGGCCTTTCATATTCCCGTCAGTTGGGTGGACCGGCATCTGACCGATGAGCTGGACATGGCCGACGCCGGGCGGGTGATCGGCACGATGCTGACCCCGGTCGACTATCGCGCCAGCAGCAGTCCGCGCGCGCCCTTTCGCGTGCAGGCGATCGACAAGCGCGCCAATGTCGTAACCCTCGTCTATTTCGGGAAGAACAGCGCCTGGCCGCGCAAGCTGTTGCCGCTGAACGAACCCAAATTCGTGTCGGGCAAGCTGGAAGCCTATGGCGATGCGCTTCAGATGGTGCACCCCGACTATGTGCTGCCGCCCGAGGAGGCGGCGACGGTGCCGGCGCGCGAATCGGTCTATGGATTGTCTGAAGGGCTGACCAACAATCGGATGCGCGACATTGCGGCGCAGGCACTGGCCCGCGCGCCGGAATTGCCTGAATGGATCGAGCCAAGTTTGCTGGCGCGCAAGCAGTGGCCGGCGTGGAAGGAAGCGCTGGCCCGGGTCCATGCCGATCCTTCGGACGCCAAGGCGCGCGAGCGGCTGGCCTATGACGAGATTTTTGCAGGGCAATTGGCGCTGATGCTGGTGCGGCAATCATCGCGGCGGCGACGGGGCGTGTCGATACAGGGCGACGGGCGGTTGCGCGCGATGCTGAAGCTGCCCTTTGCGCCCACCGGCGCACAACGGCGTGCGATCGGCGAAATCGAAGGCGACATGGCGCAGGCGACGCCGATGCTGCGGCTGCTGCAGGGCGATGTGGGGTCGGGCAAGACATTGGTCGCGCTGATGGCGCTGCTGAACGCGGTTGAGGCCGGGATGCAGGGCGCAATGCTGGCGCCGACCGAAATATTGGCGCGGCAACATTATGAGACGCTGCGCAAAATGGCGTCGGGTCTGCCGATCGAGATCGCAATCCTGACCGGGCGCGAGAAGGGCAAGGTGCGTGAGGCGACTTTGATGGGGCTGGCGGATGGCAGCATCAACATCCTTGTCGGCACCCACGCCATTTTTCAGGAAGCGGTGCAGTATAAGGCGCTGGGTCTGGCCGTAATCGATGAGCAGCATCGTTTCGGCGTGGCGCAGCGGATGATGCTGGCGAGCAAGGCTGAGCGATCGCCGCATCTGCTGGTGATGACCGCGACGCCGATCCCGCGCACGCTGACGCTGACCTATTATGGCGAGATGGACGTTTCCCGGCTGGATGAGATGCCGCCTGGGCGACAGCCGATCCAGACGGTGGTGATGGCCGCCAGTCGGCTGGACGAAGTGGTCGATGCGCTGGCCCGTCATGTCGAGGGCGGGGGCCAAGCCTATTGGGTGTGCCCGCTGGTGGAGGAAAGCGAAACCAGCGATCAGGCCGCGGCCGAGGCGCGGGCGGAGGCACTGAAATTGCGGTTCGGCGACCGGGTAGGGCTGGTCCATGGGCGCATGAAGGGGGTGGAGAAGGATGCGGCGATGGAGGCGTTCGCCGCCAACCGCACGCAGATATTGGTTGCGACCACGGTGATCGAGGTCGGCGTGGACGTGCCCAACTCCAGTCTGATCATCATCGAAGGGGCCGAGCGGTTCGGCTTGGCGCAGTTGCATCAGTTGCGCGGGCGGGTGGGGCGCGGCGACAAGCCGTCGGTTTGCCTGCTGCTGCGCGGCAATGCGCTGGGCGAAACGTCGCGCGCGCGTCTGGCGCTGATGCGCGAGACGAATGACGGCTTTCGGATCGCGGAAGAGGATCTGAAGCTGCGCGGCGCGGGCGAAGTGCTGGGCACGCGCCAGTCGGGCGAGGCGGAGTTGAAGGTCGCAACCCCCGAACATGTGGCGGCGCTGGTGGATGCGGCGCGGGACGACGCGAACCTGCTGATCGAGCGCGACGGCGGGCTGGACAGCGCGCGCGGGCAGGCAGCGCGGATCTGCCTGTATCTGTTCGAGAAGGATGCGGCTGTGGGGTTGTTGCGCGGCGGGTAAACGTAAAAGCCTTCGCACCTGCGAAACAAAATTGGGCGTGGTGGCGTTGCCCCTTCCATGACCGATATCAGCCTGACCCACATCACGCCTATGGCGGTGATGTCGATCGCCATTTCGGTGGCTGCCGCCTTCCTGATCCACTGGGCGCTCTATTGGATCGCGCTGCGGGTGGCGAAACATTCGAAGATCGAGCCGGTGCTGCTGCCCGCCATCTTTCAGCCGACGCGCTGGCTGGTGGTGCTGCTGTCGCTTGGCGCGGGGCTGAAATCGATCGAAATGGGCGACCGGATCGAGGATATCTGGTCGATCGGAGCGCGGATGATATTTGCGCTGCTGGTCGGCTGGCTGGTGTTCCGCCTGATGCGGGCTGGCAAGGCCATGCTGGAGGACCGCGCCGACATCAGCGTCGAAGATAATCTCAAAGCCCGGCGGCAGCGCACCAAGATCAGCATCCTCTATCGCATCTGTCAGTGCATCGTCGGCTTTTTCGTGATCGCGATGATGCTGATCGCCATTCCGGGCGTGCGGACGATCGGCGTGTCGCTGATGGCGTCGGCGGGGCTTGCGGCGCTGGCGGTCGGCGCGGCGGCGCAACCGGCGCTCAAAAATCTGATCGCGGGCATCCAGATGGCCTTTTCCGAGCCGATCCGGCTGGACGACGTCGTCATCATCGAAGGCGAATGGGGGCGGATCGAGGAAATCAGGCTGACCTATGTCATCGTGCGCATCTGGGACGATCGCCGCCTGGTGGTGCCGGTGTCCTATTTCCTGGAAAAGCCCTTCCAGAACTGGACGACGAAGACGTCGGACCTGTTGGGCACGGTCTTCTTTCATGTCGATCCCGCCGCCGATATCGGCCGCATCCGCACGAAATTCGTGGAGGCGGTGAAGGCCAACAGCCGTTGGGACGGGCGCGTGGCGATATTGCAGGTGACGGAACATCGGCCCGAAGCGCTGGAACTGCGTGGTTTGCTGTCGGCGCGCAATGCCGGCATCGCGTTCGACCTGCGCTGTGAAGTGCGTGAGGCGGTGATGGATTTCCTGCGGGAGGATATGCCCGAAGCGCTGGTGCGCACCCGCCAGCGGATTGAGGCGGGCGACGATTTTGCCCGTATGGGCCTTACCAGGCTGTCCGACGCGGCGGAATGAGCGTCAGCATCGCATCATAGATTTTGGGCGTGATCGGTTCGAAAAATTCCATGCCTATGCGCCCGTCTTCCGTCCAGCGCACTTCCGCAGGATAATCCTGAAGGATGGGCAGCCAGATGCTGATCCGGTCGCCGGACATGAAGACGCTGTCGCTGCGGCACATCAGGCCAAGCATCGAAATATTGATGATGCGCACGCTATGGCTGCGTCCGTTCGCCATGATGTGGCTGACCATATCAACCAGATCGCGTTTTGCCCGCCGCTGATCGATAGCGGGATCGCGCGATCGCAGAACGTGGCGCAAATTGGCGAAAATCGAGGACGACATGCCCCCGAGCCTAGGCGCTGGAAAATGGCTGGTTTATGAAAGAACGGCGTTAACCGATGGCTAACGCCGCTCTTTGCGATCAACCGATGACGAGACCGTGCTTCTTTGCGCCGAAGCTCAGCTTGTCGCCCGCTTTCAAGGTGATAGCGGGATCGGTGACGGTTTCGCCATTGACCTTGATCGCGCCTTCGGAAAGCTTGCGGCGCACTTCCTTGTTGGAGGTGGCGAAGCCGAGGCCGGTGGTGGCCTGCACCACGGTCAGCCCCTCCGCGCCCAGGCTGACGGTCGGCAGATTGGCGTCCGACGCGCCTTCCTCAAAGGTCTTGCGCGCAGTTTCGGCCGAAGCCTGCGCCGCGTCCAGGCCACGGCAGAGCGCAGTCGCTTCGTTGGCGAGGATCTTCTTGGCTTCGTTGATCTCCGCCCCTTCCAGCGCGGCGAGCCGGTTCACTTCGTCCATCGGCAGATCGGTGAACAGGCGCAGGCGATTGGCGACGTCGGCATCCGCCGTGTTCCGCCAGAACTGCCAATAATCATAATGGGACAGTTGATCCTCGTTCAGCCAGACGGCGCCGCCCACGGTCTTGCCCATCTTCGTGCCATCGGCATTGGTGAGCAGAGGCGTGGTGAGGCCGAAAACCTGCGTGCCATCGACCCGGCGGGCGAGTTCGACGCCGTTGACGATATTGCCCCACTGGTCCGACCCGCCCATCTGGAGACGGCAGGCGCTGCGCCGTGACAGTTCCAGAAAGTCGTAAGCCTGAAGGATCATGTAATTGAATTCGAGGAAGGACAGCGATTGTTCGCGGTCCAGGCGCAGCTTGACCGAATCGAAACTGAGCATCCGGTTGACCGAGAAATGCTGGCCGATGTCGCGCAGGAACGGGATATATTCGAGGCGGTCGAGCCATTCGGCATTATCGAGCATGATCGCATCCGACGGGCCGTCGCCGAAGGTCAGGAAGCGTTCGAACACGCGCTTGATGCTGCTCACATTTTCCTGAATGAGGTCGTGGGTCAGCAGCTTGCGCGCTTCGTCCTTGAAGCTGGGATCGCCAATCTTGCCGGTGCCGCCGCCCATCAGGACGATCGGCTTGTGGCCGGCCTTCTGCAACTGGCGCAGCATCATGATCGACACGAGATGACCGACATGGAGCGAGGGCGCGGTCGGATCAAAGCCGATATAGCCCGGCACCACCTGGCTTTTTGCGAGAGTGTCGAGACCCTCCGCATCGGTCAGTTGGTGGATGAAGCCGCGCGCTTCGAGCAGGCGCAGGAGATCGGACTGATAGTTGCTCATGGCGCGCGCCTGTAGCATTGGGACAGCGACTGTAAAAGAGGTGGAGTTTTCGATCATGCTAGCAATCGGTCTGATGTCCGGCACATCGCGCGACGGGATCGACGCGGCCTTGATCGAAACCGATGGCGAGGGCGTGGTGACGCCGGTCGCTTTCCATGCCATGGCATATGATGACGGTTTCCGCCTGCGGTTGGCCGAAGCGTGCCAGCGGGCGATGGGGATGGAGAAGCCCGGTTTTGAACCGCTGATCGCGTCGGTCGAGGCGGAACTGACCGAACGGCATGTGCAGGCGGTGGCCGACCTGCTGGGGCGCAGCGGGCATATTGCGCAGGATGTGGGCGTGATCGGCTTTCACGGCCATACCGTGGCGCACCGGCCCGAATGGGGATGGACCTGGCAGATTGGCGATGGCGCGGGACTGGCCGGGGCGTTCGGCATCGATGTCGTCGCAGACCTGCGCAGCGCGGATGTGGCCGCTGGCGGGCAGGGCGCGCCGCTGATGCCTGTCTATCACCGGGCGCTGGCCGATGGGCTGGTAAAGCCGGCGGGGGTGCTGAACCTGGGCGGGGTGGCGAACATCACCTTTATCGGGTCGGACGGCACGCTGATCGCGTTCGACACCGGCATGGCGAGCGGGCTGATCGACAACTGGATGCAGACCCATGGCGACGCGGCCTATGATGCGGGTGGGGCGTGTGCGGCGCGCGGCAAGGTGGATGAAGCGCGGCTGGCGGCGATGATGGCCGATCCGTGGTTTGCAGCGCCGCCGCCCAAGAGCATCGATCGCGAACAATTCAGCATAGCGGCGGCGCAGGGCCTGAGCCTGGAGGATGGCGCGGCGACGCTGACGGCCTTCACCGCGGCGGCGGTGGCGCGCGGCGTGGAGCATTTGCCGGAGCGGCCGGCGCAAATCCATGTCGCGGGCGGCGGGCGGCATAACGCGACGCTGATGGCGATGCTGGCGGAGCGGACAGGGGCCGAAGTGTTGAGCGTCGACGCTTTGGGATGGGATGGCGATGCGCTGGAGGCGCAGGGTTTCGCCTATATGGCGGTGCGGCATCTGAAAGAACTGCCGATCAGCTTTCCGGGCACGACCGGCGTGCCCGAAGCGATGACGGGCGGAGCATTGTTCCAAGCTTAACGCCTTTTGGTTTCCGCATTTTGCGAGCTGTCCTCTGTGCCAGAGGACTTCAAAATGCTTTAACTTCGCATATTTCCCGCCGGATCAGACATTTTGTTGCGCGGGCCTGATCCTATCGGAAAGGGGGCATGCGCATCATAGCAAGGCGGCCCGCTATAGGATAGCGGGCCGCCCTTTTACCTTACCAGCCGCGATGCTGGCGATCATGCTTTTGCACCTTCACCCGCGCGCTCAAGGCGTCGAAGCGGCGGTCGAGGTCGGCGCGCTCCCGATAGCTGAGGCCGCCAGAGCGGCGATAATCGGCTTCGCGGGCCGACAGGGCGCGGAAATCGGCGCGCAGGCGATAGGCTTCGTTGCGATTGAGCGCGCCCGAGCGCACGCCCTGATCGATGCGGGCGTCGATGCGCGCCTGACGTGCGTTGATGGTCTGCCAGGGGGCGGCGCTGGCGGCCATGGGGGTGGCGAGGGCCAGCGTGGCGGCGGCAGCGGCGATCAGGGTGGTGATCCGGTTCATGGCGACTTCTCCTTCTTCCTCTTTCGATGGACCAAGGAGTAGAAGTCGCCTGTCGCAGGATTGTGCCAGAGCCGGGTCGATTTTGTCGCAAGATGTAAGGGGGATGGATTGTCTGGCGGGGGCTGGACGTCGCAATGGCCCACCCCCCTTCGACTGACGCGCTGCGCACGTAAGCTTCATGACCCTTCCGTAGACGGGAGGGGACCAGAGCATTGAGCCTTCAATGAGAACCGTTCGGGCTGAGCCTGTCGAAGCCCCGTCTTGTTCTTCAAGACGTACGGCCCTTCGACACGCTCAGGGCGAACGGGTGCAAGTGCCGTTTTCGCTGAATTTGGCGCTGCCTTCTCGTCCGATATATTTGCCTTATCGTTTGCGCGTCAGTTCCCGCATGGCGGCATCGATGCCTGTGATGGTGAGCGGGTACATGCGGTCGTTCATCAGGTCGCGGATCATACTGGTCGACTGGCTATAGCCCCAATGCGCCTGTGCGGCCGGGTTAAGCCAGATGGCCGCGGGATAGGTGTGGACGACGCGCTGAAGCCAGACGGCGCCGGCTTCCTCATTCATATGTTCGACCGATCCGCCCGGATGGCTGATCTCATAGGGACTCATCGCCGCGTCGCCGACGAAGATCACCTTATAATCATGGCCATATTTGTGGAGAATGTCCCAGGTTGGCGTGCGCTCCGAAAAGCGGCGGCGATTATCCTTCCACACGCCTTCATACAGGCAATTGTGGAAGTAGAAAAATTCCAGATTCTTGAATTCGCCGGTCGCAGCGGAGAAGAGTTCCTCGCACAGGGTAATGAACGGGTCCATCGATCCGCCGACGTCGAGGAAGAGCAGCAATTTCACCGCATTATGGCGTTCAGGCCGCATGCGGATATCGAGCCAGCCCTGCCGCGCGGTGCCGCGAATGGTTGCTTCCAGGTCCAGTTCGTCCGCCGCACCCTCCCGCGCGAAGCGGCGCAGACGGCGCAACGCGACCTTGATGTTGCGGGTGCCCAGTTCCTTGCTGTTGTCGAGATTGGCGAATTCGCGCTTTTCCCAGACTTTGATCGCGCGCTTGTGGCGGCTTTCCCCGCCGATGCGGACGCCTTCGGGATTATAGCCGCCATGGCCGAAGGGAGAGGTGCCGCCGGTGCCGATCCATTTATTGCCGCCCTGATGCCGCCCTTTCTGTTCCTCCAGCCGCTCCTTCAACGTCTTCATGATCTCGTCCCAGTCGCCGATCGACTTGATCTTCTCCATCTCTTCGGCGCTCAGATATTTTTCGGCGACGAGGCGCAGCCATTCCTCGGGTATGTCCGCTTCGACCCTGTCCTGATCGAGCACGCCCTTGAATATTTTGGCAAAGACCTGATCGAAGCGGTCGAGCAGCCCTTCATCCTTCACATAGGTCGCGCGGGCGAGATAATAGAAATCCTGCGGCGTGCGGGCGATGACGTCCCGGTCGAGCGCTTCGAGCAGCAGCAGATGCTCCTTGATGCTGGCGTTGATGCCGGCGGCGCGCAGCGCGTCGAGGAAGTTGAGCAGCATGGTCCCTTTGTCGATCAGCGCGCGCGGCGATGCAAGCGCGGTGCGACCGCGCCGTTGTCCGAATATTAAGTGTTGCAGCGCATGGTTAATCCGTCACTATCCAGACCTGATCGATTTGTGGGGCGCGCTTGGAAAACAGGGACTTGTTGGCTGACCTGGGGGAAAGGTCAGGCGACATCGCATTGCAGTGCAGCGAAACCGCCGGTTTCCTGAGCGAACTGAATTTGCGCATTCAGGGCGATTCGGCGCGGCTGGCGAACCTGCAACGGAATATGAACACGCTGGCCGCCAGCCAGGGTGAGAGCGTCGCCGCCGCGCAGGAACTGAGCCTGACGGCGCGACGGGCGGGGCGGATCGTCGCGGACGGGCATGAGGTGATCGGCCTGTCGCTGGGCGAAGTGGCGGGGCTGGTCGAGCATGTCACCGGGCTGGAGGACCATCTGCGCCGGTTCCTGACGGTGATCGAGGCGGTCGGCGACATTTCCGAAGAACTGGGCGCGATCGCGCGACAGACGCGGTTGCTGGGCGTGAACGCCGCGATCGAGGCAGCGCGTGGCGGCGCGGCGACGCAAGGCTTTGCCGTGGTAGCGGACGAGATTAGGCGGCTGGCGGGGCAGGCAGGCGAATCCGCCGCATCGGTGGGCGACAAGCTGGGCCAGCTGGACCGGGATGCTCGCGCGCTGATTGGCGGGGTGGAGGCAAACATCGTGCGGGGGCGCGACGTTGGCACCCATATCGACCGGCTGCGCCTGAGCATGGCCGAAATCGCGTCGCTGGTGACGCAATTTGGCGACCGGTCTGAGGCCATCGTCACTTGTACCGACGCGGCCGATGGCGATGTGACGGCGCTGCGCCAGGGGCTGGGGCTGTTCAGCCGTTCATCGAGTGAGAGCGCGGCGCGGGTCGATGTGGCGCGCGAGCAGCTGGAAGGGCTGGAGGGCATGGCCAATGCGATGCTCAACACCGCCGCCCATGGGCCGCAAAAGACGCGCAACAGCCCCTATATCGCGCTGGCCGAGGATGGCGCGCAGGAGGTTGCGGCCATGATCGAGCAGGCGATGGTGGATGGGCAATTGAGCCTGACCGACCTGTTCGACACCGATTATCGCCCGATCGCCGGGTCCGACCCGGTGCAATATCTGAATGGCTTCACCCGCTTTGCCGATGCGATGCTGCGCCCGATGCTGGATCGCCATACCGCGCAGGACAGCGCGATCGTGGGCTGTTGTTTGCTCGACATGAACGGATATCTGCCCACTCATATCAGCGCGCGCAGCCAGCCGCAGCAAGCGGGCATGCGCGACTGGAATATGGAACATGCCCGCAACCGGCAGATTTTCATGGACAGTCAGACCCGGCGTGCGCTGGACGAAGAGGGGGACTTTTTCCTCTTCACCTACCGGCAGGATCTGGGCGAAGGCCGTTACCGCGCGCTGCGCAGCGCATTCGTGCCGCTGATCTTCGCGGGACGGCGCTGGGGGTTATATGAGGTCGGCTATCTGATCTGATATTGCTGTTTGATTCCGTCCCGAGCGCCCGCTGTAGGCAGGCGGCCCAGAAAAGAGCAGGGCTTCGACAAGCTCAGCCCGAACGGAATTTGTGTTAATGCCCCTGCACGGCCTCCATCGTTACATCGCCATTGGCGGCATAGGTGGCGACGCTCTGTGCCTGTGCGGTCTGGGCGTCCTTACCGTCGATAATCGCGGCGATCTGGCGCGGGCTGGGCACCTTGTCATAGGTGCCATAAAGATCGGTCTGGCCGACCATATGGATCGACAGCTTGTAGCCGCCCCTGTCATTGCCTTGACCGGCTGATGGATCGAAGGCGAGGACGGTGCCGCTGTCGTCGACCGGCACGATGATCGGCCCGTCGCTGCGGCCGGCCTGTTGCAGCATGTCGTAGCGCCCATCGGCGGTGGTGACGGCGCCGCGCACGCAAAGCGCATCCTTGCCCTCCCGCGGGATGCGGACATCGAGCGGGGCGGACGGGGTGGCCGGTTCCGCTTTTTCGAGGCGGGCGTCGCCTGTTTCAGCCGCCGGGCAGGCGCTGAAGGCGGCCGGGGCGGTGGCGTGCAGGGAAGCGGCGTCATCGAAGGCGAGGCCGGACAGCATGCCGTCCAGACCGGCCAGCACTTCGGCGCGGCGATCGCTGGGGCCGGTGATGCGGATCTTGGCGATCCAGCGCCCGGCATGGACAAAGCCCGCCGCCGTCACGAGCGCGCCGTCAGCGGCATGATCATAGACGGCGCGGATGGCGCGACCCGCCTGACCAGCGGCAGGGGCGCTGGCATAGGCGGTGCGGCGGGTCTGGCTGCCGAAACGCTCCATGATCGCCTTGTCCGTCATATAGGCGGCGAGCGAAGCGTCGGCATAGGTCGGCATATAGACATAGAGGGTCGCCTGAATGGCGCCGTCCTCAGAGAGATATTGCGCATAATTGTCGACCGCGCGGCCGCCGCTGGAGGCTTCGCCGCTCTTGGCCAGCGAGAGACCGGCGACGGTCTGGGGCAGGCTGATCCCGGCGGCATTGGCCCGGATCGCGCTTTGCGTGGGCGTCCAAGCTTCGGTTGCGGATTCTACATCGGCTGCGTGTACGGGCATGGCCATGCACAGGCTCATAGGCGCCAGAAGGGCGGAAATGACAATTTGGGCGCGCTTTGGCATTCAGCATCCCTCTCCAGATCCAGACCGTCTTTGCGCGGCCTTGAACTATGACAGGGAGGCTACAGACTAAACGCGGCGGCGCAATCCCATTTTTCAGGCGACGGGCGGCATTTGGGCGGGATAATGGGGCAAATCGGGATCATGATGCGCCCAGTCGGGGGCGGCACTGGTCCAGATGACCGCCTGTGGCCCGAGGAGCGACGGATTATCCAGTGCGCCGGCGCGGATGAAGGTCAAATGCGGGCGCGATTCGGCCTTGCTGAGCAGGGGCGTGCCGCAGGTTGGGCAGAAGCCGCGCTTCATGGCGTTGCCGCTGTCGGCGATACTGTCATGCCAGCGCACCTCGCCAGTGGTCGTCACATGCTCGGCCGGGAAACAGACATTCACCGTGGCCGATCCGCCGCCCAGATATTGGCACAGGCGGCACCAGCACATGCGGGCGGCGAGAGGCTCCGCGTCGATCGTGATGCGGACGGCGCCGCAGAGGCAACCAGCGGTGTGGGGCATGGGAAAATGCTTCCTCGGCAAAAAAATGTCATTCGAAGCGAACGGAGGTTGAATGGTTGTTCCTACCGTCCTTGCCGGCGCGCCATGAAGGCGAGGCGTTCGAACATCATGATGTCCTGCTCATTCTTGAGCAGCGCGCCATGGAGGGGCGGGATCGCTTTGGTGGGGTCGCTATTCTGAAGGACGTCGAGGGGCATATCCTCGTTCAGGAGCAGTTTCAGCCAGTCGAGCAATTCGCTGGTGCTGGGCTTTTTCTTGAGGCCCGGCACGTCGCGAATGTCGTAGAAAATGTCCATCGCGCGGCTGACCAGGATTTTCTGGATGCCGGGGAAATGGACGGCGACGATCTGCTCCATCGTCTCACGGTCGGGGAATTTGATATAGTGGAAGAAACAGCGGCGCAGAAAAGCGTCGGGCAGTTCCTTTTCATTGTTGGAGGTGATGACCACCACCGGGCGTTCGGCCGCGGCGACCGTCTCGCCGGTTTCATAGACGTGGAAAGCCATGCGATCGAGTTCCTGCAACAGATCGTTGGGAAATTCGATGTCGGCCTTGTCGATTTCGTCGATCAGTAGCACGGGCAGGCGGGGCGAAGTGAACGCCTCCCACAGCTTGCCCTTGCGAATATAGTTGGAAATCTCATGGACGCGCGGATCGCCCAATTGTCCGTCGCGCAGGCGGGCGACGGCGTCATATTCATACAGGCCCTGATGCGCCTTTGTCGTGGATTTGACGTTCCATTCGATCAGCGGAGCGTCCAGCGCCCGGGCGATTTCCTGCGCAAGGACGGTCTTGCCGGTGCCCGGCTCTCCCTTCACCAGCAAGGGGCGGCGCAGCAGCACGGCGGCATTGACCGCCACCTTCAGATCGTCGGTGGCGACATAATCCTGCGTGCCTTCAAAGCGCATATCGTCTCTCCGCTGCCTGCATCATCGACTAGGCAAAGCGGCGGCGCGGCGCAATCGGTAATGGGTGAAGCGATCAGCCGTTGCGGGTGCGCACATCGGCGCGGGCGGCAAGCAGATCCCACAGACCGCGATGCTGGTTGAGCAACTGGCGCGCGCCGAACTGGATGGCGCGGTCGATGGCGTCGTCCCCACCGATTTCACGGGCGACAGCCAGCGTGGCGGCGCGGTCGGGCAGGGCGCAGGCATGCGGTTCGATGCCGGCGCGGATCGCCGCCATGTCGAGGACATGGCGCACGGCGCGCCAGTCGAGCACCAGCGCCATGGCCGCGCCCATGGCGCAGCCGCGCCGGTCGGACTGGGCCAGCATGTCGAGCGCATGGCGTTGCTGGCTGACGACGGTTTCGCAATCGGCTTGGCCCGCCGTGCTGGGGGCAGGGCCAACGGCGACCGTGACCTGGGTGAGATAGGCGCGTTCGCGCGCGAAGCCGTCCGCCGCCTCGATCAGCCAGTGGCGCGCGGCATTGTCGGCCGACCGGGTGGCGGCATGATCCACGACGCCGGGGTGGCGGCCATGGAGCAGGCAGAGATAATAGGCCGCATCGGCCAGATCGGCGAGCGACAGCAAGGTTGCGCGCGAGACGCCGGTACTGGCGCGGTTGGCATAGGCATGGGATATGGTGCCGTCCGTGGCGACCAACGCTTCAAGGACGCGGGATATATCGCCAAATTGATATCGCGGTGCCGCTTCGCTCATGCCTGACCCCTGTACTGCCCCGCACGCGCGGGGTGAAGGCCAAGACATAGGGGGGCGGAGTAAACGTGTGGTTTACGGAATCAGAAAGGGCGGCCGTGAAAGCCGCCCTTTTCCGTCAAGGATGGTTAATTACTCTTTACCGATCCATTAAAATTTACTGATCGAGGAAGGACCGCATCTTGCGCGAGCGCGAGGGGTGCTTGAGCTTGCGCAGCGCCTTTGCCTCGATCTGACGGATGCGTTCGCGGGTCACGCTGAACTGCTGACCCACTTCCTCAAGCGTATGGTCGGTGTTCATGCCGATGCCAAAGCGCATGCGCAGCACACGCTCTTCGCGCGGAGTAAGCGACGCCAGAACCCGCGTGACGGTTTCCTTCAGGTTCGCCTGAATGGCCGCGTCCACCGGGATGATGGCGTTCTTGTCCTCGATGAAGTCGCCCAGATGGCTGTCTTCCTCGTCGCCGATCGGCGTTTCGAGGGAGATCGGCTCCTTGGCGATCTTCATCACCTTGCGCACCTTCTCCAGCGGCATGGACAGGCGTTCTGCCATTTCCTCCGGCGTCGGTTCACGGCCCTGCTCATGCAGGAACTGGCGGCTGGTGCGGACCAGCTTGTTGATCGTTTCGATCATGTGGACCGGGATGCGGATGGTCCGCGCCTGATCCGCGATCGAACGGGTGATCGCCTGCCGGATCCACCAGGTCGCATAGGTGCTGAACTTGTAGCCGCGACGATATTCGAACTTATCGACCGCCTTCATCAGGCCGATATTGCCTTCCTGAATGAGATCCAAGAATTGCAGGCCGCGGTTCGTGTACTTCTTGGCGATGGAGATGACGAGGCGCAGATTGGCCTCCACCATTTCCTTCTTGGCGATGCGCGCTTCACGCTCGCCCTTTTGCACCATGTTCACGATGCGGCGGAATTCGGAAAGCGACATGCCGGTCGCCTGCGCGATTTCGCTCACTTCGTTGCGGATGCGCTCGACCGCGCGCGCTTCGGCAGCGGCGAAGGCGGCCCATTTCTTGTCGAGGCCCTGCACCTTTTCCAGCCAGGCGTCGTCCAATTCATTGCCGACATAGCGATCCAGGAAATCCTTGCGGCTGACCTTGTGCCGTTCGGCCAGACGCAGCATCTGGCCGCCCAGCGCGGTCAGGCGCCGGTTATAGGCATAGAGCTGATCGACCAGATATTCGATCTTCTGCTGGTGGAACTGAACGCTTTCGACCTCTGCGGTCAGGCTTTCGCGCAGTTCCTGATAATCATCCTCGGCCTTCTGGCTGAGCAGTTCGCCATTGGCCATGGCGATCATGCGCGATTCCTGCGCCTTGGAGAAAGCCCGGAAGATTTCGGTGATGGTCGCGAACTTCTCAAGCGCCATCGGCTTGAGAGTTTCTTCCATCTGGGCGAGGGAGAGGGTGTTGTCCTCTTCCTCTTCTTCCTCATTGCGGCGGGCGCGGGGTGCGCCGTCCTCATCCTCGTCGCCGTCGGCGGATTCCTCCTCCGGCTCTTCTTCTTCCTTGAAGCTGGGACCGGCGGTCTTTTCGCTGATCTCGCCATCATCATCCTCGGCGCCTTCCTCCATATTTTCAGGAGCAGGATCCTTGGACAGCATGGCGTCGAGATCGAGAATCTCGCGCAGCTGCATTTCGCCGTTGTTGAGCGCGGTCGACCATTCGATGATCGCGTTGAAGGTGGTCGGGCTTTCGCACAGACCCAGGATCATCGTGTCGCGACCGGCCTCGATCCGCTTGGCGATGGCGATTTCGCCTTCGCGGCTGAGCAGTTCGACTGCGCCCATTTCGCGCAGATACATGCGAACGGGATCGTCGGTGCGATCGACCGTTTCCTTCTTCTTTTCGGTGACGAGCTTGGGCGAGCCGTCATCGTCGCCCGAATCATCATCGGCGTCGTCGGCGTCTTCGCGCTCGCGCTGTTCGTCGCCGTCTTCGCTGGCTTCTTCATTTTCGACGATGTTGACGCCCATTTCGTTGAGCGCCGCCATGATGTCCTCAATCTGCTCGGAGGACATCTGGTCCTGCGGCAGGGCATCGTTCAGTTCGTCATAGGTGATGTAGCCGCGCTTCTTGGCACGGGAAATCAGCTTCTTGACGGAGGCTTCGTTGAGGTCGAGCAGGGGGGCGTCGCCGCCATCCTCTCCATCGCCTGCACCGCCATTCTTGCTGTTTGCCTTGGTCGCCATCTATTCGCCTTAACCTCGTCGCCCTTTGGAATGGGCTAACTTCAATCAAACAATGTCTTCGGACTGCGCCAGTTCCGCCAGTCGACGATCATGATCGGCTTTCAGAGCGCGAACGCGCTGCTGCTCAGCGAAATTTTCCTCGCTGAAGTCGCTCTCGAACCGTCTTGTGGCTTCCACCAATGCCGTTTCCAGCTCCGGTCCCTGCGCCATCACCCGAACGGCCTCCTCCAGATCGCGCGAAAGGCGATCAGGATCGGTGCTCATCCTGTCGGAAGTGAGTGTGAACGCATCGGCCCGGAGCATCCCCTTGGCCATATTATACAACTCACCTTGCCCCAATATGGTAAGGAGGGCCTGTGTTTCAACTGTTTCTTTTCGGAAGGACAAAGAGATCATCGCGGCAAGCAGTTGGGCGAGCAGGGGATCGCCGATTTGCAGGGCCGACAGCATCTCGCGATGGGGGGCGATCTGGTCGGGATGGCGCAGCAGCGCGGCGAGGATCGCGCGGAGCAGGCGCTGCTCCATGCCACTGGCGCCGATCGCGCGCACTTCCGCGCCGGCAGGGGCGATGGGCGGCTTCCAGTTGCCGCGTTTGTCGCGTTGCCAGCGGCCGCCTGCGTTGCCGCCGCCGGCAAAGCGTCGCTGGGCGGGCGCGGATTCGCGCCGGGCGAAGAAGAGCGCGTCATAGCGTTCGCGAAATTCATGGGCGTAATGGGCGCGCACATCCGGGTGGGCGATTGCGTCCGAAATAGCGCGCAGCCGCTGCTTGAGCGCGGCCTTCTCCTCCGGCGTGGCGAGGGGTGCGGACGAGACTTCGTGTTTCCAGAGGCGCTCGATCAGCGGTTCGGCATCGGTCAGTACGGCTTCCATCGCCTGCCGGCCGCTGGCGCGGATCAGGTCGTCGGGGTCCTGGCCGCTGGGGAGCGTTGCGAAGGCGAGGCTGTGGCCGGGGCGCAGCAGGGGGAGGGCGCGGGTGGCAGCGCGGATCGCCGCCTTCTGCCCGGCCGAATCGCCATCGAAGCAGAGAAGGGGCACCTCCACCATTTTCCAGAGGCGCTCGATCTGATGTTCGGTCAGCGCCGTGCCGAGCGGGGCGACGGCTTCGCCAAAGCCCGCCTGCGCCAGCGCGATGACGTCCATATAGCCTTCGACCACGATGACGCGGCCGGTCGCCCGGCTGGCGGGGGACGCCTTGTCGATATTGTAGAGGGTGCGGCCCTTGTCGAAGAGCGGCGTGTCGGGCGAGTTCAGATATTTGGGTTCGCCAGCGCCGATGATGCGGCCGCCGAACGCGATCACCCGGCCGCGAATATCGCGGATCGGCAGCATGAGGCGGCCGCGGAAGCGATCATAGGTGTCGCGTTCCCCGTCGGGTTTGATCAGCAGGCCGGCCTCTACCAGCATGGGATCGCCGAAATCGCGCAGGGCCGTTTTCAGCTTACCGCGCGAATCCGGCGAATAGCCAAAGCCGAAGGCGCGGCGGGTGGCGTCGGTGATGCCGCGCTTTTGCATATAAGCGCGGGCATCTCCGCCATCGATGCCGCCCAGTTGTTCCTCAAAAAAGCTCTGCGCCGCGCCCATGGCGTCGTGCAGGCCCTTGGCCGCTTCGGCGCGTTTGGCGGCGCGGGGGTCGGCGGCGGGAGCGTCCATGCCGGCGGTGGCGGCCAGTTCCTTCACCGCTTCCATGAAGGGCAGGCCGCGCTGATCGGTCATCCAGCGGATCGCATCGCCATGCGCGCCGCAGCCGAAGCAATGGTAGAATCCCTTTTCATCGTTGATCGTGAAGCTGGGCGTCTTCTCATTATGGAAAGGGCAGCAGGCTTTATATTCGCGGCCGGCCTTTGTGACCTTCACGCTCTTGCCGATGAGGGTCGACAGCGACGTGCGGGCGCGCAGTTCGTCCAGCCATTGGGGTGTGAGGGTCAAAGACTCCCCTCCCGCTTGCGGGAGGGGGTGGGGGAGGGCATGTTCGCAATCACCCGTTCGATTTCCTCAATCACGCCCTCGATGTTGCCCAGAACATCATTGTTCCAAAAGCGGATCACACGAAAGCCCTGTGCTTCAATATAGCGCGTCCGTTCCGCATCGACCGCGTCATTATGCTGTCCGCCGTCAACTTCGATCACCAGACTGATGGAGCGGGCCACGAAATCGCAAATGAAAGGGCCGATCGGCACCTGACGGTTGAAGCGGAGGTTGGAAACTTTACGGGCGCTGATGGCGTGCCACAGAGCGCGTTCGGCTTCCGTGGCATTGTTGCGCAGTGCGCGGGCTTTTGCAGTGGGGCGGGCGTAGCCTTTGTCCATCAGGGTTGAACATGCCCTCCCCTGACCCCTCCCGCAAGCGGGAGGGGAATTATGAGCGAAAGGTCAGCCCAAAGCCGCCTTTACCAGCCCGCTTGCCTTGCTCATGTCGATGACGGAACCGTGGCGTTCCTTCAGCACGGCCATCACCTTGCCCATGTCCTTCACGCTGGACGCGCCGACTTCGGCCTTGATGCCTTCGATCGCGGCCTTCGTTTCGTCCTCGGTCAGTTGCTGGGGCAGGAAGCTTTCGATGACGTCCAGTTCGGCCTGTTCCTTGGCCGCCAGTTCGTCGCGGCCGCCATTTTTGAACATGTCGATCGATTCGCGGCGCTGCTTCACCATCTTCTGGAGCACTTCCACGACCACGGCGTCATCGTCCGGCACGGTGGCGGCGGTGCGCAGTTCGATGTCGCGGTCCTTCAGCTTCGCCAGGATCAGGCGCACGGCGGCCAGCCTTTCCTTGTCGCCGGCCTTCATCGACTCGATCTGGGCGCTCTTAACCTGCTCGCGAATCATCGGCGAATATATCCTGTCTCTTCGGGAAAGGAGCAGATATAACGGCAAAAGAGATTTTTAACAGACGTTGACCTTGGAGGGATGCGCGCCTACCTGACCGGCCGTTTAACCCGCAGCAGACGGGTTCCCGCAAAAGCATAAAGGACCGCAGACCATGGCAGACGCCAAGACCCTCATTGTGCCTAAAGGAGCGACAGGGGTCGTGGTTTTTGCCGATGGCAGCGCCGTGTTCGGCCGTGGCTTCGGCGCGGTCGGCGACGCGGTGGGCGAATTGTGCTTCAATACGTCGATCACCGGCTATCAGGAGATCATGACCGATCCCAGCTATGCCGGGCAGATCATCAACTTCACCTTCCCGCATATCGGCAATGTCGGCACCAACCTGGACGATGTGGAGGCGAACAGCCCCTATGCGCTGGGCTGCATCGTGCGGCAGGACGTCACCAGCCCCAGCAATTTCCGCAATGTCGAACCCTTCGACCAGTGGATGCGCGAAAATGGCCGCATTGGCCTTGCCGGGGTAGATACGCGCGCGCTGACCCGCCTGATCCGCATCAAGGGCGCGCCCAATGTCGTGATCGCCCATGATCCCGAAGGCAATTTCGATATCGCCGCGCTCACCGCCAAGGCCGCCGCATGGCCGGGGCTGGAGGGCATGGACCTCGCCATCGAAGTCACGGGCAAGGAAAGCCGCCTGTGGAAGGACGGCGTGTGGAAGCTGGGCCATGGCTATGGCCTGAATGAAGCCGGCGAAGAGCGGCCCCATGTCGTTGCGATCGATTATGGCGCGAAGAACAATATCTTCCGCAATCTGGTGCAGGCCGGCGCGCGCGTCACCGTGCTGCCCGCCACCGCCAGCTATGAACAGGTAATGGAGCAGAAGCCCGACGGCGTTTTCCTGTCCAACGGTCCGGGCGATCCGGCGGCAACGGGCGACTATGCCGTGCCGGTGATCCAGAGCGTGCTGGCGGCCGATATTCCGGTGTTCGGTATCTGCCTTGGCCACCAGTTGCTGGGCCTCGCTGTGGGCGCGAAGACGATCAAGATGCATCAGGGCCATCGCGGCGCGAACCATCCGGTCAAGCGCCTGTCGGACGGTCTGGTCGAGATCACCAGCATGAACCATGGCTTTGCGGTCGATGTCGACACGCTGCCCGCCAATGCGCGTTCGACCCACATCTCGCTGTTCGACGGCAGCAATTGCGGCATCGAACTGACCGACAAGAGCGCCTTTTCGGTGCAGTACCACCCAGAAGCGTCGCCGGGTCCGCAGGACAGCTTCTATCTGTTCCGCAAGTTCGTAGATGGCCTGAAGGGCGCGGTCGCCGCGTGAGCCAGAACCTGCCCCCCGTTGACGAAGCGCGCCTTGCCGCAGAGTGGGAGGCGGACAAGTCCGTCCTCGCCAACCTGAAGCGCAATGGCGACGTCGCGCGCATCGCGCGGCCCGTGGACGTCAGCTTCAAGGGCAGCGAGCAGGATTTCGAGCGCGTCCTGATCATCGCCAGCCAGTTCGGCTTTGTCGAACTGGACAGGGAAGAGGATGAGGATGGCGACCTGTTCCTGTTCCTGGAATGCGTGCAGCCGGTCGACGAAGCGTCGATCCGTGCGCTGACCAAAAAGTGCCTCCAGATCGAAATCCTCTGCGGCGTCGAATATGACGGCTGGGGATGCGAGGCGCAGGCGGGGGGCGTGCATTGATGGGGCGGGCAACTCCATTCGCTATGGCTTTGCCTTTTATTGCTTCTGGTTGCAGCGCTGCCGTGAAGCCGACCGAATATAGGATTGAGGCATTCGCGAGCGCGGGCGTTCAATCAGATGCTGAAGGGACGATTATCCCGGATGCCGCAACAAGATTACCCGCTCTTTTGAAAAAGTGCGGTGTGTCGGAATATGGGCCGGTGAATGCTTCGGATAGCTTCGTTGGTTTCACATTTCGACTTTCTTCGTCCGATGCACGGACGCTCGACTGTATCAAGGCCGCTTCACCAGCGGGCATCACATTGACCGAAAACAGGCTGAACTAATGCCCAAACGCACCGACATCTCCTCCATCCTCATCATCGGCGCTGGTCCGATCATCATCGGCCAGGCGTGCGAGTTCGATTATTCGGGCACGCAGGCGGTGAAGGCGCTCAAGGAAGAGGGCTATCGCATCATCCTGGTCAATTCCAACCCGGCCACGATCATGACCGACCCGGAATTTGCCGACGCCACCTATGTCGAGCCGATCACGCCCGAAATCGTTGCGAAGATCATCGAGAAGGAGCGGCCCGACGCGGTGCTGCCGACGATGGGCGGACAGACGGCGCTGAACACCGCGCTGGCGCTCTATAATGACGGCACGCTGGAAAAGTTCGGCGTGCACATGATCGGCGCGGATGCCGAAGCCATCGACAAGGCCGAAGACCGGATCAAGTTCCGCGACGCGATGGACAAGATCGGCCTTGAAAGCGCCCGCTCGCGCATTGCCCACACAATGGAAGAGGCGCTGGAGGCGCTGGAATATACCGGCCTTCCCTCGATCATCCGGCCCAGCTTCACCATGGGCGGTACCGGCGGCGGCATCGCCTATAATCGCGAAGAGTTCGTCAACATCGTGCGCGGTGGCCTGGACGCTTCGCCGACGACCGAGGTGCTGATCGAGGAATCGCTGATCGGCTGGAAAGAATATGAGATGGAAGTGGTGCGCGATCGCAACGACAATGCCATCATCATCTGTTCGATCGAAAATGTCGATCCGATGGGCGTCCATACGGGCGATAGCATCACTGTCGCGCCGGCGCTGACGCTGACCGACAAGGAATATCAGATCATGCGCAACGCGAGCATCGCGACATTGCGTGAAATCGGCGTGGAAACGGGTGGTTCCAACGTGCAGTTCGCGGTCAATCCGAAGGATGGCCGGCTGATCGTGATCGAGATGAACCCGCGCGTGTCGCGTTCTTCCGCGCTGGCGTCGAAGGCGACCGGCTTCCCGATCGCCAAGGTCGCTGCGAAGCTGGCCGTGGGCTATACGCTGGACGAGATCGAAAATGACATTACCGGCGCGACGCCGGCATCGTTCGAACCGACCATCGACTATGTCGTGACCAAGATCCCGCGCTTCGCCTTCGAAAAGTTCAAGGGCGCCGAGCCGCTGCTGGGCACGGCGATGAAGTCGGTCGGCGAAGTCATGGCGATCGGCCGCAACATTCATGAATCGATGCAGAAGGCGCTCCGCGGTCTGGAAACGGGCCTTAGCGGTTTCAATCAGGTCGATCATTTGGTCGGCGCGCCCAAGGACGATATCATTGCCGCACTGGCGCAGGCGACGCCCGATCGGTTGCTGGTCGCGGCGCAGGCGCTGCGTGAAGGGCTGACCGTTCAGGAAATCCATAATATCGCCAAGTTCGACCCCTGGTTCCTGGAGCGGATCAAGGAAATCGTCGACGCGGAAGCCGAGGTGCTGGCCAATGGCCTGCCGCAGGATACGGACGGCATGCGCCGCCTGAAATCGATGGGCTTTTCCGACAAGCGCCTGGCGTGGCTGGCGCTCAAGTCCGCGAACCTGCGCGGCAATGAGCGCGGCATCGCGCGCGGTTCGGGCCTGATCCATGAAGCGATCAAGGCGATGACCGGCGGCGTGACCGAGGATGAAGTGCGCGCGTTGCGCCATCGTCTGGGCGTGCGCCCGGTCTTCAAGCGCATCGACACCTGCGCCGCCGAGTTCGAGGCGAAGACGCCCTACATGTACTCCACCTATGAAGCGCCGCTGTTCGGCGAGGCGGAGAATGAGGCGCAGCCCAGTGACCGCAAGAAGGTCGTCATATTGGGCGGTGGTCCCAACCGGATCGGGCAGGGCATCGAGTTCGACTATTGCTGCGTCCATGCCTGTTTCGCGCTGAGCGAGGCCGGTTATGAGACGATCATGGTCAACTGTAATCCGGAAACCGTGTCGACCGACTATGATACGTCCGACCGCCTCTATTTCGAGCCGCTGACGGCGGAAGATGTGCTGGAAATCCTGCATGTCGAAATGTCGCAGGGGACGCTGGCGGGCGTGCTGGTGCAATTTGGCGGGCAGACGCCGCTCAAGCTGGCGCAGGCGCTGGAGGATGCCGGCGTGCCGATCCTCGGCACATCGCCCGACGCCATCGATCTGGCCGAAGATCGCGAGCGTTTTGCGGCGCTGATCGACAAGCTGAAGCTGAAGCAGCCGGCCAACGGCATCGCCCGCAGCCGCGAAGAGGCGATCGCAGTCGCCAACCGCATCGGCTATCCGGTGCTGATGCGTCCCAGCTATGTGCTGGGTGGCCGGGCGATGGAGATTGTCGACGGTCAGGCACAGTTGGAGGAATATATCACCACCGCCGTTCAGGTGTCGGGCGATTCCCCGGTGCTGATCGATCAGTATCTGCGCGATGCGGTCGAGGTCGACGTCGATGCGTTGTGCGATGGCGACGATGTCGTCGTGGCCGGCGTATTGCAGCATATCGAAGAGGCCGGCGTCCATTCGGGCGACAGCGCCTGTTCGCTGCCGCCCTACAGCCTGTCGGCCGAGATCATCGCAGAGATTGAGCGTCAGACCGAAGTGCTGGCCCGTGCGCTGTCGGTGCGCGGCCTGATGAACATCCAGTTCGCGGTCAAGGATGGCGTCGTCTATCTGATCGAGGTGAATCCGCGCGCCAGCCGCACCGTGCCCTTCGTCGCCAAGGCGATCGGCACGCCCATCGCCAAGATCGCGTCGCGCGTGATGGCGGGCGAAAAGCTGAAGGACCTGCCGGTGATCGATCGCAATGCGATCGACCATGTGGCGGTCAAGGAAGCGGTCTTCCCGTTCAATCGCTTCCCCGGGGTCGATCCGGTGCTGTCGCCGGAAATGAAGAGCACTGGCGAAGTCATGGGGATTGATAGCAATTTCGCGACCGCCTTCGCCAAGGCGCAGTTGGGGGCGGGAACCGTGCTGCCGACCAACGGCACCGTGTTCGTATCCGTCAAGGACAGCGACAAGCCGGTGATCCTGCCGGCGGTGCAGAAGCTGGCGGCCATGGGCTTCACCATCATCGCCACCGGCGGCACGGCCGTCTATCTGGCCGACCATGGCATCGCCGTGGAGACGGTGAACAAGGTGGCTGAAGGGCGTCCGCATATCGTGGACCGGATCACCGACGGCGATGTGCAACTGATCTTCAACACCACCGAAGGCTGGCAGTCGCTGAAGGACAGCAAGGCGATCCGCACATCGGCGCTGCGCGCGAAGATTGCGAGCTTCACCACCGCGACGGCGAGCGTCGCCGCGGCCGATGCGATCGAGGCGCTTCGCGGGCATGCCCTTGAAGTGCGCTCGCTCCAGTCCTATTATCCCCTGTCGCAAGCCTGAACCCCTGCCCAAGGAATGATGCTGCGGGGCGGCCCCGAGTGGGGGCCGCCAGAGGGAAGTTTTGACGAAGGATTTTTAGGGAATGGCGACCGTCGAGAAGATGCCGATGCTGCAACAGGGCTATGACAAGCTCAATGCGCAGCTCCGCGAGTTGAAGGCTGAGCGGCCTTTGATCGTGGACGCCATCGAGGAAGCGCGCGCGCATGGCGACCTGTCGGAAAATGCCGAATATCATGCCGCCAAGGAGCGTCAGGGTCAGGTCGAAGCGACGATCAACGATCTGGAAGACAAGCTGTCGCGCGCCCAGATCATCGATCCGACCACGCTGTCGGGCAACAAGATCATTTTCGGCGCGACCGTGACGCTGCTGGATGAAGACGACAAGCCGGTCAAATATCAGATCGTGGGCCAGGCCGAGGCGGACGCCAAGGCGGGCATGATCAGCTATAACAGCCCGTTGGGCCGTGCGCTGATCGGCCGCGAGGTTGGTGACGAGGTGGAAGTGTCTGTCCCGTCGGGCGACAAATTCTACCTGGTCGACAAGATCCAGTTCATCTGAGCGTCGTGAAGCTGCCTGCCGGACGCGCCACCAACGGGATCGCGGCGATCAGCGTCGCCGCATTCCTGCTGCTATATCTGGCCGGAAAGGTGGCGGATGCCGCCATCATCGGCGGCTTCATTCCGGCGCGCCTGGGCGATCCGGCGTTGTTGCAGGGCATGATGGCGGTGCCGGTCTGGCTGACGCCGGTCAGTTGCACGCTGATCCATGCCGGCTGGCTGCACATCGGCTTCAACATGTTCATGTTGCTTTTTTGCGGGCGGCAGGTGGAACATGTGCTGGGGTGGGGCGGGACGCTGTTTCTTTACGGCGTCGGCGCCTATGCCGCCTGTCTGGCGCAATGGCTGGTCGACCCGGCGTCGACCAATCCGATGGTCGGGGCGAGCGGGGCGATTTCGGCGATATTGGCGACTTATTCGCTGCTTTACAGTCAGCAACAGGTGCGTCGCATCGGGCCGTTATCGGCCAATCTGGTGCGGGTGCTATGGCTGGCCGCGGCGTGGATCGGGATCCAGTTGATGATCGGTCTGGCGTCGTCTGGTGGATTTGGCGATCTGGGCCAGATCGCGATCGCCGCGCATATTGGCGGCTTTCTGGCCGGGCTGGCGGTGACGCGCCCGTTATTGCGCTGGCGGTTCCGCAAGAAGCCGCGCGCGGTGCATTAACGCACTTTTTTATCGATCCTGTTTACGGCCGCATCGGGCGAAATCGGGGAGTATCTGCTCCGTCCGATGATTTCGCCCGACGCGATCGTCGCCGGATCAGGCGCTGGGCAGTTCCGGTTCCAGCAGGCGGTGCAGATGCACGATCACATAGCGCATTTCGGCGTCGTCCACCGTGCGCTGCGCGGCGCCGCGCCATGCCTTTTCGGCAGAAGCATAATCAGGAAACACGCCGACCAGATCGACCTGGCTGAGGTCCTTGAATTCCAGCGTCTGCGGGTTGGTGACGCGGCCACCCATCACCAGATGCATCTTGCTCATGGTTTTATATTTTCTCCTTGGCTGATAGCGGGGCTTTAGCATTGCCTCCACGATCAGCCAAGGTGGGCAGGCCGGCCTGCGATTGCATATCCCGCAATCGCGATTAGCTTTTGGGCAATCGCGCCTTGATCGCGCTGCTGATCGCATCGACGCGCGCGGCGACCAGAGAAGCGACGTCATCCGCCAGCTTGGATGCCTTTGCGGGCAGTTCTGCGGCGACCACGCTGTCCTTCGCACTGGATGCCGCATCGCCTGCTGCACTGATCGCGCTGGTGGCGCCCTGCTTGACCGTTTCAGCGCTTTCGGCGGCAGCGGCGCGCGCCGCGACGGCGGCCTCCACCATCTTTGCGCCGGCAGAGGCGGCAAGGCCGGGCAGCGCCTGCATGGCGCGGCGGCTCTTGGGGAACATCCACGCGATCAGCGCGCCGGCGGCAACCGCGCCGGCAACAGCCATCACCGGATGTTCCTGCACGATCTGATTGGCGCGGGCGGCCGCACGCTGGGTCTTGTCCCGGGCGTCGACATAGGCGTCGTTGGCCTTGTCCACGCCGGTCTGGATCAGGTCGCCGGCGCCCTCACGCGCTTTTTCGGTCGTGTCCTTGATACGATCGGTCGCGGTTACGGCGACATCATTGGCCGCTTCGCGGACGCGGGTGAGTTGAGCGCGGATATCAGCCATCATCAATCTCCGGTAAATCGGTGTCTTGCTTCCTGAAACGAACATATAAGCGTCCGAAAAGTGCCGCCAATGGGCGACGGGCCAGGAATAATCCAAAGGCGGCGGCTGCTGCGCCGATTGCGACAGGACGCTGCTGCGCCTTAGCCGCGGCATAGGCGACGCCATCGAGCGCCGATGCCTTCACCTTCGTCACGGCATCCTGCTTCAGGCGGGCCGGCGCGATCCGCGCCTTTGCCGCCTGCGCGCTGACAGCCAGTTGCGCGCGCGTATCGTCGGCGCGGACGCAGGCTGCACGATAGGCTGCTTCCTTGCTCATGGTTTGATCGCCTTCATCATCCGGCCGACGCACCCCTTTGCCAGCAGCAGCAGCAGCACGGCGATCAGCAATGCGCCGCCGACCACGATCAGCGTGCTCCATAGCGGGCCGACATGCTGGGCAAGGGCGATGATGAGGCCGATCAGCAGCGCGACGATGCTGGCAAAGGCCAGGATCAACGCCACGACAGCCAATATCGCTGCATTGCGCACGCCGGTCGCAACGATGCCGGCGCGCAATTTCTGCTTCTGCGCCTCGGCGCCGGCATAGGCGCGCGCATCGGCGTAAAGACGCGAGAAGCTATCGCGCACCGATTCGTCGGGCGCGGCTTCATCCTGCCCGTCGGTGTGCGGCGTCACCGCCGTTTCCGCTGGCTCTTCAATCAAGATGGCCCTCCGCCCCGCCATGCGGGCTATTGCGTGGGAAGGGCGGCAGGCTGACCCGCCGCCCGAAATCAGGTTCGGCCCCGCTACCGGGGCTGATCATTCACGCCTTGTCGTCGGACCCTTTGGCCAGGCGCATCAGAACATAGCCGACCACCGCCGCCGCGCCGATCGCGACCGCAGGGCTTTTGCGCACGAAATCGCGCGCTTCGTCCATCAACTGATCGACATCCTTGCTTTCCAGCGTGTCTGCGGCGCCAGCCACTTGCTGGGCTGCCTGGCGCGCATAGTCGCCATATTGCGGGCCAAGCTTGGCATCGACCGTACCGGCGGTGTCCGAAATCAGCTTGGCCAGGCTCTGCATGGCGGTGCCGGTCTTGTCCTTGGCTGCGCCAGCGGCGGACTTGGCGGTCTTGCCGGCCTGCTCCTTGATCGGATCGATATGCGCCTTCCAGTCGACCGAATTGAACTTGTCGGTCGCAACCTTCGCCGCTTTTTCCGCCTGCGCCTTGATCGGCGCGATCTGGGCGGTCCAGCCATGCGACGCGGCGCCGTTGCCGGGCTTCTTCGCGGCGGGCGCCTTGCGCGTTGCGGCCTTCTTGACCGGAGCCGCCTTGACTGCCGCCGTCTTTGCCGGCGCGGAGGTGGCGGACGCCTTGGCGGGTTTCGCCTTTGCCGGCTTCGCCCCGGCGGCGGCAGGCTTCCGGCCGCGCTTGACGGGCGGGGTTTCGGGGGTGTCAGCCATCGTCCTCAGTCTCCCTTCGATGCAGCATGTCGACCGCTGCGCGCGGCAACCATTCATGCTCCAAATGCTTGGCGGCAGCCTACAGTTCCGTTGCCGTTACATTTTGAGCATCGGCATTTTTTCCGATCGCGCAACCCCCTGCATTGCCAAGCCGGATGGTGCTGGCTAAGCGGAGCGCGAAAATTGCCGTCCAGCCGCCGTGCAGGCCATCTTTCAGGGAGCGATCATGACCGCCATTCTCGACATTCACGCCCGCCAGATTCTCGACAGCCGTGGCAACCCCACCGTCGAAGTCGATGTCATGCTGGAAGATGGCAGCTTCGGCCGCGCAGCCGTGCCGTCGGGCGCGTCCACCGGCGCTTACGAAGCCGTCGAAAAGCGCGACGGCGACAAGAGCAAATATCTGGGCAAGGGCGTGCTGGCTGCGGTTGCCGCCGTGAATGACGAAATTGCCGAGCAGATCATCGGCATCGACGCCGAGGATCAGGCCGAAGTCGACGCCGCGATGATCGCGCTGGACGGGACGGAGAACAAGTCGCGCCTGGGCGCCAATGCGATCCTGGGCGTATCGCTGGCCACCGCCAAGGCAGCTGCCGATGCGCGCGGCCTGCCGCTCTATCGCTATGTCGGCGGCGTTTCTTCCCACGTCCTGCCGGTGCCGATGATGAACATCATCAACGGTGGCGAACATGCCGACAATCCGATCGATTTCCAGGAATTCATGATCATGCCGGTCGGCGCCGAAAGCATCGCCGACGCCGTGCGGATCGGTTCGGAAATTTTCCACACGCTCAAGAAGGGCCTGCACGACAAGGGGCTTGCCACCTCGGTCGGCGACGAGGGCGGCTTTGCCCCCAACATCGCATCGACCCGCGACGCGCTGGACTTCATCATGCTGTCGGTCGAAAAGGCCGGCTACAAGCCGGGCGACGACGTCGTGCTGGCGCTGGACTGCGCCGCGACCGAATTTTTCAAGAATGGGAAGTACGAGATTTCGGGCGAGGGCCTGTCGCTTTCGCCAGTCGAAATGGCCGACTATCTCGCTGCGCTGTGCGCCGACTATCCGATCAAGTCGATCGAAGACGGCATGAGCGAAGATGATTTCGAAGGCTGGAAGGCGCTGACCGACAAGATCGGCAACAAGGTGCAGTTGGTCGGCGACGACCTGTTCGTCACCAATCCGGCGCGTCTGGCCATGGGCATCGGCAAGGGCCTCGCCAATTCGCTGCTGGTGAAGGTGAACCAGATCGGCACGCTGACCGAAACGCTGGCCGCCGTCGATCTGGCGCATCGTTCGCGCTACACCGCCGTCATGTCGCACCGTTCGGGCGAGACGGAAGATGCGACCATTGCCGACCTCGCCGTCGCCACCAATTGCGGTCAGATCAAGACCGGCTCGCTGGCCCGTTCGGACCGGCTCGCCAAATATAATCAGCTGATCCGCATCGAAGAAGAACTGGGCGATATCGCCGTTTATGCAGGTCGTTCGATCTTTCGGTAAATGCTGAAAAACACGGCCGGCCGCAAGCGCATCATTTTTCGCTTGCGGCCGGCCTTTTCCTGTGATTCATCTGGCATATGGCGCACATCGCTAAACTTCGTCTGCTTCTGTTTTCGGCTCTTGGCCCGGCGATAGCGCTGCTTTTGCTGCTGTTCTTCGCCGGCTATGTCGTGCTGGGTTCGAACGGGGTGCTGGCGTGGGGCGATTATTCGCGTCAGTTGCATGCTGCGCAGGCTGAACTCAAGCAGACCCGCCATGCCCAGGCCGAATTGCGCAATCGCGTCGACCTGCTCAATCCGCGCCGCGTCGACCCGGACCTGAGCGACGAATTGATCCGCCGCCAACTGGGCGTGATTCATCATGACGAAGTGGTCGTGCCGCTCAACTGACCTTACGGAAGCGTGATGTCCGCGAAAGGATTTTGCGCAGAAAACCGCGTCCTCGCAATTTTGCTGCGAGCGCGTTTTGCTAGTGCGTGAACAGGCCGTTCAAAGCCATCAATTTTCGGTAATAGCTATTGGTTCTGGCCGGATTCCGGGGGTCTGCAGTTGCAATATATGCAACTCTGCCGCTATATCGGGCTTCCTTCCATCCTACCCCACGCAAAAGGATAATAGCCTTGGCGAAACCAACCACGCCGCGCGCAGCAAGCGCAAAGGCAAAGGCGGCTGCACCCGCCGCTGCCGGTGCGGACCATAACCGGCCGCGCCCGGAAACGCCGACCGATTATAAGGCCAGCAAGGAAGAGCTGCTGGAATTTTATCGGCAGATGGTCCTGATCCGTCGTTTCGAGGAAAAGGCCGGCCAGTTGTACGGCCTGGGTTTCATCGGCGGCTTCTGCCACCTCTATATCGGTCAGGAAGCGGTTGCCGTTGGCATCCAGTCGGCTTTGAAGCCCGGCAAAGACAGCGTTATCACCGGTTATCGCGACCATGGCCACATGCTGGCCTATGGCATTGATCCCAAGGTCATCATGGCCGAACTGACCGGCCGTGAAGCGGGCATTTCGCGCGGCAAGGGCGGTTCGATGCACATGTTCAGCGTCGAACATAAGTTCTTCGGCGGCCATGGCATCGTCGGCGCGCAGGTGTCGCTGGGCGCGGGCCTGGGCTTTGCGCACAAGTACAATAATGATGGCGGCGTGTGCGTCGCCTATTTCGGCGATGGCGCGGCCAACCAGGGCCAGGTCTATGAATCGTTCAACATGGCCGAACTGTGGAAGCTGCCGATCATCTTCGTGATCGAAAACAACCAGTACGCCATGGGCACCAGCGTCAACCGCGCTTCGTCGGAAGATCAACTCTATCGCCGCGGCGAAAGCTTCCGTATTCCCGGCATTCAGGTCGACGGCATGGACGTTCTGGCCGTGCGCGGCGCGACTGAGGAAGCGCTCAAGTGGGTGCAGGAGGGCAATGGCCCGATCCTGCTGGAAATGAAGACCTATCGCTATCGCGGTCACTCCATGTCCGACCCCGCCAAATATCGCTCGCGCGAGGAAGTGCAGGCGATGCGCGACAAGTCCGACCCGATCGAGGGCGTGAAGAAATATCTGATCGAAGCCGGCGTCAGCGAAGACGAAATCAAGGTGATCGATCAGGACATCCGCAAGGTCGTGGCCGAAGCCGCCGACTTCGCCGAAACCTCACCCGAACCGGAACTGGCTGAACTCTATACCGACGTGCTGGTGGAGCAATATTAATGGGTATCGAAATCAAGATGCCGGCGCTCTCGCCGACGATGGAAGAGGGCACGCTGGCCAAGTGGCTGGTGAAGGAAGGCGACGAAGTGAAGTCCGGCGACATTCTCGCCGAGATCGAGACGGACAAGGCGACGATGGAATTCGAAGCCGTCGATGAAGGCAAGATCGGTCAGATCATGATCGCCGAAGGCACCGAAGGCGTGAAGGTCGGCACCGTCATCGCGACGATGGCGGGCGAAGGCGGCGACGCGGTTGCCGCTCCGACTGCTGCGCCTGCCGCCGCAGCGCCAAAGACCGATGAAGCGCCCAAGAAGGCCGAAAGCGGCACGTCCAAGCTGGCGTCGGAAGCCAAGGCCACCGTCGCCGACCCGGCGCTGCCCGAAGGCACCGAATATGTGAAGACGACCGTCCGCGAAGCGCTGCGCGACGCCATGGCCGAAGAAATGCGCAAGGATGAGCGCGTCTTCGTGATGGGCGAGGAAGTCGCCGAATATCAGGGCGCCTACAAGGTTACGCAGGGCCTGCTGGACGAGTTTGGCGCAAAGCGTGTCATCGATACGCCGATCACCGAATATGGCTTTGCCGGCATCGGCGCGGGTGCGGCCATGGGCGGCCTGCGTCCGGTCATCGAGTTCATGACGTTCAACTTCGCCATGCAGGCGATCGACCACATCATCAACTCGGCGGCAAAGACCAACTATATGTCCGGCGGCCAGATGCGCTGCCCGATCGTGTTCCGTGGTCCCAACGGTGCGGCCAGCCGCGTCGGCGCGCAGCACAGCCAGAATTACGGTCCCTGGTATGCCGCCGTCCCCGGCCTGATCGTCATCGCGCCCTATGACGCGGCCGATGCCAAGGGCCTGTTGAAGGCTGCGATCCGCTCGACCGACCCGGTCGTGTTCCTGGAGAATGAACTTCTCTATGGTCGCAGCTTCGACGTGCCCAAGGTGGACGATTATGTCCTGCCGATCGGCAAGGCGCGCATCATGCGTCCGGGCAAGGACGTCACGCTGGTCAGCTACTCGATCGGCGTGGGCCTCGCGCTCGACGCGGCGGAAACGCTGGCGGCAGAGGGCATCGACGCCGAAGTGATCGACCTGCGCACGCTGCGCCCGCTCGACACCGCAACGGTGCTGGAAAGCCTGAAGAAGACCAACCGCCTGGTGGTGGTGGAAGAAGGCTGGCCGACCTGCTCGATCGCGTCGGAAATTGCCGCCGTGGTCATGGAAAAGGGCTTCGACGATCTCGACGCCCCGGTCCTGCGCGTCACCAATGAAGATGTGCCGCTGCCTTATGCCGCGAACCTGGAAAAGGCGGCGTTGATCGATGCGGCCCGCGTGGTCGAAGCGGCCAAGAAGGTCTGCTACAAATAAGGCTGGACAACGGTCGAAACAGAAAAGGGCGGCTCGGAAGGGCCGCCCTTTTTCATATCAGTGGCAAATCTGTCGGCTTCGCACGAAGCGAAGCTGATCGCACGCCGCCAGCCGCTTCAGCTACAGGAAGCGGTGGCAGATGTGCCCAGATTGCCCGCATTCTTGATCGCCTGATCAGTCCGTTCGCGCACGTTGAACGCGCTGGAGTAACGGATGATCTTGTTGCCGAAGAGGGCATTGGTGATCAGCGGCTGATAAGTATAGGCGACTTCCACGAACATGACGGCGGTGCCGCTGGCCGACTTCACCTTGGTTGTGGCGGTGGTGCCCGGACCCATGCCGTCGCGCATGCTGGAATTCGTCTTGCCGTCATTGGCGACGCCATAGCTGGAAATGAAAGGCCCGCTGCCCCAGCAACGCTGCCAGCGTATATATTGGCCTTCGTTCGATCCGGTCAGGCCGTTCGGCTCCAGATCGGACAGAAAGATGCGGCCATTATCCTTCAGCTTGAGCGATGCCGATGAAAGATCCGCGCCGGTCATGATCTCGTTGACGTCGGCTTCGTCGATCGATGTGCGCACGCGCGCCGCATTGTCGGCCACCAACATGGCGACCTGACTGACGCGCAGATGAGCCAGAGCCAGATTGGCGCATTCCAGACCCGCCATGCACAGGATCAGCAGCACCGGCAGCGAGAAGGCGAATTCGATCAGCGCCAGACCGCGATCATCGCGGCGCAGGCGGCCAAGCAGCAGGCGAAGGCGATGGGAGGTGATCATGAGCAGCGGATCGCCGGTGTGCTCTGGTTGGACCAGGGCTGGTTGCGGACCATGGTGGTGGCGGATGCGGTCTGGGTGGCGCTCCATCCCAGCAGCTTGGCCATGGGGAACATGCGCGGCATCGATACGGTCACTTCATAATAGACGATGTCGTCCGCACCGCCCAGTCCGGTGGACCCGCTGTTCGTGTCATAGCTGCCATTGCCATTGGCGTCCTCATAACAGTCGCCGGCATTATAGCTGCCCAGCGGGGCGGTGTCGGTCGTGATCTTCTCCGGCTTGCCGACGCGCGAGAAGTTGTAATAGCTTTTCTTGGTGGTCGACGTTGTGCCGTTCTTTGAGTTGATGGCCGCCATCTGCGCTTCGATATAGGCGTCGATCTGGGTGGTGTTGAGGGTGCCGACCGAGGCGGCTCGCGCCGCCTTTTCCAGCACGCCCCGCGTTACGGCGCGCAGATAGGATTGATAGGCCAGGTCGCCAATCCCCATGAGGGTGAGGATCAGCATCGGTGAGATCAGGCCGAATTCCAGCAAGGTCGCACCGCGCGCATTGCCGAGCAGCCGGGTGAAAAAGCGCCGGATCATTGCGACAGCCGCAATCCGCCGATATTTTTGGCGATATCCCTGAACTTCTCGCTGAGCGCCGAGGCGGTATAGGCCATGGTCCAGTGGTTGGAGGAAGTGGCGCAGCCCTGTAACGGAGCCTGAATATCGCCTTCCGACTTGTTGCGGAAGCCGATCACCCAGACGGTGATGCCCATGCCCTTGATCGAGTTGCACAGCATCGTCAGTCGGTTGTTGTGGATGGCGGTCAGGCTGGTGTCGCTGCTGTTGGTTGCGGCGACGCGGCCGTCCAGCAACTGATAGCCATAGGCGCCATAGACGCCTTGGTAAGCACTCATGTCACCATCCGTCATGAAGACGATGTGGCGCGAGATGTTGAAACCATTGGGCGCGGCGGCATTGTCGCCGGCGAAAATGCCGGTGGGTGACAGGAAGCGCGCGCCCCAGATCATGCCGATATCATGGTAGGTGCCACCTACGGCGATCAGACCGTCGACATAGCTGTTAAAGCTGCTTGACTGTCCGGTTGGCGCAGTCGTGCGGTTGGCATAGCTGGTCAGGCGACGCGACTGGCTGGGGCAGGCGTTCCATCCGCCGCTGATGCGGTTGGCATTGTTGAGGTAAGAGCCGTCGCGCGTAAATTCGACCTCCGGCCAGTGCGGCCGCCATCGGGTGTCGGTGTCTTCCGGCAGTTCGTCGACGTTAAGGTCATGCGCGTCGTCAGGGATGGACGCCGTCGATGTGCTGGCGGTGATCGTATTGTCGGTTTTGCGCTCTTCGATACAGCCAGACCAAGTTGTGCTGGACGGCACGGCATTGCCATAGGCATCGTTGGGCGAACTGCTGTGATAGGCCGGGTTGGAGACCGCGTTGCCGGTGATGTAGCTGGACACATCTAGCGGATATTGCCCATATTCCCAGCTATACTGCGGCGTGCGCGTGGTCTTCTCGGACTTGGTTTCGAGATAGTTGGTCCACACCTGCCGCGTGATCGTGCAGGTGCCCGATGTCGGTTGCACCCAGCGGCGGTTCCATCCGCTACCCTGCCAATAGCCGGGATCCTGCGAGAAACTGGCGCTGTAGGCGCTGCCATTGGTGACGCGCGTGGTAGAGGTCGTGTTGGTGATGACCCCGTTGGAATCAGTGCTGCTTGTCGTAGTCGGGTTGTTGGTGGTCGTGTTTTTTGTGTTGCCGGGAGCGTTGCAATTGGAACTGCTGGATACGCTGTTGCTGCTATAAGGTGCCGGGTCTGAAACGCTCCCAGATGTGTAGGTCCAGCCGACATAATCGGTATTGTCATTATAGCTGCTGATGTAACGGCGGCGGGTCTGGTAATTCCATGTTTCGCCGGTTCTGCCACCCACCAGCATGGCCGACGGCAATTGGTAGCCGACATTGACCGTCGAACTATAGGGCATGAAGCCATAGCGGATGCGGCCGGTGATGTCCGATCCCGCGCCCAGCGTATCGTAGAAGTCCTTGACGGCCTGCTTGAGCGCAGCGAGGCGCGTCGTCGTGCCGCCTTTGCCATCCGAGATGGAGGAGGACATCGACCCCGTGGTGTCGAGCACCAGCATGACGTCGGTGTTGCCGATGTCGAACCGGCTCTCGCATGTCACCTCCAGCGGCAGAGTGGTGTATTTGAAAATCTTCATGACCGTGGTCGGCATGGTGGTCGCGGCGGTCACCTGCACCGTGGTCGTTTCGCCCGGCTTGCTTCGGATGACGGGCGTGAATGGCTCGGACTGGAATGTGCCCTGCGGGAAGTTGAAATTGAAGAATTTCGTTGCTTCGGTAATATCGGACGAAGACATGGTTGAGCCGGTCATGGCGCGGCGACCGGCTAGGGCTGCGGCGTCGCATGCCTGTTGCAAGCGGGCGCGGGCCATATAGGCGCGGCCCATGTCCAGACCGCCGCCGATCAGCGCGGCGAGCGGGATGATCGCCGCAGCGACGATCGCCATGGTGTTGCCCGCCTGATTCTTCGCCAGCCGCCCCAGAAAGCCCAATTGCCGATCCTTTGTCTTGCCCATTTGCTCGCAATCACTCATGTCGCGCCCGACGCCCCCTGCATCTGATTTGGGCAGCCGAACGGCTATGCAATTCCACTCGTTAGAATGTGTATGAGGAAGATGGTTAAATTCCCGATAATCCGCGTCGCCGCCCAAAAGCGCCGGTGCGCGCCATGATCGCAGAGAGCGAAGTCGCGCCGCTGGCGCTGTTGCTGAGCGCGCATGCCGGACGCGATGCGGAGCGGCATCGGGCGATCTGGGCCTTCGACGCGCGGCTGGCCAAGGTCGCGCGCACCACCAGCGAAGCGGCGATCGGGCAGATGCGCCTCGCCTGGTGGAATGACGTTGTCGAGGATGCGGACGCGCGCAAGGGGCAGGGCGAACCGGTTGTGGACGCGATGCGGGACTGCGGCGCGATGGCTGCGCCCGGGCTGGTGGCGATGATCGACGGCTGGGAAGTGCTGGTGGTCGAGCCGGAAATCGATGCGCAGGGGCTGCGCGATTATGCGGTCGGGCGCGGCGGTGGGCTGTTCCGGGCGCTGGCGGACGTGGCGGATGCGCCCGAATGGCTGTTGGGGGCAGGGCAGGTCTGGGCATTGTGGGATCTGATCGGTCATGTCGATGATCCGGCGTTGCGGGATGCGGCGTTGACGATGGCGCGGGATTTGCTGCTGGCAGCGGAGCAGGCGCGCTGGCCGCGTGGATGGAAACCGCTGAGGATCGCTTTCACCCTGGCGCGGCAGGATGTGCTGGCGGGGCAGGGCGCGCCGCTGGGCATATCACGGGCATTGGCGTGGCGGTTGCTGCGGATCGCGCTTGTAGGGCGCTGACGGATCGGCATAATTCCTCTTCACGCGGTTGAAGGGGGCGTTAGGCATGGGGCGAATGCTGGCGGGGGGTATGGCGGCGCTGCTGCTGGTCGCGGGCGGGCTGTTCTGGTGGCAGGGCCGGGCCGACATTGCGCCCGCGCCGCAACTGGCCGTCGCGCAGCCGCCTCCGCCACAAGTCGAGGAACTGCCCGAGGGTGATCCCGATGCGGTGGGCGATGCGCCGCCCATGCCCGGTGAGGCCAGCCCGCAAAGCCGCGAGGAAAGGCGCTTTGCCCGCTACGACCGGAACCGCGACGGCCTGATCACCCGGGTCGAGATGATGGGCAGCCGCACCAAGGCGTTCAAGGCGCTGGACAAGGATGGCGACAACCTCTTGTCCTTCGAGGAATGGGCGGTCGCGACCGCCGACCGTTTCGGCATGGCGGACGCCGACAAGGACGGCAGGCTGACCCCGGCGGAATTTGCGGCCACCGCGCCCAAGAGGGCGGTCAGGGCGAAGTGCAAATGCTAGAATGCCGTGCGTCAAATTGAGATCGCCCAGCCTCCGTTCTGGCTGAGCTTGTCGAAGCCCGCTTTTTCTAAAGAAACGGTCTGAAGAAGAGTACAGCCCTTCGACAGGCTCAGGGCGAACGGATTATGTTTAAAGCGTGGCGATAGAGACGAACGGGGTGGCGCGTCAGGCGATTTCCATCGCGCCCATCCATTGCCCCAGAGAGGCGCGCGCGCGGGCGGTATAGGCTTCCTTGCGGCTTTTTTTCTTCACATCGTCCAGCGTCGGGAACAGGCCGAAATTGACGTTCATCGGCTGATAGTCGGCGGTCGCGACATTGCCCGTCACATGGCCGAGCAGCGCGCCAAGCGCCGTGTCGGCAGGCGGCGGCGCCAGATCATGGCCCAATAGTTCCGCCGCGGCGAAACGCCCGGCGAGCAAGCCGATGGCGCCGCTTTCGACATAGCCTTCACAGCCCGTCATCTGCCCGGCGAAGCGGATATGCGGGGCGCTCTTCAGGCGCAGCGTCGGGTCGAGCAGCTTGGGGCTTTGGATGAAGGTGTTGCGATGCAGTCCGCCCAGCCGCGCAAATTCCGCCTTCTCCAGCCCCGGGATGGTGCGGAACAATTCCACCTGCGCGCCATGCTTCAGCTTGGTCTGGAAGCCGACCATGTTCCAGAGCGTGCCCGACGCATTATCCTGCCGCAATTGCACCACGGCATAGGGCCAGCGGCCAGTGCGCGGATTGTCGAGGCCCATCGGCTTCATCGGGCCGTGGCGCAGCGTTTCCGGTCCGCGCGACGCCATCACCTCGATCGGCATGCAGCCCTCGAAATAGGGGGTGTTGCTTTCCCATTCCTTGAACTCGGTCTTTTCGCCGTCGAGCAGCCCCTGAACGAATGCCTGATACTGGTCCTTGTCCATCGGGCAGTTGATATAATCCTTGCCCTCGCCAACGCCGGCATCGATCTTGTCCCAGCGATTGGCCATCCAGCATTGCTCCATGTCGATGCTGTCATGATGGATGACTGGGGCGATCGCGTCGAAGAAAGCGAGATGCTCCATCCCCGCCGCCTGACCGATGCTCTGCGCCAGCGCGGGTGCGGTCAGCGGGCCGGTGGCGACGATGGTCATGCCTTCGGTCGGCAGCGTGTCGATCCGCTCGCGCACGATCTCCACATTGGGATGTTCCGCCAGCGCGCGGGTGACGCCATCGGAAAAGACATGGCGGTCGACCGCCAGCGCAGAGCCGGCCGGCACCTTGGCCGGTTCCGCCTGCGCCATCAGCAGCGAACCCAACCGCCGCATTTCCTGATGCAGCAGGCCCACGGCGCTCTTGTCGGCATCGTCGGAACGGAAACTGTTGGAGCAGACCAGTTCGGCAAGCCCTTCGGTCTGGTGGGCGGGCGTCATGTCCCCGGTTCCACGCATTTCGGACAGGCGAACGCGGATGCCGGCCTGCGCCAGTTGCCAGGCCGCCTCCGTCCCCGCCATGCCGCCGCCGATGATATGAACCAGATGATTGGACACGCGCTTCGCCTTGATTTCGCATTTGTCCCCGCCGAACCGGGAATTTCCGGTCGCCAGTGGGACATATTGGTGCGGGATGCAATGCGTATAGCGGAGCAGGGCCGGGTAGGACAGGGGCGTTCAAGCGAAGGCTGCGAAGTTCACAACGTCGCAGGCCGCATTTTTGCTTGAGTGGGGTGGGAGAGGAAGGACTTCGCAATAGGAGAATTTTTGCGAAGTGGCGTGGTAGGGGCGTGGCGGGATGGCCGATTGCGGAATGTCGGCTTGCCGACGGCAAGCGTAGATAGCTGTCGATCCGCTTTGCTAACATGTCGTTGCAAGCTAGGCTCTGACCAAAGCGCAAGGGGCAACTCATATGAATCCGAACATCGCTATGTCTCTCGACCGGGCAGACGAGATTTTCAATGACCTGAAACGTGAATATGATGCTTCGTTGCGTTCTAAGTCGGTTTCACTTCGGGCTGTACATTACACGCACGAAGTGGCGGAACGTCTCCGCAGCGTGCTCGATCGTTTAGCAAGAGCGTATTGGGAAACACACGTAAAAGGCGATCTATCGGACGAAGATTGCAAACGAGCACATGTCTACTTCCCGGTCGTCTCTGATGAACACAGCTTCAGTTCGACGATGGGGAGATGGCGTTGGAAGGCTGTAGCCGCGCAGCATGCGAGCATTGAGGCTTACCTCCGTAGCCTTCAACCCTATACAAACCAGGCCAACCGATGGCTCGATATTATCAATACGCTGGCATTTCAGAGTAAGCACATTGATCTTGTGCCGCAGAAACGCTCGGAGAGCCGCCGGATTAATGTAAGTAATGGCGGCACCTCCGTGTCATGGGATCCGAGCGCAGTTACATTTGGAGGCGGGGTCGGGACCGTGTTCGTAGCAGGCGCGCCAATTGATCCTCGAACACAACGAATTATCCCTACTACGGGCGTTTCGGAAACAATGGAAATTTGGGTTAACTTCATCATTGATGGACACGGTGTTAATGCGCTCGGATTTTGTCGTGATGCTTGCAAGTCGGTGCGCGATATCGCCAACCATTTTTTCACCGCTTACGTCATTTAATAGCGAGGGATAAGCGCGGAAATTGTGATCGCACGGCTACTTATGGCCGCTACTTGGGATCGGTAATATCATTACCAATGACCGAGAAGGGCGCTAAGTCGTCGGCAACGATCCATCCCCACAGTAAGCCCCCTCATCCCAAATCTCTTCGCGCTTGGCGACTATCCCAATGTCCGGTTGCCGCCTTGTTCGGCCGCGGCAAGTGCGCTGGAGCGGGCCATTTCCAATATGGCTTCCGGCTCTTCGCCCCGGCTCGTCACGATGCCCGCCGATGCGGTGACGGTGCCGATCCATTCGCCGGTCCCTCTCAGTCGCAGGCGGCGCGCTGCAAAGGCGGTCAAGGCTTCGTCTGCCTGTATACGGGCCGCCATGGCCGAGATATCGGTGACGACGATCAGAAATTCATTCCCGTTCCAGCGGATCAAATCTTCCTTGGGAAATTCCTGCCGCAAGGTCGCGGCGAAGGCGTTGAGCACATTATCGCCCACATCCCGTCCAAATCTGGCATTGATGCTGACCAGATCGTCGATGATGAACATGATCAGGACATAGCTGTGCCCCTCTTTCAAAAGGGGTTCGAGGATGCGCCAGGCGCCCGTCTGGTTCAGCGCCTTGGTCAGCTCGTCCTGACCGAGATCGGGGCGGGGCTGGCCGGGCAGGTTGATGGCATTGCGCAACGCCACGAATTCGTCGCGCAGTTCGGCGAGTTCACGCTCCGCCGCAGACAGGCGTGTGACGAGATTGTCCGTATTGATCAGGGAGCGGTCGGGCTGGTTCACGATCATGCCGACGTCGCGACCGAGCGCTTCGGTCAGATCATGCGCATCGGACGTTAATGACCCCAATTCCTGGGCCTGGCGGGCTACGGTGCGTTCCCGATGGTCGATTGCAAAGCTCGCATCTTCGGTGCCATGACGCTGCATCAGCATCATCATCGCATTCACCGTCAATCGCAGCCCACCGGACGTCAGATCATCAATGTCGCGCGCCAGTTTGGATGCGGGGTCCATCACATAGCGAAGCGCAACATCGTAATTTTTGACGGATGGATCGAGCCGATGATGTTCCAGAAAATCCAGAGCGCTTCGCGCTTCTTGGTAATAAGACGTCATAATGCCCTTTGCCGACCCCCTCTTCGCCCCAAACATGCACATAACGCAGTAGAAAGTAACGGCGTTCCGGGTCAACGTCGTTAGGCATGAATGCGGATCGGGCGACGGTCAGACCTTATGGGTTCGATCGTCGCCCGAAGTGGCAGGGTATTTCAAGGGCTTGTGGACGCTGCGCGCCTTTTCGGCGGGGATAGGTTCCGGGAGAGCGAGCTGCTCCTAAGCCGCCGCTAATTCCCCCTCGCCATAATAAGCGCCTTCGTCCAAAATCCCCTCGCGCTTGGCGACGATCACGCCGACCAGCACCTGTCCCGCTACGTTGACCGCCGTGCGGCCCATGTCGAGGATGGGGTCGATCGCCAGCAGCAGGCCGGCGCCTTCCAGTGGGAGGCCGAGCGTAGACAGGGTCAGGGTCAGCATCACGATCGCGCCGGTCAGACCCGCAGTGGCGGCCGATCCGATGACCGATACGAAGACGATCAGGGCATAGTCGATGAAGTGGAGCGGGATGCCATAGAAGCCCGCGACGAAGATCGCCGCTAGCGCGGGATAGATGGACGCGCAGCCGTCCATCTTGGTGGTCGAAGCCAGCGGGATGGCGAAGGCGGCATAGCCTTTGTCCACGCCGAGGCGTTCGGTCACGGCTTCGGTAACGGGCAGGGTGCCGACCGAGGAGCGCGAGACGAAGGCGAGCTGGATTGCCGGCCATGCCTTGGCGAAGAAGGGGCCGGGCTTCAGGCCATTGGCGATCAGCAACGTGGGGTAGACGACCAGCAGCACCAGCGCGAGGCCGAGATAGATGGCGGCGGTGAAGGTGCCAAGCTGGGCCAGCGCGCTCCAGCCATAGGTGGCGACGGCGGTGCCGATCAGCGCAGCCGAGCCAATCGGGGTCAGGCGGATGACCCAGCCCAAAATGGCGCGCACGACCGCGAGCAGCGAGCGGACGAAGGCGAGGAAGGCGTCCGCCTTGTCCCCGACCTTGAGCGTGGCGAGGCCGACAGCGATCGAAATGACCAGCAATTGCAGGATGTTGAAAGAGAGCGTGGTGGTGGCCGATCCGTCCGTAATCTTGGTGCCGGCGGTCAGGGCCAGGCTGTTGCCGGGGACCAGACCTTTCAGGAAATCGAGCCAGCCGCCGACCGAGTCCGGCTGCGTGGGCGCGAGCGCCGCGCTGCTGAGGCCGATGCCCGGCTGGACGATGACGCCGATGCTGATCCCGATGGCGACCGCGATCAGGGCGGTGATGGCGAACCAGAGCAGGGTCTGCCCGGCGAGGCGCGCGGCATTGTCCAGCGCGCGCAGATTGGCGATCGACGCGACGATCGCGGCGAAAACGAGCGGCGGCACGATCGCTTTTAGCAGGGATACGAAAATCGCCCCCGTCGTCTTGAGCGCGGTCGCCAGCCAGTTGAGGTCGCCATCCGGCCCTGCGCCGATCTGACGCGCGGCAAGGCCCAGCGCTAGCCCCACGGCCATGCCGACCAAAACCTGAAATCCGAAACTGCGATAATGGAGGGCCATGATATGTTCCTGTGAGCGACCGGCCGCCTATATCGGATGGCGATCATCCAATTGCGCGCAAGCAATTCTTTACGGGTGTACAATGTGGGTAAGGGGAGCGGATAAGGTGGCCCTCTTTCCGCGCAATGGGTCAAACGCATTGGCCCCGTCGATCCGCTATGCCACAGATACCGCATCGGTCCATCAGGGAGTGCGAATTTATGGTGATGCGGGGCGTGTTTCTGGGTCTTACGTTGCTGGCCGTGCCGCAGGGGGCCTTTGCGGCGGCGGATGCGGGCGCGGCCAAGGACATATTGATGCGCTCCATCGCGATGAAGACGGTGCAGGGCGAGGGTAACGTGCCCAAGCTGGCGGCCTATTATGCATCGGTGTTGAAGGCGGCGGGCTTTGCCGACGCGGATATCGTGATTACGCCGATGGGCGAAACGGCGACGCTGGCGGCGACGATCCGGGGCAGCGACCCGAAGCTCAAGCCCATGGCGCTGATCGGCCATATGGATGTGGTGGCGGCGAACCGGGCGGACTGGACCCGCGATCCCTTCGTGCCTGTCGAAGAAAATGGCTATATTTTCGGGCGCGGGTCGGAAGATAATAAATATGACGTCGCGATGATGGTCGCGACCATGGCGCAGTTGAAGAAGGAAGGGTGGAAGCCGCGCCGCACCACCATCTTGCTGCTGTCGGGCGATGAGGAAACCGACATGGTGACGACCAAGGCGTTGTCGCAGCAATATAAGGATCTGGAATTGCTGCTGAACGGCGATGGCGGCGGCGGACTGCTGAATGAGGAAGGCAAGCCGGTCCTCTATCAGTTGCAGGCGGGCGAGAAGAGCTATGCCGACTTCGAATTTGCCTTCACCGATGCGGGCGGCCATTCGAGCGCGCCGACGGCGGGCAACCCAATCTATCGCATGGCGAAGGCGATTGACGCGATTGCGGCCTATCAGTTTCCGCCGATGCGCAATGAACTGACGAAGGCGTCGCTGGCGCTGTCGGCCGACCGGATCGGCGGCGAAGTGGGGCAGGCGATGCGCCGCTATGCGGAGACAGGCGATGCGGCGTCGGCGGATTTGCTGTCGAGCCGGCCGGAATTTATCGGGCAGGTGCGCACCACCTGCGTCGCGACCATGGCGCAGGCGGGCCATGCGTTGAACGCTCTGCCGCAAAGCGCGAAGGTCGACGTCAATTGCCGCATTTTCCCGGGCGTGACGATCGAAGATGTGAAGGCGCAACTGGTGAAGGTGGTGAATGATCCGAGCGCCACGGTGACGACGCTGGGCGATCCGCTGGCGAGTGACGCTTCACCGCTGCGGGCGGATGTCATGAAGACGGTGAAGGATGCCGTGACGGCGCGCGCGCCGGGCGTGACGGTGATGCCGGGCATGTCGGCCGGGGCGACCGACAGCCTTTATTTCCGGGCTTTGGGCGTACCCAGCTATGGCGTGTCCAGCCTGTTCATGAAGGCGGAGGACGGTTTTGCCCATGGCCTGAATGAACGGGTGCCGGTGGCGGGCATTGCGGAATCGCTGGAGCAGTGGGACCGGGTGGTCCGGGCGCTGGCGAAGTAGGGCACGAGCTTGCCCTCATCCGTTCGGTTCGAGCAGCTTCGAGCAAAGTCGAGAAGCGTCCTTCGAGAACAGTTCTCGACAAGCTCGAACCGAACGGGGGAGGGGGAAAGCGGGATTTAACCCCGCACGGCAATCCTGTTGGCGGCGGAGAGCACGGCCTTGACCGATGCAGTCGCGACGTCGCTGTCGGTGCCGATGCCAAAGACGGTGCGACCGTCGGCGGTGCGGCATTCGACATAGGCGGCGGCGTTCACGTCGCTGCCCGCGCCGATCGCATGTTCGCTATAGTCGGCGATTTCCAGGCTGACGCCCAGTTCGTCGCGCAGCGCGGCCAGCACCGAGGAGAGCAGGCCGTTGCCGCGGCCCGAAATGCTGCGTTCGCCGCCTTCATGCGCGATCTTGCCGGTGAAGATGCGGTCGCCCGCTGCGCCGCTTTCATGATAGTCGATCAGGGCATAGGGCTGATCGCCGGTCACGCAATAATGGCTGTCGAATGCGGCCGAAATGTCGGCGGCGTTGAGTTCGCGGCTGGAGCTGTCGGCCAGCGCCTGAACCACCTTCGAAAAATCGGCCTGCATCCGCTTGGGCAGCTTATAGCCCTTGTCCTGTTGCAGCACCCAGGCGACGCCGCCCTTGCCCGACTGCGAATTGACGCGGATCACCGCTTCATAGTCGCGGCCCAGATCCTTGGGATCGATCGGCAGATAGGGGACGTTCCAGATCAGGTCGTTGCGCGCTTCCTGCGCGGCAAAGCCCTTCTTGATCGCGTCCTGATGGCTGCCGGAGAAGGCGGTGAACACCAGTTCGCCGGCATAGGGGTGGCGCGGGTGGACGGGCAGCTGGTTGCAATATTCGACCGTCTGGATGACTTCGTCGATATCGCTGAAGTCCAGTTCAGGGTCGATGCCCTGCGTGTACATGTTCAGCGCCACGGTGACGATGTCGCAATTGCCGGTGCGTTCGCCATTGCCGAACAGGCAGCCTTCGACACGGTCGGCACCGGCCATGATGCCCAGTTCGGCCGCCGCAACGCCGGTGCCACGGTCATTATGGGTGTGCAGCGAAATCACCACGCTGTCGCGTTTGGAGATGTTGCGGCAAATCCATTCGATCTGGTCGGCATAGATGTTGGGCGTGGCGCACTCGACCGTGGCGGGCAGGTTCAGGATCAGCGGACGCTCGGGCGTCGGCTGCAAAATCTCCATCACCGCTTCACAGCATTCCAGGCTGAAATCCAGCTCGGCAGTCGAGAAGGTTTCGGGCGAATATTCGAAATGCCAGTCAGTGTCGGGCTGGGCCGCGGCATGATCGCGCAGCAGCTTGGCAGCGTTGATCGCGATGTCGCGGATTTCCGGGCGGCTCATCTGGAACACGATGTCGCGCCAGGCGGGCGACACGGCGTTATAGACATGGACGATCGCCTGTTTCGCACCGCGCAGGCTTTCGAAGGTGGTCGCGATGAGGTCCGCGCGCGCCTGCGTCAGCACCTGGGGCATGACGTCGTCGGGGATGGCGCCTTCCTTGACCAGGCCGGAGATGAAATCAAATTCGGTCGCGCCGGCGCTGGGGAAGCCGACTTCGATTTCCTTCACGCCCACCTTGAGCAGCAGGTCGAAGAAGCGGCGCTTCTTTTCCGCATTCATGGGGTCGATCAGCGACTGGTTGCCATCGCGCATGTCGGTCGACAGCCAGCGGGGCGCTTTGGTGATGACGTTGGACGGCCATTGGCGGTTGGGCAGATCGACCTGAGGAAAGGCGCGATATTTCTGCGAAGGATCGGTCAGCATCATGGGATCAAACTACTTCCTGCAACGGGGCGCAATCGGGCGCTCCCGGTGTACGACTTGACTGTGATGAATGCCCTTAGGCGGATCGACGCTGCCCTTAGCCGGAAGGCAGCACAAAAGCCACGCCTAAGGGCGTGTAAGTCGTAGCAGGGTAAGAAGCGCGATGCTCTGCATAAGCCGCCCTTACCCTCTTTGGGGGGAAGGGGTAAAGATGTTTCTTTCGCGCCGGGGTTCAGGGGCGACGGAAAATTGCGTCGATGGTCAGATCGACCTTGTCGGACACGAAGGGGCGGGCAAAGCCCATGCCGAACTGGCTGCGTTCGACCGACAGGGCGCCGGCGAAGTGCAGCACCGACAGGCCGGGCGCTTCATCGGGCGTCACGCCGATCAGGCGGATCGACAAGGTGACGGGGCGCGTCTGCCCATGCATGGTGAGTTCGCCCGGGATGGCAGTGTCGGCCCGGCTGTCGGCCAGCGGGGCATCGGCCGCAGCAAAGTGAACGGTGGGAAAATGCTCGCCGTCGAAGAAACTGCCGCCCTTTAGCATGGCATCGATCGATGCGTCGCCGGTAGTGAGCTTTTCGACCGGAAAGACGATGTCGACGGCGGCGCGATCAGGCCGGGCGGCGTCGATCGTCACGGCGCCTTCGGGCACAAGGAAATCGCCGTCATAGCTGCCCAGCAGCGCCTTCACATGGAAATGGACTTTGGTCGCACCGCTATCGACCAGATAACGGCCCGGCGCATAGAGCGCGGGGCCTTCAGCCGGCGCGGCCATTGCCGGCACGCACAGGATCATGCCCAGAAGCAGGATCGCGCGTGCCGGACGGCGCATGGGCGTTACTTCTGGAAAGCGGCGATGATCTTCAGCTCGACATTGTCGGCGACCATCGGCACGGCCATGGACATGCCATAATCGCTGCGCTTGACGGTGGCGGTGGCGATGAAGCCGATATTTTCCTTCTTGTTCATCGGATTGGCGCCCGCGCCATAGAATTCGGCGTCTAGCGTCACCGGCTTGGTGATGCCCTTGATCGTCAGGTTGCCGGTGATCGTCGCACCGGTCGCACCTTCGGGCTTCACGCTGGTCGACACGAAGGTTGCGGTCGGGAATTTGGCGGCGTCGAAAAATTCGGGCTTGGCGAGATGCTCGTTGAGCGCCGGGATGCCGGTGGTCAGGTTCGCAATCGGCAGTTCGATCGACACCTTCGACGCGGACAGGTTCGCCTTGTCCAGGGTCAGCGTGCCGGTCGGCTGGGTGATGACGCCCAGATTGTTGGTGAAGCCCATATGGTCATAAGCGAAAACGATCTGGGTGTGGGTCGGTTCGACGGTGTAGGCGCCGCCCGTAACCTTTGCGACGTCCTTCGTGCCGGGCGTTGCCGCGCCCTGGGCGATGACGACGGTGCCGCCGGCGACAGCGATCAGGGCGGCGGCGGGAATGAGAAACTTGCGCATGGGAAACGCTCTCCAAAAGCATATAAGGAACGGCGCAGAGAATATGCCACGTCCCACGATTGTTCCAGAGGCGTAACCGGAAACGGATCGTTCCTTGGAGCGAAACGGTTTTGGCCTGTCCGATTGCGGATCGAGCCGGCGTTTCACCGCATTCCGTCAGCCTGAGAGGGGCTTTGCCGATGGTATCGCTTGCCGGATCGGCCGCATTTCTCCATGGGAAATTATGACATTTCAAAGACCGTCCGCAAACCAGTCGGCCGCAAATCAGCCGGCAGCTGGAAAACTAGACCGCATCCAGCAAAATTGGCTGGCGGCCAGCGAACGACGCCTGCTGAACTGGCTGTGCGCGCGCATGCCCGGCTGGATCACGCCCGATGTGCTGACCAGCACCGGCATGGTCGGTGCGCTGATGATCTTCACCGGCTATGTCGCCAGCAATATCGGCCCGGCATGGCTGTTGCTGTCGATCATCGGCTATGCGGTCCAGTGGTTCGGGGACTCGATGGACGGCAGCCTTGCGCGCTTCCGCCATGTCGAACGGCCATCCTATGGCTATTTCATCGATCATAGCTGCGATGGGCTGGCCACGCTGCTGATCCTGGCAGGCATTGGCCTCAGCCCCTTCGTGACGATGGACGTCGCGCTGATCACGCTGGCGGGCTATTTGCTGTTGTCGATCCACGCCTATCTGTCGGCGCGGGTGATCGGCGAATTCAAGCTGTCCTATCTGTCGGCGGGGCCGACCGAATTGCGGCTGGTGCTGATCGCGCTGACGGTGATGATGATGGTGCTGGGCGCGGGACCGGGGCTGTTCGGTGCGTTTTCCGGCTTCGACATTTTCGTCGGGACGGCGGGCGCGATCCTGATCATCCTGTTCGTGCTTCAGACCCTGGTGACGGGACAGAGGCTGGCGCAGAAGGATAGCGGTCGGTCGTGAGCGTTAGACTGAGATGACTTCGCGTTGATTGACCCCGTCATTGCGAGCGCAGCGAAGCAATCCACTGACGCGCTTATGGATTGCTTCGCTGCGCTCGCAATGACGATTTATGCAAAGTTGTAATGAAAAAGGGGCGCCTCGCGGTTGCGGGGCGCCCCTTTTTCTGTCCTGTCCCCCTCCCGTATCAGGGAAGGGGAGGCTGGATCAGTTCTTTTCCTGATCGACCAGCTTGTTGGCGCTGATCCAGGGCATCATGGCGCGCAGCTTGGAACCGGTTTCTTCGATCGGGTGACGCTGGGCGGCGATGCGGCTGGCCTTCAGTTCCGGCTGGCCGGCGCGGTTGTCGAGCACGAAGTCCTTGACGAAGCGGCCCGACTGAATGTCGGCCAATACGCGCTTCATTTCCTTCTTGGTTTCTTCGGTGATGATGCGCGGGCCGGTCTTGATATCGCCATATTCGGCGGTGTTCGAGATCGAATAACGCATGTTGGCGATGCCGCCTTCATACATCAGGTCGACGATCAGCTTGAGTTCGTGGAGGCATTCGAAATAGGCCATTTCCGGCGCGTAACCGGCTTCGACCAGGGTTTCAAAACCGGCCTGGACCAGTGCGGTCGCGCCGCCGCACAGCACGGCCTGCTCACCGAACAGGTCGGTTTCGCATTCCTCGCGGAAGTTGGTTTCGATGATGCCGCTGCGGCCGCCGCCGACGCCCGAAGCGTAGGACAGGGCGATGTCATGGGCGTTGCCGGTCGCATCCTGATGGATCGCGATCAGGCAGGGCACGCCGCCGCCGCGCTGATATTCACCGCGAACGGTGTGGCCCGGACCCTTGGGCGCGATCATGATGACGTCCACGTCCTTGCGGGTTTCGATCAGGCCAAAATGCACGTTCAGGCCATGGGCGAAGGCCAGCGCCGCGCCGGGGCGCAGGTTTTCGTGAATGTCGGCGGCGTAGATGGCGGCCTGATGCTCGTCGGGGGCGAGGATCATGAGGACGTCGGCCCAGGCGGCGGCTTCGGCGTTCGGCAGAACCTTGAAGCCTGCGCCTTCGGCCTTCTTCGCGCTGGGCGAACCGGCGCGCAGGGCGATGGCGACTTCGGCAACGCCGCTGTCACGCAGGTTTTGCGCATGGGCATGACCCTGCGAACCATAGCCCAGAATGGCGACCTTCTTGCCCTTGATCAGGCCGATGTCCGCGTCGCGATCGTAATAAACCTTCATGTTGTTTCTTCCCTCGAACGGATTTCCTCGCCCCACAGGGGAGAGGATATGAAATCTTGGTTCGGCGCAGCCGGACCTAGATGAAGTTGGAGAGGGGCTGGCACCACCGATGGGCTGCCCCCCCCCTCTCCCGGCTGCGACCAGGCGGCTTCGCCGCCAAGTCTCGCTTCCCTCTCCCCCGAAGGGAGAGGGAAAAATCAATTCGCTTCCTTGCCCCGGATCAGGCCGACGACACCGGTGCGGCCGACCTCCACCAGACCGATCTGGCGCATCAGGCCGACGAAATTGTCGACCTTCTCCGTCGTGCCGGTGATTTCGAAGATGAAGCTTTCGATCGTGGTGTCGACCACCTTGGCCCGGAACACATCGGCCAGGCGCAGGGCCTCGATCCGGTCCTCGCCCACGCCCGCGACCTTGACCAGCGCCAGTTCGCGCTCGACGAAGGGGCCGGCTTCGGTCAGGTCGATGACCTTGTGCACCGGCACCAGCCGGTCGAGCTGGGCGATGATCTGGTCGATCACCTTGGGCGGGCCACTGGTGACGATGGTGATGCGGCTGATCGCATGATCGTCGGTAATGTCGGCCACGGTCAGGCTGTCGATATTATAGCCGCGCGCGGTGAACAGGCCGGCGATGCGCGCCAATATGCCCGCTTCGTTGGAAACGGTCAGCGACAGGACATGTCGCTGGCTCAATTCTTCCTGGATATGCATCAGATGGCCCCATTATCCTGGTCTTCGCGCCCGTCCCCATCCTGTTGGGGCGTGTCGTGGCGCTGCGAAATCATTGCGGCGAAGGCGAACTGCCATCCGCCATCCTGGCGGTGGGCGAGGCGGACCGGAAAGCCCGCCACAGCATCGAACATGCGGGACAGATGTTCGCCGACATAGCGAGGGCCGATCAGCAATGTGCCGATATGCCGCTCGTTAAAGTCGAACCCCGCGTCCAGATGCACTTCCCATTCCTCATTTTCCGGGTCGGCATGATCGATGGTCCAGCCGGTGAGTTCGGCCGTGCCCGCGATCCTTTCGAAATCCCATGGCTCCGTCACATGAATGCGAAGCTTCAGATGCCCAGTCACCGGATCACCCTTTACACCAACGCCTTGGCCTCGTCGGTCATGCTGCCCTTCACCTGGCTGGGATCAAGCAGCATGTCCGTATGCGCCGCGCCCGACGGGATCATCGGGAAGCAGTTGGAAAGCTTGGCGACGCGGCAATCCACGATCACCGGGCCGTCGGTTTCCAGCATCTGGCGAATGCCCGCTTCCAGTTCCTGCGGTCCTTCGATGCGGATGCCGGTCCAGCCATAGGCTTCGCCCAGCTTCACGAAATCGGGCAGGCTGTCCGAATAGCTGTTGGAATAGCGGCTTTCATAGGTCAGTTCCTGCCACTGGCGGACCATGCCCATATATTCATTGTTCAGGATGAAGATCTTGACCGGCAGCCGATACTGGCTGGCGGTGCCCATTTCCTGAATGTTCATCTGAATGGAGGCGTCGCCCGCGATGCAGATGGTGGTGCTGTCGGGATTGCCCATCTGCGCGCCGATGGCGGCCGGGAAGCCATAGCCCATCGTGCCAAGGCCGCCCGACGTCAGCCACTTATTGGGCGCTTCGAAGCCGAAATGCTGCGCCGCCCACATCTGATGCTGGCCGACTTCGGTGGTGATGATCACATCCTTGCCGGTCGCGTTGCACGCCTTGTACAGATCGGCGATCGCGCGCTGGGGCATGATCTCCGTGCCGTTTTCGGCATAGTCGAGCGACTTTTTCGCGCGCCAGCCGGCGATCCGCGCCCACCATTCGGTCAGGTCCGACTTCTGGTGATTGCGCTGTTTCCACAGGGCGATGATGTCGTCCAGCGCGCTGGCGACATCGGCGACCACGGCAACGTCGACATCGACGATCTTGTTGATCGAGCTGCGATCGATATCGATGTGGATCTTGCGGCTGTTGGGCGCAAAGGCATCGAGGCGACCGGTCACGCGATCGTCAAAACGCGCGCCGACGCACAGGATCAGGTCGGCCTGGTTCATCGCCCAATTGGCTTCATAGGTGCCATGCATGCCCAGCATGCCGACCCACTGGTCGGACGAGGCCGGGAAGGCGCCCAGGCCCATCAGCGTCGATGTGACGGGCGCGCCGGTCAGCGCGGCCAGTTCGCGCAGCAATGCAGACGCCTGCGGGCCGGAGTTGATGACGCCGCCGCCGGTGTAGAGGATCGGCCGTTCAGCCGCCGCCAGCATTTCGACCGCCGCGTCGATCGCCGCGGCATCCGCCTTGGTCTGCGGATGATAGCTGGCGTGAACCTTCAGTTCCGGCTTCGCATATGGCGCGGTCGCGATCTGGACATTTTTGGGAATGTCGACGACGACCGGCCCGGGGCGGCCGGTGGTGGCGATATGGAACGCCTCATGAATGACCTCGGCCAGCTTGCCGGGGGTCTTCACCAGATAATTATGCTTGGTGCAGTGGCGTGTGATGCCGACCGTGTCCGCTTCCTGGAAAGCGTCGGTGCCGATCAGTTGCGTTGGAACCTGCCCGGTGATGACGATCATCGGGATCGAATCCAGCAGCGCATCGGTGATGCCGGTGACGGCATTGGTCGCGCCGGGACCGGACGTCACCAGAACGACGCCGGGCTTGCCGGTGGAGCGGGCATAACCTTCCGCCATGTGGGTCGCGCCCTGTTCATGGCGGACGAGCACGTGGCGGATCGTGGGGTGATTATAGAGCGCGTCATAAATGGGTAGCACCGCGCCACCCGGATAGCCGAACACGACTTCGACGCCCAGATCGACCAGGCATTGAACCAATATGTCCGCGCCGCTCTTTTCGGCCACGATGATACTCCTCCGTTGATGCAAATCCGCAGATATGGAGGCGTGCTTTGCGCCCAACCACTATCCTTGGCAAGGCGACTGCCTCTAGTGGACAGAAAATGACGGGTCAACCCCTATCGTTGTAATTTAATTGCTAATTCGTCGATAATTTTATCATCTATTGCGCGTTCTTCGCGCGGCCAGCCGGGCGGCGGCTGGTTGGTGAACCAGGTATATTGCCGCTTGGCATATTGGCGGGTGGCGAGGCTGCCCTTTGCGATGCAACTGTCCAAATCGCTGTCTCCCCGCAGGAAGGCCGCGATTTCCGGCACGCCGATCGCCCGCATCACTGGCAGGTCGGGATTGAGGTTGCGGGGCAGGAGCGCCGCCACTTCCTCGATCGCGCCGCCCGCCATCATCTGGATGAAACGCCGGTCGCACCGTTCGATCAGCCAGTCGCGCGGCGGGCGCAGGATCATGGGCGCGAGGCTGATCTGGTCCGCGATGCCGCCTTCCTTATGCGCCTGCCATGCTTTGAGCGGCTTGCCGGTAGAGCGCACCACTTCCAGCGCGCGGGCGACGCGCGTGGTGTCGGCGGGGGCAAGGCGGGCGGCGGCTTCCGGGTCTTCTTTGGTCAGTGCCGCATGGGCGTCCGCCACCGGCATGGCGCGCACGGCGGCGCGGATATCGGCGTCGATTTCGGGCACCGGGGCGATGCCGTCCAGCAGAGTGCGGATATAGAGGCCGGTGCCCCCGACCAGCACGGGCAGCCTTCCCGCAGTATGGGCGGCGGCGATCTCCGTCTTTGCCTCCGCCGCCCAGCGCGGCGCGGTGCAGGCTTGTGCCCCGTCGATATGGCCGAAGAGGCGGTGGGGGACGTCGCCCATTTCCTCCGGGGAAGGGCGGGCGGAGAGGATGGCAAGGTCTGCATAGACCTGGCTGGCGTCCGCATTGATGACGATACCGCCGACAGCTTTGGCGAGGGCAATGGCGAGCGCGCTCTTGCCGCTGGCGGTCGGCCCGGCAATAAGCGCGACCCGTGGGCGGGATTCGCCTGTTTCTGGTTCGGAGTTTGACATGTTCGTCGCGACCTTAGTGGCAAAGGAAGGGTTGGACCACGGCCTGCTCAGCGAAATCGCGTATCAATTCGATCGTGATTGTACCGCGGGCGCTGGTTGTTCCATCTCCATGATCGACGACGGCATCGCTGCGGACATCTTCTTTGAGCCGACGGATGGTGTCGAAGCAACGGATTGCCTCGAAATCTCGCGGGCGATCAAGGAGATCGCCGTTTCGATTGCGCGGGGCGGAAATGGCCGTGAACTGCTCTTGGACGTGATCGTGCAGCCGGTCGCCGGGCGCGAGAAGAAGTTGCTGATCGCGGACATGGACTCCACCATGATCACCGTCGAGTGCATCGATGAACTGGCGGACTATGCCGGGATCAAGCCGCAAATCGCCGAGATCACCGAACGGGCGATGCGCGGCGAACTGGATTTCGAAGGGGCGCTGCATGGCCGCGTCGCGCTGCTGAAGGGGCTGCCCGACAGCGCCATAGATCAGTGCCGGGAAGAGCGGGTCGTCATCATGGGCGGGGCGAAGGCGCTGGTCCGTACGATGAAGGCGCGGGGCGCGACGACATTGCTGGTGTCGGGCGGCTTCACCCGCTTCACCGGGCCGGTGGCGGAAGAGATTGGTTTTGATGCCAACGTCGCCAATGTGCTGGAGATTGCCGACGGCGCGCTGCTGGGCACCGTCACCAGGCCGATCGTGGATGCGGCGCGCAAGCGGACCGAACTGGAGGCGGCGATCGCGGGCGGGATCGACCGGGCGCTGACCATGGCGGTGGGCGACGGCGCCAACGATATTCCGATGATCCAGGGGGCGGGGCTGGGCGTCGCCTATCATGCCAAGCCCAAGACCCGCGAGGCCGCCGCCGCCGAGATCGTCCATGGCGACCTGTCGGTGCTGCTCTATGCGCAGGGCATCTCCTCGTCGCAATGGGTTGCTGCATAACGGTCTGGCGCTGATCGGCCACGCTTTGTCGTCATTTCGATTGGGTAATGGATTCGTTACGCTTCCTGGATCGTTAGCGTCGAGCCGCACGGGTCGCGGTGAGAGGTCTAATGGCGTGCGGCGGCTTGCGCTGGCGGACGCACAGGGAGAATTTATGCAACGCAGATATCTGGCTTTGGCCGCCGGTGGGTTGTTGGCGCTGAGCGCCTGCTCGAAGAATGAGGCGCCGGTGACGACTGCGCCACCGGTTGGCCCCGGCGCGATCGCCGGCACCGTTGCGGCGGATCGGGATGGCGATGGCTATGTCGATGGCTATTACACCGCCGATGGCATTTATCATGCCGTGCAGGGACCGCCCTGTCCGCCGCCGCCCCCGCCGCCTCCGCCGCGCGCAGGAGAACGCGGCTGAACCAGTTGACCTGTCGGGCGCGGCGCAACCGCCGCGCCCCTTCGCTGCGCGTTCTCATCCTTCCCTGCCTGTTGATTGCGACGGCGCTGCCCACGACGGCGGCGGCGCAGCCTGACGCTGCGCAAGCCGCGCGCTCCAGCGTGGCGGCGGAAATCCGGGCGCAGGTCGGCGGCAAATATAAGGATTTCTATGGTCAGCGCGGCTATTGGCCATTGTGGGTCGACAAGGACCGGATCGGGTCGCAGGCCGACGCGCTGATCGCCCTGATCGAGGATAGTCAGGCCGATGGGCTGAACCCCCGCGATTATGGCGCACGCGATATCGGCAGGCTGATTGAGCAGGCCGACGCCGGCGGCGATCCCAAAGCGCTGGCGCGCGCCGATCTGGCGCTGTCGCGCGCATTGGCCAGTCTGGCGGCGGATATGCGACGACCGGCGAAGGGCGTGAATATCCGTTATCTGGACAAGGAAGTGGAGCCGCGCGAGGCCGATCCGTCCGATATCTTGCGCAGCGCCGCGCTGGCGCCGTCGCTGGCGGACTATATCCAGAATGCGGGGTGGATGAGCCAGCTCTATATGCGTCTGCGCAATGCGCGGGCGAATTATTTGAAGACATGGGGCGGGTTGCCAGAGATTGCCGTGCCCGAAGGCGTGAAGATGCGGCCGGGCGGCAAGGGGGAGGCGATCGTCATGCTGCGCCATCGGCTGGGGCTGCCCGACGGGGTGAGCTATGACAAGGCGCTGGCCGCGCGGGTGAAGGCGTTCCAGGCCGACCATGGCCTGAAGCCTGATGGCGTTGCCGGCGCGATGACGGTGGCGGCGCTGAATGAAGGGCCGGCGCGTTACGACCGGTTGCTGGCCCTCAATCTGGAGCGGGCGCGATTGTTGCCCGGCCCATGGACGCGGCATGTGGTGGTGGACGCCGCTTCGGCCCGGCTCTTTTATTACAGCAAGGGATCGCTGGACGGGACGATGAAGGTCGTCGCCGGGGCGAAGGAGACGCAGACGCCGCTGATGGCGGGGATGATCCGCTATGCGACGTTGAACCCCTATTGGAACATTCCGCCCGATCTGGTTGAGCGCAAGGTCGCGCCCAGGATATTGGGCGGCGGGACGCTGAAAGGGCTGCGTTATGAGGCGCTGGCCGACTGGAGCGCCAATCCCGCGCCGCTGGCGCAAAGCGCAATCGACTGGGATGCGGTGGCGGCAGGGCGGCAGGAGGTGCGGGTGCGGCAATTGCCCGGCGGCAGCAACGCCATGGGGAAAGTGAAGTTCATGTTCCCCAACGACCTGGGCATCTATCTGCATGATACCCCGCAGCGCGATCTGTTTGCCAAGGAGGATCGGCACTACAGCAATGGTTGCGTCCGGCTGGAGGATGCGCAGCGGTTGGGGCGCTGGTTCTTTGGCAAGGCGCTGGCGGCCGATGGCGACAGGCCGGAGCAGCATGTGCCCCTGCCGCAGGCGGTGCCGGTGTACCTGACCTATCTGACCGCCGTGCCGACCGCGCAAGGCGTGCAATTCCTGCCCGACGTCTATGATCGGGACGGGGAGTAGGGGCGATCCGTTTGGGAATGGGAGCAAGCCCCCATTCCCGCAAGAGCTTCAGGCGATAGTGGGGACCATGCCGCCTTCGACGCGGAGCGCCGCGCCATTGGTGGCGGCGGCCAGCGGGCTGGCGAGATAGGCGACCATTGCGCCGACTTCGTCCGCCTCGATCAGGCGCTTGATGAGCGAGAGCGGGCGCAATTTCGTGAAAAACTCGGCTTCGCGTTCGGCTTCGGGCGCGTCCTTGTTGTCCACGACCGAACGGATGAAATCGACGATCCCTTCCGAACGGGTCGGGCCGGGCAGCACGCTGTTAACGGTGACGCCGGTGCCGCGCGTATGTTCGGCAAGGCCGCGCGAGATGGAGAGCTGGGCCGATTTGGTCATGCCATAATGGATCATCTCGGCGGGCGGCAGCAGGCCGCTTTCGCTGGCGATGAAGATTACCCGGCCCCAATTCTGATCCAGCATCTTCGGAAAATAATGTCGCGAGAGGCGGGCGCCGCTGACGACATTGACTTCGAAGAGATGGTGCCAGTCTTCGTCGCTGATGTCGGCGAAGTCCTTCGCCTCATAGATGCCGAGATTGTTGACCAGGATGTCGGTCGCAGGAACGGCGGCGATCAGGGCGGCGGCCCCTTCTGCCGTGGCGGGATCGGCCAGGACGGCGTTGACGGGCAGGCCGATTTCGGCGGCGGCGGCGTCCAGCTTGGACTGGCTTCGGCCAGTGATGGTGACGGCTACGCCTTCCTGCGCGAGGCGCTTTGCGATGGCGAGGCCGATGCCGGCGGTCGATCCGGTAACGATGGCGGTTTTGCCGGTGAGTTTAAGGTCCATGGGGGCGGTCCTTTCATAGAGTGAGACAGCGAATGCGACACATAGATAGACTTTTTGCTATTGGTGATTAGATGGAACGTCATCACTTCAGAAGTGAATTGAAATCATGGATAACCGGTTCGGCGACGTAGAGACTTTCCTGACGGTTGCGGGCGAAGGCAGCTTTGCCGCGGCGGCCAAGATATTGCGCCTGACGCCATCGGCCGTCAGTCGGTCGATCGCGCGGTTGGAGGAACGGCTGGGCGTGGCGCTGGTGCGGCGCACGACGCGGTCGCTGGCGCTGACACGCGCGGGCATCACCTATCGCGATCGCATGGCGGTGATCGTCACCGACATGATCGAACTGGAAATGGGGCTGAACGAAGCGGGGCAAGGGCCGCGCGGACTGTTGCGGATCAACGCTTCGCCTTCCTTCGGTAATGAATGTCTGATCCCGATCCTGCCGCGCTTTGCCGAGCGGCATCCGGCGATCACAGTCGACCTGACGCTGACCGATGCGATCGTGGATCTGGTGGAGGAGCGGGCCGATATCGCCATCCGCATCGGCCCGCTGCGCGACACCAGGCTGCGCGCCAAGAAGCTGGGGCATAGCCGCATGATGCTGGTGGCCAGTCCCGATTATCTGGCGCGGCGGGGCGTGCCGCAGACGCCCGATGATCTGGACGATCATGACTGTCTGCGCTTCAGTTTCCGCCGGTCGGTGGACAGCTGGCCGTTCCGCATCAATGGCCGGCGGGTGCAGCGTCCGGTGGAGGGGCGCTTCTTCGGCAATTCGGGCGAGGTGGTGCGGCAGATGGCGGTGGCGGGGTGCGGCATTGCGCGCCACGGCCGGTTTCATGTGGCGAGCGACATAAAGGCCGGGCGGCTGGTGGAGATATTGGCCGATTATGATGTGGGCGATGGCGAGGATATCCACGCCCTTTATGCGGCGGAAGACAGGTCGGCGGCGCGCATCCGGGCGTTTCTGGACTTTCTGGATGAGGCGATGGTGGTGGAGGGGTGAAAGGCGGGATAGATTATGTCCCACCATTGATCTTTTCTTGTTCGACGCGCTAAGCCTGCTGCCGATGAAGCGGCGCGTTCGCGCGCTGGCCTGAAAGGACGACGATGCCCCCCTATCTGAAAGCCGGCGCTGCCCTTGGCGCGCTGTTGCTCACCTCTGCCATTTCCGTTCATGCGCAGGAAAAGTTGACGCTGGAGCGCGTGTTCGCCAGCCCCGATCTGGCCGGGCCGCAGCCGCGCGCGCTGAAATTGTCGCCTGACGGATCGCTGGTGACGCTGCTGAAGCCGCGCGCCGACGAAAAGGAGCGGCTGGACCTGTGGGCGATCGACAGCAAGACCGGCGCAGAACGGATGCTGGTCGATTCGAAAAAGACCGGTAGCGGCGCGGAGCTGAGCGAAGCGGAAAAGATGCAGCGCGAGCGCGATCGCTCCGTTGCGGGCAGCACCGGCATCACCAGCTATGACTGGTCGCCCGACGGCAAGAGCATATTGGTGCCGGTGGACGGCGACCTGTATCTGGCCGGGCTGGATGGCAAGGTTACGCGGCTGACCGATACGCCCGATGGCGAACTGAACGGCGTGGTCAGCCCGAAGGGCGGCTTCGTGTCCTTCGTGCGCGGCGGCAATCTGTTCGTGCAGCCGATGGGCGGCAAGGAACGGCAGGTAACGCAGGGCGCCAGCGACACAATCAACTGGGGCGTGGCCGAATTTGTCGCGCAGGAGGAAATGGACCGGCGCACCGGCTATTGGTGGTCGCCCGACGACGCGCGGATTGCGGTCGCCCGCGTCGATGAAAGCCCGGTCGGCATCGTCACCCGCACGGCGATCGGCGGGGAGGGCACGAAAGTCTATCAACAGCGCTATCCCGCCGCCGGCACGCCCAACGCCATCGTCGACCTCTATGTCATGAAGCCCGATGGATCTGGGCAGGTGCAGGTCGATCTGGGCGCGGACAAGGATATCTACCTGGCGCGGGTCGACTGGTCGAAGGATGGGCGGACGCTCTATGTCCAGCGCGAGAGCCGCGATCAGAAGAGGCTCGACCTGCTGGCGGTCGATCCGGCGACGGGCAAGGCGAAGACCGTCCTGACCGAAACGGCGAAAAGCTGGATCAACCTGTCGAACAATTTCCATGCTCTGGACGATGGCAGCTTCCTGTGGTGGTCGGAAAGGACCGGTCATGGCCATCTCTATCGGGTGAGGGGTGCGCAGTGGACCGCGCTGACCAGCGGTGACTGGGAGGTGCGCGACGTGGTGGGCGTGGATGAGGCCAAGGGGCTGGTCTATTTCACCGGCAACCGGGAAACGCCGCTGGAGCAGCAGCTCTATGTTGCGCCGATCGGCAAGCCGGGCAAGGCGACTGCGCTGACCCGGCAGGGCTGGTGGAACGACGCCGTGATGGACGGTGCGGCGAGCCGGGTGGTGGTGACGCGGCAGAATGTGGATCAGCCAAAGCAGGTCTATCTGGCCGACAATGGCGGCAAGCAGTTGCAGTGGCTGTCGCAAAATGCGCTGACGGGCGACCATCCCTATGCCCCCTATGTCGCGGATCATGTGAAGACGACATTCGGCATGGTGAAGGCGGCGGACGGCACGACGCTTTATACCAAGATCATGACGCCGAAGATGGAGCCGGGGAAACGCTACCCTGTATTCATGATCCATTATGGCGGCCCGGGCGGCGGGCGGCAGGTCACGAACACATGGGGCGGCGCGCTGAACCAGTATCTGGTCGATCGCGGCTGGATCGTCTTTGCGATCGACAATCGCGGCACGCCCGATCGTGGCAAGGCGTTTGAGGACCATATTTACCACGCCATGGGAACGGTGGAGGTCGACGACCAGTTGAAGGGCGTGGAATGGCTGAAGGCGCAGCCCTTTGTCGATCCCAAGCGGATCGCCACCTATGGCTGGTCCTATGGCGGCTATATGTCGTTGAAGCTGCTGGAAAAGGCGCCGGGCGTATTTTCGGCCGCCGTTTCGGGTGCGCCGGTGACGAAGTGGGAGCTGTACGACACCCATTATACCGAACGCTATCTGGGCCAGCCGCAGGACAAGCCGAGCGCCTACCCGGCGTCGGGTGCAGTGAATGACGCAACGAAGATCAAGGATCCGCTGCTGCTGATCCACGGCATGTCGGACGATAATGTGGTGTTCGACAACAGCACCGCCTTCATGGCTAAGGCGCAGGGCGCGGCAGTGCCGTTCCAGCTGATGGTCTATCCGGGCCAGACCCACCGCGTCGGCGGGCCGGGCATCAGCGTCCATCTGTGGCAGACGATCGAGCATTTCCTGGAAAAGGAAGCGGGCGGTCCAGCATTGGAAAGCGAAAAATCGAAATAAAATTGCGTTAACGGAGGGCTTTGTGGTGGCAAAGCCCTTCTTTCTGGACAAATGCCGCCACATCGCTATGGCGCCCACTCCGCAATGAAGCGTTGAAGTGGAGACTTTAGTCATGGGTTACAAGGTCGTCGTCGTTGGTGCCACCGGTAATGTGGGCCGCGAGATGCTGACCATTCTCGCCGAACGCGAGTTCCCGATTGACGAGATCGCGGCGGTTGCATCGCCCCGGTCGCAGGGCACCGACATTGAGTTCGGTGACACCGGCAAGATTCTCAAATGCAAAAATATTGAACATTTCGACTTCACCGGATGGGACATCGCCCTGTTCGCCGCAGGCAGTGGCCCGACGGCCGAATATGCGCCCAAGGCGGCGGCGGCCGGCTGTGTGGTGATCGACAATAGCTCGCTCTATCGCATGGACCCGGACGTTCCGCTGATCGTGCCCGAAGTGAACCCGGACGCCATCGACGGCTATACGAAGAAGAACATCATCGCGAACCCCAACTGCTCGACTGCGCAGATGGTCGTGGCGCTCAAACCGTTGCATGACGCCGCGAAGATCAAGCGCGTCGTCGTGTCGACCTATCAGTCGGTGTCCGGCGCGGGCAAGGCGGGCATGGACGAGCTGTTCGAACAGTCGCGCAACATCTTCGTCGGCGATCCGGCCGAGCCGAAGAAGTTCACCAAGCAGATCGCCTTCAACGTGATCCCGCATATCGACGTTTTCCTGGACGATGGTTCGACCAAGGAAGAATGGAAGATGGTCGCGGAAACCAAGAAGATCCTCGATCCCAAGGTGAAGGTGACGGCGACCTGCGTGCGCGTGCCGGTGTTTGTGGGGCATTCGGAATCGATCAATCTGGAGTTCGAGAACGAACTGTCGGCCGAGGAAGCGCAGAATATCCTGCGTGAAGCGCCGGGCGTCATGCTGGTCGATAAGCGCGAAGATGGCGGCTATATCACCCCGATCGAATGCGTTGGCGATTTCGCGACCTTCATCAGCCGCGTGCGGGAAGATTCGACCATCGACAATGGCCTGAACCTGTGGTGCGTCAGCGATAACCTGCGCAAGGGTGCGGCGCTGAACGCGGTGCAGATCGCCGAACTACTGGGCCGTCGCCACCTCAAGAAGGGCTGATTTCCCAGCCTTGTGGCGATGCTATCACCATGATAGCATCGCCATATGGGCCAGGTTCTGATCCGCAATCTCAATGACGCCGTCCTCGCCGCTTATCGCGATGCGGCGATGCGCAACCGGCGTTCGCTGGAGGCTGAGTTGCGGGAAGCGCTTACGCGCGCAATACCCATGACCGGCGAGCGGCTGAACGGCCTTCTCATGCGGTTGGAGGGTATACGCGCCATGACACCGCAAGGTGCACGGCAAACGCCGGCCGAAGAACTGCTTCGGGACGATGACCGCCGCTGATGCTGGTTGTCGATACGAGCGTTGCCGCCCGTTGGGTCATCGGAACGGATGATCCTGTTCTGTCGAACGAAAGCGCGATCGCGCTCACCCTTTTGTCCCGCCGTCTCGTTGCGCCTGATCTGCTGGCGGCGGAATTTGCCAATGTCATGTGGAAGAAGGTCCGCGCGCGGGAAATAGGGGCCAAACAGGCCCGCGAGGCCATCGCCATACTCCCCGAGATCATCGATCTGATCCCGATTGCTGAGCTTGCCCGTCGGGCGATGGATATCAGCTTTGATCTCGATCATCCGGCCTATGACTGCTTCTTCCTGGCAAGCGCGGAAATGCTGGAAACGGTCCTGGTGTCGGCTGACAAGCGGCTGTTGAACCGATGTGGCGGCACGCCCTATGCGCAGTGGATTGTCGGTTTGACGGATCGGAACGATTGGCGGGAATGACCATCTACTTGCACCGCGGGGGCTGACGCCATATCGGCGGGCAATCCCCGTGCGACAAGGAATTGCCCCGATGACCGACCTAAACATCGAACGCCATGACATCAAGGGGCGGGATGGCTTGCCGATCGCGGTGCATGTGGTGGGCGCCAAGACCGATGAAACTCGTGATCTGGTGCTGATCCACGGCTATTTTTCGAACGCCTGGACCAACTGGATTCGCTATGGCCATGCGGAAAAGCTGGTGGCGGCCGGTTTTCGCCTGATCCTGCCGGACCTGCGCGGTCATGGCGAAAGCGCCAAGCCGCATGACGCCGCCGCCTATCCGCCCGACGCGCTGACTGACGACAATCTGGCGCTGGTCGAACAGATGGGGCTGACCGATTATGATCTGGGCGGCTATTCGCTGGGCGCGCGGACGACGGTGCGGATGCTGGCGCGCGGGGCGACGCCGCGGCGCGTGATCCTGGCCGGCATGGGGCTGCGGGGGTTGACCAAGACGCTGGACAAGGGCGGCTATTACAAGAATGTGCTCACCAACCTGGGCACGTTCGAGCGGGGGACGTCCGAATGGATGACCGAAGCGTTTCTGAAGACCACCAAGGGCGATCCGGTGGCGATGCTCAATATCCTGAACACCTTCGTCGATACGCCTGAAGAGGTGATTGCCGGCTTCCAGCAGCCGACCGAAGTGATTTGCGGCGTGGACGATCAGGATAATGGCATTGCGCAGGAACTGGTCGAAACATTGCCGAACGGTCGCTATGTCGAGGTGCCGGGCAATCATATGAATGCGGTCACGCGCAAGGAATTGGGGCAGGCGATGGTCGATTTCCTGACCGCTTGACTGTATCGCCGGACCAAGTCACCCTTCCCCTATAAGCTAATAGGGGACCATCATGAAAATCGCTATTTCGCTGGCCGCGCTTGCGGCCGCCATCGTTGCTTCGCCAGTGATGGCGCAGCAGGCGCCGGCTTCCGCTCCGACCGCTGCCGAGGCCGAAGACTTCCTGGCGAAGGCGGAAAAGAGCCTGTTCGACCAGTCGATCGTCAGCGGCCGGGCGGCGTGGATCAACGCCACCTATATCACCGACGATACCGATGCGATGGCATCCTATTTCGGCGCGATCGACACCAAGCAGCGAGTCGATTATGCGCTGGAGGCGGCGAAATATGCGACCGCGCCGGGGCTGAGCGAAGAGACGAAGCGCCGGCTGACGCTGTTGCGCACGGCGCTGACCCTGCCCGCGCCGACAACGCCGGGCGCGGCCGAAGAGCTGAACGACCTCGCGACCCGGCTCCAGTCCGCCTATGGCAAGGGCAAGGGGACGCTGAAGGGGCAGCCGATCAACGGCAGCGATATCGAAGAACAGATGGGGGAAAATCGCAACCCCGAGGAACTGAAGGAAATGTGGGTCAGCTGGCACGACAATGTCGGCGCGCCAATGCGGCAGGATTATGCCAAGCTGGTCAGCATCGCCAATGCCGGGGCGAAGGAACTGGGCTTTGCTGATACGGGCGCGATGTGGCGGTCCAAATATGACATGCCGGCCGACGATTTCGCCAAGCTGACCGACAAGATCTGGGCGGAGGTGAAGCCGCTCTATGACGAGCTGCATTGCTACACCCGCACCAAGCTGAACGAGCAATATGGCGATGCGGTGCAGGCGAAGACGGGACCGATCCGCGCCGACCTGCTGGGCAATATGTGGGCGCAGGAATGGGGCAATATCTACAAGATCGTCGCGCCGCAGGGTGTTGGCGATCTGGGTTATGATACGACCGACCTTCTGACGGCAAAGGGCTATGACCCGGTCAAGATGGTGAAGGCGGGCGAGGGCTTCTATAGCTCGCTGGGTTTCGACGCGCTGCCGCAGACATTCTGGGACCGATCGCAAATCACCAAGCCGCGCGATCGGGAAGTGGTGTGCCATGCGTCGGCCTGGGATCTGGACAACAAGAACGACATCCGCATCAAGATGTGCACGAAGGTCAATGGCGACGACTTCGTGACCATCCATCATGAGTTGGGCCATAATTATTATCAGCGCGCCTATCAGGTGCAGAAGCCGCTTTATCTGGACGGCGCGAATGACGGTTTCCATGAGGCGATCGGCGATTTCGTCGCCCTGTCGATCACGCCCGACTATCTGGTGAAGATCGGTCTGCTCGATCCCGCCAAGGTGCCGGGCGCGGACAAGGATCTGGGCCTGTTGCTGCGGCAGGCGATGGACAAGGTCGCGTTCCTGCCGTTCGGCCTGCTGATCGACAAATGGCGCTGGGGCGTGTTCGACGGATCGATTCCGCAGAGCCAGTATGAAAAAAGCTGGACCGACCTGCGCCTGAAATATCAGGGCATCATTCCGCCCGTGTCCCGCGACGAGACGAAATTCGACGCCGGCGGCAAATATCATATTCCGGGCAATACGCCCTACACCCGTTACTTCCTGGCGCGCGTTCTTCAGTTCCAATTCTATGAAGCCGCGTGCAAGCAGGCCGGTTGGAAGGGGCCGCTGCACCGCTGTTCCTTCTATGGAAACAAGGAAGTAGGGGCCAAACTTAACGCCATGCTGGAAATGGGCGCGTCAAAGCCCTGGCCCGATGCGTTGCAAGCCTTCACCGGCAGTCGTGAAATGTCTGGCAAGGCGCTGGTGAATTATTTCGCGCCATTGCAGAAGTGGTTGATTGCGCAGAATAAAGGCAAGTCCTGTGGCTGGTAAGTCAGAGTAAATCTTGGTAAATGGCTGGCCCATGAACGCGCCAGCCATTCTCCTGTCCCTGCTTTTTGGCACCGCCACTGTCATGACGATCGCATTGACCGTGGCCTGGCTGCATTTCGGGCGACAGCGGCATGTGCTGACCTGGACCGCATCCTATGCGGTCGGCATGCTGCAATGGATGGCGAATGCTGGCGGCTTCTTCCTGAAAAGCCCCGGCTGGTTCATCATTACCGGCGTAGGGCTGATCGCCAGCGGATCATTGCTGGCGATCGGCGTGCGACAGCGCTCAGGCAAACCGCTGCGTCTGGTGGCTTTCGCCGTGCCCGCCGCAATCGCCACGCTGGGCATGGCGGTGGCGATCGGGCCATTGGCCAGCCAGATCATGCAGGGGTTCATCATACCGGCCTATGTCGGCGTGCTGCTGGCGGTCAGTGCGGTTTCGCTGTGGCCAAAAGAACGCCGGTTCACGCCGCCTGAACTGGCGTTCTTCATTGCTCTTTCGGCCTTTGTCGTTGTTCAGCTTGCGCTTGCCGGGTCAGCGACGCTGATCCGAGGGCCGGAACTGGGCAAGGATCTGTATCGTCTGATCTTCAGCATCTTCATGCCGACCATCTATGTCGCCACCGCCGTTACCGCCGTGCTGGTGGTGGCCGGAGATCTGGCGCAGCAACTGCGCCGGCAAATCCGCCATGACCCGCTGACGCAGGTGCTCAACCGCCGGGGACTGGACGAAGCTGCGGCGCAGGCGATCGCCCAGGCGCGCCGGCACAAACGACGGCTGGCGCTGGTGGTGTGCGATCTGGACGGGTTCAAGGCGCTGAATGACGGCCATGGTCATATTGCCGGCGATCAGGCTTTGCGCGGCTTTGCGCAGCTGTTGGTGAATGCGGTGCGCCGGGGCGATGTGGTGGGCCGCATGGGGGGCGATGAATTCGGTCTGTTGCTGATGGACAGCGCCGCCACCGCCGCCGCCGAAGTGATGGAGCGGGTGCGCGTGGAACTGGGGCATCTGGCATTGCCGGCCGCCCCCATTGCCGAATTGCGCGCCAGTTTCGGCGTGGCTGATCTGATCGCAACCGACCAGCAACTGGAAGACATGGTCGCCCGCGCCGATGCGGCCCTTTACGCCGCCAAGAAGGACGGCAAGGACCGCATCAGTATCTGGAGCGAAGCCGCTTAGAGCGGGATGCGTTCTTATTGAATCGTCATTGCGAGCGCAGCGAAGCAATCCATAGGTGCGCCAGTGGATTGGCTGGGCTTCGCCCGCCTTCGGCCCGCTGCGCTCGCAATGACGGCGTGGATCAAAGCCAAGTCGTCATAGTCTAGCATAGGAAAACAAAAGATGGCGCAGGATCCGATCCTTGATGATCCGATCCTGCGCCATAATCTGTCTGGCCCAAATTGATGCAAATGGGCGATGAAGGACTGCGCCTTCAATCGCCCATTTGCGGTCGGGTCTAGAATTTGAACCGCAATCCAGCGGCGAAGGACCGGCCGACCCCGTCATGTAGCGTCAGGTTGACGCTGGCGCTCGACGTGCTTGTGCCCGGATTGAAGGGCGGATTGCGATCGAACAAATTGGTGACTGTGGCGAAAGCTTCGAACTCACCGCCGGAAACCGCAAATTTACGCTGGACCGTGAGGTCCGTGTAGAAAACAGACGGGATGCGATAGCCCGGCGCCAGTAGCGGATCGAACGCGCCGCCGCCCACGAAGCGTTCGCGCAAAATGACGCTGTTGCCGCCGCCATCATAACGAAGCGTGGCGTTGCCGGTCCAATGCGGTATGCCGTTACGCCCCGTCCCGACAACACCCGCGACGTCAAGGGGGGCAGACCCCAATGTGGTGGTTTGCAACTTGCCCACCCGACTGGCGATAGCGCGCAGCATCAGCGAATTATCTTCGCCCCATTGCAGGCGATAATTGACGTCGATGTCCAGGCCATTGGTCTTGAGCGACTGAAGGTTGAGAAACGGCTGAATGATCGACGTGATCAGATTGTTCGGTCCACCGCGGGTCTGCAGCGCACATAGGGCCGCATTGCCTGCGAAACATTCGTTGATCTGGTTCTGAAGATTCAACGTGGTGATCGCGCCCTTTATGTTGATCGTGTAATAATCGACCGACACGCCGAAGCCAGGGAGGAAGGACGGGCGATAGATTGCGCCGATCGTCGTCGTGTCGGCCTTTTCCGGGTCGAGATCCGGGTTGCCGATCAGCCGCGGGCTGACGGTGTAGGTCATGCCATTTTCCGGATCGGTGATGCCGGTGAAGCCAAGCGAGGAGGTGTAAAGCTCGTTGATATTGGCGGCGCGAATGTCGCGCGAGCGGGTGGCGCGCAAACGCAGATCCGCAAAAGGCTCATAGGTCGCGCCGATTTTCCAGGTAACGACACCGCCGCTGGTGCTGTAATCGGTGTAGCGAACGGCGCCGTTCAGATCGAGCGAATGGGCAAAGCGGCTGTCCTTGGCCAGCGGCACGGCCACTTCGGCATAGACTTCCTTGACGTTATAGCTGCCCCGGAGCGGTTGAGGGTTTGTGAACAGGAAACCGCCCGGCGCGCCGGTGCGTGGATTGGGACTGGTCGAAATAGGATCGGAAACACGCCGCGCCCATTCCCGGCGATAGTCGAAGCCACCCGCCACAGATATCGGACCGGCCCAGGTGGAGAAGGGCAAATCCCCGCCGATATGCGCGCTGAACACATCCTGTTTCGTGTTGAGCACGGCATGAACGCTGCCCAGCACATAGTCCACGGCCTGCGGAGAGGCGACATTGGTTCCCATGATGTTGAGCGGGATGCAGCCATTGCCCGGGTTCGTCAGGGTGCTGCGGCACGTGATCGTACCGGTGGCGGGGTTCACCACCGCATCGATCGCATTCAGGAAATTGGCGAGTATGATGTTGTTCTTGCTGCTCTGGTCGAACTGCGTTTCACCATGTTGATAATAGGCGCCATAGGTCCAGTTGCCGCCCAGCTTGCCATCAAAGCCGATCACGCCGCGGAAAGTCTCATTTTCGAACGCCGGCGTCAGGATGCCGAGTTGGCGCGGTGCGAATTTGCCAATGGTGATATTGCTCAGGTTGAGTGCCGTCATCTGATCGCGGATCGAGGTGGGCAGAAAGGCGTTGTCGCGCTGGATCTGAACCGCATTCGACCCGATCATGTTCAGCTGTGTGCTGGGATAGCTGGTATCGGAATGACCATAGGATCCTTCCGCATAGACGGTGAGATCATCGGTCAGATCGTAGCGGATATGGGTGAAGGCCGTCAGCCGTTCCAGCGGCGCGTTGAGCGGGATGAGCGGCGCCGTGTTCTCGCCACTGCCGCCCTGGGTATATTGATTGCCGCCGCCGCGATATTGACCAAAGACAAATTGCTGCGGCACGCCGTTCGCGCCAAATTCAATGCCGGCAAGCGGCCCGGAGGTTATAAGGCCGCCTTCCGTACCAGTCGCCAACCGGGCGCCGCCGCCGATGACATAATTTGGCGTGGCGCCAGGATTGTTGAACCGTGACCAGGTATCATCCTGCCACGACCGTTTGCCTTGCGGGTCGATCTTGCCCAGCACGCCCTTGCTGTCGAAATATTCCATGCTGACGATGATATGGCCGCGATCCTGAGCGAAGCCGGTGCCGGCGGACAGGGTCAAACCCCAACGCCTGTCGTCGGCGCGCTGGGATGTGCCACCGGTCAATTCACCCTTGATGCCAGAGAATTTCGTGTCGAGCACGAAATTGACGACGCCTGCAACAGCGTCCGACCCATAAGCGGCCGATGCGCCGCCAGTAACGACATCGACCCGCGACACCAGTCCGGTCGACAGAAGGTTGATATCCGTGGCGCCGTTTACCGCTGTCGGGGCGACCCGGCGGCCGTCCAGCAGCACCAGGGTGCGCTGTGGCTGCAAATTGCGCAGGTTCAGATAATTCTGGCCGCCCGTAAGCGTGGTGTTGCCCGAATTGTTGGTGGTGGTGGATGCCTGAAGCGCGGGGACTGACTGGATCAGCGCTGTCGCGATCGTGGGCGACGTCGTCTGTTTCAACTCTGCATCCGACATCATCGTCAACGGCGTGGGCGCCGAATAACCATTGCGGGCAATACGCGACCCGGTGACGACAATGTCCGCGATCAGTCTTTGATCGGCTGCGTTTGCCGGCGCCTGTTCCGGCGGCTGGTCAGCCGGAAGCTGTTGGCCGGCCGGCGATGGTGTTGATGGAGCCTCCTGCGCATGGGCCAGGCTGAACCATCCGGCAATAGCCATCACAGAAGTGGCGGCACACAGAATCGGGCGCACTTTCATCGTCTCTCTCCCAGTGTTGTACGTATATTCGCACTTTGGTCTTATTATTTGAACTTCGACGCTTATTCTGTCAAGTCGTCTATTGTCGCCAACGCTGCAGGATAGTGTGAGCAAGGGAACATCCCGGCCGCGCAGAAAGGACCGGTTATTTGGAAGGCCGCTGCTTTGACTGGCGCGGTCTGGCCGCCGCCGGCGTGACTTGTCCAGGTGTGTCGGACCCTGTCAAACCGCAGAAGGCGCAATTATCGCCGGATCGAATGGGATGCGATCGATCAGATGCTGGACGCGCGCCTGATCGCAGCAATCCGCTCGACGGGCGATCTACCCGCTAAGCCGATGGGATTTCGATTGGGCAAAATGACTGGCATCCGCCTGCTGGCGGCATCTTGGCGATGATGCCGATTTGCCGGCTCTAGAGCGCGCTACGTTAAGTCAGACGCAGGTCGCGCGCTCTAATTTTTTGTTTTCGCATCGTTTTAAACGCAAAACCGGTTCCCACTTTTGCGCACGATGCTCTAGAGTGTGATGCGATTGGATTGAACCGCATCACACTCTAAGAGTCCTTTGTTTTCCGTATTTGCGAGCCGTCATCTGTTCCAGATGACTTCAAAATGCTCTAGATCGGGATGACATTAGGTTGCGCCATACCCGGCGTTGCGAAGATAGTTTTGGCATTCGCTGGGGGTGAAGGCATCGAGGAGTGTTCCGATGCGGCGCCATGTTGCCTCATGGGATCGCTC
>JAJZTH010000008.1 GCA_021849075.1 Pseudomonadota bacterium | reverse complement strand
GAACTGTAATTATCTGGAGTGAAATCATGGAAAACCGAAGGAAACCTGCGCCTCCCGCTGCCACGCTCGACATAAACTGCGACTGCAAAGAATATGTCTAATGTTGAGCTCAACATTAAATGTATTCGCGCGGGGTGATGTCCACCCGGACGTCATTCCATTCCTCGGTGGGGATCTCCGCGAGACGGCGCTCCATCAGGGCTTCGCCGGTCGACACGATCTGGATCACGGCGGCATGGCCGTCGACCAGGTCCTGCTCGATCGAGCGGATCAGGGTCGGCGTCTTCATCGAGGTCAGCAGATGGCCGAAGAAGCGCTGCTTGGCGGATTCGAAGGCTGAGCGGGCGGCGGACTTGGCCTGGCGGTTCAACGTACCGCCGTCGCCGGTGATGTTGGCGGCCTGCATGGCGGCGTCGAGATTGTTATGAATGACGGCGAAGGCGCCGGCATAGGCGTCGTAGATGCCGGTCTGCTCGGCGGTGAGCTGGTGCTCGACCAGTTCGTATTCGACGCCGTCATAGGAGAGCGACCGGGCGGTGTAGAGACCGAGCGCGCGCAGATCGCGGGCCAGCACTTCCATCGCCGCGACGCCGCCATCCTCGATCGCCTCGACGAATTCGGCGCGAGTCGAAAACGGGAAGTCTTCGCCGCCCCAGAGGCCGAGGCGCTGGGCGTAGGCGAGATTGTGGACGGTGGTCGCGCCGGTCGCCGAGACATAGACGATGCGCGCATTCGGCAGGGCGTGCTGGAGTCGAAGGCCCGCGCGGCCCTGCTGCGAGGCGGCGACGTCACCGCGTTCGCCCTTGCCGCCCGCGGCGTTCTGCATGGCGTGGCTCTCGTCGAAAATGATCACTCCGTCGAAGTCGGAGCCCAACCATTCGACGATCTGCTTGACGCGGGAAAGCTTCTCGCCGCGGTCGTCGGATCGTAGCGTGGCATAGGTGGTAAATAGGACGGCTTCCGAGAGCGTGATGTCCTTGCCCTGCGGGAAACGCGACAGCGGCGTGACCAGCAGCCGCTCCATGCCGAGGGCCGACCAGTCGCGCTGGGCGTCCTCCAGCAGCTTGTCGGATTTGGAGATCCACACCGCCTTGCGGCGACCCTGCATCCAGTTGTCGAGGATGATGCCGGCCGACTGACGCCCCTTGCCGGCGCCAGTCCCATCACCAAGCATGAAGCCTCGGCGGAAGCGCACAGCGTTCGGCGCATCGTCGGGGGCGGCCGAGACGACATCGAAGGTGTCGTCGCGCGTCCATGATCCCGCGAGGAAGTCGGAGTGCGCTTCGCCGGCGTAGATGACGGTTTCGAGCTGGGCGTCGGAGAGAAGGCCATCCGAGACGATGTTGGCGGGCAGTCGGGGCCGGTAGCTCGGCCTGGGCGGCGCGACCGAGGCCATTGCCACGGATTGCACAAGCTTGGTCGGATGGGCCTGAGAGCCGGGAATACGGATCGCCTGCAATCCGTATTCTTCATAGATCGCGTCGGTGATGCGGCCGTCTTCGGCGGGCGTCCAGTCCACGGTTTCATAGGCGAGTTCGACGCCTTCGGGCTCGATCGACGCGAGCGTGGCGGGACGTGCAGCAGCGGTACGCGCGAGGTATCCGCGAACTGTCCTGGGCGTCGCGGCGGATGCCGAGATTGCCACTGGCGGGAGGGTTGCGGTCGGACGCGGCGGAACCTGCGTCGCGATCCAGCCGAGCAGTGTATCGACGTCTGGCGCGATGCCGGGCGAAGGGGGAAACGCCGAACGATCGTCGGCCGGCAGCTTGTCGATGACCGTCAGCCGCGTGTCGATGGTCGTGCCGTGCTTGGCATAGACCGAGCCGTCAACGGCTGCGGTGAAGACGATGCGGCCACGCTCCTGAAGCCGGACGAAAGCCGCAGCCCAAGCCGGATGGTCGGGGCTGAAGTTGGCGCCAGTGATCGCCACCAGCCGCCCGCCATCGGTGAGTCGGGCCAGTGCTGAAGCGACATGACGATAGGCGGCGTCGGCCACGCGGCCGGAGACGTTTGCCATCGCGGAGAACGGCGGGTTCATCAGCACGACTGACGGGGTGGCGCCCGGCGCGAGATGATCGTCGATCTGGGCGGCGTCGAAGCGCGTGACGGCAACGGCCGGAAACAGCGCGGCGAGCAGATCGGCGCGGGTCTCGGCCAGTTCGTTGAGGAGGAGCGTTCCGCCTGATATCTCCGCCAGGATGGCGAGCAGGCCCGTGCCAGCCGACGGCTCCAGCACGATGTCGCCAGCAGCAATGGAGGCGGCCGCCACGGCGGCGAGACCGAGCGGCGCCGGCGTCGAGAACTGCTGCAGCGCCTGCGATTCTTCCGAGCGCCGCGTATGCGTCGGCAGGAGCGCGGCGATCTTTGCAAGAGCGGAGAGACGTGCAGCCGGAGATGCGGCCTTACGGAAAAGCGCCTTTCCGTATTTGCGCAGGAAGAGGACTGTCGCGACCTCGCATGCCTCATAGGCCGCCTTCCAGTCCCAGGCGCCGCTGGTGTCGGATGCGCCGAAGGCTGCTTCCATCGCTGCACGGAGGATCGCGGCGTCGATGCGCTGGCCGCGTTCGAGATGATCGAGAAGCTGTAGCGCCACGGCGAGGATCGGGGATGCTCGGGTGACGGGCGCGGCCGGAAGGGCCACGGGAGACAGGATGTTCATGGGAGGAGCCTCGGGAGAGCGGAAGGGACAAGCCCGGCGGCGCTCTCTCGACCGCCCGGACTCGACCCGTCCCGGCCGTCCTCTTCCTCTCATCCGCCGACATAAAAAAGCGCCCGACCGTGAGGCCGGGCGCCAGGGAAGACAGCCGATTTCAGTCGATCGCCCGGAAGATCTCGGCGGATTCCGGATGGTCTGCGGCGTAGTCATAGAGCCGGCCATATCCTTCCGACATCGCGTCGACCGGATACTTGAAGGAGAGATGGGAGAAGGCGAACAGCGTCGCGATGATGCCGGCGGCGTCGGCCGATACCTCGCCCTCATAGCCGTTGGTGTCGCAGACGATCTGAAAGCGGGGCTTCGAGGTCGGCGCGAGGTATAGCGGCCTGCCGTCGCGCTCGTAGAAATCCCAGAGACCGCCACGATAATCGAGCGGACTGAGGCGCTCCATCAGGTGATAGACGGTCATCTCCGCAACAAGGACATGCTGACGGCCGAAGAGCAGCGGAAGAAAATCCATCCGACGCGCCTCCGGTACGAGGGCCACGGCGCGCGCAGCGGAATCGTCAGTGCTGGTGTTCGTATCGGTCATGAGGATTTCTCCGGAGAGCGGATCGGGACGAACCGGCGGCGCTCTCTCTCGACCGGACCGGCTCGAACCCGTCCCGGCCGTCCTCTCACTCTGGCGCGCGGCATGACCGACTGATCGCGCGGGCTTCCGACGTGCGATGCGCGGCGCTACACTCCTTCATCCAGCACATGGGGAAACGCGGCCTCGGCGATCGGGGACGCATGTCCGCCCGACCTAGCGAGGCCCCGGAGGGAGACGGTGATGAAGGGAAGTGTGATCGGCATGGTGGCCGGAGGATGCCTCGTAGTGGGCTTTGGGGCGGGCTTCGTGCTCCGCCCGGTGATCGCGCCCAGCGGCGCGTCGGCCGCTGCGGTCGCGGGCGTGGCGCAGCCGACAGAAGAAGAGGCCATCGCAGCGGTCCGCCGCCACCGTCTCTTCACGGGAACGTCGCTCGCCAATGCGACGCTCAAGCTTGGCGATTGTTCGCCGGGCGGTGTCGGGCCTGGCGTGACCTGTATGACGCAGCTCACGATGGACACGACCAGGGCGAACGCGACACCCCAGAACCGGCCGGTCGGTTTTGCCCGCGTCAACGGTCAGTGGGAAGTGGCCGTCTGGTAGAATTCAGGCAGCCGCTTCGCCGCCCGTGTCGGGCGGAAGGTAAGCGTCATAGGGATTGCCGTCCGCCAGGTGGCCGAACGGCGTGAACATATAGTCGCCATCGTGGCGGCCGACCGCACAGATGACATAGCGCGGCTCGCCGGTCGCGGCGTCCGTGCATTCCATCAGCGCCAGGTCGCCGCTTTCCGCGGCGCGAAGCAGGGTCTGGAAGTTGGCGCGCGCGTGATCGGGAATCATCGCGCACCTCCCTCAGCCAGCCACCGGCTGGTGCTGATCCATTCGATCGTGCGGCCTGTGCCGAGGTCGAGCAGATGGGCACCGCCGGAGAAGCCGTCGATGACAGGGTCCGAGGCAATGCCGGCCCACTGAAACCCCCAAGTGCCCGTGAGCGCGAACGCCTCGGCGCAGCGTATGACGAAGGTGATCAGCAACTGCGGATCGGCGGTGCCCGGGTCGCGAAGCCAGAGGCGCGTCGCGCCGTGCTCGGGCATCAGCGAGAGCAAGAACGGCTCGGCGGGCGGCTCCTCGCGACCGTTCTCGGCCATCAGCGCGGTGTAGATGTCGAAAGCCCGCGCGACATTGGCGACCGAGCCGACGTCGAGCAGGCAGGAAAAGCGGGTGAGATAGGCGGGCATATCGGGCTCCTGAAACGAAAAGAGCCCGGCGCGGGGCCGGGCTCGTGTGATCGGGATCGTGGTTGGGAGGGGGCTAGTAGCCGAACTGCCAGGACGGCCAGTCCTGGCCGTCGTCAGCGGCCGCCACGGCCTGGGTGAGGTATTCGGGATCGCCGTCGACCACGGTGGGGTCGCGGACAGGCGTCTCATCGATGACGGTCACTCGGGAAACGAGGCCATCCTCGACCTCGACGTGGACCGGCACGAGATACTGGAAGACGACGCGCCGGGTCGGCGCAGTGCTGAATTGCACCATGTGAACGCTCCTTCGATTTGGGGGAGAGGTGCGGAGCGGCCGAGGCCGCCCCGCGAGCCACTCATTCGGCGGCGACGAGGTGACGGTCGTCGTCCTCGCCATCGGCCGGCGATTCCGAGTCCTCGTCGGTGCTGAGAAAGTCAGGCAGCTCCGCCCCGTCGGCTTCTTCGACGCCGTCCGCGTCCGATGCGGGTTCGCCGTCAACGCCGGCAAGCCGAAGCGGCTCGGGCAGCCAACCGCTGTCGGCCAGGAGACGCTCGGCCTCCTTGGCCATGTCGCCCTTCTTCAGGTGGCCGATAAGCTCGGCGGCCCGTTCGCCGGCGCCTTCGCGGACGGCTTGGAGGATGCGCGGCTTGGTGACACGGTTGAGGTAGTTGCCGAAGGTCGGGCGCCAACCGGCTTCGACGATGTCGAGCCCGGTTGCCCGCGTCAGGCGGTCGGCCTGCGCGAGCCTCATGTCGAGCGTGTGCTGCGACACGCCGCCCGCGCTGTGCGGGTTCGGCCGCTCATAGAGCGCGTTGACCCCATAGCTGACGCAGTGTGCCAGCAGAGCCATGCGGCTGGCATCGTCGAGCCCGGCGAGCCAATCCCACAGGGCGTCGTCGTCCTTCGGGATGTCGCTGGCCCAGGCGTCGTGACGCTCCTGCACGGCCTGCGCGGAGGGGCTGTCCTTCAGCGCCTCGTCCTGAACGGGGAAGAAGATGTGTTTCACCCTCGCCTCCATGGCGCCCGTGTACATGCGGGTCATGAAGTTGTCCGAGACCAGCTTGTGGAGAAGCGCCGTCATGGCGATGTGCGGATTGTCCGCAACCGCGTTGCGCAGCGCGAGGGTGCGGTAGGCGGTCAGCTCGATGACGAGGCGCTCGGGCAACGGCCTGATGCTGTCGTCCTCATCGTCCTCCTCGGGTTCGACTGGCTGGCCGCCAATGGTGATGACGGCGCGTTGCACCGACGGGCGATCGGCGTCGACGGATTCGGTGTCTGTCTCCGATCCCTCCTCGCCATCGGCACGGACCGGCGGCACGTCTTCGGGCCGGACGAAGCCGCGATCGACCGAAAGCGATCCGTCGGCGTCGATGCTGACGAAGACACCGGCGATGGCGATGTCGGCCGGGTCGAAGTGCTCGGGGCGATCGTCGAACGCGGCCAGAGCCGTCTCGATCTCGCCCATACGCTCGTCGACCTCATCGGGCAGCTCGTCGGCGTCCTGATATTCCGCTTCGAGCCTGGCCTGCTCGGCGGTGAGCGCCTCGATGGTCGCCTGTTCCTCGGCCGACAGATCGATCGGTGCGCTGGGGACCTCGTGCAGGCCGCGTACCGCGTCGTAGGGGAAGCTGACCGCGACCTCGATCCACTTCCAGCCTTCAGTGGCGATCACCTCGGCCTCGGCCTTCAGCTTCTCGGCGACGAGGCGATCGAGAAGCCCGACGTCCTGCAGCCATCCGCCATCATCGGCCTGGAACAGGTCGCGCATGACGATGCCGCCAGCCGCCTCATAGGCGTCGATGCCGAGGAAGACGGCGCGCTTGTCGGAGGCGCGCACCGTGGTCTCGGTCAGCATGCGCCGGATCTGATAGGGCTCCTTCGACCAGGCGTCCTTGATCGCGTCCCAGACCTGGGTCTGACGCTCGTGGTCTTCGGAGACGGTGAAGGCCATGAGCTGCTCCAGCGTCATGCCGTCGTCGGCATAGACGTCGTGCAGCGCGGGCGACACGGTTGCGAGGCGCAGCCGCTGCTTGACCACGTTGACGGGCACGAAGAACGCCGCGGCGATCTCCTCCTCGGACATGCCCTTGGTCAGCATGTCGTGGAAGGCGCGGAACTGGTCGAGCGGATGCAGCGGCGCGCGCTCGATATTCTCGGCCAGCGACACCTCCTCTGGAAGGATGATGCCATCGCGATCGCGGACCACGCAGGGCACGGGAGCGACCTTGGCGAGACGCTTTTGCTTCACCAGCAGTTCGAGCGCGCGGAAGCGGCGGCCGCCGGCCGGCACCTCGAACATGCCGGTCTCGACGCCTTCGGCGTCAACGACGGGAAAGACGCTGAGGCTCTGGATCAGGCCGCGGCGGGCGATCGAAGCTGCCAGGTCCTCGATCGAGACGCCGGCCTTCACGCGCCGGACATTGGACTGGCTGAGCACCAGCTTGTTGAAAGGGATGTCGCGCGAGGACGACAGGATGATCTTCTGAACAGCAGTAGCCATCGGGATTTACTCCGCGACGGGCGGCCGAGAGACTCTCTCTCAACCTCCAACCCGTCACGAAGCGAAGCGCCGCCCTCTTCCTCTAAAGGGGGCAGCGCCACGAACCAGCGAACCTGATAGGCACGGAAGCGCAAAGCCGGAGACACGGAAAATCGCATCCCCGGCTTCGCGGAAATCAGGCGGCTCGATCGAGCAGCTTCTTGGCCTTGCCCTCCATGTCGAGGCGGGCGTCCTGATGCGGCTTGTCGCGCGCGACGGCGGTGATGCCCTGCACGAAGTCGAAGATGCTCTCCGGCGGGCGGCCTTCCTCCGCCAGCACCCTGTCGATGATCTTGCCGGTCTCGGCCTTGGAGAAACCGCGCCGACGAAGGAAGTCTGTGCGGTCTTCGTCCGTCCTGGCGACGATCCGCTCGCGGGCGGCCTTGATGCCGTTGACGAACGGCAGGGGTGAAGAATTCGCGAAGTTCAACAGCGTTGGGGCTGCCTCGTGCGCGAAGCGATTGGCCGCATATTTGGAGTGGCGGATGGTGATTTCCTCGAAATCTTCCACGCCCCACAAATTGCGATTCTGGCAGACTGCGCGGAGATAGAAGCTCGCCATGCCGAGCGTCTTGGCGCCGACTTCGGAATTCCAGCAGTAAAATCCACGGAAATATAAGTCGGGCGAGCCGTCAGGAAGGCGCCCAGCTTCGATCGGATTCAGGTCATCGACGAGGAAGAGAAAAGCGTCGCGGTCGGAGGCATAGAGGGTGGTCGTGTCCTTGGTGATGTCGACGCGCGGATTGTAGATCCCGGTCGACCAATCGAGCACGCCCGGGACTTTCCAGCGTGTGTCGCCTGTGCCGTTGCCGGCGATACGTTGCACGGCTTCGACCAGCTCGTGGTCGAAGATCCGGCCGTATTCCGGGCCGGTGACGGCGCGCAGCTCGACCCGGCCACCGTCGGTTTCGAGTGTCTTGATCTGCTCCGCCCGATTGGAAGTCAGGCCGTATTGCAGGTTGATGGCGGCGAGCGCGGCCGGGAGTTGTCGCAAATAGGCGGCTGGTGCGCCGACCAGGCTGGCCAGTTGGCCGAAGCTCCAATGGGTCGGGGCGATGGGCGTATCCGTGCCCGGCAGGATCAACGCTAGCCGTTCCGGGTCGCTGCGGTTCGCTTCGACATGGATCAGGGCGCTTTCCACCACGCGGGTCCGGCTGCGATCTGCGCGGTCACGGACGGCCCGCGCCAGCTCGGACAGCGACAGGTAGCGCTCGTCTGCGGGCCGGGAAAACCATTCCGACGAGACGCGGCCGATTCGCTCGCCGCGGCTGACATCCACTTTGTAGCCGCCGCTGGTGTCGCGGCGGGCGTCGAGAACTGAAACCTGGGTCATGGGACCAATCTCCATGACGGGCGCCGGAGACCTCTTCTCCAGCCCTCAACCCGTCACGGCAAAGCCGGTCCGTCCTCTTCCTCTAAAAGGGGCGTTGCGGGGCCTCCCGCAGAAGGGGTCGGCCGAGACGCAAGGCTCGGACGCGGGGGAAGGCTTTCCCCTCCTGACGGTCCTAAGACTTTTGACATTCCGCCTGAAGAAAGAGTGCGGACGAACGGCGGCTCAATCTGCTACGAATAGCTTGAGCCATTTGGCGATGAAGGACGATTACTCTCGGCCCATCAGCTACTCTAACGGCCGGGGAGGATTGTCATGGATTTCGAGGATCTTGTTACGGCGCTGTCGCCGCCGCCAAACCGGGTCGGAAAATCCGACGGCGAACACGAACACCATCTCTACGAAGGCGCGGTCATGGTCGCCTATGCCATGCACCTGTTGCGGACGCAGGATACCCAACACGTCCGTGTTCACCCCGATGGAGAGCACGGCAAGCAATTCGACTTCGCGGCCTGGCTGGTTCGACGCGACTTCATCAAGATCTCCAGCATCGGCACCACCAGCTATGGCGGCACCTACCGGAACGCTGCGGGCCAGGAGATCACCGTCAATCCAAAGTCGGGGCTGGGTGACGTGGTCGCAGAGGTCGGCAACCAAATCATCTCCGCCGAATGCAAGGGCGGGATCATCAACACGAGGCATTCGGGTCAGGTGTCCCGGCTCTACAAAGGTCTGTGCGAGACGGTCGGCATGCTGATGGCGACCCCATCGCCAGGGCGTCAGATAGCTGTCGTGCCTTTCACGGAAGGCACCTTGCGTCTGGCGGAACGACTAGCGCCGCGTTGCGCGCTGGCCGGTATCGAGATCGCCCTGGTCGGAAGCCGCGGCGAGGTCAGGGACGTGAGACCGGTCCCGGTCGCGGGGTGAGACTGTGGGGCTGGGTGCATCGTCGGGCGAGACTCCAGAAGACAAACGAAGGGTGAGAGTTGATGAAGCGCGTGCTGACGGTCGGGATCACATATACCGGCGAGAAGATCGAAGCTGTCGAGATTGAAAATCTCGGGCTCTGCCAGGCTGGGGTTGATAGGGCGCGCGCGGCGTTTCCGCTCTACGAGTACGACACGATCATCATCAATCCGCAGAGCTATTCTCATTTCCTGTTCGGCGCAGAGGGGGAGTTCTCGAACGAGCCCAATGAGCTGGGGAAGCTCAAGCGCCAGAATGACAGCTACGACATCGATTCCGCCTTCCTGGCTGACGATCGGGAAAAGGAGATGGAGGCGGCGATCGCGGCCGGTGCCACCGTGGTCTGGTGCCTGTCGGAGCCAAAGCGGATGAACTTCTTCGGCTATCGCGAAACCCATCTGGGCTACGCCGCACCGAAGGTCGCCGGGCTTGTGAAGCGTTCGGACCTGCTCGTGAAGAAGGGGCGGCGGATGGGCGCGATCGATCACGACAGCCCGTTCGTGCGCTATTTCGATGTCCTGTCGAAGACGGGCTGGACCTTGTGCCTGTCGGACCCGGCCGAGGGGATAACTTCGATCGCGTCGACGCCGGAGGGCTATAGCCTCGGCGGGCGCCTGTCGCTTGGAACGACAGCCGGATGGCTGTTGACGCCGCCGACGTCGCCGGACGCCGAGAACCAACTGGTCCGGGACAGCCTGGCGCTGGAAAAGGCCGACCCGGCCCACGAGAAATATCACGGGATTTTCCTGAGCCATACCGGCGTCGACAAGCCGTTCGTGCGTCGCCTGCGAACCGACTTGCTCGCGCATGGCGTGCCGCGGGTCTGGCTGGACGAAGCCGAAATCGACATCGGTGATTCGCTCATCGCCAAGATCGACGAGGGCATGAAGCTCAGCCGCTACATCGCCGTCGTGCTCTCGACCAAGTCGATCGACGCCCCCTGGGTGAAGAAGGAACTCGACGTGGCCATGAATTGGGAGATCGCGAGCGGCGAGGTTGTCGTGCTGCCGCTGCTCTACGAGCGATGCGAGCTGCCGGAGTTTCTCAAAGGCAAGATGTACGCCGATTTCTCGAAGCCCGAGGAGTATGAAGCGATGCTGGCGAAGCTCTTGCGCCGACTGCGGATCACCTGATGAGCGACGCCCGGCCAGGCCCGAGCGAGGCAATGTCGCATGCGATGGCAGAGCTGTGGCGGCTGGCAGCGCCGGGGCCTGAAAATCTCCTCGCCGCGCCGGCGTTCGTGCTGCTGCGTGAAGCTTGCCGTGACGGCTATCCCAATGCCGGGAAGGAGGGACCGACCTTCGCACTCTCGACGGCGCTGCGCTCGCTCGGTCTGCCATGCGAGCTTCGCGCGGACGCGGCGCATCTTGCGTCTCCTGTCGAGGCGGCGGCGATAGGGCTCGATGCCGCATTTTGCGCGACCCACGCGCGCCGTCTCTATCTCGCGCCGCTCGATTTGGCAGAGGAGATTCCGCCCCTCGCGTTCGGGCCGGCGCGGGTTGCCCGGTTCAAGGCGGACGAGCTTCGCGCGCTCGTCGACACGACGCGGCTGAAGCGCATGTTCCAGGGCGTGGATTTCGATGCCGATCGGTTTTCGGAATTCCATTGGCTGGTAGTCGAGGAAGAGGTGGCGCTCGACAAGGAGCCTGAGGCGCGTGCCGTCCCCGTGCTGTTCATGGACATGCGGCAGGATCTTGGGCGGATCGAACCGCACAAAGGGCGGTTTCCAGGTGCGCTCGAGGACGCGCTGTTCTTCTTCCTGCTGGCGCCCTGGGAAAGCTGGTCGACAATGCCGGAGGTCGACTGGCGCGGCTTCCGCGTCCCGTGGGTTTACACCGTGGACAGCGACATCTTCGTGCGCCCCAACTCACCGCCATCGGCCGATACGCTCAACTGGGAAGACCGCATCTATGTCGACGGCCATGGCGGGACGGTCGAGGTGGAGCGGCCCCTGGAATTGCGACTGTCCGATGAGGCCAAGACGGAGGTGGCCGTCTGGGATCAACATCGATGGGCGATCGTAGAGCAGGCGAAGCGGACCGTCCTGTTCGAAACGCCGATTGCCCATTTCCTCGTGCGCGCATTTCTGGCCGAAGGTGTCGATGAGTTTCTAGCGCATATCACCACGATCGAAGCGGCTCTGGGCCTGCAGGCCGACTATCAGAAGAGCTTTCGCGTCGCCCCAGACCGACACAAAAAAATGAGCCCTACGAGAAGAATGCGTGGACGGGTGGCCGGGCTGCTGGGAGATCGCAGCTATGCCGACCAGTACGAGACGCTTTTCAATGTCAGGAGCGCATTCCTGCACGGCCGCACTATGGCGGCGATCTCGACCGGCGAACGTGTCCTGGCGCGCTCACTGGCGCGACAGGTCGTCGAAGCGCTCATCCTGGCGACTCAGGCCGGGCCGATCGCCTCACGAGAGGATTTCCTCGATGACCTGCTCGAAAAGGGCGCTCCCATGATCCAGGTAGTTACAGGGTCATCGAACTAAGCATCGTCACCGAACCGGTCATGAAAGGCAGCGGGATAGCCCCGCCCAAGGGTCGCGAAGTCTGGCTCGCCGCCGCTATGTACGCGTAACAGTGCTTCGGGGCCGAGGTGCGAAGAAGCGTATAGGTCGAACCCGCCCCAATCGGCGTGACAGTTGAGCGAGCGCGCATAGAGCGCGATCACCGCCGTGGCCGCTGAATAGGCGTCGGGCGTGACGCTGAGGGGGACAGCGATTTCGAGGACGCGCGGGCTGCCGAGATTCGAGAGCCTGTCGAGGATCTCGCCCTCGTCGTGATTGAAGTAGGCGGATTCACCGCCCCAATGGGCGAGTAGAGAGGTCACGCCGCTATCGTCGATGCGGTGCGGGTGAGATGTCATCCAGAACTTGCCGCCCCGCGAACCGAGTTGGTCGTTGTGAAAGGGGCTGGCCTCGAAGATCACGCGGGCCTCATCGGCGCTGAAGTCACCGTCGGCCACCCGGTCGGCCAGGCGCGCGCGCAAGGTTTCGACCGTCGCCGGATAAAGCCCGTTGCTCGTGGCGGTCTCGACCTCGCGGTCGGTCATCCGCGTATGATGCCAGGCCCGGATCGTTCGGGTCTGCGTGACTGCCATCAAGTCCTCGGCGAAGCGATAATAGGCGCTGGCATGAGGGTTGGACGGTTTCGGACCCCTATGGTCCGAGGCTTCACGCTCCAGGTAGTTTGTCCGATCTGTCGCGAAATAGTCGATGAGGAGCTGCTGCTGATCGCGCAACTCGCCCATCAAGGCTGCGTCGAAGGTGTCGAGGTTCCAGACGTCGATCAGCGTCGTCATTGCTCGGCCGACGCTTCTGCCAATGGCTCGGGCGCGAGAATGTCGGTCGACTCCCATGCCTCTCCCTGGGGCGTGGTGACAAACTCGCGATCCCAGACGCCCCAGTTCGTCGGAAGCGGGACCTGTGCGAGGGGATTGTGGACGTAGGTGAGTGGTCTGCCTTGGCGCGAAAGGTTGCCGAGCCCGACGCGCGACCAGAGAACGCCGGAGATGTCGGCGAACCGTTCGTCAAGAAATGCGGTCCGCGGTATGGGCTCGCGTTCGCGGTCGATGAAGGGCGCTGAATGGAATCCTTCCTCGACAACATTACCGGTCTCTCGATCGATCGTGATGAAGGCATCGCCGATCGGGAACAGCGAGGTCATGATGAGCGGCAGGGGCCTTTCGGCGACATACACACCGAAGCGGCTTGCGCTGATGGCGATGATCCGCACGTCGTCAGGGCCGATAACGCCCTGAGCAAGGTAGCGTGCGATCTGCTGCGCCTTCGTCCAGAACGCGCTCGTCGTGCGCAATTGCGCCTGTCGGATCGGCGCGGCGGAAAGACCACCACCTTCATTCATTGGGACAGGTCGCACAATCTGATCGGGACCGGGGTCGCCCTCGTCGGGCGTGATCGCTTCGATCCAGATGCGCCGTCCCTCTTCGACGACGCACAGATCCGGCTGACCGCCGGCGCGCTGACGCTCAACGACAGGCAGCAGCGCTCGGCCCGCTTCGAGCAGCGTGCAGCCAAGATACATTTCCCAGAACCGGCCATCGACGTCGCGCGCGAAGCCTTGGCGGAAGTCCGGATCAGCATAAGGCTCATAGGTCGCCCACAGCGATTCGATCAGCTCGTGAAGCTGCTGCTCGTGGCGGGATTCCGCCGCCCTGAGGTTCACGAAGCCGCGGTCGAGATTCTCTCCATTGACATCAAACAAGCGCGTCATCGGAGCTTCTACCGCAAGCCAACGACCTTGCGCCGAGCGACGGTGGGCTTGCCGGCTGGCGCGGCGACATCACCGAGATGGTGGATCGTGAATGCCGGACGAGCCGGCAGCTTCACGGTTAGTTCCAGCTTTCCGCCTATCGCCTCGACATAACTGCGAAGCGTCGAGAGATACATGTCCGCCTGCTTCTCAATCTTCGAGACCGAGGGCTGCTTGATGTTCAGCGCCGTCGCGATGTCGGCCTGAGCTTTGCCGGCGATCTGCCGCAGCTCGCGGAGGCCCTCGACCTCCTGCTTCATCTCTTCGTAGCGCGCCTCGATCTGCTCCTGCTGGTCGCGGGGTAGGGAAGCGATGATTTCGTCCAGGCTCCGGCCCATCGGATCAGTCCTTCTTTGCGGATTTCAGGTTTTCCAGATGTGCGGAAAACCGGCTGTCCGCCTTTGCAATAAGCTGCTTATAGAAGCGCTTCTGGCTGCCGCCCGATTTGTCGCCCGCGACGAGAAGGATGGCCTTCCGTTCGGGATCAAAGGCGAAGGCAGCACGCCATTCGCCATCGGCGGCCGAGAAACGCATCTCCTTCATGTTGGCGTGTTTCGAGCCTTTGAGCGTGTCAGCATACGGCCGACTGAGCTGCGGGCCGTATTCGCCTAGCAGCTTCGCGACCGCCAGCAATTCGGTCTGGACCTCGCGCTCGAAAGCCAGAAACTTCGCCTCGAAGGCATCATGCAGTCTGACGTTCCAAGTCATATAGCCTCCAAGCTATGTGGAGTCAATGGCGAGTTGGATCGCATCAGTTGCCGCCCTCAGCTACGCCGGCCTGGCGCAGCAGGTCGCCAAGACTGGCTGCACCGATGCGGCATCGCGCGATAACGCGATCAAAGGAGCGGACATGACCGCCGCGACCGCGCTCGGAGGTGCATACGACCTCACGTTGGAGAACCAGGCGTTCGAGCACCGCCTTCGCTGTGGGACCGCCGGGAGCGTGCAGCTCCGGGGCGTTGAAATCGGCGAGGCGGACTTCAATCCACTCATTGGGATCCGCCGTTCGCCCGACACAGAGGCCGTCGCCGTCCCCCACGTATCGGACGAGTCCCGAAAACTGGACGCCGGCCCGCGACGGGAGAGGGCCTTCGCACGGATCTGCGTGGGCGGGCGCGGCGTAGCAGAACGTCGCGGTCGCGGCGGCCAACACGAAAAGCCGACCGCTCACGCTGCCTTCTTCAAGGCGCCGGTGCCTTTCTTCTTCGCCAGCATCGCGCGAACGAACTTGTCCCACTTCGCCATGCCGGCGCGCTTCTCGGGCATGTAGTTCCAGCGGTCGTAGTTCTTGGAGCTGACGTCCTGAAGCGCGTGGTTCTGGAGACGGTCGCGGATTTCCTTGGAGACACCGGCCTTGCCGGCGAGCGTCTTGAAGGTGCGACGGAGATCGCGGTTCGTCACGTAGGGGATCACACCGCGATCGCGCTGGCGCCACATGAACGAGTAAAGCGTGCCATGGCTGACCGGCTTCGACGGGTCCGTCGCTGAGGGGAAGAACCAGCCATATTCGTTCACGTTGATGGATTGGAGCAACTCGGCGGCTAGCGACGGCACGGGGACGGCATGCGGCTGAAGGTTCTTGGTCTTCGACCAGTCAATGATCCGCTCCTTGGCATCCCATTGGTCGATATGGAGGCGAGCGATTTCCTGGACCCGCTGGCCGGTCAGCATGAGAAGTCGGACGGCGCGGGTGTAGGGCGGGTGGATGGGCGTGTCGGGGCTTTCCAGCCAGCGATAGAGCCGGACGAACTCGTCCTCGTCGAGCCAGCGCGTGCCCTGGACCTTAGGTTCGGTCGGAATGCCCGTGGCCGGATTGAAGGGAATTCGAAAGCGGCGCGGCGAAGTGTTCCGATAGTCGTTGTCGGACTTCATGCCCCAGCCATAGGCCGCGTGGAGATAGCCACGGACATGGTCGGCCATCGCGCGCGCGCCTCGGTCGTAGATTGGTCGGATGACTTCGACGATCTCTTCGGGATCGATCTCGCGGGCGAGACGATTGCGGCCAAGCGTGTCGGCGATCTTGTTCAGGCCCTTCTCCGTCTCCTTCCATGACGGCTTGCCTGCGGCTTTGAGCGACGCGACATAGCCTTCGAAAAGGTCGGCGACGGTGCCGGGACGGGTGTCCGTCGCGATCCTGATGCTTCGGCCCTTCTGGATAACGTCGGCATAGTCGCGCTTGTAGATTTCGCGCGCCTCGGCGAGGGACATGGAAGGGTAGGCGCCGATCTTCTTCTTGGAGCGCTTGCCGTCACGCCATTGCTGCGCCATCCAGTCGGCGGTCACGCGTTTGGGCATCGGCTTCAGGACGAGGACGAGCCGCCCGGTCCCGCGCCCTTCGCCATCGGCGAGGTTTTCTTGTTTCTGGCTCGCTTCGACACGCTTCAACGCATGTCGGATCGCGGTATCGGTCAGGCTTGGCATCACGTTTCTCCTGTCCCGCAACTGGGATCGGTCAAGGAGAAACGGGGATCGCTTGCTGGGAGCGGAATGCCGTTTCCTACCCCTTAAACCGCCCCCAATTTGACAAAACCGCCCCCACTACGCAAGGCTAAAAATTCGCGAATTTCCTAGTGATTCAGCGTGCTTGTGCGTGATCCAACGTGATCGATTTGAGCGAGTGGGGTGGTTATGCACCAGGATCAGCGCCGCCGATCCGAAATCGATCGCGCGCTTTATCACTTCCCGCACATAGATGGCGGCCTGATCGATCGATCCGTCGCCCATATGATCGTCGCGGATCAGCATGTTGCGGCTGTTGAGATGCAGCACCCGCACCCGTTCCACCCCCAGAAAGGCCATGTCCGCGCGCAGATAGTCGAGCAAAGCCTGCCAGCTGCCGAGCACCGGCCGCGCCGCGACTTCGTTGCGCAGCATGCGCAGCGCGGTCGCCTGTACGATCTTGATCGCGGCGACGCTGGTGTCGCCCATGCCCGGCACCTTTGCGATCGCCGCCCAGTCCGCGCTCATCAGTCCGCCGATGCCGCCAAAGGTGCGGATCAATTCCTTGGCCAGCGGCTTCGTGTCGCGTCGGGGAATGGCCAGCGCCAGCAGATATTCGATCAGTTCATGGTCGTGCAGCGCCTCGCCGCCCGCCAGCGCCAGCTTTTGCCGCAACCGGGCGCGATGACCCGCCCCGTCATGGGCGCTGTCCTGCGAGGCATCACGCGCAACCTGTCGATCCTCGTCGGCCAAATTCGCTTCCCCCGTCGCGCCGAAATGAGGCTATGCGTTGCGAAATAGCGGAGCAAGGATATTTAAGGAGGCACAGACGTTATGGTCCCGTTACGGACCATCGCAGGTCGCAAGTAGGTCGCAAGTATCTGGGGTTGGCCAAGGGCATGGAAGAACAGGACGGCGAAGACACGGTTCGCCGGGCATGGCTGCGCTGGCTGGGCGTCGGCACGGGGTCGCTGGCGTTGGTGCTGGTCGGGCTGTGGACCCAGCGCGCGCCGATCGCCGAAAATTTCGTCAGCCGCGAACTCAACCGGCGCGGCGTGCAGGCCAATTATGATCTGGTCGATGTCGGTTTTCGCACCCAGCGGATCGAAAATATCGTGCTGGGCGATCCCGCCCGGCCGGATTTGACCGCCCGCTGGGTGGAGGTGGACATCGCCTTCGCCGGTCTGACGCCACAGGTCGCGGCGGTGCGCGCCGGCGGCGTGCGGCTGCGCGGACGCTATCAGGACGGCGTGCTGCGGCTGGGCGAACTGGACAAATTCCGCGATCCCGATTCCACTGCGCCCTTCAGCCTGCCCGATATCCTCGTCGCGCTGACCGATGCGCGCATGACCTTCGACACCGACGCCGGGCGCGTCGGCATGCAGATTGACGGGCAGGGCAATCTGCAATCCGGCTTCCGCGGCAAGCTGGCCGCCGCCATGCCGCGCGCTGCGGTTGCGGGCTGCGGCGCGACCATGACCCGCGCCATGCTCGACATTGCGATGCGACAGGGGCAGCCGCATCTGGCCGGGCCGATCAGCGCCGACGCCATGGCCTGTCGCGATGCCGGCGCGGCGATCGCGAAGCCGGCCGCGATCGTGGACCTGACGCTGGGCAAGGCGCTCGACCGCTGGAGCGGCCATGTCGCCTTGTCCGCTAACGCGCTTCGGGGCGGGGGCATGGTGCTGGCTTCACCGGATGGCCGGATCGATTTCGATGGCACGGCGGCGCGCACCGGCGGCCATGTGCGTATGGCCGCGCAGGCGCTGACGGGGCAGGGCGTGCTGCTGCGTGACGCCGGGCTGGCGGGCGACTGGGTGTTGGGGAAGGACGCCAACAGCCTTCAGGGGCAGTTGAGCGGGCAGGATTTGCGCTTGGCGGGCCGCGATCCGCTGGCCGGGCTGCGCAGCACGGCGGCGGGAACGCCGGTCGGGCCGCTGGCGACGCAACTGGCCGACGCCGTCGCCCGTGCCGAACGGCGCAACCGCCTGCGCACCAGTTTCGCGCTGGTGCAAAAGGCGGGCAGCGGTAGTCTGGTCGTTACCGACACCGGGCTGGAGGCGAATAGCGGCGCGCGCGTCGGTCTGGCGCAGGGTGGACGGGTCAGCCTGACATGGCCGGGCAAGCAGGCCGGGCTGGACTGGGCGCTGGATGGCGCGCTCACCAGCGAAGGCGGCGGCCTGCCGCGCGCGGCGCTGCGGCTGGCGCGCCGCGCCGGCGGCGGCTTTGGCGGCGAATTGTTCGTCGATCCCTATGCCGCTGGCGACGCACGACTGGCGCTGGACCGGGTGCGCTTCACCGCTGACCGCAACGGCGCGACTCATTTCAGCACCGCCGCCCGGCTCGACGGGCCTCTGCCCGACGGCCATCTGCGCGGCCTCAGCCTGCCGGTCGAGGGGCAACTCGCCGCCAATGGCGCGCTGTCGATCAATCCGCGCTGCGTGCCGCTATCGCTGGTGGAGGCGCGATACGGCAATTTCGCCCTCGGCCAGACGCGCCAGACGCTTTGCCCGATCGATGGCGGCGCGATGATCGCCATGGGACCGGGCGGGTTGAGCGGCGGCGCTGCCATTCGCGACCTCGCGCTCGACGGCCGCAGTGGCGACAGCCCGATGCGCCTCACCGCCGATCAGGCGCGGATTGCGCTTGGCAAGACCGGCTTTGCCCTCGCCAATCCGGCTTTGTCCATCGGCCCGAAGGACGCGCCGGTGCGCCTGTCCGCCGCCGTCATGGACGGGGCAATGACGGCCGACGGCTTTGCCGGCAAGCTGAGCGGGGCCGGCGGGCAGATCGGCGCCGTACCCCTGATCGTGGAGCAGGGGGCGGGGGACTGGCGCTTTGCCAAAGGCGTGCTGGGCCTCAAGGCCGCCATGACGGTGCGCGATTCGCAGGCCCCTGCGCGGTTCGAGCCGCTCAGCGTCCCCGATTTCGCTTTGACGCTGAAGGATGGCCGCATCGCCGCCACCGGCGCCATGGCCGCGCCGGGAAGTGGCGCAGCCGTGGCGAAGGCGGACATCGCGCATGATCTGGGCAGCGGGAAGGGGCATGCCGACCTGACCGTGCCGGGCATCCTCTTCAATTCCACGCTTCAGCCCAAGCAATTGACCATGCTGGCCAATGGCGTGGTCGATCTCGTTTCCGGCACGGTGACGGGGCAGGGACGGATCGACTGGACCGGCAGCAATGTCACCAGCAGCGGGACGTTCCGCACCGACGCTATGAACCTTGCCGCCGCCTTCGGCCCGGTGGAGGGGCTGTCGGGTGAAATCCACTTCACTGACCTCATCGGTCTTATCACCGCGCCGGGGCAGGAAGTGCGCATCGGCACCGTCAATCCGGGCGTCGAAGTGCATGACGGCGTCGTGCGCTACCGGCTGGAGGCGGGGCAGAAGGTACGGATCGAAGGGGGCGGCTGGCCTTTCTCCGGCGGCAAGCTGGAATTGCTGCCGACCACCATGGATTTTTCCGCCGACGTTGACCGCTACATGACCTTCCGCGTCATCGGGCTGGATGCGGGCGCCTTCATTCAGGCGATGGAACTGGACAATGTGTCCGCCACCGGCACGTTCGATGGCATCATGCCGCTGATCTTCAACGCCAAGGGCGGCCGGGTTGCCGGCGGCGTGCTGGTGGCGCGGCAACAGGGCATGCCCCCGCTCATCATGCCCGAAGGCGTGCTGCCGACGATCCCCTGTGATCCCACGCGCCAGTCGGGCGTGCTCTCCTATATCGGTCCGGTGTCCAACGAACAGGTCGGCGTGATGGGCAAGATGGCCTTCGATGCGCTCAAGGATCTGCAATATAAGTGCCTGACCATCCTGATGGACGGCGCGCTGGATGGTGAAATGGTGACGAACGTCGTTTTCAACGGCGTAAACCGGGGCAAGCTGGGCGATGCGCCATCGGGGATCAGTCGCCGTTTCATCGGTCTGCCCTTCATCTTCAACGTGCGGGTGCAGGCGCCTTTCCGCGGATTGCTGGGCACGGCCCAATCCTTCGTCGATCCCACGCAGACGATCCGCGACAAGATTGGTGAGGAAGCGCAACAAAAGATGCGGTCCAAAACGGCGCAGGGGCTTGCGGTTCAGCCTTTGGAAAGCGACAAGGCGATAAACGGGGAGCCGAAATGAAGATACGAGCAATCATGACGGCCGGTTTCGCCGGTCTTGCGCTGGGGGGCTGCATCCAGGTGAAGGCCCCGGACAAGCCGATCGAAATCAACCTGAATGTGAAGGTGCAGCAGGAAGTTGTAGTGAAGCTGCAACGCGACGCACAGGACCTCATTCAGAATAATCCGGAGTTGTTCCCGCAATGACACGCAAGATGCTGCCTAAACTGACTTGGCTCGCCGCCGCGCTGGGCCTGGCTGTCGCCGGGCCGGTCATGGCACAGTCTGGCGCCGTCGCCGCCGCGATGAATGCGGGCACCGTGGGCGAACAGGCCGACGGCTATCTCGGCGTCGCCGGTACGGTCGGCGCGGATGTCCGATCCGAAGTGGAGGCGATCAACATCAAGCGCCGCGCCGCCTATACGCAACTGGCCAGCCAGCGCGGCGTGACGGTGCAGGACATGGCGGCGGCCACCGCCTGTCAGACGCTGACCCGGTTGAAGCCGGGGCAGGTCTATCGCATCGGCGCTGCCGCATGGCAGACCAAGGGGGCAGGGGCGATTCCGCTGCCATCCTATTGCGCCAACGCGGGCTGAACGGCCATCGAGCGAAGGAAAGAGGCGCGGTGATATTGTCACCGCGCCTTTTTTGCGTCCAGGAAAAGCCGCTGATGGTCAATAATCAACGTCCGGCACTCCGGATCAAATCCGGCATGACGAGTAGGAGAATGTCTCGAAGCGACCACACGCGCCCTTGCATACATCGTCACCCTGAACTTGTTTCAGGGTCCATTTCTCCCGACAGAGCAAAGGATTGTAGGCACGATAGATGCTGAAACAAGTTCAGCATGACGTGGGCGGAATGGCAGGAGGCCACCCGTCGCCACCTCACTCCCGTCCGCGCCGTCGCGGCCTTGCCTCCGCAATCTCCCGCGCCTGATCGCAAAAGGGCGCCAGAAAATCATAGAGTTGGCCCGACAGCCGGTCCGCCGCGAGCGTATAGAGCACATATTGGCCGCGCTTCTGTTCGCGCACGACGCCGGCTTCTTTCAGCACTGCCAGATGCTTGGAAATGGACGGCATCGCCATCTCGAAATTATCGGCAATCTCGCCCACCGTCATCGGCTCGGCGGCCAGGTGGTGCAGGATGCGGCGGCGTGGTTCGGATGCCAGGGCCTTGAAGATCTTGTCCATTCCTATTTAGCTAAATAGGAAAATGACTAAGCGCAAGGCCCGGAACCCTTATTGTCCGAAAGGCCGATTTTCTTGGCTTTTGTCGGGGTTGACACTTTATTCATGCCTTCCTAGAGGGGCCTCGCCTTGACGGGTGCAGCCGCAAGCGCCATGCCGAACGCCACGGGCTGTAAAGCCTGATGGAGACGATGTATGGCAGCGGATACACCCGGACAGGACCCGGCGGGCGAGGACTCGCGGATCGTTTCTCTTGAGGAGCGGATCGCGAAGGCCGAGCGCGCCGAAAAGGTCAGGCAGGGGGCCGTGGAGCAGCAGGCGGACGATGGGACGCGGCTGGGGAACAGGGTTCTTGCGGAACTGATCGGTGGTCTTGTCGGCGGTGCGTTGATCGGCTGGGTACTTGACCGGCTGTTCAGCACGACGCCCTGGCTCCTGCTGGTGTTCCTCGGTCTTGGGATCGTGGCGGCCTTCAGGAATATCATCAGATTGACGACGACGAAGCCGCCCGAACAATAAGGCTGCTTCGCTCCTAGTCCGAAGACATTAAGCGTTACACAGGCGTTACAGGGGTCAACGTGGCAGAATCCGGCAAAATCGATCCGATGCACCAGTTTGCTATCGAACCCCTGTTCGGTACGGATCACTGGTCGCTGGGCGGCTTCAACATCGCCTTCACCAACAGCGCGCTCTATATGGTGCTGGCTGCTGTGGTGCTGTGGATCTTCGTGATCGGCGGCATGAAGCGCGAACTGGTCCCCGGCCGCTGGCAGATGGCGGTCGAATATATGACCGGCTTCATCAAGAACCTGCTGATCGCCAATATCGGCGACAAGGGCCGGAAATATATTCCCTACGTCTTCTCGCTGTTCATGTTCATCCTGCTGGCGAACCTTCTGGGTCTGCTGCCGCTGGGCCTGATCGGGATGCATCCCTTCACCTTCACCAGCCACTTCACCGCAACCGGCGTGCTGGCGATCATGAGCTTCTCGATCGTGCTGATCGTCGGCTTCTGGAAGCATGGTTTCCACTTCTTCTCGCTGTTCGTGCCGCATGGCACGCCGATCGCGATGGTGGTGCCGCTCTTCTTCATCGAACTCGTGTCCTTCATGGTGCGTCCGTTCAGCCTTGGCCTGCGACTCTTCGTCGCGATGACCGCTGGCCACGTTCTGCTGAAGGTGCTCGCAGGCTTCGTCATCAACAGCGCCAACGCCTCGCCGGCCTTGGGTCTGACCGTCGGCACCGCCAGCTTCATCCTGATGATCGGCATCAGCGCGCTGGAAATGCTGGTCGCGGTCATCCAGGCTTATGTGTTCGCGCTGCTGACCTCGGTCTATCTGAACGACGCCGAGAATCTGCACTAAGTTTCACCTGAGAATTTTCCTCAACTTTCATCTGATTTAACAAGGGAGTTTACGACATGGACGCAGAAGCCGCAAAGCTGCTCGGTGCTGGCCTGGCCGCAATCGGTGCGGGCATCGCCGCCCTCGGTGTGGGCAACGTGTTCAGCGCGTTCCTGGAAGGCGCGCTGCGCAATCCGGGCGCTGCCGACGGCCAGCAGGGCCGCCTGTTCATCGGTTTCGCCGCGGCGGAACTTCTGGGTCTGCTGGCGTTCGTTATCGCCATGATCCTGGTGTTCGTGGCCTAAAGCACGAAATTGAAGCGGGCAGGGCGGCCTTCGCGCCAATGCCTTGCCCGTTTCCGATATTGACCGCCCTCTGATCGGACGGACCGTAACATGCCTCAAATCGCGCAAATTGCCGATACCTACTCCAGTCAGATATTCTGGCTGCTGCTGACCTTCGGCCTCGTCTTCTTCGTCATTGGCCTGGGCATGGTGCCCAAGGTTCAGGGCACGGCGGACGCGCGCGACGCGAAGATCAGCGGCGATCTGGACGCGGCCAAGGCGGCCTTCGCCCGCGCCGACGAAGCGGAAGCCGACTATCGCGTTCGCGACGCCCAGAACCGCACGGCCGCACAGGCCGTCGTGGCAAAGGCGAAATCGGAAGCAGCCAAGGCTTCGGAAACGAAGCTCGCCGCCGCCGATGCCGACGTCGCCAGCAAGATTGCTGCGGCCGAAGCCCGCATCCAGGCCGCAAGCAATGCGGCGCTGGCAGAAATCGAAACCGTCGCCGCCGATGCGGCGCGCGACATGGTGGCTCGCATTTCCGGCGTGGAAGCCTCGGAAGACGCAGCCCGCAACGCAGTAAAGGCGGCACTGGCCCATGGCTGAGGCAGCATCTCATAGCGCAGCGCAGGCTCCGCACCTCAATCAGGCGATCCATAGCGAAGGCATGGAACCGGTCGGCACCGTCGCCCATGAAGGCGTCGAACCTCATACCGATCCCAAGGCGGTCGGCATGGATGCGACTGCCTGGGTCAGCCTGGCGATGGCGGTGTTCATCGTCATCCTGCTGGTCAAGAAGGTGCCTGCCCTGATCGGCAAGGCGCTGGACGGCCGGATCGCGCAGATCAAGGAACAGCTGGCCGAAGCCACTCGGCTCCGCGCCGAAGCCGAAGCGCTCAAGGGCGAATATGAAGCCAAGCTGGCCGCTGCGGCCGGTGAAGCCGACGCCATGCGCAAGGCGGCTGAACATGAAGCCGAAGGGCTGATCGCCGACGCGAAGGTCAATGCCGAAGCGCTGGTCGCCCGTCGTCAGAAGATGGCGGAAGACAAGATCGGCGCGGCCGAACGTACGGCGATCGCCAGCATCCGCGCCAAGACGGTGAACGCGGCCACCGCCGCCGCCGCCGCCCTGATCGCTCAGGGGCATGACGCCAAGGCGGACAAGGCTTTGGTCGACAGCGCGATTTCGGGACTCGGCACGATCAACTGATCGGACCGGATGGAAGCAAACAAAAAGGGCCGGTGCGCATGTCGCACCGGCCCTTTTTGTTTGTGCCATTTGAAAGCAGATTGATCTTATATTCGCCGTTCACTCGAAGCGAACCTATCAAGATATTATGGGGTAGAAGCATTGCGCCTCTACCCCGATAGCATCAGCGATAGCCCGCCGCCGCCAGCAGCGCGATCAGGTCCATGCGCTTGACCTTCAGCGATGGTTCCGCCGTCACATCGATCCATTCGTCCGGGGAATGGCCGCGTCCGCCGGTTGCCGCACGGGGAATGGTGATCGCTGGAATGCCCAGGCTCATCGGTACATTGGCATCGGTCGAACTGAAGCTCAGCCGCGCGCTCACGCCCTCCGCCGCATAGGCCGCCACCGTCTGGCGGACCAGTATATCGTTTGTATCGGTGTGGCCGGCTGGCCGATCGCCGATCATTTCCTTGTCGACGCTGATCGCGCCTTCCTTCGTCGATCGCGCCGCATTTTCGGCGGCGACCGCGCGATCCGCCGTCGCCAGCATCATCTGTTCCAGCTTCGCCAGTTCCTCCGCGCTTTCCGATCGCATGTCGACTTGCAACCATGTCTCGCGCGGGATGGCGTTTACGGACGATCCGCCGCCCACCACGCTGGCGCTATAGGTCGTCTTGGGCGACGCCGGCACCGGGATCCTGTACAAGTCGACCACGGTCTGGCTCATCGCGGTCATCGGATTGACCAGCCCGAACGCGCCGAAGCTGTGGCCGCCCGGCCCCTTGAACGTCAGCTTGTAGCGCTTCGACCCGACGCCGCCGGTCACGATGCCGTCGACCGAACTGTCGTCCATTGAAAAGAAGCTGGCGATGCGGCCCTTATATTTGCCCGCGTTGAACAATTGCTTCGCGCCGCGCAGGTCGCCCAGCCCCTCTTCGCCGACATTGCCGACGAACAATATATCCATGGGCGTTTCGATTTTCGCGGCGTTCATCGCCTTGGCGACGCTCAGCAATGTGGCCAGCCCCGACGTATCGTCGCCAATCCCCGGCGCCATCAGACGATTGCCCTCGCGCTTGACCGTAACCGGCGTGCCTTCGGGGAAGACCGTGTCGAGATGCGCGGCGATCACCACGACCTTGCCGCCCGGCTTGCCAGAGCCGCGCCGCAGCGCCAGCACATTGCCCACCGGGTCAATCTCCACATCGGCAAAACCGGCGGCGCGGAACAGATCGGCATAGGCTTTGCCGCGCGCTTCTTCCTTGAAGGGAGGCGCAGGAATTTCGGTCAGGGTGATGATATTCTTCACCCATTGCTCATGTTCGGCCTCCAGCGCGGCAAAGGCGACCTTCACTGCCGGGCGCCCCCGGATCGCCGCAATCGCCCTGGCGTCGGCGGCGGAAGGAGCGGGGGCCGTTGCGGCGGGGGCGATGGTGGCCGACAGGGCGGTTCCCGCCAGGATCATGCTTAGCGCCAGGCGCTTCATTCTTCGTCCTTTTCGTGATTTTTCGTGCGACACGCCGGTCCGATCTAAAGACCGTGCCCATTGCTTGTCGAGCCTCTGGTTCAACGAAGGGAGGACAACGAAAAAGGGGGCGCGTTTCCGCACCCCCTTTCCCTGACTTCATAAGATTGGTTCAGTCCGCCAGCGTGGCGCTGTCGATCACGAAGCGATATTTGACGTCGCTCTTCACCATACGCGCATAGGCGGTTTCGATATCCTTTGCGGCGATCAGCTCGATTTCGGAAGTGATGCCCTTTTCGGCGCAGAAATCGAGCATCTCCTGGGTTTCGGCGATACCGCCGATCAGCGATCCGGCAATGGCGCGGCGCTTGAAGATCAGCGCGCCGACATTGGGCGACGGATGCGCATGTTCGGGCACGCCCACCAGCGTCAGCGTGCCGTCCCGCTTCAACAGGATGGTGAAGGCGTCCAGATTATGGCTCGCCGCGACGGTGTTCAGAATGAAGTCGAAGCTGTTGGCGTGGGCCGCCATCTCCGCCTCATTGCGCGACACGACGACTTCGTCCGCGCCCAGATCCAGCGCGTCCTGCCGCTTGGATTCCGACGTGGTGAAGGCGACCACATGCGCGCCCAGCGCATGGGCGAGCTTGATGCCCATATGGCCCAGACCGCCAATGCCGACGATGCCGACCTTCTGACCCGGCCCGACCTTCCAGTGGCGCAGTGGCGACCAGGTGGTGATGCCTGCGCACAGTAGCGGCGCGACGGCGGCCAGCTGTTCGGGGGCATGGCTGATCTTCACGACGAAATCGTCCTTCACGACGATGCTCTGCGAATAGCCGCCCAGCGTGTGGCCGGGGGCATCGGCGGTCGGGCCATTATAGGTGCCGACGAAGCCATTTTCGCAATATTGTTCCAGGCCCTCGTCGCAGGCGGCGCAGCTCTGGCAGCTGTCGACCAGACAGCCGACGCCAACTGTGTCGCCGACTTTGAACTTGCTTACATGGTCGCCGACGGCGGTGACATGGCCGACGATTTCATGGCCGGGAACGCAGGGATAGAGGGTGCCTTCCCATTCGGAACGGACCTGATGCAGGTCCGAATGGCAGACGCCGCAATAGGCGATGGCGATCTGCACATCATGCGCGCCGACCGCGCGCCGTTCGATGTCGATGGATTCCAGCGGCTTGTCGGCGGCATAGGCGCCATAGGCTTTTACGCTCATTGGGTGGTCCCTTTGATGCTGATGGTGTCGCCAGAGATGGCGGGAGGATTTGGAGAGGCCGTATCTTTCTGTACGGTCCGGTATAGATAGGAGGGATGAAGCGCTCGTTCAAGCCCACCCATTGCCAAAACACCGTCTCACGCTATCTCTGCCCCATGCCTACCCCCCCGTCGCCCGGCCCGCAATCCCCCGATCGTTTCAACGAAGACAAGGCGTCCTTCACCATCACCGGCAGCCAGCCGGATATCGACGCGGGGGTGGAGGCGATCCGCACCACGCTCAAGACATTGCCCACGCGCCCCGGCGTCTATCGCATGCAGGATGCGCGTGGGGACGTCCTCTATGTGGGTAAGGCGCGTGCGCTGAAGAACCGCGTGGCCAACTATACCCAGGTGGAACGCCTGCCCAACCGTCTGCGCCGCATGGTGGCCCAGACGCGCAGCATGACCATCGTCACCACCAACAGCGAAGCCGAAGCGCTGTTGCTGGAGGCGCAACTGATCAAGCGCTATCGCCCGCCCTACAATGTCCTGCTGCGCGACGACAAAAGCTTCCCCTTCATCCTGCTGCGGGAGGATCACGCCTTTCCCCGCGTGCAGAAGCATCGCGGCGCGCGCAAATATAAGGGCCGCTATTATGGTCCCTTCGCCAGCGCGGGTTCGGTGACGCGGACCATCAACGCGCTGCAAAAACTGTTCCTGTTGCGGTCCTGCACCGACAGCTTCTTCTCCAACCGCTCGCGCCCGTGTCTGCTTTATCAGATCAAGCGCTGTTCGGCCCCCTGCGTCGATCGGATCGACGCGGCGGGCTATGCCGAATTGGTCAGCGACGCGCAGGATTTCCTCGGCGGCAAATCGACCGCCGTGCAGAAGAAGCTGGGCGCGGCGATGGAGCAGGCCGCCGAGGCGCTGGATTTCGAGCAGGCGGCGGTGATCCGCGACCGGTTGAAGGCGTTGACCTTCATTCAGGGATCGCAGGCGATCAATGCCGAAGGATTGGGCGACGCCGATATCTTCGCGCTGGCGGAAAAGGGCGGGGCGATGTGCATTCAGGCATTCTTCATCCGCGGCGGCCAGAATTGGGGGCATCGCAGCTTCTTTCCGGTCCACACCGCCGACGTCGCGACGGAGGAGGTGCTGGAAAGCTTCATGGCGCAATTTTATGAGGAAGTGCCTGCGCCCAAGCTGATCCTGACCGATCGTGAGCCGGCCGAATGCGAATTGATGGCGCTCGCCTTGTCGGAACGGATCGGCAGCAAGGTGCGGATCGAAGTGCCCCAGCGCGGCGAGCGCACACGCCTGATCAAACAGGCGCAGCGCAATGCGGTGGAGGCGCTTGACCGGCGACTGGCGGAAACGACCAGTCAGGGCAGGATATTGGACGAGATGGTCGAAGCCTTCGGGCTGGAGGGCGTGCCCGACCGGATCGAAATTTACGACAACAGCCATATTCAGGGCGCGCATGCGCTGGGCGCGATGGTGGTCGCCGGGCCGGAGGGCTTCCGCAAGAACGCCTATCGCAAATTCAACATGAAGAACCCGGAAATCAGCAACGACGATTTCGCGATGATGCGCGAGATGTTCGAACGGCGCTTTGGACGCGCGCAGAAGGAAGACCCGGATCGCGACAGCGGCGAATGGCCGGACCTGGTCCTGATCGACGGCGGCAAGGGGCAGTTGTCGGCGGCCCGGACCATGTTGGAGGAAATGGGCATAGAGGATGTCACCATGATCGGCGTGGCCAAGGGGCCGCATCATGGGCGGGAGGGGCGGGAGGTGTTTCACCTGCTGGACGGCCGCGAAATCACCTTCCCGCTCAACCATCCGGTGCTCTTCTACCTTCAGCGCCTGCGCGACGAAGCCCACCGCTTCGCCATCGGGGCGCACCGGGCGAAGCGCAGCAAGGCGATCACCGTATCGTCGCTGGACGAAGTGCCCGGCATTGGTCCCGCCCGCAAGAAAGCGCTGCTGATGCATTTCGGCACCGCCCGCGCCGTCCGCGACGCCGCGCTGGACGATCTGCAACGCGCGCCCGGTGTGTCGAAGGCGGTGGCGCAGCAGGTCTATGACTATTTCCATGGGTGATGGCGGTAGGCTGGGAGCAGCATAAAAGCCCCTCCCTTCCAAGGGAGGGGTTGGGATGGGTGCGAGCAAAGCGAGCCTCTAGCCTAATCATGGGCATACGCCCCTGACCGCCAGCACTCGTGTCTCGTTCGTCCTGTCAGGTTCGCCAGACCATCAGCGCCCGCCTGTCCTACAGCCGCTCGCTCCGCTACAGCCCGACTCTTCATAGGGCATATGCGAGAAGTTAGAGAATTTTCGACGGGAGGCGCCATGTCGATCATCCATGCCGGGCACCTCCCGAACATGACCCCCGCGCGCCGGCCTTGGAGCCAGCGGCTCCAGCCCCTAAGAGGCTACGCCATGCCCCATCTCACCACCGCCGCCATCGTCTGCGCCGTGCGCCATCATGGCGAACATGGGGCGATCGCGCGGCTGTTGACGCCGGACGATGGGCTGCTGCCCGGCTATGTCCGGGGCGGGCGGTCGCGGGCGCTGCGGCCGGTGCTGATGCCGGGCAATGTCGTGATGGCTGAGTTGCGCGCCCGCACGGAGGATCAACTGGCCGGCCTGACCGTCGAACTGGCCCATAGCCGCGCGCCGCTCCATGCCGAGCCTCTGCCTGCCGCTGCGATCGACTGGAGCTGCGCGCTCACCGCCGCATCGCTGCCGGAAGGCACGCCCTATCCGGCGCTGCATCAGGCGCTGGAAGGGCTGCTGGATGCGGTGGAGGCGGCGCCGGCGGCGCGCGGATGGGCGGTGGCGCTGGTGCGCTATGAATTGCTGCTGCTCGCCGAATTGGGCTTCGGCCTCGACCTGACCCGTTGCGCCGCGCTGGGCAATGCCGACGATCTCGCCTTCGTCAGCCCGCGCAGCGCCGCCGCCGTCAGCCGCGCGGCGGCGGTCGGCTATGAAAATCGCCTGCTGCCGCTGCCGCCTTTCCTGCTGGAAGGGGGGATGGGTGATTGGGGCCAGATCCTCGACGGGCTGCGCCTGACCGGCTTCTTCCTTGAACGATCGGTTCTGATCGATCGGCGCGCGGATGTGCTGGCGGCGCGGGAAAGGCTGGTCGAGCGGCTGAAAAGAGCGGTTGCCTGATCGGGCAGCATCTGCAAAGGCGAGCGCCGACAATCTGCCCCATTATTGCGCGCCATGGCGTGCAAAGACCATATTGTGAGGAAGCTCTATGTTGATCGCCCTGTTCCCCGGAGACGGCATCGGTCCCGAAATCGTCGCACAGGCCAAGCGTGTGCTGGATGCGCTGGTGATCGACGGCCTCACCTATGAAGACGGTCTGGTCGGCGGCGCAGCCTATAAGGCGGTCGGCCATCCGCTGCCGCCCGAGACGCTGGAGATCGCCAAGCGCGCCGACGCCATCCTGTTCGGCGCGGTCGGCGATCCCGATTGCGACGCGCTGGAGCGCCATTTGCGCCCTGAACAGGCGATCCTGGGCCTGCGCAAGGGGCTTGGTCTCTTTTCCAACCTGCGCCCGGCCAAGGTCTTTGCCGAACTGGCGCATGAAAGCGCGCTGAAGCCCGAAGTCGCCGGATCGATCGACCTGCTGATCGTCCGCGAAACCAATGGCGACGTCTATTTCGGCGAAAAGGGCTTCCGCACCACCGCCGACGGCCTGCGCGAAGGCTATGACATCATGTCCTACAACGAAGCCGAAGTGCGCCGCATCGCCCATGCCGGTTTTCAGGCGGCCCGCGCCCGTCGCGGCAAGCTCTGTTCGGTGGACAAGGCCAATGTGCTGGAAACCAGCCAGTTGTGGCGCGACGTGGTGATCGAAGTGTCGGCGGAATATCCCGACGTCGCCCTTTCGCACATGTATGTGGACAATGCCGCGATGCAGCTGGTCCGCAACCCCGGCCAGTTCGACGTCATCGTCACCGGCAACCTGTTCGGCGATATCCTTTCGGATCAGGCGAGCATGTGCGTCGGCTCCATCGGCATGCTGGCCTCGGCCACGCTGAACGGCAGCGGGCAGGGCCTTTATGAACCGATCCATGGTTCCGCTCCCGACATTGCCGGCACGGGCAAGGCCAATCCGCTGGCGACCATCCTGTCGGCCGCGATGCTGCTGCGTTACTCGCTGAACCTGCCGGAGCAGGCCGACCGGATCGAAGCCGCCGTGGCGAAGGCGCTGGCCGGCGGCGCGCGCTCGCCCGACCTGGGCGGCACGATGAACACGGTGGAAATGGGCGATGCGGTGCTGGCGGCGCTCTAAACTTGCTTCGGTTCGTCGCATAATCATCTGAATGTTTTTAAGTTTTGCGACCCCATGCCGATTTAATCTAAAAATGGGGTCGCACGACATGCAGATGGAACTGGCGCAGGATCATGATGGCCTGCGCAAAATGATGCGGGATTTCGCCCACGCCATGGAAAGCGCGCGGGTGGAGGATATGTCGGACATTGCCCGCCGCCGGATCGCCTTTTCGCAGCTGTTCCGCGAACATATGGCGCGCGAGGACGCCATGGTGCAGAATTTGCGCCGTGGGGCGATGCCGCCGCAGGCTGACCGGATCATCCGGGATCATAGCCGGGCGATGGTCGCCCTGTTCCTGCGGTACAGCGACCATATCAAATATTGGACGCCCGCGCAGATCGCGGCGGATTGGCCGGGCTATCGCGTTGCTGTGCTGGACTTGCAGAATGGCCTGCATGATCGGATGGAGTGGGAAGAAGCCAATCTTCATCCGCTGCTCATCGATACGCCGCGCAAGGCGGCCTGAACGGTCCAATCGCCGCATATCGGTCCTGTCCAGCCCATGGCATGGTCGATAGAAGCGCAGGATGACCGATCTTTCGCTTGCCTCGCTTCGTTCCGCCGCCGCCCTGATCCATGAACAGGTGCCGCCGACGCCGCAATATGCCTGGCCTCTGCTGGCCGGGCGCAGCGGCTGCGACGTCTGGGTGAAGCATGAGAACCACACGCCTACTGGCGCGTTCAAGGTGCGCGGCGCGATCACCTATATCGACTGGCTGCGCACCGCTCATCCCGAAGTGACCGGCATCATCACCGCCACCCGCGGCAATCATGGCCAGGCGCAGGTCCGCGCGGCCCAGGCGGCGGGCCTGTCCGTCACCATTGTCGTTCCCCATGGCAATGCGCTGGAAAAGAACCGGGCGATGCGGGCCTTTGGCGCGAACCTCATCGAACATGGCCATGATTTCGATAGCGCCAAGGCGGAAGCGCTGCGCCTGTCGCAGGAACAGGGGCTGTTCATGGTGCCTGCCTATCATGAACAACTGGTGCGTGGCGTCGCCAGCTATGGGCTGGAACTGTTCGATGCGGTGCCGGACCTCGACACCGTCTATGTTCCCGTCGGCTGCGGATCGGGCCTGTGCGGCACCATTGCCGCGCGCGATGCGCTGGGCCTGAAGACCAAGATCGTCGGCGTCGTCTCCGCCCATGTCGATGCGGCCAAGCTGTCGTTCGAGGCGGGACGCCTGATTTCCAGCCCCACCGCCTATACTTTTGCCGATGGCGTTGCCGTGTGCACCCCGGTTCAGGCGGCGCTCGACTATTTCGGGCCGCGCGCCGACCGTTTCGTCGCCGTGACCGATGATGAGGTTGCCGAGGCGATCCGCATCTATTGGGAGGACACCCATAATCTTGCCGAAGGCGCGGGCGCCGTCGCGCTGGCCGCGCTGATGCAGGAAAAAGAGGCGATGCGCGGCAAGAAGGTTGCGGTAATCCTGTCGGGCGGTAATGGCGACAGGAGCCAGATGGCGGAGATATTGAGCGGGGCCACCCCGCGCGTGGAATTGCGGAAGGCGATATGAAGCGGAAAAGCGGTCAGAACCCGGAGATCACGAAGAACTGGAAGCCGGCGACGCTGGCGATCCGGGGCGGCACGGCGCGCACCGAATATGGCGAAACGTCCGAAGCGCTCTTCCTGTCCAGCGGCTATTGCTATGACAGGGCCGAGGACGCCGCCGCGCGTTTCTCCGGCGATCAGCAGGGCATGACCTACAGCCGCCTTCAAAACCCGACGGTTGAGATGCTGGAACAGCGCATCGCCCTGCTGGAAGGCGCAGAGGCGTGCCGGGCCACCGCGACCGGCATGGCGGCGATGACCGCCGCTCTGCTGTGCCAGTTGTCGGCGGGCGACCATGTCGTCGCGGCCAAGGCGGCCTTTGGCTCCTGCCGTTGGCTGGTCGACACGCTGCTGCCCAAATTCGGCATTCAGACGACCACGATCGACGGCGTTGACGTCGCCGCCTGGGAAGCTGCGGTGAAGCCCAATACGAAGGTATTCTTCTTCGAAACCCCGGCCAATCCGACCATGGACATTGTGGATATCGCGGCCGTGTGCGCCATTGCGAAGGCGCATGGCATCACCACCGTCGTCGACAATGCCTTTGCTTCGCCCGCGCTTCAGCGGCCGATGGAGTTCGGCGCGGACGTCGTCGCCTATAGCGCGACCAAGATGATGGACGGGCAGGGCCGCGTGCTGGCCGGCGCCATTTGCGGCACGCGCGACTGGATCGACAATGTCCTGCTGCCCTTCCATCGCAACACCGGGCCGACGCTCAGCGCGTTCAACGCCTGGGTGGTGCTGAAGGGGCTGGAGACGCTGGACCTGCGCATCCGCCGTCAGAGCGACAATGCGCTCAAGGTCGCGCGCTTCCTGGAAACGCGCCTGCCCAAGGTCAACTATCCCGGCCTTGAAAGCCATCCCCAGCATGCGCTCGCCATGCAGCAGATGGAAGCCGCCGGGCCGATCTTTTCGCTCTATGTCGGGGGCGGCCGGGCCGAGGCGCACGGTTTGCTCAACGCGCTGGAACTGGTCGATATCAGTAACAATATCGGCGATTCCCGTTCGCTCATGACGCATCCGGCCTCCACCACCCATTTCGGCATGGCGGAAGAAGCCCGGTTGGAAGTAGGCATCACGGAGGACATGTTGCGCCTCAACGTCGGTTTGGAAGATCCGGATGATGTCATCGCCGATTTCGACCAGGCGCTTCGCGCGATAGGCCGTTGACGGACGCAGGGGTTAGGGCGCATTCCTGAGACATGACCGTGCTTGCGCTCTTCCCCTTTCATGCGACGACACAGGATATTACCGTCCATGTCGCCGTCACCTTCCTGCCCGAACAGTCGGAGCCGGACCGGGGACGGTGGTTCTGGGCCTATCATATCCGCATTGAAAATTTGGGCGATCAGCCGGTTCAGTTGTTGACGCGCCACTGGATCATCACCGACGGGCGCGGGGCGCAGCATCGGGTCGATGGCGATGGCGTGGTGGGGGAACAGCCGGTGGTGCAGCCGGGGAAAAGCTATGACTATGTATCGGGCTGCCCGCTGGGCACGCCGACCGGTTCCATGCAGGGCAGCTATCGCATGATCGGCGCCGGTGGAGAGACGTTCGAAGTGGCGATCCCGCATTTCGCCCTTGTCGCGCCGGCGGTGGCCGAATGAAGCGGACCCATTTGCCGCTCAACGGCTTGCGCGTGCTGGATGCGGCGGCCCGGCATCTGTCCTTCACCCGCGCTGCCGACGAACTGGCGGTGACGCCGGCGGCCGTCGGTCAGCAGATCCGCGGGCTGGAAGATATGTTGGGCGTCGTCCTGTTCCGCCGCACGCCCAAGGGCCTGGAACTGACGCCGGAAACCGAGGCGGGCCTTGATGCGCTGCGCGCCGGTTTCCTGGAATTTGAAGAAGCGGTCCGGGCTATGCAGGCCGGGCAGTCCAGCCATGCGCTGACGATTGCCGCGCCGCGCGACATCAGCGCCAAATGGCTTCAGCCGCGTCTGGCTGCCTATGCCGCGGGTCAGCCCGACCTGACATTTCAGTTGATTGCGGCCGACGAGGCGCTCGACTTCACCGAAGCCAATCTCGACATCGCGCTGCGTCTGACCGATGGGGCGGGCGAGCATGAAGGCGTCAAGATCGGCGAGGCGGCCTATGTCACGGTCGAGGCGGCGGCCGGTGGCCCCGATCATCGCATCGACTGGCCTGGCTGCCCCGCCGGGGATAAGCCCGCGACCATCCGGGTCGCCGACGGTGGCCTGGCGATCGAGGCGGCCGTTAGCGGTTTCGGGCGCGCGCGCGTGCCGCTGTTGCTGGCGCAGGCGGATTTGGCGGCGGGCCGGGTGCGGCAGGTGGGCGACACCAGTCCGACCCTGCTTTCCTATTGGCTGATCGCGCCGCTGCCCCAATGGCGGCAAAAGAAGGTCAAGGCGCTGGTCGAAGCGCTGACTGCCTGAACGGAGCGCTATGGCGCACCCATTGCATCATGGCGCTATATCGTCAGCCAATAAATTCATTGCCCGCGTCATCAGGGTGACGAACCGGCTTTCTTCCACCCGTTCGGACGGGTTGTTCCAACTGCCGCTGACCGCATACCATACGCCGTCCTGCGCCTGCGCCAGCAGGTTCATCGCCATGACGCCCGGTTCGCTGCCGCCCTTATAGCCCAGATAGCGCCAGCGTTTTGCGTCGGCGGGCGGGATGCCGGGATTGACCGCCATGATCGGCAGGGCTTCGCCGCCGTGACGGCGCAGCCAGTCGAGCAGGGCGATCATGTCCCTGGAACTGGCGAACCATTCGATGCTGTCGATTGCGGTCGGCACTTCGGCCACGCTGCCCACATCGACCTTGTCTGCGGTGAGACGCGAAGCCGCGTCGCGCAAAAGAATGCGGCGATCGGCAACTGAACCCTGTGTATAGCGTCCGCGAAGATCCACATTGGCCGGCATTTTCAGAGCAAAGGCTTCAGCCGTGCCGAGTAGCGGCAACGCCTTGTCCGGCGCTTCATGCCCGGTCGTCGCCAGCATCGCATCGACCCGGTCCCGACCCAGCGCGCGCAGCAGCGTATCGCTGGCGCTATTGTCGCTTTCCGCGATCATCGCGGTGGCCAGGCTGTGCAGCGTCATCGGCGCCTTGTCGGGCCATTGCATCAGTCGCCCGGAAAAACTCTTCGGGCCAAGTGGGATGACGTCGCTCCAGCGCCTTTGACGCGCCTGTATCGCTCGGGCCAGTTCGGCCAGCACATAGAGTTTGAAGCTGGAGCCAGTCGCCATCTGCGCGTCGGCATGATGGGTGCGCAGCATTTGCGGCCCGGCGTCCGTCAGTCTTGCGATGGCAAGGGCGCTGCTGCCGGGCAGCGCGGCAAAATCGGCCATCAGCTTGTCGAAGCTGTCCTGCGCCGTTTTCGCGCCGACGATATGCAGGCCGACGACCCGGTTGGGCGCTTGCGGCGCGACGACGAGGGAGAAGCCGATCGTCGCCCGTTCATAACGTATTTCGACTTGCCCGGCCGTGTTGCTGGTCTGGTTGATTGCGCCCACCGCCACCGGTTGGCCATGCTGCGCCCGCAAATCGGCGGCGATGGCGCGCCAGCGATCGACAGGCACGGCGTCGAGGAAGAGCGAGGAGAAATACTCATCCTCGTTGCCGGGCGCAGACAGAATCTGAAGCAATTGCGCGGCGCGGCTTTGATAAACCGGGGAAGGCTGTTGCGCCGATGCAGGGTGATGGAAGAGCAAGGCAAGGCTGATGATCAGAAGAGGAAAAAGCCAGAGGCGCTTCCTGTCTCCTGCGGCCGCGCCATGCTGAACCAAATTCAGCATGGCGCGGTGCGGAATGTAAGCGCCCGCCTCATGCGTCGATCGCTTCCTCATCCACTGCGGCCGCATTTTCCTGAATGAAGGCGAAGCGGTGCGCCGGATTGGTGCCCATCAGCCGGTCGACCAGTTCGCGCACCTGCTGCCGGTCCTCTATGTCGTCGGGCAGGGTGATGCGGATCAGCATCCGGGTCTTGGGGTCCATGGTGGTTTCGCGCAACTGCATCGGGTTCATCTCGCCCAGACCCTTGAAGCGGCTAATGTCGACCTTCTTGCCCTTGAATTCCTTACGCAACAGCTCCTCGCGATGCGCATCGTCCTTGGCGTAGAGGCTCTTGCCGCCGGCGGTCAGGCGATAGAGCGGCGGTTGCGCCAGATAGAGATGCCCGCGCCGCACCAGTTCAGGCATTTCCTGGAAGAAGAAAGTCATCAGCAGCGTGGCGATATGGGCGCCGTCGACATCGGCGTCGGTCATGATGACGATGCGTTCGTAGCGCAGGTTATCCGGATTGCAATCCTTGCGCGTGCCGCAGCCCAGCGCCAGGATCATGTCGGCAATTTCCTGATTGGCCAATATCTTGGCGGTATTTGCCGAAGCGACGTTCAATATCTTGCCGCGCAGGGGCAGGATCGCCTGCGTCTTGCGGTCGCGCGCCTGCTTGGCGGAACCGCCGGCCGAATCGCCTTCGACCAAAAAGATCTCAGCGCCTTCCGGATCATCGTTCGAACAATCGGTCAGCTTGCCGGGAAGGCGCAGCTTGCGACTGTTGGTGGCGGTCTTGCGCTTGACCTCCTTCTCCTGCTTGCGCTTCAGGCGCTCGTCCATCCGGTCGAGGACATAGGCCAGCAGCGCCTTGCCGCGATCCATATGGTCGGTCAGATAATGATCGAAATGGTCGCGCACAGCGCTTTCGACCAGTCGAGCGGCGTCCGGGCTGGTAAGCCGGTCCTTGGTCTGGCTCTGGAATTGCGGATCGCGAATGAAGACCGACAGCATGATCTCCGATGACGTCATGATGTCGTCGGCAGTGATGTCCTTCGCTTTCTTCTGTCCCACAAGGTCGCCAAAGGCGCGAATGCCCTTGACCAAGGCAGCGCGCAGCCCGGCTTCATGGGTGCCGCCATCGGGGGTCGGGATAGTGTTGCAATACCAGCTGTAGCTGCCGTCGGACCACAGCGGCCAGGCGACCGCCCATTCGACCCGACCGGCGGCGCCGGGAAAATCCTGATTGCCGGAAAAGAAGACGCTGGTCGCGCATTCCCGCCCGGCAATCTGTTCCTTCAGATGATCGGCAAGACCTCCGGGAAACTGGAACACAGCCTCAGCCGGCGTATCGTCACTGATCAGCGAAGGATCGCATTTCCAGCGGATTTCGACGCCGGCGAACAGATAGGCTTTCGATCGGGCAAGGCGGTGGAGACGCGCCGGCTTGAACTTCTGTTCGCCGAAAATCTCCGTATCAGGCACGAAGCTGACCGATGTGCCGCGCCGGTTGGGGGCTGCGCCGACCTTCTCCAGCGTCGTGACGGGCAGACCCTGTGAGAATTTCTGGCGGAACAATTCCTTGTTGCGGGCGACCTCTACCACGGTATCGGTCGACAGCGCATTGACCACGGAAATGCCCACGCCATGCAGGCCGCCCGACGTGGCATAGGCTTTGCCCTCGAACTTGCCGCCCGAATGGAGGGTGGTCAGGATCACTTCCAGCGCCGATTTGCCGGGGAATTTGGGATGCGGATCGACCGGAATGCCGCGGCCATTGTCGGTGATGGTCAGCTTGTTGCCGGCCTCCAGCGTCACTTCGATCCGGGTGGCGTGGCCGGCGACGGCCTCGTCCATACTGTTGTCCAGCACTTCGCTGGCCAGATGGTGCAGCGCTCGCTCATCGGTGCCGCCGATATACATGCCGGGGCGACGGCGGACAGGCTCCAGTCCCTCCAGCACCTCGATGGTGGAGGCGTCATATTGCGGCGTGGCGGGGGTGTTGGCGGCGAACAGGTCTTCGGACATGGCACAAGCTATAAGCGGCCGGGCGGCAGGCGCAAGCGTTGCGCATAAGCCACAGCCGCAATCAATTGTAACAAAGACGGATGCAACAAACTCATCGGTCCCTTCGTTCGCAGCGTGACCGTGATGAGAAAAATTCTCTGCATCAGGTGAGGAGATGTTTTTATGAAGATGATCGCTTTTGCGCCGCTTGGCGCCACCCTGGCGCTCGCCCTGGCGTCGCCGGCCATCGCCCAGGATGGTGGTTCGGTAGATTGGAGCGGACCTTATGTCGGCGGCTCCTTCGGCTACACATTCCAGAAAAGCGATAATAACGAACATCTGCGGTTCGATACGGATGCAGATGGCAGATATGACGATGTCGTGACGACGGCGTCCGGGGCGAATGCCTTTTCGCCAGGAACCTGCGGCGGCGCGGCGCGCGGCTCGATCCCGGCCAGCGGGTGCGATGATGACAAGGACGCGATTAGCTGGATGGGCCATGTCGGCTATGATCGGCAGTTCGGCAGCATCGTCGCCGGTGTCGTCGCCGAGGCAGGGCAAGCCTATATCGATGACAAGGTGACGGAATATTCGACCACGCCAGCCTTTTACACGATGCGGCGCAAGATCGACTGGAACGCCAATTTGCGGGCGCGACTGGGCTATACGACGCCGGGTGGGATCATGCCCTATGTGACCGGTGGCCTCGCTTATGCCAAGGTGAAGAATAATTTCACGACCAGCAATGGCGCAAACAGCTTCACACAGTTCGATAGCAAGGAAGATGCCTGGGGCTGGACCATGGGTGGCGGCGTAGAGGCGAAGGTGTCGAGCAATTTCTCGATCGGCGCGCGCTATCTGTGGACGCGCTACAATGTGGGTGATTATCGCGTCGATGTGGGCGCGGGTACGGCGCCGGCCACCAATCCGTTTCGCATCACTCCGTCGGGCGGCGCCAGCATCAATCGCGGTGACAAGTTCGACACGCAAAGCGTGATGGTGACGACCAGCTTCCGCTTCTGATCGGACTTCAAACAGAAAAGGGCCGCCTCTCATGAGAGGCGGCCCTTTTTGTCTTCAGCCGTCGGCCTTTAGCGAACCCGCGGGCCGCCGAACGGCAGCGGCGGGGGCGGGCGGCGCGTGCCGCGCGGCAGCTGAGCCTGATAGGCGCGGCCGCAATGTTCGACGCAATAGGGGAAGCCAGGGTTCACCTGCTCACCGCAGAAATGGAAATCCGGTTCGCCCGGATGACCCATCGGCCATTTGCAGATCCGCTCGGTCAGGTCGAGCAGGCTGGTCTTGTCAGCGATTTCGGCGCTCGGCTTTGCGGGCACCAGACGGCGCGGCGGTGCGGGCGGGATCGGCGCCTGCTGGTCGCCGGGACCCTGACGCAGGAAGCCGCCCGGGCCGACCGAAATGATGCGGGGCTGGGGCGCGGGCGCCGGCGCATCGTCAGCGCTGGCAGGCGTTGTGGCTGCCGGTGCGACGGGAGCCGCAGCGGGCGCCGGCGAAGCAGGCGCGCGCACGGGGGCAGGCGCAGGCGTGGCGGGCGCCGCAGCGCGGGGGGCTTCAGGTTCCGGCGCAGGCTTGCGCGGGGCAGGGGCTGCCGCCTTCTTGGGCGTTTCGTTCGCCTTCACCGGCGAAGGGCGCGATTGCAGGCCAAGGCGATGCGCCTTGCCGATCACTGCATTGCGGCTGACGCCACCCAGTTCGTCGGCGATCTGGCTGGCGGTCAGGCCGCGTTCCCACATCCCCTTGAGCTGGTCGATACGCTCGTCGGTCCAGGACAATGAAAAAACTCCTCACAAATCTTGTATGGCTTCCTATATGGGAAGCAGGGCGCGCAGGTTCAAATCCTTTGGACCAGACCCCTTGCAGCACAACGAACCAGCCGATAGTCGATCCTGTCATGAACGACCAGCCCAAAATTATCCCCGCAACGCCGCTCGACTCGCCTTTCCCTGAGCCGGGCGTGCCGCAGATCCGCAACGTGAACTGGGCCGGGACCTGGGCGCTCTACCGCAAGGAGGTGCGCCGCTTCATGAAGGTGCAGCTTCAAACGGTCTGGGCGCCGGCGATCACCACCCTGATGTTCCTGATCATCTTCATCGTTGCGCTGGGCGGCAGCGGCCGCACGGTGATGCTGCGGGGGGAGGCGGTGCATTTCGCCGATTTCATCGCGCCGGGCCTGATCATCATGGGCATGATCAACGCCTGCTTCGCCAATGCCAGCTTCGCGCTGATGGTGGGGAAGGTGCAGGGGACGCTGGTCGACTATCTGATGCCGCCGATTTCGGTCGGCGAATTACTGTTTGCGCTGGTGTCCTCTTCGATGACGCGCGCGATCATGGTTGGCTTTGCCCTGTGGGGCGCGATGGCGCTGTGGCCCGGCGTGCATGTCGCCCCGGCGCATCTATGGGCGGTGGTGTGGTTCGGGCTGCTCGGCACCAGCTTCATCGCCTTTCTGGGCGTGCTGACATCGATCTGGGCGGAAAAGTTTGATCATGGCGCGGCGATCACCAATTTCGTGATCGGGCCGCTCGCTCTGCTGTCGGGCACCTTTTATTCGATCGACCGCCTGCCTCCGCTGTTTCAGGGGATCAGCCACGCCAACCCCTTCTTTTACATCATTTCGGGCTTTCGCTATGGCTTCGTCGCGGCGGCGGACGCCAATGTGGTGGTGGGCAGCAGCGTGCTGCTGGGCCTCAATCTGGTGCTGGGCGGCCTCTGCTACACGCTGTTGCAGCGCGGCTGGAAGATTAAGGCGTAATAGCCCTCAGGCGAAAAGGGCGAGGATGGGCACCGTCAGCATCATTACGAACAGGATGATCGCAGCCAGCAACCAGTGATGCAGGCGGGGAAAGCTACGGTCATCGCGCCGTTCCTGTCGCGTCCGGGGTGCTGGGGCCATTGCGCATGTCCTTAATCTCTGGTGTCGCCCGCTGCCATTTGCAGCTTTGTCGCTTTGCGTAACGCTGATTTTCGCCTGCCGTTCAGCGGCTGGTTACTATTGTCTGTCATGGCGGGCGGCAATGACAGGAAGGATTAAGCGGTGAAGGTAGCGTTGGTGTTCGGGACCCGTCCCGAAGCGATCAAAATGTTTCCCGTGGTTCATGCGCTCCATGCGCAGGCCGGAGTGGAGACGCGGGTCATCGTGACAGCGCAGCATCGCAGCCTGCTGGATCAGGTTCTGGAGATTGCCGGCATCATGCCCGACATTGATCTGGACGTCATGGTGCCCAATCAGACGCTGGATGGACTGACCGCCAAGCTGATCGTGGAACTGGGCAAGGCGTTTGATGCGGAGAAGCCTGATCGTATCGTCGTGCATGGCGATACGCTGACCACCATGGTCGCCAGTCTGGCGGCCTATTATCGCAAGATTCCTGTCGCCCATGTCGAAGCGGGCCTGCGCAGCGGCGACATTCATCATCCCTGGCCCGAAGAAGTGAACCGCCGCGTCGTCGCCTGCATCGCCGACATGAATTTCGCGCCGACGCAGGCCGCTGCCTACGCATTGCTGCGGGAAAGTCGAGATGCCTCCAGCATCCACATTACCGGCAACACCGTCATCGACGCGCTGCTAGCGACGCGCGACCGGGTATTGGCCGATCCGTCGTTGGCCAGCGGCCTCGATGACCTCGCCGGCCGCTTTGCCGGCAAGCGCATCGTTGCCGTCACCAGCCATCGACGCGAGAATTTCGGCGGCGGGATGGAGGCGATCGCGCGGTCCATCGCCGATATCGCCGCCCGGCCCGACGTTGCGGTGATCTTCCCGGTGCATCCCAATCCCAATGTTCGCCCGGTGATGGATGCGGTGCTGGGCGACCTGCCCAATGTCGCGATGATCGAGCCGCTCGACTATCCGCATTTCGTGCGGTTGCTCGATATGTGTCATCTGGTTCTGACCGACAGCGGCGGCGTGCAGGAGGAGGCCCCGTCACTCGGCAAGCCGGTGCTGGTGATGCGCGAAACGACCGAGCGGCCCGAAGGCGTGGAGGCTGGCACGGCCAAGCTGGTCGGCACCGATCGCGCGCTGATTGTGCGCGAAGTGCTGGCGCTGCTGGACGATCAGCATGCCTATGATGCGATGGCGCGCGCGCATAATCCCTTCGGTGACGGGAAGGCGGCGCAGCGGATTGCGGCGGTGATTGCCGGACAATCCTGACGCCGCCCTTTCAACCTATGCTATCATTTCCGAAATATTCAGCATTTCCCGGCATGACTATGGCCGACTGACCGTTTCACAAGGATTGCCCGCCCCATGCCCGTCGACGTCAAGCAGAAGGTTTCCGTCATCGGCCTCGGCTATATCGGCCTGCCCACCGCCGCGCTGATCGCGCGCGGGGGATGCCAGGTGGTTGGCGTGGATGTCTCCGCCCATGTGGTGGAAACGGTCAATTCGGGCCGCGTCCATATTGAGGAAGTCGATCTTGACGGTTTGGTGCAGGGGGTGGTCGCACGCGGCAATCTGCGCGCCAGCCTGAGCGTCGAACAAAGCGACGTCTTCATCATCGCCGTGCCGACCCCGGTGGCGGAAGATCGCGCGCCCGACATCAGCTATGTTTTGAAGGCCGCGAAGACCGTCGCGCCCGTGCTGAAGGCGGGGGACACCGTAATCCTGGAATCCACATCGCCCGTCGGCACGACGGAAGCGATGCGTGATGTCATGGCGGAACTGCGCCCGGACCTGAAAATGCCCGGCAAGGGCGTGCAGGGCGATATCGCCATCGCCTATTGCCCGGAGCGGGTGCTGCCCGGCCGCATCCTCGTGGAACTGATCGACAATGATCGCTGCATCGGTGGCATCACGCCGCGCTGCGCGCGCAAGGCGCTGGGCTTTTATCGCCAGTTTGTGCGGGGCGCCTGCATCACCACCACCGCCCGCGCGGCCGAGATGGTGAAACTGGTCGAAAACAGCTTCCGCGACGTCAATATCGCCTTCGCCAATGAATTGTCGGTGATTGCGGAAAATATGGACATCGACGTGTGGGAGGTGATCCGCCTCGCCAACCGTCATCCGCGCGTCAACATTCTGTCACCCGGTCCCGGCGTTGGCGGCCATTGCATCGCGGTCGACCCGTGGTTCATCGTCCATGGCGATCCCGAAAATGCCCGCATCATCCGCACCGCGCGCGAAGTGAATGACGGCAAGACCGATTATGTCGTCGCCAAGGCGTCCGACCTGATCGACGAGTTTGCCGGCGAAGACGTCGCCTGCCTTGGCCTCGCGTTCAAGGCGAACATCGACGATTTCCGCGAAAGCCCGGCGGTGAAAGTCGCTGCGCGCCTCGCCCGCCGCTATGGCCGCCGGGTCAAGATGGTCGAACCCTATGCGCAGTCATTGCCCATGGAGTTCGCCGGAACGGGCGCGGAATTGATCGATCTCGATACGGCTCTGGAACAATGCGGCGTGTTCGTCATTCTTGTCGATCATGACATGTTCAAATCTGTCCCCGTCGACGAACGCGCCGACAAGGCTGTGTATGACACGCGGGGAATCTGGCCCGATCAGCCCCGTCGCATCGTGCAGGCCGCGCCGGACCGCGTCGCCGTCTGACCTCTTTCGGGCGGCCGCAAACCGGCCTGCATATGGTTGCCATCCTTCTGCCGCGTCGCTAACCCCCGGCCTCGAACGGGTTAAGACGGGGACGAAGGGCGGATGAAGCACCGCAACAGCATCAGCCGATCCTTGATGGCAATGATGGCGTGCACGGCGCTGGGCGCCTGTGCGACGGTGGAGAATGCGCCGCGTGGCGAGGCCGCCTATGTCGCCATTCCCCCGCCGCCCGCCGTTGGCATGGATTATCGCCTGTCGCCCGACGATGTGCTGCGTATCCAGGTTTATCACGAACCCGGCCTGTCGCAGGAAGATGCGCAGATCACCGCTGCCGGCATGGTGCGCATGCCGTTGATCGGCGATGTGTCGGTTGCTGGGCTGACCGCCGGAGAGGCGGCCGATGTCATCGCCGGGCGACTGGGCGAACGCTATCTGGTGTCGCCGCAAGTCACGCTGTTCGTGAAGAAGGCGGTCGGCCGGCGCATCACGCTGGACGGCGAGGTGCGTGAGCCGGGCCTCTATCCGATCGACGGCCGTCTGACCCTGTCTCAGGCAGTGTTGCTGGGCAAGGGACCAACGCGGCTGGCCGGATTGGGGCAGGTCGTGGTCGTTCGTCAGATCGAAGGCCAGCGGCAGGCCGCACGCTTTGACCTGGCGGCCATTCGCAAGGGGGAAGCCCCTGACCCTGAAATTTTGCCCGGCGATCAGGTGATCGTGGGCCTGTCGCGCGCCAAGGCGATCCTTGGCGGCGCGCTGATCGCGGTGCCGGCGCTGGCGGCGGGCTTCATCGCGCTGGATGGAGATCATTGATGGCCGCAACGCTGACCGATCCTGCCGACGGCGCGGAAGTCGAGGGCGCCGGCGCCCGGCTGGCGCGGACCACGCGCAGCTATTGGGCGATATTGCGGCGTCATCGCGTCATCCTGTTCGTCACCATGGCGCTGTGTCTGCTGGCGGCTTTGCTCTATATCCTCCTGTCCACGCCGGATTATCGCGCGACCGCTTCGGTCGAGGTGGAGGATCTGCCGGCGGGGGCCGCCGGGACCGGCACGCCCCGCCCCGCGACCGACGACACCGAAACGGTGATGCAGACCGAATTGGAAGTGCTGCGCAGCCGGGCGCTGGCCGAGGAAGTGGCGCGCAGCCTGGCGCTGGTCGGCACGCCGACCTTCTTTCAGGGCATGGGTGTCAGCCGGCCGAAGGATGGATCGGGCGGCCTGAGCCAGCGGCAGGTGGAGCAGGAGGCTGTTATCGCCCTGTTGCGCGATCATCTGGAAGTGCAACTGCCCGGCAAGTCGCGGGTGATCCGCATCAGCTTTGTCAGCGCCGATCCCACGCTGTCGGCGCGGGTCGCCAATGGCTATGCCGACAGCCTGATCCGGTCGGACCTGAAGCGCGGTTTTGAATCCGGTGTGCAGGCACGGCGTTTCCTGCTGGGTGAACTGGACGGCGCCCGGCGCGATCTGTCCCGGGCGGAGCGCGATCTGGCGGTCTATGCCGCGCGTTCAGGCGGCGTGCCGGTCGAGCCGAGCGCCGATGCGGACAAGGCCGCAAAGGCGCAGGAAGCCAAGCCGGAAGAACCCAAATTCGCGCCGTCCGAAGGATCGATCGAGACACGATTGGCGCAGCTTAACGGCTTCCGCGCGCAGGCGGTGGCGGACCGCATCGCCGCGCAGAAGCGTTGGGAAAGCGCACGCCGCGCCAGCGCCGAAACCCTGCCCGAAGTGCTCAACAATGGCGCGATGCAGTCGTTGATGACGGAGCGGGCGCAGGCCCGCGCCGCACTGGTCGAAGAACGGCAGTTCCGCAAGGACGCGCATCCCGAAATGCGGGAGGCGCGCGCGCGTCTGGCGGCGCTGGACGATCAGGCGGAAGAGATGGCGAACCGCATCCGTGCGTCTCTGAAGGAACAATATGACGTCGCCGTCCATGGCGAAAAGCAGATCGGATCGGAAATATCCGCGCTGGAGCGCGATGCGCAGGCGGCGCGCGGTCGCGATGTGCAGATGGGCATCTATGAACGATCGGTCGATACCTATCGCATGCTGCATGACAGCCTGTTGCAGCGCTATCGCGACATGGCGTCGCAGGCCGGGTTCCAGGCCGGGCGCATTCAGCCGCTTGATCGGGCGGCGGTGCCGGCGCGGCCCTTCTCGCCCAAGGTCGGCGAGACTTTGCTGTTCGCCGCGCTGGGCGGGTTGCTGCTGGGGCTGCTGCTGGTTATCGCGCGCCATATTTTCGACGATGCGGTGACGTCGGCCGATACGCTGGCGGAGCGGGTCGGCCTGCCTCTGCTGGGCGCGGTGCCGGTGACGGGCGACAATCCGCAGCCGTCGGAGATATTCACGCCGATCGCGCGGTCGCTGTTGCTGGCGTCGACCGGCGGCCTGCCGCGCTCCATCCTCGTCACCAGCGCGCAGGAGGGAGAGGGCAAGTCGCTGACCCTCAACGCCCTGTCGCGGGCGCTGGCGGGTCTCGACAAGAAGGTGCTGGTGATCGACGGCGACATGCGCCGGCCGGTGCAGCATGCCCTGTTCCGCGTGCCGCCGGGCAAGGGCATCAGCGAAGTTCTGACCGGTCAGGCCAAGCCCGCCGACGCGATCATTCCCACCGGAGTCGAGGGCGTTTCGCTGCTGCCCTGTGGCGCGGTGCCGCCCAATCCGACCGAATTGCTCGCCACGCCGGCGCTCGACACGCTGCTGGCGGCGGTGCGCGATGACTATGACACGATCCTGATCGATGCGCCGCCGATCCTGGGGCTGGGCGATACGCCGTTGCTGGGCGCGCGGGTGCAGGCCAGCCTGATGGTGGTCGAATGGGGCCGCAACCATCATGGCGGTCTGCGCGCGTCGGCCGAGCGGTTGCGCCGGGCCGGCGGCGTCATCATTGGCGCCATCCTGACCAAGCAACAGGGCCGTGCGCTGGAATATGATTATCACCGGGGCGGGTAAAGATTGCCAGATTGTGATAATTTGCTTTTGAGCCAAGCCGTCATTGCGAGCGCAGCGAAGCAATCCAAGCGCTACGATGGATTGCTTCGCTGCGCTCGCAATGACGAAGGGGCACAAAAAAAGAGCGCCATCCGATCTGGAGGCGCTCTTTTTGTGCCCTATCGACGGACGGGATCAGGCCCGCGCCAGCAACCCTTCGACCAGTCCGTCGAACAGGCGCTTGCCGTCGGTCGCGCCATGGGCGGCTTCGATCACGCGCTCGGGGTGGGGCATCATGCCCAGCACATTGCCCGCTTCGTTGAGGATGCCGGCGATGTTGCGGGCCGAACCATTGACGCTTTCCGCGTAGCGCAGCGCGACGCGGCCTTCGCCTTCCAGCCGGTCCAGCGTCGCATTGTCGGCGAAATAATTGCCGTCATGATGGGCGACCGGGTAGCTGATCGCTTCACCGGCTTCATAGCGGCTGGTGAAGGCGCTCTGGGCGTTCTCGACCGTCAGGGCGACGTCGCGGCACACGAAATGACCGCCGGCATTGCGCAGCAGCGCGCCGGGCAGAAGGCCGCTTTCGGTCAGCACCTGAAAGCCGTTGCAAATGCCCAGAACATAGGCGCCACGGTCGGCGGCCTTGGCCACGGCCTGCATCACCGGCGACCGCGCGGCCATCGCGCCGGACCGCAGATAGTCGCCATAGGAAAAGCCGCCCGGCACGCCGATCAGATCGATGTCATCGGGCAGTTCCGTGTCACGGTGCCAGATCATGGCGGGCTTGGCTCCGGTCGCAGCCTCGAACGCCACCGCCAGGTCGCGGTCGCAATTGCTGCCCGGAAAGACGATGACGGCGCTCTTCATCTCAGGCGACCTTCTCGATGCGGTAATTTTCGATCACCGTGTTGGCCAGCAGCTTGCGACACATGGCGTCGATATCCTCGTCGCTGGTGCCATCGGCCAGATCCAGTTCGATGAGCTTGCCGGCGCGCACGTCATTGACGCCGTCAAAGCCCAGACCGCCCAGCGCATGCTGGATCGCCCGACCCTGCGGATCGAGAACACCGCCCTTGAGGGTGACGAAAATGCGGGCTTTCATGGGCCTGGACTCCTTGGAATCGACAAATTCCGCGCCTCATGCGCGGGACAATGTGGTTGCCGCACCCCCTAGGCGTGGCGACGCGCGGAGGCAAGCCATTATGACGGTGAAGGCGGCTTGAGATGCTGATCGGCGGAAAGGCGGGGTGTTCGGCATCGGAGCGGCAATTGCATCGCTTAACTTCGCACATTTCCGGCCAAATTAGACATTTCATTGCGCGGGCCTGATCCTATCGGAAAGTCGATGCACCGGATGGTGGAGGGGATTGAGCGGAATTATGGGGACAAATGCCGGGGTAGGACAGGGGGCGTTGTGGCAGATCGCGGCCAAGTTTGGACATGTTCCCCCTCCCGTAAACGGGAGGGGTTGATGGGAGTCACGCGCCTCCCATCAAGGGGGTGGGCTTGACGTTGCGCTGGCCCACCCCGCTGCGACTAAATTCGCTACGCTCATTAAGTCTCGCTACCCCTCCCGCGTGCGGGAGGGGAATGGCAGGAATCCACCCAACTCCGCCATTCCCACCCGCGCGTGCTTCCCCTAAGCCTTCTCTATGCAGTCAGACCTTCTCTACATCCTTTGCGCCGTCATTGCGGTCGTCATCTCCGGGCTGGCCAAGGGCGGCTTTGCGGGGGTGGGGGCGCTGGCGATGCCGATCATGGCGCTGGGCGTCGACCCGGTGCGCGGGGCGGCGATCTTGTTGCCGATCCTGATCCTGCAGGATGCGGTCAGCGTCTGGGCTTTCCGCAAAAGCTGGGACGGGCATGTGCTGATCGTCATGTTGCCGGGCATGGCGGTGGGCGTGGGGCTGGGCTATCTGTTCGCCGCGCAGGTGCCCGAAACCACAGTGCTGGGCGCGCTGGGCGTCATATCCATGCTGTTCGGGCTGCAAAGGCTGTGGGTCGAGCGGGGCGGTGCGATCGTGCTGCCGTCCAGTTCGCCCGATTGGATGGGCTTTCTCTTTGGTATCGGTAGCGGCTTCACCAGTCAGATCGCCCATGCCGGGTCGCCGCCCTTTCAGATGTGGGTGCTGCCCCGCAAACTGCCGCGCGACATGCTGGTCGGAACTACGGCCGTCGCCTTTGCCGCGATGAACTGGATGAAGGTGCCGGCCTATGCCGCGCTGGGGCAATTCACCCGGGCCAATCTGATGGCGACGGCGATGTTGGCGCCCGTGGCGATCGTGGCGACCTTTGCCGGGGTGGCGCTGGTCCGCCGGGTCGATGCCGCGCGCTTCTACACGCTCATCTATGTGCTGATGGTGCTGCTGGGGCTGAAGCTGCTGGTGGATGCGCTGATGGCGTGAGCCGAAACAAAAGCCGTTCGCCCTGAGCTTGTCGGAGCCTGTCCTGAGCGACGCCGCAGGCGGCGTCGAAGGGGAGGCGTACTTCTTGAAGAACAGGACAGGGCTTCGACAAGCTCAGCCCGAACGGGTGTAGAGGGCTGTGTTCTAGTCCCAAAAAAAAGGCCGGCGCTGTGGCCGGCCCTTACTTATCAGTCCTTCTCGCGCTTCTTGCGATGCGTGTCGAGATCGAGGACGGTGGTGTCCAGGCCCTCCGGCAGCAGGCCCAGCCGGCGCGCCACTTCCTGATAGGCTTCCACTTCGCCGCCCAGATCGCGGCGGAACCGGTCCTTGTCCAGCTTTTCATTGGTGGCCATGTCCCACAGGCGGCAACCGTCCGGGCTGATTTCGTCGGCCAGGATGATGCGGCTGTAATCGCCATCATAGAGGCGGCCGAATTCCAGCTTAAAATCGATCAGGCGGATGCCGATGCCGGCGAACAGACCGCACATGAAATCGTTGATGCGGATCGCCATGTCGGCGATGTCGTGCATCTCTTCCTGCGTGGCCCAGCCGAAGCAGGCGATATGCTCTTCGGAGATCAGCGGGTCGCCCAGCGCATCATCCTTGTAGCAATATTCAATCAGCGTGCGCGGCAACTGCGTGCCTTCCTCGATGCCGAGCTTCTTGCTGAGCGACCCGGCGGCGACATTGCGCACCACGACTTCGATCGGCACGATTTCCACCTGGCGGACCAGCTGTTCGCGCATGTTGAGACGGCGGATGAAATGGGTCGGCACGCCGATCTGGCCGAGCAGCGTGAAGATATGCTCGGAAATACGGTTGTTGAGCACGCCCTTGCCGGAAATCGTGCCCTTTTTCTGCGCGTTGAAGGCGGTGGCGTCATCCTTGAAATATTGGATGATCGTGCCCGGCTCCGGGCCTTCGTAAAGGATCTTTGCCTTGCCTTCGTAGATCTGGCGGCGACGGGCCATGCGCGTTCCTGTCTTTTTGTCACAAAAACAATGCGCCCCGGCAAACGCGAATCGGAAAGGATCAGCGGGTGCCGGGGCTGTTCAAGGCGGCCCATAGAACAAGTTGGGCAGGGGTGCAATTCTTCCGCGTCAGGACGCAAAAAGGGGAGAGCGGCGGTCCGCTCCCCCCTTTCCTGAATGTGCGCGTCGATCAGGCGATGACGCCGGTGGCCAGATCAATCTGGTTTGCGGCCGCATAGCTGGACCACATGTTGGAAATCAGCAGGTCCTGATACTGGCCCACTTCATTTTCGATCCGTACGAGCAGATTATTATTATAGGGCGTCGCGCGCGAAACGGTCACGAGATCGGACGCCATATCTGCTTCGAACAGCCCTTCCAGCGATCCGATGATGGCCGAAGAGCCGCCATTGAACGCATTGACATGGGTGCTGTCGGCGAATGTGCCGGCTTCGAATTCGCCGAAGACGAGTTCATCGCCTTCGAAGAATTTGAGGTCGTAAAGGCGGTCAACATCCGACGGTCCGTCAATTTCGGTGCCGCGGAAGTAGAACTGATCCGCGCCACGGCCGCCCCAATATTGATCATTGCCAGCGCCGCCGAAGAAGGTGTCGTTCTTGTTGCCGCCGTGCAGATTGTCGTCTCCTGCCCCCCCTTCGAAACGGTTCTCATAGATGTTGAGGCCGTTTAGCTGGTCGTTGCCGCTTGTGCCGCGCAGCATGTTGGTGGGGGGAAGTTGCGACGCGGTGCGCGATCCATCGGCGAACTGGAACGTCTCGATGCTGATGGTCAGGTCATTGCCATCGCGGCCTTCCGTCCGGTCGATGACGCGGATCGACCCATCCTGTTCGCGCAGGAAATAATAGTCCGCCATATCATGGGTAAAGACGGCCGTATCCCGGCCGGCGCCACCGATCAGCGTATCGCTGCCGCCACCGCCGATCAGAATGTCGTTGCCGGCATTGCCAGTCAGCACGTTGCGCGCGTCGTTGCCGACCAGCGTATCCGCACCCGATCCGCCCGTCGCGTTTTCGATCACCACGCCATTGGCGATCGTATAACCGCCGCGCAGCAGACCGGCACCCGGCGAGTCGAGATAGGAAATCATGCCGCCGCCGGTCGGCGAATAATCCAGCGTCGCCGCGGTCAGATCGATCGTGGCATTCATGCTGCCGGTGTAAGCGATCGTGTCCTTGCCGCCGGTGTCCCAGATGGTCTGGTAGAAGGCGTCGTCGACCACGTCGGTCAGATAATAGGTGGTGTCGCCGGTATTATAGTCGCTTGCGCCATAGCGGCTCTGCAACTGGGCGATGTCGAAGGCGCTGAGCGACCCCGACCAGCCATTGTCGACACCCGCCAGATTATAGGGCGAGGGGCCGTCGGGGTGGAAATCCCAGGCGTCGTTATAGGACATCACCGTGTAGACGCCCTGATTCAGATTATAGAGGCCGTAGGAGCCGGTGGCGCCAGCAACGCCCAGCATGATGTCCGAACCGCCGCCATTGTCATGCGGGTGGGCGAGGCCATGGGCATGGCCGAATTCATGCAGCACCACGGCAAAGGCATAACCGCCTCGCTCCAGGCTCTGCTGCTGGCCAGCACTCCAGCCGCCGCTCAGGATGTTGAACACGCCAACGCCCTGATCCGGGCCATAGCCGGGGTCCTGCGGGAAGAAATAGGCGCCATATTCGGCCGACTCGGCCTTGAGCAGGCGGAAGGTTGCCTGATTGATGTCGGTCGTGATCTCGTAATTGGTGCCGATCACCTTTTCATATTCTTCAAGGGCCTCCATCACCTGGCCCTTTTCATAATCATTCCAGTCGAACGTGATCATTGGCGATCCATCGTCCGCGGTCTGACCGAAATTCACGTCCGAATCGCCGAAATAGACATAGGCGGTCGGCGTGCCGGCGACATCCACGAAGGGCACGTTGGCGGCATTGACCCAATCGATGGAGTCGAGCGGATCGACGTCGGCCAGATCGACTTCCGACGTGGTCAGCGTATAGCCGCCGGTCCAGGGCGCCCAGCTATAGGCGTCGACATAGAAAGTGCCGCTCTCCTGCGCCAGGAACGTGACCTTGGCGCTCAGGTCGCCGCCGGTGAAGTTGATGTCGTCGGCCGACGCGACCAGATTGCCGTTGCTGTCATAGATGGCCATGACCGGATCGATTTCGCCATCGGGCAGGGCATCATAGGAGGAATCATAGTCCGCGCCGCCCGCCAGTTCGATGGTGTACAGCTTGCCGGCTTCGACCTCGATCTTGTAGGTGTCGACTTCGCTATAGGCACCGCCATAGGGGCCGCTGCCTGCATCGATGAAGCCGAAGGTCACGCCGTTGACGTTGAGCGACACGGCGTCTTCGAACGTGTCGCCGACGACGTCGGTCGCCGGCTGGACGATGGCGTCGAGCGTGTAGGTGCCGGTCAGCCCCGATCCCGGATAGGCGGCCGCGCCGATATAGTGGGTGCCCGAATAGGTGGCGGTGTAGGTCAGCAGCGAATTGACGCCGGCGCCGCCATCGTCGTCCAGCGTGACGAGGGCGCCGGTGTTGTCGTACAACAGCAGGATGGGATCACCCAGCGCGTTGGTGCCGGTGCCCCGCAGCGAGAACATATAAGTCTGTCCCGCGACCAGATTATAGCTGTAAAAGTCGGTTTCGCTTCCGCCGATCGTGCCATCGAGAAGGACTTCGGAAGGAGGCGCCTGCACTGCGCTGTCCCGGATCTGCGCCAGATCATGGCTGACGGCAATGGAGATATCCATGCCCGCAGTGCTGCCGACATGTTTCTGCAATGAAGACGAAACGCCCGTGCATGCGGCGCATGCGCAACCGAAAACTGCGAACTGGTCTGCTGAATGTGTCTGTAGATGTTTGGCCATCGTGACAATTCCCCTGCTAACGATTACTCGCTTGGCCCCCGCCCGGATCGCAACAGAGCATGATTTCTATTTAAGTCAATGGACCATTTACCAAATATCTGACATGTTCTCGTAATGCTTATGCTGATCGCCTTATTGGCCTCTCCGGTGAATTCTAATTGGCAAGGTGAAACAATCGCCTATTCCGTAAAGGAAGATGGGGCGATCGCAGCACCTGCCAGCAACAGAAAGGGCAAGCCTATGGTCGCCGGATTGCCCTATGCGCGGGGCAAGAGCTTTTCCGATCTCGACGGTTATTTGCGGCATTTGCAATCCAACGCCGCCGTCGACCTGCCATGGTGGCGGGAAATCCGCCCGGGTGTGTATGAACATGTGAAGTCGCTGCGCGGCGCGCCGCCGGAAATCGCGACGCGCGCCGAACTGATGAAAAAATTCGGCTTTTCCAAATAGGCTGAACCGCCTTCGATTTACGCGAGGCCCTTCATCTTTCGGAAGGCGTCGAACAGGCTGAGGAAACGGTCAATATCCGTCTTGCTCAGGAAATAGGGGGTGGCGAGGCGCAGCTTGCTAGGGTTGCCGCCGCGAATGCGGACCTTGTGGTTGGTCCACAACCAGTCCTGCAACTCCATGCGCTGGACGCCGGGCACATTGACCGTGGCGATTGCCCCACGCAGCGCCGGATCGGGTGAGGTCCAGCTTTCCGCCCCGCGTTTCATCATTTCGGCATGGATATAGTCGGCGAGCATGCGGCCCTGCGTCTCGATCCGGTCCATGCCGATGCCGTTGGCGAAGTCGATCGCGGCATTGAGGCCCATCAGCGTCGGGATGCAGGAGGAGCCGATCTGCATATAGCGATCGGCCATGCGTGTGGCATCATCATAGCCGCCGGTTGCGACCGTGTTCCACACCCGGTCCATCACGTTCTTGTCGCGCAGATAGAGAAAGCCGGTTCCCTTGGTTGCGAACAGCCATTTGTGCATCGATCCGGTATAAAGGTCGCAACCTATGTCATTGAGATCGACCTTGATCATGCCGGGCGCATGGGCGCCGTCAAATGCCGATATGATGCCCTTCGACCGGGCGAGCGCTGCAATCTCCTTGGCGGGCAGGACGACGCCGGTCGATGTGCTGATATGGCTGACGAAGATGATCCGCGTCTTCGGCGTGATCGCGTCGTTGATGCGGTTCAGGATTTCGGCCGCATCCTTTGGCGGTTTGGGCATGGCGAATTTCTTCACCACCACGCCATAGCGGCGGGACCGCAGCATCCAGGGCATTTCGCCCGATCCATGCTCCTCGTCGCTGATCAGCACTTCGTCGCCGGCCTTCATGTCGAAGCCGTTGGCGACATAGCTGTTGGCTTCGGTGCAATTGCGCAGGATCGCCATCTGTTCGACCTTCGCGCCCATGAAGTCGGCGAAGGGTTTGCGATATTGGTCCCAGCTGCCATAGCCCCAGATCGGATAATCCTCCGATCCCGGCTGGGTCATCTGTTCAGTCTGTTCGAACCCGTCGAAAATCGCCTTCAGCACCGGACGCGGCGAGGAGCCGACCGTCCCGACATTGAGGTTTACGACATCTTGCGGGATCAGAAACTGGGTCCGCAGCGCCTTCCAATAGGCGGCGGGATCGGCGTCGTGCAATGTGGCGGCGGGCAGCGGAACGCCGGCCAGCGCCTGCGCGCTCATGGGCGTGACGGCGGACATGGCAGCCGCGCTGCCAAGGAAGGAACGGCGGTCGAGCATCAGGCACCTCTCGGGCAAAGGGCGGACCTCACAGGGTCCGACAAATGTCTGCCAGAGAAGAAACGAGTCTCAGCCGGAAATCCGCAGGTTACAGGACGTCGCCGAACATGAACCAGACCATCGCGCACCAGCCGATCAGCCCGATGACGCCAAGAATAACCCCGGATCGGGCACGGATGGCGGCGATCAGGCCGGTCGGTTCATCTTCGTCGTCGCTGTGCATCTCGCCCGATTAGCGTGCCGAACGCCGATGCTCAACCTGCGGCTTCTTCTTCCTCGACGGGGCTGTCTTCCGCCCGATGGACCGCCATCAGCCGGCCGGTGAAGCATTGCCGCCACCAACTGATATCCTGCTGCTCCACGCTGTCCATCATCGACCGCCAGCGCCGCTTGCGTTCGTCCAGCGGCATGGCGAGCGCACGGTTGATCGCGTCGGACATTTCCTCCGGGCTGTAGGGATTGATCAGCAAGGCGTCCTTCAACTGCATCGCCGCGCCGGCGAAACGGGACAGGATCAATACGCCTGGATCATCCGGGTCCTGCGCCGCGACATATTCCTTCGCCACCAGGTTCATGCCGTCGCGCAGCGGCGTGACGAGGCCGATCTTGGCCGCGCGATAAATGCCCGCCAGCTTGTCGCGTGGATAGCCCTGATTGACGTAGCGGATCGGGGTCCAGTCGACATCACTATATTCGCCGTTCATGCGGCCGGCGATGCTGTCCAGCGTCGCGCGGATATGCTGATAGCTTTCTACTTCGCCGCGCGATGGCGGCGCGATCTGGGTCAACACCACCTTGCGATGCTGTTCGGGATGATCCTTCAGGAAACGGCCATAGCCGTTGAACCGCTCCTCCAGCCCCTTGCTGTAATCCAGCCGGTCGACGCCGACGATCATGGTGCGGTCCTGTAGCGACGCGCGCACCAGTTCGCCCATTTCATTGGCTGCGTCGCTGATGGCGGCATCCTTGAAATCCTGGGCATTGATGCCGATCGGGCAGGCTACGGCCTGAATGGTACGATCGCCCACGGTGACGAAATCGCCGTCGACCGTGCCGTTCATTTCCTTTTCCACATAATGGCGGAAGGATTCGAGCCATTCCTCCGTATGGAAGCCGATCACATCATAGGCGAACAGGGTGCTGACCAATTTGGTATGATGGGGCAGCGACACCAGCAGGCGCGTGGGCGGCCATGGGATGTGGAGGAAGAAGCCCATCCGGTTCTTCAGCCCCCGGTCGCGCAGCATCTGGCCCAGCGGGATCATATGATAATCATGGACCCAGATGACGTCTTCCGGCTCGATCAGCGGACTGGCGGTGTCGGCGAAACGCTGGTTGACGCGATTATAGCCGCCCTCAAAATCGCGGGCATATTCGGCCAGGTCGATGCGGAAATGGAACAGCGGCCACAGCGTCTTGTTGGCATAGCCGTTATAATATTCGTCGACGTCCTGCTCCTCCAGGTCGATCGTCGCGGTCTTGACCCCTTCATCCTCCGCAAAGCCGATATGACCGGTGAAATTGTCGGTCGTTTCCCCCGACCAGCCGACCCATATGCCACGGCTTTCGCGCAGCGCCTGGGACAGGGCGACGGCAAGCCCGCCCTGATTGCCGGTCTTGCTGGGTCTACTGACCCGGTTGGAAATGACGATCAGACGGCTCATCGCATGGCGCTCCATGGTTTGCTCAGCAAGACGGCGCAGTTGATGATGCCGACCAATGAGTAGGTCTGGGGATAGTTCCCCCACAATTCCCCGGTGACGGGATCGATATCTTCGGACAGCAGGCCCGCAGCGGTGCGGCGGGACAGCATTTCTTCAAACAATGTGCGTGCTTCCTCCGTCCGGCCGGTGCGATGCAGCGCCTCTATCAGCCAGAATGTGCAGACGTTGAAGGCGGTGACGGGTTCGCCAAAATCGTCGGGCGCGCTGTAGCGCAGCATGTCATTGCCCCGGCGCAGGTCCGCCTCCAATGCGGCCAGCGTGCCGAGAAACATCGGATCGTCGGCTTTGAGGAAACGCATGTCGAGCAACTGAAGCAGCGATGCGTCGCGCGAATCATCTTCGAAATTGGCGGAGATGGCCTGGCTGTCTTCCCGCCATGCCATGTCGAGGATGCGCGTGCGCATCGTGTCGGCGCGGTTTTGCCAGTGGATCGCGCGCACCGGCAGGTCGAGTGCGGTAGCGGCGTGGGCGAGGCGATCGCACGCCGCCCAACACATGACCGCGCTATAGCTGTGGACATGGGCGCGGGTGCGCAATTCCCACAGCCCCGCGTCGGGCTGGTCATAGACTTGCCAGGCGCGTTCGCCCACCGCCTCCAGCGCTTCGAAATCGGCATGGCCCGCCATGCGCAGCAGCCGTTGGTCGATGAAGCCCTGAACCGAGGACAGCACGATCTGGCCATAAGCGTCATGCTGTATCTGTTCATAGGCGGCGTTGCCGACGCGCACCGGACCCATGCCGCGATAGCCGGGCAGGCTTTCGGCTTCCCATTCATGCAGCGTCGCATTGCCGCGCACATCATAGAGCGGCTGGATATGCCCGCCCTTGGCGCCATCCACGATGTTGCGCAGATAGACGAGGTAGGTTTCCAGCACGTCGAGCGCGCCCAACCGGTTCAGCGCCTCCACCGTATAATAAGCGTCGCGCACCCAGCAATAGCGATAATCCCAATTGCGGCCGCTGTCGGCATGTTCGGGGACGGAGGTCGTCAGCGCGGCGACGATCGCCCCGGTTTCCTCATGCTGGCAGAGTTTGAGCGTGATGGCGGAGCGGATGACGGCTTCCTGCCATTCGGCGGGGATGGCGAGGCCCCGGACCCATAGCTGCCATTCGTTGATCGTATCGTCCAGCATCCGCTCGATCGCGGGGCGCAGCGCGTCGGAGAAACCTTCGTCCGGTCCCATGAAGAAATGCATGTCGGCTTCCAGCCGGAACCAGCTTTCCTGACTGATCAGGCCGATCGGCGCATTGGTCGACACGCGCATCGCCATATAGGACAGGATGATGCGGATATGGTTGGAGCCGTAGCTGACCGGCACCTTTTCACCATTCCAGTTGGTCGTCGGGCGGAATTTGACGCGAATGCGCGGGCTGCCCGCCACCGGCCGCACGATGCGGATGAAGGCGACGGGGCGGTACATGCGCCCCTTGTGCCGATGCCGGGGGCAAAAATCATAGGTTTCGATCGCATTGCCCTGGGCATCGCTCTGGCGCGTGACCAATATGGGCGTGTTGCGAATATAATGTTGTTCGACAGCGACGCAATTTTCCAGCTCGATCGCCCAGAAGCCGCGCGACTGGCTGTCGTCCCAGCCTTTGTCGTCCAGCAGCGCGGAAAAGACGGGATCGCCATCGACGCGCGGAACGCAGGCCCACACCATGCGGCCGGCGCGATCGATCAGCGCGGAAGCCTGGCAATTGCCGATGGGCCAGAGGTCGAGATTGCGCTCGTTTCCGGCATGGATTTGGGAATTTGGCTCTTGGATCGGTCTGCCCCTTTCTTGGTCGCCACAAGGGGCGCCGGAAATTATCCCGCGGTCCCCTGCGCCAGATAATGCCTGACGGCGGCAACCTGTTCCAAAGAGAATGTCGCCAATGTGGGGCGGGGCGATCCCACCAGGATTCCCGCGCCGCCCAGTTCGACTGCTACGGCGAAGCCTTCTTCGTCGGTCACATCGTCGCCGATGAAGACCGGAATGCCGCCGGCCATGGGCGCGCTTTGCATCAGCCGGCGCACGGCGCTGCCCTTGTCCGCGCCGCCGGGGCGCAGTTCATACAGCATCTTGCCCTGCTGAACGGTCAGGCCATGCTGGCGCGCCAGATGTTTGGTGAGGTCGGCGGCATCCGCCTCCCACTGCGGCGCGCCGCGGAAATGCAGGCCAACGCTGATTGATTTGCGTTCGACCAGCACGCCAGGCTTATCGCTGGCGAAGGCGTTGAAGGCGGTTTCGACCGCGTCGATCGCGGGCAGGCGCGGCGGCGTGTCAACCGCTTCGCCGGGCCGGGCGAACTCCAGTCCATGGGTGCCCGACAGCAGGAAATCGCCAAAGCCCAGATCATTAAGCGTCGCCACCGATCGGCCACTGACGATCGCCAGCCGCCCGTCCAGCCGATCACGCAAATCGGTCAGGGTCGCCAGCAGATCCGCATCGACCACCACGGCATCGGGCGTGTCGGCCAGCGGCGCCAGCGTGCCGTCAAAATCCAGAAAAAGCGCCGCGCCGGTCAGCAGGTCGATGGGCGGGGCGGGCAGGGCGATGGGGGAGAGAAGGGTGTCGGTCACGCCTTTAAGAGTGGCGTCTGCGGACGAAACCGCAACCCCTTATCTCGCAATTGCAGCATTTTCCTAGGGGCGGCAGGCGCGATCGCAAGTTGGCCTGTCGGTCCAGGGCGATGCCCATTGGGCGCGATGCAGGGCGCGAAACGCCTGCATGATTCCGGCGATGAGCTGGTCTATGCCACGGTTGGCATGTTCGCGGCCGTCATTCCACAGCCGGTCGTCATATTCGTCACGCATGATGCGGTCCTTTTCTATGAGTCGGTGGTAAGCGAGCGGTGCGATTGTCCGCAGGCCGGCTAGTGCCCCATCCGCCTGCGCCGCGCCAACAAAAGGCTGGACGGGGTAAATAAGCTGAGCTTATTGATCATAGCATGACCAGCCTGCCGCCCTTGTCCGCCATCCGCGTGTTCGAAGCCGCGGCGCGTCTGGAAAATTTCACCGTTGCTGCGCAGGAATTGGGGATGACCCAGGCGGCCGTCAGTTATCAGGTGAAGCTATTGGAGGAACGGCTGGGCATCAGCCTGTTCCAGCGCATCGGGCGCAAGGTCGCGCTGACCGAGAAGGGGCGGGAGATCGCGCCGGTGCTGACCCGCGCTTTCGATCTGATGCGCGACGGCTTCGCCGCCCTGACGCAGGATCATGCGTCGGTGCTGACGATCAGTTGCACCAACAGCTTCGCCCATCTCTGGCTGGCGCCCAAGATCGGAGCTTTTCAGATGCGTCATCCGCATCTGGCCGTGCGCATTCAGGCAGAGGACGCCGTGGTCGATCTGGCCCGTGACGGGGTCGACCTCGCCATTCGCGGCGGGAAGGGCGATTGGCCGGGCCTGGAGGCGAAGCTGCTGACGCATAATCGCCTTGTCCCCATGTGCAGCCCGGCATGGCTGGACCGGCATGGGCCGATTGCCGACGCGCATGCGCTTCATGCCCTGCCACGCCTGTCGCCCGATGACATGTGGTGGCATGAATGGTTCGCGGCGATGGGTGTGGAGGCTAACCCGGCGGATGGTCCGCCCGGCATCGCGCTCGACAGCCAGGTGATGGAGGGGCGCACCGCCATTGCGGGCCAGGGGATCGCGATCCTCAATCATTTCCTGTGGAAAACGGAGGTGGAGGCCGGCCTTCTGGTCGAAGCCATGCCCTCTTATGTGCGGGAAATCGCAAGCTACTGGATCGTCTACCCACCGCACGCCCGCAACACGCCCAAGATCAAGGCGTTTCGCGACTGGATCAGCGCGGAATTCGCCGCCGAAATCGCCGCCGACCATGAGGGGCGCTACTTGCCGCGGTGAGGGAAGAAGCTATGCTGCTTGTGGAAAGGCGCAAGCAGATGGAAGATCAGGAAGGCACCGCATTCCAGCAAAATATCCAAGCAAGGCGCGAAGCCAATTTGATAGCGGCCGCTGATGAGGTCGGCATGGATGTGTCACGGCGGTCTGATCCAGGCTTTGCCGACGAAGTGCGGCGACGCTGGATGGAGGCGAACAAGGAGGCTTTCGCCAGTTTGAATGCCTATGTCGAAAAGCACGGCTTGCCGCTCGAAAAATATCGCGCTTTCTGATCGCCTGTAGCTGTCGGATGGTTCGTTGTAATTCCCGTTCCGTTCTTCCCGTCTGCCTGCTAAGCCGACCGCAATGACCGATTTTCGCGACCCGTTTGACGCCATCAAGGATCACCCGTTCGACAATGCGCTGTCGGAGCGCTATCTGGTTTATGCCTTGTCGACCATCACGGCGCGGTCGCTGCCGGATCTGCGCGATGGGTTGAAGCCGGTGCATCGGCGGCTGCTCTGGGCGATGCGGCTGCTCAGGATGGAGCCGGGCGGCGCGAACCCGGACGTGCTGGTCGCCAATCCGGCACGCAACACCACCGCCTACAAGAAATGTGCGCGCGTCGTGGGCGACGTCATCGGCAAATATCACCCGCATGGCGACGCATCGGTCTATGACGCGATGGTGCGCCTGGCGCAGGATTTCTCGCTGCGCACGCCTCTGGTCGATGGACAGGGCAATTTTGGCAATATCGACGGCGATAATGCGGCGGCGATGCGCTATACCGAAGCGCGCCTGACCCAGGCGGCGGCCGACCTGATGGCCGGGCTGGATGAAGGCACGGTCGATTTCCGCCCCACCTATAATGGCGAAGATGAAGAGCCGGAAGTGTTCCCCGGCCTGTTCCCCAATCTGCTGGCCAATGGCGCCAGCGGCATCGCGGTCGGCATGGCGACCAGCATTCCGCCGCACAATGTCAGCGAACTGATCGACGCCGCCAATCTGCTGATCGACGATCCCGATGCCGATCATGCCGCGTTGATGCAGATCGTGCGGGGGCCGGACTTCCCGACCGGCGGCGTGCTGGTCGATAATCCGGCGATCATTTCCGAAGCCTATGCCACCGGGCGCGGCGCGTTCCGCACGCGGGCGCGCTGGCACAAGGAGGATGAAGGGCGCGGCAGCTGGATCGCGGTCGTCACCCAAATCCCTTATCAGGTCCAGAAATCCAAGCTGATCGAACAGATCGCCGCGCTCATTAACGACAGGAAGCTGCCGATCCTGGCCGATGTGCGCGACGAATCCGACGCGGAAATCCGCATCGTCATCGAACCGCGCGCCCGCACGGTCGAACCGCAAATGCTGATGGACAGCCTGTTCCGGCTGACCGATCTGGAAAATCGCTTTCCGCTGAACCTCAACGTGCTGGATTCGACCCGCACGCCGCGCGTTCTGGGCTTGAAGCCGCTGTTGATCGAATGGCTGAAGCATCAGATCGACGTGCTGGTCCGCCGCGCCCAGCATCGGCTGGAAAAGATCGCCGCGCGGCTCGAACTGCTTGACGGCTATATCATCGCCTATCTCAACCTTGATCGGGTGATCGAGATCATCCGGACCGAGGATGAACCCAAAGAGGTGATGATGGCCGAGTTTCGCCTGACCGACCGTCAGGCCGAAGCGATCCTCAACATGCGCCTGCGTTCGCTGCGCAAGCTGGAGGAGATGGAGCTTCGCCGGGAGCATGCGGAATTGGTCAAGGAAAAGGAGGAGCTGGAAAAGCTGGTCGAAAGCCCGGCCCGCCAGCGCACCCGCCTGAAGAAAGACCTGGCTGCGCTGCGCAAGCGCTATGGCCCGGAAACCGATCTTGGCCGCCGCCGGTCACTGGTGGAGGAAGCCGCCCCCGCGCGGGAAATTCCGCTGGAGGCGATGATCGAGCGCGAGCCGATCACGGTCATCCTGTCCGAACGTGGCTGGATCAGGGCGATGAGCGGTCATCGCGATCTGGCGGCCGCCGACACGCTCAAGTTCAAGGAAGGCGATGGTCCGCAATATGCCTTCCACGCCTACACCACCGACAAGCTGCTGATGGCGACGGCGACAGGCCGGGTCTATACGCTGGCATCGGACAAGCTGCCGGGCGGGCGCGGCTTTGGCGATCCGGTGCGGTCGCTGGTCGACATGGACAATGAAGGCGCGATCGTGGCGCTGATGCCGGCGCGGGCGGGCAGCGAATTGTTGCTGGCGTCATCCGACGGGCGCGGCTTCGTGGCGGCGGTGTCGGATATCATGGCTGAAACGCGCAAGGGCAAACAGGTCGTCAACGTCCGCGCCGACGCGAAGCTGAGCGTCATTCGGCCCGTGCCCGCAGAGGCGGACAGCATTGCCGTGATCGGTGAAAACCGTAAACTTCTGGTATTTTCCTTTACGGAAATGCCGAAAATGGCGCGTGGGCAGGGTGTGCAGATGCAGCGTTATCGCGATGGCGGCCTGTCCGACGCGATCGCTTTCCGCATGGCGGACGGGCTTAGCTGGACCATGGGCGGCGAGTCGGGGCGGACCCGGACCGAAAGCGACATGATGCCCTGGAAGGTGGCGCGCGGCGCTGCCGGGCGCATGCCGCCAACCGGCTTTCCCCGCGACAATCGCTTCTAAATCAGGCGCTTTGCGATTTTTCTGAAGTTTTTTGGGATCGACGGATAGCGTTTCCCGAAAATTTACTCCTTCTGGATACAGCGGGGGTATGGAATCCATGTCGGTGCGCAATTTGCCGGTCGGACAGGCCAGCGGCACCCCTCTTGCAGGGGAGGGTGCTGCGCATCCGAACGCCGCCGTCGGTATGACCGAATGGCTGTCGGCGCTGCCGCAGATGGCGGCGATTTTCGCCTTCGAAAATAACGTCATAAATCTGGTCGAAGGCAATAGCCGCTTTGACGCGGCTTTTCAGGCGCATACGGAAACCGGCGCGCGCAACAGCCGGCTCGTCAACGAATGGCGCGAGCGCGTTACGGCCTTCATCCATTCCGGGCGTGATTCGGACAGTTTCGAAATCCGCCGCGACGGCAAGTTGGGGCCGGAATATTTTCTCTGCACCATCGGCCGCATTCCCGCGATCGAAGGGCAGTCCGAACATTATCTCTTCACCGCCATCGATCGCACCAGCGAACGGGCGATCGAGAAGAATCTACGCCGCGAACTTCTGTCCGACGGTCTGACCGCCCTGCCTAACCGCACCGGTTTTGGCGAGGAGATTGACGATCGGCTGGCCAATGCGGTCTGGCCCGACAATGCCCAGTTCGGCATCATCGCGATCGACCTGAGCCGGTTCAGCCGCGTCAACGAATCGCTGGGACCGATGGCGGGCGACGAGCTGCTGATCACCGTCGCCAAGCGGCTGAAATCCAGCCTGCGGCAAGGCGATGTGCTGGCCCGCATCGGCGGCAATGACTTTGCCATATTTGCACGTTTAAACAATGGATTGTCTGACGCTCTTCATATCGTGCAGAGGATCAGGGAGGCGCTGAGTTCGCCCATTCGCCTCAGCGATCTGCAAATCCGCGTCGATTGCGCGATCGGCTGCGCCCTGTCGATCAATCTGGACGATGATCCCGACGATGTCGTGCGCAAGGCGCAGGCCGCGGTGAAGATCGCCAAGCGCAGCGGCAAAGTGGAAATCTATCGCAACGGCGTGCTGAAGGAAGCGCAGCGCCGCTTTTCGATCGAAAGCCGGCTGCGCGACGCGCTGGCCCAGGGTGGCCTGACGCTCGCCTATCAGCCGCTGATCCACCTTCAGACCGGAGAAATCACCGGGTTCGAAGCGCTGGCCCGCTGGGATGATGAAGAACTGGGCCAGGTTTCGCCCGCCGAATTCGTCGCCGTGGCCGAAGAAAGCGGGCTGATCACGCCGCTGGGCCGCTGGGCCGCCTATGAAGCGGCGCAGGCGCTGTCGCGCTGGGACGCGAAATTCGGCCAGTCTTTGCCGGTCGGCGTCAACGTCAACCTCTCCCCGATCCAGATGGCGCGTGACGATGTGGCGTCGATGTTCGAAGAGGCGCTGCGCTATTCCGGGGTCGCGGGCAATCGCCTGACCGCCGAACTGACCGAAAGCGCGATCGTCGCCGATCCGGACAAGGCGCGCAAATTGCTGTTCGCGCTCAAGGATCTGCAAATGCCGATCGCGATGGACGATTTTGGCACCGGCTTTTCCAACCTTGCCAGTCTGCACAGCCTGCCGATCGACATATTGAAGATCGACCGCAGTTTTGTATCCTCCATGCTGGAGGACCGGGACAAGGTCATCATCGTCCGCACGATCCTGTCACTGGCGGAATCGCTGAATCTGAAGGTCACGGCTGAAGGGATCGAGACGCAGGAATTGGCGCTCGCCCTTCAGAAAATGGGCTGCTGGCAGGGGCAGGGCTATTATTTCGCCAAGGCTATGAGCGAAGCCGACGCCTTCGACTATTGGCGCGCGCGCTGGAATTTCGAAACGGTCTGATCCGCCAGTTCCGCGACGCGATTGTCATCGGGGAAATCCTCCGCCACCCACAGGCGCTGCACTTCCTGCAACGCCTTCGCCACATCGGGACCGGGCTGCAAGCCGCGTGCGATCAGGGCGCCGCCGCCGATCGGCAGGGACGGGGGCGTCCAGCCCTCGATCATATTCAATATGGTCAGCGATTGTACGGGGTTCAGCAACAGCCGGTCGAGTGCCCCCTCCATGCCCACGCGATAGGCCAGCGCCCGCGGCGTCTCCTCGCCGATTGCGGGTTCCAGTGCGATTATCAGCCGCTTGCGCGCCTTGTTCGACAATTTGAGCCGCGCGCCGATCTGATCGGCCAGCGCCGGATCGGGCGGCAACAGCGCGGCAAGGCGGCGCAAGGCGGAGGCGGGGACGCCGCTTTCCACCTCCCGGCCGATCAAAGATTCGACCCGGTCGACCCCGTCCATCCGCACTTCGGGCAGGACCGGCGTCAATATGCCGCCATCGATCATCAGACGCAGCGCATGGATCGGCGCCGCGACGCCCAGCAATTTCAACAGTTCGTCGGCAATTCGCTCGCGCGACAGCGCCATCAGGCTGTTGGCGGCGGCGACGCACGCCGCATAGGCGCCACCGTCCAGTTCATTGTCGCCATAACGCGCCAGAAACCGGAAATAGCGCAGGATGCGCAGATGATCCTCCGCGATGCGGGCGGATGCGTCCCCGATGAAGCGCAGCCGTCGCGCGTCCAGATCGGCAAGGCCGCCGAAATAGTCGCTAATCGCGCCGCTCGCCGGATCGGCATAAAGGGCATTGATGGTGAAGTCGCGCCGCGCCGCATCTTCGCGCCAGTCGTCGGTATAGGCGATGGTCGCGCGCCGCCCGTCGGTGCTGACGTCGCGGCGCAGTGTCGTGATCTCGACCGGTCCATCGGCGAGGACAGCGGTGATCGTGCCATGATCGATGCCGGTCGGCACCGCCTTGATCCCGGCCGCCTTCAGCCGGTCCACCACATCCTGCGGGGCCAGCGTCGTTGCGACGTCCAGATCATTGACCGGCAGGCCCAGCAGGGCGTCGCGCACCGCGCCGCCCACGAAACGCGCCTTGCCGTCATCGGCCTCCAGTGCGGCGAGCAGGCCATCGAGGCCCGGGCGATGACGCCACGCGGCGTCAGGTAACAAGTCGGTCATGGCCCAGCCTTCGGGACAGATTGGCAAGAATGGCGGCGGTGATCCCCCAGATGCGGCGATCCCGCCAGACGATCTCATAATAAGCGCGCATCGTGCCGGCATAGTCGACTTCCCGTCGAATGCGGTTGGCGGGGTTCAGCGCGAAGGATAGCGGCAGTTCGAACCAGTTCGCCACTTCGCCCTCCTGCGCGCGCAGCGGCAGATCGGGCGGGATGACGCCCAACACCGGCACGATGTCGAACCCGGTGAAGGTGCAATAGCGATCGGACGTCCCGATCACCTGGACCGCATCTGGGGGCAGGGCGATCTCTTCCTGCGCCTCCCGCAACGCGCCGGCGATTTCATCGGCATCGCCTTCATCCACCCGGCCGCCGGGAAAGGCGATTTGCCCTGCATGTTTGCGTAGCGAGGTCGCGCGCTCGGTCAGGATCAGGCCGGGTTCGGGCCGGTCGGTGATCGCCACCAGCACGGCGGCCGGGGCAAGCGCGATTTCCCCCACGATCCGGGGATCGCGCACATCCGACAGGGTGAGCGTTTCCCGCCGATGCCCTTCCTCCAGCGCGGCGCGCAGCCGCTCCGCCAGGCTCATTGCGCCCCGTCCAGCGGGAAGAAGACGCCCTCACTCCAAAGGCCGACGCGCTCGGCGCCTTCCTCCAGCGCCAGGTTCATCAGTTCATAATAGACGCTGCGCGCGATCAGAGCCTCCATGCCGCCGCGCACATGCAGATAGGGGTGGGGGCCATCGGGCGTTTCACGCAGGGTCAGGCCATGGTCGGCGTCCGCCGTCACCAGATCGCCGCTGTTCAGGCGAAACACCAGCATGCGCGCGCGCCCTTCACCCTCGCTCTTCAGTTCTACCGCGACGAAGGGGGCGTCCTCCACCTCTATGTCCAATTTCTCGACCGGGGTGACGAGCACATGGCTGCCGTCCGGCTCGCGCCGAAGGATGGTGGAAAACAGCCGCACCATCGTTTCCCGGCCGATCGGCGACCCCTGATGATACCAGGTGCCGTCGCGCGCGATGCGCATTTCGCTGTCGCCGCAATGATCGGGGTTCCATTTCTCCACCGGCGGCAGCCGCTTTTCGGCGAGCAAGCGGGCTATGTCGGCCAGCGACAAAGTGGACAGGTCGGGCAGTGGCTCCATCGGCATGGGGCGGAGATAGGGACGTCCTTGCCCGAAGGCAAAGCCCTATTCAGGCCGCAACAGCAATTCTGGGGGTCAGCATGCCCACGCCGCCGACCGTCCGGCCATCGACCGACAGCGCCAGCAGGCGGCGTTTCTCGAACGGGCCGGGCGCATTCCATCCACCGGTGCCATCGGCGGTGAAGCCCCAGAAACGGCCATAATATTCGGGATCGCCGATCATCATCAGCGGCTCGGTGCGCAGTTTTCGGGCGGCGGCGACCACGGCATCCATCATCGCGCGGCCATGGCCGCCCTTTTGATGCGCCGGTTCGACCGCCACCGGGCCGACCATGATCAGCGGCAATTGCCCGCCATCGGCCTGCGTTAGCGCCACCGGCCAGCTTTGCAGCGATCCGATCAGCGCGCCATCGCCATCCACCACGGCAAAGGACAAAGCGGGGAGCCAGGGCATGGCGTCCCGGATCTTGTAAGCGGTGCGGCCATGGCGATCAGGGCCGAAAGCCGCGTCGAGCAGCCGCTCGATCGCTGCGTCGGACTGATTATCCAAAGGCACAATGTGAGACACGACTTGCCGTTCCGCCATCAATGGCGCATGGGGCAGCGCCGGAGCGGCGGGCTTTAGCGCCCACACCGCAAAATGAAAGACTAAATAGGCCCCGCCTTACGGCAGGAGATGGGCCATATGTGGCAGGCTATGCAGACTGGATTTGACGATTTTCTGACGCTGGAGGTCAATAACCTGCACGTCGACGTGCTGACCGGCATTTATTCGGAGGAGACGCATCTCCCCCAACCGCTGCGCATTTCCATCCGCGCGCGCCTGCGAATCGCCGATCATTATGAGCCGGGCACGCCGCTGACCGAGTCCAAAAACTATATGGACCTGAAGCATGCCGCATCGACCGCGCTGCCCGAAGGCGTGCATTTCACCCTGATCGAAGCGGTGGCCGATCATATCATCGACACCATCTTCCTTCAGGATGACAAGGTCAGCCATGTCGAGGTGAAGATCGTCAAGCTGGCGCTGAGCGAGCGTGGCGAGGAAATCGGCATCACCCTGGGCCGCGGCCGGCGATAAGCGCCGTTCGTTTCGAGCGAAGTCGAGAAACATATCTCCACTTCGCCCGAACTTTTTACCCCTTCTTGATCAGCCCGATCTCGATCAGCCGCTCGGTCAGATAATCATGCGCGCTGATCGGCTCCTGCCGGCGCGGATTATCTGCGCTCACGCATTGCGGCAGCGCGTCGATCATGAAGTCGGGGCGCAGATGCAGGAAGAAGGGCATGGAATAGCGCGAATGACCGCGCCGTTCGGGCGGCGGATTGACCACGCGATGGCTGGTCGATGGCAGCACAAAGTTGGTCAGCCGCTGCAACATGTCGCCGACATTGATCGCCAGCGCGCCCGGCGGCGGCACCACCGGCAGCCAGTTGCCGCTACGATCCTTCAGTTCCAGGCCGCCTTCTTCCGCGCCCAGCAACAGGGTGATGAGGTTGATATCCTCATGCGCGCCGGCGCGGATGCCGGGTGCCTGCGGCGACACTGGCGGGTAATGAAGCAGGCGCAGGATGGAATTGCCATTTTCGACCGGGCCGTCGAACCAGCGTTCGGGTAGGCCCAGATAAAGGGCGATGGCCGAAAGCAATTCCGCGCCGACGCGATCGAACTCGCGATAGAGTTTGGCGAAGACCGGCTTGAATTCCGGCATCTCCGCCGGCCAGATGTTGGGCGGCATGGTTTTCGCCAGCGGATCGCCTGCGGGCAGGTCGCGCCCGACATGCCAGAATTCCTTCAGGTCATTCTCGCTCGCGCCCTTGGCGATTTCCACGCCGAAAGCGGTATAGCCGCGCTGGCCCCCGTTGAACTTGGCGTCATAGGCGCGCTTCACATCGACGGGCAGGGCGAAGAAATCGCGCGCCAGCGCCCAGCCATTGTCGACCAGCGACTGGTCCATGCCATGGTCCTTCACCATGGCAAAGCCGAAGCGCTGGAAGGATTGGCCGAAAGCCTGGGCGAAATCCGCCTTGGGCATATCCGCCATGGACAGGACGGGCACCTGCTCCAGTACCGTTTGCGACACGTTATAGTCTCCAGATATCGAAATGGGGCGCGCCACCCATATGGGGTCGCCCACGCATGGCTGCATCCTTGATCGCGCCGGGCCGCTGTTGCAAGGAGGCAAAATGAATTACTGGCTGATGAAATCGGAACCCGACGCCTTTTCCTATGACGATCTGGTCAGGAAGGGGAAGGCGGAATGGGACGGCGTGCGCAACCATGCGGCGCAGGGCCACATGCGCGCGATGCGCCGGGGCGACCTGTCTATCTTCTATCACAGCAATATCGGGGTTGAGGCGGTCGGCATCATGGAGATTGTCGAGGAGGCCGCGCCCGACAGCACGGACGACAGCGGAAAGTGGATCGCGGTGCATGTCGCGCCACGCGAAAGACTGGCGAAACCGGTGACGCTCAAGGCCATGAAGGCCGATTCGGCGCTGTCGAACATGGTCATGTTGCGCCAATCGCGTCTTTCCGTCGCGCCGCTGACAAAAGCCGAATTCGACCATATTCTCGCAATGTCAAAGGCTTGAAATCATCTTTGTAGACGGGGTGAAACCCGGTTGCGCTGGACGCAATCAGCACGCCGTTTTTTGCGATTGTCGCTGTGCCGCGCTGCAACATAAAAGCATCTTCAACAGAACAAGAACAATAAGAGGTGTTTGATCGGCATTCACAAGGAGTTTACCCATGCGAATGCTGTCCAAGTTGATTGTTGCTGGCGTTGTTAGCGCTACCGTCGCCACCGCCGCTTATGCAGAAGATGCCGCGCCCAAGCAGCGCTTCAGCCATGAAGGTTACACCTATGTCTACCAGGTGAAGGACACCAAGGCTGGCAAGGTGATTTCGGGCCGTCGCTTCCCCGACGCCGTCGCCTTCAATCTGGCTGTCAAGAATGGCAAGGTTTCGGGCGTCTCGGGCGGCCAGCAGGTTGCCTTCAAGGTGGAAGACGCACGCGGCGCCGCTTCGGAATAATCGCCAAGCGCCTGCAAAAAGTTAGGGACGGCATCCGACGGGATGCCGTCCCTTTTTTGTGCCTGCATCTTCATGCGGCCTGTCCGATCTCAGGCCGACGCTCGCTCCAAAGAACGTCGGCCTGATGCGCCTGACGGATCAGCGGCAGCGACGCTTGCTGTCGATTTCCTTGCCCAGCAGGGCGCCGCCGGCTGCACCCAGGATCGTACCAGTCGCACGGTCGCCACGGGTGTCGATCGCCCGGCCGACCAGCGCGCCGCCCACGCCGCCGACGATCAGGCCAGTCGTACCGTTAGACTTGCGGCAATAGGTGCGGCCGTCGCGGCCACGCCATTCCTTGTAACGATAATGTTTGCGCGCCTGCGCGCCATCAGTGGGCACGGCCATCGACACGGGGACGGCGAGCGAAATGGCCGCCAGGGCCATCAGGGCTTTACGCATATGTATCTCCTCCATTTGCGTGATTTGGCGTTTGAACCCATATATATTGATCCAGGTTGCATGAACGTCAGGCAACAATTTAAGTCACTGTTTCTCAAGGCATAAATTTTGAGGTCAAAGGATGCGCGCAGATGATGAACGGGACGGAAAGGCGCTGATCGCCGCGCTGAGCCTGATCCCGCATCCCGAAGGTGGCTGGTATAGGGAGACGTGGCGCCCCGACGCCGCGCCGGGCGATCGGCCGATCGGAACGGCGATCCTGTTCCTGCTGGAGGCGCATGAACGGTCGCACTGGCATCGGGTCGATGGCGAGGAAATCTGGTTCTGGCATGCCGGCGCGCCGCTGATTCTGTCGATCGCGGCGGATGGGCAGCCGGCCAGCGACCTGCTGCTCGGCCCGGATGTGCTGAACGGTCACATGCCGCAAGGGCGCGTGCCCGCCCATCATTGGCAGGCGTCGACGCCGCAGGGCGGATGGACGCTGGTCAGTTGCAGCGTGACACCGGGCTTTGATTTTGCCGGTTTCACGCTGGCCCCGCCAGACTGGTCGCCACCCGCCTGAACTTATCCACAGCTTTGTGCGGAGGCCGGCAAAAATCGGTCCGATTTCGCTTTGATCGACTCGAAACGGGTGAGATCATCTTTGTATCGAGACGAGGGAAGCGGAGCGATCTACTTCCATAAAAGGCGAGAAATCAGTCCTTTAAATCGGATCGATCGTTCGATGGCAGGCCCTGTCCGCAAGGATCGGGCATTGGCCAACGGACGGGACGCTTCCAGTCCATGCCGGGTACGCGCGAAAGTGAACGTCGGGCAAGGGCGGCAAGCGACCAGCACCGGGACGGCGGCCCTTGGCCAGACCCCGGAGCATAGCCGGATCGCCGGATTCGCATGCGGGCCAGCCTCGCGTACGAATGGGGTGAAACGGATACGCCGGGCCGATGATCGCATCCCTGCCCGGGACGCGGATCGACAGACCTGACGGAAGTGGGGACCGGCAGCAATGCCGGCCCCCACTTTGTTTTGGGGATCGGCATGCCTGCTTGAAAAATATGGTGCCGGATGAGGGGATCGAACCCCCGACCTTCGGTTTACAAAACCGCTGCACTACCGCTGTGCTAATCCGGCCCGTCCTTTCGGGTGGGACGCCCTTACTATCAGATTACGCCAAAGGTCCAGCCCTCAGTGGCGGCAATTTGCGCCGTCATCGCCCGCGGCATCCAAAGATCGGGGCGCAGCGCCATTTTTCGCATCCACGCGGCGGTCACGATCGCGTCGGCGCCATGATCGTCGAGCATTGCGCCGGCATGCGCATCGCTGCCCAACGCCGCCAGCGCCGCATCGAGCGCCGCCGCCTCGCGCATCTTCGTCCGCCCCTTGGGTCGTCCCGCGTCGCGGGCGGCGATGCTGGTGTAGATCTCCACCACCAGCGATCCCGCGATGGGCAGGGCATCGAACGGCCACACTGGCACATGAGGACGAACAAGGTGCAACAACCGCATCCCGGTAAAGCTGGCCTTGGCCACCTGCGCCGCGCCGATGGCGTCATAAATGGTGGACGGCTTGCCGCCGCCGCCCGCCTTATAATGGGCCTCGCAAGCGCGATTGTGCAGGAAATCGGCCTTCACCCCGTCGGCCTTGCCAAAATAAAAATGGCGGCGGTGGGCGACTTCCAGCAGGCTTGCCGCGCCCAGATCGACATCGTCACAGATCGCGTCGACATAAGCCCAGAAGGCGGGGCCGTCCTGCGGCGTCAGGTCGCCGGGCAGATAATCGCCCCGCGCCACAAAAGGCGGCGCAAAGCTGAAATCGAAACCGAACAGGGTGGGCGCTTGCGCTGCGGTCTTCACCAGCCAGTCGGCCACCGCCTGTCGCGACCAGATGCCGCCCGGCGCACGGATCAGGCGCGGCGCGGCCTGTCCCGCGTCACAGAGAGCAACGGCGATCCCCTTGTGCCGCGCGCCCTTTGCGCCCGACCAGTCGATCGCCGCAAAGCGCGCAAAATGCGGCGTCACGCCGGCCCGCGTTCGGCCCGCAGCCTGTTCCAGTGCGCGATCCGCTCGGCAATGCGCGCCTCAAACCCGCGATCGCTGGGCTGATAGAAAGTCTGCGGCGTCATTTCTTCGGGCCAGTAATTGGCGCCCGAAAAGCCCTGATCGGCGTCATGATCATATTGATAGCCCTTGCCATAGCCGACCTGCTTCATCAGCTTTGTGGGGGCGTTGACGATGTTCATCGGCGGCATCAGCGATCCGGTGTCGCGCGCCGATTTGAACGACGCCTTCATCGCCATATAACCGGCGTTGGATTTGGGCGCGGTCGCGCAATAGAGGCACGCCTGCACGATCGCCAGTTCGCCCTCCGGCGACCCCAGAAATTCATAGGCGTCCTTGGCCGCCAGACATTGCACCACCGCCTGCGGATCGGCCAGGCCGATATCCTCGGTAGCGAAGCGCACCAGCCGCCGCAGCACATAGAGCGGCTCTTCCCCCGCCGTCAGCATCCGCGCCAGATAATAGAGCGCGGCCTGGGGGTCAGACCCGCGCAGCGATTTATGCAATGCGGAGATGAGATTGTAATGCCCCTCCCGATCCTTGTCATACACGGCGACGCGGCGATGGAGCAGGGCGGACAGGCCCGCCGGATCGAGCGGCGTGGAAATCGCGATCGAATAGAGGGTTTCGACCTGATTGAGCAGAAAACGACCGTCGCCGTCCGCGCTGGCCAGTAGCGCCTCGCGCGCGGCGGGATCGAGCGGTAGCGGCCGTCCCGTCAGCGCCTCCGCCCGGTCGAGCAACTGCTCCAGCGCGCCGGCATCCAGCCGCCGCAGGATCAGCACCTGCGCCCGCGACAGCAGCGCCGCATTCAGTTCGAAACTGGGGTTTTCGGTCGTTGCGCCGACCAGCGTCACCGTCCCATCTTCGACAAAGGGCAGGAAGCCGTCTTGCTGGGCGCGGTTGAAGCGATGGATTTCGTCCACGAACAGCAGCGTCTTTTCGCCCATCCGGCCATGTTCCTTGGCCGCTGCAAATACTTTCTTGAGGTCCGCAACGCCGGAAAACACCGCGGAAATCGGCGCAAAGCGCATGCCCACCGCATCGGCCAGCAGGCGCGATATCGTCGTCTTGCCTGTGCCCGGCGGTCCCCAGAAGATGATGGAGGACAGTCGCCCTGCCGCCACCATCCGGCCGATCGCGCCATCCGGGCCGGTCAGATGTTCCTGCCCCACCACATCGGCCAGCGTGCGCGGGCGCAGCCGGTCGGCAAGGGGGGCGGTTTCGATATGGTCCGACGGCTGGCCGGCGAAGAGATCGCTCATCATTTCACCGTTCGCCCTGAGCCTGTCGAAGGGCTGTTCTTTCTTGAAAGGAAAATGCAGGGCTTCGACAGGCTCAGCCCGAACGGACTATAGGAATTATTCTTTATTATGGAACCGGGCTGGATCGTGGCGACAGGCCCTGCGCCCGCTGGCGGATAACCCGCAAATAGGTGTCGACCAGCGCCTGATTGACCTGATCCCAGCCATTGCGTTCGGCCCGCGCCTGCGCCGCCGCGCCGGCCTTTTGCCGGATGCTGGTGTCCAGGCAGTATGTTTCCAGCGCATCGGCAAAGTCGCCGATCGCGCCGGGGCGGATCAGCCGGCCGGTCACGCCTTCCGTCACCAGGCTTTCGCTGCCGGTCGCGCGCGCCGCAACGGTCGGCAGGCCGCACGCCATCGCCTCCAGCGTGACATTGCCGAAGGTTTCGGTGACGGAGGGGTTGAACAGCATATCCATGCTGGCGACCGCGCGGCCCAGATCCGACCCCTTCTGAAAGCCGGTGAATACCGCCTGCGGCAGGCGGTTTTGAAACCATTCGCGCGCCGGGCCTTCGCCCACCACCAGGACCTTGTGCGGCACCTGTCGCAGGCTCAGCTGGTCGATCGTGTCGGAAAAGACGTCCAGCCCCTTTTCCATCACCAGCCGGCCGATGAAGCCGATCGCCGGGGTGCTGTCTTCAATGCCCTGCGCCCGCCGCCAGTTCAGGTCGCGCTGGCCGGGGTTGAAAATCTCCCGGTCGATGCCGCGCGTCCAGATGCCGACATCATAGCTCATCCGCTGTTCGCGCAGCAGCTGCGCCATGGATTCGGACGGCGCGACAATGGCGTCGCAGCGGCGATAGAAACGGCGCAGGATCGATTCGACCAGCGGCTCCAGAAAGGCCAGCCCATAATAGCGCGGATAGGTTTCGAACCGGGTGTGGACCGACGCGACCGTGGGCAATCCATGTCGCCGCGCCCAGCTGAGCGCGCCATGGCACAGCGGGTCGGGGCTGGCCAGATGGATGAGATTGGGCTGGAACATGGCCAGATCACGCTTCAACGCGCCCGACAGGCGATACGGCACGCGATATTCCTTGCGCCCCGGAACCGCGAAGGATGGCGCGCTGACCAGTTCGCCGGCCGGTTCGAACGCAGGCGTATCGGTGGTGGGGGAATAGACGCGCACCTGCGCGCCCTGGCGCAACAAATAGCCCACGAAACGGTTGAGCGCCTGGTTCGCGCCATCGCGCACATAATTATAGTTGCCACTGAACAGGGCGACGCGAAGGCCGGATGCTTGCATCGGCGCCCCTTAGCTCAATCAGCGTGAAAACCCAAGGGAACCAGTCAAGCCGTTGGGATTTATGCCTTCGCAGGCAAGAGGCACGGCCGACGCGGTTGCCCCCGAACAGGAGAGGATGCCCAGATGACCGAGACTTTCCGTAAGGGAATGCGGGTCCGGTGGAATTGGGGGCAGGGTGTCGGCCGCGGGCGCATCGCGGAGCGATTTGACAGGCATGTCGAACGCACCATCGCCGGGGCGCTGATCCGCCGGAACGGATCGCCGGGCGACCCTGCCTATCTGATCCGGGTCGATAGCGGCGGCGAAGTACTGAAACTGGCGTCGGAACTGAACGAAGCATGATGCCATGCCCGCGCGATCGGCCATCGCGCTGCGTGTTCCAGCATGGCATGAGGGGGCATGACGACGCCTCATATGACCATCGACGCGCTGCTGGTCGGCAAGCCCGTTCCCTTTCGCGGCGACGATTATAGCGCCATCGCCAAGACCCCGGTCGAAGGGCCGGTGCGGATCGGCTGGGACGGATTTGCCGGCAATGCCGTGGCGGACCTGATCCATCATGGCGGCTGGGACAAGGCGATCCATCTTTATCCGCAGGATCATTATGGCTGGTGGCGTGAGCGCAAGCCCGATCAGCCATTGCTCGACGCGCCCGGCGCCTTTGGCGAGAATATCGCATCGCGCGGCATGACCGAAGCTGATATCTGTCTGGGCGATCGTTTCTCGCTGGGCAGCGCCATCGTAGAGGTCAGCCATGGCCGTCAGCCGTGCTGGAAGCTCGACCACCGTTTCGCCACGCGCGACGTGATGGCGACGATCGTCAAGACCGGTCATTGCGGCATCTATTTCCGCGTGATCCGCGAAGGGGAGGCGGTGGCCGGCACCCGCATGGACCTGCTAGACCGGCCGTTGCCCGACTGGAGTATCGCCCGCGTCTTTCGCCTGCTGATCGGCGGCGGGCACAAGGCGGACCCGCAGGCAGTGCGCGCCCTGGCCGACATGCCGGTGCTGGCGGAAGCCTGGCGGGAGAGGGCGCGCAAGCTGGCGGGATAGGGGCTGGTGACGACCACAATCCGGCCTCACATACATTGTCACCCTGAACTTGTTTCAGGGTCCATTTCTCCCAACAGAGCAAAGGATTGTAGACACGATAGATGCTGAAACAAGTTCAGCATGGCGTGGGTGGAATGGCAGGAAACCACCCATCTCCTCCATCCTGTCCTACATCCTCCCGCCATGGCAGCATTCGCCCGGTTCTTTCCCATCGTCCGGCCGCACGCGAAGTTGGAAATATAATTTCCGACTTTTCTTCCAAAATTTCAAAATCGGCGGGAAATGTGCGAAGTTAAGCCGTGCCTCTCCTATTCCGCCATGCCGCTGGCGTCGGCGGCGGCACGCCCCTATACCTGATCCATGGCATCGACCCAGAAGCACAAGAAACCCGATAAAGTCCGCCCCGCCGGCTTTCCCACCCGCGATCAGGTGATGGCCTTCATCGCCGAGTCCGACACCCCCGCCGGCAAGCGCGAGATCGCCAAGGCGTTTGGCCTTAAAGGGCAGGAGAAGATCGCGCTCAAGGCGTTGCTGAAGGACATGGCGGATGAAGGGTTGATCGACATCGGCCCGGCCCGCGCCTTCCACAAAATGGGCGGCGTGCCCAAGGTGACGGTGCTGCGCATCATCGATGTCGACGATACGACCCTGATCGCCACCCCCGAACGCTGGGAGGCGGAGGGGCAGCCGGCCCCGCGCCTGCGTGTGGTGGAGCGCGGCAAAAGGGGGGCGCTCACCATCGGCGATCGCATCCTTGCCCGCACCGAAGAGGCCGGACGCGGCTGGATCGCCCATCCGATGAAGAAGCTCGCCAAGTCCAGTGAGGAATTGCTGGGCGTGGTCGAGGAAATGGCCGACGGCAAGCTGTGGCTGCGCCCGGTCGACAAGCGCATCCGCAAGGATACGCCGATCAGCGACGTCGGCACGGCAAAGCCCGGCGATCTGGTGCTGGCCGAACCCCATGGCCGCCCGCCACGCATTTCCGCGCGCGTCACCGACATATTGGGCGATCCCTTCGCGCCGCGCAGCTTCAGCCTGATTGCGATCCACAAACATGGCATCCCCCATGTCTTCCCCGACGGGGTAGAGGAGGAAGCGGTCAAGGCGTCCGCCCTGCCGCTGCATGAGGACAAGCGCGAGGATCTGCGCCACCTGCCGATTGTGGCGATCGACCCGGTGGATGCGCGCGACCATGACGACGCGGTCTGGGCCACGCCGGATGAGGATGAAGGCAATGTCGGCGGTTTCAAGGCGATCGTCGCCATTGCCGACGTCAGTTACTATGTCCGCCCCGGCAGTGCGCTCGACCGGGAAGCGCGCAAGCGCGGCAACAGCGTCTATTTCCCCGATCAGGTCGTGCCGATGCTGCCGCACGAACTCTCGTCCGACATGTGTTCGCTGCGCGCCGGACAGGACCGCGCGGCCATGGCCTGTCACCTCACCATCAACGCGAATGGCAAGGTGACGGCCTGGCGCTTCACCCGCGCCGTGATCCGGGTGGCGGCGGTGCTGGCCTATGAAGATGCGCAGGCGGCGATCGACGGCACGAAGGACAATGACCTGCTCGAACCCGCGCTAAAGCCCCTTTGGGCTTGCTGGGCGTTGTTGCAGAAGGCGCGCAAGGCGCGCGATCCGCTGGCGCTGGACCTGCCCGAACGGCGGGTGGTGCTGGACGAATATGGCAAGATCGTCAGCGTCGCCATCCGCGAACGGCTCGACGCGCATATGTTGATCGAGGATTATATGATCGCAGCCAATGTCGCGGCGGCCAAGGCGCTGGAGGCAAAGAAAGCCCCGGTCATGTACCGCGTGCATGAAGCGCCCAGCCGCGACAAGCTGGTTGCGCTCAAGGAATATCTGGCGACCTTCGACATTGATTTCGCGCTGGGGCAGGTGATCCGCCCCGCGACCTTCAACCAGTTGATCCGCAAGGTCGGGGAGTCGGAGGAGAAGGAGCAGATCATGACCCAGATTCTGCGCAGCCAGACCCAGGCCTATTATGCGCCGCAGAATATGGGGCATTTCGGGCTGGCGCTGGGCAGTTACGCCCATTTTACCTCGCCCATCCGCCGATACGCCGACTTGCTGGTGCACCGCGCGCTGGTGGGCGCCCATGGCCTTGAACTGCCGGCGCCCAAGGACAAGGCGGTCCCTGATCGCTCCTCGCTCAGCCAGGATGATTATGACAATATGGGCCGGGTCGGCGAAATGATCTCCGGCCATGAGCGGCGCGCGATGGAGGCGGAGCGCGAGACGATCGACCGCTATGTCGCCGCCTTCCTGTCCGCCCATGTCGGCGAACTGGTGCAGGCGCGGATTACCGGGGTCCAGAATTTCGGCTTCTTCGCCACGGTCGAGGGGCTGGGCGGCGACGGGCTGGTCCCGGTGTCGACCATGGGGGCCGAGCATTTTTACTATGATGAAGCCGGCAAGGCGTTGCAGGGCGTGGAGAGCGGCGACCGCTACACGGTCGGCCAGCGGCTGGAACTGCGGCTGGCGGAGGCGGACCCGGTCAACGGATCATTGCGTTTCGAACTGCCCGACAATCCCGCGCCGCGCGGCGGCCCGATCAAGCGCGACCGCACCCGTCCGGGCGTCGTTCATCGCGGCCGCCCGAAGAATATCCGCCATATCGGGTCGAAGCGGGGAAAGCATAAGCGCTGATTTCGTCATTGCGAGCGCAGCGAAGCAATCCACCGGAGCGACCAGGGATTGCTTCGCTGCGCTCGCAATGACGAGAATTAACTCAATCGGTCGATCGCGTCGGCGTCCAGCCCGCCGGGAATGACCATGATCGGGCAGGGCAGCTTGCCCGCGTCGGCACCCGCAAAATGGGACACCAGCTTGCCCGGATTGCCGCTGGCCGCCGCGCCCAGCACCAGCGCGGCCACATCGTCCATTTCCTCCAGCGTGCCGCGCACGACGGTAACGGCGTCGCCCTGTCGCACGGTGATGCTGGGGCGGATGCCCGATTCATCGGTCAAGGTGCCGGCCGCGCTGGTGACGAGCGCCTCGGCGCGTTGCAGCGCCTCATCCTCCATCGTCGCCTGCACGCCGCCCCATTGAACGAATTCGGATGGCGGGATCAGCGCCAATATGCGCACGGCGCCGCCGGTCTTGGCGGCGCGGCGCGCGGCGAAGCGCAGCGCGGTTTCCGCTTCCGGCGATTCGTCCACAACGACCAGATATGTCCGCACTTCTTATCGCCCCCGCATGATATTGATGGCCGCGACGCGCGGGAAATCGCGTCAACGAACCAGTGAGGTGAAATGTGGGGTATAAATTCGCCTTCCGCAAGCGGTCGCTTGACCGATCCGGCGAATGGGTGGAAGTGATGCGGCAAATGGCGCGTGCCGCATAAACCAGAAGAGGCCCCGAACGCATGAGCAAGACGATCCAGATGCCCGCCCTTTCCCCGACGATGGAGGAAGGCACGCTGGCCAAGTGGCTGGTGAAGGAAGGCGACACCGTGTCGTCGGGCGACCTGCTGGCGGAAATCGAAACCGACAAGGCGACGATGGAATTCGAGGCGGTCGATGAAGGCGTGGTCGCCAAGATTCTGGTTGCCGAGGGTTCCGAAGGCGTGAAGGTCGGCACCGTGATCGCCATCATCGCCGAAGAGGGCGAGGATGTGGCCGCAGCCGCCGCCGGCGGTGGCGCTGCCCCCGCGCCCAAGGCGGATCCGGTCCCCGCCAAGGCGGAATCCACCGCGCCAGCGCCCAAGGCCGACAGCGTTCCGGCCAAGCCTGCCGCACCGGCCGCTTCGGACGATCGCGTGAAGGCCAGCCCGCTGGCCCGCCGCCTGGCGGCGGCCAAGGGCATCGATTTGGCCAGCATCACCGGCACCGGCACCAATGGCCGCATCGTCAAGGCGGATATTGACGGCGCGCAGCCCGGCGCTGCCGCGCCTGCCGCCGCCCCGGCTGCAGCGCCCGCCGCTGCTCCGGCGCCTGTCGCTGCGCCTGCTCCGGTCGCCGCCGCCGCGCAGGATTTCGGCATCCCGCACGACGTCGTCAAGCTCAGCGGCATGCGCAAGACGATCGCCCGTCGCCTGACCGAATCCAAGCAGCAGGTGCCGCACATCTACCTGACCGTCGACGTTCAGCTCGACAAGCTGCTCAAGCTGCGCGGCGAACTCAACGCCGGCCTTGCCAGCCGCAAGGTCAAGCTGTCGGTCAACGACCTGCTGATCAAGGCGCTGGGCGTGGCGCTGATCGAAGTGCCCGAATGCAATGTGCAGTTCGCCGGCGACCAGATGCTGCAGTTCAAGCGCGCCGATATTTCGGTCGCCGTGTCGATCCCGGGCGGTCTGATCACCCCGATCGTCACCGACGCCGCTGGCAAGGGCGTCGCCGCCATTTCTTCGGCGATGAAGGATCTGGCCAGCCGCGCCAAGGATGGCAAGCTGAAGCCCGAGGAATATCAGGGCGGCACCGCTTCGCTTTCCAACATGGGCATGTTTGGCATCAAGCAGTTCGAAGCCGTCATCAACCCGCCCCAGGCGATGATCATGGCGATCGGCGCCGGCGACAAGCGTCCTTACATTGTCGATGACTCGGTCCAGATTGCGACCGTCATGTCGGCCACCGGCAGCTTCGATCACCGCGCGATCGACGGCGCGGACGGCGCCCGCCTGATGAAGGCGTTCAAGGAACTGGTCGAAAACCCGATCGGCCTGCTCGCCTGATGGCCTATGTCGACGAAACCCCGCCGGACCTCAGCCCGGCGGTGCGCGTCATCGCCATGCCGACCGACACCAATCCCTATGGGGATATTTTCGGCGGCTGGTTGATGAGCGTGATGGACTCGGCAGCGGGTTCCGTCGCCGCCCGGCACAGCCATGGCCGCGCCGTGACCATTGCGGTGGAGGGCATGACCTTCCTGCGCCCGGTCGTGGTGGGGGATGAAGTGTCGGTGTTCGCGACGCTCAAGTCGGTGGGGCGCACGTCGATGAAAATCTATGTCGAAGCGTGGCGCCGGGCGCGTCACGACGACAGGTCCTATCGCGTGACCCACGCAACCTTCAGCTTCGTGGCGATCGGCGAGGATCGTCAGCCCCGTTCCGTTCCGCCAATGCCGGGCGATACCGGCGCAGCGAAATAAGATTAGAGAGACTAACCATGGCAGAGAATTACGACGTCATCGTTCTTGGCTCCGGCCCCGGCGGCTATGTGGCCGCCATCCGTGCGGCGCAATTGGGCCTGAAGACCGCAATCGTGGAGCGAGAAAATCTGGGCGGCATCTGCCTCAACTGGGGCTGCATTCCGACCAAGGCGCTGCTGCGCTCGGCCGAAATCTTCCACTATATGCAGCATGCCAAGGATTATGGCCTGGCCGCCGAAAAGATCAGCGCCGATATCGAAGCGGTGGTGAAACGGTCGCGCGGCGTCGCCAAGCAGCTTAATCAGGGCGTCACGCACCTGATGAAGAAGAACAAGATCACCGTCCATATGGGCGATGGCAAGCTGGTCGCCAAAGGCAAGATGACCGTCACCAAGGACGGCAAGACCGAAGAACTGGCCGCCAAGCATATCATCATCGCGACCGGCGCGCGCGCTCGCGACCTGCCGAACCTGAAGGCGGACGGCAAGCGGGTGTGGACCTATCGCCACGCCATGACCCCGCCGGAAATGCCGACCAAGCTGCTGGTCATCGGTTCGGGAGCGATCGGCATCGAATTTGCCAGCTTCTATAACGATATGGGCGCGGATGTGACCGTGGTCGAGATGATGGACCGGATCGTGCCCGTAGAGGATGCGGACGTTTCCGCCTTCCTGGAAAAAGCCGTCAAAAAGCAGGGCATGACCATCATGACCGGCGCCAAGATCGAAAAGATCGCCACCGGCGACAAGGGCGTGACCGCCACGATCAAGGGCAAGGATGGCAAGGACGTCACGGCCGAATATAGCCATGTCATCGTCGCTATCGGCATCGTCCCCAATGTCGAAAATCTGGGTCTGGAAGATGCCGGCATCGAACCCGACCAGCGCTACCACATCAAGACAGACGCCTATGGCCGCACCAATGTCGATGGCATGTGGGCGATCGGCGACGTCACCGCGCCGCCATGGCTGGCCCATAAGGCGAGCCATGAAGGCGTGATCGTCGCCGAAGCGATCGCACAGGCGCTGGGCAACAAGGATGTGCATCCCCATGCGATGGACGTTCGCAACATTCCGGGCTGCACCTATTGCCATCCGCAGATCGCCAGCGTCGGCCTGACCGAGGCGAAAGCGAAGGAAGCCGGCTACGAAGTGAAGGTCGGCATGTTCCCCTTCATCGGCAATGGCAAGGCGATCGCGCTGGGCGAAGCGGAAGGCTTCACCAAGACGGTGTTCGACGCCAAGACCGGCGAATTGCTGGGGGCGCACATGATTGGCGCGGAAGTCACGGAAATGATTCAGGGCTATACCATCGGCAAGACGCTGGAGACGACCGAGGCGGAACTGATGCACACGGTCTTCCCGCATCCGACCATTTCGGAATCGATGCACGAAAGCGTGCTGGCCGCTTATGGCCGTGCGCTCCATATCTGATCGGCGCACATCGTTGGTGAAAGGCGCGGGGGCTTTTGTCCTCGCGCTTTTTTGCGTTCTTGGCATCGCGCTGATGCAGCGGGCGGGGTGGCTGGATGGCGTCAACGTCGGGCTGATGGAGGCCGCCGGCCGCGCGCGGGATGGCGCTGTCGGGCAAAATCTTACGCCCCTGATAAGGCTTGCCTCCGCATTGGGCGGAACAGCGGGCAGGTTGTTGCTGCTCGCTTTATCGCTGGGTTCTCTGTTCTGGGCCGGGCGACGCCGTTGTGCGCTGTGGCTGATGGCCATGATGGCGGGCGGCACGGCGCTCAACCTCATCCTCAAACAGATATTCGCCGCGCCGCGCCCGGACCTGCTGCCGCATCTGGACAGCGTTCACACCTATAGCTTCCCCAGCGGCCATGCGGCGGGGAACATGATGTTTTTCGGCGCACTGGCGTTGCTGGTCGGGCGGCGCGTCGGCTTTTGGGCTGCGGCCGCGATGATCGCGCTGATCGGCGTCAGCCGCGTCTGGCTGGGCGTGCATTGGCCCAGTGACGTCACCGCCGGCTGGATCGAGGGGCTGGGATGGCTCGCCCTGTGCCGGGTCTGGCTACCAGCGCGGCGAGGGCAGGAATAGCGCGCGGCTAAGGCTGCTATGCGGCGGCATGCCGTCGCTGGTGATGAAGCCATGGACCCAGAAACTGTCGAACACCGTCGCTGCGGCAATCAGCAGGAGCGGGATGGCGGCGATCGCGAACAGTCGCCCCGCGCCTCGGACCGGATCGGCCGGCGACAGCGCGAGCAGCACCAGCGGCAGCAGCGGCAGGAAATAGCGGCCCTGCGTCCCCTGAATATAGTCTGCGCCCAGCGGCGTGCCGGTGAGATACATGGCGGTTTCGATCAGCAGCGCCACGCCCGCCGCCACCGCCAGCCACCAGAGGCGCTGTCCCATGCCAAAGCGCGCGCCCGATCCGCTCGCCACGCCCGCGCCCAGCATCAGCATCGCCAAGGGGTAAGCGAGCAGGGGCAGCAGGATCGCATTCCAGCCGAAGCGGCCCACGATCTGAAGCGCATAGACCGGCGCACGTTCGATCACGCTGCTGGCAAGGATATGGGCATAGGCGAGCGGGTTCGCGACTATGATGCTCAGCTGATCGCTCAGCGGCGCGGTCATCATCGTTTCGCCGGTCTTGCGCGACTGGATATGATAGAGCGCCTGACTGCCGCCCGAAACATGCATCCAACTGACAAAGGCGACCGCGCCCAAGGCCATGGCGGCCATGATCAGGCCGGGGCGCAGATCGCGGCGATGCTGTTGCCAGCGCAGGCCCGCCGCTATCAGCGGCAGATAGACGCCCTTGCAGAGCGCGAGCAGCGGCCCGGTAATAAGCAAAGCGGCCGACCGCGCCGGGGCGACATCCATGAAGCCTGTCCGCAAGGCAAACGAAAGGCCCAGAAAACCAAAGCCGTTGATCACGGCGTCGGGCGAGAGCGATCCGGTCTGATAGGCGAAGGTCGGGAGCAGGGCGGTGGCCAACATGGCGTTGCGGCCAAAGGGCAGCAGCCGCAAGGCGGCGATTAGCAGGAGAAGCCCGGTCAGCGCATTGACCAGCCGCCCGACATAGAAGGCGTCGATCCAGGGCAGGTCGATTGCCCGGCCAAGCGACAGGCCGATCGCGCCCGGCGCATAAAGGCTGGGCGCATAGCTGGCGACATTGGGGAATTCGGCGAAGGCGGCGCCGGGGCGGGTGGCATCGGCGGCGGCGCTGAGCGTCCGCTGCGCGCGATCGAAACGGCGCTGTTCCGCCGGCACATCGGTCGGGAAGTCGACGGCATGAATGTCCAGCGCGGCGCGAGGGAGTTCAGCGCCGATGGCGTCGCCGCGTTCCTGCGTCAGCAAAATGCCCTGGGTCAGCGACAGGGCTTTCATATAATGCTGATTTTCATCGGGGGCCTGAAAGGGCGGCGTTACGATCGCGAAGAAGAAGGTCGCGATGCAGACGGTAGCGAGCAGCAGCCTTTCGACCGTCGTCCATGGCGCGGCGAACAGCACGTCCGTTCCGCCGCGCCGCTGCATAGAATGTCGTTCGTTTCGCATCGTCCGCCGTTGCCGTCAGATGACGGCGTGAAATCAAGTCATCGTCATTGCGAGCGTAGCGAAGCAATCCATGGTTCCGCAGCTGGGTTGCTTCGCTACGCTCGCAATGACGTTTCGCGGCAACATTATTGGCGCTGCCTTAATATTTCGCGTCTGTATCAGGAAATTGCCGGAGCACCGGATTATTCCTCCGGCTCTTCCCGCTCCACCGGCGGATGCAGACGCAGGCGGGTGACGCGGCGACCATCGCTGGCGACGATTTCCAGCTTCCAGCCGCTTGTCTCATGCTCGACAATCTCGCCCGGTTCCGGGACCCGACCGGCCAGCACGAAGGCAAGGCCCCCCAGGGTGTCGATATCCTCTTCGACATCGCCCAGCTTCGGATCGATTTCCTCGGCCACATCGTCCAGTTCGGCGCGCGCGTCGGCTTCCCACAGGCCGCCATCGAGCGGGACGAGCATCGCTTCGGGCGCGTCGTCATGCTCGTCTTCGACTTCGCCGACGATTTCCTCGACCAGATCTTCGAAGGTCAAAAGTCCTTCCGTCCCCGAATATTCGTCCAGCACGATCGCCAGGTGGGTGCGCTTGGCGCGCATTTCGGCGAGCAGGTCCAGCGCGCCCATGCTTTCGGGGACATAGAGCGGCTGGCGGATCAGCGGCTCCAGCGTTTCGGGCACCGGCGCCTTGCCGGCCAAAATGGCGAAGGCGTCGCGAATGTGGATCATGCCGACGATGGTGTCGAGATTGTCGCGATAGACCGGGATGCGGCTATGGCCTGCCTCGGCGAACAGGGCGGCAAGATCAGCGAAGCTCGCCTTCTCCTCGATCGCGATAATGTCGGAACGGGGGACGGCAACGTCATCGACCGTATGTTCAGAAAAATGCAGCAGGTTGCGCACCATCTGCCGCTCTATCGCGGACAGGTCGCCCTTTGCCGGCGGGCTTTCGTCCTGATCATCCTCATCATATTCGTCGAGCGCTTCTTCCAGTTCCTTGCGGAGGCTGGTTTCTTCATTCTCGCCGAACAGGAGCGACTTGATGCCGCTCCATAAGCCGCCCTCGCTGCTACTGTCCGCCTCTTTCGAAGTGGTGCTGTCCTTCGGGCTGCCTTCAGCCATTGTGCGTCTCAATCCCCTGTTCGCGCATTTTCCGGGGCGGTCGGATCACCCGCCGGCCCGGAAAATGCGACCATCAAATGGCTTCCCGATCCCCATAGGGATCGGATAAACCCATGCTCAGAAGCGCTGCAATCTCCAGCGCTTCCATCGCTTCGGCTTCATTGTCGTCCATATGGTCATATCCAAGCAAATGAAAAGTCCCATGGACGATCAGATGCGTGGCATGATCGGCCACGGAAATGCCCTTTTCCGCGGCTTCGGCGACACAGACTCCCTCCGCCAGCACGATGTCGCCCAGCAACACCTCGCCATCGTCGGTGTTCGCGGTCACTTCCAGCAAATCTTCCTGCACCATCGGGAAGGACAGGACGTTGGTCGGCTTGTCCTTGTCGCGATAGGCGCGGTTGAGGCTGTGGACCTCCTCATCCGACGTCAGCTTGACCGCGACTTCGTACAGTGTCTGGTCGGTCGCGAAGGCGGCATAGGGGCTGTGCGCGATGGCCGTCGCCACCGCGCGCTGGGCCAGCATCTCCCAGTCCGTTCCCGGCCAGCCTTCTTCATGGAGGACGGCGACTTCAATCATGCAACATACTTTCCGCTGGGGTCACGCATCCGGCCCCTCATAAGCCTGAACGATCCGGCCGACCACTGGATGGCGCACGACGTCGCCAATGCCAAAGGGCACCATGGCGATGCCCTCCACGCCGTCCAGCCGCGCCACCGCATCGGCCAGGCCGGATATGCCCGGCTGCGGCAAATCGACCTGTTTTGGGTCGCCGCAAATGACCATGCGGCTGCCTTCACCGAAGCGCGTCAGGAACATCTTCATCTGGGCGATGGTGGTGTTCTGCGCTTCGTCCAGCACGATGAAGGCGTTGGCCAGCGTGCGCCCGCGCATGAAGGCGAGGGGCGCGATTTCGATCTCGCCGCTTGCGATCCGCCGTTCGACCTGTTCGGCCGGCAGCGTATCGTGCAGCGCGTCGTAGATCGGGCGGAGATAGGGATCGACCTTCTCCTTCATGTCGCCGGGCAGGAAGCCCAGTTTTTCACCCGCTTCCACCGCCGGGCGGGACAGGATCAGCCGATCGACGCTGCCGGTGATAAGCTGGCTGACCGCCTGCGCCACCGCCAGATAGGTTTTGCCGGTGCCTGCCGGGCCGAGCGCGAAGATGATGTCGTTCCGGTTGAGCGCCTCCATATAGGCGACCTGCGTGGCGGAGCGCGGGACGATCGTCTTCTTGCGGGTGCGGATCATCACCTTGGGCGGTTCGGCGACGTCGCTGCGGATGATGCCGTCCAGCGTCGGTTCGGACGACATGGCGATAACGGCCTCGACTGCGCCGGTGTCGATTTCCTGCCCGGCGACGATGCGGTTGTAGAGACCGGTCATCACGTCGCGGGCGCGGGCGGCGGCTTCGGCCTCGCCCTCGATCTGCAATTTGTTGCCGCGTGCAGCGATATAGACGCCCAGGCGATTTTCGATCGCGACCAGATTGCGGTCATATTGACCGAACAATGTGGTCAGCAGATGCGGCCGGTCGAACGTGACTTCCAGCCGCGCGCGTTCGGTCACATCGACGCGGTTATTCTGATTGGGTTTCTTCGACATTCAGCAGCCTCCCTCGCTCGTCATTCCCCTCAATGGGCTGGTTCGCAGCCGGGTTCGGGGGATTGGGGTTCCCGTCATGGCGGGATTGACGAGGCTTTGGTTCAAGCGGCCTTCCTCCTACTGAGTTCGCCGGCCAGGCTATTCGGGCCGGCGCTGATGATGTCGACGTCTACCATATCGCCGATGGACAGGTCCGGCGCGGTCACGACGACCGACTGGAGCCAGGGCGATTTGCCGATGAGCTGGCCGGGATAGCGGCCCTTGCGCTCAAGAAGAATGTCGGTGGTGCGGCCGACGGTGGCCGCGTTGAATTCCACCTGATGGCGGTTGATCAGCGCCTGAAGCCGGGCGAGCCGTTCGTCCATCACCGCCATCGGGATCTGATGATCCATGTCGGCGGCCGGCGTGCCGGGACGCGGGCTATATTTGAAGGAATAGCATTGCGCATAGCGCACCTGCTCGACGATTTTCAGCGTGTCTTCGAATTCCGCGTCGGTTTCGCCCGGGAATCCGACGATGAAGTCGCCCGACAGCGCAATGTCCGGCCGCGCTTCGCGCACCCGTTCGATGATGCGCAGATAGCTGTCCACGCTATGGCTGCGGTTCATGGCTTTCAGGATGCGGTCATTGCCCGCCTGCACCGGCAGATGCAGGAAGGGCATCAGCTTGGGTTCGTCGCCATGGGCGGCGATCAGGCCGTCGCTCATGTCGTTGGGATGGCTGGTGGTGTAGCGAATGCGCTTCAGGTCCGAAATCTTCGCCAGTTCGCGCGCCAGGCCGTCCATGCCCTGCATCCGGCCCTTGTCATCCTCACCGGTCCAGGCGTTGACATTCTGGCCCAGCAGCGTGATTTCGCGCACCCCGCCATCGACCAGCGCCTTGGCCTCGTCGATGATCGCGCTCCAGCTGCGGCTGATTTCCGCGCCGCGCGTATAGGGCACCACGCAATAGGTGCAGAATTTGTCGCAGCCTTCCATGATCGTCAGGAAGGCGGTGGGCCGCGCCTGCTTGGTACGGGCCGGAAGAGCGCCGAATTTGGAGGCGAGCGGCATGTCGGTGTCGACCGCAGTCTCGCCACGGCCGACCTTTTCGATCAGGTCGGGCAGGCGATGATAGGCTTGCGGGCCGACGACGATGTCGACATTGCGCGCGCGCCGCTGAATTTCGCTGCCCTCGGCCTGCGCGACGCAGCCGGCGACGGCGATCATCGGGCGGCTGCCGTCATCGCGCACCATGCGGCCAATGTCGGAATAGACTTTGTCCACCGCCTTTTCGCGAATGTGACAGGTGTTAAGGATGACCAGATCGGCGTCTGCGCCGTCCGCTGCGGCGGTCATGCCCTGGGTGCCCAGCATTTCGGCCATGCGCTCGCCATCATAGACGTTCATCTGGCAGCCGAAGGATTTGACGTGGAAGGTCGCTGGAGTCTTTTGGGCGTCGTTACGATTCATGCGGTCCAGCTATACAGGCGGCAAAGGCGAAGCGGAAGGGTTCTGATGCAGGATGATGCTTTGGGCTATCCGATCGCGCGCTGTGGCGGCAATCACCTTGCGATCAGCGCATGAGGCGGGGTCGAACGGCTCCAGAAAACGCAGCGTGACGGGCAGGGCGCCCTTGCGAGCCAGCAGCCGCATTGCATTGGCGCCGGCCGGCTCTTCCCCATGCCAGGCGATGGCGGATGCGTCCGCGCCATAATCGATATGCACCGGTTGGATCATCACGGCACGCGGCGGGGGTAGCAGTACGGCCAGCAGAGATGGCTTGAAAGGGAGCAGGCCCATGCCATCGCTGGTCGTGCCTTCGGGAAAGAGCGCAACCGGCTGATGCCCCAGCAGCGCGCTGCGCAACGCATCGATCTGCCCCGACAACGCGCCGCGCCGCTCGCGCGAGACGAACAGAGTGTTGTTCTGCGCCGCGAGCCAGCCGATCACCGGCCAGCGGGCGACGCCATCATGGGAGACGAAGGCTGCGCCGGTCGCGCCGCCCAGCGCCAATATGTCGATCCAGCTGACATGGTTGGCGAGCAGGACCATGTCGCCATCATGCGGCCGGCCTTCAATGCGAACCTGCGCGCCCACCGATCGGGCGGCGAGCGCGAGGAAATGGCGTGGCCATGGAGAGGGGCGGCGCGCAAGGCGCCAGAGCAGATGCGGGATCAGGCAGAGCAGCAGGCTGCCGGCCAGCCCCCCGATCCGCAACAGACGACGGAGGCTGGCCAAGGCAGGTCAGTTCTTGCGTTCGAGCGCGACGCCGTACAGTTCCATGCGATGATCGACCAGACGGAAGCCCAGTTTCTCGGCGATCTGCTTTTGCAGCAATTCCAGTTCGGGATCGACAAATTCGATCACATTGCCGGTTTCGACATCGATCAGATGGTCGTGATGCGATTCCGGGGCGGCTTCGTACCGGGCGCGGCCGTCGCCGAAGTCATGGCGCTCCAATATGCCGGCTTCTTCGAACAGGCGCACGGTGCGATAGACGGTCGCGATGGAAATGCCCGGATCGATGGCCGCGGAACGGCGATGCAGTTCCTCGACATCGGGATGGTCGGTGGCGTCGCTGAGCACCTGGGCGATCACGCGGCGTTGTTCGGTGATACGCAAACCCTTTTCATGGCACAGGGCTTCGACGTCGATTTTGCGGTTCATGCAGGCTCGCTTAATGGCTTTTGGCGAAAAATCGGGCAAAGCCTAGCGGCTTTTGCCCCAACAGGAAAGGGGCGCGTCGGCGACGCGCCCCTTTCTTCAAACGGCACCGGCAAAGGGCGCCGGTGGGCGACGCTTTACTTGCCGCGGGTGCGGCGACGCTGGGTGCCCAGGCCGATCTTCTTCGCCAGGCTGCGGCGCTGTTCGGCATAGTTGGGGGCGACCATCGGATAGTCGGCCGGCAGGCCCCACTTGGCGCGATAATCTTCCGGCGTCATCTGATAATGAGTCATCAGGTGGCGCTTGAGCATCTTCAGCTTTTTGCCGTCTTCCAGACAGATGATGTAATCCGGCTTGATCGAAGCGCGCACCGACACGGCCGGCTCCAGCTTGACTTCAGGCGTCGGCGCCGGCTGGCTCAGGCCCGAAAGCGCGGCATGCACATTCTGGATCAGCGAGGATACGTCGGATACGGCGACGCTGTTATTGGAGACGTGCGCGGCAACGATGTCGGACGTCAAAGTAATGAGCAGCTCGTTCTGAGCCGATTCGATTTCCATTTTCCTGTTTCCTACGAAGGCTATATTTGGTGCGACCCGCCCTAGGAAATTTATTTCAGGAGCGGTACGTGTTCGCTAGACCCTGACGCAGAATTACGCAAGACCTTATTGTATCAGGCCAGCATATCCAGGCGGAAACTCAGGGCATCATATAGTTGACCATCATTCCCGCGATAGTAACCGGGGCGTCGATGGACGAATTCAAACCCTGTTTTTTCATAGAGTTTGATTGCGTTGTTCGTAGAGCGAACTTCCAGGTTCATGGATGTAATGCCCTTGCGTCGGGCGGTGCGCAGGCTGTCACGCAGCAGCGCTTCGCCCACGCCGCGGCCCCGCCACAAAGGCGCAACGGCCAGCAGCAGCAATTCGCATTCGTCCAGAACCGACCGCACCAGTGCGAAGCCAAGCGGCATCGCATCAAGTCGTGCCACCGTCAGCCATGTGCCGGGCATCAGCATCACGCCCGATAGCTGCGGCAGGGTCCAGGCTTCGCCGAATGCGGGATCGAAGGCGCGAACCATAACATCCATCGCATCAGCCAATGCGTTGCGATCACCCTGTTCATAGGTGTCGAGGTCGATGCCCGGCATCACGATGCGGCGCGCTCCGCCATGGTCTTGGCGTCTGCGCCGCGACCATAAATGGGGCTGGGCGGCAGGGGAGGCAGGTCGGCTATCAGCGGATAGGCGGCAGCATCGGGATATAGCGTCACCGCCACGCCCGCGCCGCGCGCCGTGACCAGCGCTTCGGCGCCTGTTCCATAAAAAGTCTCCGCCTCCATCTGCTGCGCGAGCGCGGCGATGGGGGTCGAAGCCACGGCGCTGGTTATGGTGCGCCCATCCTCATCGAAACATTGCCAGAATAGTTCGCCATGGCCGCCCGTGATGGTGACGGCGATCGGCCCGCCCTGATGCTGCCGCGCGGCCATGGCCGCGATCAGCGACGGCGCGCTATAGCCATGCAGCGGCACGGACCAGGCGAGGGCGAGCGCGCGCGCGGCGGCGATGCCGATGCGCACGCCGGTAAAACTGCCCGGTCCCACATCCACGGCGATCGCGTCGGCCTTTCCGCCGTCGGGAAGCGCGGCGATGGCGGGCAGCAATGCTTCGGCATGGCCGCGTCCGACGACGTCATGGAACTGGCCGATCGGTGCGCCATCTTCCAGCAGTGCAACGGACAGGGCCTGAGTGGCGGTGTCGATCACCAGAAGGCGCAAGCGATACTCCCATCAAGCATCCGCCAGATGCGGATTCCCCTGCGGGTTAGTCGATCCGTCGCGATTTGCCAAATATTCGATTGGCGCTCAAACCGCGCGGACTTCGGTTACTTCGGGCACATAATGTTTAAGCAATTGCTCGATGCCGTTCTTGAGCGTCGCGGAGGAAGAGGGGCAGCCCGAGCAGGCGCCCTGCATCTGAAGATAGACGGTGCCCTTGTCGAAGCCGCGATAGATGATGTCGCCGCCGTCATTGGCGACGGCGGGGCGGACGCGGGTGTCGATCAGGTCGCGAATCTGCTCGATGATTTCGGCGTCTTCCGGGTCATCGGCAAAATGTTCGGCATCGGCGGGGATGGAGATGCCCGCCGCCGTGCCGGGCGCGAACAGCGGCATGTTGGCCGAAAAATGCTCCAGCAGCGTGGCGAGAACATCGGGCTTCACATCCGACCATTCCGATCCGGGCGCGATCGTGACCGACACGAAATGGCTGCCGAAAAAGACGCCGGTAACGTCGCCCAGCCTGAACAGAGCGTCCGCCAGTGGGGACGCTTCGGCTTCCTCGGGCGTCGCGAAATCGCGGGTGCCTGCGCCCATGACCTCACGGCCGGGCAGGAATTTGATGGTCGCCGGATTGGGCGTCAGTTCGGTTTCGATCAGCATGATGCGCATGTGGCGATTTGCACGCCCAAGATCAAGCGGTTCGGGAACTTCATGCGGAACCGTCGATTGAAAGGAAAAGTCGAAAGGAGACAGGAAGATGAGCAACGAAACCGATATTCGCGAACGGTTCTGGACCGAATTGTCGAGCAGTCCCTTTCTGATGGTGGGGCTTCATCATGGTGCCGAACACAGCCTGCCGATGACGGCGCAGCTGGACCCCAAGGCGAACCATTGCTTCTGGTTCTACACTACGAAGGATAATCGTCTGGCGCCTGGCGGGCCGGCCATGGCCCAATATATGGCGAAGGACCATTATCTGTTCGCCTGCATAGAAGGGACTCTGGCACCCGAGCATGATCCGGCCGTGATTGATCGCCACTGGTCAAAGGAAGTCGAATCCTGGTATCCGGGCGGCCGGAACGATCCCAATTTGCTGATGCTGCGTTTTGATCTTGGCACCGCCGAAATCTGGCGCGCGGACATGTCGATCGGCGGCGTGTTCAAAAAGCTGTTCGGCGGCGATGTGCGCGAAGAGATGAAGGGCAAGCACGCCGAAGTCGCGCTCTGATCTTTCCGCATGATGGTGGCCCTGGCGAAAGCGCGGGGCCACTTGCTTTTTGCCTGCGCTTTCGCCATATGCGCCGCAGCGCAGCAGATGGTCCTTATGACCCTTCAGCGATTGGCAGCGTGATCGTCCTCTCCTCCGAAGGGCAGAAGGACCGGCCAATGACAGTCTGCGCCAAGCTTTGAGGCTTCCCTTTTCACGCGGGTCGTTTCGTAACCCGCCTTGCGCCCTCTCTGCGTCTTGCAGACAGTCGGCGTCCGGCCGACTTGTGAGCATTATCCATGGAATTTACCGATCTCGGCCTTTCCGAGCCGATTCTGAAGGCGCTTTCCGCCAAGAAATACGCCAATCCCACCCCGATCCAGCAAAAGGCGATTCCTGTCCTGCTGGAAGGCAAGGATCTGTGCGGCATCGCGCAGACTGGCACTGGCAAGACGGCCGCTTTCGCGCTGCCCAGCCTCGACTATTTCGCCCGCAATCCCAAGCAGACCCCGATCAAGGGTTGCCGCATGCTGGTGCTGTCGCCCACCCGTGAGCTTGCCGCGCAGATTGCGCAGAGCTTCCGCGACTATGGCCGCTTCCTCAAGCTGTCGGTGGAAACCGTGTTCGGCGGCGTGCCGATCAACAAGCAGATCCGCGCCCTGTCGCATGGCGTCGACATCGTCGTCGCCACGCCCGGCCGACTGCTCGACCTGATCGATCAGCGCGCCTTCACCATCAAGGATACGGAAATCTTCGTCCTCGACGAAGCCGACCAGATGATGGACATGGGCTTCATCCATCCGTTGCGCCGCGTCGCGAAGCTGTTGCCGCGCGATCGCCAGAACCTGTTTTTTTCGGCCACCATGCCTAAGGAAATCGAGGCGCTGGCCGGCCAGTTCCTGAACGATCCGGTCAAGGTCAGCGTCGCGCCGCAATCCACGACGGCCGAGCGCGTGCGTCAGCAGGCGACCTTCGTCAATCAGGCGGAAAAGCAGGCGTTGCTGCACATCGTCCTCAAGAATGAGGATATCGATCGCGCGCTGATCTTCACCCGCACCAAGCATGGCGCAGACCGCGTCGTGCGCTTCCTGGAAGGGGCGGGCATCGACGCTTTCGCCATCCATGGCAATAAGAGCCAGGGTCAGCGCACCACCGCGCTTCAGGCGTTTCGGCAGGGCAAGGTGAAGCTGCTGGTGGCGACCGACATTGCCGCGCGCGGCATCGACGTGTCGGGCGTCAGCCATGTCATCAACTTCGAAATCCCCAATGTGCCCGAACAATATGTCCACCGCATCGGTCGCACCGCGCGCGCCGGGGCGGAAGGCATTGCGATCAGCTTCGTGGCGGATGATGAGCGGCCTTATCTGAAGGCGATCGAGCGGGCGACGCGCGTCAAGCTGGAGATCGAACCGCTGCCGGAAAACTTCATGGAGGCGGTGCGCAATCTTCCCAAGCCCGCCGCGCCGCGCAAGGGGCCGAGCCAGACCCCGCAGCAGCAGGCCAAGCGTGCCGAAGGACAGCGCCGGTATCAGGACGGGCAGAAGGCCCAGCGCGGCGCGCCCGACCGTGCGCATCGCGCCGATTCCGAAGGCGGCGAAAAGAAGCCGTTCCGCCGTCGCCGCAAGCCAGGTGGCGTGGGCGCGCACAAGGGCGCTGTTCAGCGCACCGGCGGGCCGCGCTAATTTAAGATACTCCGCGCCGGGCGGGTCGAGGCATGGTTCTCGATCCGCCCGGCGCAGACGACATATGGCCTCTTTGTCAGTGGCCATTCAGGAAAATGCCGCTAGGTTCCTTTGCCTATGCGTTTTCCCCTCCGCCGTTCGGCCGCTTCGCTCTCCGTCATCGCTCTGATCCTGTCGGGTTCGCCGCTCGCAGCGCGTACCGATCCGGCTGCCACGCCTGCCGTCGCGCAAGGGACGGCGCAACCGCAGGTGCGGCCGTGGCTCTACGAAAATAGCGATGTGCCGATCGATACCGCATGGCGGTTTGGCACGCTGCCAAACGGGTTGCGCTATGCCATTCGCCGCAATGGGGTGCCGCCGGGGCAGGTGTCGGTGCGGTTGCGGATCGATGCCGGGTCGCTGATGGAGCAGCCCGACGAACTGGGCTATGCCCATTATATCGAACATCTTTCGATGCGCGGGTCGCGCCATGTGCCCGATGGCGAATCCAAGCGCATCTGGCAGCGGCTGGGCGTCAGTTTCGGCAGCGACAGCAATGCGCAGACCACGCCGACCGGCACCACCTATGCGCTTGACCTGCCGCAGGCGACGCCGGCCAGCCTGAGCGAAAGCATGAAGATATTGGCCGGCATGATGACCGATCCCAATATTGTCGACAGCGCGGTGGAAGCGGAACGGGCCGTTGTGCTGGCCGAACGGCGAGAGAGTGAAGGGCCGCAGATGCGCCTGTCGGACGCCAGCCGGCTGCATTTCTTTGCCGGGCAACCTGTGGCGGACCATACGCCGATCGGCACCGTCGCGACCCTGAACGCCGCGACCGCCGCCAAGGTCGAGGCATTTCACCAGCGCTGGTATCGCCCCGAAAATGCGGTGATCGCGATTGCCGGCGATATCGAACCGGCCGCCGCCGAACAATTGATCAAGGATAATTTCGGCGCCTGGACCGGAACCGGCAAGGCTGGTGTCATGCCCGATTTCGGCGCGCCCGATCCCAAACAGCCGGCTACCCGCGTCGTGGTGGAACCGGGCGTGCCGCTGGGGCTGACGCTGGCCTGGCTGCGCCCCTGGACCCCGCATGCCGACACCATCGTCTACAATCAGGACAAGCTGACCGACATGCTGGCGCTGCAAATCGTCAGCCGGCGGCTGGAGCAGGCGGCGCGCAGCGGCGGCAGCTTCCTGCAATCGACCGTCGAGCAGGAAGATGTCAGCCGGTCGATCGACGGCACTTTCCTGTCGATCGTGCCGACTGGCGACAATTGGGAAAAGGCGCTGAGCGATGTGCGCGCCATTATTGAGGATGCCAAGAGCGCGCCGCCCAGCCAGGCGGAGATCGACCGCGAATATGCGCAGATGGACACCGCTCTGGCCATTCAGGTCGAGAATGCGGATACGGAGGCTGGCGCGAAACAGGCGACCGATCTGGTCAGCGCCGTCGATATTCGCGAAACGACCGTCAGCTCGCAGGCGGCGGTCGATATCTTCCGATCCGGCAAACCGGCGATGACGCCGCAGAAAATATTGGAATCGACCCAGAGGCTCTTTTCCGCGGGCGTATTTCGCGCGCTGATGGTGACGGGCAAGGTGCAGCCGGGGCTTGATACGAAGCTTGCGGCCGCAGTCGCCGCACCGGTCAAGGCCGCGACCAACGCGCGCCTGGCCGACAAGGCGGTGACGATGGACGACCTGCCCAAATTCGGCCCGGCCGGAACTGTGGTGTCGCGCAAGCCCATCGGGCTTCAGGGCATGGAGGAAATCACCTTCGCCAATGGAGTGAAGCTGGTCCTGCTGCCCAACGATATCGAAAATGAGAAGGTGCGGATCAATGTCCGCTTTGGCCATGGTCAACAGGCATTTTCGCCGACGAAGCCGGTGCCAAGCTGGGCGGCGGACTATGCGCTGGTGGCGAGCGGCATCGGCAAGCTGGGCCAGCGCGAACTGGACGATCTGACCAATGGCCGCCGCATGGGCATGGGCTTCAACATCGATGACGACGCCTTCGAAATGCAGGTGGTGACGCGCCCGGCCGACTATAAGGATCAGTTGCGCCTGTTCGCGGCCAAGCTGGCGGCGCCCGGCTGGGACCCTGCGCCGCTCGCGCGGGTGAAGACCGGGGCAGGGGTCGCCTATGACGCCATGTCGCGTTCGCCGGACTCCGTGCTGGGGCGCGATCTCAACTGGCTGTTGCATGACAAGGATGTGCGGTTCCGCACGCCGTCCCGCACGGAAATCGATGCGCTGACGCCGCAGGCGTTCCGCGCAACATGGGAGCCGATCCTGGCGTCCGGCCCGATCGAGGTGCAGATTTTCGGGCAGGTGAAGGCGCAAGAGGCGATCCAGTCGGTGGCCGCGACATTCGGCGCCTTGCCGGCGCGACCCGATGTTCCGGTGCCCGCGATCAATCGGGCGATGCGCTTTCCGGCCCATGTCGAAATGCCGGTGGTGCTGCGGCATAAGGGAGAGAAGGATCAGGCGGCAGCCGTCATGGCATGGCCGACCTCCGGCGGCTTTACCCTGCAGAAGGAAGCCCGCCAGCTGGAAATCCTGACCCAGATTTTCAACGATCGCCTGTTCGACAAGCTGCGATCGACCGAAGGCGCGGCCTATTCGCCGGGCGTCCAGAATAGCTGGCCATTTTCCTATGATAGCGGCGGTTATATCCTCGTCACCAGCCAGGTGCGGCCAGACAAGATTCCCTATTTCTACAGCGTGGTGAAGGAAACCGCAGCCGATCTGGCAAAGACGCCGGTCAGCGCGGACGAATTGCAGCGCGCGGTGGCGCCGATGGGGCAGTTGCTGGCGCGGGCCAGTACAGGCAACGCCTTTTGGATGAACCAGATGGAAGGGGCGACTCAGGACCCACGCTATGTCGATGCGATGAAGACGATGTCGCAGGACTTGCTGTCGGTCACGCCTGCCCAGATTCAGGCGCTGGCGGCCAAATATCTGGTGTCTGGCAAGAGCTGGTCTGCGATCGTGCTACCCGAAGATGTTGCTCCCCGTTGACCGGGGGCAGCATTCAACTTCGAAATGCAGCCAGTGCCGATTGAATTAAGATATTGAAATCAGGCTGGCTGTTCTTCCAGCATCAGTTGTTCGTAGAGTCTGACATATTCCAGATGAATGTCGCGAATAACTGGGTTCTGCGTTTCCTCGGCCAGCCTGCGGTTCCGTTCGAGACGTTCCGTGAAATAGCTGCGATCGAAGCGGCCGTGCGTCATCATTATTTGCCTCCCGATAATCTATTCTCCCTAATGCGATCAGGCGATATAAGTTGCGGCAGTGCAACATGATCAGTCGGGGGATGCGATAGACGGTTGGCCGCGTGCGGTGGACGGGACGGGTGCGAAACCGTTAATGCTTTGCGGGGCTGGCTGGGGCCGGCGTCAGTGCCCGGCGCGCAACGCTGCGACGATCATGCGCGCTGTCAGGCGAGCGGTGCTGGCCGCATCCAGCTTCGGCCGGGACAGGCTGCGGTGGCCCAGGCCGAACAGGCAGGCCAGGGTCATGTCCTCAGCCGCGTCGAGCGCTTCACCTGACAACTTTGGATTGGCGGCGCAGGCGAAATATCGGATGAAGGCCCGGAAGCGTTCGCACATTGCGCTGACGGTGTTGCCGACGGCGGGATTGCGGAAGCTCTCGGCCAGAATATCGAAGGACAGGGCTTCATCCTTGTCATCGATGGTATGGAGCAGCAACTCTTCAAATATCTGCTCTATTGTCGATTCGCCGGAATCCAGTTTCGCCCGGATATGGGCCATGTCCCGGCACCACTGGTCTGCATCATCCGTGACCAGTGCTTCGATTATGTCTTCCTTTCCTTTGAACAGGCGGTAGATTTGCCCTACCGATACCTGAGCGGCTGTCGCCAGTTCCGCCATGGAGGTTTGATGGAAACCGTGGCTGTCAAACAGCATGCGCGCCGCTTCCAGAATGCGGACCTTGCTATTTTTCTCATGCTGCACTGCAACCATTTTCTACCCCTTGGCGTTTTTCGCCTCTTGAATAATCTGTGGCATGATCATACCTGCGCCGCAAGCGGAATGAACATTCATTCCGGTCATATGATCCACATCGAAATGGAATTTGGGTGATGAAAAAGGGGATTTTCACCGGTTTGCTGGCATGCGCGTCGGCGCTGGCGCTCAGTGCCTGTGGCGAAAGCCAGCCGCCTGCGCCGCCGCCGCCGGCTGTTGGCGTGGTGACGCTCAAGACAGAGTCCGCGCCGCTTCTCAATGAGTTGCCGGGGCGCATTGCCGCCCTGGAAACGGCCGAGGTGCGGCCGCAGATCAGTGGGATCATTCGCCGCCGCCTGTTCCAGGAGGGCGGTTTCGTGCGTGCCGGGCAGTTGCTGTACGAGATTGACGACGCACCCTATCGCGCGGCGCTCGCCCAGGCGCAGGGGTCGCTGGCCAGCGCCAATGCGAACATCAATGCCACCAGCCTGCAGGCGCAACGCTATAAGGATCTGGTCGGCATCAACGCCGTCAGCAAGCAACAATATGATGACGCCGCCGCCGCTGCACAGCAGGCGCGCGCCAATGTTGCGGCGCAACGCGGTGCGGTGCAGGCGGCGCAGGTGAACCAGAATTTCACCCGCATTCGTGCGCCCATTTCCGGGCGCATCGGTCGTTCGCTCTTCACCCCGGGCGCGTTGGTCCAGACGGGGCAGGCCGATGCGCTCGCCACGATCCAGCGCACCGACAGCGTCTATGTCGACGTCACCCAGTCGGCGGCGCAGATCATTGATCTCAAACAGGCGATGAAGAAGGGCGGCGTCAGCGAAGCTGATGGCGCGCGTATTCAACTGATCCTGCCCAATGGCAGCGCCTATCCGATCGAAGGGCGTCTGCAATTTTCGGAAGTGACGGTGGATTCGACTTCCGGCGCGGTGACGCTGCGCGCCAGCTTCCCCAATCCTGACGGGCTGTTGCTGCCGGGTATGTATGTGCGCGCCAAGCTGGTCGAAGGGCGCGTGGCGCAGGCGATCCTGGCGCCGCAGCAGGGCATCAGCCGCGACGCGCGCGGCCGTGCCACCGCTATGGTGGTGGGCAAGGACAACAAGGTTGAAATGCGCGAGGTCGAAGTGGATCGCGCGGTCGGCGACAAGTGGATCGTCACGGGTGGTCTGAAGCCCGGCGACAAGCTGATCGTCGAAGGGCTGGTCAATCTGCGCCCCGGCACCGTCGTAAAGCCCGGCGCGCCGCAGCAGATTACCGCTGCGCAGGCTGGCCCGGCGTCCGGCGCAGGCGCCAAGGCCGGCCAACAGGGCGGGGCGGACTAAACCATGGCTCGTTATTTTATCGACAGGCCCATCTTCGCATGGGTCATCGCCGTCGTCATCATGCTTGCGGGTTTGCTCGCGATCCGTTCGCTGCCGGTTGCGCAGTTCCCGGAAATCGCGCCGCCTGCGGTGACGATCCAGACCACCTATCCTGGCGCGAACGCCCAGACGTTGGAAAGCACGACGACGCAGATCATCGAGCAACAGCTTAAGGGCATCGACAATCTGCGCTATTTCTCGTCCACCAGCGACGGGTCGGGCAATCTGAATATCACCCTGACCTTCGAGCAGGGCACTGACCCTGACATCGCGCAGGTGCAGGTGCAGAACAAGCTGTCGCAGGCGACCCCGCTGTTGCCGCAGGAAGTGCAGCAACAGGGCCTGCGCGTTGGCAAATCGACGTCCAGCTTCCTGTTGATCATGGCGGCTTATTCCGATGACGGCATTCATGATCAGGAAGACGCGGCGGACTTTATCGCGTCCAGCCTTCAGGACCCGCTGAGCCGCGTCACCGGCGTTGGCGATACCCAGCTGTTCGGGTCGCAATATGCGATGCGCATCTGGCTCGATCCTTACAAGATGGCCAATCTGGGCGTGACCACTGGCGATGTGAAGGCAGCGATCACGGCGCAGAATGCCCAGGTTTCCGCCGGTCAGATCGGTGGTTCGCCCTCGCCCAAGGGGCAGGCGCTCAATGCCACCGTCACCGCGCAGTCGCGCCTGCGCACCCCCGAAGAATTCCGCAATATCCGCCTGCGCAGCAACAGCGACGGTTCGGTCGTGCTGATGTCGGATGTGGCGCGGGTCGAACTGGGCGCGGAAACCTATGGTTTTGGGGTGAAGTTCAACGGCCATCCGGCGTCGGGCTTCGGCGTCAAGCTGGCGCCGGGCGCCAATGCGCTGGATACGGTGGATGCCGTGAAGGCGCGCGTCGATGAACTGTCGAAGAATTTCCCGAGCTGGGTGAAATATGACTTCCCGGTCGACAACTCTACCTTCGTGAAGCTGTCGGTCGAACAGGTTATCCATACCCTGTTCGAAGCGGTGCTGCTGGTCTTCGTCGTGATGTTCCTGTTCCTTCAGAACTGGCGCGCCACGCTGATCCCGACCATCGCAGTGCCGGTAGTTTTGCTGGGCGCGCTCGCAATCCTCAGCGCGGCGGGTTTCACCATCAACACGCTGACCCTGTTTGGCATGGTGCTGGCGATCGGCCTGCTGGTCGATGACGCCATCGTCGTGGTGGAAAATGTCGAACGCCTGATTCAGGATGAAGGGCTAAGTCCCAAGGAAGCGGCCAAGAAATCGATGGACGAAATCAGCGGCGCGCTGATCGGCATCGGCCTAGTTCTGTCCGCCGTGTTCCTGCCCATGGCCTTCTTCGGCGGCTCGACCGGGGTCATCTTCCGTCAGTTCTCGATCACCATCGTGTCTTCGATGATCCTGTCCGTGCTCGTGGCTTTGATCCTGACGCCCGCCTTGTGCGCCACGATCCTGAAGCCGGCGGCGCATGGGCATAGCTGGCAAGGTCCTATCGGCTCCGTATTCGGCCGTTTCTTCGACTGGTTCAACCGTACCTTTGATAAAGGCGTGGTGCGCTATGGCGAAGGCGTGCAGAAAGTGGAGCGGCGCTGGGGCCGAACGATGCTTGTCTATGGCGTGATCGTACTTGGCATGGCCTTCATCTTCATGCGCCTGCCAAGCGGATTCCTACCTGATGAGGATCAGGGCATCATCATCAACCAGATATCGTTGCCGGCTGGCACGACGCTGGAGGAAACCGAACGCGCACTGGCGCGCATGCGTGACCATTATCTGGTCGATGAGAAGAAGAATGTATCGGCCGTCTTCACCGTCGCGGGCTTCGGCTTTGTCGGTCAGGGGCAGAATGTCGGCATTGTCTTCACCCGCATGAAGGATTGGGAAGAGCGCAAGGGCAAGGACAATAAGGTCACGGCCATCGCGCTGCGCGCCAACATGGCCTTCCAGAAGATAAAGTCGGGCATGGCGTTCGCTTTCGTCCCGCCGTCGGTGCAGGAATTGGGCAATGCGTCCGGTTTCGACTTCCAGCTGCTCGATCAGGCCAATCTGGGGCATGAGAAGCTGTTGGCGGCGCGCAATCAGCTGCTTGGCATGGCGATGGGCGACAAGCGTCTGGCGCAGGTTCGTCCCAACGGACTGGAGGATACGCCGCAGCTCAAATTGAATGTCGATCAGGCGGCGGCAGGTGCGCTGGGCATTGCTCAGGCGGACGTCAACGACACGATCAGCACCAATTTGGGCGGTGCCTATGTCAACGATTTCATCGATCGTGACCGGGTGAAGCGCGTCTATGTTCAGGCGGATGCGCCATTCCGCACCTCGCCCGAAGCCATCAACGCCTTCCATGTCCGTGGCAGCACCGGCACGATGGCGCCGCTGTCGGCTTTTTCGACAACGGAATGGATACAGGGACCGGCCCGTCTGGAACGCTTCAACGGTGTTCCCTCGATGAACATTCAGGGTGCGCCCGCACCTGGCGTGTCGAGCGGTACTGCAATGAAGGCGATGGAAGAGTTCGCGGCCAAGCTGCCGGCCGGCATCGGTTTCAGCTGGAACGGGATTTCCTATGAGGAAAGCAGTTCCGGCGGGCAGGCGCCTTATGTCTATGCCCTGTCGATGCTGATCGTGTTCCTGTGCCTTGCAGCGCTCTATGAAAGCTGGTCGGTGCCGATCGCGGTGATGCTGGTGGTGCCGCTAGGCGTGCTGGGCGCGGTGATCGCGGCCAGGCTGGCGGGCCTCAACAACGACATCTACCTTCAGGTGGGTCTGATCACGACCATCGGCGTGTCGGCGAAGAACGCGATCCTGATCGTGGAATTTGCGGAAGAAAAGATGCGTGAAGGCATGGCGCCGGCGCAGGCTGCGCTGGAAGCGGGCAAGCTGCGTCTGCGGCCGATCCTGATGACCAGCTTCGCCTTCATCTTCGGCGTGCTGCCGCTGGCGGTATCGACCGGGGCGGGCGCAGGCGGTCAGAATGCGATCGGCTGGGCGGTTGTAGGCGGCATGTTGTCGGCGACGGTGCTGGCGATCTTCTTCGTCCCCGTCTTCTTCACCGTCGTTAAACGGCTGTTCCGCGAACATAAGAACCATGAAGCGGAAGGCGATGCGGCGACCCCGCACGCACCGCAGGAGGCTTGAACACCATGCGCAATATGAAAGCGCTGGGCGCCGTCACTTTGTCGCTGGCGCTGGCCGCCTGCGACATGGCGCCCAAATATGCCCGGCCGGAAATGCCGGTGCCCGCCGCCAGCCCGCAGGGGCCGGCCTATGCCGCGGACGGCGCGCAGGCCGCGATCGTCCCGGCGGATACCGGCTGGCGCGATTTCTTCACCGATGCGCGGCTGGCGCGGGTGATCGAAACCGCGCTTGCCAACAATCGCGACCTGCGCCTTGCCGTCGCCAATGTGGCGCAGGCGCGCGCGCAGTATAAGGTGCAGCGGGCGGACCTGCTGCCCACGGTCGGCGCGACCGGCACGGCGACCTATTCGGAACAGCCGCTGGTCCAGTTTGGGCAAAGCCAGCGGCTCAACACCGACGTCTATCAGGCGCAAGTCGGCATCTCCTCCTGGGAGATCGATCTGTTCGGCCGCGTCCGCAATCTGACGAAGGCGGCGCAGGAGCAATATTTCGCCAGTGAGGAAAACCGCAACGCGGCCCAGACCACGCTGATCGCGGAAACGGCCAACGCCTGGCTGACGATGGCGGCCGATCAGGAACGTCTGCGCATCTCCACCGATCTGGAAAAGGCGTTCGGCAAGACGCTGGACCTCACCAAGGCACAGTTCGCCAAGGGCATCGCCTCCGAACTGGAAGTGCGTCAGGCCCAGACCAGCTATGATCAGGCCCGGTCCGACATTGCGCAGGCGACGACTTTGGTGGCGCAGGATCAGAATGCGCTCAACCTGCTGGCCGGAACCACGGTAGCGCAGACGGACCTGCCACAGGCATTCCCGGACAGCAGCGCCACGATCGAAAATCTGCCCGCCAACATCTCGTCCGACATCCTGCTGCGTCGGCCTGATATCGCGGCGGCGGAGCATCAGCTGCGCGGCGCCAACGCCAATATCGGCGCAGCGCGGGCGGCCTTCTTCCCCAATGTGTCGCTGACGGCGGCGCTGGGGACGGTCAGCCTTGGCCTGTCGGGTCTGTTTGCGTCTGGCAGCGACACATGGTCGGTCGCGCCCAGCGCGACGCTGCCCATTTTCGACTTCGGTCGGAACAAGGGCAATTTGCGCTATGCGAAGGCGACTTATGACGCGATGCTCGCCACCTATGAAAAGAGCGTTCAGACCGGCTTCAGGGAGGTCGCCGATGCGCTCGCCCGCCGCGGCACCATGGCGCAGCAGGTGGAGGCGCAGACGTCGCTGCGGGATTCGGCGCGGGTCGCCTATACCCTGTCGGATGCGCGCTTCCGGGCCGGGGTGGACAGTTTCCTCACCACCCTCGATTCGCAGCGCACGCTCTACACCGCCGAACAAAGCCTGCTGGCGACGCGCCTGACCCGTGCGTCCAACATGGTGGAACTCTATCGGGCGATGGGCGGCGGCCTCAAATAATCGGATTTGAACGCAAGCCGGGGGAAGCCCCGGCGCATGATCTCCGCTATCCGGCCATGGATAGCGGAGATTTTTTATGCCCATTTTCGAAATGCCCTTTGCCTCGCCCGTGGGCGAACTGACTTTGGTGGCGAGCGATCAGGGACTGGTCGCGATATTGTGGCAGGATGACGATCCCGATCGCGTCCGCCTGAGCGCCCGGCAGGTTCAGCCGGATCATCCGATACTTGTGCAGGCGCATGCGGAATTGACCGCCTATTTTGCTGGAGAACGCCAGAGCTTCTCCGTCCCGTTCGACTTTCGCGGCACCGATTTCCAGAAGATGGTGTGGACCGCTCTGCGCGCCATCCCCTTTGGCGAAACGCGCAGCTATGGCGACATCGCCCGTATGATCGGCCGCCCGACAGCCAGCCGCGCGGTCGGCGCCGCCAACGGCCGCAACCCGATCTCCATCATGGCACCATGCCATCGCGTGGTCGGCGCCAATGGTGCGCTGACCGGCTTTGCCGGCGGCCTTGAAACCAAAAGCTGGCTGCTTGATTTTGAAAGGCGGACCCGGAAGGATTGAACGCGGGCAGACAGGCATGGGGCGAGGAGACGGCAGATGCGCGTAATGGTGCTGGTGAAGGCAACCGTGGACAGCGAACAGAATATGCAGCCGAAACGGGAAGACCTGGCCGCGATGGGCCGCTTCAACGACGAATTGCGGGCCGCCGGCATATTGCGCATGGCCGACGGGCTGAAACCCTCCTCCCACGGCAAGCGCGTCGCCTTCGACGGGGCGGATCGAACCGTCATCGACGGCCCCTTTGCCGCCACGACGGAACTGGTCGCGGGCTTCTGGCTGTGGGAGGTGCAGGATATGGAGGAGGCGATCAGTTGGGTAAAGCGCTGCCCCAACCCCATGCCCGGTCCCAGCGAAATCGAAATCCGGCCGCTCTACGAAATGTCCGATCTGGAATGATCGCAGATTTCAGGAAATGGTGCACCTGAAGGGCGTATCATCGAACCCGTCAGGGTTCGCAAGGTCGAACGGCCGCCCGAGCTTGTGCGAGGATAGCCAAGCGGGCAAATGCCCGCGCCGGCGCTTGAGGCTATAGAAAATGGTGCACCCAAGTGGATTCGAACCACTGGCCTTTGCCTTCGGAGGGCAACGCTCTATCCAGCTGAGCTATGGGTGCATGACGCTGGTCAGGAGGGGCGGTTAGCAAAGTCCTTGCCCCTGCGCCAGCGTCAAATGCGCTTCTCGCCAATCTTATTTTGCGGCTTTTTCCATTGGCTGGAATTGGCCCAGGCCACAGCTGGCGCCCGGCTGCAATCCGGGGCCGGCATTCCACAACACGGTGATGATATCGACCGAACAAAGCTGCGACAGGCTGGTGCGATAGGAAAAGCGCTTTTCAAAGCCCAGGCTGGGACAGCTGTTGGGCAATGTGTTGCGATAGATTTTCCGGCCATTCATGACGAAGTCGATGGTGTGGTCGTCGCGGACATTGGTCGACTGGATCGAACGGATCTGTACGCAATCGACCGGATCACCCTTGGCGATATAGGGATCGGGCTGCTCTTTGGCGATGGCGGGTATGGCGACGCAGGCCAAGGCGAGGCCCAGCGCAAGACGAACGGGGTGACGAACGGACATGTCTCTCTCCTCATATCACGCCGAATCGACGACGCGGATCGGGGGCTTCCGTCATAGCTATCAGAAGGCGTCTGAACGGCGCGAGAATGACGCGCGGGTCAGGCTGTTTTTGGCGCAGGCGTCTTGGGTTTGAAACGGCACAGGTCGGCGACGATGCAGCGCCAGCATTCGGGCCGGCGCGCCTTGCACACATAACGGCCATGCAGGATCAGCCAGTGATGGGCATCGCGGCGGAACGGGCCGGGCACATGCTTTTCCAGCTTTTGTTCGACCGCCAGCACTGTCTTGCCCGGCGCCAGTCCCGTGCGGTTGCCGACGCGAAAAATATGGGTGTCGACCGCGAACGTCTCCTGCCCGAAGGCGGTGTTCACCACGACATTGGCGGTCTTGCGCCCAACGCCGGGCAGGGTGGTCAGCGTGTCGCGATCTTGCGGCACTTCCCCGCCGAAATCGCGCACCAATATTTCCGACAGGCCAATGACATTCTTGGCCTTGGTATTGAACAGGCCGATCGTCTTGATGTGCTGCTTCAACCCTTCTTCGCCCAGATCGACCATTTGCTGCGGCGTCGTCACCTCGCGGAACAGGGCGCGGGTCGCTTTATTGACGCCGACGTCGGTCGCCTGCGCAGACAGGGTGACGGCAACCAGCAACTGATAGGGATTGCCATATTCCAACTCGGTCACAGGCGCAGGATTGGCCTCCGCCAGCCGGCTGAAAAAGTCGAAGATCTGGGCCTTGTTCACAGACCCAATACGCCCTTCATGTCGTATCGGCCGATGGGTTGCCCGGCCAGCCAGCGCGCGCCCTTCACTGCGCCGCGCGCGAAGATGACCCGGTTTTCGGCGCGGTGGCCGATCTCGATCCGTTCGCCCTCCGCCGCGAAAATCACCTGATGGTCGCCCGCGACCGATCCGCCGCGCAGCGCGGCAAAGCCGATCGCGCCGGTTGCCCGCGCGCCGGTGATGCCGTCGCGCCCGCGCTCGCTATGATCGGCCAGCACGATGTCGCGCCCGCGCGCCGCCGCTTCGCCCAGCAACAGGGCGGTGCCCGACGGCGCATCCACCTTATGCCGGTGGTGCATTTCGACAATCTCGATATCCCAGTCGTCGCTCAGGCCCGCCGCGGCCTTTTCCACCAGCGCAGCGAGCAGGTTGACGCCCAGCGACGTATTGCCGGTCTGAAGCACCGGTATGGACTGCGCCGCCTCGTCGATCAGGGCATGATGCACGCCCTCCAGCCCAGTGGTGCCGATCAGGATCGGCTTACGTGCGGTGATGCAGGCGTCCAGATGGGCGGACAGGGCGCCGGGCACGGAGAAGTCGATCAGCACATCGCTCGCCTGTGCCAGCGCCAGCGGATCGGCGCTGATGGCGATGCCGGGCGCGATTTCGCCGTTGGGGTCGCGATCGGTGCCGCCTGTGATCGGCAGGCCGGCTTCGGCCGCCACCTGGGCGATGGCCCGTCCCATGCGGCCTGCCGCGCCGAAAATGCCGATCCTTGTCATGTCCGTTCCATCATTCTGCTGTGGGTGGATCGGCCGATGCCAGAGCGCAGGGGCTTTGTCATCCCCACAGGGTTGCCGGGTCAATCCTCGCGTGGCGTGCTGGTCGATTGCAACACGCTCTCGCGCAATTGCGGGTCGCTCAGATGTCGTGCATTGTCCAGCCGCACGCGCGCTGCCGCCTCGTCATACAGGAAGGGCAGGACGGCAAAGCGTCGCCCCCTAGTCACCGGCAACGCCTCATGCAGCAGCGAGCAGGAAAAGACGATCGCACCGCCCGTCGCGGGGCGATAGGTGCGCTGGCCGAATTCAGGAAAGCGCAGATCGCCGCCCTCATAATCTTCTGCATTCAGGCCGATCGACACTGCAAAGCGGCGATGCGCCGTGCCCGCCGTGCTATTGTCGGTATGGGGCCGGAAATAGCCGCCAGCGTCCGCATCATAGCAACAGATGATGTGCCGCTCGATCCGGGTGGCGTTGAATTGGAAAGCGCGCGCGATCTGGGGCACCAGCCGGCGATGGATGCGCGCCTGCACCGCGCCGCGCAGCCCCTCATTCTCGATTTCGCAATCGGTGCGCTTCTTGTGCCGGTGATCGACCATCAACACCGTCCCGCCCGTCGCCGGATCGGTGTTCATAAAGCCGCTCTCCTCCAGCCCCTGCGCCTGCGCATAAGCAATCAGGTCGCGGCACAGCGCCGGCTCCAATATGCCCGGCACGGACAGCACCGGCGCCCACGCATCGGCCGGCGGCCGTGACAACGTCTCCAGCGCTGCGCAGATTTCGGCATGATGGCGGCTCATGTCGGTGATCGGGATGGTGCGCACCACCCGCAGGCCCGGGTCGATGATGAAGCTGGTCAGACTGATCGAAGACGCGCCATCTTCGGCCTTCTTCAGGCAACCGAACCGCTCTGCCATCGCCCGGTCAAAATCCAGAAAGATGCGCAGGCCCGGATAGCGCTCCTGAAAGGCGCCGCTCTGTTCATCGCGCGGATCGTTGGTGACGATGAAGGCGCAGGCGAAGTCATCGTCGAACGGCCCGATCGTTGCGTGCATCGCCCGGAAAAATGCCTGTGCGCCCGGCGCTGCCGAACTGGCGAGGAAGGTGACGACCAGATAGCGGCCCGCCGCACTGCCAAAGGCATAGCGCGGATTGGAAAGGCCCCGGACATGAAAGGGGGCGACGGGATCGCCGGGGGTCAGGATCAAGGGCTATACTCCGAAGCGCGCAACCCGTTTCCGGCGCTATGGCCGATGAAGACAGAGCATTTTTGATGGCGATGCACGGCGCGTCAAGCGATTGTGAATGCAAATGCCGTCATTCTATGCCGCTCATCATCCCCTCGCGAGCCATTCTGCTTGAACCTTCGCCGCGCCTGCTATCTGGTGCTTCCCATGAACCACGATATCCAGAACATCGTCATCCTCACCGGCGCGGGCATATCCGCCGAGAGCGGCCTTGCGACCTTTCGCGGTCCCGATGGGCTGTGGGAGGGACATCGGGTGGAGGATGTCTGCACCCCCGAAGCGCTCGCGCGCGATCCGGTGCTGGTGTATCGCTTCTATGATGAGCGGCGCGCGAAGCTGGCGGAGGTTCAGCCCAATGCTGCGCATCAGGCGCTCGCCGCGCTCGATGCGGCCTGGCCCGGCGAATTGCTGATCGTCACCCAGAATGTCGATGATTTGCATGAACGGGCCGGGGCGAAGCGGCTGATCCACATGCATGGCGAACTTAAATCGGCCCTGTGCGCCGCCTGTGGCAAGGCGAGGGCATGGGCCGATCCCTTGCCGCCCGCTTCGCCGTGCGACGGATGCGGGCGTGTCGCGCTGCGGCCCGACATCGTTTTCTTCGGGGAAATGCCCTATGAGATGGACGCGATCGACGCCGCGCTGCGCGATGCGGATCTGTTCGTGTCGATCGGCACGTCGGGTGCGGTCTATCCCGCCGCGGGTTTCGTCCAGACGGCGCGCTACGCCGGGGCGCGGACGCTGGAGCTTAATCTCGATCCATCGGCCGGCAGCGTCTATTTCGAGGAAAGCCGGCTCGGTCCCGCCAGCCTGCTGGTGCCTGCGCTGGTGGAGGAACTGCTTGCATAGAGTATCGTGCGGAAAAGCGGGAACCGGTTTTCCGCTTGAAACGATGCGACAACAAAAAGTTGGAGCACGGCTCGCGTCAAATTTGGCGCAGCGTCCTCTCGCAGGCGCATATCCGCTCTCGCTTCTCGCGTCGCTTATAGTATAGCGCGCCCTTTCCTGATCCCTTGAGCGGAGCAATCGGTGATTACTGTCCAGCGGGTGGCCAAGGCCGCCGGCAAGCATCTGACCAGAACGGCGCTCAAGCTGCGCAAGGCGCTGGGCGCGCGCGCCAGTCGCGGTTGCCCGGCCTGCGGCGCGACCGTGGTCGGCTTCTTCCGCTATGGCGACAATGGCGAATGGGGCTGCGTGGAATGTGGCGCATCGCCGCGTGAGCGGCTGATGAACTGGCTGATCGCACAGGGGGTGCTGACGGTGCCTGTTCAGGGCGCGATCCTGCATATGGCGCCCAATGAAGGCAGTCTGGTGAAGCGCTTCAGCGTCGCTGCCGATTATGTCCCGGCCGATCTCGATCCCGCGCGCTACACGGTGCCGGGCATGCGCCGCGTCGACCTGATGGAACTGGCCGACACCGATCGTTATGACCTGTTCTACGCCAGCCATGTGATGGAGCATGTGCCCGACGACATGGCCGTGTTGCGCAACATTTTGCGGGCATTGAAGCCGGGCGGCGAAGCCTGGCTGATCGTCCCATTGTGGGACAAGCCCACCGAAGACGGCAGTTTCGACATCCCCCCGCGTGAACGGGAGCGTCGTTTCGGCCAGTGGGATCATGTTCGCCAATATGGTCCGGACTTTGCCGATCGCATCCGTGCGGTGGGCTTCGATCTGGAAGAGATCGACGCCGCCGGCATCGATCCCGACCTGCGCCATTTTTATGCGCTGGACGATCGGCTGTTCAGGGCGCGCAAGCCCGCATGAACCGTCTCGCACGGATGGAGGGCAGCGCCCGCATCCTGGCTCTGGTAAAGCTGGCCAATGTCGGGCTGGTGCTGATCTGGGGCTTTGCCGTTACTTTCGTATTCGTGCGCGCATTGCCGATCGCCGAATTTCAGGCGTTCCTGCTGCTGGTCGCCTTTGGCAATTTCACCATTTCGGCCGAATTTGGCCTGACCAGCATCATCTATGCCCGGCTGCGTCAGCATTGGCTGGGCGGGGATGCGAGCGAAGGATCGGGCGGCGGCGGCTTCCGGCTGGAGGAAATGGGCGTCCTCTTCCTGTTCCTGGGCCTGCTGGTTGCGGGCGGCACGTTGATCCTGATCGGCGCGCTGGCCGGGGGCTGGCTGGCGACGGGCATGCCCTTGCTGTTCCTGCTTTTCTTTCTGTCCGCCTGCCTCAACCTGCCGGCCTTGCTCGCCAAGCGGGCGCTGGCGGCCATGGATGGCAATTTCCTGTGGGAGGGGCTGGATTGCGCGCGGCGTGTGGTGACGATCGGCCTTCTCCTGTCCATCCTTGGTGGACTGGACCCGCGCCTGTCGGTCGCGCTGCAACTGGCGGTCAGCATCTTCGTAATCGGCTATGCCATTGCGCATGTCCATCGCCGGCTGAACATGACCCGTCGCCACTGGTTCGCCTTTCGTGTGGGCGGCGGCCATGTCCGCGCGCATTATCTGGGCGATATCGGCGCGTCGGCCGCCTTCACCCTGTCGGACATCATCGCCTATAACGCGCCTTATTTCACCATCGCCGCGATGACGGCGGACGCCCGGCCGATGCTGATCTTCGATTTCTTTTTCAAGATGTCGCGTTCGCTGTCCATGCTGGTGCGCGCCATGGTGGAAGCGGCCCTGCCGCGCATCACCCGCGCCTATCATGCCGGCGACCGGCCCAGGCTGCGGCAATTGCTGATCCGGGCATTGGCGGCGGCGATGGTTTTTGCGATCGGTCTGGCGGCGGTGCTGCTGGGCGTGGGCGACCGGCTGTTCACGATCCTGTTTGACGGGCGCGCGGCGATCGACCGGGCGGACATCGGCCTTATCATCCTGGCGCTCGGCGCGCTGACCATCGTCTGCGTTTCCGTCTATGTACAGGCCGCGCTCGGGCAGTTCGGCCCGCTGCTCGTCCGTTCGCTGCCCTTCCTCGCCGGGTCGCTGGCAAGTGCGCCGCTCGCCCTGCTGCTCTGGCCAGATCGCTTCGACCTCGCTTTCCTTGCGCTCTACGCCCTGACGCTGTTGGGCGTGGCGGGGCTGCATCTGCTGTCACTCAAAAGGCTGCTGCGCGCATGAAGATCGCCATGCTCGATCCCTCGCTCTTCACCGGGCGTTATGACGACAGCCTGTGCGCGGCGCTGGCCGGGCAGGGTGCGCAGATGACGCTGCTGGGCCGTCCGATGCGCGCCACCGATGCGATCCTGCCGCACGGCTATGCCTATGCGCCGCACTTCTTTTGCCGCAGCGAAGCGCTGCGAGACAGGCTGGGCGAGGGGCGCGCTTTTCGCCTCGCCAAGGCGGCGGAATATGGCCTGGCCTGCGCGCTGGGCAGTTTGTCTCCGCTGCTCTCCGCCGATCTGGTTCATGTCCAGTGGCTCCCCCTCGCGCCAGCCGACCGGCTGATGCTTCAGCGACTGAAGGGGCGCAAGGCGCTGGTCCACACCGTCCATAATGCCGACGCCTATCATGCCGATTCCGGCTTGCAGGGGCGGGGCTATCGCGCGCTGCTCGACATGTTCGACGCGCTGATCGTCCATGGCGAAACGACCCGCGCCGCGCTGGTCGGGCAGGGGATCGATCCCGCGAGCATCCATGTGACGCCGCACCCGCCGATGCGCCTCGCCACCGCCTCCGCGCAAGACCTCGCCGCCATCGCGCCGCCAACTATGCCGCGCCTGCTCTTTTTCGGCACGATCCGCCCCTATAAGGGCGTCGACCTGCTCATTGACGCCTGCCTTTCGCTCTGGCGCGCAGGGCATCGCTTCGAACTCATGCTGGCGGGCAAGCCCTTCATGGACGTCGCGCCGCTGATCGACGCGGTGGCGCAGGCGGGCTTTGCCGATCGCCTCATCACCGATTTCGGCTTCCTGACCGAAGGCCGTCTCGACGCGCATATGGCGCGCGCCGACATGCTGGTCTTCCCTTATCGCCATATCGATTCGAGTGGCGCCTTCCTGTCGGCGCTGCACCATGGCAAGGCGATGGTGACGTCTGACGCAGGCATGTTTGGCCAGTTGCCGGGCGGGGTTGCGGCGTGCGCGCCGGCGGGAAATGCGCCTGCCCTTGCCCAAGCCCTCTTGCCGCTGATCGAAAGCACGGCCATCAGGCAGGAATATGGCGCACGGGCGCTAGCTTATGGCGAAGAAATGGGGTCTTGGAAGGATATGGCGGTGGCGACGATCGGCATTTACGAAACAGTGCTAGCCGGGCGCGCATGAACCGCTATCTGCGCGAACTGGCCGATCGCACGCTGGCCTTGCGCCTCGCTTTGGCGGGCCGCGTCCATCAATATCCCGAAGTGCAGGCGTTGAAGCGCTTCCTGTCGGCCTTCGCGGTCGACTGCCTGTTCGACGTCGGCGCCAATCGCGGCCAATATGCGACCATGCTGCGCAAGGATGCGGGCTATAAGGGGCTGATCCTCTCGTTCGAGCCGAACCCGGATGTGTTCGCCGAACTCCAGAAACAGGCTGCGTCCGACCGCAACTGGCATGTGTTCAACATGGCGCTGTCCGATTTCGACGGCACGGCCAGCTTCAACATCATGGCCGCCGACCAGTTCAGCTCGCTCAAAAAACCCTCGGGCGAGCAGGACGCCATCTTTGCCGATCGCAACAAGGTGACGAAGACAGTCGAGATGCAGTGCCGCCGGCTCGACACGATGCTGCCCGAACTGATGGCGCAGCACGGCTTCACCCGGCCATTCCTGAAAATGGACACGCAGGGCCATGACCTGTCGGTTTGCGAGGGTGCAGGTGACATATTGGGAAAAATTCTCGGCGTGCAGACGGAACTGGGCGTGCGCCCCATTTATGAAGGCGGCACCGGCTATCGCGCGATGATCGACTGGCTGGAGGCGCGCAGTTTCATCCCCTCCGCCTTCTTTGCCAATAACAAGGGGCATTTCCCGCTGCTGGTCGAAATGGACGGCATCTTCGTCAACCGGACGCTGGTTCAGGGCTGAGCATGGGCGCGGTCGGCTCCGTTTCTGCGCGCCGCCTGTTCCTGGCAGGGGCGCTGGGTCTGGCGCTCTGGCTGAGCGCGACCTTCCTGTGGCATGTCACCTATCGACAGGGGATCAGCCTGCAGGTCATCCTGCTGCTGGATCAGGATTTCCCCGCGCTGCTCGGCGCGCTCTTCCTGCTGGTGCTGTCCGCGCCATGGGCCGATGGAAAGGGCTTTGCGCTGCCTGCGCCCACGGCGCGGATCGTGGTGCCGCTGATCCTGCTGCTTGGGCTGGCCGCCTGGGCGGGCCATTATGCGCTGTTTCAGGATTATTCGATCAGCCGGGACGAAGAGGTCGCCCGCTTCGCCGCCGCCTATATGCGCGAAGGTCTGTTTGCGCGTCCCATCCCGATCGAATGGGAACCCTATCGCCGGGCGATCATGCCCGAATTTTTCTCCCCCTTCGGCGCGGCGGACTATTGGACGGCGGCCTATCTGCCAGTGAACAGCGCCATTCAGGCGATCTTCTGGCAATTGGGCGATCCCAATCTGGCTGGTCCGGTGCTGTTGATGGGCGGCCTGTTCGCCTTGTGGCGCGTGGCGCTGCACCTGATGCCCGACCGGCCGGATGCGGTGTGGGTGACGATCCTGCTCGGCTTTACCTCCAGTCAGCTCTGGGTCACGGCCATGACCCCCTATGCGATGACCGGCCATTTCGCGCTCAACATGATCTGGCTGGCGCTGGTGCTGCGCGGCGGGGTGCTGGGCCATCTGACCGCCGGCGTCGTCGCGCTGATCGCGGCGGGCCTGCATCAATGGCATTTTCCGCCCATCTTCATCGCGCCCTTCATCCTGTGGATGCTCCTTGCGCGACGCTGGACGGTGGCGGCCTTCCATGCGCTGACATTGGTGGCGATCGTCATCGTCTGGGCCAAGCTATGGCCCGGATTTCTGCTCCACGCGCTGGGCGCGCCGACCGATGTGCGCCCGTCCGCGGGCGTAGCGGACAAGGTCGGCAGCCTGTTCGAACGGCTGGGCGATCGCTGGCAACCGTTCGTCAATCTCAGCCGCTATTTTGCCTGGAACAATGTGCTGATGGTGCCGCTGGCGGCGCTCGGCATGGCCGCCATGCGCTGGCGGCGCGTGATCCGGGGTCAGGAAATCGCGCTGCCGCTGACGCTGGGCTGCGTTGCCGGATGCGTACTGGCCTTGGCGCAGGGCTATGGCTGGGGTTTTCGCTATGCGCATGGCTTTATCGGTCCCTTCTGCCTGCTGGCAGGGCTTGGCTGGGCACGCTTCCGGACTGAAGGCGCAATGCGGCCGGTGTTGATCGGCGTGATCATCACGCTGCTGTCCAGCGCCTTCCTGGTCTGGCGCACGCATGAATTCGTCGCGCCCTATGCCGCCAGCCACAAGCTGATCGATTCCAGCCAGGCCGATGTCGTGCTGGTCGATCCGCGTGGCGGCCTCTACGTCACCGATCTGGTGCGTGGCCGCAATGGCGTGCCGGGCAAGCCGATGGTGATGAACCTGGGCATGCTGAGCCTGGATCAGGTAGACGCCCTGTGCGCCTCCTATGTCGTGGAACTGTTTGACCGCGCCGAATTTCGTCCCCTCGGCGTGCCGCTGGCGCGGTGGAACCTGGGCGGCATGGACGCCCTGCGCGCCCATATGAAGGAAGCGGGCTGCGACAAGCCGGTGCAACCGCCCTTGCCCGAGACCTTCGAAGATGCCCTGAACGCCGCCGACAACGCGATGTAAGGCTTCATCCGTTCGCTTCGAGCGCAGTCAAGAAGCGGATACCCGAAACGAAAGAGCGTTACAGCGCCTGACCATTATCGGCTGCAGCCGGTTCATCGTCGCGATAGAGCAGCATCACCGAACCATCCTCGCCATTGACGGCGCGGATGGGCAGGCTGAATTGCAGGGCGGACAGGAATTCGCGGCTGTCGGTGGTGCGAAACCGCCCGCCGATCCGCAGCGCCGATACGCGCGTATCGCCGATCAGGATCGGGGCGGGGCGATAACGGTTAAACTCACCGATGGCCTGCTCGATCGTCTCGCCGTCCAGTTCCACCATCCGTTCGCGCCAGGCGGTGCGCTGCCCGATCAGCTTGGGGTCGAGATGGGTGAGGGAAATGCGACGGGGCTGGATGACGGCGCCGCTGCCCGCTGCGACCTTCTGTCCCATGCTGCCGCCCGAATGGACGGTCACGGTGCCCTGCGTCACGGTGAGTTCGACGATCGACGGGCGCATGCGGACGTTGAAAGCGGTGCCCACTGCACGGATCAGCGCCGATCGCGCCTCGACATCGAACGGACGGGCCTTGTCATGCGCCACGTCGAAGGATGCTTCGCCCTTCAATATGCGCACCTTGCGGCCAATGTCGGTAAAGCGGACTTCGGCCTGGCTGTCGCTGTTGAGGTGCAGGATCGACCCGTCGTCCAACGCGACATCGCGCATTTCGCCGATCCGCGTTTCATAGCGGTCGACACCGCTGAAGGTGCGGACGGTGACGATGGCGGCGACGATGAACAGCATCACCGCGACGGCGGCGGCGACCATGATGTTGCGCGACAGACGGCGCTGCTGCTCTTCGCTGACAATCTGTTGCAGCGGGGGCAGGGTGATCTCTGCTGCCGCGCTCTTCAGCCGTTCGGCAGCCTCCCATGCCGATTCGGCGCGGGCAAAGGCGACGGCGTGGCTGGGATCAGCCTCTATCCAGTCGCATATGTCGGATTCTTCTTCGGGACTGACGCCGCTGTTAAGCCTGGCCAGCAGGCGCGCGGCTTCCGCTTCTATCGCGTCCCTGTTCCCGCAGCTTGAACCTGGTTCCGACGCCCGCACGCTCGAAGTCCGTTTCCTCACGTTCCGCCCAGGCTCGCATAACTATTGCGATTGCTTTGGCCAGATGTTTTTCAACAGTAGAAACGGACAGAGACATTTCCTCCGCTATTTCCAGCATCGATTTTTCGTGAATGCGCCGAAGAATGAAAACGCGGCGGCATTGCGTGGGCAGCGACTCGACGATCGTCTCCACCTGACGCAGCGCTTCGCGGGCATGAAGCTGGGCCTCGATATTGTTTTCGCCGCCCAGCAGTTCCAGATCAGCGATCGTTTCAAAGCTGACCACCTTGTTCCGGCGCGCGGTGTCGATCACGAGGTTGCGGGCAATGGTGAACAGATAGGCGCGGCCCGTCGTCACATTTTCCCAATTTTCCGTGGCATAGGCGCGGGCCATGACTTCGGCGACCATGTCGTCCAGTTCATGGGTGGTCGGCAGGATGCGGCGCAGGCGGCCACGCAGGGCGGCTTCCTGTGGCAGGATCACCGTCTTGAACCATTCCATTTTAGCGCGAACCCGTAGCACGTTGACCCCCTTTTTTGTCAGCCGCGCCTCTCCCGATTTCTTTTATCTGTCATAGTTCAATCATGGATGCAGGGGCCTGTCCAGCCGGTCCATGGGCAGAATTTTAGCGATCAACCAGAAAGTTCCCGCTACAGGCAAAATTATTGTGGATAAGCCACAGTCGACGCATGGTTCGTTGCTCGATCGGGTGCTGAACGCCTTTCCGAATAGGTCAATCGGGCGGCGGCAATTCCGCCGGTGCGCTGTCGGGCTGGTCATAATCCGGTCCGACCGGCGTGATTTCGTCAGGCTGCGTCATCGGCGTTTCCACCGGATTGTCGGGGGCGGGGGCCTCATCGGGCGCCTGCGGCGTGATTCTGTCGGGGGCGGGAACGCCGTCGGGCGCGGGGATGGGGGCTTCGTCGGGGCGGGTGGCCATCATGTCTCTCCACTGTCTTATACGGGGCCTACGCTTGGCCGACAGAACCGGTTCCACGCCTGTTCTCACTATCCCTTGCCTCTTTCCGCGCTTTTCTCTATGCCGCGCCGACCGGCGACCGATGCGGGCGTGGCGAAACTGGTAGACGCGCCAGATTTAGGTTCTGGTATCGTAAGATGTGGGGGTTCGAGTCCCTTCGCCCGCACCAGAAAGCCGCCTGCGGCCAAGCCACCGAAATTCAGCTGAAGAAAGCGTTTGAGAGAAGAGATGCAGACTGTCGAGACGTTGAACGAGGGCCTGAAGCGCGCCTACACCGTGACCATCACGTCGAAGGACATCGACGCCCGCGTGGAAAAGGAAGTGGCTGCGATCGCACCGCAGGTCCGCATGCCCGGCTTCCGCCCCGGCAAGGTGCCCGCCAACCTCGTGAAGAAGATGCACGGCGAATCGCTGCAGCGCGACGCGCTCAACAATTCGATCCAGGACAGCATTCAGAAGCTGATCGCCGACCAGAAGCTGCGTCCCGCGATGCAGCCTTCGGTCGAGCTGGACGAGAATTTCGAATTCGGCAAGGACGCCGAAATCAAGGTCGCGCTGGAAGTGCTGCCTGAAATCGCCGCCCCCAGCGTTGATGACCTGAAGCTGGAGCGCCTGACCGCCGAAGTCGCCGACGCGCAGGTTGAAGAGGCCGCCGGCCGCATCGCCAGCCAGCAGGGCGCTCTGGAAGAATATGATGCCGATCATGCTGCGGTAGACGGCGATACGCTGACCATCGACTTCGTCGGCAAGGTCGATGGCGAAGCTTTTGAAGGCGGTTCGGCCGAAGGCGTGAAGCTGAAGATCGGCGCCGGCCAGTTCATCCCCGGCTTCGAAGAGCAGCTGACCGGCGTCAAGAAGGGCGACGAGAAGACCATCGAAGTCACCTTCCCCGAGGAATATGGGGCCGCTCACCTGGCCGGCAAGCCCGCCACGTTCGACATCACCGTTCAGTCGATCCTGAACGCCG
>JAJZTH010000061.1 GCA_021849075.1 Pseudomonadota bacterium | reverse complement strand
GGCACCGCCTGACGCTGCATGTTCGATCCCATCAGCGCGCGGTTGGCGTCGTCATTTTCCAGGAAGGGAATGAGCGAGGCCGCGACCGACACCAGCTGCTTGGGGCTGACGTCCATCAGGGTGATGTGGTCGCGCGGCGCCATCAGGAATTCGCCGGCTTCACGTGCGGAGATCAGGTCTTCGGCCAGCGTGCCTTCGGCGGTCAGCTCGGCGTTGGCCTGCGCGATCGTGTGCTTGGCTTCTTCCATCGCCGACAGATAGACGACTTCGTTCGTCACCTTGCCGTCGATCACCTTGCGATACGGCGTCTCGATGAAGCCATATTTGTTGACGCGGCTGAAGGTGGCCAGCGAGTTGATCAGACCGATGTTCGGGCCTTCGGGCGTTTCGATCGGGCAGATACGGCCATAATGGGTCGGGTGAACGTCGCGGACTTCGAAGCCGGCACGCTCACGGGTCAGACCGCCCGGCCCAAGCGCCGACACGCGGCGCTTATGGGTGACTTCCGACAGCGGGTTGGTCTGGTCCATGAACTGCGACAGCTGCGACGAGCCGAAGAATTCACGCACGGCCGCCACGGCAGGCTTTGCGTTGATCAGGTCGTTCGGCATCACGGTCGACACATCGACGGACGACATGCGTTCCTTGACGGCGCGTTCCATGCGCAGCAGGCCGACGCGATACTGGTTTTCCAGCAGTTCGCCGACCGAGCGGACGCGACGGTTGCCCAGGTTATCGATATCGTCGATTTCGCCCTTGCCGTCCTTCAGGTTCACCAGTTCCTTGACCACGGCCAGGATGTCCTCGACGCGCAGCGTCGTGACGGTGTCCTCTGCGTCCAGTTCCAGACGCATGTTCATCTTGACGCGGCCGACGGCCGACAGGTCATAGCGTTCGGGGTCGAAGAACAGGCCGGCGAACAGAGCTTCGGCGGTTTCCTTCGTCGGCGGTTCGCCGGGGCGCATGACGCGATAGATATCGCTCAGGGCCTGGTCGCGCTCTTCGGCCTTGTCGGCCTTGAGCGTATTGCGGATCCACGGACCGGTCGACACATGGTCGATATCCAGCAGTTCCAGACGGTCGATGCCGACCTTGTCCAGCTTTTCCAGATTCTCCGGCGACACTTCGTCGCCAGCCTCGATATAGATTTCGCCGGTCTTCTCGTTGATCAGGTCATAGGCGCTGTAACGGCCATAGACTTCCTCGGTCGGGATCAGGAGCGTTTCCAGCCCGTCCTTTTCCGCCTTGTTGGCGGCGCGGGGCGAAATCTTGTGGCCGGCCGCGAACACGACTTCGCCCGACTTGGCGTCGACGATGTCGAAGGCGGGCTTCAGGCCGCGCCATGCTTCGGCGGTGTACGGAATCTGCCAGCCGCCTTCACCACGGACGAAGACCACCTTGTTATAGAACTGGCCGAGGATTTCTTCGGCGGTCAGGCCCAGCGCATAGAGCAGCGCCGTGACCGGCAGCTTGCGCTTGCGGTCGATACGGACGTTGACGATGTCCTTGGCGTCGAATTCGAAGTCGAGCCAGCTACCACGATAGGGGATGACGCGCGCGGCGAAGAGATATTTGCCCGACGAGTGGGTCTTGCCACGGTCATGGTCGAACAGCACGCCCGGCGAACGGTGCATCTGCGACACGATGACGCGCTCGGTGCCGTTGACGATGAAGGTGCCGTTCGACGTCATGAGCGGCATGTCGCCCATGTAAACGTCCTGTTCCTTGATATCCAGGACCGAACGGGTTTCGGTGTCGGCATCGACTTCGAACACGATCAGGCGCAGCGTAACGCGCATCGGCGCCGCATAGGTGATGCCGCGCTGGCGACATTCTTCCACGTCGTACTTGGGGTCTTCCAGCTCATAATGGACGAAGTCCATTTCGGCCGTGCCGGCGAAATCGCGGATCGGGAAAACGCTGCGCAGCGTCTTTTCCAGGCCCGACACATAGCCGATCGACGGGTCGGAGCGCAGGAACTGTTCGTAGCTCTCCCTTTGTACTTCGATCAGGTTCGGCATCTGCACCACTTCGTGGATGTCGCCGAACACCTTGCGGATGCGCTTCTTAGCGCCGGTGTTGATCGTTGGGAGAGCCTTGGTCGCCATGCGTTGTCCTTGCCTTCATTCGTCGTATTTTTTCGCATCCCGGCGAAAATTCAGCCTGGCCTGACGGAAAAAGGGGGTGATTCGCCCTTTCGCCGCCACGCAAAAAAGTGCGGGCCGGGGCTGTCCGATCCGCACTGTCAGCGTCTTGTGATCCCTGCATTTCCGCCCATTCTACCCGTAACCGTGCGCAACGCGGCCCGGAACCCGGCAGAAATCCAAGGCCGATCTTTCCAGCGCACAGGACGCTTTCGGGACCGGATTTCGAAGTCGCATATAGGCCCCCTTGTTGGATTTGTGAAGGGGCGTCGGAACAATCCTCGCTGCGCCGACCTGCCTCGATGGACGCTGGGAGATCGGCTCACGTCAGGGATTGGTCGCCGCATTGCTGGGCGGGCTGATCGTCACCGTTTCGAACCGCTCCTTGCGCCTGACCCCGGCCAGTCCGCCATCGGCGCTGTCCGTGGCCGCCGCCACCGGCACGCGCTGACGCATGCATTCGCCTTTCGCTGCGCGCGGCGTGATCGCGCAATTCCACAAGGCGCGTTGCAACCCGCTCTGAATATCGTGGATATAGGAAAAGCGCATCGCCGCCAGATTGGCCAGCGTCAGCGGCAACTCCCTCGGCGCGTCGGCGGCTACCCAGGCCATGATCCGGCATTGCGGTCGTCCCGCGCAAAAGGTGCGGGCGCTTTCGGGCCAGCTGTCCGCCTTGCTCCCGCGCGGCAGCTCGACCACGAAGCTGCGCGTGTCGGCCAGCGCGATCAGGCGCACGCCCGCCACGACCTTGCCGATCTGATCCAGGCCGATGGCGCGGCGGGCCTGCGCGGCGATCGCCTCCGCGCTGTCGCCTATGGGAGTGCCGGCACCCGGCAGCGCCAGCGTCGGCGCCTGATGCGCGATCGAGAAACGGGCGATGCGTTCGATCAGCGGCTCGCCCACGCTGCCATTCTTGCGAAAGGCCGGCGGCGTCCCCCACCATCCGCGCCAGCGGAAGAACAGGTGCGTGCCCACCGCCGTAATCTTGTCCAGGCTGTCGCTCCAATAGGGGACGACCCAGTCGGTATGATAATGGGTGGCATATCCCACCGGCGGATAGACCTGCCCCGCCAGCGCCCCACGCGCAATCTGCCGCGCCCGTTCCCAGGCGGCCGGTCCTGGCGTGCGCGCCAATGCGCCGTCACAGGCGAAGGTGAACTGGCACCCGGTCGTGCGCTCCTGCCCCTGAAACACCACGCCGCACACGCTCTTGGGGAAGGCGGGGTGGCGCACCCGGTTCAGCACCACCTGCGCCACCGCCTGCTCGCCCACGGCATCGTCGCCCGCTTCATAAAGTTCCGCCGCCGCCAGACAGTCGGTCGCGCGGGCCAGATCGGTTTCAGTACCGGAAAAGAGGAAGGGGCGGGCGGCCGGATTGGGATCGCGCGAAAAGGGGATGGCGGCGTTCAGCGCCACCGCCTGATCCCGCTCCAGCGCATAGACCTGCACCGGTTCGACCGGCGGGGGTGGGGTCGCCGGCCGCCTGATCCGCGCCGCTGCAACCGCCGCTGGCACGGCATCCGCAGGCCGATGCCGGCTTTCCCATCCCGCCACGCAAAAAGGCAGGCCGACGAACAGCAAGGCCCAGACCAGCCCCATGGCGATCGCATGGAGCCGGGAGGATGTGGATATGTCGGTCATGCCTGCTCTTCTGCGACGCGCTTATTCCGGCAGGAAGTCCGGCACCGACAGATAGCGTTCGCCAGTATCATAGTTGAAGCCCAGAACCCGGCTGCCCGCCGGCAGTTCCTTCAGCTTCTGCGCGATCGCGGCCAGCGTCGCGCCGGAGGATATGCCGACCAGCAAGCCTTCCTGCGTCGCGGCGCGGCGGGCATAATCCTTGGCGTCCGCCGGATCGACCTGAATGACGCCGTCCAGCAACTGGGTGTGCAGGTTCGCGGGGATGAAGCCCGCGCCGATGCCCTGAATGGGATGCGGGCCGGGCTGGCCGCCGCTGATGACCGGGGAAATGGTCGGCTCGACCGCATAGACTTTCAGCGAAGGCCATGCCTTCTTCAGCACCTCGGCCGTGCCGGTGATGTGGCCGCCGGTGCCCACGCCCGTCACCAGCGCGTCGATCGGCGCGTCGGCGAAGTCGGCCAGGATTTCCTGCGCGGTGGTGCGGACATGCACGTCGATATTGGCCGGGTTTTCGAACTGTTGCGGCATCCAGCTGCCCGGCGTCTGGCTCACCAGTTCCAGTGCGCGCTCGATCGCGCCCTTCATGCCCTTTTCGCGCGGCGTCAGGTCGAAGCTCGCGCCATAGGCCAGCATCAGCCGGCGGCGCTCGACCGACATGCTTTCGGGCATGACCAGAATCAGCTTGTAGCCTTTTACGGCCGCGACCATGGCCAGCCCCACGCCGGTATTGCCCGACGTCGGCTCTATGATGGTGCCGCCCGGCTGCAATTCGCCCGACGCCTCGGCCGCCTCGATCATGGCCAGCGCAATGCGGTCCTTGATCGACCCGCCGGGGTTGGAGCGTTCCGACTTGATCCACACTTCTGCGTCTCCGAACAGCCGGTTGACGCGGATATGCGGCGTATTGCCGATGGTTTCCAGAATAGTGGCAGCTTTCATAGGGCCTTCTCCATTTTGCTGTCCGCTCGCCCGCTGTCGGGTGGATCGAAGCTACGTGCTAGGCGCAATTCGGGAAAGAGTCGCGCCCAAATGAGGGTGATGATGATGGCGCCCACGCCGCCGCCGATCACGGCCGCGACCGGCCCGACCAGCGCAGCGAGGAAGCCCGATTCCGCCTCGCCCAATTCGTTGGAGGCGGAAATGGTCAGTTGCGACAGGCTCGACACGCGCCCGCGCATCGCATCGGGGGTGTGTATCTGCACCAGCGACTGGCGCACGAACACCGACACCATGTCCGCCCCGCCCAGCACCACCAGCGCGGCGACGCCGGCCTCCACGGCGATGTCGCGCGGCAGAAAGGCGGTGCAACCAAAGGCAATGGTGGCAAGGCCGAACAGGATCACCGATGCCAGCATCTTCAGCCCCACCTCGCTCTTCATCGGGCGGAAGGAGAACCACAGCGCCGTGACGGCCGCGCCAATGCCCGGCGCGATCGCCAGATGGCCATAGCCGGCCGACCCGACATGCAAAATGTCGCGGGCATAGACCGGCAGCAGCGCGGTCGCGCCGGCCAGCAGCACGGCGAACAGGTCCAGCGTGATCGTCGCCAGCACCAGCCGGTTGCTCTTGAGGTAAGTGACGCCGTCGATCATCTGGCGAACCGGGTGCCGGCCCACTTCGCGCGGCGGCTGCGGCACCGGGCCGATCATCATCATGGAGATGAGACCGATGCCAAACAGCGTCGCCGACAGCGCATAGGCGGCCCATGGTTCGATGGCATAGGCATATCCGCCCACCGCCTTGCCCAATATGTCGCCGGTCTGCCAGGCGACGGAGGACAGGGCGATGGCATTGGGCAGCACGGCGGGCGGCACCAGATTGGGGGCCAGTGCGCCATAGGCGGGACCGTTGAAGGCGCGGGCGATGCCCACCACCACCGCAATGCCGAAGATCAGCGGCAGGCTGACCCAGCCTTCATAGGTGGCGAAGGCCAGGGTCGCGGCGGCGACCATCAGCATCGCCAGCGTCAGCCGGGTGATGATCCGCCGGTCATAATGGTCCGCCACCCATCCGGTGACGGGCGTCAGGAAGAAAAGCGGCAGGAACTGCGCCAGCCCGATCAGGCCCAGCTGCGCTGCGGCCTCCCCCGTGCTCATCGTCTCCCGCGCGACATTATAGGCTTGCCAGGCCAGCAGGATCATCATGCTGTACTGCGCCAGCGTGGCGCAGAAACGCCCGATCAGATAGGCGCGGAAATTGGGAAAACGCAGCGGGTGCCGGGGCGGGAGGGGAGCCGTCATGGCGACGGGCTTTAACGATGCCAGCAACCATCTGGCAACCATTGCGGCGATGCTGGTCCTACAAGATTTGCTTTGCCGCTTATGAGGCAGGGAGCATGTTCTCCAATTTCAGCCGATGAGCCACTGGCAACCTGTCTCGCGGAATTGCCCTGACGTTCAGAAGCAGATGGTGGCGGGAAGCACCTGATTGTCGAACACTGTATCCTGTCGCAATGATGGGATGCCCGGCATCAGAGTGTTCGGGACAGCGGCAAGATATGGTCACGAGTCAAGGGAGCTAAGGGCAGGGCCGTTGCGGCGACGTGATCGACCCATACGGCTTCCTCAATTTCTGACCGCGTAATGGGATCATGGCGTATCCGCACATGGAAGACATCGGCTTCGACAACATGGTCGGGTTCGTTGGCAGCGGGCGCGGAATAGCGACCAAGGTAGCGCGCATCGCCATTGGCCAGCGTCAGCCCGATCTCCTCGCTTAGTTCACGACGGAGTGCGCTCAAAGGACTCTCACCGTTCTCGATCTTGCCGCCTGCTTGCATGAACCACTCGGTTCCGGCCTTACGGACCAACAGCAAACGCCCCGCATCATCGTTGATTAAGGCGGCGGCTATCTGGATCGTGCGAGGGGCTTGGTCACTCATAACACCATGTTAGCAATTGCCATCGCAACCTCAATCGACTTGCGGAGCTAGAGCGGGATGACATTAGGTTGCGCCATACCCGGCGTTGCGAAGATAGTTTTGGCATTCGCTGGGGGTGAAGGCATCGAGGAGTGTTCCGATGCGGCGCCATGTTGCCTCATGGGATCGCTCTG